>JANRJC010000048.1:0-46473 GCA_033764335.1 Bacteroidia bacterium | reverse complement strand
GCCCGCTGACTCTGTCCGCTCTGCTTCCAGTTCTCAACTAGCGCGAGCCATTCGCTTCGCGTTTTTTTGTTAGTTTTCATCCACACAAGCTACTACGCGATCATGCCTGGCGACAAGATGCGGTTGCTTGGGCGGATACCGGGCTACAACGCTTGAATACCTACTGAAGCCCTTACGGTATATACACTTGGTCCGGGGCGCAGTTGCGATTTGTCCCCGAAATATTGCACCTCACTACGTGATCAAAGATAATAACCTCTTACGAATATCCTGTTTTTTTCCCGGATTTACAAGGGGCTGTGCGCCTTGATGGCGGTGGGTTGGGAGGTGTTATTCAATGTGATTTTACCCGCCCTTTCGAAGTTTTTTCACTTCTTCCAAACTTAATCCTGTTGCTTGAGCAATCTGGTCGTCGGGGAAGTTCATTTTTATCAGATTCAGGGCGATACCCTTCTTCTCGTCGTCCCGAAACTCATCTTCCACTTTTTTTGCCGCTATTGCCGCTGCTTTTGCTGCCGCCTCTTCCGCTTCAATCTTCATCGTTTCGGCATAACTCGCTTCGTCGTGAAGACTTTCTAAAAACTTATCGTATTTCTTCCTTTCCGGTTCGGGAAGGTTCATCACATTCAATTTCTCCCGAACTTCCTGCATCCCTTTTGCCCGAAACTCATCCAAAACCTCGCTGTTTTTGAAAAAGTAAATCCACTCGTCCAGCGTATCGTTCACGATGTCGTTGAATTTGGTGGTGCGGATCAAATAATATTCCGGATAAGCCTGGTGGACGGTCGGCTTACCCAGCAACTTTTTCTGGGTAGTTGTCAATTGTAGTTCGGTTTTTGTGTGCAAGCCTTTGAATTTTGTCTGCCCCACGTAAACGTAATCTTCCCCCTTGCCCAAGTCAAAATACACGATGCTGACAGCAATGACCTTTTTTATCTCGCCGTACTTTGCGCCGACGGGCAGGTACTCCGTGATCGCTTTTGACGTGGCAAACAGCATCCGCATGAGGTAGTCCAACTCCCTCGTGTTCTGGATTTCGATGATAATATGTTCGCCTTTCGAGTTTTCGGCGTACAAGTCCACCCGGTTGAACTTGTCATCTTCCTCCTCTTGGTTGCTCTCGCTCTCCAAAAGCCCTTCAATTTTCACATCCTCGCCCAAAAGTTCCGAAAGAAACCCTTCAAGGATACCGAAGTTCTTCTTGTCCCGCAGCATTTTTTTCGCTGCCCAGTCGAAACGGATGTGCTTCTTGGCCATTAGGAATAATCTTTCCACAAAGATAAGAGGTTTTAGGGAATATCCCGTCTTTTACTTGGATTTACAAGGGTTGCCCGCCTTGGCGGCGAAAGCAACACTTTTAGGCAGGCTCAATCCCGGCGACTTTGTTTGTTGGATTGATTTTTTTTGATTTAAGCGGGGGATCATAACTCCACTCTCCCCAATCCCCCTGGCGCTCAAAACTACCAAAGGTGGAGCCTGGCCTAAGCGTGCGTCGAAGGCAACGACAGCGTTTTAGGTTGGGCGCTACGCGCTGCACGAAAACTTAGTTGTTGGGGGCTGTTTTTACTCTTTCGTACTTCGCAGTTGCTCTATCTGTTCAACGGTTAAACCTGTATATTTTGCAATTTTCTCAACAGGTTCATTCTCAACGAGCATATTTTTTGCAATTTCGTAGTTTCTACGATTTTCAATTTTAGCAACGGTTACCCTTGCAGCCTCTTTGTTTTTTGCGTTTGTTCGTTCTTCGGGGCTAAGATTGTCAAAACTTATCAATTCCATAGCCTTTCTGATGCCCTCGTTCTGCATATTTAAAACAGGTCTTTCGGGGCTGTGAATAGATTGATAAATTAAGTCTAACCAATCCCGGATTTGTTGTGGCGTGTCTTCATCGGGGTGGTTGGGGTTTAAACAAACTAACTGATGTCCATACAAATCTCTTACCTCGCCTTTGAGCGTTTGAGGATTAAGGTTCATCAACAAAACTTCGTCCAAAATAGGCTTGCCGTTTTTTTCACTAATTGTGTAAGGGGCGGTCAGCACAACAATCATATAAACCGTTTGGTCTATGTTGTACTCTTTCGCACTTCTTTGTTGCTCGGAAATGAGCATTAAGAAGTAATGCAAAAAACGATTAAAATGATGATCGTACTCTACCCGTTGAATTTCTATGCACACTCTTTTATCCGCACTTTCGGCATAAATGTCTAATTCAAAATCAACAAAGCCGATTTTGGGGTTAAATTTCTTTTCGGTTTCGATTTTTCCCATTTCAAAGTCAATGCCCAAAACGTCCTTTACGAAAGTTTTGAAAACCAACTCGTTCGTAAAGGCTTTTTTGAAAATTACTTCGTTGTCTAAGTTACCAAGCATCGTATTCTTTGGTTTTGTTTCTACAACAAAGATACGAAAAAATTAAAAGCAAGGCGTAAAAACGGGCGCAAATCACCGATCACACCGATATTTTGGTTTGCGCCCGCTTGCGTCGAAGGCAACAACAGCGTTTTTAGGTTGGGCGCCGGGTGAAAGATTAGTGGTTGGGGGCGGACTTTTTTATTTCTTCTTTTTTTTAGGCTTTGGATCAGGTAATTCTTTAAGCGAAATTCTTACCAATTCACTCAACCACTCTTTATCTTCAATTTTGTCTTCAATTAAGAAGCTTGATTTTGCGCCTGGATAGGGTGGTGCTTCTGTGACGTTTCCAATAAATTCCAGACCCGATTTTGTAGGCTTAACGAACAGTTTGTTATCACAGATAAGACCGAATATTTTATCATCTGAGTAAATTCCGTACTCTCCAAACATCTTTTTTGCAGTTATTTCTCCCGCATTTTGGATTTGTCCAACTACAAAATCTACAAAGTTTTGGTCAGAAGCCATTTTTTAGTTCTTTAATTGAGCGCAGTTGCGGTTTGTCCCCGAAAAATTGCACCTCACTACGTGATCAAAGGTAATAGAATTTCCACAAAAACGGTGAACCAAGAGCCGAAAATCCCGCAATCGGGATGTCCTCTTCCCCTAAGCCGCAACAGGTCTAAAGTAGAAATTTTGCTTTAAAAGTTCTTCGACTTCATCGGGGGTTTTATAGCCGATGGAGCTGTGGGGGTGTCCTCTTCCCATGAGCCGAGCGAAGGTTATATTCCTGACTTCTTACTTTGCCAATAAGTTTCCACATAATTTCCCAATTGTTTCTGTCAACTCAGACTCAAATGCTCTTGTTACATCATCATAGCCAGTCTTTGCGTGAATAAGTTCGTGAATTAAAGTCCCTGAATATTCTTGCAGTGATTTTAATGTCTTAAGAGAAAGCACTATGGAACTTGTTCTTTCGTCCCAACATCCAAGCGTTTCAACTTTTTCGAAAAAGTCCTTTCTCATTGTTGTTGAGATTTTGATTGATCTAACTTTTTTTGGTTGACCACCAAAAATTTCAATGATTTTTGGCGTTAAGTTATAAACCGCTTGTTCTTTTTGAGTGAGTTTATCGGCATCTATAAAATTGAAATCGAAACTATCATTGTAATTAGAAACAAATTGACCAATGTCAATAATTGGATTTCCTGATAAATCTGTTAACCCTTGTATTTTATACTTTAAGTTTTCAGGAATAGTTATTACTTTGTGTCCACTATTTCGTGCTTGGTCAATCATATCAGGGTGTTGCATTGCTTCATGTGAAGTAATAAAAAGATACTTGCCTTGTTGATTTAGAATTTTCACAGAGTGTTCTTGAACGTCAATCCAAGCTAGTTCATCCCGAGCAGTTCCTTTAGTTATATTCATCAAATCTTTTGCAAGACTTTCAGCAACTTCTTTTGAATGTGAAGCCAAAAGTATTTTTTTGACTGAATCTGTGTAAGCACTTCGCCCAACATTAGTCCTTTCACGATTTAGGGCTTTCTTAATTGAAGCGTTTAATACTGTTATATTGTAGCTAAATAAAAAATTCGCTTCTTCAGCTACCTTTACACCATTAATATAAATATTTCCAAATTTATTTTTTTTCTCAACTACTTGTCCTTTCTTAGTGTCATCTATGACCTTCTCTCCAGAAAACTTCAAAAATAGGTTTTTAGCTGCTTCAATATCTTTATCTGTTACTCCATACAAAACAAATTCAGTCCCAACGAAATTTTTATCCTTCGGGTCTTCAATGATCGCATGTAAAGTGATAATATCTTTAAAACCTTCTTTTTCTGATTTTGAAATGGTGATTTGACTGTGTCGGGAATGAGCAGTTACAGAAATTCCTTTTCTGTCAAAAGTTGCCAAAGCATCTTTAAGTCCAATTCCAAATTTTCCAATTGCACTCGAACTCTTTAGCTTCTCTTGATTTTCGTTTTGTGTCAGGTGTGTGTATTGTAGTCCTCGACCAAAGTCTCGAATAATCCAAGAATTCCCTTTTTTAAAAATTTCAACTTCTTTGGTTTTAGTTAAAAGTTGTTCGTCAAGAGCATTTGCAATAAGCTCTCTAATCGCATGATGAACCTCCCAGTTTTCGAGAATTTTTTCAATGTTAAGATCAAATTTTTTCATCGTCATTCACTTTGTTTGTGGCATGCCATAGGCAACCCGTATGTATCAAATACCAAATGTCATTTATCACACTTCTAATAGCCAGTATCCACTTCCTTTTCCATTCAAAAATGATCAAGCCATTGAATATAAATCAGTTAAGTTAGTTTGAGTTGTCATTCTGATTTTTGTTTACAAACTCAACATAATGACCTTATCGCGATTTTTAAAATCCTAGCAGGCTCTTAGAATCGGGTTGGAGGGAGGCTCATTTATTTCATTTTCGTACAGGATTGACTTTCCCTTGTTTCTTTTCTTTTTCTGTTAAATCAATAGGAACTTTTCCTGCTGCTACCGCTTTTTGAAAATATGTATTCATCCAAACAACTTCTGTTCGATTATGACTTTTTCCTTTAGAATCCTTAGTTATTGTTTCAATTGTTTTCTTGCCCCAACCTCTCTTTTCTGAAAGAATTGAATTGTATAAGTCATTTTCATAACCGCTAATAAATATCATACACTTAGCTTTGTTAGAAAGCTCAAGAAGTTCCTTGTGAAAATCTTCATCATTTGCGTCTTTAGAGTATCCGTTTGTTCTATCCCCAAGATACGGAGGGTCAAGGTAAACTAATGTAGCTGGTCTATTTAAATATTTTGTTAAAAGTTTTCTTGCATCTCGATTTTCAATACGAATATCTTTTAATCTTGAAACAACAAGTTTTAAACGTTCCGGTAAGTTATTCCATCTATTAACCCGCGCATCATGTCCATTTCGTGAATATGAATCAGAGTAAGAAAATCCGCCACGTTCTTCTCCAAAAACACCGTTAATTGCCATCATTGATTGCACTAAAAAACGTCTGGCTCTTTCGAGATCGCTTAATCCGTTAGTTTTAATTCTAGCATTAATCAGCTCTTGTTCTGCATATGGTGTAAGTTCTATTTTACTGCACAAAGCTTCGTGATTATCTCTGAGCTGCTCAAATAGATTCACAATTTCATTATCAATATCATTGATTACTTCAATAGGGGCTGGGGTCTTTCGTAAAGTCAAGGCTGCCGAACCACAAAACGCCTCAACCCAACAATTATGGGGCGGAAGGTCAGCAGATAGCTGCAATGCTATTTTGTTTTTTGATCCAAAATACCCAAAGGGTGCATTAATCTTTTTATTTTTTTTTGCTTGTTCCACTTCTATCATCAAGTTCTTTGTTATTTGGTTTTAAATAGTCTTTTATAAGCAGCAATATCATCGTCCGAAGAATCATCAGACAAGTCAAGGTCATAAATTGTGTAATCTTGTTCTATTACATCATACATTTTCTGAGCCTTTAGTTCTAAATTGTTCTTTATATCCTGATCCAGTGAGTTTTCATATTGTAGAAAATAATAATTAGCTTCATTAATCTCTGATCCGCCAACTCTGTGAATTCTATCTAAGGATTGAATGTATTGAGCACAGTTATAAGACAAATCATAGTAAATAGCATGAAAACAGGTTTTGTGTAACGAAATTGATTCAGCGCAGGCAGCAGGATTTGCAATTAAAATATTTAGCCCGCTAGAAGTATCTAAAAATTCATCCCGTATGTCTTCACGTGTTTTTTCTTCACTTATTTCAATGCTATCCTCTTTCCTTATAGGTGTTTTGCCGTAAATGAGTTCACAACCCTCACCCAAAAGGGTAAAATGTGATTTTATCAATTCGAGTGTTCCAATAAAATTGGACCAAATAAGCACTTTCTTATTTTCTTCCCTTAATTTCAATACAATACCTGTCAATACCTTTAATTTGCCAGGGATTTCAAGTTGGTCGTATTGTTGAATCTTTGTTTTAAGATCGGAATCATCAATAAATTTTTCGGAGTAATCATCAATTGAAGTAAGAAGTAGTTTAGGATAAGAAACAGCCTGCCTTAATCTCATTATTCTCCCCTTCCATAGCTTATTCAGAACAACTTCGTTCTTAAAATAATCTTCTTGGGCAAGGTCAAGAATTTTTGCATTTACATATTTATAAATGGATTCCTCATTCGAATTCATTTTAACTACAATCGGAGGATGGATAACAGGTGGTATTAATCCCAAATCCTTTTTTCTAACTCTATAAAATAGTGGCCCTATTTTACTTTCAAGAATAGATTTTACGTCCTCATTCTTTTTTTTCTTTTCCAAAAGCTCAATTTGAATTTTGTCTGTGTTTTCTAACGGTGAATCTTCTTCCCATAAAAAATCAAAAAGATTAAAAACGTCTCTATAACTTTTAGGAATTGGGGTCCCTGTCAGTATACACTTGGCATTGGCATATTTTCCAATATTTAGTAGCGAGGTTGCCCACGAGCCACCTATTTGTTTCATGTAATGGGCCTCATCCACAATCACAAAAGCATTAATTCCGGGTTGTGAAAGAAATTTTATTATCTCTTGATAGTCATTTAATGCTGTATGAAATGTGCAGAGGTATAGCTCAAAAGAATCCTCTTTTGATTTGTAGTATTCAGACTTTCTGTCAATTTTACTGCCGCCAGAAAGAATGATCGAATTAACTTTTCTTCCCAAGGTTTCAAGAAATTCGTGTTTCCATGGTTGAAAACAAGAAGGAGGACCGATAACAAATAAAATATTACATTTCTCTTCTGATTTTAATTTTTCATATACAGATAAAACGACTGATGTTTTGCCACTACCTGGCACAGAAAAATTTGCACCGTTTTTTAACGAGTACAGATGGTAAGCAGCCTTAATTTGATGTGGTTTTAATTTTCTAGGCAACGATTCAATAAAATTTTTGAATTCAGTGAATCTGGGTGATGCGATTGCTCCGTCCTTAATTTCCTTTGCAACTTTAAATAGTAAATTAAGTTCACTTTTTCTTTGTTCAGATTCAACAATTATTTTCTCGACAACCGGGGTAAACTCCACAAGTAATTCTTCTTCCCTGAAATATCCAATTACTTGCAGAATGTCTGATTCGAGGCTTGCAGATTGTTTTTGAAGCGCATTGTTATTTTTATGAAACCCATAATATTCCAACTGAGAAATTTGATACTTCTTTAATTCCTCAGTTTCATTTAATATAATGGTGCTATTTTCAATAAGAACTTTCAATTACTTTCTTTTTTTAGACATTCTCTTGAACTTATCTCTTGCTTTATCTATAGCTTTATAGATTGATTCGGATTCCGCAACAATTTGTTTTGTCAAATCCATGGCTTTATTATAGTAGGATACGTCCATATTGTCAATCTTTAAATTATCATGCTTTAATTTTTTTAAAGCATCTTCTAAAAGTTCTAAAGGTTTATCGCGAACTTGTTGATTAACCACTATTTTATGCGCTTGAATTAAATTTCCAAGTATTTCTTTCCTAAAATGATTTCCCCATTTTTCATCAATATCCCTTTCATCATATTTCTTTCCTTCTTTATCATACTTCATATCATCGGGAATATCTTCCTTAACTTCATCGGCTATCTTTAATAGAAATTTTTTAGCCTCTGTGTTCTTTATATACTTTGGAGCCTTTCTTACAAAGTCATGAACTTTTCCTATACTACTTTCTAACTCTTTTGAGTTTAAACTTCTTTTACGTATTATTTTGAAAATAGCATTTTCAATTCTTCCAACTTCGTTTTCTTTTAGATTGTACTCGCCATGTTTTGATTTATTTTTGAGTGTTCCGTTATAGAAGTTACTATAGTCAATGAATGCTTGCCATCTTCCTTCTTTGTCACCACTACCTTCAGATATTGTATTATAAAGCCCTTCTCGATTAAACGTAGATAGATACTTATCCACACGTTCTAATGGCAGCAAGTACTTTTTTCGATAATCATCCACAACCTTTTTAAATTCTTTTGCATCAAGGTCATGATAGTTTGGATCGTCTCTTAATTGCGCTTCAAGAGGGAAGTTCTTTTTCTCATTAGCTCTAATTGTTAATGCCCTATTCAATCCTTGGTATTCTGACTTTCCCTCACTTTGTAACTGTAATCTATTTTCAATTTTTTGAATATTTAATTCTGTAGCACCTTCTGGAAGGATGACAACCCGCATCATTTCATATCTTGGATCATGATTTCTCTCTTGAAAGAGTTCTTCTAATGCCATTTTTCTCCTATTTCCATTTATCAAAAATCCATCACATGTAATAATTGCAGGATCTTTTTGTCCCTTATGAATTAAAGCCTTTTTTAATTCGTCATTTTTCTCAGGATCATTCTTAATCAGAAAAGACCTAAGTAATTTTTGAGTTTCATCTTCACTTTCATCAAGAATAACGTTGAATGTTTTCTCATAGCTTTCTACGTCAGCCTTAATTCTGCCGTTATCTTTACGAAACTTTAAAAGCCTTGTTGGAATTAACTCAACTGGTCTTGGAATTTTATCTTGTAGTTCGTTTTGGTAATCAATTACAGCGACATCTGGTGGGCTTGCCTGTTTTTTATTGCTATCAACTATTTTTTTTAGATTCTCTATAACCACTCTTGCACCATCTACATATGGTTTATCCTTTTCACTTCCATAATTATGAACGTGTTGAGAACCTATTTGTGTCCCAATATGTTGCGTATGAGCCTGATTATTAATTTGTGTTCCAGAGCCGCTGTTATTATTTTCCTGTTTCATGTAATTTTCAATTGCTTGTTGAACAATTTGATCGGAAGCATTATAGGGTTTATTTAGAAACTTGTTTTCATGATCAGCTTTAAACTTTTTAAGTTTTGACGTGGTATATTCATTTATATCATTTGTCTCTTTATGGTGTTTTCCACACATCAAGATTAAATTTTCGAAACTTCGCCTGTATTCGTCATTGGATTCTTCGTTGAATCGTTCACCTCCCTTTTCTGCCGCCTCAATGTGGCAAATTTCACCAATGACCATTCCTTTAGCATTGACTAAATTCTCTCGACAATCTGGATACGCACATTCATTCCCTGAAAGTGCGAAAAGTCTTTTTACAACTGAAGGTTTAAGAGGTAGCCTAGCCATATTTTACTCTCCCAATATAGGTTTTGTGTAATTAAAAAATAGAAGAAAAGAGCAAGCAAATAAATTAGCGTTGACCAAAACAAACTAATCTACGTTTTCTTACAATATCAATGAAGCGTGTATTGTAACAGAAAGCTACAAAAGAATTCCGTAACCAATATCCCCCATTCCCCCCAAATTTACAAGTATCCAGCAAAGATATATCACTACTATCTCGCCTCGAGCCGGGTTTGTGTTGCCGGGTGAAACTTGGCGTGGGTGTGGGCATTTTTCCCTATATTTCCCCTTCAACTGCAAACTGTATGCTCACACTCGCTGAACTTGAAAATCAACTCTCTCTTCCCTCGCCGGCGCTGCTGGAGGATATAACGCATATTCCGGGGGATTTTATCATCCTCGGGGCGGGGGGGAAAATGGGGCCTAGTCTTGTTTTGCTCCTCCGCCGCGCGATTGCTGCCGCTGGCTCCGAACAGAAAATTACGGCGGTGAGCCGTTTTTCGGAGGTTTCGCTGCCTGCTTCGCTCCGCCAACAGGGGATTGAGACGATCTCCGCTGACCTGCTCCGCGAAGCGGATCTGGCTGCGCTGCCGCTGGCGGAAAATGTCATCTATATGGCGGGCATGAAGTTTGGCTCCTCGGGCAATCAGCCGCTCACCTGGGCGATGAATAGTTTCCTACCCGGACGGGTGGCCGAAAAGTATAAACACAGCAATATTGTGGTGTTTTCTACGGGAAATGTGTATCCGTTTACCCCCGCTATGGATGGCGGCCCCGATGAAACTACCGAACCTCAACCCATCGGTGAATATGCCCAGTCCTGCCTGGGCCGGGAACGTATTTTCGAATATTTTTCCCAGAAAAATGATACGGCTATGCTTTTTTTCCGGCTTAATTATGCCATAGATATGCGCTACGGGGTATTGCTGGATGTGGCAAAGGCGGTGTTTACCGGCAAACCGATTGACCTCAGCATGGGCCATGTCAATGTCATCTGGCAGGGCGACGCCAACGAAATGGCCATTCGCTCGCTCCGCTATTGCAACGATCCGCCAATGATCCTCAACGTCACCGGCCCGGAAACGATATCGGTGCGCTGGCTGGCACAAAAATTTGAAGAACATTTTAGCCGCGAAGCTTTTTTTACGGGCGTGCCCCAACCCACCGCATTGCTCAGCAATGCCAGTCTGGCGCACCGGCTGTTTGGTTATCCACGTATCAGCCTCCACCAGATGATCGAATGGACGGCAGACTGGGTACTCGCCGGCGGCGAAGAACTCGGCAAACCCACCCATTTCCAGCAACGAAAAGGCAATTTCTGACCATGATTTCTCCCGAAAAATACCACCTCCTGATGGAGGGAACGGTTATCCCGGCGCATCCGCTCGTGCTCACCGAAGACCGCAGGCTGGACGAAGACCGCCAGCGAAGGCTGACACGTTATTATCTCGCTGCGGGTGTCGGCGGACTGGCCGTAGGGGTTCATACGACGCAGTTTGCCATTCGCGACCCCCGGCACAATCTCTACGAACCGGTACTCCGCCTCGCGGCAGAAGAGGTAGAAAACGCCCGGCTGACGCGGCCGGTGCTGAAGATCGCCGGTGTAAGTGGAGATACCGAACAGGCTCTGGGCGAAGCCCGGCTTGCTGCCTCCCTCGGCTATGACCTCGCCCTGGTCAGCCTCAACGGACTCGGTGCCTGGTCAGAAGAAGCCCTGCTCGACCGGACCCGCAGGCTGGCAGAGGTGATGCCTTTGTTTGGTTTTTACCTCCAACCCGCCGTGGGCGGAAAGGTGCTGAGTTATGACTACTGGAAGTCATTTGCCGACATCCCGAATGTGATGGCCATCAAAATTGCGCCCTTCAACCGCTACCAGACGCTGGAAGTGGTCAGAGCCGTTTGCGACTCCGCGCGCAGGGACGAAATCGCCCTCTACACCGGCAATGACGACAATATCGTCCTCGACCTAGTTACGCCATACATATTTGAGCGGGAGGGGAAAATATACGAAAAATACATTGTCGGCGGGCTGTTGGGACATTGGGCGGTATGGACCAAAACGGTGGTGGAGATATTTGAAGAACTGAAAACCCTTCGCCAAAACGGCACCCCGCTGACCCCGGAATGGCTGAGTAAAGCCATCGCCATTACCGACGCCAATGCAGCCTTTTTTGACGCAGCCCACAACTTTCGGGGGTGTATCGCAGGGCTTCACGAAGTGTTGCGGCGGCAGGGGCTGATGGAGGGCATCTGGTGCCTCGATCCGGAGGAGGGGCTTTCACCGGGTCAAATGGAGGAGATCAACCGCGTATATGCGGCTTATCCGTGGCTCAATGACGATGGGTTTGTGAGGGAGTGGTTGGGTTAGCTCGCTTTTAGGTAGTTTTTCACCTTGCCTTGTTCAGTTTTTCGAGTCTGCTCATCCTGAATGATGATGAAAGATTGTTTTTTCATAATCAATTCCCACCAGAGGATTGCTTTTATTAAGTTTCCGGAGTGTTTTTCCAGCCGATAAGCGAGTTCTACGCCCGGCTCTTCCTTATCATTGATGATGCGGCTAAGTTTGGTATAATGAATCGAAAGGTCTTGAGAAATCTCTTTTCGTGTTTTTCTTGTGATTCGGATATACTCCTCAAAGTATTTTCCAAAGGTTTTATTGAAGGAAAAAGATTCTTTTTTCAAATATGTTTCCATTTGAAATCGCAATCTCATCACATCCGATAGAATATGATCTTCCTCGGCCATGTCTCTCAATCGCTCCATTCGATAGACCCACATCTCTTTGTCCATTTTTTCACGGTCTTCTTCTTCTAAATCTGCGGGAATTAGCATGGAATCCACAATTTCCTCATCGGTATATTTTTCGCGTAATCGCTGATATATTTCTTCGTATTTCATTTTATTGATATTTTTGAATTAACCTAATCGCCTCTGGGCGCAAACCAAAATGTCGCATTTGGGGTCGCACGAGTCGGGCTATTGGCTGTTAGCTGTTGGCGCTTTTTGTGCTCACGCGCGCTACGACGCAACACTTTGGGTAAGCCAGAGGGGGCAGCCATCGAGGCTACAAACATTGGACCTCTCCGAGGTCTTGCCTGTCGGCAAAACCCTGCGTATCTGGTGTAATGGGTACTTTTCTGGTTAGACCGGGACTCCGGAGGAGTCGAATGTTTGTAGCCTGTAGGCCCGTTTCCCCTCTTCTTTTTCAGGAGTTGCGCCGTAGCGCGCTACCCAGTTTCTCCAACGGAGAAACATTGGTTTCCCTCATGAGGAGCAGACCCTTCGGAGAAGCAACTGGCAGATAACACCAACATTTTGATTTGCGCCCATCGCCTCTTTTCCTTCAATGGCCATTTGTCTTCCAACGCAACTACTTCTGCTTCAAATTCCTTATTGCTTGCCAAGTCCAATAGTTTCATTATTTCTAAAATAACTTTACAATATACATAAAAAATTTCTATCTATAACCGTTTTCGCCTCAAAACATTTGCAAAAACCTTATTCCTTCCCCATGATCCCCTCCATCTCCTTTCGCCTAATGGCTTACGATAATTTCCCTGGAGCGATTGCGCTCAAAAATCAGGCGGGGTGGAACCAAGTCGAAGCGGACTGGGAAAAGAATTTCTATTTTTTGAAAAAAATCGTATATTCGAGAAAAAGTATGCCTTCAACTTTCCCAAATCTTGAATCTGCCAGGGAGGAATTGATAAACTGGATAGTCAACCTGCGCCAGGAAGAATGGATTATGCGTTTATGGCAGATTAAACAAAAGATAGAAAAATCACCTTCTAAACAATTGAAACCCCAACGCACATTTGGCGGAGGTAAAGGGGTATTCACCTACATTAGCCCAGATTTTGATGCTCCTCTGAATGATTTTAAGGATTATATGCCTTGAGTTATATCCTCCTGCCTCCCTCCATCTATACTGATCGGAAAGTGATTTACGAAAAACCTAATTCCATTCGACCCATATTCGTGAATTCGTGGCTATTTATCTATAAGCGGGTTTACGAACCCCTTTATTCCTAGTATATATCCTCATGCATCCCTCTATCTCCTTTCGCCTAATGACTTACGATAATTTCCCTGGAGCGATCGCGCTCAAAAATCAGGCGGGGTGGAACCAAGTCGAAGCGGACTGGGAATTGTTTCTCAAAAGCTCTCCGGCAGGCTGTTTTGTGGCGGAATACGAAAACACGGTCATCGGCACGGCCACTTCGGTCAATTACAGCGAACGGTTTTCCTGGATCAGCATGGTCCTGGTAGATCCGCGGTTTCGGGGGCAGGGCATCGCCCGTCGGCTGATGGAGTTGGCGATTGAATCGGTAAAAACCCGGGGTGTCGTACGCCTCGATGCATCAGAAATGGGCCGACCACTGTACGAAAAAATGGGTTTTGAGGTAGAATGTCAGGTCGTGCGCATGTTGCGCCAGCCGGGGCCACTTGCCGCCCATTTTTCGGAAGGGATTATGCCCGTTTCGGAGGAGATTTTTGCGACAATCTGCGAAAAAGATCAACCCATATTCGGAGCAGAGCGCCGTTTTGTGCTGGACAATTTCCGGCACAGAGAAGAGGGAAACAGTTTCTATAAAAACAGCGGCGAAATCCTCAGCGGTTATTGTTTTTCACGCCAGGGCACAAAAGCCTTTCACATTGGCCCTTTGGTGGCCGACGATGAGGAAACCGCCCGCCAGTTGCTTTTTGCCCTACTCGAACACCATACCGGCGAAACAATCATTCTCGACACATTTGTCCATAACCCCGACTGGCTCGCCGTTTTGGCAGACAGCGGATTTGCTGCCGTGCGCAACATCACCCGCATGAGCCTGGGACAAGGAGTTTCCTTTGGCATTCCCGCAAAACAGTTTGCCCTGGCGGGGCTGGAGTTTGGGTGAGAATAGTAAGTTTTGAGGGGAAATGATTATATTTGAGAAATAAGTCAAGGCAGAAAAGGATAATTATGGCACAAGTAACAATCGAGTTAGAAAATCATCTCGCAGAAAAACTTAACAAACTTGTAAGCTTTTTTGGTGATAAGGAAACATTGTTTGCCAGCTTTATTGAATACCACAAAAAGAAAGCCGAGCGAGAAATTTCCCGAATGCAGCAAGACCTGGATAAGTTCGAAGAAAAATACAAAATGTCTTCCCCCATCTTCTTTGAGCAATTCGAATCAGGGAAACTGAATGATTCGCATGACTTTATCTTATGGTCCGGGATTTATGAAATGCAATTGGCCCGCAAACAAAAACTTCAGGAGTTGATATGATTAATGACTATTTCCGCAAATTAAAAGAAACCATCAACCAGTTTGATTCTTCTATTTCGGATCAATCTACAACGGAGAAGGCCTACAGTGAAAAGAAGGGATTTATTGAAGGAGAAATTTTGTTTACCGATGATAGCCGTTTGGATTTTGCAGAAGTGAAAGATACCGACCATGAATCGAAAATAAAATATCGTTACCACTATATGAATAACGAGAATGAACTGATCTTCAGATATGACAATGCGCCCCATTACCCCGAATTAGAATCATTTCCCCATCACAAACATACTCAAGATGGGGTATATCCATGCAGTGAACCAGAGATAGATAATGTTTTATCAGAGATTGAGCCTCTTGTGATCGAAAAGGAAAATAATAAGTAGCCGTATTGGCATGAGTCCAGAGTAGCGGCTAGAGTTTGGGTGAAAATAGTAAGTTTTGCGGGGAAATCACTCTTATATACTTTGACCAAAGGTCAGTAAATTATTGTCGGGGTCAATTACGGAAAACTCCTTTTGTCCCCAGGGTTTTATCTGCAAAGGTGCATGGGGGTGAATGGCCGTTTTTTTATCCAGCAACAATTGATAATAGGCCTCAATATCGTCCGTTCGGATATAAACCTGTCCGTAGTTTTCTTTCGGGTCAAGCTCTTTAAACTCAAAAAAATGGAGTTGGATATTGTCCTTTTGCAGCATCAGATAACCCTCAAAGTCAGCATTTCCCCATTCCTCAAAATCCAGGGCATTTAAATAATACTCTCGGGTAACCTTTTTATTCCGCATCGGTAGTTTGGGATGAATGGCTGTAAGCATGTTTTTTTAGGTTATTTGGGGGGAGGAAATAATACCCTCCGACACGCTGAATTTGACAAAATTTTCGGAAAAACTTTAAATTTATTTTACTAATGCATAATTTTACAATGAATTTTATGTATTAAGGTATGAAAATTCAACGGATTATTAAGGCTCAGGTTGAAAACAGAATGGTTCCCGGTAAAGTAGTAGTACTTCTAGGCCCCCGGCAGGTAGGCAAAACTACCCTGTTGAAGGATATTCTTGAAGCAGAACCGACCCCATTCCTATTCGTTTCTGGGGAAGACCGTGCCGTGCATGCCTGGCTGGGTAGCCAAAGCATCGAAACGCTTCGGCAGAACCTAGGCAAACATAACCTGCTCGTGGTGGATGAAGCTCAGCATGTGCCAGATATAGGATTGAACCTCAAGCTGATCGTTGACCATTTGCCCCACCTCCGAGTTTTGGCAACAGGGTCTTCCTCCTTCGACCTTTCAAACCAGACCGGCGAGCCGCTGGTCGGAAGGAAATGGGAGTTTGAGTTGTACCCGATTTCCCAGCTTGAACTCTCGGCCACAGAAGTGCCTTTTCAGACGGAGGAGCGGTTGTCACAACGTCTGATTTACGGCAGCTATCCGGAAATCGTCACAACGGTTGGGCTGTCAGACAAGCGAGATATACTCAACAACATTGTCAATGGCTACCTATACAAAGACCTGCTGATGTTTGAAGAAATCAGGAAATCCAAGAAAATTGTCGAAATCTTGAGTATGCTGGCTTTTCAAATCGGCAGCCTAGTATCGGTGCATGAAATTAGCCAATCTATTGGCATGAGTACCCGTACTGTTGAAAAATACCTTGATCTGCTGGAAAAAGTTTTTGTGATCAAGCGCCTGGGCGGCTATTCGAGGAACCTGCGAAAAGAAATCACCAAAGGCTCGAAATACTATTTTTGGGACAATGGAATCCGTAACGCCATTATCAACAATTTTAATGACCTGAACCTAAGAAACGATGTTGGGGCTTTGTGGGAAAATTACCTGATTACAGAGCGCCTTAAGAAACAACGCTACACAAAAATCTTTTCCAACAATTACTTCTGGCGCACCTATGACCAAAAGGAAGTGGATTTCCTAGAGGAACGAGACGGTCGGCTCTATGGGTTTGAATTCAAATGGTCGAAATCAACCCCAAAACCGCCTATGCTTTGGTTGGAAACCTACCCAGAGGCCAGTTTTGAGGTCATTCATCGCGACAATTACCTTTCGTTCATTTGCTGAACCTCAAGCGTTCTGCATTACCCTACTTCGACAACTTGGCGACGGTTTTGTCCGCCCATTTCTGCATAGCAGCTTTTTCGAGGTCGGTGAGTTTTTTGTCGGGCATACGCTCCAGAAATTTTGCGGGGGGCATGGTGCCTTCCTGAAGAACCTTCTGGATATTTTTCATTTTTTCCAACTGTGCCTCTGCGGAAAGACCGGCGAGATCATCCCACATCAGTTTTTCTTTGGCTTTGTCACTTTTGCCTTCGGCACTGTGGCAGCCGTAACATTTCGACTGGATGATTGCATTCGTCTTTTTGGCGATTTTAAAGGCGGCCGCCTCCGGTTTAGGCGCGAATTGGAAACCCGTTACAGCGATCATAGCAAGGGCAACCAGACTCAGAAATAGAAACTTTTTCATAATCGTAAAATAAATAGTAGTGTTTATGATAGGTATTTAAAATTACTTATTCTTCTCCCCAAAGCCACTTCAATCCCTCGGGTAACAAGGCCCCCGGGTGTTTGTCGTTGTGTTCACCATCGGTCCATACGGCTTTAAACTGGTAACGCGGACCTGTGTCCTTGTTTTGGTCGGCGTTTTCGTTGGCATATTTCATCGCAGAAACCATTTGCTGGTTGGCCAAAAACCAGTCGCCCCATCTATTGCTAAGATCGTTTATGCCGTCCTGAACGTAAATACGCATGGGGCGAATGGCCTCCCGGCGAATGAGTGCCGGATAATCCTGCCCGCCGAGTTTGATGGGCGTTTCGTCGGGGCGGAAACCGATGGAAACATAACTGCCGATGCTGCTATAAACCTTTCGAAACATATCCGGATAATACCAGGCCACCGTAAAGGAAGCAATTGCCCCGCTGCTCGTACCGCCGATGGCGCGTTGCTCAGGGTCATTAGTCAGGTTGTATTGTTTGCTCACTTCGGGCAACATCTCCTCTACAATAAACCGGGCATAACGGTTATTCATCGCATCATATTCGGCGGCGCGGTTATTGGGGTTGCGGGAACCGAGGTCGGTGGGATACTCCTCCGAAAGATTGCCCGGGCTAATGAAAATACCGATGGTAACCGGTATCTCGCCTTTGGCGATAAGGTTTTCCAGCACCTGCGGTGCGCGGATGGAGCCTTCGGGATTGGTGGCGCGATAGCCATCCTGAAAAACCAGCACACTGGCAGGTTTGGATGCCTCGTATTGAGCCGGGATAAAAAGCCAGTACTGGCGAACCGTACCTTCGATAATCTTGCTGCGAAAAGAAAATGGACCTTTTAATTCTCCCCGAGGAACCCCCTCCTGCGGAAAGTGGTAAGGCGTAAGTTCCAAACCTGTACGAATTTCCATTTGCCCGATCAGAGAAAGTGCAGAGCAAACAGCGAGGAGAAAAACGAGGGATATTTTCAAACAGAATGTGTTCATAAGGTTTAAGTTTTTACAATATGACTTACCTATAAATTACCACCGAAAATGTATTCTTACAACTGCAACACCGCCCAAGCCACTACGATGAGCAGGCCCACAAATACCCAGGCCAGCCAGAAACCCCACCAGTCTTCGCGATAGCGTTGTAAAAAATTGTCCCATCGTCCCTTGCGAAACCAGCCCGGAGCATCGAGCAAAATAAGCCCTCTTCCCAACTTATCTGCTTCGATCGGCTCACCTTCTTTGCGGTCAATGGTCGCGACCGATTCCATTTTGGTAAAAAAGGCATTTGTCAGGCTTTCCTCTTCCGCCGGTGTCAGCAGACTTACCACAATCAGCGTAGCCACTCCGCCTAAAAACGCCCAGCCAAATGGCTCCGGTTCCCAGGCATAAATAAAACTCCAGACTTTACCGGCATGGTAATAGTTCAGAATATAATACAAAATATAAGATACCATCACCGCAGCAAATGCTCCATAGCGGTTGGCTCTTTTCCATAAAATTCCGCCCAAAATCATAATTCCGATAAAGGCCGAAATCGTTTCGACAAAAAGAAAAGCCGCAAGCACATTCTCCACAATCAGGGCAAATCCTACTCCTGCAAGGGTAAGTCCTAACCCGGAAACCCGTCCGATAAACAAAGCTCTTTTATCGCTTATATCGGGATTGATATAGGTCTGATAAATATCGCGGGTAAACAAGGCCCCCAGATTGACCATGAAGTTGGAGCAGGTGGACATATTGGCGGCAAGAATACAGGCGATCATGAGGCCGGTAAGGCCAGGCCCCAACAGTGTGCGCGTTGCGTACCCGAAAGCGTGTTCCGGGTCTTCCAGCACCGTCCCGGTTTTGATCACCAATGCTGCTACAACCAAGCCGGTGAATGCCCAGCCAATCGTGACGAGGCGTTTGACAAAAGTACCATACGTCTGCCCTACTCTACCGGCGTATTCGGTATCTCCCGAGGCAAACATGGTCATCATGTGCGGCTGGGCCGTAATGCCAACAATCCCATTTATCGCCAGCATTAGGATGGTAAAAGAGGTCAATCCACTTTTATCGCTAAATAGCAGGAAAAAATCCGGAGGAAGTGCCTCTCGCATGGCACTCAATCCACCTACTTGGCTTAAGCCCGCAGGAATCAACATGAAGGACAATACAATAATCAGAAACGATTGGATAAACTCTGTATGGGCAGAAGCTACTAGCCCTCCCACAAAACTATATACCATAAATGCCACCGTCATGCCTACCACAACTCCTTCGGGAGATATGCTTCCCCCAGTGGCAATGGAAATTACTTTTGCCGCTCCCATTAGCATAACGCCCATGGTAAAAACAAAAAATAACACCGCATAAATCGTATAAAAAAGCCCAATTGCTTTTCCATACCGGTCGGTCATCATGCCTGCTATGGTGGTTCGTTCACTGCGGCGATACCAGGGTGCCATAAACCAATAAAATGGCGTGATGAGCATATTTTTCCACTGATACCAAATCGTGGAAAAACCGTTGGCAAAACTGGCTCCGGCAAGCCCTACGGGCATTTCGGCATGAGTGCCCGTACCAAATGCCTGCCCCATCATGGTCCACCATTTGAGTTTGTGTCCGCCCATAAAATACCCGTCAGAGGTGCGGGTGCGTCGGGAAATCCACAGGCCGTAAGCCGTGATTCCGATGAAATAAAAAAAGACAACAAACAGGTCTAAATTATTCATAACAGGGAAGATGAAAGGTGATCGAGAAATATATGGCAATTATCGTGTGCACGAAGTATGGAAGCCGGGCAATGAGGACTTAACGGGCCGTTGACGGCATTTTTTACGGCAATGGCTTTTCTTTCGTCGGGCACGGAAACAATAAGGCACCGACTTTTTAATATCTGCCGGATGCTCATGGAAATGGCCTTGTCGGGCACGGCATCAAAGTCAGGAAACCAGCCTTCCCCCAGTTGTTGCCGACGGCAAGCCTCATCGAGTTGTACGACGATAAAGGGTTGTTCTGTCTCGAAATCGGCGGGTGGGTCGTTGAAAGCCAGATGGCCATTTTCCCCAATACCGATCAGTGCCACGTCTATCGGATGGCTGAGGATAAGTTTCCCCACACGGTCACACTCTGCCTGAGAATCGGGGGCGTCGCCTTGCACAAAATGAACGGCGCGGGGTTCGGGTATCTGCGAAATAAACCTTTCGGACAGGTATTTCCGGAAACTTGCGGGATGCGAGGCAGGAAGGCCGATATATTCGTCGAGGTGGAAGATTGTAACTTTTGACCAATCTATACTTTCCGCAATAGCCAGATGTCGAAGTACCTCAAATTGACTCGCGCCGGTAGCGAGGATAATATTGGCATATCCTTGGGCGGCCAGGGCAGCCGCAATCTTTTCTCCCGCATATTTTGCGGCAGTCCCCCCTAACGCCAACGGCGAATCCAGTGTGTAAATATTCATTTATTCGATTTTCTTATCCCTATTGCCGAATCCAAACCTCATTGATGGGCGCCCCCCGGCTGCTTTGGCCGCTGTGAAACCATTCGTTTCCTTCCACTTTTCCATCAAAGGACAGACTAGCTCCCACACGGGTGGAGTCGCGGGAGAAAAATTCGATATTTTCCGTATAAACTCCGTCTTTCAGCGAATAAGTACCTCCTCCTGTGCCGAAAAACTCTTTGGTTTCGGTGTTCATCGCCGTCCATTGGAAACGGGTTCCGGAGAGAATTTTGACGGTTTTGCGTGGGCCGGGAACAATATCCCTCATTTCACCGGTCTGCCCGACCCTGCGACCGATTACCCAGGCTCCGGCGAGAGGAGCATTTCCGTCGTCTATCCTTTTCCATACAACCGTAATTTTTTCCTCTTTGACTTTGCCTTTCCAGGTAAGAGTCCCGTCGTCATTTGTTTTTACTTTAAAAACGTGGCTTTGACCCACCATGCTACTATCCAGTGTGTGATAGTCTATGCGAAGAGTGACCGTATTGTCTTTCCAGTCATAAAAACCACCCATAGAGCGGGAAAAGACCTTCGCAGCGAGGTCATATTCGGCGGACATAAAATAATTGTGTGAAAAAATTTGCACAACTTTCACCGGAAGTGGTCCTTCGTTGTAGGAAATCATTTCCCATGCACCTTTGAGCGGAGGTTCTTCAGAAAGGGAAGATCCCCGTGGGGCTGAAAAGCCCGAGAAAAGAATCACCACGAGCAGAAAAATTCCAAAAATCTGCCCCGTGGGAGGAGTAGTAATCGTTTTCATAAGAGCAGGCGTTTTGTGATGGGGAGTAATATAGGAAAAATCTTTTTCAGCGTAGGATTTCTTACGCTTTCAAGCGATAAATTCCGCGAAGCTCACGCCCATGCTGAGCATAGTCCAGTCCGTATCCGACCACAAATTCCGGAGGGATTTCAAAACACACGTAGTCAGGTTTGTATTTGCCCTTGTGACTGGCGGGTTTGTAAAGAAGCGTAATAATGATTACCGATGCCGGTTCAAAGGATTGGAAATAATCCATCAGGTAATCACAGGTATAACCCGAATCCACAATATCCTCCACAATAATCACATGCCTCCCACGGATTTCGGTTTCAAGCCCGAGGGGTACTTTCATGTTTCCCGAGCTTGTCATCTCATTTCCGTAAGAAGATACCCGGATAAAATGCACCTCCGGTCCGGTATTCATTTCGCGAATCAGGTCGGCAGTAAACAAAAACGCCCCGTTAAGAACGGGGACGAGCAAGGGGTGTTTGTCCAAATATACTTCATTCAACTCACGGGCAAGCGTTTTTATCCGGTGCTGAAGATCGGCTTCCCCGATGTAGGGAGTGAAGGTCTTGTCTTTGATTCTTACGTCTTCCATGTACAAATTTAAAATTTTTTATCAGCAGACCAGATCAAATACTTTTTTCGTTAAAATATCTAGGATTCATTCCGTAAATTTGCAGCAGTTTCACCTTTAATGATCTACTCGTGAGCGACCAGATCAAACATGAATGCGGTATCGGCCTGATACGACTTCTCCAGCCTTTGGATTACTACGAAGAGAAATACGGTACAGCCCTTTGGGGCCTCAACCAGATGTATTATCTCATGGAAAAACAGCGCAATCGAGGCCAGGATGGTGCAGGCTTGGCCTGTATCAAGCTGAATACCAAACCGGGTCGCCCCTATATGGCCCGTATTCGGGAAAATCAGTCTTCCCCTTGGACCAAACTCTTCAAAAAAATTGAAGACCGGATGGAGGAAGTCAAAAAACAATACCCGGACTCCTGGGACAATGCCAATTTCCTCAAACAAAACTTTGAATACGCCGGAGAAGTCATGCTTGGCCATCTCCGATACGGGACTCACGGCAGTTATTCTATTGATGCCTGCCACCCCGTCATCCGTACCAATGAATATATCAACCGCAGCCTCGCCATTGCCGGAAATTTTAACCTCACCAATGTTGACTACCTCTTCCAGAAACTCGTAGAGCTGGGACAACACCCTAAGTATATGACCGACACCGAAACCATGCTCGAACGTATTGGGCATTTTCTCGATGTCGCCAATGAACATCTCTACCGCAAGTTTAAGAAGGAAGGTTATACGCGCAACGAAATTGCCCACCTGATTGCCGAAGAACTAAACCTTACCAAGATTCTAAAAAACGCGGCTTCAGCATGGGATGGAGGATACGTAATCGGAGGCATCATCGGCAACGGTGATGCCTTTGTCGTTAGAGACCCCAACGGCATCCGCCCTTGTTATTATTTTGAAAATGATGAATTTGTAGTGGCCGCCTCGGAACGCGCCGCCATCAGCACGATCTTCAATCTCCAGCCCGCCGAAATAGAGGAGCTTCCACGGGGACATGCTCTGACCATTAAGGCCGACGGCCGTACCAAAGTAAAAGCATTTACCGAACAAGGCGAACGCCGCAGTTGTTCCTTCGAAAGAATTTATTTCTCTCGCGGCAACGATATTGACATTTACCAGGAAAGGAAAAAACTGGGTGAATATGTTGTGCCCAAAGTCCTCGAAAGTATTGATCACGACCTCGACAATACCATCTTTGGTTACATCCCCAATACGGCGGAAAGTGCTTTTGAGGGAATGGTCAAACAATTGGAACAACACCTCAACAACCAAAAAATCGAGTGGATTCAGGAACTGGGCACAAAGGCAAAAGTCGAAGACATCAAACGCATTATCAATATGCGCCCTCGTGTGGAAAAAGTGATTCACAAAGACGATAAACTCCGCACTTTTATCACCGCCGACTCTTCCCGCGATGATATGGTTTCCCACGTCTATGACATCACCGGTGGTATCACGGAACCTGAAAAAAATAACCTCGTCCTCATAGATGATTCCATCGTAAGAGGCACCACACTGCGAAAAAGCATTCTCCACATGCTCGCCCGCCTGAAGCCCAAAAAGATCGTCATCGTCTCTTCTGCTCCGCAAATCCGATACCCGGACTGTTACGGCATTGATATGTCCCAGATCGAAAAGCTGGTGGCCTTCACCGCCGCCATCCAATTGCTCAAAAACACCGGGCGACAGCATCTCATTGATGAGGTATATAAAAAAATCGTCCAGATGAAAGAAGAAGGTGCGCTGGCGGAAAAAAATGCCGTCAAAGAAATTTATGCGCCTTTTACCGAGGATGAAATTTCTGCCCAAATTACCGAAATCGTAAGACCCCCGAATTTCCCCTTTGAAATGGAAATCGTCTATCAGCCCCTCGAAAACCTCATCAAAGCGATGCCTAAGTTTACCGGCGACTGGTATTTTTCCGGCAACTACCCTACTCCGGGTGGTAACAAAATTGTAAACCAGTCCTTCCTCAATTATTATGAGGGTAAAAATGAACGCGCGTATCAGGTTGACATGGCTTAATTTTTTCCATTGAACATCGCACTTATTCACCACCGACTCACAAGGAACGGTGGTCTGGAAACCCGATTGATTAATTATCTACAGACCTTTGAACAACAAGGGCATCAGGTAACGGTCGTCTGCGGACATGCGGATTCGGCGATAAAGGTTCCGGAAAATGTGTCTATTGTTCAACTGGGCTACGGGTTTCTGCCTAAAAAATTCCGGCGTTATGCCTTTGAACAGCGCGTACAGCGGTACATGGAAACCCATCTGTTTGATTTCAGCCTTTCCCTCGAACGCACCTCCAGCCAGGACGCCGTACTCGCCCCCTCTAATCACCTGGGTTTCCTCCGTGCCATGAACCGCAAAGGAAAAAGCTTTTCCGACCGCATGGAAATCAGCATGGATCGCCGGGCTTATTATTATTCCCGCTACATATTCGCAGCCTCTCAGATGATGAAAGAGGAACTTGTAGAGCTTTACCGCGTGCCCGATGAAAAAATTCATATTCTCTATCCCCCTCTTGACACCACAAAATTTAACCTGAGCCGCCGCCCCTACCGCAACGAACTCCGCCAGCAACTGGGCATGGCTCCCGATAAAATCACTTTTGTTTTTGTTTCCACCAGCCACAAAAGAAAAGGGCTTCCCCTACTGCTTGAAGTATTTGGCCGGCTGGAAGACTCCCCTTTTGAATTAAAAATTGTAGGCAAAGGATCCGTCCCGCTTTCTTCCCTCCCCTCCAATGTATCTCACTTGGGATACATACAGGATACAGCGGCTTTGTTTACCGCAGCCGATTTTACGATTCACCCGGCGCGATACGAACCTTTTGGTCAGATTATCACCGAGTCCATCGCCTGCGGTACGCCGGTTCTTATTTCCGATAAAGTAGGAGCATGCGAAATCCTCACCGAAAACGAAGGCATTATCCTAAAAAGTTTTGATCCCGATGAATGGGAAAAAACCCTTCGAAGTTTGCACCAACAAACATTTACCCCCAATCCCGATTTTGCCGCATTACACCAGCTTTCGGTCTCGGATCATATCAGCCGTATGTTGAATTTGATGAATCTTTAATTTGCCTAAAATTTCTGCAAAATTTATAACTTGCAGTCATGTGGGCAACAATGATCGAAACCCTTTCAAACCCTCTTTTCTGGCAATACGCCAGTATCCCGCTTGTAAGTGCCATCGTAGGCTGGGGCACGAATGTCATTGCCCTGAAGATGACTTTTTACCCCCTCGATTTTGTCGGATTCTGGAAAATAGGATGGCAGGGAATTATTCCCTCCAAAGCGGGAACGATGGCAGGCAAAGCCGTAGATTTACTCACCAAAAACCTTATCACGATTGAGGATCGTTTTGCCCAGATTGAACCGGAGCGCGTAGCCGAAGAAATGGAACCCGCCCTTACCCGGCTGGCGGACCAGATTATCAATGAAACCCTTGAGGAACAGGCGCCTGTACTGTGGGAATCTGCGCCGCCGCTACTCAAAAGCCGTATTTTACAGAAAGCCTCCCAAGACCTTCCCCAGGTAGTCGAAGACCTGATGCAGGATGTAAAAGATAATATCTCCGATCTCTTTGATCTGAGAGGTATGGTAGTGGAAGAATTGGAAAAAGACCGCGAATTGCTCAACCAGATTTTCCTGAATGTAGGGCGTGAGGAGTTTAAATTTATCGAAAGGTCGGGGTTTTATTTTGGGATAATTTTTGGCCTTATCCAGATGTTCCAATATATGTGGATGACGAATGCCGGTTATGAGGCAGGCTGGACGTTGCCCGTAGCGGGGCTTATCGTGGGCTGGGCGACCAATTATCTGGCGTTAAAAATGATCTTTGAACCCCTCCGCCCCCGCAAAATTGGCTTCTGGACCGTGCAGGGCCTCTTTATCAAAAGGCAGATGGAAGTATCCGCCGAATATGCCCGCATTATCACCGAACGCATCCTCACTTCCAAAAATATATTTGAACGCATGATCACCGGCCCGGCTTCCGACCGGCTGGCGACCATTATTCACACCCACGTAAAAAAAGCGGTGGATGCTACTGCGGGCCTTTCCAAACCCCTGATCCAACTTACTCAGGGAACCCGCAAATATATCCAGATCAAAAACATCGTTTCGCAACGGTTTATCGAAGAACTCCCCCATTCGATAAAACATATATTTGGCTACGCCGAAGAAGCACTTGACATCGAAAATAGCCTCCGCACCAAAATGCAGGCACTCGGACCCGTAGAATTTGTGAGTTTTCTCAGGCCTATTTTTCAGGAAGACGAATGGAAACTTATCCTCGTCGGGGCAGTACTGGGACTGCTTGCAGGAATGGCTCAGTGGGTATGGGTTTTTTAATCACTACTTATCTGAAATTTCCCTATCTTCCCTCTATGATCCACGCGCAAATCCAAATACTGGAAAAATGGTTTGAGGGCAAAGCGGGTACGCTTACGGCTTTCTCCGGCGGCATTGATTCGACACTGGTATTGTTTCTTTCGGGAAAATTTCTCGGAGACCGGGCTATCGGCTGCATGTCCGTATCACCCAGCCTAAAACGCAAAGACTACGCCTTTGCACAGGAGTTTTGCCGCCGTTTTGGACTCCGGCTCGAAATCATCGAAACCGCCGAAGTCCACGACCCCAACTACCTCGCCAATCCCGCCAACCGCTGTTATTTCTGCAAGTCTCATCTCTACCACGACCTCACCCGTATGCTGCAAAAATACCCCGGTTATGCCCTGCTCAACGGAACCAATACCGACGACTTCGGCGATTATCGCCCCGGCCTTCAGGCCGCTGCGGAACACCAGGTGCTTTCGCCCCTCGCCGACTGCGGACTATCCAAAGCGGATGTCCGCAACCTCGCCCGACACTTCGGGCTACCCAACTGGAACAAACCCGCCAGCCCCTGCCTCAGTTCCCGCGTGCCCTACGGCAACACCATCACCGAAGAAAAACTCCGCCAGATCGAAACAGCCGAAGGCATTCTCAACGCCTGGGGCTTCGAAGATGTGCGCGTGCGCCATCTAGGCACCGAAGCGAAAATTGAGGTTCCAACCGCTGAATTACCCCGCCTGCTCGCCCACGCCGAAGCGATACAGGCAGCCATCTGCCAACTGGGGTTTGAAACATGCTCCATAGACACAGAAGGGCTGGTTTCCGGCAAACTCAACCGGATGATTTTTCATAAATGAACGCTCCTTTCCATATAGACTTCGAACGCGAAGATCGCCTCGGTTTTCCGGAAATTGTTTTCGGAGAATCCAAACCGGTGGATATCCTCCATAACATCCTCCGCAATTATCAAGAAAAAGGGAAAAACGCGCTCGTCACCCGTCTGCAACCGCCCAAAGCCGAAATCCTGCTCATGGATTTTCCCACCGCCGTATATGATCCTTTGTCAGGCGTTTTTTTGCTTCAGGCCGTACCCAAACCCGTTCCCGCTTATGACGTAGCCATTATCGCCGGGGGCACTTCGGATTTGCCCATAGTCAATGAGATTGATTATGTACTCACCTTTTTGGGGATAAGCACCGGGAAAATGGTGGACGTGGGCGTCTCGGGCCTACATCGGCTGCTGGGGCGGCTGGAAGAAATAAAAAAATATAAAATCCTCATCGCCGTCGCAGGTTTTGAAGCTGCCCTGCCGACAGTGCTCGGAGGATTGGTACATCAACCCATTATCGCCGTACCGGTGAGCGTCGGTTATGGAGTTGCTGCAAATGGCATGACCGCATTAAATTCCATGCTCGCAAGTTGCGCAAATGGCATTGCGGTTGTTAATATTGACAATGGTTATGGCGCAGCCCTGGCCGCGTTTCGTATTCTCAACACCCTCAAAAAAATATGAGTACTCTTTACATAGAACCTTTTTCCGGTCTTTCCGGGGATATGATTCTCAGCGCGCTGTGCAGCCTTGCCGACGCCGGAGAAGAAGTGATACAACTTCCCGGAAAACTCCACCTCCCCGACGGAAAAGTTGAACTAACCTCGGTCAATGTCAACGGCATTGTTTGTAATCATGTCAAAATTATTGATTTGAACGCCGAAAAACATTCTTCCGCATCTTCTCTTTTGCAACATTCCCATCATCATCACCACGCCCATCGGCATTTGAAAGACATCCTCGAAATTATTGATAAAGGCCATATTACCGACGGGGCAAAGACCATTGCAAAAGCCATTTTTACGCTGATTGGCGAGTCCGAGGCGCGGGTCCACAATATTCCGCTGGAAAAAATTCACTTTCACGAAGTAAGTGCGGTGGATTCCATTCTGGACATTGTGGGATGTGCCGTGATGCTCGACAAACTCGCCGTAACACAAACGTATTGTGATGCAGTTTGTACCGGTTTTGGCATGGTCAAAACCCAACACGGCATCCTGCCGGTACCGGCGCCGGCGACTGCCGACCTGCTTCGCGGCATGCCTGTATATAAAGGCGATGAAGAAGGCGAAAAAGTGACCCCCACCGGGGCGGCGATCCTGTGTTACCTCAAACCCGACTTTAAACCACAGATTTTTTCGGTAGAAAAAATCGCTTACGGCCCCGGCCAGAAACGCTTCCGCAATCCCAATGTAGTGCGCATTTCGATACTGGAGGAAAGTACTTCAAAAAAAAAACAGGAACACCGATTTCAGGTAGTAAAATGATTGTCGTGGAAACAACCCTCGACGACATACCGGCGGAGTTTTTGGGAAAAGATTTTCAGGAAAAACTATTAGAACGAGGCGCAGCCGATGTGTTTTATACACCCGTCCAAATGAAAAAAGGCCGCCCGGGCTTAAACCTGACCGTTATTTCTCCCGAAGAAAAAATCGAAGCGATTAGTGATTTTATTCTGGAAAATACCACCACGATCGGTCTTAGGTATTATGAAGTAAACCGAAAAATCCTTCACCGAAGAATATTTGAAGCCGAAACCCCTTACGGAAAGGTGAAGATCAAAGAAGTAGAAAGACCCTCCGGCAGAAAAACCCGAAAATTTGAGTACGAATCCTTGCGGGAATTGAGCGAAAAATACCATATTAGCATTCAGCAATTACAAACTCAATTATTCCATCTGTTAAATACTGACTTATGAAAATCCTCACCCTTATCACCCTGACAATTTTGTTGCCTGTAGCAGTTTGGGCACATGATATTCCCGTACCCCACGATCACGTTGGAATCTGGAGCAGTTGGGAAATTATTCTTCTGATTGTAGCCGCCGGGCTGGGAGCATTTTTTTATGTAAAAAAGGCCAATACGAAAAAAATAGACCGGTAAACAGATTTTCAGGCATCCTATTGTCATTATAAGTTGTAACTGACCGGGACAAACCCTATATTAAGTAGCTAATCGGAGAGCCAGCAAAATAAGGTACAATTTTAACCCCTATGATTCCGATAAGCCGATTTTCCCGGGTAATATTTGCGTGCGTATTTTTTTCATTTTGTGCGGTGGTAGAAAGTTTCAGCCAACCGCCACAAATGGAAATCTGCGATAATGCCCTTGATGACGATGGTGATGGTCTGATTGATCTTCGCGACCCGGATTGCGAATGTCCCGTCATTGAACCAATATCCCTTATTCCCAATCCCTCTTTTGAGGATCAGTTGTGTTGTCCTTCCCAACGAGCGCAGATGAATTGTGCCGAAACATGGATTCAGGCGTCAGAACCCACAACGGATTATCTTCATACTTGTGGATGGATGGGGTGGGACGGAATGCCGGTACCCCTGCCGATTCCCGACGGGCAAGCTTGCGTAGGATTCCGCAACGGCCGGTTTGGTTTAAATGGAAACAATGCAAACTGGAAGGAATACGCCGGGGCATGCCTTACAGGGCCACTTCTGGCCAATATTGAATATAAATTTCAATTTTATATCGGTTTTACCAATAGCGAAAACTCTCCGCCAACAAACATTGTTTTTTATGGGACAACCAATTGTAACAACCTTCCTTTTGGAATTGGAAATGAATACTTGGGTTGCCCCACAAACGCTCCCGGGTGGAAACAGCTTGGTTCGGTAGCGATTTCAGGCAGCAATCAGTGGAAACTAATGGAAATTAATGTTGTTCCTACCGAAGACATCTACGCCATCGCCATTGGCCCGGATTGCATCGAAATCACTTATCACACCTCCACCTATTATTTCTTCGATAATTTGCTCCTCGCCGATCAGGCCTCTTTTGATTTTGATATAAAACCTACCGGTTCTCTTTGTTCCAATTTCCTCAGTCTCATTGTTCCTGCCAATGATACCATCGAATACCAATGGTATAAAAACGGCATCGCGCTCATCGGAGAGACCCAAAACCGCCTTTTGAAAATGCATGGGAACGGAAACTATCAGGTGATGACCAACAGCCCTCTGCTTGGCTGCCGGGTTTCGGGAAATTATGAATACATACGACCGGAATATCATGGCCGACAATCCGTGACGATATGCGAAGGAGAAACCTATCGGTTTGACAATCAGCTAATTGATAGTGGTGGAGTTTATTATGATACCCTAAAAACGGCTTTTAACTGCGACAGCATTGTCGAGCTAAATCTCCATGTATCGGTTGATACGGCAGTATCGGTTGACGGAAAAATTTTCCCAACGGAATTTTATCAGGTAGGATCTGCAAAATATTATACACCGGGAACCTACACCACCCACTTAAAAACCGAATACGGATGTGACAGCACGGTTGTGCTCAACCTCTCCTACTATGATTTTTTTGCGCCCAACGCCTTTAGTCCCAATGACGACGGGATTAACGATATTTTTACGGTCATGGGAAGTGAAGATATGGAGTCCATCGAAAACCTGAAGGTATTCAATCGTTGGGGCAATCTGATTTACGATGTAAACGGGCTTAGCCCCAATGATCAGACTGTAGGCTGGGATGGATACGCCAAAGGCGGCCCTTCCCCGGAAGGTGTATATATTTTCATGGCCAATATCCGCTACGACGACGGAAGAATACGCACAACTTCCGGCTCCTTTACTTTATTGCGATAAATCTGCTAACTTTCCCGAAAAGTCCGTTTTAATTGCTGCTTATGTCTGCATCTCCCGTTATCGGATGGGTTGGTACCGGAGTCATGGGTATTTCCATGGTCGGTCATATCCTCGACAAAGGTTATTCTACGGTTGTATATAACCGTACCCGCTCAAAAACGCAACCGGCACTTGACAAAGGCGCCCAATGGGCAGATTCTCCCCGTGAAGTAGCCCAAAAAGCCGATATTATTTTCACCATTGTAGGCTTCCCCACGGATGTGGAGGAAGTTTATTTTGGAGAAAATGGCATACTTGCCGGTGCTAAACCGGAGAGCCTGCTGGTGGATATGACCACTACCCGTCCGAGTCTGGCAGTAAAAATTTATACCGCCGCCCAGGAGCGAGGAATAGGATCGGTGGATGCCCCCGTATCGGGAGGAGATGTGGGCGCCAAAAACGCGACACTCTCCATCATGGTAGGAGGAGATCGGGAAGATGTGGATCGGGTTATGCCCCTTTTGGAAACATTGGGTAAAACCATCATATACCAGGGTAAAGCAGGTGCCGGTCAGCACACCAAAATGTGTAACCAGATCACCATTGCCGGTACGATGATCGGCGTGTGTGAGAGCCTTATTTATGGTTATAAAGCCGGGTTGGATCTCAACATTATGCTTCAGGCCATCAGCGGCGGAGCCGCCGGGTGCTGGACCCTCAACAACCTCGCTCCCCGGATTGTCAACCGCAATTTTGAACCCGGGTTTTATGTCGAACATTTTGTGAAGGATATGGAGATTGCCCTCGAAGAAGCACGGCGAATGAACCTTTCTCTGCCTGGATTGGCACTAGTACACCAACTTTATATAGCCGTACAAGCACAAGGTTACGGAAAAAAGGGAACCCATTCCCTCACACTTGCACTCGAAAAAATATCAAATGTGCATTATTCATAACATTTAAGCAAAATATAGAAAATTATTTTTGTTTATTTACGTTTTCGCAAAAAAATCCCGTATCTTTGTAGCATTATAAGGGAAATTCTGCATAGTAAAGTAATTTTGAGAAAGATTCCGTTTGCTACGCACAGGTTACCTTTCCATCTATCATCATCTTTTTTTTTTATGAACATTTTTGTAGCAAAACTAAACTTTGACACTCTAGAGTCAGACCTTCAGGAAGCCTTCGAGGAATACGGAGACGTTAGTTCAGTAAAAATTATCACTGACAAATTCACCGGAAAATCTAAAGGTTTCGGATTTGTAGAAATGGCTAACGACGAAGAAGGCTTAAAAGCCATTAAAGAACTGAACAATACCGAATTGGATGGCAGAACGATTGTTGTAAAAAAAGCTGAACCCAGAGAAGACCGTGGCGATAGCAGAGGCGGCGGCGGTTACGGTGGCGGTGGCAACCGTGGCGGCGGCGGTGGTTACGGTGGTGGTGGTGGCAACCGTGGCGGTGGTTACGGTGGTGGCAACCGTGGTGGTGGTGGCGGTGGTTACCGCGATCGCGACAACGACGGCGGATACAACAAAAGATACTAGTCAATCCAGTATCTGAATAACCAAAGAATTCGTACTACAAGCCCCTTTCGAGGGGCTTTTTTTATTTCCCCAAATTTTCTTTATCATCATATCTTTTATCACCTTTTCCTCAACTTCCAAGCTATGAAATACCTCACTTCCCGACGAAAAGCCCTCCAAACCTTTACCACCCTGCCTCTGCTTGCCGCATCTGGCTGGGCATTTCGATCCTTTGCCTCCGCCCCGCCTTGCAGCAATCTCAAACTTAGCCTCAATGCTTTTTCTTTCAATGACCCGTTACTCAAGGGACAGATGAGTTTGGAAAATATGCTGGAATTTTGTGCCGAAACCGGCTTTGCCGCGGTGGACATCACGGCTTACTATTTTCCCGGTTACCCCCAGGTACCTTCCGACGAATTTCTCTACAATATCAAACGCAAAGCCTTTCTCCTGGGCCTGGATATAAGTGGCACAGGGGTAAGAAACGATTTTACCGAACCCGACCCCGAAAAAAGAAAAAGTTCCGTAGCCCTCGTCAAAAACTGGATTGAAGCCGCCGAAAAACTCGGCGCTCCGGTCATCCGTGTATTTGCCGGCAATCAGAACCCCGCCGGTTTTTCCCGCTCCCAAGTCGAAGAATGGATGGTAAAAGACCTTCTGGAATGTATCGAACACGGCAAAAAACACGGGGTAATGATTGGACTACAAAATCACAACGATTTTCTCCAGACCGCCGCCCAAGTGGAAAAAATCGTTAAAATGGTCAACTCCGAGTGGCTGGGTGTAATCCTCGATACCGGAAGTTATCGCCAGGGAGATCCCTATGCAGAAATCGCCGCCACAATCCCCTATACCATCAACTGGCAGGTAAAAGAGAAAGTTTTTATAAACGGGAAGGAGGAGGATACCGATCTCAAAAAACTTGCCGAAATTATCCGACAAGGGTGTTACAAAGGATATTTACCTATCGAAACACTGGGGGCAGGAGACCCCAAAGAAAAAGTAAAAGCCTTGTACCAAAAACTCGCAGCCGCAGTCGCGCTGCCCTGATACAAATTTGGACTTAGATTTTAACTAACTACTATTGCGATTATATGAAATCCCTCAGCTTCTTGTTCTGCCTGCTCCTTTTGGCGGCATCCGCCTGCCAAAACCCTGATCCGCAGGAAAATTGGATCAGCCTTTTCAACGGAAAAGACCTCTCGGGTTGGAAAGCCAATGAAAACCCTGCTTCTTTCCGCGTGGAAAATGGCCTCCTCATCGCCGAAGGACCACGCTCTCACTTGTTTTATGTAGGGGAAGAAGGGGAACAATCTTTCCGAAATTTTGAGTTACAACTCGAAATTCTGACTCATCTTCACGCCAATTCCGGAGTCTATTACCATACAACTTATCAGGAAGAAGGCTGGCCTTCCGCCGGGCACGAAGTACAGGTAAATAATACCCACATCGGAGGCGGAGACTACCGCGAACTGAAAAAAACCGGAAGCCTTTACAGTATCCGAAATGTCTATAAGGCTTTTGCTCAGGACAGCGTATGGTTTACAATGACCATTCGTGTTGAGGGCAGGCACCTGAGCGTGAAAGTGAATGACGTTACTACCGTAGATTATTGGGAACCCGGCACAGACACGCTTTCCGGGGGTACCTTTGCCCTTCAGGGACACGATCCCGGTAGCAAAGTATATTACCGCAATATTCGCGTAAAAAGGCTCCCTGACGGCAGCCCGGCGGGTGACACATTGCCTTACAGTGCGGTTTATGACCGGATGATAAAACATCAGTCAAACCAGTTTGCTTTTATAGACCTGCATGTCAATCGCGACGCCGCGTTTGACCTTACTTCTGCCCTGAAAACCACCTATCGCGAAGGCATTAACCTGGGTATTTTGCCCGATGACGGAACCGCTTCGGTAAGTAACCTGGCGGGGTTTCCCGTTTTTGCAGGGCTGGAGGCCAATGACCGGACGCTTTTAAGCGTCGTTTCTCCGGAAGATTTAAAGAAATTCGACTACACCCTCAGCAATCTGAATGTACCCGGCGATGAATCTTCCGCCCAAAGCGATCCACAGACGTATCTGGAAGGTTATTTTACCCGGATCATGGAAGGATTGGCCGATACGGCCATTGATATTTGGGCTACCCCTACTCTTCTCCCTTCGTCGCTGAGAAGTGATTACGACAAAATCTGGACGGAAACCCGTATCCATCAGGCACTCGCTCTGGCAAAAGCCAGCGGGATTGCCATCGAAATTGACAACCGGCTCCGTTTGCCCGACCTACGGTTTATCCGCCTGGCAAAAGAAAAAGGCTGTCTGTTTACTTACAGTCATATTGCTGCTGAAGCAGACCGCAACGACAGCGATTATTTTCTCACCGTCATAGACAGTTGTGGACTCGGATACAAAGATTTTTTTGTACCGGGATGGTAATTATTTTCCGAATACTAACCTCTTTCCCATGAGATCCCTCGCCCTGTTTTTCCTTATAGGCCTGTTTGTCGTCCTAACCGGCTGTACCTCCGCGGAGAAAAAATCCGTTGCACTTACGGTTGCACAAACAACCTGGCCGGACACGATGCTCTGGTGGAAAAAAAACAACCTGCGTCTGATGCAGACCAACCTGCCCGCTTATGAGGCAGCCCTGAATCCCGACTCCCTTTTAAAAGACCTTCAGGGATTTTCGGCCAATACCCTCATTATCAATGCCGGAGGAATCATGGCCTACTACCCTACCCGGCTGCCTTTTCACTATATCAACCCCTGGATGAAGGAAAATATGCTAAGGGAAGTCATCGAAAAATGCCACGCGCAGGACATTCGGGTAATTGTGAGGTTTGATTTCAGTCGGTTGCACCGAAGTATTTTCGAACAACACCCTGACTGGTGTTATATCTCTGCCAGCGGAGAAAGAATCATCAACGATGATATGTATCTGACAACGGTAAATGCACCCTATTTACAGGAAAAAGCATTTGAAATCATTGCCGAAGTCATGGAAATGTTTCCCATTGATGGTATTTTCCTCAATATGCCCGGCTATCACACTTCTAATGCTTATGAAGGAAAATACTACGGCATAGACCAGAATGAATGGGACAAAAAAAGTTTTGCAGCATACAGCGGCGGGAAAAAATTGCCTTTGAAAGAAGACTCAACCGATCCCCTTTTCCAACAATATCAATCCTTTAAAATCCATACCACCGACATCTGGAGAAAACGACTTCATGAACTGGTAAAATCCAAAAACAGACAGATAGCCATTTGTACCTACAACGATACTTATGTGGACATTATTCGCCACGAAACACAGACCAACAGCCTGCCTTATTGGCCTTATATGGCTTCGGATAATGTAAATAATGTCGAAAGTTCGTATCCCAACCACATCATCAGCAATGCCAGCATTCAGCAGATTTCTTTTCAGTCAAGGTACAATGCCATCGAACCGGAAGAAACGGCTATCCGTCTGTATGAAAATATCGCTCATGGCTCAGGTCTGGACATCAGCCTGATGGGGGATTTCAGAGACTATGAAGACGAACGCAATTTTGCCACGTGGAGAGAAATTTATGGCCTGCACAAACAGTTCGAGCCTTATTTCGGAAAATATGAATCCCCTGCGCAGATTGCGGTGATTGCGCCCGGCTACTGGCCCGGAGGAGAACCGATGCAGGAATATCGGGGCGTTCAGCTTATGCTTAAAGAAGCCCATCTGCAATTTGATATTATTGAAGACCGGCAGATCGGCAATCTCGCCGAAAAAATGGGCAAATACCGCGTCATCATTTTTCCGGAGATTGTGACCCTGGATTCTTCCTCACTGCAAGTTATCCAAACGGTGTGCAAAAACGGCACAAACCTCATCGCCACCAATCGGTCTTTTACCGGAAACCCCCAAGCCCTTGCCGAACTTTTTGGTGCCCGGGCAGAAAACCCCAATCATAAGGGCGACGGGTTTTACCTCGCGCCAGAGAATAAAACCTTTTTTAAACGATTTACCGGACAAAAACTCCTGTTCTGGAAGTTTAACCTTGGCCTCTACAACTTTGAAAATGCCGAAGAAAAACACCTGCCGGTATATACCCCCGGAAGACCCGGACCTCCCGAAAAAATCGGGGGCCATGAACCCTCCGGTTATTTTGCCCTCGGTATCAAAAAACATCCCCAAAGCAAAACCGCCCTTTTGCCCATCAACCTCGGGAAACTCTACTACCTCCACGGATATGAACAGCACAAAAACATCCTGCTCGACGTAATCGAAAACCTGAGTCCGGGCATAACAGACCTTCTTACCACCGACGCGCATGAGCGAGTGGAAGTCATATTACAAAACTATACCCTCAACACCCCCGAAAATCTGGGCGAAACGATGCCGGACGGAATGATCCTTCACCTGGTGAACCTCACCGGTTTTAGCGGAAATACCTATTTCCCGCCCCTTCCGGTCAGCGACCTGCATTTTCGGATCAAAACCGACCGGCAACCTTCCCGAATGTTTACGATGGTGAGCGAAAAACCCCTTCCTTTTAATTGGAAAGACGGTTATGTAGAATTTACTCTGCCGACGCTCCGATCCTTTGAAGGAGTGGTGTGGGAGTGGTAAAGTTTACAACAACTCATTGTCTTTCATCCAGTCGGTGAGCCGTTGTGGCCAGGTCTGAAGCGTAATCAGAGGCGTGCGCAGGCCCATGTTAAAGGCATGTCCCCCGTGAGAATAGATATGAGCCTCCACCTTTACCCCGGCGGCCTGATACCCCACGAGGATTTTCATGGTGGGAGGCAGGCAGCAGTTATCGTCATTAGCGACGGCGAGGAAAGCAGGCGGAGCCGTAGCCGGGATGACATCCGGAATACCCAGCGGGCCGGGGTAAATCAAAATTTGAAAATCGGGGCGACCATTTACCCGGTCCACGGGGTCAGCCGCTTTAGGATCGCCTTCCCCTGTGCCATAGGCAACCATTGACACTACTTCACCTCCGGCAGAAAAACCCATGATACCAATACGACTGGAATCAATCTCCCATTCCGCGGCCCGACTTCGGACCAGGCGCATGGCGCGGTAGCCATCCTGTTGGGGGTGAATGTCGAGAGAATAAGGCGAATTCGCCTCCCGAGCCAGACGGTATTTCAGCACAAATGCAGCCACGCCGATGCTATTGAAATAAGCAGCAGCGTCGCGGCCTTCGGCATTAAAAACCAGATTTTGATGCCCACCTCCGGGGCAGATAACCACTGCCGTACCGGTCGCTATTTCGCGCGGAGGCAGGTAAACCGTTATCGAAGGATTGTGCACATTACGCACCCACCAGTCCTGCGCCTGCTCAGGCTCATCTTTGCGGTTTTCAAATCCCGGTGCGCCCTTTGCCCAGAGAGGAACTACCAGAGGAGGGTTTTGCGCCGAAGAAATAGCGGGAAAAAAGGCCGTCAAAAAAAATAAAATAATCGAAGTTTTAATTAGGTTGCGAGTCATAGCAGTAATTTTTGAGATTTATTGGAAAGATGAAGATAATTGAAATACCCTGCGATAAACAACAACATAATCGAATAATTCTCCTACATTTATTCCTCAAAAAACTTTATGCCGCTGCCTTCTACCCTTAATAAAATCCAGTCCTGGAAAACAGAAATTCAGGAGACTACACGCGCTTTTCGGGAAGCTTTTGGAAAATTATCCCCCGAACAACTCAACATGCAGCCTAACCCCGGCGTATGGAGTGTGGCTCAAATCATGGACCACCTTATCACCATCAACCATACCTATTACCCCATGGTGGAGGGTATCCGAAAAGATACTTACAAACCCCCTTTTCATGGAAGGTTTCCGTTTATAGTAAATTTTCTGGGAAATTTTATCCTCAACTCTGTTGAACCCGAAAGGAAACGCAAGATTAAAACTTTTCCCATTTGGGAACCTTCGCAAAGCCAAATCAGTGGTGATATTGTCACCCGGTTTGAAAAACATCAGAAAGAACTCGCAGCCTGGATGGAAAGCTGTGGCGATCTGATTGACAAACGGCAGGTGGTCCATTCGCCGGCAAGCAAAGTGATTGTATATTCATTGGAAAGGGCATTTGATATAATTACCACTCACGAAAAACGACATTTAAACCAGGCGAAGGAAACTTTTGCGATGTTGAAACACTAAATAAACCGGCCCATATTCCATATTGATCATGAACACGCTAAAAACTGCCCTCATCACTGGTGCCAGTAAGGGAATCGGCTTTGAAATTGCTCGCCAACTGGGAAAAAAGGGATTTCATATTTTCCTCACCGCACGAGATTCTGATAAAGGAAATACCGCAACCCAGCAACTTATCCATGAAGGAATTAGGACGACATTTGTGGAACTGGATGTAGCCCATGAACCAAGTATTCAACAGGCTTACGAAAGGCTCCGGTTGCAAACGCTTCGATTGGATGTACTTATCAACAATGCAGCCGTCCTGCTCGACAATTCTTATAACCTCATCAATATCCCCTCGGAAATAATCCATAAGACCATCCAGATAAACTCTATTGGCCCCTTACTTGTCACACGGATATTAGATCCTCTGCTGTTCAGAGGCAGTCGAATTATCAATATATCAAGTGGGGGTGGTGCTATCTCTCAGGGAGTGAGTACCTTCGCGCCTGTGTATTGTATTTCCAAAACTGCCTTAAGCGGAATTACCCTTCAACTGGCGCAGCATTATGCCGGTAATGGTATTCCCGTGAATGCGGTTTGTCCCGGCTGGGTAAAAACCGATATGGGAGGTATAGGGGCAAATCGCTCGGTAGAAAAAGGGGCTGAAACACCAGTATGGCTGGCTACGGAAGCGCCGATAAGCCTGACCGGAAAATTTTTGCGCGACAAAAAAGAAATTCCCTGGTAAGAGAACGAAGTAAAATTTTGAGAAGACCGTAACAGGGTTGAAACAATGATCGAATAGATTTATATTAGACCTTTCAACCCTTTAAAAACCTCGAAATTTTTCCCCATGAAAAAAATACTGATAACCGGTGGAACGGGTGTTTTGGGTAAGTCACTGGTCGGAGTTTTGGAAAATAACCATAGCCCTTATATTATCGGCAGTCGAAATCAACCCTCTGCGGATACCCTGAAAAATCATTGGAAAAAACTTAATCTGGCTACCGGAGAAGGCCTTGACGAAAGCCTCGAAGGTGTGGGCACAATCTTTCACCTCGCTTCGGCCACCCGGCCTTTTAGCGCCGATACAGATGTCGTAGGCACGCAAAAAATGCTGGAGGCGGGAAAAAAAGCGGGGGTAAACCACGTCATTTACGTATCTATTGTGGGCATAGACAAAGTGCCTATCAGCTACTACAAAATCAAGCTGGCTGCTGAGCATGTGATAAAAAATGCAGGGTTGGATTATACCATTTTACGGGCGACACAGTTCCATGAGTTTTTGGATAATGTAATCCGGAAAACACTAAAATATCCGATCGCTTTTATGCCTAAAGCCATCCAATACCAGCCGATAAGCTTGACCGCCGTAGTGGACAAGTTGCTGGACATTTATGAACGCGGCCCCATCAATGACACGCTGGAAATCGGTGGTCCGGAAGTAATGACCATGGGGAAGGTTGCTCAAATATGGTTGAGGGCACACAACCGCAAAAAGTGGATCATCAATGTACCGGTAACCCTGGCCGGGAGACTCGGCAAAAACCTCGCCGAAGGCGGGCTTACGACGCAGGAGGCCACGATCTCTTCCCAGACATGGAAAGAGTATCTGGAACAACCCAAAACGGTGTAAATTTTATTTAGTGCCTTCAACAAAAAGGGAAACCCTGTACTCAGGTATTTTTACCGCTAATTCTCAAACGTAATCGAAAACCTGGGAAAATACCTCTTCAGATTTTCTTATTTTTTGATTCCCTTGCCCGTTGCAGCCCAATAAATGGCCCCGTACAGGTGGTCAAGAAATACATCGTCGCTGAAAGTTGTCGGGACATGGCCCAATGCCGTGTAAAAAGCTCTTCCACCGTCGTAGAGATGATACCAGGACACCGGATGAACACCCATTGGTTTACCTACTTTTTCACCCCATTTTACATTGGGATCGTAGGTGGTTTCATCGAGGGTAATGAGACTGTGAAGGTCGTCGGTTTTGGGTGGTGTAAACTCATACCATTCGTCCGTCCAAAGGAGTCGTTTGGGCATTCTTTCAAGGCCGGGGAAATTGGCGTCCACCACATCAATCATGGCCGTCTGTATTTGTGGGTGAATGTGAAACATACGCCCCACCATTTTGGTGTACCATTCCCATTCGTATTCGGTATCAGAAGCACTGTGAATGCCTACAAACCCTTTTCCCGAACGGATAAATTTTTCCATCGCCTGTTGCTGGCTTTCGTTGAAAACATCGCCGGTAGTATTTAGGAAAATAACCACTTGGTATTTTTCCAGATTCTGATCATTAAACACCGAGGCATTTTCCTGCCAGTCAACCGCAAACAAATGCCGCGCCGAGAGTTCTTTAATCGCCGTAACTCCGGCCAGAATAGACTCGTGGTGAAAACCTGCAGTTTTAGTAAAAAGCAGGGCGCGAAACTGCATATTCTGGGCAAAACTTTGTGTCGAAAACAGCAGCAGAGCAATCGCGGTAGTCAATACATTTCTAAAAATTTTCATACTAAAAAGGGTATAAGGTTTTAGGAAATAAGGATTATTCGACGAGGGCGAATGATTTTTTCATTGCCTGATAATTGACCTTCAGGGCTTCCTGGTCGTCCATGTCGCGGAGCACCTGGTTAAAAGGTTCTGACCTTACCGGGCCGTCATAACCGATTTGTACCAGCGCACCGAGAAAAGCTTTGAGGTCTATGACCCCGGTTGCTCCGGGCAACTCGCGGGTTCCGTCAATCTGCTCATCGCGGGAGAGGTCCGCCCGTGCGTCGTTGATGTCGCAGGTGACGATGTCGCTTTTGTCGAGTGCGAGGATATCATCTATGGTATCTTCGGCACAATACCAGTGAAAACTGTCAAGCACAAGCCCGACGTTGGGTTCGCCGATGGCGGCTATGAGTTCACGGGCTTCGGCCATAGTGCGCATAAAGGGATACTTGCGCCGAATCATGGAGGTTTTGGGGCCTACATATTCCAGCCCGAGGCGGACACCGTAATGGCCGAGAACTTTGGCAGAGGCGCGAAGGCGGTCGGCGTGTTGTTTGAAATTGGCGGAATAGGTCAGGTCAGGGTGGGCATTGGAAATCCAGGTATTCATCCGGGTGGCTCCGACTTTTTCGAGCACGGCAGCATATTGGGGAAGTTGTGCAAGCCCGTCGCGAAAGGTGCGTTCATCCTTGCGAAAATCCACGGTAATATTGGTGGAGTCCCAGGAAATGTTTTTTGCCTTCATTTGTCCCACAAAATCCGCTCTTTCGGTTTCAGAAAAAGCCATAAGCTGGTCGGGCATCGGAGACATGGACTCATACCCGTGTTGAATGGCCATTTGGAGCAATTCTTTTTGCGTGGCTTTCACCCCTATATTGCCGGGATTGATGCAGAGGGTAAATTTTCGCGTAGAAGCGGTTTGGGCAAATATCGGCGACAAAATCGAAGGCATAAAAACCGAAGCTGCCGCCAGAGAAGAAGTCTGGAGGAAGTTTCGCCGGGAGGAGGAGTAGGTGGTGGAGGGCATAGTTTTCAAATTAAGATGGCAGTTATTACAAATCTTTTTTCGCTTCCTGTGTCAATTCGGGCATCGTCCAGTAGGCCTCGCGGTCTTTGTACTTTTCACGCATCTGGCTCACACGACGAAACCAAATTGTGCCTTTGTCGCCAAATTCAGCACGGACGTAATTCAAAACATCGGCGATCCACTGGTCGTCGTTCTGGCGCATGGGAGCCATGGCGCTGGTGTAATTTTTGCCATCGAGAGGGCCTGAGAGACCATTTAGCAAAACCCTCACCGGTGTACGGAAATCCCCCATCACCCGTGGCGAAGTAGCCAATGGCGGGCCGATAGGGTCTATTCCTTCGCCTTTGGGGCCATGACAGGCAGCACAAAGACCTTTGTAGATTTCATACCCCCGCACAATAGAGTGGCGGGTGTCTCCATCGCGCAAAATGTATTTTTTCTTCAGTAGTTCGATCTCGGGGCGGTGTTCATTCAGATTTTCCATGGCCGTCACCGCAATGACTTCATTGTCTGCATGAGCATCTAAAATCACCTTTACCCATTCATTGGGTTTTTCACCCTTCAGACTTCGGAGAGAAAGAATAAGTTGGGTCAGCACTTCCGGATCAGGGTCATTTACCAGACCGGAAATGGATTCGGCAATTTCGGGGTCAGATTGTTCGAGATAGGGTTCGCTCAGCCGGACGGCGGCACTCCTCACGCGGGGATCGGCGTCGGTGTATTTTTGTATAAGAAAATTTTTATCTAAACCCTCCAATCCTTCGAGGGTCCAGAGTGCATGGAGTCTTTGTAGTGCGTAATCTTTGTCCGGATTCATCCATTTTCCCCAAAAAGAACCCTCATCCATCGCCAATTTTTTAAGGGAGGGAATAACCGCCTTATCCCCTTTTACAATAATCATCTTTTGAGCGGTCATACGATACCAGCCGTTGGGATGCCCCAGATAGGAAAGGAGATCATCCGCAGATTTGCCGGAAAGATCAGGCTTCTTGCCGGGTGTCATTTGGTCGTGGACAATGCGGTAAATCCGCCCTTTGCCTACAAATTTGTCAATACCTTTTCGATCCACCACTCCCCGGAGATAACTGCCCGGGCCTACCCAGGTTCCTTCCTGAATGATACCCCTGTACATATCCACGATGTACAGGCATCCGTCGGGACCGGTGACAGCCTGTACCGGGCGGAAAAGCGGATCCGTGGAAGCAAGAAATTCTTTTTGCGGATAGGCATTAGTCAGTACGATTTTTCCCTGCTCGTGATTGACTTTGGCTCTTCGCACAATCCTAGCCACGGGTTCGGGGATAAAAAGATCGCCGTAGGCAGGTAATTTGTCGCCGAGAAATATCTCCTGCCCGGCCACGCCGGTAAATTTGTTGAGGGTTCCTTCGCCTTCGCGCAGCCGCCGCGGCCCTCCCTGCGCATCTATTGTTCCTACGACAGGCCAGGGTTCGGTAAATCCTTCTTCCCAGCGCCCTTCCATTTCTCTTACTCCATAGAGCGGATGTTGCTGAAAACCCAGCGCCGGAATTTCGGCACCGGCGCGGCTATAAAACAGGCGGCCCGTTTCGTCCTGCGTAAGCCCCCATTGCCCGTTAGGAGCGTCGGGCATAGTATCTCTTTCGATTACCCCGTTGCGGAAACGGAAGCGAAAAGAGTTGTTGCTTACATACAGCCAGTTGTCTATACTCCAGATCATATTGGCGGCCTGATGTTCGAGGTTGCGGTTGTCGCGAACCGTATCTTCGAGAATGAGGATTTTCTCATCCGCCACCCGATCCCCGTCGGTATCGCGGTAAGACCACAGGTTGCGGGAATACGTTTCACCGATGATGACCCGGTCGTCGAGTGGCAACACAATACGCGGCAGGACAAGGCTGTCTATGAATACCGTGCTTTTATCCATTCGCCCATCCCCGTCCAAATCTTCCAGCACCGATACACGGCTCCAGGGTTCGTTTTCCTGAAGCGCATCGGCATTTTGCATGTAGGTGCGCATCTGGGCGACATACATTTTTCCCTCGCCGTCCCAGGCGATCCATACAGGCTCTTCGATCATGGGTTCGCTGGCAACGAGTTCCATGCGATAACCTTTGGGCAGGTACATTTTGGTCAGGCTTTCTTCCGGCGAAAGGTGGGCCATTTCGGGGTCGGCGACGATAGCCGGTTTTTCGTAGATTTCGTCCACGTATTCGACTTTTCTTTCTTCACAGGAGAAAGAAAAAATCAGGAGGCAAAAATAAGAGAGGAGAAAGGAGTAGTTAGTCATTTTGAGGAAAATTAGAAACGAAAATATAAACATTATCCGCCAACAAGCATTGCCTCTGTGATTTTTCCGCCGAGTTCATCTTCAATATGAGCGCGGATAATCTCTTCCATACTGTTATCGGCTCTGAAGCCCATGTTTTTAGCCCTTTGGGCGTCGTAGTTATGGAGCCAGCCGGAGACAATTTTTTCGATCAGGGGATCGGGTTTCCATTCGATGAGGCTGGCGACTTCTTTACCCGCAACGGTTTCAAGTGCATCCACCATTTCGCGGATACTTGCGGAGATACCGGGCAGGGTGAGCATGCGGTTCCAGCCCCAGGTTTCGGCGGGCAGTTCGACCGCTTTGATCAGCGCTTCAATCACACGGCGGGGGGAAAGGATATACATGCGGTTTTGGGGATCCACGGGGCAGATCGCCTTTTGGCCGGTGAGCGGTTCGCGGATAATAGAACTAGCAAAAGTCGAAGCGGCGCGGTTGGGTTTACCCGGTCGCACCATGATTGTAGGCAAGCGGAGCGATCGCCCATCAATAAACCCTTTGCGGCTGTATTCATTGACGAGGAGTTCGCCGATGGTTTTTTGAGTACCGTAGGAAATGGTAGGCGTGATGATCATATCGTCGTGGCCGGTTTCGGGTAAATTTCCCCCATAAATACCCACCGAACTGGAAAAAACCATCATGGGCTGTGTGCCCAGCCGGCGGCAGGCTTCCAGGAGGTAGCGGGTGCCGTCCACATTGACAGCAAAACCGAGATCGAAGTTTTCTTCGGCATTGGCACTGACGATAGCCGCGAGGTGAAAGACCAACGACGTGGCGGGATTGACGAGTGCGTTTACGACCGCAGGATCGGCGATATTGCCGGTTTTCACCGTGATACGAACGTCATCGGGCAGGCCTTCCGGAGGTACGACATCAAAGAGTACGAGTTGGTCAAACGCCTTTTTTTCGCCGCCATTAAGCGTTATTGTGCCCGAGTCGAGCAATTTTTTCGCCAGTTTTTTACCGATAAAACCAGCGGCACCGGTGATGAGGATTTGCATAGCGGAGGAGTTGAGGTTGAGCGAATATAGGAGAAAGGTAGGAAGATAACATGGGACACAAAAATTATTCCGCGCGGGAGGGGCAATCCCTTGTGGTTGCCCCACATAAAAACAATCCCTTGTGGTTGCCCCACATAAAAACAATCCCTTGTGGTTGCCCCTCCCGGCAATGGAGCAGGGGCAACCACAAGGGATTGCCCCTCCCGGTAATGGGAAAAACGGTTGCCCAATGTCTCAATTTAGGAAGAATTTAAAATCATTCCGCAAGTAAGCGATCCGCTTCTTCTTTAACGCAGGTAACTCGCGGTGAAGGCTTTGCCAAATTTTACGGGGGTTGATTTCATCATACTGATGCGCGATTGTGTTTCTCCGATTAATGATCGGATCACTCAGTGCAAGTACTACTCCCATTTGATGAAGTTTGTGTGCGGCTTCTGCAATGATCAAGAGCCTTCTTTCAATCGCATCACGAACCATTCGGTTCTCATTGTAAACCTCAAATGAGTCAATGCCCGCAAGATAGTCATTAAGGATTATTTCAATAGACGCCGAAATATCATACAAGTATTTCTTCGGGTTTCTGGACATATAGAAGCACTTTTGTATTTTCGATTTCTTCGATGAAATAAGGGTTTTTTAGGCTGGGATAGTGGATAAGATCAATTTTTCTGCCCAGTAGATGAAAAAGTGAGGCAAAAAAACGGTCCCAATTGCTTAAATATTCTTCATCGGAGATTTGTTTTTCGTCCAGTTCATACAACAAATCCACGTCCGACTCGGGTCCAAACTCTTTCGTCAGGACTGAGCCGAAAGCCCAAAGGCGTTTGACCTTGTGCCGACGACAAAGGAGGTGAATCTCCGCGAGGTTTTTCGCAAGAATCTCCGGCAATAT
>JANRJC010000038.1:0-61452 GCA_033764335.1 Bacteroidia bacterium | reverse complement strand
GGCTAAGAGTTCCGGCGGCAATACGCCCTCCAGCGTGGCTCGGGCTTTTTCGAGGTCTTTGAGCATACGCTTCAAAAACCGGTCGTGCGGATTCGACACCGGTCCCCCGGGGACTTCGGTCGCCTTGTGTTTCATGGTCATATCGCAATAATACGAAAAGCCGGAATAAAAGAAAATTTTTTCCGCCAATCGTTTTCCTGCCTGCTTGATAATTGCGTGAAAATTGGTTATTTCACCTCACCCTATGCGTATCATTGCTGCTATTGTCAAATATTTTTGGGTCGTTATGCTCGCCGGACTGGTAACGGGGCTTGTATGGCCGGTTTATAGCTCTTCGCTGATGCCTTTGCTGGAACCGGCGCTGATTCTGCTTCTGTTCCTCGTTTTTCTAAAGACCGATTTTATCGAAATCCTGCGGGGAATCAGTAATTATCGCCTCATGGCTTTTATTGCGGTGATGTTCTTGGTGGTGGTTCCGGTTGGGGTATTTTATATCGTAAAACCTTTTGACTCTCAACTAGCTCTCGGGCTGCTGTTACTCACGGCTATGCCCGCAGGCACTGCAACTCCTGCCCTTACTGATCTGATGAAAGGCAATGTAGGGCTTTCCATGAGCGTGGCAATTATTACTTCGCTACTGGCACCGATTACCGTTCCTCTCCTCATGTGGATTTGTGGAGGGACAAATATAGACATTGACCCCATCGGGTTATTTCGCAAGCTGGGTTTTTTGGTGTGTTTTCCCTTGCTTTTGGCAGAAGTTGTCAAACGAATTTCTCCCACGCTGGTTACTCGCACAAAACCTTGGTATTCATTGGTAAATGTGATCATTTTCGGGGTTTTTGTTTATGCAACGATTGGCTCACAGCAGGCAGTGATTCTCAAAAATCCGCTGGATCTTGTAGGCCAGGTTGTGATATTGTATGGATTGTTTTTTTTCCTCCATCTGGTGGGTTATTTCATGGGCTGGAAACTGGAACCGAAGGATCGTCTGACCCTTACGATTTCACGCGCATACATGAACAATGGAATGGCTATTGTGCTTGCTGCCCGGTTTTTTGATCCGGAGATCCTGATTCTCATGATACTTTCCGAATTTCCCTGGAATACACTTCCGGTGATGCTTCAGAAAATGGCCTCTCGTTTGGGGATTCGCTGATTAAAGAAAATTTACAAAAAATCCTCGTAAATTTATTCCCGTAAGAATTGCCAGGAATCATCCCTTTTATGAGAAATCTGATCTTATTAAACCTGTGTATATTTCTATTTCTATTTTCAGGTCTGAGCCAGAATTCGGGCATTTTCCCCGATAGCGCCTATTCAAAATATACCTGGCAGACTTTTGTAAAAATCCCTCAGCTCCAAGATACACTTAACTGGCGAAAAGTGGATTACAGTCTGCTTAATGCCGCTGTATTTTTTCTGACCAATAAAGCCCGCGAGGAAAACCGGAGATCTTTATTGCTGTTTTCCCCGGCACTCCGAAATGTGGCGGATTTTCATTCGACGCAGATGGCTAAGTACGAATTTGTGGATCATTACAACCGAATCAACGCTGCGTACAGTACTCCCGAAAAACGAGGAAGAAAATTTAACACCTCGGTGATCGCCGAAAATGTCGCGAGTTCTTTTTTGTACAATTATAAATCTGGCAGCCCTTTTTATCGAGCAAGTAATGGCGCTTCTTATGATTTTTTTACCAATGACAATGAACCGATTTTGCCCCATACTTACCTTGACTTTGCCCGCCAGATTGTCAATGACTGGATGACTTCCAAAGGCCACCGTTCGAATATTCTTCATCCCGGGTTGCGCACACTGGGTTGTGCCATCCGGGTAGGAGAAAACGACATGTCGGAAGGCATGATTCCAATGGGATATGGAACCCAAAATTTTGGATTATAACTTTAACTACTACTATGAATTTCTGGTTTGGATTAATTTATTTTTTCCTAATGGGCATGCTGGCGGCATGTTCTGCGCCGAAACAACATTCGCCCGAAAAGATTCGCAACATCGTATTTATCATTGGCGATGACCATGCCGCCTATGCGCTTGGCGCTTACGGCAATCGAGACATCCGCACGCCCAACCTCGACCGCCTGGCTAATGCCGGGGTGCGTTTCAGCCGTGCTTATGCCAACGCTCCGCTTTGCAGCGCCTCGCGCCAGTCACTGCTGACGGGGCGTTATCCTCACGCTACCGGAGTTACATTGCTGCGTACTCCCCTGCCCGATTCGCAAGTTACGGTCGCCGAACATCTCAAACCCTTCGGTTATCACACCGCAGCCATTGGGAAAATGCATTTTAATAACAACCTATCCCACGGTTTTGACACACTGATCGAACGAAAAGCCTATCAAAACTACCTTACCGCAAATCCACCGGCCAAAGTGCCTGATAGCATTGCGGTGAGGCCTCCCTGGCGTCCCTTCCGCGACCCTGCGCGGATATGGCTCAACTCGGAAGTCCTGCCTTCCGAATACCTCGATAAAGACGATATAGGCACTTTTTATGCAGAAGCCGCCGGGCGATTTATGGAAGAAAATCAAAACAACCCTTTTTGCCTTTGGGTGGGATTTAACGAACCTCATTCTCCCTTCAACTTCCCGGTAGAGTTTCGCAATAAATATAAAGCTCGCGACATGAAACTCCCTCAGGGAACTGAAGAAGATGACCGCTGGATTCCACAAGTATTTGCAGATCTTACCGATGAGGAAAAAAAGGGGATTATTGCCTCCTATTATACTTCAGTCGAATATCTGGATAAAAATGTGGGACTTATCCTCGACAAAATTGAGTCGCTGGGTCTGGTGCGCAATACAATGATTGTCTATGTGGGTGACCACGGCTATTTACTTAATCACCACAAACGATTTGAAAAACATACAATGTGGGAACCGGCAGTTCATACGCCTATGCTCGTCTGTGCGCCGGGCCATTTTCCTTCTGGCATTGTGGTCGAGTCATTGGTGGAATTGGTGGACCTTGTGCCTACCCTCACCGAAGCCTTGGGATTAACGGCGATGGAAACAACCCAGGGCAAAAATCTGATGCCCCTAATCATGCAGCAAAACTTCGTCCATAAAGACTATGTTTTCTCCGAATTTCTGGCCGACAATAAAGCAATGGTGCGAACAAGCGAATGGAAATATATTTTCAGCACGGGCAAACGCGACATGGCTCAGGGTTATGCCACGGGAAACCCGCCGCCGGGCATTACTCACCAGTTGTATGACCTGAGTACCGATCCCGATGAAACCACCAATCTTGCCACTGATCCCGAATACCGGGGCATTGTGGGCGAAATGCAAAATATTATGATTTCCCACTTCCGGCAGACTCACCCGAATGCCTCCCGAATACCCGAGAGCCCTTCGGCAGAAGAACAACTAATGGCTTTCTGTGAGCCACCGGAAGGGGATGAGGATCCCAACACTCGCTGATCAACCCAGCGTAATGCGTTGACCACCCGAGGCTATGGATTTGTAAATCGCTTCAATAATTTTCATGTCGCGCAGCCCTTCTTCACCGGAGATATTGCGGTCGGCTTCGCCGGTTTTGATACTGTGTGCAACCCCGTCCATGTGCGCAGCCTGTTGGTTTATACCCTGAATCTGCATAGGACCATCGCTGGTCTCACCCTGAAGACCGTTATAAACATAAGCAGGACGAATTTCAAACCAACCCTTTTCCGCGGCGGCAAACAGCCTTTGAATGTTGGAATTGTAAGTAGTGGCGCAGTTGGCGACGGCTCCGGAGGGAAACTCCATCTGCCAGAAGATGGTTTCGTCCACTTCGGCAAACTTGACCGGGTCGGTTTTGTATTCCTGAGCCGTAACGGCGATGGGTTCTTCGCCGGTAGAATACCGTGCCCCCTGAATGACATAGATGCCTACATCCATCATAGCTCCGCCACCGGCGAGGTTTTTGCGCAGACGCCACTGCGTCGGGTCGCCAATGCGGAAACCAAAACTGGCTTCGACAATTTTGATATTACCATAAACCTTTTCCTGACTCAGACGCATGGCTTCCATGTTGAAAGGATCGTAGTGAAGGCGATAACCGATATAAAGTTTTTTGCCTGCCGCTTTACAGGCAGCGATCATTTGTTCACCTTCAGCAACACTTACCGACATGGGTTTTTCGCTAATGACATGTTTACCAGCCTTCGCAGCGCGAATGGTATATTCGGCATGCATGGAGTTGGGAAGCACCACATACACAATGTCTATGTCGGGATTGTCTGCAATTGAGTCAAAGTTTTCGTAGTTGTAGATGTTTTTTTCCGGAATATTATACTTGGTTTTCCACTCTTCGGCTTTGGAAGGCGTGCCGGTGACGATCCCGGCGAGGTAACAGTCTTTGGTTTCCAGTAATGCCGGGGCAAGTTGATGTGTGGCATAACTACCAAGGCCGACAAGGGCGATACCCAGTTTTTTCCCGTTCGGATCCTGCGCACAGGCCGAAAGTGTAGAAAGCGAAATACCGGAAGTCGCTAAAGCAGCAGCACCCAGACCCAGTGAAGACTGGCGGATGAAAGTGCGGCGAGTGGTCAGGTGTTTGGGGGTTAAGTCAGAATTTTGCATAGCAATTAGATTTAACAGGATATTACAGGATGATTACAAACATAAGGGATGTTATAATAATAGTAATCATTCGCGAATGAACAAATTTCCTTTGTTATCTTTGGTTACTTATGCCTACCAAACCGCCACCCGGATCACTATCGTCAATCACGATTGATTGTCCCATATTCGGTTTCGACGATTTTATGCTGAAGATTTTGCTTGTAAAGCGCAATATTGAACCTTCCAAGGGAATGTGGGCTTTGCCTGGCGGTTGGATTTTCAGGGATGAAAATACTGATGAGGCGGCCAAACGAATCCTGGAAGAAGCTACCGGTGTACCCGACATTTATATGGAACAGGTAGGCATTTTTGGAGATGTAAACCGTTTTCCCGACGAAAGAATTATTACCATCGGCTATACGGCCCTGATCAATCCCCAAAAATACAAACTCCGCCACGGCCCCGACGTAAGCGAAGTCCGTTGGTTTGACACCAAAGCCATCCCCCGGCTTACTTTTGATCATAACGAAATCGTACAAAAGGCTCTCGAACACCTCAACAAACGTTTTCGCGAAGAACCTATCAGCTTCGAACTTCTTCCCCGGAAATTTACCCTTCCCCAAATCCTCAGCCTTTACGAATCCGTACTCGGTGTTGAAATGGATCGGCGCAACTTCCGCAAAAAAATGCTTCAACTCGATATCCTTGAAAAACTCGAAGAAAAACAAAAAGGAGGCGCACACCGCGCCGCGAGCCTGTACCGATTCGATGAAAAAAAATACAAGGAAAACGGCTTCCGTTTTGTATTAAGAGGTGAGAAGTGATTTTTTGTGATTTGTCTTATTGGGGTAGATCATTCGATAAACAAATCTTCAAGCGTAAGTTCGTTTTGAACAAGTCCCAGTGAGTGGCTATTGTGCTTTAATCCAAAAGTAGTAATAAGGGTGAGGAAAAGTGCTTTTCGGGTTTTTGTTTCGGTGCGGAAAACTTCCATTTTATTCCGCAATTCCAATGCATAATTTTTGTCAATGGTGAAGGAATTAATTGAAAATTTCATTTCACAAAGATTAATAATCTGATCCCTTCGGTCAATAACCAAATCAATCTGCGCACCTTCGTCTGATCTTCTGCTCTGCCAACTGGAAGATGCCGTTTGTATGCCCGCTATCTGCAATGCTTTTCGTATCTGTGGTAAATGCGCAAGACAAAGGAGTTCGAATGCATATCCACTCCAAGCGCGATGCTGAGGATGATCTACAGCACCTGACCAGTTGTTTTCGTCGAAAACTAACGTGTCCCGGATAAATTTGATATAAAAAAGTGTGTAGAAATCTACCAGTTGATATAAACTGTTGCGGATTTTTTTCTCAAATGATGGATATTTTCTGATAAAACCGCTTTCTTCCAGTTCAGAAAGTAATTCGGTCATTCTGCCGCTATTAGAAAGTCCGGATTCCTCAATGATTTCGGCCCTTGTCAAACCTTTATTTTTTGTTGCCAGTGCTTCGACAATTTTTACATGTCTTTCTGACTGGCTAAATAAAGAGCTAAATAAGTTCGAAAATTCTGTGCGAAGTGCGCCATCTTCTGAAAAACAAATCCTGTCAACATTTTGAGCAGGACTTTTATTGACCTGTACCTGCTCCCAATAAAAGGGGATTCCGCCTAATACCATATACAGTTCGGCAATCTGATAGAATCCCCAATTAGCATGTTTTGCCTGCATAAAAAGCTGGCATTCATACAAAGTAAATGGATTAATTTTCAGTCGCAGGGTTACACGATTATGTAATCCACCATGATTATTGAGCAATTTTTTTATCATCCATGAAGCTGCTGAGCCACACACAATGAGCAGAACGTCCTTTCGGGCAGAAGCCCAGCTATTCCAAAAATGCTCTAATGCCTGTATAAATCCCGAATTAGGAGAATCAAACCACGGTAATTCATCAATAAAAACAATTTTTTTGGGGGCTTTCGATTTTTCTAATAATAGACTTAACTGATGAAATGCCAATAGCCAGTTGGTGGGGGCCTGAGCGGAATAAGATACGTCAAACTTCAACATCGCCAGATAAAAATTAGCTAGCTGATGAGTCGAAGTGGAATTTGCCAGTCCTGTAACCTGAAAGGTAATAACGTCCTCATAAGCCTCTCGGATTAGAAAAGTTTTCCCCACACGTCGCCTTCCATATAAGGCAATAAATTCGGATTTATCTGAGTTCAACAGTGAGCGGAGTAATTCCAGTTCTTTGACACGCCCTATAATTTTAGACATATCAGAAATTAGTTTGAGTATAAATTGAACTATAGAAATAAAGCCAAATCAAAGGCTTAATCTGGCTTTAAATATACAAAAAGATAGAGATAAAGCCAAATCAAGAGTTTGATCCGGCTTTAAATGGTGAATTCTGGTAGTTATAGCCCAATCTCCGATGGGTGAGAAATCCGTAGCCGCTCATTCCTTTAACTCAAATCGTGCCTCCTGTCCTTCAACTTTTACTAAAAAGCTCCCGGCTTCCAACAGAAAATTTCCCCGGCTGTCGGGAAAAGTCAAATGCTGGTTCGGAAGAATAATAAACCGGCTGATTTTTTCTTCTCCGGGCTCCAGAACCAATCGTTCGAAATATTTTAGCTGTTTAACCGGTCGGGTAATCGAGGCATATTCGTCCGTGATATACCACAAAACCGTCTCTTTCCCGGCTCTTTTCCCGGTATTTTTGACTTTGACCGTAACCACTATCTCACCCTCTGCCGACAATACCGGGCTGCTAAGCCGCAAATCGCTATAGCTAAAGGTCGTATAACTCAACCCTTCCCCAAATTTCGCCGTATGGGTTTCCTGATCGGATAAACCGCGATAATGATCCAAATCCATGAGTCTATGGTCGTATGGGTAAAAATGCCCCGGCCAGGCTGGCCAGGAAAAGGGTAGTTTTCCGCAGGGATTTATTTTTCCTGCTATCAATTCTGCGATTGCCTGTGCTCCCTCAAAACCCGGTAAACCGGCCCAGACAAAGGCCTGGCACAAGGGATAAACCTCCCGGATTACTCTCGGTCGTCCTGACAACATAAGTCCGACGACGGGTTTTCCCGTGGCATGGGCGTCGCGTATCCACTGCTGTTGTTCGGATTCCAAGGTCAGGTCATAAAGGTTTCCCGATCCTTCCGAATATGGGTCTTCACCGATAACAACGATCACTGCGTCGGCGCCTTCCGCATCTTTTTTCAGGGTTTCTTTTGTCGAAAGAATCACTTCGGAGGAAACATACATTTTTTGCAAACCGCTAAAAACCGTATCCATATCCTCAGGATATATTTCGTCCGTCAAGGGTATCCACCGTAAAGTCCAGCCGCCGGCCAGTGATTTTTTCTGATGGGCGTGGGGACCGCAAACGACAAGCTTTCGGGTTTTTTCCGGAGCCAGAGGAAGGATTTCTTGTTCATTTTTCAGCAAGACCAGCGACTCGCGGGCAGCTTCCCTCGAAGCTTGTATGTGTGCCGGGGTTTTGATGCGATCAAAACGGTCATTGCGAGGCCAGGGATTGTCAAAGAGTCCAAGTTCCAGCTTTAGCCGGAGGATACGGGCAACGGATTCATCAATTCTCGCAGGGCTTATAGTACCGTCCTCCACCAACTCGTGCAGCAGGCCGCAAAAATCGGTGGTAAAAGGAGTCATAGACATATCAATGCCGGCCTCAAGGGCAATACGCACCGCTTCTTTGGGCGTGGGAGCCACTTTGTGTACCGTATGAAGACGAATGACATCTTCCCAATCCGTAACAACCACCCCGGTAAACCCCAATTGTTCCCGCAATACTTCGGTGAGCAGATGACGGGAAGCGTGAACGGGAACACCATTGATTTCCGCTCCATTAATCATAAAGGTTTTTACCCCTGCTTTAACCGCGGCGCGGAAAGGAGGAATAAAATATTCGTACAAAACCTGATCGGGAATTTCTGCCGGAGTGCGATCCCAGCCCGATTTGGGCACGGAATAACCGAGAAAATGTTTGGCGCAGGCAACCTGCCGATAGGGTGCCGTATCCGGATTTTCCTGAATGGCCCGAATGGTCGCTGCACCCATAATTGCACAGACGAGAGGATCTTCGCCGAAGGTTTCATAATACCGCGGAAAACGAGGGTCGCGCCCTACGTCAAGTACCGGGGCGAATATCCAATGATGCCCCAGGTCTGCAGTTTCAACGCCCGTAATACGAGCCATTTCGGCGGCAAAAGCCGGCTCAAAGGTGGCGGCCAGGTTGATATTATGAGGGAAAATGGTACTATTGTCGAGATAATTGGCCCCGTGCATGTGGTCAATTCCATAAATAATGGGTATGCCCTGACGGTTGATGCGAAGATTGATTTCCTGAAGCGCGTAAGAATAAGCGTACCAGGTTTCAGCGGAAACGGCGATTCCGTTGAGGAAAGAACCGATATGGTAATTTTGGATAAATGCGGTTGCTTTTTCAGGGGAAAAAGAAAAATCGTCTCCCGGACTTCCGTCGGCATTGAGAATGACTTCCTCCAACAAAACAGAATGGGTAATTTGAGTCATCTGCCCGATTTTTTCGGCAAGGCTCATCGCCGAGAGCAGGGATTGAATCCGGGATTCGGTAGTAGTCAGCTCGTTTTTTTGCATGATGTAAATATGATTTTCCCAAAGAAAACCCCTGTCCTGTCCTATGCCGCAAACCTTTCCTGATACAACAGGATGGAGGATGAAAGGGCTTTCTCCATATTAAATCATATTTTACCGAAAATTCACCGGGTTTTCTGAAAAAGTTTACATGCAACTACAAACGATAGACATCGCGATTATCTTCGGTTACCTCATACTGACCATAATCATCGGCTTTTATATTTCGAAAAAAGCCTCCGCAAATATGGAATCCTATTACCTCGGCGGAAACACCATGCCCTGGTATGTGTTGGGGATTTCAAACGCTTCCGGGATGTTTGACATTACCGGTACGATGTGGCTGGTGGCTCTGCTGTTTGTATATGGGGTGAAAAGCATCTGGATTCCATGGCTGTGGCCGGTGTTTAATCAAATATTCCTGATGGTATTTCTTTCGGCATGGCTGAGGCGTTCCAATGTAATGACCGGCGCCGAATGGATTCAGACACGTTTTGGCAACCGCAAAGACGCCACTCTTTCTAATATCATTGTCATTGTATTTGCGCTGGTGAGTGTGATTGGGTTTCTGGCTTATGCTTTTCAGGGAATTGGCAAATTTGTTTACATATTTCTCCCTCACTCGATTGAATCCGCAGCATGGGGAACAATCCCTATTACACCAAATACCTATGGTCTGATTTTTATCGGTCTTACGACCCTATACGTGGTGAAAGGGGGCATGTACAGTGTGGTAATGACCGAGGTGGTACAATACCTCATTATGACCATTGCTTCGATATTGGTTGGCATTGTGGCAATACAGACAGTTTCTCCGGAAATAATACAATCCATTGTGCCGGCAGACTGGAAGGATTTGTTTTTTGGGTGGAAACTCACCATGGACTGGGAAGGTACCCTGGCTACGGTGAATGAAAAAATGGCTTCAGACGGGTATGAATTATTCGCCTTCTTTTTTTCCATGATGGTATTTAAAGGGGTTTTAGTGAGTCTGGCAGGTCCCGCACCTAACTACGACATGCAGCGGGTGCTTGCCGCTAAATCGCCGAAAGAAGCGGCTATGATGAGCGGATTTGTTACCGTAGTACTTTTTTTTCCCCGGTATATGATGATTGCAGGTGTTGCGGTTTTGGGGCTGGCCGGTCTTAATCAAATAGGGCTTGAACCTATATTCAATGTGGATACATCGTCAACGGATTTTGAGCTTGTATTGCCTTATGTAATCAACAACTATCTGCCAGCCGGTCTGCTGGGATTGCTGGTTGCAGGTCTGCTGGCGGCATTTATGTCCACCGTTGCGGCTACGGTGAATGCAGCTCCGGCTTATCTGGTCAATGATATTTTCAAAAAATACCTCAACCCGAATGCTCCGGAAAAAACCTATGTCCGCATGAGTTATTTTACTACCGTTGCCATTGTGATTGTAGGAGTGATGTTTGGCTACGCCACCGAGTCCATTAATCAGATAACTCAGTGGATTGTCAATGCGCTATTTGGCGGTTATGCCATTGCCAACGTCCTGAAATGGTACTGGTGGCGACTCAACGGCTACGGCTACTTCTGGGGAATGGCGACGGGCATAGCGGCTGCGTTGGTTCTTCCTTATGTGAATGTTTCTTTTATCCCTATCACCCCTGATTTGGCGAAATTCCCCATTATGCTGATCATCTCGCTCATCGGATGCCTTGCAGGGAGTTACCTGACCGATCCTCAACCGGAAGAGGAATTAAAACAATTTTACAAAACCGTCCGCCCCTGGGGCTTCTGGAAACCCATCCATGATAAGGTTGTGGCAGAGGATCGTGGTTTTGTCAACCGCTCTTCCTTCAAAAGGGATATGTTCAATGTAGTAATAGGAACCATCTGGCAAACCGCTATTATTGCGGTGGCGATCTATTTGATCATTGGAGAATATGTTTACTTTTTTGCCGGTTTAGCGGTTGTAGCACTTACCGCATGGGTGCTCAAACGCAACTGGTACGACAAACTGGAAGAAAACTGATTTAGAGAGCTTAGTTTTATGGAGCATTCAGCATTCACTCAAAAAGTGCAGAATATGCTGCATCAGCATGAGGCACTTATTACTCGCACAAACCGAATATATCCTAACGGAAACGGGATCTTTGACCGATATGAGTTTCCGGTACTTACCGCGGCCCATACGCCGGTTTTCTGGCGGTATGATCTGAACCCGAGTACCAATCCTTTTTTAATGGAAAGGATGGGAATCAATGCCGTATTTAATCCCGGGGCCATTCTCTGGCAGGATAGGGTATTGCTGATTGCCCGTGTTGAGGGGGCCGACCGTAAGTCTTTTTTCGGTATCGCCGAAAGCAAAAACGGTGTTGATGAGTTTCGCTTTTGGGATTTTCCCCTCCCACTACCGGAGACTGAAGACCCGGACGTGAATGTATATGATATGCGTATGACCGCCCATGAAGACGGCTGGATTTACGGATTGTTTTGTACCGAAAGGAAAGACCCCAAAGCTCCTCCCGGGGATATGAGCGCCGCCGTGGCTCAGTGCGGAATTGTCCGCACTCACAATATGCAAGACTGGGAGCGGCTGCCCGACCTTCAAACATCCTCTCCTCAACAGCGAAACTGTGTATTACACCCGGAGTTTGTAGAGGGTAAATATGCCTTTTATACTCGTCCGCAAGACGACTTTATCAACCCCGGCAGCGGCGGCGGCATTGGATGGGGACTAGTCAATGATATTACCCAGCCCGTGATTTCCCGTGAAATCATTGTCAACTACAAAGCCTATCATACCATCCGCGAAATGAAAAATGGCCAGGGGCCGGCTCCCCTCAAAACGGAAAAAGGCTGGCTACATCTGGCACACGGGGTAAGAAATACGGCTGCCGGGCTTCGATATGTGCTTTATACCTTTATGACGGATTTGGAAAAACCCTGGGAGGTAACTTATGAGCCGGGAGGTTATTTGATTGCCCCCCAAGGTAAAGAAAGAGTGGGCGATGTCTCCAATGTGGTTTTCAGCAATGGCTGGGTCAGGCGAGAAAACGGACAGGTATATATTTATTACGCTTCTGCCGACACCCGTATTCATGTGGCGACAACTACGGTCGAAAAATTATTGGACTATACAATGAACACGCCCCCGGATGGCATGCGGTCCTCTCTTTGCAGAGAAGACCGCACGGACATGATCCGGAAAAATCTGGCTCTTTTACAGGGCCAGAAAGAGTTTATTCGTTAACTCAAGGCGCAGGCGCAAGATCAATCGCCGGTGCAACAGCGGGCGGTGTAATATCAAATGGCTCCGAGGATGACTGAGGAACCGGTGCGTTGTCGAAAAGAAACAATGGAAGGGCGAAAACATCATCCACACTCAGTATTCTAATGGTTACTCGTGGCAATGACGAAGAAGAACCGTCGGTTCGCTCCGTAACTTCGATCACTTCAAAGGCAACCACGCCCAGGTTTGCACCCATCAGGTTTCCATTCAGCGGAGAATAATTGATGCTAATATCACTGTCATACACTACGGCGTAAACCGTCTGCCCTTTCAGCATGGTCAGTCCTTCTGCCCGAAGGGGTGTTACGTCCGGTATTTTGTCGAGAAGGATTTCTTTGTCATCGTCGGGATTACCGGCTCCGAGTCCCGGGCCGGGAGTCAGGTAGTTTTGCGTACCATTGCTCGTCGGACCGGCATCTATCCAGGAGACAAGGATCGTCTTGGGGGCAAACCAACCTTCATCACCGACTTCGCCGGTATAAAGATCAATGGTTTTTCCCACATTTTTTTCAAAATAGCGCAGATCTCTGCGCAGGCCGACTTCGGCTAGCTGATCATTTACATCCGTTTCCGAAAAATCATTGGGCGGATTGCCATTGTCTATGCTCTCTTCGTCAATCAACAGAAAAACCGCGAGTGAATCATTTACCTCGTCGTCGTCATCGGTCGAAAACGGCCCTTCTTCGCAGGAAGGTAAAATAGTCAATACCAGAGCCAGAGAAATCAGAAACAGGGTACGAAACAGAACGGTTTGTAGTGTCATGTTATTAATTTTAAATGAACATTAATGACCGTATCTGTATCTGCCTTAAACAAAAGCTAACGAACAGACTGCCAAAATTGTTGGGGGTTGCTTACTGTACGGGTACTACTTTCATGATTCCGTTCATCATGCGCCAATGACCAGGAAAAGTACAAACAAACGGGTAATCACCCGGATTTACCGGTGCTTTAAACCGTATCCTGACAACCTCTTTGGGATCAGTCAGCCCGCTTGCATGGAGTACTTCCTTCATTTTGGGGGTATAACCCTGTTCCATTCCTTTGGGATCCTGCGCGAGTTTATCGGCTTCTGCGCCTACTTTTTCCAAAGAACCCGGCGCGAGGATCAACAAATTGTGCTGAAGGAGGTCTGTATTTTCAAAAGCAATTTCCACCATTTCTCCCGCATTTACCGTAAAGGCCTTGAGGTCGTATTTCATCTGGTTGGCGATGGTTTTAAGGCTTATTTTTTTTCCGGAAAAATCTCCCTCCGGGTTGATTTCGGTTTTAGGTCCGGAATGGTTTTGGCGAAAAGTCTCCACCAGAGGAGGTACCGGCTGGTCTTTGGAGGCTTCCATAAAACCGTCCTGATGGGTATGTGCCGCTATATAGAGTGCTTGGGAAAGCCAGGGGTCGGAGAGGTTTATTGTGTCCGAAATGGCGGCATATAAAGCTCTGCCGGTTTCTTCTGCCGCTGGCATATCGGCCAATGCGAGGAAAGCCGCAAGGCGAGTATGGAGGTCGCCATCAGTAATCAGGCCGGCTTTCATCAGTTCGTTTCGCGCCCACCATGTATGCGGCAATACCTGGGCTGCGGCCTTGCGCACGCCTGCTGCCGGATGGCTCAGTGCAGCGATTACTACTTTGTTGGCTTCGTCATTATTTCCGCTCAAAGCGCCCAGCCCGTGCATTGTCCAGAGGGCATGAACCGCCGCGCCATTCAGGCCGATTTCATCCACTTCTGCATTCTTTGCTAGTTTATAAAGGTCGCTCAATATGTCCTGATTGCCTCTTTCGACTAATAAACGCTGGGCAGTCATTCGCCAGAAAAGGTTGTCGTTGCCGAGAGCGCGCACCAATTGTTTGGGATTGTCTTTGGACAGGACAAGGGGTTTGTATTCCGGTGCATTTTTATAAACAATCCGGTAAATGCGACCATGCTGTTTGTCGCGGAGGGGGTTTTCATGGGCATTTCCTTTGCCATTTTCGGCCTGATATCCTCCCCGCTCCGGATTGGGGGTAGGATTGTGCTGAATGATAAAATTGTACCAGTCGAGTACCCATACGGCACCGTCGGGTCCCACTTCGGCATGTACCGGGGCAACCCATTCATCCGAACTGGCAAGCAGGTTCCAGCCATCCAATGTTTTAAACCCTGCTCCGTCTTTTTCCAAAATGCCTTGTGCAAGAAGTCGTCCGGTGGGTTCGCAAATCAAAGCGATCCGGTTCCAATATTCGCGCGGAAAAGCACGCGCAGTGTAAAGGTTGTGCCCCGCAGCGGCAGTAAATCCGCCAAAAACATCCACCTGACGGATATTTCGGGTGATGGGATGGAAGGGATAATAGGCAGCGATTTTCCGACTTCCTTTGGATTCAATGCCTTCGATCCCTTCGAAATACCGGTTAGGGATGCCCATGTACCAGCTATGGGCATTATTCGCTGTAGAACCGAACACATCAAAAGTCTCCGAAAAGCCCAGTCCCCAGGTATTATTGCTGGTGGAGGTCATAAATTCGAAGGAAGTGACATCCGGAGTAAAGTGGTAAAAACCTTGTCGAAATTTATAGGCTTTTCCGGCTATTTGTCCTTCAAATCCAGAGTAACCTACCGTGCCCCAAATCTGGTTGTCGAAACCGTATTTGAGGTTGGAAGGGCCTGCATGGGTGTCAAATACTCCCCAGCCGCTAATGATTTTTTCTTTTACATCTGCTTTGTCGTCGCCGTCGGTATCTTTCAAAAACAGAAAATCGGGAGCCTGCGAAATTACAACTCCGCCATTGACAAAGACGAGACTCGTGGGGATGTTTAATCCATCCGCAAAAACGGTGAATTTATCGGCTTTACCGTCGCCATCTGTGTCCTCACAGATTTTAATCCTGTCGTCACCCGGCTCATTTTCAATTACTTCATTGGGGTAGTCCACAGTTTCTATGACCCAAAGCCTTCCTTTTTCGTCCCACGCCATGGCAATGGGATTGATAATATCGGGTTCGGCAGCAAATATCTCCAGATCAAATTGTGGGGGAACTTGGATAAATTTTTCCGACTCCGGTTGTTTAAAAGGGAGTTGATACAACGGCTGTTGAGGGCGCTTTTCGTAGTTAGCGATGGTGGGGCGGGGTTCGTATTTATGCTCGGGAAAACTAAGCTGCGCCCACAGCGCATTTACCCTTTCGCCCACAGCCCAAAGAATGCCCTGTTGCATCAACTGATGAAAACCGGGATTGCCCCAGGTCCGTTCGTCGTGGCCATAAGCGGTATAAAATACCCTTCCTTTGCCAACGTTGCGTACCCAAGTCCAGGGTTCGCGGTGGTCGCCTTCGACACGCTCCATCAGCACAGTGCGGTCAGAATTGTGTTTGTCATGAATATAAGTTTCATCCCAGGTCTCAAAAGGTTGGAGGCCTTGCGTGACGGGGTGCTCACCATTAATAATTTCCGCCGTAAAAACCGCCGTATCATGAGATTTAAACTGCCCCCCGACGAGGGCAACATATTCATCCGAATTGCGAAAACACCAGGACGCACAATGGACAGGAATAAAACCTTTTCCTTCGTTGACAAAGTCAAGCAGTGCTTTTTCCTGAGAAGGAGTGATCGAGTCGTGATTAGCATAAACCATCAGCCCATCGTACCAGTCCAGATTTTCGGCATTGAGATCATCCGGGTTTTGGGTATAGGTGATATTGATTCCTTTGCGAGAAAGCGCGTCCATGAGCATCGGCGCATATTGGGCGGAGGGGTGATGTTCACTGTCATGGCCGAGGAAAAGAATTTCGATTTTACGGGGCTGATCATCTGGTCGTTGTTTAGGAGTAGATTTACAGGCCGGAAACAATAAAAACAGCGCCAATGCGGACAAAAACAACCCTACAAAAAAGAGTCGTTGAGGAGGAAAGGCAAGGTGGACTTTCATAGCAGATAGTAGTAGATTAAGAGTAGAAGCGGAATAATAAAGAATTTTCAGGAAAAACCCGAACTACGTCCCCCACTCCCTGCGGATTTTTTGAACTTCTTCGATACTTCGATCTATTTTGTAGATCACCAACAGCGAATAACCCGCACAGTAAAAGGGTATTCCATTACTAGTAATCAGGCTTTTCTAGCGACGATATTGGGAAGCCCGAAATAGTTATCAGCGATACAACCAAACCGAAGACCAAATCTGGCTTTAAGTATTTGAAAGATTGAGTGTTATATTCGACTCATATCTTAAGCCTAAGTGTTATGATCAAATTAATGCGAACTAACTCCGAAAATCAGGATTTTATTGAGCTTGTAAGGCATCTTGATGCGGATCTCGCCCTAAGGGACGGTGATGAACATGCTTTCTATGCGCAGTTCAACAAAATAGCTCAGATTAAATACGCCATTGTTGCTTATCGGGACGATAAAGCTTTGGCCTGTGGGGCGATAAAAGAGTTCAGCCCGAATACGATGGAAGTAAAACGAATGTTTACGCTGCCGGAATACCGGGGAAAAGGAATTGCTCATCAGATTTTAGAAGAACTCGAAAAATGGGCGGCGGAGTTGTCGTGTGAAAGATGCGTTTTGGAGACAGGGAAAAAACAACCCGAGGCAATTAAGCTTTATGAAAAAAGCGGATACGTGCGCATTCCCAATTACGGACAATACTTAAATGTGGAAAACAGTGTATGTTTTGAAAAACGTTTACGTATCTAACCTGGATGAGAGTTTCTATCAGGCGGCAAGCGGCTGAAAATTTTGGGGGCGAAAGTTGTCCGGAACTCGGAGTCGGAAGGTCTCTTCGCTGATCTGGCCGACATAAAGTCCTTTTTTCAAAGCGAGGTTGCGCACCGTATCGGGGACGTTTACTCCGGCCAAAATGCCGTAGAGCTTTTTCGTCGCGTGTTCAGGGTAAAACTGCGGAAAATCTGCCAGAATTCGCAGGAGTTGATCCACATGCTCTTCTTTCAGGTGCGATTTTACTTCGACGGCGACGGCGGTGTTTTGCGAGCCGTTGGCGTATCCGAGGACATCTATCTCCAAGCTTTGCCCTGGGCGAACGGCCCGGGCGCGGGGGAAAATATGGGTAGCCCCAAAGTCCCGCTGAAGAATCCGCGAAAGTGAAGGAAGCGCGAGACCTTCGGTAAAAGATCCCATTTTATTGCCGAGTTCGCCGAGTTTTTTACTGACTTCTTTAACAAAACGATCCGTTTCCTTAAACTTTTTGTCGGTTTCTTTGAAGCTTTCGGCGGTCTCCTTGAATTTTTCATCGGTTTCGCGAAATCGCTCAGCGATTTCCTTCCACTCCTGTTGAGATTTTAAGGCCGTGTCCTTCTGGGTCTCCTTCATCAAGACCAGATCGGTGGCTAATTCTTTTAAGATGTCACGTATCTCATCCATTTTTTATGTTTTTAGGTGTGCTGAATCAAAGATACGAAATGCGACAGAAAAAGATAACTTATTTCTAAAATTTACCGAACCCTGATTTTTTGGCCAACTTTCAGGTTTTTGGCATTCACGCCGTGGTTTAGGGCGAGTATGGTCTCCACATTTACCCCATCGTATTGGTTGGCGATTCCCCAGAGGGTTTCACCGGCGCGTACTGTATGTGTGGTGATATTGCCTGCAGATTTAGGTGCCGCAATAGGAGCAGCCACGGAACCGGAAACCGGCCTTGCGCCTGCCTGTTGAGCCACAGATTTACTGGTATATATTTTAAGTTTTTGCCCGGCTTTAATTCGGTAACGGCGAAGGTCATTCCAATTGGCAATCTGAGCGGGAGTAACATTGTATTTTTCGGCAATTGCACCTACCACATCGCCCGAACGCACCGTGTAATAAACCAACGAACTACCTTTGGGGGTATAGGTTTCGGAACTACGGCTGGAAGGCGCGCTGGTAGAAGATGCAAAAGTCATATTTACCGGAGCAAAATTTTCTCTTCTTTTTCCATACTGACTGCTGATCTGTCGCGAGTTTGCGGCAAAATAAACTGCCGTCTGTGTCGGCACATTCAGCACATACGGTTCCGTGGAATAAGGAATCCGGTCAATTTTGAGTTCGGGATTCAGGTTTTTTAGCAATTCATAGTCCGTCCGGGTTATTTCAGCAATCTCCTGAAGAGTAATGTCAAGCCGGCTTATGTGAAGGGTATCCTGTTCCCGTTCAAAATCCACATATATCGGGTAAATATTATGCTCCGAAGCATATTCAAAGGAATAGGTGGCGGCGACAAATGCAGGGACATAACCCCGTGTCTCGCGGGGAAGAAACTCCATAATCTCCCAGAAGTTTCGTTTTCCACCACTGCGAGCAATGGCCTTGCGGACATTACCGCTGCCACAGTTGTAAGAAGCGATGGCGAGCAGCCAGTCCCCAAACTCGGCGTAGGCGTTTTTCAGGTAACGAGTAGCGGCCTCCGTAGATTTCACCGGATCGCATCTTTCGTCCACATACGAATTTACTTCCAGGTCGTACATTTTGGCTGTACCCAGCATAAACTGCCAAAGCCCGGTAGCACCTACACGCGAACGTGCGTGAGGGTTGAGTGCACTTTCCACAACCGAGAGGTATTTTAGCTCTAGTGGCAAACCGGCGCGGTCGAAATGTTCTTCAAAGAGAGGGAAATAGATTTTAGACAAACCCATCATACGGGCGGTCTGGTCGCGTTTTCGGATGGTATAAACGTCTATATATCGTTGTACAAAAGAGTTATAATCCAGTGGGATAATCGTCGGCAGTTCATACATCCGGCTGCGAATGGTACTTGCCGCATAAGTAGGAACCTCTGCAGAACGAAATCCCTGAGTATTCAGCAACAGCGTATCATAGAGGCTGGTTGTAGGTTTTGCATACGAATAGTCTCTTTGCAAACCTTCTATATGCGAGGAAACAGGGTCATCGCTTGTTAATTCCAGAAAACTTGAACCTTTGGTAGGAGAATCCATTTCAAGGGAATCGGTAGATACCGTCGGCTTTACTTCGGGTTCATTTTCGTCGGTCAATAATTTGGGACTAACCTGTGAAAACAAGGGGAACGTAAGCGTTACCAGTGCAAACAGAATGACAGATGACTTCATGTTGTTGAGTTACATGTACTAAACTCCGCGAGTTGGGTTGTAAAATATTAAAACCCGACCATTTTTCCTCAAAAATTTTTGCTAAAATAAAAAGAAAAGGATTCCCTTTCCTCATCGGGTTGAAATCCGGGAAGCAAAATTTAGCAAACCGGCTTCATCAAATCTTTTACCCATCAGTTGTACTCCAAAAGGAAGACCGCTACTATGCATGCCGGCAGGCACTGAGACCGCCGGAATCCCGGCGAGGTTGGCGTGAACTGTATAGATATCACTCAGGTACATTTCGACGGGGTCCTCTGTTTTTTCGCCGAGCCGAAAGGCAGGAGTCGGAGCCGTAGGCAAAAGGATATAATCACACGATTGAAAGAGTTCCTCTGTTTTTTCGCGGATCAGCCTTCGCACTTTCATCGCCTGGGTGTAATAAGCGTCATAATAACCCGAGGACAATACAAAAGACCCCAGCATAATCCTTTTCCTTACTTCGGGGCCAAAACCTTCGGTACGGCTTTTTATGTATAGTTCTTCCAAATCGGAGCTTTTTTGAGACCGGGGGCCATAGTGTACCCCGTCAAAGCGAGAAAGATTAGAAGAGGCTTCGGCAGTTGTAAGTATATAATAACAGGGAACGACGTATTCGAGGTAGGGAAAGTCGAGTGCTTTGATCGTATGCCCTTGCGCTTTAAGTTCTTCCAGCAGTTGGAGTATCCGTTGGCGGATTTCGATATCAATCCCTTCACTTTCAACCGCTTCGCGAATATAGCCGATGGTATGAGGCTGAATATGAGGTTCCCGGAGGCCGGTCATATAATCAGAGACTGATTCCGAGGAAGAAGTATTGTCGTATTCATCCTGCCCGGCCATCACTTCGAGGATTCGGGCGGCATCTTCTACCGAACGAGTGAGAGGCCCTATCTGGTCAAAAGAAGAGGCATAAGCGATAAGACCCCAGCGACTTACCCGTCCATAAGTAGGTTTTAGTCCTACTACTCCACAAAAAGAGGCAGGTTGCCGGACAGAACCTCCTGTATCAGAGCCTAAAGCCGCATGACAGAGGTTGGCACTTACCGCGGCGGCAGAAGCACCGGAAGATCCCCCGGTCACCCGAGAGGGATCAAGCGGATTATGAGCAGGGCCATAAATACTCGTCTCGGTCGAAGATCCCATCGCAAACTCATCGCAGTTTTGGCGACCGATGATAATGGCATCTTCGGCTAACAGACGGGCAACCGCCGTAGCAGTGAATAACGACTCAAAACCCTTCAGGATACCGGATCCAGCGGTGAGGTTATGCCCTTGATAACATAAAATATCTTTGATCCCGATTACCAGTCCAGCAAGCTTTCCTGCTGTGCCGGCGGCAATTTTTCGGTCGGTTTCCACTGCTTTGGCGCGGGCCTCTTCGGCAAATACTTCTACAAAAAGATTAAGATGCTGAGAAGAAGCGATACGCTCTAAATAAAAATCTACCAGATCTTTGCACCGCAAAGATCCGGCAGACAGATCCTGCTGAATTTCAGCAAGCGTCTGATAATCTTTCATATCACTGATTCAGTCGTTTGGTCTCGTCGGAGGCCGAAACTTCTGATTCGATTTCTCTCTTGATTTCACGGGAGGCGTCTTTGAATTCACGAATTCCTCTACCCAGCCCCCGTGCAAGTTCAGGAATTTTTTTCGCACCAAACAGCAGCAAAACCGCTAGTAAAATCAGCACCCATTCGCTGCCACCTGGAATAATACCTAACATTATCATAATATCAATTCTTTTTGGTGTGGCACAAAGTTAAACAAATTGCAAATAAATCCTTTACATCTTTATGTAATTTATCATCTATTGCAATCCCTTACAAAGATAGCAGATTTCCTGAGTCCTGAAAGACAAATTTCTCTATTTCCCTATTTCCAAATCGGCTCAACTTGCAATCCCTCCGTTTTAAAGGTATTATTGTACAGAGGCAAAACCCCGTCAGCTATGAAAAAAACTATCTCTTCTCCCCTCTCATATATCCTTATTTTCGCGCTTTTCCTGCTTTCTTCCAGTTCCACAATGGAGGCTCAAACGCTGGTAGGAGAACGAAAGATGAAGGACTTCCCCACTAATAATCCCTGGTATTATCCTTATGATTTTTCTTCCTATACAATGGACCAGATTCAACTGCTTCATACTCCGGCTGTTCGGGTGTCGGAAGGTGAATTTATCCACCTATGGCAATCGGAAAAAGGGGCAACCCGTGAGCGTCATCTGACCAAATACAATATTTTTCTCGATCAGGAATGGGACACTGCCTTCAAACTCGATTCTGAAGAAGAAATCATGCATTTTTATTGTGAAGACAGCCTCGTGGTCGTACTTTCTTCCAAATACAATTTCCTTTCCAATATCCATCAGGTTATCGCCCGGGTATTTGACAGGGAAAACGGTACCGCAGAATATACGCGGCTGCTTTGGGAAACCACCACACGTGTTGATGAACCCGTATGGTTTGATTTTTCGCCCGACAGTTCCCGGTTTATGTTGTTTATTTTCCGAAATGACCATCCCTATCGAAGGGTCCGCACCTCCTATGACCCCTGGCTGGGAACGGAAAGAGTCGGCTTTCGCGTCACGAATGCAGAATATGTAGAATTTCATACCTACGATCGGCAAATGACGCTCACCGACACCGGCAGAGTAACACTCGCCAACCGGCGACTCACTACCATGGATTGCCAGATAGACAATGCCGGAAATGTATATGTTTCCACAATTGAAAAACCGGAAACGCTTTGGGTAATTCAATGGAAACAAAAAGACCGTACCCAACAATCATTACATTACGATGATTTCCCCGACCGAAACGAAATCAGGGAGTATTACTATACCCGCTTTCCACCCGTCACGGGTACCGAAGATCGCCTTTATATTGCCGTAGCAGACCGGGTGGAAAAAGGAAAACAACGCGGCATAAAATCCTGGCAGGTAATCAATTTTGACTTCGCTGCCAATACCGTGGATTTGAGTCGAAAAATAGAAGTAACCTCTACCCTACTGGTAAATGCCGAAAAACAGCGAAAAAGTTTTGGTATGCGCCCATTAAAACGTTTTGATCAGTTTATGATCATGGATATTGTGGAGATGGCCGATAAAAGTGTATGGCTTATCACCCAATATTATCAGACCAACCAGGCGAGAACTTATGGAATAGAACCCGCTGGTTATCGCCAGCCTGAACAGGAAATCGGGGAAATCATTTTATTTGGCTTTGACCCAAAAGGACAAGCCCGTCAGGTAATCATTGTGCCCACTTCCCAGCGTACCATAAAAACTGCCGATCTGCTCGGCCATTTTTTTGATCTCACGATTGATCGCCAGAAGGGAATCATGCGGTTTGTAACTAGGGAAGCCTCCGAAGATAACCTTCGTGGTCCGGATCGAATTTTCTACCGCAAGGTCAATCTTAATACCGGGGAAATCTCGCCGAGAATGATGCTTTACGATGGCAAACGGCGAGAACAACTGCTGCTAAAAGCCTATACCCTCTGGCTGAACCCTTCTCTTGTAACTCTGGTAATGATTGATGGAGAAGAGGGTAATGCTTATACTGTATGCATAAATGTGGATTCGGAGGAAACCGAAACCGAGGAAAGTAAAAAGAAAAAGGAAAAGGAAAAAGGCTGGCGATAAATCAGGCAATGGTTCCCTCAGTATCGGTTTTCCGCAGATAGTCACGGTAAGCCTCCCGCACCGTGCGGTTGTTTTCGGAGGTAAGTTCCGGATCGGCCTCTACCAAGGCAAAGGCTGCACTGCGTGCAATTTTGAGTATGTCCTGATCTTCGACCACGTTGGCCAGATGAAACTCCGGTAACCCGCTCTGGCGCGTTCCCAGGAAGTCTCCCGGGCCGCGAAGTTCCAAATCTATCTCCGAAATTTTAAAGCCATCGTTTGTCTCCCGCATCGCCGCTAGGCGTTTTTTCCCGTCTGCCGAAAGTTTGTGCCCCGCCATCAATACACAGTAGGACTGGTATTGCCCCCTTCCTACTCTGCCCCGGAGTTGATGAAGTTGGGAAAGGCCAAAACGCTCCGCGTTTTCGATCAGCATAAGCGAAGCATTGGATACATCCACGCCTACCTCAATGACTGTTGTAGATACGAGAATATGGGTTTCTTTTTTTACGAAACGTGCCATCTCAAATTCTTTCACTTCGGAATTCATTCGCCCGTGAACGATTCCCACCCGAAAACCCGAAAAATGTCTTTCCAGTAATTCGTGCCCTTTTTCTGCGGCTAAAAGATCCACTTTTTCAGATTCTTCCACGAGGGGATATACTACATAAGCCTGTCTTCCGGCCTCCAACTCGCGGCGGATAAAACCAAAAACTTCCAGTCTTTTGGATTCGCCAAAAACCATGGTTTTGATCGGCTGGCGCCCCGGCGGTAATTCATCAATAATGGATACATCCACATCGCCATACAGGGTCATGGCCAGGGTACGGGGGATAGGGGTAGCGGTCATGAGCATATTGTGGGGAAAGGGGCTGCCTTTTTGCCAGAGCCTCGCTCGTTGTTTGACGCCAAACTTGTGTTGTTCATCCACCACTACTAATCCTAAGCGATGAAAAACGACGGCGTCTTCGATCAGGGCATGGGTACCGATGGCAATGTCTGTTTCGCCGGAAGCAAGTCCTTCGAGTGCCTCATCGCGTTCTTTTTTTCGCTGCCCTCCTACCAGCAAAGTGGTTTTCAAACCTACTTGCTCGGCCATGAGGGTGATTTTTTTGAAGTGTTGTTCGGCGAGAATCGCTGTAGGGGTCATGATTGCAGACTGGAAGCCGTTGTCTTTGGCCATGAGCATGGTCATAAAGGCCACCATTGTTTTTCCACTACCGACATCGCCCTGTATAAGTCGGTTCATCTGAATAGGCTGCGCCAGGTCGCGGCGTACTTCTTTCAGTACACGCTTTTGGGCATCGGTAAGGTCGAAGGGCATGTGATGCTGGAAAAAGTCATTAAAATAGGGGCCAATCTGGGTAAAGGGATTTCCGAAATTGTGAGTTTTGGCATCCTTTCTTTTTCCGGCGAGCATGAGTTGGAAGAAAAAAAACTCTTCAAATTTCAGCCTTCGTTGAGCCATTTCCAGTTTTTCCCAGCTTTCCGGAAAATGGATATTCAAGAGGGCTTCACGGTGGGAAATAAGCCCACACTGGCGCATAAGGTCGTTGTTGAGGTTTTCAGTGATATGGTCGCCGGCTTCTTCGAGCAGTTTGCCCATGATGGTGCGAATGCCTCGTGAGTCCATGCCCATACGGGAAAGTTTTTCACTGGAAGGATAAAAGGGCACGATCTTTAAGACATTCTTAGGATTGTTTCCCTCTTCTTCTTTAAGGTAATCAATTTCGGGATGAGAAATCTGGAGTTTGCTGCCAAACAGGGAGGGGCGTCCAAAAAGGGCGATTTCTTCTCCGATTTTGAGGCTTTTCTGAATCCATTTTATCCCCTGAAACCAGTTAAGTTCCAAGAAGCCGCTGCCATCGGTGAAGGTTGCCGTCATAATACCTCGCCCCTGGCGGGTTTTAGTGACTTCCGTCCGGGTAATTTTGCCAACCAGCGTGACAAAGGTTTCATCCCCCTGGATATCACTGATGCGGGAGATGCGGGTGCGGTCCACATACTTTCGGGGGTAATAATGGATTAGTTCGCCATAGGTGCGGATATTGCATTCTTTGGCGAAAATCTCGGCTCTTTGCGGGCCAACCCGTTTAAGGTAAGTAATATCTTTTTCCCAGACATTGTACATGTGCGGGGACAAATTACGGCGTACCGGAGAGCTTTGCAAGCAGAGGCCGGGCGGGAATACCGATATATGTCTTTCCGGGATCCAGATTTCGGGTGGCAACGGCACCCGCTCCGAGGAAAGCCGCCTTACCGAGGGTAAGGCCGGGGAGAACGGTCGCACCTGCACCGATCTCCACGTCATCTTCGATGACGACTCCGCCGCAGATCGTCGCGCCCGGGCCAATGGAGACGTAGTTGCCCATTTGCACATCGTGGGAAATCGAAACACGCGGATTGATCAGGCAAAAATCCCCGATGTGTATATCGGTAGTAAAGACTACTCCGGGTAAAACAATAATGCCCCTTCCAAAATGAACATATTCGGAGGTAATGACCGAAGGGTGAATGAGATGAAATGGCTCAAAACCTGCTTTTATATACTTTTCCGCTACTTTGCGACGCTGAGCCGGATTGCCAATGGCAACCGCAAATCGCATCGAAGAAGGAAGGTTTCCCAATGCCCAGGTATCATCGCCTAATATCGGTTCATCGCAAACATTTTTTTCACCGGAGTTTGCCACGAAACCTCGAAAATGAAGAATTTCTTCAGCGTTTTTTACAAACCGGTTACTTTCTCTAAAAGTCATCAGCGACTCGCGGCCAAGTCCTCCCGCTCCAATAATGATTACATCAAAAGCCATACACGGAAATATTCCTTTGAAAAATCAATTGTCAACGCCTATATTTCAGGTTTCTGTAACAAATATAAGAAAATCCTCCAATTTCATAGGTATGAATAACCCTGGCAGGTCTGTGGTATTGATCTTCTTATCGTTTTTTTCCATTGCGTTCCTTGAGGCTCAACCGATTACGGGTTACGTGGTTTCACCTACGCCTGTACTGGAATGCAATAATACTCAGGTAACTATCAATGGTTTCCTGCCTTGTGGAAACGCAACCATTCAAGGAACCGGCCATACCATTGTAGGGAATACGCTGTTTGTGGATGTGTTTATCTTACAACCGCTAGTCTGTCTGCCGATTATTCTTCCTTATTCAGTAACAGAAATCGTAGGAAATATACCGGCAGGAAGTTATACCATTACGATAAGGTACTTTCAGAATGGTTTAAACCTCGCGAGTATGAGTGGAGCACTCAGTGTTGCCTCCTGCTGCTCCGTTAATTCCGGCTTTATCGCCAGTAGCCTCACCGGTTGTCCGGGCGGCAGTCTGTTATTTACGGCAAATGATACCACGCTTTCGAATTATTCATGGTCTGTCAATGGAAATGCGATTTCTTCAGATTCCGTGACGGGATATACATTTCCCGCTACCGGAACCTATAATATCTCTCTTACTGCCGGGAACGGCACGTGCTCCACATCCACCGCTCAGAGTGTCGTCATTTCCCAACCACAGACATCTTTTGCTCAGATCATTGACGAAAGTTGTCCGGGGACACAAAACGGAAGCATCAACTTACAGGTTTCAGGGGGTATTTTGCCTTATACTTACCTCTGGTCAAATGGAAGTACCAGCCAGGATCTGACGCAGTTGAGTGCGGGAACCTATAGTGTAACGGTCACCGATGCGATCGGCTGCGTAAAAACAGATTCCACTACCGTAAGCGCAGGAACTCCGGTAGTTGCAGGTTTTACCTCAGCATCGTTTTATAAGCTTTGTACGGGTGAATCCGCCCTCTTTACCAGCAATACTACCGGGGCAACTCAATATAGCTGGACATCCAACGGCACACTATTTAGCCAGAACCCTGTCGCCAGTTACACATTTACTGATACAGGGGTTTTTATCATTACCCTGATAGCCGCCAACATTACCTGTTCGGATTCAGTGAGTCAGTTATTTTATGTTTCCGCACCAATGCTTTCTGCCACCACCACCGATGAAACCTGCAATGGTACGCTGGACGGGGCCATAGACCTTTCGGTCATTGCCGGTATTTTCCCCTATACTTTTTCCTGGTCAAATGGCAGTACCGATGAGGATCCCGCCCAACTGGGAGCCGGAAATTATACCGTAACTGTAACTGACAGTCTGGGCTGCGCCACTACTGACACATTTGCCGTAGGAAACAGTATCGGGATACTGGCGCAGTTTTCTGCCTCCGGCCCTGCATCTATTTGTCCGGGAGACAGTATCAGTTTTAGTAATACCAGCACTGCCGGGGTAAGCTCCACCTGGCTGAGCGATGGAATACCCTTTGCCAGCACTCAGGACGCCAGTTTTGTTTTTCCGGATAGCGGAACTACCGCCATTAGCCTGATTGTAAACCTTCTGGCATGTGCCGACACAGCAACCACGATATTCACCATTAATGAAGCACCCGAAATAACGGCGCAGCTTACCGGAGAGACCTGTCCCGATAGCAAAGACGGAGCCATTAGTCTGAATCTTTCGGGGGGAGCAGGCCCCTTCGTTTTTGACTGGTCCAATGGAGAGAGTACCGAAGACCTTGAAGCTTTAGCGGCGGGACAATACGAGCTTTTGCTTACCTTTGGGCCTTCCTGCAAATGGCGGGATACCTTTGAAGTCGCTAAACTAGGCGGTCTTTCTGCCGACTTTTTCTATCAGGTTTTCGCTACGGGCATACTGTTTACCGATAAATCGGACACAACAGCGACCTCTTGGAGCTGGGACTTTGGAGATGGAAGCGGAAGCAGCATTTTACAAAACCCCTTTTACGAATATACATTGAAAGGCGATTATCAGGTATGTCTTACCGTTACCGATTCCTTTGGCTGTACAGATACACTTTGTGGTATCGTCACCTGGACAGCAGGACTAGAAGATCGCGAAAAGCTCAATATCAAAGGTTATCCCAACCCGGTGCAGCATGAATACCAACTCGATATGAGCAGCATTGCAGGAAAACCGGTGAGGATACAATTATATGATCTTGCGGGCAGACTCATCCTGAGCCGGGAAGAAAATGCAGAACACCGGACCCTGCTCCAGTTCGAAACACTCAGTGCCGGTATCTATCAGCTTATCATACTTACCGAAAATGGATATTTTGAGGAGAAAATCAGGAAAGAATAAGCAGGAATTTTATATAAATCAGGTCGTGGACCTATATTGCTTTGAATAATCAGCCGATGCCATATATATTGCAGTAATTAAACCTATTGATATGCGCTTAGTTCCAGGCTACCTGCTGATTGGACTGGGTTTCTACCTGGCACTTATCAGTTGTCAGGGGAATAGTATTTCGGAAAATTCATCGCCGGGGCTTTCGGAGGATATTGTTGTGGATACAACCGAAATCCCATTGGAAAAAGTGGCGATCTGCGTATGGGATGTGGCAGGATTGCGGGTAGAACCCGGCAATAAACAATATACCAAAGACAAAAAAAATAATTATGTAGAGTCGGTATATTACGGCGAAAAAGTGGAAATGCTGGGAGAGGAAATTGAAATCGAAGGAGAAAACCGTAATTATATGAAAATACGCCTTCAGGATGGACAGGAAGGCTGGGTACATGATTATGTATTTGAAAAAAACGCAACACTTGCTGCTGTTGTCCAGGAAGCTGAGCTTTACCGAAGACCCGACATCATGACCCTGCGCGATGACAAAATCGAGCTGGGTGAAATTGTCGTGACGATGGAACGGCAGGGTGACTGGATACACGTTTCCGGCAGAGAAAAACGCAAAAAAGGGTGGATCAAAACGGGAGACAACCTGAGTTTTAATACCCGTGATGTAAAACTTGCCCTCCTGTATTACAAAGCCTTACAGGAAAAAACCGAAACCACTCAAAAAACCCGACTCAACGAGATTCTTAATGATAAGAGCTTTTCCGGTTCTGTACTCCTCGATCTCATCCGCTCAAAAGTAGAACCAACACCTCAACAGAACTAATAATCAATCCCATTTGCAAAAAAGAGTAGTTTTTTGCAACTTTTATCCGTAACTCAAGTATTTACTGAGAATCATCACATCAATCCTACTCACTATGCAATTTTCAGACCCGGAAGATAAGTTCAAAGTTGTAGAGGTAGAGGTTTTCGAAGAAGACAACTACAACGATGACAAAAAATACAACGCCGAAGCTCCCGTAGTCCTTCCCCGTACTCAGAATGCGGAAAGTGAAAATACCGCTTCCCGACGCAAAACCCGCGAAGTCCCCCGCGAAAAAAAACAAACAAAAAATAAATACGGCTGGGCATTTTTCCTGTCCAGTTTGTTTCTGGGTGTAGGTATTACCGCTACTACCGAGTTACCGATGGGTATTTTTGCGGGACTTAGTATCGGGTTCCTCTTTTTTGTAGATCCCATTTATGACCGAGTAATGGACATGATCGAAAAACGCTGATTTATCCCCCCAGAAATATTCATTCTTTCAAGAATTACCCCGCCGTGTTTACGGGCGGGGTTTTTGTTTTTAGGGGAAATCATCCCGATATTTACCGCAATATTTTTCCTAAACGTTATCTGAATTATGATTCACTCCGAAACCTCATCTACCCGTCTCAGTGACGAAGTTTTTGCCATCATTTCCAAAGAAGAAAAAAGACAGAAGGAAGGTATTGAACTGATTGCTTCTGAAAACTTTGTAAGTGAGGACGTCATGCGTGCTGCCGGGAGTTGTCTTACTAATAAATACGCCGAAGGGCTTCCGGGTAAACGTTATTACGGAGGCTGCCAACATGTGGACGAAGTCGAAGAACTGGCCCGTGAACGAATAAAGGAGCTATTTGGTGCTGCCTGGGTAAATGTGCAGCCACACTCCGGCGCGCAAGCCAATGCTGCGGTCATGCTCGCCACAATTCAGCCGGGAGATACGATCATGGGTTTTGATCTCTCACACGGCGGGCACCTGACCCACGGTTCTCCTGTCAATTTTTCCGGAAAACTCTATCGCCCGGTTTTTTACGGAGTCAATCGGGAAACGGGAAGAATAGATCTGGATCAGGTACGGGACACGGCCCGCAAAGAAAAACCCAAGCTGATTATTATCGGAGCGAGTAGTTATTCTCGTGACTGGGATTACGCTATTTTTCGTGAAGTCGCGGAAGAAGTGGGCGCCGTACTGATGGCCGATATTTCCCACCCTGCCGGTCTGATTGCCAAAGGGCTGCTCACCAATCCGCTGCCCCATTGCCATATCGTCACCACCACCACCCACAAAACCCTGAGAGGAACCCGTGGCGGGCTGATCATGGTGGGCGAAAATGTCTCTAACCCTATGGGCCTCACCACCGCCAAAGGAGGTATGCGCACGATCGGCTCGATACTGGACAGTGGCGTTTTCCCCGGCACTCAAGGAGGGCCGCTGATGCATATTATTGCGGCCAAAGCCGTCGCCTTTGGGGAGGCGCTGCGCCCGGAGTTTAAAACTTATTCCGAACAGGTAATGAAAAATGCCAAAACCCTCGCCAATGCCATGCTGGCAAATGGCTACGGCGTCATTTCCGGCGGCACAGACAACCACTCCATGCTCATTGATCTGCGCAACAAAAAAGTAACCGGAAAAATTGCCGAAGATACCCTCGTAAAAGCAGACATTACCATCAATAAAAACATGGTTCCGTTTGATACGGAAAGCCCTATGGTCACCAGTGGTATTCGGCTAGGTACACCGGCTCTTACAACCCGTGGGCTTAAAGAACATCACATGGAGGTAATCGCTTCGTTTATTGACCGTGTACTCGTAAATTACAACAATGAAGCAGTAATACGCCAGGTGAAAGGTGAGGTAAATGAGTTTATGAATGACTTCCCGATGTTTCAATGGTAAACCTACACCCGCGTCACCTGGATCCATGATTTTAACATTTGATACTATGAGGTTATTTTCCAGGTTTTCGCTTTTACTGAGCCTTTGTGTTTGCGGAATCGTAACGGCTCCTGCTCAATTTATTTCTACCGAACATATTTTTGCCGCCGACGGGTATAGCGTTTTTGAAGTAGGGTATCCCTTAAAAGTAGCTCAGGGTACAGACCATAAGTTTGTATTCATCGAATACTGGATGGCCGAAAAGGAAAAACGCCGCACAGAAAACTACTATATACAGAGTTACGGTGTGCGCGATTATGTGGAGCACTGGTTTCAGCCTGTGACCAATGAGGGATTCGAACCTATGCAGGTTACGGATTTGTTGCGATTGGAAAATACTTATGCGGTGATTGGCCTTCAGTATTTTGCCGAAGACAAAGAAGTACACACCGTCTCGCGTTTTTTTGCACTCGACGGAAAATCCAAAACCACAGAACCCATAAAACTTTCCACCTATACCAAAAAACCCAAAAAGGACTATGAGGAGCGCATAGAAGTTTCTCCCCGGATGAAGTACATGGTCTGGATGGGGAAAATTTTGGAAAACTACTATTTCAGTGTTTGGGACGGTGCCGGAAATGAAGTATGGAAAAAAGAACTTACCATTCCCTATACTCAGGACAAATACCGGATCAAAGATCTACGGATAGACGATAAAGGGAACCTGTATTTTCTGATGGAACCCAATGTGCCCGTTGTTTTCCGTAAAGAAAAAAAACCGTTGATTCTCGTCCGTTATATCCTTGAAAAAGAAGAGTTTCTGACCGAAATTGTAGAACTGGGAGGTTTTTCGGATGTGATGGATTCACACCTGACCTTTCTCAAAAACTACGATATTATTGTAGCCGGCGTATTGTCCACAGAAGGTGCCATCGGCATCCGCAACGGAGAAAACCTGGGAAGCGAAGCTATTTCCCGGGCATGGAGTCACGTCTTTCTAAAAAGATATAGCCGGGAGGAAACCAATTGGAACCAACTTATTCTGGCTGCGGATTCGATTTCGCCGATTCCGGAGCGATGGATCAAACATTATCAGGAAAACGGAGCCAACTTCAGTCTCTCCAAAATCGTAACAGAAAATGAAACCGCCGTAGTGATTCTGGAAGAACATTATATGACCAAAAAGAAACTCTACTACTACGATTTGGGATGCCTAGGATTTAATACTACCGATGGAAGCCTGATCTGGAACGAAATTGTAGAAAAAAGGCAGCGGGACTCGCAGTCCAATGCTTTTATGTCCTATGTCTCCGGAGTAGCCCGTGATCGCCTTCGGCTCGTATATTTGTCGGAGCGAGGCGCCGCCGGAGAACTTTTGTGTACTTCCATCGAACTTGCAACCGGCAAAAGAAAAGATAAGATGCTCGTTTCAAATGAAACCTCCACCTATCTTTTTTTCCCCGCCCGATCCGGCATGGTCAGCAATTTTGAAATGGTGCTGATTGGTATGGGAAATCCGGATCAAAATGATTTTAAATTGATCACTATTTCATTTTAGCTTAAATTGCAGAAGAACTTGAAAAATCCGATCAGATCGTAAAGGCAATGAGTATAATAACGAAATTCAAACAATTCAGAAGTGGTTCCTCAACAAATGGCCAAGGAAAAAAATCCGATGCCACCACCACGGAAAAAGAAATGTCCTTCCTTGAACACTTGGAGGAATTGCGCTGGCATCTTCTCCGGAGTTTTGCAGTGATTCTGGTTGTGGCCATTGCGCTGTTTTCAAAAATCGAATGGTTTCTCGATAATGTAATCCTCGCAGCTTTTCACAAAGATTTCCCGCTGCACCGTATTATGTGCCGGTTGGATGCGTCGCTTTGTTTTGAAAAAATTGACGTTACGCTCATCGCTATTGACCCTTACGAGCAGTTCCTCAAATCCATGAGTATATCCATGGTGGCGGGTTTTGTGATCGCGTTTCCCTACTTTGCCTGGGAAATCTGGCGTTTTATCAAACCGGGTCTTCATCCTCGTGAACAGAAAGGCATGAGGGGCAATGTCTTGGTAATGAGTCTTTTATTTTTTATGGGAGTTTCCTTCGCCTATTACGTTATTCTACCTTTTTCTATTCAGTTTCTCGCAGGTTATAAACTCTCCGCAGACATTGAAAACCAATGGAAAATCGGTTACGTCATCTCCATGGTCACCCAGATCGCTATCGGGGGAGGAATTATTTTTGAATTGCCGGTTGTGGTGTATTATCTGGCGAAAATCGGGATCGTAACTCCTGAATTTATGAGGACTTATCGCCGCCATGCGGTGGTAGTATTGCTGGTACTTGCCGCAGTGGTCACTCCGCCGGACTGGATTAGTCAGGTGCTTGTTTTTATCCCGCTTATGATCCTGTATGAAATCAGCATCAAAATAGCAGCGGTAGTAACCCGGAACCGAGAAAAAGAGCTTGCCGCAGAGTTACCTAAAACAGAATAGTCAACGATCATTTTTCTTTCATGAAAATAGGAATCGCCTCCGATCATGCGGGTTTTGCCTATAAGGAAATCCTACGTGAATACCTGCGGGAAAAAGGTTTTGAGGTACAGGATTTTGGGACAGACAGCCCGGAGTCTTCCGATTACCCCGACTTTGCTCACCCCTTGTCCGAAGCCGTCAGCGATCAAAATCTGGAAAAAGGCGTCGCCGTGTGCGGCAGTGGAGAAGGCATGTGTATCACTGCCAATAAACACCCGAAAGTAAGGGCTGCGCTGGTCTGGAATGCAGAGGTCGCAGCTCTTAGCCGCCAGCACAACGACGCAAATATTCTCTGCCTGCCTTCTCGTTTTATCAGCATCGAAATGGCGAAAGAGCTGATTGATATATTTTTCGCTACGGATTTTGAGGGGGGAAGGCATGCACGGAGAGTAAGCAAAATTTGAGATTCCGGTTGTGACCAGGCTGGAGCAACTTCTCACCGAAATTCGCGCCTGTCGCTTTTGTGAGGCGCATCTGCCCTTAGGCCCTCGCCCGGTACTGAGTGCCGGTAAAGGCGCGGTTATTCTTATTGCCGGGCAAGCACCGGGAACCCGTGTACATGCTACCGGCATCCCGTGGAACGATCCCAGCGGAGATCGGCTGAGAAACTGGCTGATGATTGGGAAGGATGTGTTTTATGACGAAAGCCGGATTGCCATTGTGCCTATGGGTTTTTGTTATCCGGGTAAAGGCAAAAGTGGCGATCTTCCGCCCCGCCCCGAGTGCGCGGTTCTCTGGCATCAGCGCCTCCTGGCCGAGTTATCATCGGTAAAACTCACCTTGGCTATAGGACAGTATTCGACAGATTACTACCTGGGGCAGAAAAAGAAAAAAAATCTCACTGATACCGTCAGAAACTGGGAAAATTATCACAAAGAGGGCGTAATTCCGCTGCCCCACCCTTCGCCCCGAAACCTCCTCTGGCTCAAAAAAAACCCCTGGTTTGAAGAAGAGCTTCTGCCCGTTATCCGCAAGGAAGTTTGGAAGCTGCTGGGACGTTCTTAGTTCTCAAGGTAAACCGTGGATGCCGCGAGTATCTCGCCCTTCGGCTCAGAAAACTCTATCAAAAACTCCCCTTTGCCTTTGTATTGGTCGAATGGCAGGAAATACGAAACATGTGTATCCTGCACTTTCAATGCAAAGGATTGTTGGGCGATCAGTCCGTTCTTTTTGCCTTCCCGCATCTCGTATATTGCACCGACTACATAATCATAAGGAAAAGGTTTCAATGCGTTACAACGGACAAATACCCTTGTCTCCGGAGGAAAATGGTTATTTTCTCCAATACACTCGTCATTTTCCCCAAGTGAAGCACAAAAAACTACCGTATAGGGTGCTGCCGGTTTTTGGCAACTTGTTGCGGTCAGAATAAAAACAGTCAGGACAGTCAAAACTAAATATCTCATAGGAAATTCTTTCATTCGGGGGCAAATGTAACCCAAATCAGCCATATATTCCCATCATTTTTTCAAATGATTCAGGGATTTCAATCCAGTAAGTCTGAATTCCCAGTGCTTTTGCCGCTTCAATATTGGGAAAAGAATCATCCAGAAAAAGAGTTTCTTCTGCTTTCCAGCCCATATTTTCCAAGGCCTGAAGGTACATTGCCGGATCGGGTTTGCGAACCCCCATTTCGTAGGACAAAAATACCCGATCCATGCAGTCAAACATGGGTTTGCATTCTGGGTAGTAAGTGTCGAAATGATATTTATTGGTATTACTCAGAAGAGCCAGATTGTATTTTTTCGAAAGGAGTTGGATTGCTTCAATTCGCCCCGGAAAAACCCCGATGAGGAGATCTTTCCATATCTTTTTTATTTCCGCTATGCTTCCGGAAAGGGAAAAAGTGCTCTTCAGCCCGGCAGCAAATTCATCTATATCAGAGTTCCCATTGTCCAGAAACGTGAACCAGGGATGTTGTCCATATTTGCCGTATTCAATCGGATCGGTTTCCGGTGCTCTCATCTGGTTGTATTTGTCAAGAGTGGATTGAATATCAATTTCATACAATACACCGCCAAGGTCAATCAGCATATTCTTAATGGCCATAAAAAGAAAATCATTTAGGATTTTGGTTCCACAAATATAGGCGAAAAGCCTTCAAGCAAATCTAGAATTTTGCGGGCGTTTCGTTCATTATTAAAAGACAGATTCAGGGATGCTTTCCGCTGCGCGATGTCTATTTCGGTAAATGCCTGTCGGAAAAGCTCTCGGATTTCCTTCTGAAATTCTGCCGGTTCATTGGCGACGATACAATTAAACTCCAGCCCGGTACGGCTGACCATCAAGGAGTTTGCCACACAAAATCGCCCCGTAAACAGACTGTTGATTAGCTTTAACTTTATTCCGGTTGCCTGAAAAGTGGGCAGGACATGGACATGTGCCTCGCGCAGCAAGTCTATCATTTCGGCTTCGCCGGGATTATGCCTCAGCGAAATATGGTCAAAGGAATTGATGGCTTCGATGAGTTCCGGAAGGGGATCTGATCCTGCAATAATCAGCGGGATGTCCCCCATATCGGCAAATACTTCATAAATCAAAAACATTGCCGCTTCATGGTTTTCGGCCACGCTGAGTTTACCGTGATAAATGCAATATTTTCCGACTCCGGATTTGGATGATACAGACGAGTAAGGGTGAAAAGCGGGTACATAAACCACCCCTTCAAATTTTTCTTTGTAGTAATCGGTGTCTTTGGGAGAAATGGTCAAAATTTTATTGGAGAAACTCAGAATATTCTCAAAATACTGCAATTGGCGAGATTCGGCTTCAAAGTACTTTTTTTGCCAGTATCGGTTTTCCCGTTGCGACAACTGATAATAATATTCCCACTCAATATTGTGCATCCTGACGATTTTCAGCCGATGTTCAAAATCGGGATGGCTAAGGTAAAAAGTGGTATGCAAACCTTCAAACAGGATGGGAATATCGTCCATCAGCAACCGGGCGAGCAATTCATCGGAGCTTCTTGACCTGACGATATGCGGATAACGCACGGGGAGGGAGTTTAAAATGGTTTTTCGGGGGTAATAATACACTTCCTCACACAAGTCGTCAAGTTCTTCGGCAGGAAAACGCCCATACTCAAAACAGTGCAGGTGGATTCTTACCCCTAACTCCGTCAAAGCCCGTATCTTGTAATACACGTCAATCACCCCGCCGTAATTTGCCGGATAGGGAATATCAAAAGATATGACGTGCAGATGCATCATGCGTTTTGTTTTCGGAAAGTTATTTATTGTCGGGAATAATTTTCAACAATTTACACGAGAAATATTCCTTTTAAATTCAAACTTCAACACGGATATTAACAAAAGATAATATTGCCCTAACTATATGCAAAAACTACGGCTTTTCCTCACTGGGATATGTTTGGGCGTGATCACACTCAGCGCCCAGACAGTGGTTTTACACCCTTCCATCCAGACGATGGGAGTTGAGGTAATCCTTCCCGGAGGTTACGATTTGGATCAATCGGCAAAATGCCTGATTTCCTACCGCACTAACGGTAGTGCGCAGTGGCAGGAGGGTTTTCCTGCCGACCGTATCCGTTTTGACGGTCAGGATGAATTTCGGGGAAGCCTCTTTAACCTCGAAAACTCGACGCAATACGAGGTTCAGGTTACGATTAAAGATTCTTTACCGGTGGTTAGCACCCAGGTTTTGCCGACACTCATTGCAACTACCCGGAGTGACATTAAAGTAAACCCTGTCGGAAATATTCGTTGGGTAAGCCCCAACGGCATGGCTAATGCTGCCTATACGGAAACCGACCCGGGCAGTATTACCGATTTATTTGCCGAAGGGATTAGTTGTGGTACAACCGTAATGGTAATGGATGGGCATTATGAGGTAGAAGGTTTACAACTAATCCTTTCGGAAAATTGTACCGAGGGCACACCGATAATCCTGATGGCCGCCCCCGGAGCAAAACCCGTTTTTGACGGTGGCTACCATACCACCATCGAATTCGCCCAGTCACCAAACGATGCAAAAATGTTTTTTGCCGCCCTGCCTCCCGGAACCGGTTACACCAATCTGTGTCTGCTCGACTCCGTGATGTTGTATCCTTATCCTTCCGTTTCCGCCAATAACCTTGTGGGGAATTACAGCTTGTCTGCATTAGACCTGAATTACGACGGTTTTGTAAGAGATCATAGTTTGATTTTTATCAAAACCGCTTCGGGAGTCAACCCCAACAATGTACCGGTTACCCTTTCCAAAGGATTTCGTTTTCTGACCGTATATGGAGGAGGCAAAGATGCTTATCTCCGCATCAAGGGATTAGCCATTCGAAACTACTGTAATGCTTATGTAAGCGGTGCAACCGTATTTACGGCCATTGGGTTGGATATAAGGGCGGCCAGTCATGTGGTCATAGACAGTTGTTTTTTTTCTTACAACAATACTCCCATTTATTTTACCGGACAAAGCGACTTCCTTACGATCCAGAACTGCAAATTTGAAGACCAGACCGGGCTTTGGGGGCATGGAATGATCAAAAAGAGTGTATCTGATCAGACCTTTTTTGTGCCCACCTCTCTGGGCAGGCAGCTTGAAAACGCGGCCATTGTACTTTCACCGGGTTGGCCTATTGAAGGAATTGTGATAAAAAACAACACATTTTCCGGGATCAATAGCGGCATCATCAGCGGGGGAAGCGCCACGATTGTGAGTGAAGCAGACATATACGAAAATACCTTTCTGAATAATTTTGACGCCATCGAAACCGATGGAAACTGGTGCAATCTGAGAATCTGGAAAAACAACATCGCCCGCTGCCTGGCGGCTTTTTCCAACGCGCCTCCCGAAACGGGACCCCGATATTTTTATCGCAATACCATTTCCGACATCATCAGCCGGCAAAATGTAGAAAATGACCCCTATTATGTGGGCTGTGCGCCCGTTTCCTCCTATTTTTCACAGGGGCTGGGCATAAAAACCAACTTTGGCGGCAGCATTAACCCCAATCCTTCGGCGATGTATTTTATCAATAATACTTTTCACACCTCCGATAACCTCGGTTTTGTGATGTATCAGTGGGATTCCGAATGGAAAAAACTCGTTAGCATCAACAATATTTTTTATTCGTCCGGGGACAATCTTTTTTATCAGACCAACGCCCTGAACAATACTGCCTATCAGTTTCGTTCAGATCACGACAACTATTATATCCAGGGTAACAAACCCATCTGGACGTATAAAGAAGTTCATGGTCAGTACAACTGTCATTATATTCTGAAAACGGCGGACCTTGACGCCGAAATTTCGACCATTACCGGCAGCCCGGAGGTATCCTTTGACCTTCCTTCTCAGGAAGATCCGGAATTTGTTTCGGCAGTGAATGGCAACTTCACACTGAAACCCGGCAGCCCGATGATAAACGGGGGCATTCCAGTGAAGGGGTTTTACGATTTTGCGGGCACAAATCCTGATTTAGGTGCGTGGGAGTATCCCTATACCGATGGAATTACCGAAATTTTACCCCCTTCATTTATGACAATTTACCCGAATCCATCGGATGGGAAATTTTTTCTGGAAACGGATTATGTACTAGTAGGAGTACATGTATATAATTTGCTGGGGCAGAAAGTTGCAGCCGAAACAGAAATTTTGTCGGGAAAGAGGAAAGCAGAGATTCGAATCAAATATCAGACGGGAGTCTTTATCATCTTAGCAGAAACCATAAAAGGACCGGTTTTTCAGAAAGTTATGGTGGGAAAATAAAGGTTGGAAATTGCTGTCAAATGCTTTTTTGTAAAAATACTCCAAAAACAGAATCCTTCCTCATCAGTTTATCTTCTATTAGAAGATTTGGATACCGTTAGTAAGAACTCCTGATTATCTTTATAACTATAACTATAACTCATCACCACCCTATGCACGCTGGTCGCAATTTTTCGCTGAAAGAAGTTCTCCTCTGGACAAGAAGAGAAATTTTTGTTTTTACCCTGATCAGTTTTTTCCCCGCCTTGTTTTATAAGGTTTTTGGATGGGAATGGTTGTCTATCCCGTGGCTGCCGATTGCGCTCATTGGTACAGCCGTAGCCTTTCTTATCGGTTTTAAAAACAACGCCACCTATGACCGCCTTTGGGAAGCCCGCCAAATCTGGGGGGCCATCGTCAATTCCAGTCGCACATGGGGCATTATGGTGAAAGATTTTGTTTCAAACAAACACGCGGCAATTCCGCTTTCGGAGGCCGAACTCAAACAACTCCATGCAAAACTGATCTACCGCCATATCGCGTGGCTTACGGCTCTGCGTTTTCAACTCCGCCAGCCGCGTATCTGGGAAAATCAGATACAAAATTATAACGCCGAATACCGGAAACGATTTTTGATTCCAGAGTACGAGACCACGCTTGAAAATGAACTTACGCCTCTTCTCTCTGATGAGGAGAAAAAATATGTGCTGAATAAAAAAAATATAGCCACTCAGCTTATTGGACTCCAGTCTCAAAACCTGCGCGAACTAATGGACAAGGGGCTGATTGAGGATTTCCGTCACATGGAGATGACCAGTGTTCTGGCGGCGTTTTACGATCATCAGGGCAAATGTGAGCGGATTAAAAATTTTCCCTACCCGCGGCAGTTCGCTACGATCAACCTGTTTTTCGTGCGAATGTTTATCGCGCTGGTTCCCTTTGGCATGTTGCAGGAGTTTGAAAAACTAGGCGAAAATTTTGTATGGCTGAGTATTCCTTTCAGCGTATTGGTTTCGTGGGTATTTCATACGATGGAAAAAATCGGGGAAGCCACTGAAAACCCCTTTGAAGGTGGTGCCAATGACGTCCCCATGACCGCGCTTTCTCGCGCCATTGAGATTGACCTCCGCGAAATGCTCGATGAGGCCGAAATCCCCGCAGCTCTTCAGCCGGTGAATAATATTCTGATGTAACGATTAGGAATTATATCGTTACTCTTGCGCCCGCCGCTGCCGAGCGGTAAATCGCCTCCACCACACGAATGTCGGCAAGACCCTCCTCGCCGGGAGCTATTACTGCCGTATTGTTTTTAATAGCAATGGCATCGTCGTCCATCTGGCTCGCTTGCTGGTTGGGCTGGGTAGCGTTGAGGATGACCCCTTTGCTGGTCTGGCCTTTGACTCCGCTATACCCTTGAAAAGGAATAAGTTCGTACCACCCTTTAGCGCAATCCACATGCAGGGTATTCATGCCCATACCCAGACTGGTTTTGCAATTGGCGATGGCTCCACTGGGAAATTCGAGCTGGAAAATGGTCGTCTCATCTACTTCATGGTAAATATCCTTGCGGGTATTTTCGTGGCGGGCAGTAACGGCGATCGGTTCTTCGCTCGTAGCGTAGCGGGCCGCATTGAGCGGATAAACGCCCATGTCGTACATGGAGCCGCCGCCGAGGGCTTTGATTTGTTTCCAGTGGCCGCTGCGCCCGTCGAAATAACCCGCCTCGGCGATGAGTTTGATGATCTTTCCGTAAGTTTTTTTCTGACCATAACCGATGATTGTCTGGGTATTGGGTTCGTGCTGAAGGCGATAGCCAATGCTCAGCTTTACCTTGTTTTTGTTGCAGGCGTCAATCATGGACTGACATTTTTCGACGGAGATTTCCATCGGTTTTTCGCACCAGACATGTTTGCCGGCATTGGCGCCGATGATGGCGTATTGTGCATGAAGGGCAGGCGGCAATACGATATAGACTATGTCAATATCCGGATTATTGGCCATCTGATGCATGTTTTCGTAGTTGTAAATGTTTTTGTCGGCGATGCCGTACTTTTCTTTCCAGACCGGAATTTTGTCGGGGCTGCCAGTTACAATGCCTTTTAGTTCGCATTCTTGAGTCATCTGCAGAGCAGGTGCAAGTATCGAAGTACTGTAATAGCCCAGCCCTACAAGGGCTACGCCCAGTTTTTGTTTTTCTTTTTTCCGGAGAATATGGGGAAAGGCAGAAGAAGTTGCCAACGCCCCCAATGTAGCCAGCCCGGCGGTTTTAAGGAAGGTTCTGCGGTTTGTGAAAATTTTGTTCATAGCATATAAGGTTTTGAGGATATGAAATTATGATTAGCGCACCCCTTTGACTTTCATATTTAGGGTATAAAGCGATTTAGAGGCGGTGATGAAGAGGGTTTTTTGTTTTTTTCCACCAAAACACACATTCGCCGTCCATCTTTCGTCCACATCAATCTGGGCAATTTTTTCTCCCTGGGGATTAAATACGGAGACCCCTTTTCCGGTCAGATAGACATTGCCTTTGTTGTCAAGGGTCATACCGTCGGAGCCTAGTTCGGTAAACAGCTTTTTATCGGTCAATGTACCATCGGAATTAATGGTAAAAGCCCAGGTTTTGCCCGCATTGATGTCGGCAACATAGAGTTTTTTTCCGTCAGGTGTTCCCACAATTCCATTAGGCCTTACAAAATCCGTCGCGGCAAGAGTAAGTGTTTTCTGGTCGGGAGAAAGGTAATAGACATTTTCCTTTTCGATTTCTTTTTCGCTACGGTTCCAGTAAGAACGTTTATAGAAAGGATCGGTAAAATAAACCCCGCCTTTGGGATCCACCCAAAGGTCATTGGGGCCATTAAGTTTTTTCCCTTCAAAATCGCGAACCAGAACGGTAACTGTCTGGTCGGGAGCGATTTTCCAGAGTTGGTTTTCGAGATCGGAGCAGGAGAGAAGGTTCCCCTGGTTGTCGAAATAGAGTCCATTGGCGCGACCGGTTTTTTCCATATACACCGAAATCGTACCATCCACGGCGCGTTTGATAATGCGGTCGTTGGGCTGGTCGGTAAAAAAAACATTGCCCTCCGGGTCAACGGCAGGCCCTTCGGTAAAAGCGTAGTCGGTTGCTTCGCGGATTAGTGTTGCGCCCTTGGCGATGAGTTTGTTTGGGGTATCATTCTGTGCCGAAACACAAGAGAGACCGATAAACAAATGTAAAAACACTCCACAGAAAAAAGGAATAGCAGTAGTTTTTTTCATTTTTAGTTTTGATTTGTTTTTATCGAAAAAATAAAACCTTTCCCGTGGACATTTTCAATACTGATCCGCGGGTCTCCAGAGAGATATTTTCGCAGTTTAGAGATAAACACGTCCATACTTTTCCGGTTAAAATAATCAGGTTTTCCCCAAAGAGTATTGAGGATTTCTTTGCGGTCGCAAAGTCTGCCCTGATTTTTTACCAGAAAAAGCAGCAATTCATTTTCGCGCTGAGTAAGGCGCACAACCGTATCATTGAAAATCAGTTCCTGATTTTCGGTATGGTAGCTATAATGCCCAAGCGAAATTTTCGCGGGTTTGACCGGTTTTTCGGGTAAAGAAGATTGCAGACCGGTACGCCGTAGAATCAATTTAATACGCAGCACAAGTTCCTCTTCTTCGACGGGTTTTTTGATGTAGTCTTCCGCTCCGAGTGACAGGCCTTTTATAACATCAATTTTCAGCGATTTTGCCGTAAGGAAAAGGAAAGGAAGAAGGGGTTTGACTTTTTTGATTTCGGCGGCCAGCGTAAATCCGTCCATTTCGGGCATCATGACATCGAGGATACAGAGGTCATAGTCGTTTTGGAGGATTCGGTCAAAACCTTTGCGCCCGTTGTCTGCCCATTCTACGGTATAGTCTTTGAGTTTGAGATATTCCGAAAGTAAATATCCCAGCGACGCATCATCTTCGATAAGTATAATTTTACCCTCCATAGAAATAGTGTTTCATTTGCCTCCCCAATACCGATAAGCCCAGGGTATCCAAGTGGACCAGTTGGGGCCGGTGCTGTGGCCACCGGCGTGCTGCCGGAAGGCAATTTCGCCTTCGATCAGGGGGGTACCCAAAACCGGAAACTCGGTAGTGCCCAGGCCTTTTTTGCCTAATAGTGTATATACCGGCCCGGCAAAAACGCCTCCTAAAAACATGCCTTTGGCGTCCACCCATTGCCCTTCGACCTGGGGGGAACCCGAACTGATAAAAACCGGGCGGGGCGCACAAAGTGCTACGAGTTGGTGGGCATCTACGGGAATATCATCGGCGGTGAGCGAACTGGCGTATTTAATAAAATTCCCGGCAAACCAGTGGTATTCGCCCGAAGAAGCCAGGTTTTCGACCTGCTCGCCAAATACCCTGCGCAAAATTTTGGCTCCACCCGCTCCGGAAGAACCGATAAACCCCAGAGACCAGCGGGGTTCATAGGCCATGGCTACCAGGGCTGCTTTGCCGTAACGAGAAAGTCCTTCGATGGCTAGTCGTCGGGTATCCACATCTTTGTCGGTTTCATAATAGTCTATGGCCCGACTTGCGCCCCATGCCCAGGCACGCAAGGTGCCCCAATCCTCGGGTTTGCGGGGCTGGCCTTTGTTTACCAGACCAATAATGCCTTGTGTGAGGCCCGCGCCATTGTCGGCCTGATAACTGGAGGGAACAATAATCGCGTAACCCCAACCCTGTGAAAGCAATTGCTGCGTCCAGGGGGGTTCTCCGGACGAAATCAGCGGGTTGGCGGGGGCGGGTGTATTGCCAAACGGAGATCGTATGAAACCAAACTCCGTGACAACCGGAACCGGCCCGACCGCATCGCCCGGTGTGATCAACAACAACTGAATCTCCACTTTCAATGAGGCATAAGCCGAATTGTCCACCACTCCCAGCAGGGTCTTTTCTTTTGTGGGATAAGGGCCGTTTAGGGTGTCTTTTACCGAAACCACTTTCCAGGTAACGGAAGGCAGGTTTTGAGGCAATCGCCCATAAACCTCCCGGTCAAAATCTTCCACGATTTCGGGGCGGCGTTTTTCCCACCATTCTTTTTCAGATTTTACTTTTTTCCCGTTGTTGAATACCAGCGGATCGGGTAAAGTATAGGCATTAACTTTTGTTTCATCGCGGTTGGCAGCATCGGGAGCCTGGGGATTGCCCGAAGGCCCGCGGCGGTTCGGTGCGGTAATGCCGATTTGGGTTTTCATCTGCTCATGGTCGGCGGCAGTGAGTTTGTTCAGGCTGTCGCGCTGAGCCGGTGTAAGCCCAAACTGCGCGTACGCAGAACTCCCCATTACCAAGAAAAAACTAAATACAAGGATAATCGGAAAGGATTTCATTTATATAACAATTGAGGAGGTTTATAAGGCTTTTGCCATTCACAATCGGTTTTTTTATTTCTCCCCCAATTTACACAATTTTTGCATGTTTTGATCAGAGAACCTAATCAGTGCTACTGATCTCCACAGTAAATATAGTCCCTTTTCCCGGCTGACTCTGCACATGAATAGTGCTTTTATGGGCTTTCAGAACATGGCGCACATAACTCAAACCCAGGCCAAATCCTTTGACTGCATGGAGGTTTTCTTTTTCAGGGATTCGGTAAAATTTGTCGAAGATTTTTTTCACCGATTTTTCGTCCATACCGATGCCTTTGTCGGCGATGGTGATGATTATTTTTCCCGCTTTTTTCTCTGCGGTAAAGGTGATTTCCGGAGGGGCGGAACTGTATTTTAGGGCATTGTCCATGATATTGTCTAATGCACTGGTAAAATGGCTTTCGTCGGCCATTACTAGGCAGATTTCGGTGGGGATTTTTTCGGTAAATAGTCCCCCGCTCATTTCGGTTTTTATTTTCCAGTTTCGGACAAATTCCTCAAGCAAAGGTTGCAGATCGGTCTTTTGAAGTTGGATGATTTGTTTATTGTTTTCCAAAAATGCAAGACTGAGTACCCGGTCAATATGAGTTTTTAATTTGTCATTGTCCTTACGAATCATACCCGCGAGTTTCAGTACGCTTTCGTCGCTGGTTTTGGCTTCAAGCAGTTTGGTTGCAAGGGCAATGGAAAAAACGGGGGTCTTCAATTCATGGGTGAGGTTGTTGATGAAGTCGTGAGTTACGGAATTAATATTTCCCTGCCAGTACAAATTGCGAATCAGCCAGGCCGAACTTGCGATGATCAGAATCAGGAAAATAAACGAAGGAATGGTCAGCGCATTGAGTTGAAGCAATAGATACTCCGAGGCGCGAGTGATCTGAATATTGAGAAAATAGTGGTTGTGCGAAAAAGCACTCAGATAACCATCAAGCGCAGTTTTGTAGGTAAATCGCTGCCCACCGGTTACAAATCCGGGCGAACTAAGCAGCACCCGATTGTTCGGGTCGGTGAGTTGGTATTCAAAAGAAGCCTTGATCCCGTTATTGTCGAGGTTGTAGCGCAGAAAATCGCCGAGAAAATAGGTAGCTGCATCTTTTAAGCTGTCCGCAGAAAGACGGAAAAAAGTAGTATCCGCAGCGATGGCGGAGTTAAGCAGAAAAGTCAGGCGGTTTTCCGTCACGAGGTCGCGCTCCAGTACCTGGAGCGTGGCGGCCATTTTTTCATCAAAACGGATTTCGGCGAGCGAAAGGCTGATTCGCAGCAGCCGATACTGAAACACCCCCAATCCGATCAGACTGGCAAATAGGATAAGCACAATGATATTTCTCATACCAAGACCAACATTAACTTTTCATTAACTCATTTAAACCTTCATTAACCCAATCGCCTGAATTCATTGTATAGGTTTGTTCAAAAATCAACAATGATAAAAAACCTTACAAATTATAGTCTGGTTATATTGGGAATACTTTTCTTTTTCTCCAATATAAAAATCCTTCCGGCACAAACCCCTTCCGACGCCATTATGATGAAAAAAGGGGAATTATGCTTGGCTTTGATTTATGATTATGGCTCTTGGGATCAGTATTGGGAAGGTGCTACTTTGCGCGGAAATGAAAATATCGGCACACTTACCCGTACTTCTCTCAATCCCATGATTGCGGCAGGTATTACCGACAAAATCGGTGTTTTGATTGCACTTCCCTACATCTCAACCAAATCCTCCGGTGGCCAAATGGCCGGTGTCAATGGATTTCAGGACATTAACCTCGCGGTAAAAGCTGAAATCCTTAACCAAAAGCTCGGAAAAGGTAAATTGGCGCTCCTTGCCACAGGTGCTTTTGCCACTCCTGCGACCAACTATCTTTCCGACTATATGCCTTATAGCCTCGGTCTGGGAGCCCCCGAAGGTACCCTGCGCGGAATTCTTCAATACAAACTCGACTTTGGTCTTTATGCTCGCGTTTCCCTCGCACATTTGTGGAGAGGCCTGACGGAAGTAGAAAGAGATTATTATTACAACAACGGCAGTTATTATACCACACTTATGGATGTGCCCAATGCCTGGAACTACAATGGAGTAGTGGGAATATGGTTGTTGGATGAATCGCTTAAAGTCGAAGCAAATTACCTTGCAATGACCTCTACTAGTGGTGATGACGTTCGTAAATACAACATGGGCCAGCCCACCAACAAAATGGACTTTGGGCAAGTGGGCGGTTCTGCGCAGTATTATTTTGGAGAAAGTAAGGGGTTAGGTTTACTGGTTTATTATTCTCAGATGATACAGGGGAGAAATATGGGAAAATTCACCAATCTTGGCCTGGGACTTACCTATCAGTTTAAAGTGATTAAATAAATTTTATGAAAAAACATATACTTTTTCTTCTCTTAAGTTTTTGCTTAGCTGTTTTTATAGTGGTTTCCTGTGAGCAGGATTTACCCACTTGGGCTGAGTATTCCGCCTACCAATTTTCGGGTCTGGACGAAGATGGCGGTACATGGAAATCCACTCTTTTGACCGCTCCGGATCAGATTGTGGTAGCGGCTCCTGAAGACATAACCTCCGCGAGTTATCTGGCTGAACTAGCTTCGGTCAAGACCGCTACTGCCAGTCTGAGTGGTGATCAGCAAGAGGCCGTAAACTACTGGACCAACAATTCGCTTCTGCGCTGGAATGAAATTGCGCTCGAACTCGCCGCCAAATACAACCTCATTCCCGGCCCCAACCCTGATGGCACTTATACCCTACCTAATCCGGCTACTCCTGACGGACCGCCACCGTTTCCTTTTGCTCATCCACCTTATACCAGCCGGGCTTTGGCTTACCTGAGTGTCGCTCAGTTTGACGGCCTTATTACTGCCTGGCATTACAAATACACCTACAATCGGCCTGCGCCTTATGAAGTGGACAATGGCATTGTCTCGGCCTATAACTCGGGTTTACCCTCTTTCCCTTCCGATGGAGCCGTAATTGCCGCGGCTTCCCGAAACATTCTGTCCGCTATGTTTCCGCTGGAAAAAGATTACTTAGCGGCTAAAGCTGAAGAACATTTATCCAGCTTGATTTGGGCGGGAGAAAATGTCGAAAGCGATATTACTGCCGGCGAATATATCGGTGTGGAAGTCGCAAAACTTGCGCTTGCAAGAGCGGGTAGTGACGGCATGAAAAATGCTCAAACACCCAAACCTAAATCTGACTCGATCAAAGCGGCGGCTTTTGCCCGTTTTGGCTGGCAGTGGGACAATATGGAATCACCGGTAAGGCCCGTAGGGCTGACTCCTCTGTTTGGTAAGGTAAAAATGTGGAATGTACCCACCGTCGAAGAAGTGCGGCCTGTACCGCCTCCGGCACCGGGTTCTCCGGAATTTGAAGCGGATGTTGCTGAGTTAAAAGAAATCGCAGAGAACCTGACAAACGAACAACGCAAAATCGCTAACTGGTGGTCCGACGGGCTGGGTACCTATACCCCCCCGGGGCACTGGAACCGCCTGGCCAAAGAACTTTCCATTGAATATAAACTGAATCCGCTTCGCACTGCTCGCACCTTCGCCTATATGAATATGGCGATCATGGATGCCGGGATCAGTTGTTGGGATGCGAAATATTATTACCATTATCCGCGCCCGATCCAGACCATTCCCGGTTTTAAAACCATTCTGGGCACACCCAATTTCCCGAGTTATACCTCCGGACACAGCACATTTTCATCGGCGGCTGCAACAGTATTGGGATATATTTTCCCACAGGAAGCTGCCGATTGTGAAGCCTGGGCCTTAGAAGCCGCGATGTCGCGGGTTTATGGAGGCATTCACTACCGCTTTGACGCCGAGGTGGGAATTGATCAGGGTAAAAAAGTAGCTTCCTACACCGTTGCTGTCGCACAGGCAGATGGGGCGGATTAAACAGGGGTTAATGAAAAATCAATAATAGTAGAATTTTCCCGGCTGGAGTGATTTTCAACCGGGAATTTTTTTTATTTCTATTGGGAATTATAAAGTAATTGGGATAAGGAATCCCGGAGAATTACGAAGGCGGATTTCCTCCGTGGTTCTCTTCGCGTCTCTGTTTAAGCAGAGGGGTTTGATCCTCCATCCCAATAAGTTTATAATTCCGCGTTTCCGTTACTTATAACCTCCTACCCCCTCCCGGTGTAGGGCATTTTGGTTGCCATGACGGTCATAAAGAGGACGTTGGCGTCGAGGGGGAGGCTGGCCATATAGACGACGGCTTTCACGACGTGGTCAACGTCCATCGTAGGCTCCACGGCGAGGGAGCCGTCGGCTTGCGGCACGCCTTTGGTCATGGCGTCTGCCATCGCCGTAAGGGCGTTGCCGATGTCTATCTGGCCGCAGGCGATATTGTATTTGCGCCCGTCGAGGGAAGTGGATTTGGTGAGGCCCGTGATGGCGTGTTTGGTCGCTGTGTAGGGGGCGGAGTTGGGGCGCGGCATCTGGGCTGAGATCGAACCGTTGTTGATGATGCGCCCTCCCTGCGGCTCCTGGTTTTTCATCATGCGGAAAGCAGCCTGGGTGCAGAGAAATACGCCGGTGAGGTTGGTGTCCACCACTTTTTTCCATTGTTCAAAGGAGAGGTCTTCGAGCAATACGCCGGGGGCACCTATCCCGGCGTTGTTGAACAACACGTCCAGCCGCCCGAAGGCGGCCTGGGTCGCAGCAAACAGTTGGTTTACGGATTCGGGATCTGTGACATCCGTACCTACTGCCAGCGCATTGGCGGCAGACTCTCCGGCTTCCAGAATCGTCTGGCGGAGTTTTTCTTCATCTCTTCCGGCAAGGACCACCTTGTATCCTTCTTTCAGCAGTCCGAGGGCGGTATATTTTCCGATTCCGGAACCTGCACCGGTTACGAGGGCTATTTTCATGATTTACAGCTAATTATAACTCACTCCACCACTCTCACTACATAAGTCCATTTATATTCGGAAGCTTTCAGCAGATATTCTTCATGGGTGCGGGGATTCCAACTATCATCTCCGCCGACGCCCATCTGCAAATGGTCTATGTTCAGGGTGATTTCGCCGGCGTCTTCCAATTTATACGGATGACTTGCCGCTGTGAGGTTTTCGAGCGAATAGTGATGTGCGCTGAAATTGAGGGTTTCACCCACGGGTGCGCTAAACAACAGCCCTTTGCCGTTTCTATTGGTGATTTTCACCCAACGCACATCGGTTTTGTTGCCATTTTCCTGTGGGCGACCATAGGGGAAATACTGCTCCGCTACACTTCCTCTATACTGCCCGATACGGGCACTCCATTTCCGGTCAGCATAACTTTCATGCGGGCCTCTCCCATACCATACCACCTGATCCATTTCTTTGGGTATTTTCCAGAAAGTACCGGCTTTGGGTAACGGAGGTGTATTGCTGCCGGGGCGTAGAGTGGTGGTAATCTGCACCGATCCGTCGGGCAAAAAGGTCTGATCCAGTTCGAACGGGATTTCGCCGCCTTCGCCTGTCAGACGCCCGCGCACCTGCACGGAAATGGAATGTTCTTCCGGAGTGGTTTTGGTTACCTGATCAATTTCTGTTTTCAGGTTATCTATCCCAAATTTCCTCCACTGAGACAGAAAACTGCGGTCTTCTCCGCCTTCGTCATTGTCTATAAATGCCCGCCATACATTGGGCAGTGGGCCGGTATTCAGAAGGTTGGTGGCGCCCTGTTGCCACCCGGTAATAAAGCCGGTGTTCCGGTCTATGATCCATTGAAAGTTGCTCCCCGAAACGGTAAACTTCTCCTGCGACTGCTCCCATACCAGCCGGGGGAACGCTCCGAAATCAAGGGATTGGAGGGAAGCGGATTCTTTTACCGGAAAACTCAACTGTTCCCAAGCAAGCTCATGGCCGGCTGCTGCCCAGGGGAGGTCTTCCTTCACCAGAAACCGTATGTTTAGAAAATATTCTTTCCGGTCGCTGTTTCGAGCCTGTTGAGGCAGGGAATAGGGAATGGTAAACTCACGGGTTTCCTGGGGAGCTACGTTTGTTTCCCGGATTTTTCCGCTCTGTATATTGATTCCGTTCTCAATCAGTTCCCAGGCCATTTCGAGGAAACCCAGCCCCTGAAAGTCGTAGGTATTTTTCACGTTTATTTTTTTCGCTTCACGGTCGGCCCAGCTTACTTTGACAAACTGCTGGATTTTTTTCACCTCATACAAAGCGGGATGAGGCAAACGGTCGGGGCCGACAAGGCCGTTGAAGCAGAAATTGTCGTCATTGGGTTTGTCACCGAAGTCGCCTCCATAAGCAAAAAATTCTTCGCCTTTATCGTTTTTCTTTATCAAACCCTGATCGGCCCAGTCCCATATAAACCCGCCCTGAAGACGGGGATGGCTTTCAAAGGTATTCCAATAATGATCGAGGTTGCCGGTGCTGTTGCCCATTGAGTGAGCATACTCGCAAAGTATGACAGGGCGATCGGGGTATTTTTCCGCCAGGGCATAAGCCTCTTCTGCCGAGGGGTACATGTTGGAGATAATGTCAAATTCAGGAGCATTTGCCTGGGTATAGGGTTCGCGGCCTTCGTAGTGAAGCGGGCGGGTTTTATCAATTTTTTTGATCGCCTCGGCCATCGAATAATGATTTTCACCGATGCCGGTTTCATTTCCCAGCGACCAGACGATGATACAAGGATGATTTTTGTCGCGGTGTACCATCGAAATACCGCGATCCACAAAAGCCTCTTTCCACGAAGGTTGTTTTGCCGGAGTCTGTTGCATGTTCCAGAGCATGTGGCTTTCGATATTGGCTTCGTCAAAAACATACAATCCGTATTGGTCACACAGTTCATACCACCGGGGCTGATTGGGATAATGAGCGGTACGCACCGAGTTGATATTGTTTTGTTTCATTAGTTTTATGTCCTGAATCATGGCCTCTTCCGGCACAGCGCGGCCATAACGAGGGTGGGACTCGTGGCGGTTTACCCCTTTGATATAAATGGGTTTTTCATTTACCAGCAACTGTCCGTTTTTGATTTCGACTTTGCGGAAACCCACTTTCTGACTGACGGCTTCGATAGCGACACCGTTTTTGTCGAGTAACTGAATGGTCAGGGTATAAAGATAGGGCGTTTCGGCGCTCCATAGTTCAGGATTGGAGACCGGCCAGCCAAAAGAGACTACTTCTTCGGAATAACCGGCGAAAGAATTCAGCGCAGGAATAACCGCACCAAAGACGGTATTATTTTCCGCGTCATAGAGGTTGATTTCAAGCTGTAGTTTTTTGGCTTTTTTGGAACCACTGTTGACAATGGTTGTGTTTAGGGAAATGGCCGCATTTTCCATCGTGGCACCGAAGGTAGTTTCGACCTTAAAATCGCGAATATGAACCGTGGGATTAGCATAAAGCACTACTTCGCGGAATATGCCACTGATTCGCCAGAAATCCTGATCTTCGAGGTAACTCCCGTCCGACCAGTTAATGACTTCTACTGCCAGGGTATTTTGACCCGGTTGTACAAAGTTGGTAATATCAAATTCCGCCGGAGTCATACTGCCTTCACTATAGCCGATATCCACTCCGTTTACCCATACATAACAAGCAGACTGCACCCCGGCAAAATGCAGGAGTATCTGTTTATCTGCCCAGTCTGCCGGGATTTCAAAAGAGCGACGGTAAAAACCCGTCTCGTTTTTGTCTTCCGGCACACGGGGAGGCGTAGCCGGGAAGGGGTGAGTGATATTGGTATAAATGGGTTTTCCATAACCCTTCACCTGCCAGTTGGAAGGCACAGGGATATTATCCCAACCTGAATCATCAAATGTGGGAGAAGCGTATTCAGGTTTTACATCTGCGGGTTTTTCAAGGAAAAGGAACTTCCAGTCGCCATTGAGCGACCGAAACCAGGGGCTTTGACTGCGGTCAAAGGTGAGTGCCTTCACCACGTTGGGATAAGGCGTAAAAGTGGCGTGAGCCTCTGTTTTGTTGCGCCCGATTACGGTTTCGGTCTGCCATTCCGGCGTCTGCGCGGAGAGGAAAACACTCCCCATCAGAAGAAAAAATAAAACAATGTATTTCATAGGATTTTTCGTAGTTCTTAGTTCTTAGCTCTTAGTTCCCAATTTAGACGATTGTGAAATTCTGCGGTGATTTTGTATTGAGTAATGGCTAAAAATGCCACCACAATAAGCCCCATCGGTACCAAAGTTAAAAGAATCTTTATTCCGTTTAGCACGTTTTCCGGCTGAAGAGTATTGGGTATATATCCCAGTTGGGATAAAACAAAACCCGTTGAGGCTCCGCCCAAACCCAAGCCCAGTTTAAAACAAAATCCGTAAATGCCGTAGCTCAGTCCTGCTGTACGGATACCGGTTTTCCACTGCCCATATTCTACCGTGTCGGGCAACATCGCCCAACTCGTAAAGGCTGCCGCACCATTGCCGATTCCTTGCAAAAAAAGTAAAAAATATAGCCATAGTGTCTGCCCGCGTCCTAAAAAAAATAAACCGGCAAAGGCAATTATATAAAAAACGGCCCCCATAAGAAAAGCCGCTTTTTTTCCTTTTTTTCGAGCAAACCCGGTCCAAACCGGAACGGTGACTGCCGTAGTTCCCATCATGATCAGTAAGGCGAGGGATGTTTTGGTTGAATCGCCCCAGTAATACTGAAAATAGTAAGCAATGGTAGCGGAATACACGCCTAGTGCGGCAAAACAGCAGCCAAACGCCAGGCAAAGCAGCCAGAAAGGGCGGTTTTTCAGCAAAATCCGGAAGGATTCAGAGAAAGGAGTTTTCGGGTTGGGATGGAGTTCTGCTCGCTCTTTTACCGAAAAAAAACCGGAAAGATTAGCGGCAAAAATAACAACTGCAAACAGTATCGCCGCATACAGGTAACCTTGTTTTCCTCCGCCAAACATTTCTACTACGGGCAACATCAGCACTCCGGCTACAATCCCGCCGACCATGGCAAAAGTCATACGATAGCCTGTAAGCACCGACCGCTCGTGGTAATCGCGGGTGATGACGGAGGTAAGAGTGCCGTAAGGGACGTTGTATAGAGTAAAAGCCAAATCAAAAAAAAGATAAGTAACCGTCGCATAAATCAATTTTCCCGAAGGGGACAAATCCGGTGCGGCAAACAATAAAACCATGCTCAAAGCCATCGGAAAAGAAGCAAAAAGCAGATATGGGCGAAAAGTCCCCCAACGTGTCCGGGTTTTCTGTACGAAGTATCCAATGATCGGGTCATTTATCCCGTCCCAGATACGAGCAACCAGAAACAGGATCGCCACAAACCCCGCATCAATCAGAAAAATATCGGTATAAAAATGCAGCAAGTAAATCCCGGTCGCCTGAAAAATAATATTCTGCCCAAAGTCGGCAAAACCATAACCCAGCCGGGTACCTGTGGAAAGCTTTTCACTCATGTTTGATCTTTGGACGAAATTAGGCAATTATACCTATATTACCTCAAATTCCGACACTATGGAAAAACGAAGATCATTTCTCAAAAATATTGCCCTCACAGGTCTTTTTGGCAGCCTCGCTGGTTTCACGCAAGCAAAATCGCACGAAGAAACCCTGCTGGAAAAAATTTCCGCTCCCCGCCCCTCCTCAGGAAAATCGGTCATCGGTCTGACCGTCGCGCCGATACCACAGGTAAAGGTGGCAGTGGTGGGCCTGGGTAATCGGGGTACCTTTCTTACTCAACTTGTAGATGCACTGTGCCCGAGCAAAGCGACGCTCACGGCCATTTGTGATGTCCGAAAAGAGCAGGTGGACAAAACACTCAAAAACCTGAAAGACAGTGGACATGGCCAAAAACCGGCGGTCTATCACTCGGATCCGGACGCATGGAAGGAAATGATGCGCCGCGACGATATTGACCTCGTGATTATCGCCACCCCCTGGGATCTCCACGTGCCGATGTGTGTCTATGGGATGCAAAATGGCAAACACGTAGCCACCGAAGTCCCCGCAGCCTATACGCTGGACGGGTGCTGGGAACTGGTCAATACCGCCGAAGAGACTCAGCGCAACTGCATGATGCTGGAAAATGTCTGTTACGGGGATGAGGAACTCTGGATACTCAACATGGTAGCCGACGGTGTATTTGGTACACTTACTTATGCAGAAGCCGCTTATATCCACGATCTGAAAGAAAGTTTGTTTGATGATGGTTACTACAACAAATGGAGAATCCGGCACCATATCGCTCATGACGGTAACTTATACCCTACCCATGGCCTGGGGCCGGTAGCCCAATACATGGGCATTGACCGTGGAGACCGGTTTGAAACGATCATTTCTATGAGTAGCAAACAGGCGTCGCTGAGTGAATATGCGCTGACTGTTGACAAAAAGAATGAATTTTACGGGAAAACCGATTTTGCACATGGTGATATGAACAATGTGCTGATCAAAACGGCCAACGGACGTATGATCCTCGTGCAGCACGATGTCGTTACTCCCCGCCCCTACAACCGCATCAACCTGCTGGCAGGTACTAAAGGCTGCCATGAAGGTTATCCCAGCCGACTTTCGCTGATGAGTCACGGCCACGGGCATGAATGGATGGACGAAAAAACCTATAACGAATACCGGGAAAAATATAAACACCCCATCTGGGAAAGGCTGAAATCCGAAATTGAAAAAAATGGCGGGCACGGAGGCATGGACTTCCTCGAATTTTATCGCCTCATTGACTGTTTTAATCAGGGTAGGCCTCTCGACATGGATGTATATGATGCCGCTTCCTGGTCGGTGGTAACCCCACTGTCCGAACTTTCGATTCAGTTGGGCGGTATTCCGGTAAAATTTCCCGACTTTACCCGTGGTCGCTGGAAAGAAAATCGCACCCTGGGTATGCTGAAATATGTGTAACCCCGGTAAATATTAACAGAACCTGATTTTTAGTATGAAACTACTCCTTCAACGAATTTTTCTCGCCGGAATCCTCGGGATTTCACTGCCGTGTGCGTCTGCGCAGAATATGCTCTGCCAGGGAAATTATTGGACGGAAGAGGAAGCTGCGGCCATTCACACCCAGTTTGCGGCCAGTTATCAAAACCTTGAAGACTGGGAACATCGCGCCGAAACCATCCGACAGGGTATGTTGCAGGGAATGGAAATGACTACCCTTCCGGCCAAAACACCCCTGAACCCTATTGCCCATAGTAAGCAGATACTGGATGGCTATTCGGTAGAAAATGTGGCATTCGAAAGTCTTCCGGGGCTTTTTGTAACAGGCAATCTATATCGCCCTTTGGCCGGTGACGGGCCGTTTCCGGCTATACTGAGTACCCACGGGCACTGGAGTGACCCCAAAGATTATGGTCGTTACCGTGCCGATATGCAGTACCGCTGTGCCGCGCTTGCGCGTATGGGCGCCGTCGTATTTGCTTATGACATGATCGGTTATGGCGATTCCGACCAATGTGATCACAAACACCCCAAGGCCCTAAAAATTCAAACCTGGAACGGTATGCGGGCCATTGATTTTCTGCTGACACTGGAAGGCATTGATCCGGAACGCATTGCCGTTACCGGTGCTTCCGGAGGCGGGACACAGACGTTTGTCCTTGCGGCTCTCGACGACCGCGTGGCGGTATCGGTTCCCGTAGTGATGGTGTCTGCTCATTTTTTTGGAGGATGTAGCTGCGAAAGCGGAATGCCCATTCACAAAAGTGAACACCACCAGACTTCCAATGTGGAAATCGCCGCTTTGGCTGCGCCCCGACCTTTGCTGCTTGTCTCCGACGGAAAAGACTGGACGAAAAACGTGCCCGTGGTGGAGTATCCTTATATCCGAAACATCTATTCTTACTATAATCAGGAAGGAAGGGTTCAATACGCCCATTTTCCTGAAGAAGGACATGATTACGGCATAAACAAACGCCAGGCTGCCTATAAATTCCTGATTCAGCATCTGGAACTCCAGCCGGGCGAATGGCTGAAAGAAGATGGGAAAATCAGCGAAGAAGGAATTGTCATTTTGCCCACAGAAGCCTTAAAAGTATTTAATGAAGATTATCCCCGGCCCGGCCATGCTGTGCTGGGAAATGAAGCTATATCCAAACTCCTAAACCCTTAAAATTATTACTTTACAAAAAACACCGTTATGCAGGAAAATAAAAATACTACTACCCGGCGCAAGTTTCTTTCCTCCACCGGAAAAGCCGTTGTTGGAGGTACTATCGCGCTAAATGTCGGGCTTGTCAATTCTGCTTTTGCCCGAAGCAGTAAAACCCTGAAAGTAGGACTCATCGGATGCGGTGGACGCGGTACCGGTGCAGCCAGCCAGGCACTCACCGCCGATGAGGATGTCGTTCTCACTTATATGGCCGATATTTTTCCCGACCGTATGGAAAAATCCTACCAGAACCTCCTGGAGGCCCATCCGGAAAAAGTAAAGGTCAAGGATAAAGACAAGTTTATCGGTTTCGACGCTTATCAGAAACTCATAGATTCCGATGTAGATGTGGTCATCCTCACGACGCCTACCGCATTCCGCCCCGATCACCTGCTGTATGCCGTTCAAAAAGGTAAACACGTTTTCTGCGAAAAACCCATGGCAGTGGATATCCCCGGCCTGAAAAAAGTGTATGAGGCTTCTCGTATTGCTAAAGAAAAACAGCTATCCCTGATGTCGGGTTTCTGCTGGCGTTATCATCTTCCCAAACGCGCCTCTTTTGGCAAAGTCCATGAAGGAGCGATCGGAGACGTAACCGCGATTTACAACACTTACTATGCCGATTACCTTTGGTCATACCCCCGCGAAGCAGGTTGGAGCGATATGGAGTACAAACTCCGCAACTGGATTTACTACAACTGGCTTTCCGGAGATCACATTGCCGAACAGGCCGTTCACAGTCTGGATATGATGGTATGGGCAATGGGCAATAAGATGCCCGTAAAAGCCCTCGGAACCGGAGGAAGGCAGCGGAGAGTAGAAGATATATACGGCAATGTCTATGACCACTTTGCCATCGTATATGAATGGGAAAGCGGCGTCAAGGGATTTCATTTCAGCCGTCAGCAAAAAGACACCCAACGCAGCTACCATGTAGAGGTAATGGGAGCGGATGGAAGGCTGAACGTGGATTGTATCCGCCGCAAACACGAGATTATCGGACGTAATGCCTGGTCTTATCGGGGAGAAGAAAATGATATGTACCAGACCGAACACGACGAACTGTTTGCAGCCATTCGCAAAGGTGAACCTGTCAATGACGGCGAATGGATGGCTAACAGTACCCTGCTCGCCCTTTGGGGAAGAGCCGTCGCCTACACAGGACAAGAAATAACCCTTGAGCAGATGATGGCCTCCACCGAAATAATTGGACCATCTATTGACCAGTATAGCTGGGACCTCGAATGGAAATCACCCGATGTAGCAAAACCAGGGCTTACCCGATTTTTATAATCCATGAACCGAAAAACCTTTATCCAATATACAGCCGGAGCGGTGGCAGGGATGTCACTGCTCCCCGGCGCACTGGGTCATGCCGGAAAAATCATGGCTGATGACCGCCCACTGATCAAAAAGAGCCTGAAATTTGGAATGGTGGAGGAAGATATCTCCCTCATGGACAAGTTCAAACTCCTCAAAGACCTGGGTTTTGACGGAGTGGAAATGGATAGCCCCAATGATCTCGACCGCAAAGAAATCCTGAAAGCTAGGGACAAAACCGGTCTGGAAATTCCCGGCGTGGTCAACTCCCTCCACTGGAAAATGCCCCTCAGCGATCCCGATCCTGCTGTCCGTGCGCAGTGTGTAGAGTCCATGAAAACGGCCCTTCGCGACTGCAAAGCCTACGGCGGCACCACCGTTTTGCTGGTTCCTGCAGTGGTAAATCAAAAAATATCCTATGCCGATGCTTACCAGCGGTCACAGGAGGAGATTCGGAAAATCCTGCCCGTGGCAGAAGAAACCGGGGTCAAAATCGCGCTTGAAAATGTATGGAATAACTTCCTGTTAAGCCCGATGGAAGCGGCCCGTTATATTGATGAGTTTAACAACCCGATCATCGGCTGGTATTTTGATGTGGGCAATATCGTGCGATACGGCTGGCCGGAGCACTGGATCAAAACCCTGGGACATCGGATAATGAAAATTGATGTCAAAGAATACAGCCGCGAAAAAGAGCGAAATCAGGGAATCTGGGAAGGATTTAAGGTCGAGCTTACCGAAGGCGACTGCAATTGGCCGGCGGTCAATCAGGCACTCCGGGAGATTGGCTACAAAGGATGGGGATCTGCCGAAGTACCGGGCGGAGACCGCAAACGCCTGCAACAGATTTCCGAACTAATGGACAAGGCTTATGCGAGTTAGGGTTGTGTCGGGTCAGGGCATATAAGGTAATAAACCCGGTTTTGTGGCCGGGGTTGCCTGTTTTTTCAGCGGCGCAAGAGGAGGCATCGTGCAGAGAGTGTGTTATTCCCGGTAAAGGATTCTTTCTGGTAATGACATTCTTTTTCAATTGGGTGCAAACAAAATTATCGGTTCAGCAGCCGCAGGGAGGCTCATTTGGGCATAGACGCGCTTCTAGAGTTGTGCTTTTTTGTTGCTCTTAAAAACGGCTCTGATATTCAGCACAGCAATTACACGTTGGGTCCATCGATGTCTAACTAATTTGCATCTTTGCTGCATAAAGGTACTAATAACCGGTTAAATGGCCCCACTTCCGGTGCAATTATGCTTCCCATTGGAAATCGGCCCAATCACTTGGATACATCTTTGGTTGGATAAATCCTTCGATTTCGGCCGATTTCGGCACTTTACAAAATACCTTCCGCAAAATTTAAACAATCGTTTAATAAAAAATATATGTTAAAAAATTTAAAATCTATTGCATTATTGCCTTACAATTACTTAATTGTATTCATTAGTTCATGTGTTTTACATCACAATGTTCGACACTTCGAAGTAGGAAAATTACCTATAACTGAATACCCTGATATTTTACATTAGGAAACGTAAAAGAATAATTTCTCGATTTTATTTGGGTGTGAAAAAGCACAAATTTCTGATTGTCAATGAGTGGGGGAATAATATCCATTGTTTCGAATCGGGAAGTTGTTTTTTTTCAGTCCCTTAGGGTTAATTATTACATTTTAACTTTATAAATATGAATTGCTCAAATCAGGTAAAAAGGGAAGGATTTCCTTCTCTTAAAGGGGTCTCGTATGAGAAACCTTACATTCATCTCTCAATGGTTTTTGGGAGGTATTCTCGAATATTTACAATCATTTTTTTGGGATTGATTCTGTCCCTAGGAGATATTCAAGCTTCAGGGTGGATAAAAGCCAAGAAAGGAAATACTAAGTACAAAGCAAAAGCAAGAGTTAACTGTACATCTGGAGGAGGAACTGTAGTTGATAAAGATGTTCAAAGTCATCCTACACCTGCCTATGCTTATGCTCGCAATCCGTCTAATAGCTTTATGACTCTTCAGGGTGAAGAAACATCCTGGGTTGGGCCCACTGGATGGAGTATCGACGATAATATGGTTAATAGCAATTGTGCTGGTGGTGGAGATATAAGCGACTTCTTTGGCTATTTTAGTCCATATCAAACCTTACATGATTCAATAGAGTATGGCCACTTATCCGGGGATTCTATTGAGTTTGATGCTACTGTTAAAACAGTTACCATCCCACATATAGATGGATATTTTGTTATCAATTCTCCAACCAGGACGTTTTCATTCTACATTACAATTTGGGAATCTCCATATTATGATGATGAGGATTTTGAAATGCCACCTGTAGAAAAAATCTTTTGGCAAGGATCTGCTATATTTTATGATGGTGTCTTAACATTGGATCACGGCCATTAAGTTAAGGAAAAAAGTGCTACCTTGATCAACCGAAGAAAAAAGTTATGTATAGGCCCTTACGTCTGGCTCTTGAAGATTTCCGCACCTTTTGCCAATTAGATGGGGAAAATCGGAGGAAATATCTGCTTGAACCGTTGAAAAATTTCACCCGGAAGCGAAAACTGTTCTTTGATCGAACGGTGCTGCTGGTGTTGGGGCTTTTAAAAAAAGTCTGGTAATAGAACTGTATGATTTTTTTGGTAAACTTCCCGAAGAAGTCCCGACCAAAAGTGCCTTTTCCCAGCGGAGAAAACTCATCAAAGCCTCGTTTTTTGAAGATCTGTTCCAATACAGTAGTCAGCTATTTTACCAGCGGTTTCCGGCAAAGACCTGGCGGGGATTTCGGTTGGTGGCCGTAGATGGAACCGGTCTTCGGATTCCCGATGAAGACTGGCTGGGGGAATATTTTGGCTGGCATAAAAACCAACATGGAGAGGTGCCCTCTACCCGCTGGCTGGTTTGTTTTGATGTGCTCAATCAAATTCTCCAACGCGTAGCGTTACATCCGAGAAGCACGGCAGAAACGAAGATTGCCCTGCCATTGGTCGAACAGTTTGGACCCGATGTATTAGCCATTTATGACCGCGGATTTAATGGGTATGCCCTGCCCTGGTTACACCTTCATTTTGGCTCACATTGTCTGGTGAGACTGAAGAAAACCTTTAGCCCTACGGTGGTCTATTTCATCGAAAGTGGCAAAAATGAAGGGATTTTTACCTCTGAGATGACTTACCGGGCGCGACAAGCTGTGGCCGCGTGTGGACAAACCATTGCGCCCAAAACCTGCCTCACTTACCGCCTCATTCGGGTAGATTTACCCACGGGGGAAATCGAAGTCTTACTGACCACTTTACTCGATCAAAACACCTGGCAGTGGAAGCATTTTGGCACCTTATATCATCACCGGTGGGGCATAGAAACCGCCTTCTTTACGCTCAAAAGTTTCTTTCAGGCAGCGGTCTTTTCTGCCTATACCCTCCCGGCGGTCGA
>JANRJC010000037.1:0-9299 GCA_033764335.1 Bacteroidia bacterium | reverse complement strand
GGCTAAGAGTTCCGGCGGCAATACGCCCTCCAGCGTGGCTCGGGCTTTTTCGAGGTCTTTGAGCATACGCTTCAAAAACCGGTCGTGCGGATTCGACACCGGTCCCCCGGGGACTTCGGTCGCCTTGTGTTTCATGGTCATGCGGTGATATTACAAAAAATTATCTGTGTATTTTTATTTTCTGAAGAAAAAGCTTGCGGGTAAATCCGAATTACTTACTTTTGCAACATACTTGCATTTATGCCGGAGAAAATGAGAACATATCTGGGAATTCTGATGCTGCTGATTTCAGTAGTTTTCACGGTTCCTTTTTCCTGGTTGCACCAATGTGAATATACCCACGCGCATGCAATTGTAAACGAAACTTCGGAATCTGAAACAGGTGTTTTTTCACAGGAAAAAAACCGCTGTCCGCTCTGTGAATTAGAATTTCCGCTATATCTGGCTCCAGATTTTTTCAGCACGGATAGTGTTATTCTTTCATTCCCCGTCTTTGTTGCAAAATTCCCCCAAACAGTTTCGCCTCCCTCCTTTTTTTATTTTACCCGGCGAGGCCCTCCTATAAGTTAATCACTGATTTTTCCCGGCAATTTTTTGCTGGACCCTTTCACTTTTGCTTTTCACTGCAAATGTGTTTCAGTTATGATTAACTTTCGTTTTCTTTTCCTTTCGGGAATATTATTGGCAGGGGTTCAATTGACTTATTCCCAACAACTCACAGACTGCAACTTCGCTCTTTCGGGGGTTGTATCAGATGTTTCCACTCGCGAACCCCTCGCATTTGTAAATGTCTATGTTCCGGAACTCCAAAAAGGTACGGTTACAGATTCACTGGGCAGGTATTTTTTTGAAGGAATCTGTGAAGGTTCTTATACCTTATCCTGTACCCATATCAATTGCGATCATCAGGATACAGGGATTATTGTAAAGGAAAACACCATTCAAAATATAGCTCTTAGGCAAAAACCGATTGAACTTGCAGCGGTAGAAATATTCGGAGAAAAAATCCCTCCCCCACCTACTCAATCGCTTTCTAGGCTCACCCGGCGCGAGCTAACCCAAACACAGGGAAAACCCCTGGCAGATGCCCTTTCCTCCATCACAGGTGTAAATGTCCTCCACACAGGTGCAACCATTTCTAAGCCCATTATCCATGGCCTTCACAGTAGCCGAATCCTGATCCTGACTAATGGTATTCGTCTCGAAGGCCAGCAATGGGGCTCCGAACACGCGCCAGAAATTGATCCCTTTATTGCTACACAGCTTACCGTACTCAAAGGAGCAGGAACTGTCCAATACGGAGTCGGGGCGATGGCAGGAGTAATTTTGGTTGAACCCGCCCCCCTGCGCGACCAGAAAGGTTTGGGGGGCGAGGTGAACCTGGTCGGCTTTAGCAATGGCCGTACCGGCATAACCTCGGGTATCCTGGAGGGTAATCACAATTTTCTACCAAACTGGTCCTGGAGATTACAGGGAACCGTTAAAAAAGGAGGTAATCTTCACACGCCCGGATATTTCCTCGAAAACACCGGTGTTGCCGAACAAAATTTTTCAGCGACCCTGGGCTATAAAACCCCTAAAAAGGGACTGGAAGTCTATTTCAGTCGGTTTCATAACCGATTAGGCATCCTCGCACCCGCGCATCTGGGCGGGCAGAGCGATTTACTCAAAGCGCTCGAAAGTCCGAAACCATTGGGAGCAGATACTGCTGCTTTTTCCTACAAAATTTCACGCCCCTTTCAGGACATCACCCACAACCTCCTAAAATGGAAGGGATATTACCGAATAAATGAAAAAAACAAACTGAGCCTTACCTACGCCCTGCAAGGCAATCGAAGATTTGAGTTTGATAAACACCGTCCGAGGGGAGTGGATGCTAATGGAAAAGACTTGCCCGAACTCGACTTTCGGATCAATACTCATTCGCTGGACGGTGTCTGGGAATTTTCAGCAAGTAAGGGGGTTTCAGGCTCCACCGGAATCTCCGGCATATACCAAAACAACTACCTACGCGGCAGACCCTTTATCCCCAACTACATCGCTATGAGCGGAGGTATATTCGGAATCCTGCGCTGGAAAAAAGAAAGAATCGAATTTGAAAGCGGGTTTCGCCACGACTACTTCTGGATCAATAGTGCCCGGGAAGAAAGCGGAGTGGACATTTTTTCGATACGAACTTACCAAAGCCCTTCGGCTACCCTCGGAGTCATCTGGAAAATTGCACCCGGATGGGAAGGGAAAATACACCTGGGTACAGCCTGGCGCCCGCCCCATGTCAATGAACTATTCAGCGACGGGCTGCATCACGGCGCGGCAGCCTTACAATATGGTGACAGCACCCTTTCTCCGGAAAAAGCCTTTAAGACGATAACCACCCTTAATTATGCAGGGGAAAAATTTAATGCAGAAATCAGTGCCTACAGCCAATGGTTTCGCAATTTTATCTTTCTGCGCCCCGAAGGAATACAGACGACGATCAGGGGTGCGTTTCCCGCTTTCAGTTATGCCCAGACAGCCGCAAGGCTTATCGGCACCGACGTTTCGTTCAATTACCGGTTTTCCCGACGTTGGGTAATAAATTCCCGAGGTTCGTGGCTTCATGCTCAAAACCTCACCGAGGGAGACCCGCTGATCTATATGCCCGCGAATTGGATGGAAAACAGCCTTACGTATGAGTGGGCAAACCGCAAAAAAATAAATGACTCTTATATAACGATAAAAGTACGGAGTGTGGCCCGGCAGACCCGCGTGCCCGAAGGGCAGGATTTTTTACCGCCGCCGGGCGGTTATACCCTTACCGGGCTGGAAGCCGGTACAAAAATCTCGTTCCCCCACAACGAACTTGGGTTAAGTCTTTCGGCATTCAACCTTATGAACATCACCTACCGGGATTATATGGATAGCTTCCGCTATTTCGCCGATGCTCCGGGAAGGAATATTTCCTTAAAAATTAACCTCAAATTTTAATTTTTTTACCATGAACAAAAATGCATTTTTCAATCTGGTGATCTTGGTATCATCTATCCTTCTTATGCAATCCTGCAAACCAGAAGAACCGGTTGGCGAAGAAGAAATTACTACCGTTCAGTTGATTTTCAACGGAACCGAGACTTTTACATGGAAGGATGGCTCTGACCCCGACAGCATTATTCTAAGCCCGCTGACAAATTATACCGTAGAAGTAAAATTTTTGAACAAAAACAAAACGCCTGCCGAAGACATTACCGCCGAAATCCGCAAAGAAGACGACGAGCACTTGGTCTGTTTTGAAATATTGGGGGAACTCATTTTGACCAACCTGACCATCCAACGCACCGATACAGATGGCACATACGAAGTAGGTCTTTCCTCTTTCTGGCAGACAGGAGCAGCGGCCACCGGGCAGATTGCGCTCAAACTCCGCCATCAGCCCGGAGGTATAAAAGACGGAACCTGCACACCCGGAGACTCTGATGTGGAGATTGTGTTTGATCTTGCAGTGAGGTAGAAGTTTTTTTAACAACTTTCCAACCTTAGATTTACGGAATTACTCTTTAGTTTGTAAAATAAAACTTGTAACTTAATTCTTATTTTCCGAAAAAATCATACAGCTATGAGTAAAGATGCAAATCACGACCCTTTTGAGCAGATGACCGACGAAGTATTTGATCAGGAGGCAATTGAAGAAGTAGAAGAACCGGTAAATGAACCGGTAAAATCAAAACCCTCCGGAGAGGAAGAAAAACAATGGATGTTGTTTGCCCACCTTAGCGCGCTTGCAGGGTATGTTATTCCTTTCGGATCAGTCTTAGGGCCATTGATAATCTGGTTGATGAAACGTGATGAGATGCCTTTGGTCGGAAAACATGCCAAAGAAGCCCTCAACTTTCAGCTTTCGATTGCTTTGTATATGATTGTTTCGGTTTTCCTGATTCTGATTATTGTCGGAATATTTTTACTGATTGGTCTTGCCATTTTCCAACTCGTTGCAATCATTATGGCGGCGGTAAGTGTAAGCGGAGGCAAAGAGTATCAGTATCCGATGACCATCCGTTTTATCAAATAATCTCTTAAAAAAAGACTGTTTTTATAGCCTGAAATACCGCAAAGTATTTCAGGCATTTTTTTTGCACAAAACCTTTACAATTCTTACACCGTATAACTCCCGGTTTCTTTGACATTATGTGCATCTGATTTCAGGGTTATACTAAAGCTCTTAAAAAAGAAATCCAGATGCAGGTTTAAAGAGAAAAGAACTCTTAATATAAAGAGTTGGTTTTCAGGTATTTTGAATGACCATTCATTTATTTATTGTAAAAAGTAAATAATACCATTTGTGTATTTTATTTACCTTTTAACCACCCGATCGCGCCAATTGTCAACCAATTTGGAGGGTTTACTCACATGGGCGTATCCGAAAATAAAATTATTTATACTTTGCAGGGGTGAAAGTTTCACCCTTTATGTTCTTTCGTTTTCTATTGTGAGATTTAAGTATTTATTATGAAAAACTACCTGATGAGTGTAGCGTTGGTTGCCATCGGCACATTCTTCATGTCTTCTGAAAATCTCAAAGCAGTTTTTCCGACTTCAAAATCGAAACAAAACCTTGCAGACGGCCAAGAGCCTGGCGGAATGATGAAAATCCAGCAGGCGCATTTGAGAACCATTGACCCCTTTGACATTGATATTGTCCCTACAAGCCGCCCTATCCCTAAAGGAGTACCGCTCGGAAGCGTCTTTGGGATGCGGAAACATCCCATACTGGGAGTGGACAAAATGCATCAGGGGGTTGATTTTCCGGCACCGAGTGGAACCCCCGTACTTGCGACGGCCACCGGAAAAGTCGGTTGGATCGTCAATTCGGCAGACAGCAGTTCGTATGGGAAATATGTAAAACTTATCCATGACGAAGAATACTGCACCCTTTATGCGCACCTTTCCGGTATCGTGGTGACTCCCGGACAGATTGTCGAAGAAGGTGATACCCTCGGATTTGTCGGTACCACCGGCAGAAGCACCAATCCTCACCTTCATTATGAAGTGATTATGGATGGTGAACATCTGGATCCGGAAGATTTTTTCTAAAAACGGATAACCAAAACTCAAAGCAAAGCTGACCTTAATGAAAAGGTCAGCTTTTTTTTTATATTGGTCCGGCCTGTCTCTGAATTTGAAAACATGCGATATTTCTGTTTTTTTTGGTTAACGACCGTGTTTTGTGCCTGTGCTGAGCAAAAAAGCACTCCGGAAACAGCGGAAACACCGCCGGCGGTCAGTTTCCTGCCTGCTGAGGAAGTCCTACGGAAATATGAATTTTTTTCCCTTAAAACCGATAGTTATGCTTTACCCGAAGTTTATGCAGAAGTAATACCCTTTCTAAAACAGGCCGCCGATGTTACGGATACTATTTTTCAGATTCAGGCCTATGGGCATCTTTCTACACTCTTGGACTCGATTTCAGACCCTACTCTGCAACAACTTATAAAAATCAACTACGGACCTTACGACCGTATCAACAATCACTTTCCGCTGCTTCCCGGTATAAAACCCAAACCTTCCGGAGCAAATTTTTATCCACCCCGACTTACTGCGGCCCAGTTTGACCGACTTACCACTCCGGGAAAAACCAGTTCCTATACCCTCCTTACCCGCGACGTAAATGATAAACTTATCGTCGTTCCCTATCACATCGCCTTTCGGGAGTACCATGAACGTATTTCTCACTACCTGCGACAGGCCGCAGCTCCGTTACCGGAAGGCCCGTTGAAATACTACTTGTATCTTCGAGCGGATGCCTTTTACCGAGACCAATACGGTGCCAGTGAATATGCCTGGCTCGACAATTATGAAGAACCCCTTGACCTCATTATTGGTCCGATGGAAACTTACGAGGATCAGTTTATGGGGTATAAATCTGCTTATCAGTCGGTACTTTTGGTAAAAAATAATGAAGGGGATGATCCTGCCTATTTTACTTCGCTTGTCCCGGAATTTCAGCGAAAATTGCCCGTTTCCGCGCCTTTACGACCTTCGGTTTCGGAAAGCCCGGACATCATCCAGTTTTATGACCTGATTTACGCTAAAGGCCTATTTAATGCCGGGCCGAAAAGTATTGGGCTAACTTTTCCTTCCGGAAATAAAATGTATCCCGACAAAGGCGTAAGGCGAATTCTTTTAAGCAATATTCTGAAGGCAAAGTTTGAAAAAATTGTAATTCCGGTCAGCGATGTTCTCATTGCCCCTTCACAGCGGCACCATGTCCAGATACAGGCCTTTTCCCGGCTTTCTCTCTTCCATGAGATCGCACACGGGTTAGGCGTAAAACGAGTTGCCGGAGAAAAGACGACGGTTCAGGAAGCCTTAAAACAATATGCTTCTCTCATGGAAGAAGAAAAAGCCGACGTGCTGGGCTTATATATGATTATTGAATTGTTAAAAGATGGACGGCTACAGGGACAACCGGAGGACTATTATGTTACCTTTCTTGCCAGTGTGCTTCGGTCTGCCCGATTTGGCAATTCCAGTGATCATGGCAGGGGAAATATGATGATCTTTAATTATTTCCTTGCCTCCGGAGCATTTTATTATTCATCTCCTACCGGTACTTATTTTGTCAATGCAGACCTGATTCCCCCAACTACGGAAGAGTTGATCCGAAAAATCATCACGATTCAGGGAGAAGGGGATTTTAATGAAGCCCGAGCTTGGATACGAAGTGAAGGGCAGGTAAAACCGGAATTATCCCAAAACCTGCTGAAATTGGAAAGTGCGCGTGTTCCTGTGGACATTATTTTTGAGCAATAAATCTTTACAGAGGAATATTCCCGTGTTTTTTCCGGGGTAATGCTGCCACTTTATTTTCCAGCATCTCATAGGCTTTTATAAGTTTCTCGCGAGTTTGTTCGGGGAAAATTATTTCATCCACAAATCCATGAGCGGCGGCAAGGTACGGGTTTGCAAATTTTTCGGTGTATTCCTGTACTTTTTCCTGAAGCATCGCTTCAGGGTTGGATGCTTCCGAAATATCTCTTTTGAAAATGATTTCCGCAGCACCTTTTGGCCCCATCACCGCAATTTCTGCGGTAGGCCAGGCGAAGTTCATATCTGCACCGATATGTTTGGAATTCATCACATCGTAAGCCCCGCCGTAAGCTTTGCGGGTAATCACCGTTACCCGGGGTACGGTTGCCTCACAAAAAGCATATAATAACTTTGCGCCATTTGTAATAATGGCGTTCCATTCCTGGTCTGTACCCGGAAGAAAACCCGGGACATCCTCAAATACCAGCAAGGGCACATTAAACGAATCACAGACCCGCACAAACCGCGCACCTTTTTTGGAGGCGTTGATGTCAAGCACGCCGGCAAGTACCGCCGGTTGATTGGCCACGATGCCAATGCTACGGCCGGCAAGCCGGGCAAACCCCACAACGATATTTTCGGCGTAGTCTTTATGAATTTCCAGAAAAGAATCGCTATCACAGACCAACCGGATTACCTCTTTGATATCATAAGGCTGGTTGGGGTTGTCGGGGATAATCGTTTTTAACAAATCGGAAACTCCCCCTGCCGGAGCAGCGGGATAACGGATAGGGTCTTCTTCACAGTTTTGAGGAAGGTAGCTGAGTAGTTGTTTGATATTTTCGATACATTCCACTTCGCTCGGGCAGGCAAAGTGGGTAACTCCGCTTTTGGAAGCATGGGTAAAAGCACCACCAAGTTCTTCGGAAGACACCTCTTCGTGTGTGACGGTTTTCACCACATTGGGACCTGTGACAAACATATAAGAGGTATTTTCCACCATGAGGATAAAGTCTGTGATGGCAGGGCTGTAAACCGCGCCTCCGGCACAAGGTCCCATGATGGCCGATATTTGAGGGATCACTCCAGATGCCAGGGTATTTCGGTAAAAAATATCGGCATAACCGGCAAGCGACACGACCCCCTCCTGAATACGCGCCCCGCCAGAGTCATTGAGGCCAATAACGGGGGCACCGGTTTTCATGGCGAGGTCCATGATCTTACATATTTTACCTGCATACGTTTCTGAAAGCGAACCGCCCATGACGGTAAAATCTTGGCTAAAGACATAAACCAGCCTTCCGTATATTTTCCCATAACCCGTTACGACTCCATCACCCAATATTTTTTGATTTTCCAATCCAAACTCGGTAGAACGGTGTGTGACAAATTTCCCAATTTCTTCAAAGCTCCCTTCATCAAGCAAAAGATCTATTCTTTCCCTTGCGGTAAGTTTGCCTTTTTGGTGTTGGGCTTCAATTCTTTTTTCACCACCGCCCAGCAATGCTTCGCGGTTTTTTTGATGGAGGATTTCCAGGGAATTGGACATAAGGAATATATAAAAAATCAGGCCAGGGCAGATTCGATTTCATCGGTCATTTCGAGATTGTGAAATACCTGTTGGATATCATCATCGTCTTCAAACAGATCTATGAGTTTTAACACGGTTAAGGCACGGGCGACATCGAGTTTGATGGTGGTAGCGGGAATTCTTTCGAGTGAACTTTCCGCTTCGATATTCAATTCTTCCAGCTTGCTGTTCATCAATCCAAAATCTTCAAAGGCACAGGTAATCACATAATTTTCACCATCGGTTTCAATGTCTTCCAATCCCGCTTCCAGCAATTGAAGTGTGAGGGATTCTTCATCGAGACCTTCGATGGGAAAGATAAACATTCCTTTTCGTTCAAACAGATAATCCACAGATCCACTTTTGCCAATACTTCCGTTGTATTTGTTGAAATAAGAACGAATATTCGCAATGGTACGTTTTTGATTGTCGGTCATACATTCGATAAAAACCGCAACTCCGTGGCTGGCATAACCTTCATAAGTCAGGCTTTCGTAAGCGGCACCATCTGCGCCGGAACCTTTTTTGACGGCTTTATCAATATTATCTTTAGGTACGCTGGCTTTTTTGGCATTTTTTATGGCCATACGGAGACGGGGATTTCCGGCAGGATCACTGCCCCCTTCTTTGGTCGCTATGGCAACCTCCTTTAGCAGTTTCGTAAATAATTTCGAACGTTTTTTATCCTTAGCGCCTTTGCGATGTTTAATATTTGCCCATTTACTATGGCCTGCCATGACTATTCTCCAACAAATTTTAAAATAGCACGTTGGTTACTTGGCGAGGTGGCTTTTTTGGCAGCCTCCTCTTTCTCTAACCAGCAATAACTTATATGTTCTTCACTTAATCTAATCTCTCTTGGCGCTGTCATTTTAAAACAAAAAACATGCTCAAGATTATGCGTTACCCCTTTTGCATAACGATGCTGCCAATAACGATATATCCG
>JANRJC010000036.1:0-216864 GCA_033764335.1 Bacteroidia bacterium | reverse complement strand
GCTGACAGGGCTGAGCGCCGGTACTTACAACTTCGGCACTTACGCCAACAATACCAGCGTAACGATTTTCGCCGCCGATCTGAACCTGCTCGCCTGCGCCGACACCGCCGCTCCCGTAACGGCCGATTGTACGCCGCCGCCGGTCTGCGATGTGGCGATAGATTCAGTAGTTACCAACTGCGTTACCGATTCGACCTTTGAGTTAGTTGTAACTTTCTCCGGTACAGGTTCTTCGTTTGTCATTTCCGATAATCTGGGCAGTTTGCCCGTAGCGGGACTGGTTGCCGGGACTTATCTATACGGCAATTACAATAGCGGCACATTGGTAAATGTATTTGTCAATGATGCCAGTATTGCCGGTTGCAGCGACAATGCAGGTCCCTTCACCGCCAATTGCGCTCCGCCAGTTTGCGACGTTACTTTTGATACAATTTATTCGCTTTGTGTTACGGATTCGACATTTGAGGTAGTGGTAAAAATCAGCGGTTCCGGTTTCAATTATCAGCTCGAAGACGATCAAGGCAATCCGCCGATTGGAGGACTTAGCGCAGGAACTTATAACCTTGGGCCGTATTTCAACAGTACAGACGTATTCGTTACTGTCAAAGATTTGAATTTTGCCACCGGCTGTTCTTTCTTTAATGGACCCGTAACCGCAGACTGTACGCCGGTTCCGATTTGTGATGTGAAGTTTGACAGTATCGCTGCGATCTGCAATTCGGATTCAACCTTTCAGATACAGGTAACGATTTCCGGTTCGCAAAACAGCTACATTATCAGCGACAATAAAGGGACGCCGATTTTGCCGGGTCTTAGTCCGGGAACCTATACTTATGGAACTTATGCGACCAATGACTCCGTGATTTTGCAGGTTTCCGATCCGGGCATATTTGGTTGCGTGAAGTTTTCACCGATCGTAACGACGAAGTGTGATACCAGTTCCGCACCCAAGCCGGTATTGCTTCCCAAAATCATTTATATGAGCAATTTCTTCCCGAATCCTGCCGATGATCAGACATCCATCAAAGTATTTATGCCTTATGTAGGCAAGATACGGTGGGACTTGGTGAATGCACAGGGGAAAATCGTTGCCTATGGAGATGTCGTACTGAATCCCGGGGAGAATCTGCTGCCATTTAATACAACGAAGATGCTGTCGGGGATTTATGTGATGAATTTTTATATGGCCGGGTTCCTGCTGGATTCCAAAAAACTAATGATCCTTCATTAGTTCTGAATTAGCCAAACCATTATATATTTTTTTACAGGATGGTCTTTTAAAAGGCCATCCTGTTTTCTTTTGGGGGTTAACAGAAGCTTAACAATTATTTATCGTTAGGTTCCCACCTGTCCGGGAAAACGTGTCCATATTTGCACCGGGTAATCTTTCAAGCTTGGCTGAGATGTATTACGGTCTAAGCCAATCCGATCCGGGATCGCAAGCCGATCCCGGAATCTTTTCCCAGTTCGGAGTATTTACCCTACACTGCAAAAATCATTCACGTGAGTGCATATAGTAGTATGTAGTATTCTTTTTTGTAATAAAGCTTTTGATTAGTCACAAACAAAAATCGTCCCTTGAAGGGATGATTTTTGCTTATGTACGTATTCGTATTTGCCCTAAAAATAATTTTCCAGCGTTGTATCCGGCAATTCTTTCAGATCGAGGAAAATAAATCCGTCGAGGCACTGGTTAAAATGCGGATCTACATTAAAGCTGATGATCCGGGCGTTTTGTTTAATGTATTTTTTCAGGAGAATCGGCAGTTTTAAATGATGGGGTTCCATGTCCTCAATGACTTTATCGGCCAGTTTGAGATCGTCGGTTGAGCCGTTCATCAGATGTTGGATGTCCGATTTTTCCTTTTTGGGGCGGAATTTTTTCCGGGGAATTATCCAGGCGGCGAGACCCTCATCGAAATGATATTTCCGGATAAAAGCCACGATAAACGAACGCGACAATAGGGAGTATCGGTTGGAAATGCTCACCGGGCCAATGAGATATTGAATGGTTTTATTTTCGGCAATTACCTGCGAAATTCCTTTCCACAAAAGAAAAAGCGGGAGCCGGTGTTTTTGGTATTCCGGCAGCACAAAGGACCTTCCCAGTTCGATGGATTTTGCCATATACGGCCGGAAATTATTGTTGATTTTAAAAAGGCTATGAAGGTAAAACCCTTTTTTTCCGTAGCGTGTCATAATCTCAGGCCCCATACCCAGGCGATAGGCCCCGACGATTTTTTCATTTTTGCGATCCCAGATAAACAACTGCCGGTAGTAGAGGTCGTATTCATCAATGTCCAGGGGTTTTCCCGTGCCTTCACCCACCAGGCGGAAGGTAAATTCTCTGAGCCTTCCGAGTTCGCGAAGGATATGCGGAATATTCTCCGCCTGACAACAAAACACCTCCATATCATTTTGGGTGAAGAGAATATGCGTTTCACGCAGTTGGTTGATCTCTGCGAGGATGAGAGTCGGGTCGGTTGGTTCTGCGACGGGCCGGAAATTGGCGGGAAGATCGTTATTTTCAAAAAAGGGTTTGACATCCATTCCGGACTTGAGGGAGTAAGTGCGGGCGCGGAGATAACGGCCAAACCTTTCCGTATCTTCAATTTGAGAAACCTCTTTCGGCAGAATCGGTTTGCCGACGTTGACGCGTATTTCTGTATGTTTTTTGCGGATAAGTTCGGAAGGAATCGTGGCGGTGCGCAAGGTCGGATGTACGAGTCCCATGAGATGAAATAAAGGACTATTGGTTCCCTGAAAATACACCGGTACGACAGGCACATTTGCCTTTTGGATGAGTTTTACCGCTGACTTTTGCCATTCACGGTCGGCGATACGCCTTTCGTCGAAGCGGAAAGACGAAACTTCCCCGGCGGGAAAAATACCGACAGGATGCCCCTCGTCGAGGTACTCCGATACATGATTTATCCCTGAAACAAAATACTCCTGCATTCTTTCAATCTGTTGAAGCAAAGAAGGAGTCATTACTTTAAAATCAGGGCGGTAATCGGTGATAATTTGAAGGAGAAGAATTTCTTCAAGTATGCCAAAAGGATGGTTGGAAACCACGATAAAAGGCCCGTGGGCAGGGATTTTTTCCAAACCTTTCCCGGCAATTTCCAGTTTTATACCCAGTAATTTGACAAACTCGTCGAGAAACGCACGGCCTTCATATTGTTCAAGGCTGCGGTAAATCCGGTTGATTTCATCCAGCCGGATCATTTTCATCATAGGACCGGCCACAGGTTCGAGCTTAAACTTGTCCAATCCCGTAGCTTTAATGAACGAGGTTTTAGAAATCAGTTCCTGATACATGGCAATGTCATTGAAGCGTTATCCGAAACAAAGGACGATCTGTTGTGTTAGGTACAGGTAAATGGATAATTAATTTACGTGAAATTTGGTATAATTCTTCACGGAAGTTTCATTTTCTTTTAACAGTATTCTCGTCCAATACCCATCCCCCACACCCTGCTCCAACTGCCCGCCGAGCTGGGTGGTCAGCAGCCGCACGAGCTGCGACCCAAAGGAAGTACCGCTGGCGGTGTTGGCGGCACCCACGCCGTCGTCGCCGACAAACAATTCCAGCCCTTCGCCCACTTGTTTCAGGCTCACGGTGATCGTGCCGCTTCGCCCATCGGGAAAAGCGTACTTCAGCGAATTGGTAATCAACTCGTTGACGATCAGGCCGAGAGGGACGGCACTATCCACGTCCAGTTCCAGTTCTTCCATGGCGATGTGTAGCCCGATGCGCTCGGGCGGGTAGCCAAAGGTGCTCAGCAGGCTCTGCCCCAGGTTGGTCAGGTAGTCCTTCATCTCGATGGCCGCCAGATTTTCGCGCTGATAGAGTTTTTGGTGAATAAGGGCCATGGATTCGACCCGGTGTTGTCCGGCGACGACGGCCTGCTTCACGTCAGCGTCTTTGATGTGGGCCGATTGGAGGTAGAGCAGGCTGGAGATGGTCTGGAGGTTGTTTTTGACGCGGTGGTGAATCTCCTTGAGGAGGAGTTCATTCTGGTTGCTTTTTAGTTCGATTTCCCCTTTTTGGAGGCGCAGCAACTCATTGGTTTTGCGGCGGCGGCGGCCATTCACAAAAAGCACAACGGCCAGGAGGGCGAGCAGTCCTCCCACACCTGCGGCAAAGCCCAGTTGGAGGCGTTGTCTGCCGAGCTGGTTTTCGTATGCTACCTGGGCCAGGGCTTTTTCCTGCGCGTTGGTAAGGCTGTCAGCCAGGGCTTGTTGCTGGTATTCAAAGCGGATGGTAGCCCGCTGGTTTTCTTCGCTGTTGAGGCTGTCGTGCATCTGGATGTAGAGCTCATACATCTCCAGGGCTTGCTTACTCCTGCCCGCAGCCTTGTAACTATAGTAGAGGTGTCCTGCGGCAAACGCTAAGGTTTGCAGCTTCCCCACTTCCCGGGCCATGCGAAGGCCTCTTTCTCCATAGGAGATAGCCTGGGTATAGTTACCCAGATCTTTGTAAATAATCCCAATATTGTGCAGGGAAGAAGCGATCTGTTCTTTATTGCCGATTTCTTCCTTGATCTTGAGGCTTCGGCTAAGATAGTTCAGTGCCTCGGCGTAGTTGCCCTGTTTCTCATAAATGGACGCGATATGGGCCAGGCCGTTAGCGATCCCACCTTTATCGCCGAGTTCTTCATAGATCTTCAGGCCTCGGCTATAATGTTCCAGGCCCTGGACGTAATCGCCCTGATTTGTGTAAATAGTCCCGATGTTGATCAGGGTGAGAGCAAGCCCCACCTTATCGCCGAGCGTTTCAGTGATCTTCAGATTTCGGATATAATATTCCAGCGCCTGGGCGTAATCGCCCTGATTCTTGTATATTTTTCCAATATTACCCAGACTATTAGCGATCCCACGTTTATCGCCGATCTCTTCACTTATCGTCAGGCTTCGGGTATAATGATTCAGGGCCTGGGTGTAGTCCCCCTGATTCATATAAATAGTCCCTATGGCGTTCAGGGAAGCGGATATCCCACCTTTATTTCCGAGCGCTTCCTCCATTTTCAGGCTTCTGCTATAATGATCCAGGGCCTGGGTGTAATCCCCCTGATCATCATAAATTCTCCCGATGTTGTTTAAGGCAGCAGCGATCCCGATTGTATCACCGATTTCTTCCTTGATCTTCAGGCTTTGGCTGAAATGGTCCAGTGCCTGTGGGTAGTCGCCCCGCATGGCGTAGTATATTCCCAGGGTATTCAAGGCAGCGGACTCATATTTTTTCAGACCTTTTTCCCTGGCCAGCTCCAACTGCAATTGAGAGAAGTAATAGGCGCTGTCGGGTTGGCTAAACAGGTACCCTTCCCAGGCAAGCGTAAATCCGGCCTTCAACCGGTTACTGTCGGGCTGAGTTTCGTCCTGCCAGACCACCTTTAGAGAGTCAAGGTTCACCTGAGCCGCTACCGGAGCGAGCAGCAGCAGGTACAGCCAAAATGAAAGACAAGATTTTTCCATGATTCAGGACTATTACTGAGTTGACAAAGAGGAAAGTCTGCTTTTCGGTTTACACAACTACTCGCGTCCAATATCCATTCTCCACACCCTGCTCCAACTGCCCGCCGAGCTGGGTGGTCAGCAGCCGCACGAGCTGCGACCCAAAGGAAGTACCGCTGGCGGTGTTGGCGGCACCCACGCCGTCGTCGCCGACAAATAGTTCCAGGCCTGCGTCGGCTGGTTTCAGGCTCACGGTGATCGTGCCGCTTCGCTCATCGGGAAAGGCGTACTTCAGCGAATTGGTAATCAACTCGTTGACGATCAGGCCCAGGGGCACGGCGGTATCCACGTCCAGTTCCAGTTCTTCCATGGCGATGTGTAGCCCGATGCGCTCGGGCGGGTAGCCAAAGGTGCTCAACAGGCTCTGGCCCAGGTTGGTCAGGTAGTCCTTCATCTCTATGGCCGCCAGATTTTCGCGCTGATAGAGTTTTTGGTGAATAAGGGCCATGGACTCGACCCGGTGTTGTCCGGCGACGACGGCCTCTTTCACGCCAGCGTCTTTGATGTGGGCCGATTGGAGGTAGAGCAGGCTGGAGATGGTTTGGAGGTTGTTTTTGACGCGGTGGTGGATCTCCTTGAGGAGGAGTTCATTCTGGTTACTTTTTAGTTCGATTTCCCCTTTTTGCAGGCGCAGCAACTCATTGGTTTTGCGGCGGCGGCGGCCATTCACAAAAAGCACAACGGCCAGGAGGGCGAGCAGACCCCCTATCCCCGCAGCAAAGCCCAGTTGCAGGCGTTGCCGTCCGAGCTGGTTTTCGTATTCGACCTGGGCCAGGGCCTTTTCCTGCGCGTTGGACAGGCTGTCGGCCAGGGCTTGTTGCTGGTATTCAAAGCGGATGGTAGCCCGCTGGTTTTCTTCGCTGTTGAGGCTATCGCGCATTTGATGGTAAAGTTCGTGCATGGCGAGGGCCTTGGTGGGTTGGTTGAGCGCTCGGTAGCAGGCATACAATTGCTGAGCTGACGATTTGATGACTTCTATGTTCCCCGTTTGTCTAGATAGAGTCAACGCTTTCTGGCCATATCCGATGGCCTTAACAAATTCACCACGCTTGGTATGGATACCAGCCAGATTGGATAGAGCGGGAAGAATCATCTCAGCATATCCCAAATCCTTACCGACGGCGATACTTCGCAAGTAATAGCCTATCGCCTGTTCCTCTTGACCGCGTTGCTCATACGCCAGCCCTAAATTACCTAGCGTATTGGCTATGCCAGGGAAATTTTCAGATTTTTCGTATATCTCAAGTGATCGGTTAAGCGCTTCCGTCGCTTCCTCGTACCGTTTCAAATATGTATAGGTATTGCCAAGGTTGGCAGAAGTGGCGGCAATCCCAAAGATGTCCTGGCTGGCTTCATTCACTTCCAGACATTGCTGATAATAGATCAAGGCTTGGGCGTAGTCCCCTTGGCTCTGAAAGATGATTGCAATATTGCCAAGAGAAGAGGCCTGTCCACGCAGGTAGCTCAGATCTTTGGCCAGGGCCAATGCTCTGCGATGGTAAGCGACGGATGCTTCGTGGTTGCCCTGTAAACGAAAAACGATGCCCATCAGGTTCACCGCATTGAACACCTGCATTGTGTCTCCCTCCACCTCTGCCATTTCGAGGCTCTGCTCCAAATGAAACATCGCACGATCCAGTTCCCCTTGTTTGAGATGGATCTTGGCGATGTTGTTCAGCGTGGGAATTCCATCCTGTCTTCGGTTTGTTTTTTCGCGGATGGCCAGGCTTTGATGAAAGTGTGAGAGCGCTTTTTCCAATTGCCCTTGTTGTTCATAGACCTGCCCCAGGTTGTTGAGGTTGTTAGCTTCTAACTGAGCATCGCTGAGGGTCCTGGCTATTGTCATGCTAAGGGAATACTGCTGCCGGGCTGAGTCATACATTCCTTGATCTTGGAATAAGAAACCCATCTGTTGGTGAGCAATGGCGAGCCAACGGGGACTTCCGTACGTGACTGATAGCTGGTGTAGCCGCTGGGTAAAGTAGGCAAAGCTATCCATGCGGACCCACTCGTAATGGTTGGACAAATGATATATTGCCTGGATGCGGCTACTATCCGCTTGTCGCTCATCCCCCGCCACCTCGCGCAGCGAATCCATGTTTACCTGAGCCGCCATAGGAGCGAGCAGCAGCAGACACATAAGAAATAAAGGCCCGGATTTTTTCATATAACAAGTGCTTGGGGGGTAGCAAAATATATAGAATCGTAATATAACGTGAGTTTTGGATAATCAAACTTGCTTAATCCTGAAAAGGTCCTTCGCTATCGCTCAGGATGACAGACGATGGCTGTATGAAGGCGCTTCTCCGTCCAGAGAAGCGCCTTTTCTCATGACGAACAGTCATCCCGAACGAGCGATAGCGAGGAGGTACCTTTTCCTATTGACCGTCATAGACGAAGGTGCCGAAATCTTAATCTTTTCATTTTCAATAGAATGTGGCTTTAAAATTTAAATCCCTTATCCAAAACTCACATTAATATAAAGAATAAGGACGGTTTTGGGCTTATTTTCCCAATAACTCGGTGGAGTTTTGTGAAAGGGCGGTCTGATGGCTGCGTCGTCGTCGCAGGAGCAACTCCGCAATCAGTAAAGGGACTACCCACGACACCCAAACCCGGTTGGCACCTCTGTCTAGGAATGGAATGGCTTCTCGCAAGGTTTCCCATTCGCTCAACCCCCGAAATACCACAAACGCAAAGGTCACGACGTAGCTCCGGATCATCCAGGCCCGGTGTTGCGAAATCTGCCTGCGCCGGATATACAGGTAGGCCATAGCCGTGGTCATTATCCAGGCCAGAGCCAGCATTTGTAAGGAAAACGCCCACGCCCAACTGTCCCGCAAGCCACTGGTCCAGGCCAGATAGGTTGCAGACAAAGCCCCAACCAGTATGGCGAGGATATAGGTGCGCCCCAGCCAGCGGTGGGCCGTCGGGTACTGCTGTCGGATTTGTTTCCAGAATTGAAGAGGACCCAGCACCAACGCCAGCAATCCGCCGGAAATGTGCCCGATCAGCGACCATTTGTAGTCCCACCACCAGCCCAGTGCCTCCTCGGTAAAGGCAAAATAGGGGAACACGTTTTTCAAAAAGCGGCTGGCAAGGACGATCAGCAGGAGCCAGCCCAGCGCGGTCAGGTAGGCGTTGGGGGCAGCGGTTCGGGACAGGGTGGAAGGTTTCATAATTTTCAACTTTTAGGTTCGGGGGCCATCCCATTCAGACAGGCCCATCGCTGTGAGAAACTGCTGTCGTACAGGCTCGGTCGCCTCGTGGAAGGCTGTGATACCCAGGTCCAGCCCGACGATGTTTCGCAGGGGGCGGCTGCCCGGGGCCATATTGATCAGTTCGTCAAAGCGGTAAACGACGCTCATTGGATCTGTCGGGGCTTGAGGATCGGCATAAGCTCCTCGGGTCTGGGCTTCAAAACCCTCCACGAAAGCCTGTATGTGCGGGTAGCTGGCCATGATTTCCGGCCGGGCGGGTGTTACGAGGTTGTCCAGAAAGTGGGTCGCAAAAAGGCCCGGCTCCACCAGTACCACATCGATGCCCAGATGCGCGAGTTCGTAACGCATGGCTTCGCTTAATCCTTCGAGGCCCCACTTGCTGGCGTGATAAACCCCAAAGCCTGGTACCGCCCCTAAGCCCGCTACCGAACTCACCTGAATAATCAGGCCCGACTGCTGCGCCCGCATCAGCGGCAATACCGCCTGGGCGACCCGCACCGTACCCACAATGTTCAGATCCAGCTGTTCCAGTACCTGACGGGAGCTAAAAGCTTCGACAGGACCACCGTAGCCCAGACCGGCATTGTTGATCAGCACATCAATTCGATCGAGGGGAGCAACGGCTTTCTGCACGCTGCCGTCCAATGTGACGTCCATTTCGATGACCTGCAGGTCCAGATTTTTATCTTTGGCAAATTGTTTCAGTTCAGCCGCAGGAGTTGCGTTTTTGCCTGCAAGCTTGCGCATAGTCGCGTAAACGGTATGGCCCTTTTCGGCCAGATATTTGGCTGTCAGGTACCCAAAGCCGCTGCTACAGCCGGTAATTAAGATGTTTTTCATTGTTTGATTGATTAAGGATTAGATTATATGTTAGCGGCGCACGACGAGTTTTTGCGGGGCGTAGGCGCCCTGGTTGCTCAGGATGTGCAGGGTGTAAATCCCCTCGGCGAGCGAGTGTACGGGGAACTCCCAGCGTTGTGGGCCAGCCTGGCGCAGGGTAGCTTCCTGGCGCATGATCTGTCGGCCCGCGAGGTCGTAGAGTTCCACCCCAACAGTACCCGCCTGAAGCAGATCAAAAGTGAGGGTAGCTGTTTGTGAAGCGGGGTTGGGAAAAAGCACTACCTGATCTATGGTTTGCAGATCTTCTCCTATGCTCATTGCGGAGCCGAAAAAGACCGAAGCAGAAACGCACGAATGAATGTCCTCTTCACAATCTGAATAGAAACACAACTCCAGATTGGGATATTCCAGTGGGCTGGAGGCATTGAGCATACTGACTGTAACCACAATATCCTGAAGGCAGCTTCCGGCAGGAACCGGGTAGGATTGCCCCAGGTTGCTGCCATTCAGCGTCGTACCGGCAGCAGAGACCACTGCTCCATTGGGGTTGGATGCAGCGTTGAGTTTTAGTCTGTAGGTGCGTGGTTCGTTTGAGTCATTGCACAGATCGAGGAGGAAGGTAACTGCCCCTCCCACCGGATTACCCGTAGAGAGAATGTGGGTGTCGGTGGTATTATTGTGCTTCAATGCGGGCTGATCGCGCTGGTAGCCGCCCTGATAGGGACAACTGCTTTGGGTGCCGGATGTGATACGGAAGATGGGCGTGCCAAACATTGGATCGCGTACGACATCGAGATTAAACAGATCGCCATTGCCATCGGTATCATCGTCATTCAGCGTGTATCCCACGACTTTGGAAATCTCTGCCGATTGATTTTGGGTTTGGCCGAATCTCTTTGAGCCTTTGTATTCGTATCCGCCCGAAACCCCGGAGCCTCCCACCTCAACGACGGCTTGTACCCCAACAGTACCCTCAATGTAGTGTTCTACTTCGATAGAGTTGGTTTCCAGAATGATAATGGCCGACTGCTGGCTCCCGCTGGAACCTGCGCTGAAGGACAACACTTCGATCAACTCATTGGACGGATTATCGATGTTTTGCTGGTTCATGGTCAATACCTGTTGCCAGACATCCATTTGGTTTTGGGCATCGTTGGCCGCTTTGGCGCCTACGGCTGCGCTATCGGCCACAGTGGCTTCGTGCTTCGCGATTTCGGAGAGAATGGTCGACTTGGTGTAGGTAAACCTTCGGGGTTGTCCGACTGGCGTATAAATCAGTCCTGTATCCAATCTGCTACCACAAACTGCTGCGTCAGCCACGATAAACGGATAAACACCGTAAGCCAGGTCCGTACCGTATCCGATGAACACATCGCCGCCTCCGTCAGGGCCGGTGATCATGGTAGTGGAAAAAGTTTTGCTTGCCGATATGCAGGTTTGGTTACCGCTGGTTTTTATGGCCATATCGCCGACGGTGACGCCTCCGCTGAAGGTGACGGAAAATTCGTAATCCACCGTAGCGATTAAACCAAGTGAGCCTTTTGCGCCCAGCTTGACAGCCAGATTGGCAGAATTGGAACCATCTTCAGCGTAGCGATCCTGAAACTCCCGGCAGGTGGTTTTGTTTTCTTGGAATTCGCTGTAGCTGCCATCGCCCGGAGGGGCATGGAGCACCATAAAGGGCATCTGCGGCTGCACCGTGGTGCCCAGTGAGTCCACCTGGGCAACCGTAGCGCCTTCGACTACAAAGGGGATGACGCACATGTGCGTGGGCCAGGGCGCACCATCTACCACTTTGAAGGCCACATATCCCTTGCGCATCCCCAGGGGAAACACAAATTTCAGGACGTGCCGGTTGACCCCGTATGCGTTGCCGCCTGTGGGGGGGATATACTGCCCTGCGCTGGTCTTCTGGGGCGTAGGCGGACCATCAAACTGGCCGTAGTTGTAATTGATGTAATCGTTCAACCCCAACCCCCCGGCGGCGGGAATGTCAACGATGATTTGCACGGTGTCTCCCGCCCGGGCAATGTGGTAACCCGCCTCATTATTGCTGTACAGGTTGATACCGGTGGTAGAACCGTTGAGATTGGCGGGAATGACGAAGCCGAAGATGGAACTATAAAGCAAACTCCCCGCCGAAGCAGCTACCGAGGGCTGGCAGATGGTCGGGCTCAAGCCGGAAACGGTCGCATTGAAGCCGTTGTTGAGCGGAAAAGTAAGCGTTTGCGCATCCGCGGAGGCGACAAGGGCCATAAAGGCCAGGAAGAGGGTGATCCTCACCGCGTAAAGGCGGGTTAGGATAAAGCTGGAAAATGAGAGTTGTTGATTGTTCATGATCTGAGGAGTTAATGGTTTGACATGTTGTGAGTCAATCGATAAGTCAAACCTAGCAGCGAAACCCGGCTGCTGCTTGCCTCATTTCCCAAAGGTGGGGGTTGGCTGACCGAATGTGAATTTTGGGTTATCCGGGAAGGGACAGGTCTGTCGGCAGGTGCAGGTCGAGCGACCCCACCACGGTTCGATCAATAAATCACCTTCTGGGGGGGATCAAATCGGGCTTTGGGTCATTTCATGTCTGGATAAGGGCATTAAAAAGCATGTTTGACGTTCCGTTCATCTCCTTGCAACGGGTGTTACCCTTTTCCCTGCCTATGAGAATCTTCGCAGTCGAACATAAACAGGTGCTTGCCAGCCAGATTACTAAGCTATTGGTTGAATGGGGACATGAAATCACCTACTGCGGCAATGATGGCTATAAGGTATTGGAAATGGTCAGCCACCACCCTCCTGATCTGATTCTGACTGGTCTTTACCTGAAAGGACCGATGAATGGGATAGAATTGATTGACCGCCTTTGGACCCGCTGGGAAATCCCGGTGGTCGTATTATCCGGTGCCGACTTGGGCGACTTCCCAGCGGCATGGCAAGACCGGCCAGGGTTCTTTTTTCTCGCCAAACCCTTTATTCCCAGCCAATTATGTGGCATCATTGAAAAAGCCCTGCAACAGTCAGGTGCTTAGAAACGAAAAAAAACGGAATTATAAAGTAATTGGGAAAAAGAGACTTTTTGAATGAAAGGGAGGAACCACGAAGGACACAAAGGCCTCACAAAGGACACTAAGCGTACTTTTTCTTTGTGTACTTCGTGCTTGGGCGCAAATCAAAATGTCGGTCTTATCTGCCAGTTGCTTCTCCGAAGGGTCTGCTCCTTATGAGGGATGAGGGAAACAAATGTTTCTCCGTTGGAGAAACCGGGTATCGCGTTACGGCGCAAAACCATGGGCAAGCCAGAGGGGGTAGCCATCGAGGCTACAAACATTTGACCTCTCCGAGCCAAAAGGCCACTGAGGTGGGTCTTGCCTGTCGGCAAAACCCTGCATAGATAGCGTTCGAGGCACTTTTTCGGCCAGGTCGGGACTCCGGAGGAGTCGAATGTTTGTAGCCAAGAAGCCCATTTCCCCTTTTTTTTCGGGGGTTGCGCCGTAGCGCGCGTGAGTGCAAAAAGTGCCAAACGCCGACTGGGATACAGACTACACCCTGTTCAGTCGGCTGAATACGTCTTCTTTGTAGGATTTTCCCAGGGGTATAGCGTCCTTGTCGATATAGAGGTAAAACTCATCGAAGCTTTCGATGGCGCCAATGTTTACCACAAAGGAGCGATGGGTGCGCACAAAGTTCTCGCCCAGGTGGGGTTCCAGCGACTTCATGGGGCTGCTGAGCAGGTATTGACGGTCGTAGGTGTGGATGCGGCAATAATTTCGTTCGGCGGCCACGTAGCGGATATCGCTCAGCTTCACTTTGACCATGCGGTCCTTGTCCCGGACAAACACCTGGTCGCCCAGCGGCTTGAGCGTCTCCGGTCGTTGCTCCTCATGAGCAGGAGGATCGGCTGTTTGGGTTTCATGTATGCGTTGCACCACCAGCTCTACCGCCCGCAGCAAGGCCGAGTGCCGAAAGGGTTTTTCGATGAAAGCATAGGGAAAGGTAGCTTTGGCCCGCGCAAAGGTGGCGGCATCGGAATTGGCCGTCAGAAAAATCACTGGCACCCGGAAGTTTTGGTAAATCTCCGCTGCGGTATCCACCCCATCGAGCTTCCCCTTGAGTTGTACATCCATCAGCACCAGATCTGGCGGTTGTACCCGTATTTGTTCCAGAGCGGCTTCGCCGGTAGGGATGATGCCCTGCACGCCGTAGCCGGCTTCGGCGAGCGTCATCGAAATATGCGCCCCGACGATCATGTCGTCTTCGACGATCAAAATCTGGATCGGTGTAGCCTGGTTGCTGGGGTCCGCCGGGCGGTTGTCGATCAAGTAGGCTTTGCATTTGCCCAACATTTGATCGGTGGTGGGCACCGTCAGGGCTGCGTTAGTGAGAGCAAACACCTCGATGGGCACTTCCACGTGTCGAAAGGCAAATACGCCCAGGCTTTCGCAGAGTAAATCCGGCAAGGGCAGGATATCCGTTTGCACTTCCTTCGAAAGCAACACTGCGCCGGGTATGCCCATAGACTCGATGCGCGAGGCGATGTTGACGCAGTCGCCATACACATGAGCCTCGTCGCGCACCACTTCGCCCTGGTGAATGCCGATCCGAACAGCAAGCTCCGGACGCTGGTTCTGGAAGGCGCGCTGAAGCGCCAACGCACAACGAGTTGCATCGGCAGCCGAGCCGAAAAGCAGCAGGCAGCCATCGCCGTAATACTGCACCACTTCCCCCGCAAAGTGCGGCGATTCCTCATAGATAATCTGCTTGTACTGCTTAAGCATGGCAAGCGCAGCCTGCTCATTCTGCTGCATCAGTGCAGTATAGCCAGCCACATCTGCAAACAGGATGGCCGCAGACTGGTGGTAGCTGGGATCGGTAGTTTCTCTATTCATACAAAAAATGAGCAAAGTAGCCCACATACGCTTCTAAAGTTCTGAAAATATCCGGTATGATCCCAATTTTTGTGCAACCATCACCGGTAATGGATAATTAATTTATCTGGATTTTGATACAATTCTTCATGGAGGTTTCATTTTCGTCTAACAATATTGCCTTACATTTACCCATAAAAAACAGTATATGAACACCACACCACAGGCCGTTGTTGATGAAATATTTGCCTTGTTTGACCTTTATGGAGACGATAGTTATGGCGAAGAAGTAACCCAACTGGAGCACATGGTGCAAAGTGCCGAGTTGGCCGAAGAAGAGGGTTATGAGGAAGAAGTGATTATTGCGGCGTTTCTTCACGACATCGGACACTTGTATGCAAAGTCCCTTTCTCCCGAAACATTTGGCGAATACGGAGCCGCCGACCACGACCGCATCGGGGCAGAATTTCTCCGCACCCGCGGTTTTTCCGAAAAGATAGCAGCCCTGGTGGAAGGCCATGTGGCGGCTAAACGCTACCTGACATTTGCCGAGCCGGGTTATCTCGAAGAACTCTCCGAAGCCAGCAAAAAAACCCTCGAAATGCAGGGCGGAGTGATGACCCCGGAGGAAGCAGCAGCATTTGAAGCCAGTCCGTGGTTTAGACTTTCACTGCGAATGCGTCATTGGGACGAAGCCGCCAAAGAACCCGGCATGGAAGCCCCAGAGACAGATTATCTGCGGGAGATGATGATGCGGGTGTTGGGCTGACCTATCGCCCTCGGCAACCTGACAAAAGACAATCAATCAGCGATCACCTTTCAAAAGAATTGCGTATCTTAGTATCACAAAACAAAATGACTATGCCCGAACTGGTGGATCAAATTTTAGCACTTTCCAAGTCCGCACGTCTAAAAATCGCGATGCAAATCCTGCTGAGCATCCAGGAAGAGGAAAAACGGGAGGAAGACGGGCATGATGCCGAGTTGGAAAAGTTTCAACAAAAGTTGGCCGGAGGGAAAGTCCGGTATTACTCCGAAGCAGAATTTTGGGCCGAAGTGCGTAAACGGGTATCATGAGTGGATGGAGCGTTCGAAAAGCATTGGTCAACGTGAGCCGCAAACTTCAGTATTTGGTCTATTTTCGCGTAGCGGAAAATCGCGTCTATGTGGATTTGATTTTGCCCGCTTCCACCAATCCCGAAAGACATCCGTCGGACTAGACTTCGTCCCCAAGGAACTCCCTCCGAGCAAGGAGGTTGGGCCGGATAATCATCAGGGCATCTCTACCCCACGACGCCCTTGGCAACCTGACAAAAGACAATCAAGAAGCGATCACCGACATTTCCTGGAATCATTCGAATAAAATTCGTAAAATTACCTTTACGGCGGGGAAAAGATTCTCTACACCCGCAACGCAACGGGAGAGATCATGGCGGTATATGAGAAAACCTATATAGACCCCGAGTATGTATCCGACCCTGGCTGGCCGGGAGTGGAGTGGCTACCGGCGGGGGGCGAGTATCTGACGTTGTTTCGTTCGGCGGAATATCACCTGTACGGCAGCAGCCGGTTGGGGCTACATTTGTACGGGGACACGCTGAAAGCGCAGGTGTTCAAAGCACCGGGAGATGCCGCCTTCACGCCGCAGGGCTACTGGCTCGACACCACGCACCTCACCCCGGCCCTGCCGATCCCGTACTTCGCCCCGCCGAGCGACGGCACGTACTTTCATACCCTCACACGAGGGGAGAAGCGTTACGAACTTTCGAATCATCTCGGCAACGTTCTCTCCACCGTCAGCGACCGCAAACTGCAACTTACCGACGATGGAGAAACGGTCAGCGGTTACACCGCCGATGTGTGGGGGATGAACGATTATTATGCCTTTGGCATGTTGATGCCGGGGCGGAACCAGCGGCGCGGGGGGTATCGGTTTGGGTTTAATGGGCAGGAAAGTGATGATGAGATTTATGGGAAAAAGAACAGCTATACCGCTGAATTTTGGCATTATGACCCTCGATTGGGAAGACGGTGGAATTTGGATCCCAGACCCAATCCTTCGATTAGCGATTATTCGGTGTTTGCAAACAACCCCCTTTTGTTTATTGATCTGTTAGGAGATACAATTCGCTTAATGACACTATTCGAGGGTGCAAAAAGTTATGAAAAGGATATTGACCACGAAAGTTATACAGCAAGCGGAATTGAAGAATATTTATCAACTCCCGAGGGATATGAATTTGCATCCCAATTTGCATATAAAGGGCAGGAAGTGTTGGGGGTTCAGTTTAAAGAAGATGGAAAGTATAGCAAACATCAATTCTATTTTGTTGATAATCAAAATAAAGGTTTTCAGAAAGGAGCTACAAATGTTGGCTTTACAAATGATCTGAATAGAAAAACTTTTTTTGTAAACATTTATTCCCGAAACCAGGAAAATTATAAGGGAACAGCAGAAACCGTTGGTCATGAGACGTTTATCCACATAGTAAAATGGTTTCCTATTCTGGACAACTATACCAGTAATCAAAACTATGAGCAGGCATTATACCAAGCGAACAAAGGGACAGGAAGATTTGATACTCCGGATTACGATCATGATCAAATTAAAAAATGGAACTTAAAAGACCCGGGGTTGGCACTTTATGCGGAATATGAGAAAAGCCTGATAAAAAAAGAAAAGGGAATTTTAACTTTCTCTCCCCCAAAATATCCTACGGGCCCATACCCAAACCTCATAAAACCCAGTACGGCTCAGAATTATTCCCAGATTTTTAAAGCCGCCCGAGGGAAATATCAATGAAAAATAAAATAAAATTACTGGATTTCATTTATTTATTACTTCTGATAGGGTTGTTGATAGGATTGTGCGGATGTAAGAAGTCCCCTAAACCCAATAAGCATCGCTATATCGTGAAGGAAAATACATTATTTCCGAATGACACCTTTACTTACGTCTGGGTAGAGGACTCCCTAATCACGAAAACCCCTTATTCATGGGAGCGAAAGGTATATTATAAAAGTCCCCAAGGAGAAGAAATTCTTCCGGGGTATCCCGAAACGTATATTCGAGAGGGGGAGAATCTTTATTTACAAGTGGAAAGTCATTTTCTTGAATCTTCCCAAGTGATCTATTCTGATACCGTAAAGTCATTGGTTGTAACCATGGATGAGAATAAACGGGGTAATTGCTGGCTTTTGTTTAAGAAGGAACAATACGATAAATATTGGGGTAAGAAATCGTTAATGGATCATTCGATGATGTTAGCGAATCGGCGGATATGTTTCTTGGATATAGATTCAAATCGGGTCGGTCAAAGCGAAAAAGTATTTGTCTATAGCTTCGAAGATTTTCAGGATCCCAACTATGCATGTAGCGAAGTTCACTACGATGAAAGTTTTACTATCCTTTATCTGGAAGTGCAATATTATAAGAAGTGTCTGGTAATTTCCCTTGAGGAGTAGTATCAGGGCTAGAAAACTTCATGGCGCAAGTAGCACAGGAAGCATTCAAAGACTGCGAATGGTGTGCAAACATGTGAGATACACTGTATTAACGAATGGGACTCATTCAACTATGCCATCTCCCCCTCAAACTCCACCGGATCACGGTGCTGCGCGCTTATCAGCAAGCAAACCTCGAAACGACGAATAGCTGGGCGAATCCCTCGGTGATGACGGCCTATCAGTCGAATTTTACGTATGACGGGAATGGCAATATTCTCAAGCTCAAGCGAAACGGGAATTCCCCCGCCAACATGGACGACCTCACCTACCACTATTCAACCGGCACGAATCGCCTCACTTACGTGGACGACAGCAAACCCGCCGGGAATTATTCGGTGGATATTGACGATCAAAGCGCCGGGAATTACACCCACGACGCCCTCGACAACCTGACAAAAGACAATCAAGCAGCGATCACCGATATTTCGTGGAATCATTCGAATAAAATTCGTAAAATTACCTTTACGGCGGCTTCGGGCAAACCCGCCCTCGAATTTCGGTACGACCCGATGGGCAACCGAATCGTGAAAATCGTAAAATCGGGCGATAAAGAAGACGAATGGCACTACACCTATTACGCTCGCGACGCAACAGGACAGATTATGGCGGTATATGAGAAAACCTATCTAAACCCGGAGTATGTGTCCGACCCCGGCTGGCCGGGAGTGGAGTGGCTACCGGCGGGCGGCGAGTATCTGACGTTGTTTCGTTCGGCGGAGTATCACCTGTACGGCAGTAGCCGGTTGGGGCTTCATTTGTACGTTGACACGCTGAAAGCGCAGGTGTTTCGCACCGGTAGCGTCGCCTTCACGCCGGAGGGCTACTGGCTCGACACCACGCACCTCACCCCGGCCCTGCCGATCCCGTACTTCGCCCCGCCGGAGGATGTCACCTACTTTCACACCCTCACGCGAGGGGAGAAACGTTACGAACTCACCAACCATTTGGGTAATGTCCTCTCCACCGTCAGCGACCGGAAGCTGCAACTCACTGACGATGGAGAAACGGTCAGCGGTTATACGGCCGATGTGTGGGGGGTGAATGATTACGCCCAAAGGCATCCCTTTCGGGATTATGCCTTCGGCATGTTGATGCCGGGGCGGAACCAGCGGCGCGGGGGGTATCGGTTTGGGTTTCAGGGGAAGGAATCGGATGGCGAGATTTATGGTGCGGGGAATAGTCTGGATTTTGGGGCGCGGGTGTATGATTCGCGGGTGGGAAGGTGGTGGAGTGTGGATGCTCTCACAGACTCGTACGTCTCGTGGAGTCCGTTTAATTTCGTGTTGGGAAATCCCCTCCGCTTGATTGATCCCACGGGTAACTCCGTTGAAGAGGGGTGGTACACCGATTGGGACGGGATTTTAGTTTATGATCCTCAAGTCAAGAACCAGAATGATCTTTCGGATGGCCAGTTTTACGAAGGGGAAACCGTAACGCGGAAGACGGCGAGCGGTACCGAAAATTATCAAGTTGACGGCTCGATCTTCTTCACAAATGAGACAGCGGCATATAATCGGATTTGGACATTTGCCCATAAGACGAACAAAGAAAATATGGCGGTTATGTTTTCGAATGGGGTTTTGGTGTTGCCTTCTTACTTGAATAAATATGATGAGTCAAAATATCAGGAATATGGCTATGATTTTAGTGTAGAAAAAGGATTTGTTTATTTAAGCGACTCCGAAAAAACTGCTCACAAAACAATATGGGCTGCCCATGGGTATATTGATGAGATGGGCACACCAAGGACGACTAATTGGGCTTGGAAGCCCTATTTTACCCGAGAAAATTTGCTTGAAGGCAAACTAAAATTAATTCCAATTCTTAAAGCTTTTAAACCATGAACCGTTTTGCAATTTCCAGACTATTAAAGGGCAATAAAAAAAAACCGATTGCCTTTACAGCACTACTTTTCCTTTTATTTATAGCTATTCTCTGGAATTATAACCGGATCGGAGATAATAATAAAATCCCTTATCGGGAAAATATGTCGGGGCAACTCCCCTTAAAAGACACGATTAAAAATACACTTATCAACCATTCCCGGAAGTTTCCCAATGAAAAAATTTTTGCTGTTTGTGTAACCAGACTGAATAATATAGAGATAACCTTGAATGTTGTTTCTCAACCTGCCCGACAATCTTCTGTTTTTGACTATCCTACCTATTATTACCTGTATGATTCTGCAAAGCAGGTTTTGTTTTTGTTTTATTCTGGTATGGAATATATTGTTCAGGAAAAAGACATTAATGATATTTATTCAAAGATCATTGAGGAGCTTTCCTTATTTGATGATTGGAATGAGAAAACCGGACAAGAAGTGAATATTGGTACCTATCATGAGATTGGCTTTCAGGTAAACTATACCCTAAATGGTAATATCTTTATTGAAGCGGGAGATCCATTTTCTTCTTGTGTTTATTTTCCTATGGTTATAAAAGAATTTCCGATTCCCGTACCTTGATAATTCAGAAATGCCTTTTATCCCTACCTCCCGTCCATTCGAACGATCCATACACCTACGTCTTTGGCAACCTCATCGAAGAAGAAGCAATGAAAATCACCGACATTTCGTGGAATCATTCGAATAAAATTCGTAAAATTACCTTTACGGCGGGAAAAAGATTCTCTCCATCCGCGACGCAACGGGACAGATTATGGCCGTATATGAGAAAACCTATATAGACCCGGAGTATGTTTCCGACCCCGGCGGGCTTGACACCGCGCACCTCACCCCGGCCCTGCCGATCCCGTACTTCGCCCCGCCGAGCGACGGCACGTACTTCCACACCCTCACGCGAGGGGAGAAACGTTACGAACTCACCAACCATACTTCGACTACGCTCAGCACAGGTTTAGGCAACGTCCTTTCCACCGTCAGCGACCGGAAATTGCCACTCACCGACGATGAAGAAACGGTCAGCGGTTATACGGCCGATGTGTGGGGGGTGAATGATTATGCCCAAAGGCATCCCTTTCGGGATTACGCATTTGGCATGCTCATGCCCGGGCGGAACCAGCGGCGTGGGGGGTATCGGTTTGGGTTTCAGTCGCAAGAGACCGATCCAGAGTATTGGGGTGGGGCGGTGAGTTACAAGTACCGGGTGGAGGATACGCGGCTGGGGCGGTTTTTTTCGGGGGATCCGCTGGGGGCGGAGTATCCTTTTTACAGCCCGTATGCGTTTTCGGGTAACCGGGTGCTGGATGCGGTGGAGTGGGAGGGGTTGGAGCCGGCAAAACCCGGTCAAAAGGATGGGCAGTACGAGTCTGCTCCTCATCAAGGAAATGGAAATCAATATGGCTGGACGTGGAGAAAGGGTGAGTGGGAGCAGGGTGATCTTTTATCCTATTCCCGAATGAAGGATGACCCTGAAGAATACGAAGCGGATTTACAAACTGAACGTCCGATTGGAATTGGGCCTGGTTGGACAGTGTTTAATCAGATGGGTGGAGAAGAAACGGCTCGGGCAACTTTTACCAGTAACTTCTTAACAGGGACTGCAGCGGTGAATACTTTGGAAGATAATCTGCTCTTGGAGCATTTTTTGTCAGGAGACGGTTCCCCATTATCTTTTGGCTCAACCTCAATGATTGCAAGACTATTGGACAAAAGTTCCTCCCAACACGACAAATCTTGGCTCGTCGGTAAATCAGATCGAAATACCTTTGTGGGTTTTGCCCAAAGTTTTGAGCAAGCTGCTTGGGATTTTTATCAACAAAATGGAACCTTGAACGGATTTGATGGGAAGGAAGTGCTAGCTGAGATTAAATGGCCATATATAAGTAATCCACAGTTTTTGTGGACAGTGATGGGAGGCGTGAAACAAATAAGCCCGGTTATCACCCATATTTCTTCAGGTGAATTGGTTGTGCGATATACCGTTGAGGATCATTTTGGTACGAGCGCGGCCGATGCGAAAAGTATGCTGCCGGGATTATCCGAATTGTATTATTTGCAGCATTATCATTCCGGCCCCAATCAATATCAACCTTTTATCTGGACCGTGGATGTCATTCGACAGCGTTCCGAAAAATAAACATTATGAAAAAGAATTCCTATTTGATACTATTCGGTCTCTGTATAATGGATTTATTTACTGGCTGTGGTTCCTTCCCACAACCCGACTGTTCCGGTTTGACCGCAGAAACGATTCGACTAATCCCTGTGGGAGTAAATCTTATGGGAATAGCAGAAAACGAAGGGTATTATCATCGCCTAGTGGTTGATGATTATTCTGACGGTTGTTTCAGGCTAAATGGACTTATTCACGTTGCCTATCATTATATTGATACGGTGAAAACATATAGACCGATATGTGGGGTTTTCTTCTATGACTCAACCACCCCTTTTGAAAATGAGGAAGGGGAAGAAGATGACACCGAGATTGCAAACTCTCTGCTTGTAGGATTTACGTTGAAAACTCCTTACGACAGCATAGAATCACGATCCTTTGACGGTATCATGTTTTCTCGGGGTGGCTATCAATCACACTTCCAGGTAAAGGGCATTGCTTGGGAAAAAAAATAAGTTTGTAAAAACCGTTTGAGGGGATATATTGCTTCCCAAACCGAAGTCGACCCCGACTCGGAGACCTTCGACTACACCTTTACCACGCTGGACAAACCCCTCCCCTCAACCGGCTCAGCACAGGCCTCGGCAATCGGTCCCTGAGCGACAGTCGAAGGGAGCCACCAATTTCCGACAAAAAAAGTGTTATATTAGACCTCAATCCGAATAATGTCGCTTACCTCGTCGGTTATGCAGCGGAGGTGATTACGGCTACGGACTAGTTTGCTTGCATCCGCCTAAACGGACCCGTTTGGCTCGGCGATGCCGGGGCGTTCTTTGAATTTAGGGGCGTATCGGTTTGGGTTTCAAGCACAAGCGATGCCCTGAGCGCTAGTCGAAGGGGGACCAACCCGGAGTATTGGGGCGGGGCGGTGAGTTACAAGTACCGGGTGGAGGATACGCGGCTGGGGCGGTTTTTTTCGGGGGATCCGTTGGCGGCGGAGTATCCGTGGAATTCACCGTATGCGTTTTCGGAGAATCGGGTGATGGATGGAGTGGAATTGGAGGGGTTGGAGCGGATTGATCTTTTAGCAAAGTCTTTGAATAGGGATAACTCTATAACTTTAGAAACTTCGGTTGACCTAAATATAAAAGTAGTCAATGTTTCCAGTAGTGAATTTCATCCCGGAATTTCCTTTAGGAAGAAAGAGTCGTTACTTGAAGGTAGTTTACTAGATACCGGTTCCGCTTTAACGTTTGCGTTTAAATATGGAATTTCCTTCTTGAACCCGCAGGGGACTATACTTGAAGGGAATACGGAAATCGTACATAATAAATTAAATCGGTTGAGTGTTTCCTATACTCAGATTCATTCCATCAGCGAAGTTGAAGACGGAGATTTTGTGATGTTGGTAGTTGACGATATTCACAAATCCCTTGAGCCTCCCGATGACTTAATAAAAAACCCTTGGGTAGATCCTGCGGGCTTTGCATCACTTGGCGGATGGATACAAGTGGTTGAATATAACCCTTTTGTTGAAGATGAGAGGGTTGCCGTCCATGAAATGCTTCATAGTCTCGGATTAGAACATTGGGATCACAGTGTGAAAAACCTCATGAGTTATTTGGGGGGATCAAATTTGAATACAGTTCAAACAAAACAAGTTATGGGAGAATGGTTGAATGTTTTAAGAGGTAGCTTATACGGCAATCGCGACACGTTTTTGAGCCCGAAACCCCAGAAGGAGGACATAATAAATTCGTTAAAATCCGAAACAAAGCAAAACTCTAGAGTGGATTATAACAATGATAAACTAAATAAGTTTCTTCATGAGGATTAATATAAAATCAATCCAATGGGTAATTTTTTTGTTGATAGGGTTTGGGATTCTTTTTAAAATAGAACCCCATTTCTATTCACAAACGGAAACCTATTATGTGGAAAAATTCCCAGAGAGTAATAAGGTTTGTAGGGAAGGGTATAAGTTTAGGGAAATACCCGTTGGGCAATGGGTTTATAAAAATTGCAATGGAACTACCAATATAGAAATTTTGTATCTGGATACAATTGCTGATTTTAACTGCAGATCGTGTGAAATATCCTATCATGCCTATTGGAGTGGTGAAAAAATGTTCACTTACCACTACAATGAAGGCATCCTTACACAAATATCAACTCCTTATGATTCCTTATACCCCGATTTGCAACTAAAAAATAGGGTGAATAACGCTATATCCCATTTAATATTAGAAGAGACCATCCATAATTGTACACCCTGTATTGATTGAAAGGAAAAAATCTCTTTTAGACAGGAATATCTCATGCAACTATCTCATAGTACGAAAACCCAAGACGACCTCGACTTGGAGACCTTCGACCCATTATTCGGTGGACATAGACGACCCAAGCGCGGGGAATTACACCGGAGCCTGCCCTGAGCGATAGTCGAAGGGACGCCCTCGGCAACCGGACGAAAGACAATAAAGAAGCGATCCCCTTTCAAAAGAATTTCGTATCTTGGGTATCCTAAAACAAAATGACTATGCCCGAACTAGTGGATCAAATTTTAGCACTTTCCAAATCCGCGCGTCTGAAAATCGCTATGCAAATCCTGCTGAGCATCCAGGAAGAGGAAAAACGGGAGGAAGACGGGCATGATGCCGAGTTGGAAAAGTTTCAGCAGAAGTTGACCGGGGGGAAAGTCCGGTATTACTCCGAAGCAGAATTTTGGGCCGAAGTGCGTAAGCGGGTATCATGAGTGGATGGAGCGTTCGAAAAGCATTGGTCAATGTGAGTCGCAAACTTCAGTATGTGGTCTATTTTCGCATAGCGGAAAATCACGTATATGTGGATTTGATTTTGCCCGCTTCCACCAACCCCGAAAGACATCCGTCGGGCTAGACTTCGTCCAAAAGGAACTCACTCAGAGCAAGGAGGTTGGGCCGGATAATCAGCAGTGAGGTGGTCCCCAATCATTGGACAGAAAAGGGGAAAAAAGATGCAACTAGCTTCTTGCCGGGATTACCCTCCCTTTATTGGCTCCAGCATAATAGTATTAATTGGTCAAAAGATCGGTAGTGTCTCAATTTGGCATTTATGAATAACTTTCGTAATATTTGCATTATGGTAGAACAAACAATTGCTTGCCGCTACTGCGGAGAACACAACGTAATATACGCAGGCAAAAACAGTGCAGGTAATCAACGCTGCAAATGCAAGGATTGTAAGCGAATATTTTTGCTTACCTATACCCATCGGGCCTGTGCCCCAGGAGTGCGGGAACAAATCCTGGAGATGGCCAAAAACGCCAGTGGCGTTCGGGATACTTCGCGGGTATTACAGGTCAGCCGTAATACCGTTACCGCTGTGCGGAAAAAAAAAGGACATCGTGAAGTATTGTAACGAGGCCTTTATAGCTCAGCTACCCGACCCGAAAGAGAAGCGGCAATTAGGTGATTTAGCGGTAGCTATTCGTATAGAGGGGGAGGTAGATGAGAGGTGGAGCTATGGGGGAAAGAAAGCCAATCAGCGTTGGCTCTGGTATGCCATTGAGCGTACGAGCCGCCGGGTACGGGCCTTTGTTCTGGGTCCGCGCACGGATGAGACCTACCGCAAACTCCTCGCCTTACTGCCTGCCGGACTTCTGGATCGCTACAGTACCGATGAGTGGGGCGCATATGATCGGGTCCCGTTTGAAGCCCTGCGCCTGCGAGGCAAAATGGGAAATCAGCGAATCGAGCGGGCCAACCTGACTCTACGCACCCGGATCAAGAGACTGACCAGACGGACCATTTGCTTCTCCCAATCCGAAATCATACACGATACCGTCATTGCTCTTTTTATCAATGAATTTTTCTTCTGATAAAATAAATACCAAAATGCGCCACTACCAAAAGATCATACTACTAACTTTGGAAATCTTTCAACAATGTTTATCCCTTTCAAATGGAATGTAGAAGTATTACGAACCTCAAACTAATTTTGATACTGAGTTTGCTTGTATTATCAGGAATTAGTGGTTGCATGAATCAGAAGGTATGTTCATTAAAGAGGATTAAGTTCCTTCAGACATGGGAGTCCGAATATATTGATGGTGAGGAAACGTATTTACACGAAGTTTTGATAGAGGGATATTATCGTCCTTGTATGGATAGTGCGGATATAGTTAGACTTTCTCTTAGTTATCTAGATACGGTCTCTCATGATTTACCCCTTTTCGCCATTCGATTTTATAGTTCAGATGAAAATTTTGAATATGGAGAGATGTCTCCCGATCCTTTTTGGATAGAAGACGATCTTCTTGTCCAGACAATGATTAGTCGAAATGGGACGGTGGATAAATTTCTTTTTTTTGATAAAAATTTTCAAAGTTTGTATAATGGAAAGAATTTTTCAGAAGGTAAACGAATGCTCTTAAAGCAATAATTGAATTTGATGGGAGAGTTTAGCTAACGGTGTTATCCTACGAAAATGGAAAAAACGGAAAGGTTTTATGGGGAGTATCATCGTAAAGATCGTGAAATCGGGCACCACCGAAGACGAATGGCATTACACCTATTATACCCGCGACGCAAGCGGACAGATCATGGCGGTAGATGAGAAAACCTATATAGACCCGGAGGATGTTTCCGCCCCTGGCGGGCCGGGGGTGGAGTGGCTGCCGGAGGGCTACTGGCTCGACACGACCCACCTCACCCCGGCCCTGCCGATCCCGTACTTCGCCCCGCCGAGCGACGGCACGTACTTTCACACCCTCACGCGAGGGGAGAAACGTTACGAACTTTCGAACCATACTTCGACTAGGCTCAGCACAGGTTTAGGAAATGTGCTTTCCACCGTCAGCGACCGGAAGTTGCCACTCACCGACGACGAAGAAACGGTCAGCGGCTACACCGCCGATGTTTGGGGGATGAACGATTATGCCCAAAGGCATCCCTTTCGGGATTATGCCTTTGGCATGTTGATGCCGGGGCGGAATCAGCGGCGCGGGGGGTATCGGTTTGGGTTTAACCTGTCCGCCTTAGAGGACGGGAAGGAGCAGGATGATGAGGTGAGCGGACAAGGCAATCCGTATGATTATGGATTTCGGGTGTATAATCCGCGGCTAGGGAAGTTTCTTTCGGTGGATCCGTTGAGTCCGGAGTACCCGTGGTACACACCTTATCAGTTTGCGGGGAATAAGCCGATTCGATTTATTGATGTGGATGGGTTGGAAGAGTTTGATCTAATGGTAAAAGATAGACTCAATCAAGGAGCTTTTTTAAAATTGGTTAATCCAGAAGGATCACTAAAAGTGAATTGGTATCAGAATGGGCAATTTAAAATAACAACCCCTGATTTTATTTCTCCCAATGGATATGATGGGCTACAGCGATTCTGGGAGCGGTCTGAATTTATCTATGATGAAGATGCAAACCGATGGCAAATAATTGATGATGGTTTGGGCGTTAGTTCCGATTATAGTATGAATGAAAGTTTGTTTTTATGTAAATGTTATGATATGGCAGCTTGGGGAGAACAAAGTGGAGATAATTTAGCCCCTATTCTGCCCATTAATCCAATTATCCAAACTTTAAGAGACCAAAAAAACTTCCAGACTCCCGGTTGGTTTATGAATTCGGGTGAGCTAGTCTCAAATTTGCCAGGATTTGATTACCAAGAGGCGTTGGATGATTTAGCTAATGATATTAATAGCTTAATTGCCAATGGAAAACAAATTGCCTCCGTTGTTATTTCCCTTTCCACCGAAGTTGATGTGACACAAGGTGCTATTCCCTCTAATATTCAAAATCTTTATAATCATACGGTTAAGCCCAGAGCATACAAAGAAACCGTTCAAGCACTATTAAGTCGAGGTGTTCCTGAATTAGTAAGGATTCAACAGGGTAATAATCCGTTTTTCTGTGGAGGGGATATCTCGGATGATAAAAGAGATTTTCCGGTGGTTCAGTGGGATATAAATTACATTAACCCAGACTCCCATGAGGATTAACCGTCATTCTGCATTTCTCTTCAGTTAGACCTGAAAATATAAATAGTATGTGTAAATTAAGAGGACTTATTATTATTTTTCTGCTAAGCAGTTCTCAATGTTTAGGTCAGGTACCTTCTGCAGATCAATTCCATAAAGATACCCTCTATTACAAGCAGGGAAATGTTTTCGGTTATGGAGAAATTAGAGGAGACACGTTAAACGGAGATTGGCTTTTTTTTCAATCCCAAACAAAAAGATTAATTATGAAAGGAAATTTTGTGAACGGATATCCGACCGGAGAATGGATTAATTTTTTACTCGCAGGAGTAACCGGCAAAGGTGAATATCAAACCAAAGAGCCGGTTACGGTTGATTGGTTTACAGAGGGAAAGGAATCCGTATTCTATCCCTTAGATGATAATCTTGGATGGGGATTTGAAGGCGAAAAGAGGGCGGTTGGGACTTCCTCATCAGCGAAACATTCCTTCAAACGATACGGTTTGGAAAATATGACCCGGATAGGTAACTGGACATATTTCAATGAAGATGGAAGTATTTGGTATGTTGTATTTTATGATGAAAATGGCATTTTTCAGAAAAAAGAGGTTTTTACCCGGAAATAAAAGTCAATATAAATGGAGGAATTCCCGATTTTTAATCCCATAAGCCGTATTTTGGATAAAAACAGCAGCTTTTACCTCGCTGTGTTTGGGTTTCAGCCTGTCCGCCTTTGGTGGAGATCAGGCGATGCCCTGCGCACTCGTCGAAGAGAAACCGACCCGGAGTTTTGGGGCGGGGCGGTGAGTTACAAGTACCGGGTGGAGGATACGCGGCTGGGGCGGTTTTTTTCGGGGGATCCGCTGGCGGCGGAGTATCCGTGGAATTCGCCGTATGCGTTTTCGGAGAATCGGGTGATGGATGGGGTGGAGTTGGAGGGGTTGGAGTATTTATCGGTTACTCAAGCAGAAAAACTTGGTTTTGGACTAGAATTATCTAATGAAGGTACAAAAATGTCCTGGGGAGAGATGGCGTTTGGAACATACGAGAGAACCTACTTTGGCGGCAAACATTATTTAAATTTAGGTTATCACTTATATTTTGATGGCACTAATCCAAGTTTGATTGGAAAGAGAAGTGATCAAATTACGGTAGAAACTAAGATTGGGGCAACACTTTCTTATAATTTCTTTAATCTTCCCAAAGCTCCCAAAGGTTACCTGCGGCCTCCCACGTATTCCAATCCAGAGAAGTCTTGGGCGGTAGCAAATACATATCAAGATTGTTGGGGAATGTGCTTTGCAGTTTCTATGGCTCGCTACAATCAAGCTTATAAAAACGTTACAGGCAAGCATTCAGACTTGCTTACTCAAGTCAATCCTTCAACAGACTATGCTTTGTCAGGAACAATATTAGGCCCATCACTTCCCGATAACTTGTTTGGCTATGGAGTCGCAGGTGCCTTGGCCAATAAGAGATATGCAGAACTGGTCACTGAAGAGGAAATTTGGGAAGGTAAACTGCAAATAGGAGCTATAGTTCAATGGTGGGCATTTCCAACATTTGCAGCGGCGAAAAATTCAAACTTTAAAAGGGAAGGTCACAGTGGCATCTTCCGAGACTATTCTTATGATCAAGATGGAAATATTAATGGATTGAAGTTTTTTGACTACAAAGGATTTCAATCTATTGATAAGGGAGCATTCAAGGCCGCTGGTTTTTCGATTGTAGGTGGAAATCTAATTGATCCCAATGAAAATGAGTAAACCAATATTTAAGTTTCTCGCTAGCCTGCTTCTGGGGTGTAGCTGTAATCTAGTACCGGCTCAATCAACCTGCAACCTCTTTCAAGAATTGGAGCACACAAAGGAATCCGAAACCATCATCGAGAGCCTTGTGCGGAATATACCGCTCCAACTTTCAAGAGAAGATGATGAGGAGCAGTCTTTCACCTACCTGTACTCAATTGATACTAATAGATACCCTCAAGCTAGCTTTTTAAACACATTCCAAAACCACTTGGTCGTCAGAGCAATGATTTTTTCTTTTAAAGAAAATAAAAAAGAGGCAGCCAGTCTATTTTATCATCTGAACAAAATAATAAAAGATTGCAAATCAGACCATGAGAACGGAAATAGACATTGCTATTTGCTAGAAGACGGGGTAATTCACCTAATGGCAGAAGACCAGATAATGGTGATCACAGTCGCTACTTACAAAGATGAAAGGCACAATAAACTATTCTATAATATTGTGAGCTGCCTGGAGGATGAGAAAATCCCTCATCTTTACTGGATTGACGGATATGCTTTTGGAGAAGGAGAATAGCTTGAAAGAGGAAGAAAGAAATAAGTTATTAGAATCAGGGAATTATGTCCCACAGAATTTTTCAGATTCTCCCTATAATTTAGAAAATTTTCCAGCAGATCCTTCGAGTTTGGGGAAAACTGAGAAGGTACGGATAGGCTGGAAACTATAATACCTCGATAAATTTAGACCACAAGTTAAGTGTGAAAAAGTGTTACCTTAGACAGCCGTGCATACCCCTTTCCCTTCGAAACCCCGCACCTCCGACGCAAAAAGGGCGAATTTCCCCCGCTCTTCGAAAGAGCGAGGCCGGGTACAGTTCGACAAGTGTTCTTTGAATTTTTGGGGGGTATCGGTTTGGGTTTCAGCCTGTCCGCCTCGGGTGGAGGGCAGGAGACCGACCCGGAGTATTGGGGCGGTAAGCTACAAGTACCGGGTGGAAGATCCGCGGCTGGGGCGGTTTTTTTCGGGGGATCCGCTGGCGGCAAAATATCCTTTTTACAGCCCGTATGCGTTTTCGGGAAATCGGGTGCTGGATGCGGTGGAGTGGGAGGGGTTGGAGCCGGTTCGAGCAACCTCTCCTGCATCTCAGCCTCAAATGCGTGTGATCCGAGGAGGGCAGTATGGAAAAAGAGCAATACCCTACAATCGCCCGGCTTCCCCTACGGTTGAATCGCAGGCATATAGTTTGTTAACGTGGAAACTCTTATCGGATTGGTTTTTTCCCGAAGAAGCTCCAAAAACATCCCCCGAATTCACCCATGATCCGATTGAAAATCAGCGCCGAATTAACTATGCAAAATCGCATGTTTACAGTATTCAAAATGGATTAAAAGATTTTAACCGGATACAAGAAGCTTTTGAAAATGTTGGAAAGGGAAATGCATCTGCTGAAGATTTTAATATTGTTAATAAAGAGGTAAAAATCAGGAACTCTCACCTAGCGGAATCGAACCATCCAAAGACAGCAGCAGGTTATGAATCGACTCCCGAGGGATATACTTGGCATCATCATCATGATTATGGAAGAATGCAATTAGTAGAGGATGAAGTCCACAGTAAGACAGGGCACACCGGAGGATTCTCTTTATGGAGGAAAAAATAATGTAATAAATATAATATGATAACATTCTCACAAACAAAATTACCGCTAATTTCCCAAGTTCAGATAGATGAAATTGAGCAAATAACCGGATTATCGCTCCCAGAGGAGTATAAAAACCACTTACTTACCTACAATGGGGGAAGATGTCACCCCAATCGGTTTAGTTTTTATGAAAACGGAAAAATTACAAGTTCTGCGATTGATTGGTTTTTGGCGATCTATGAGGGGAAATACAACAATTTAAAGACCTATATTAACAGTTACAAAATGGAGGAGAAACGATTACCTCAGCATATTCTACCCATTGCACGTGACCCTGGAGGAAACCTAGTTTGTATTTCCTGCATGGGAGAAGATTTCGGGTATATTTACTTTTGGGATCATGAAAAAGAAGTTGATTTTCAAGCTCCCGACCACGATGAATATTCAAATTTGTATTTAGTCGCAAAAACCTTTCAAAATTTTCTGGATGAATTGCAGTAACCCTACGACGATATGGGCAACCGGATAAAAGACAATAAAGAAGCTATCACCAACATTTCGTGGAATTCTTCGAATAAAATTCGTAAAATTACCTTTACGGCGGCACAACGGATTCCCTACACCCGAAGGTATCTCGCTTTTTCATTGCACTCATCCGGGATTAGCGTTTTTTTCGTATCTTTACGGATAAGCAAAAACAACGGGCATGCTGGGCAACCTGGACAATGAAGTAATTTTTAAGAAGGCGTTCACCAATAAGACGGTGTTTAAGGCATTTGTGCGGGATATATTGGGGATCGAGATTGAAGTGGATAAAATCGAGACGGAGAAACGGTTTGAGCCGAAAATCGGGTATGTGGATTTTGAGTTGGACATCTTCGCCGAAAGTGTGGATCGGCGGGTGGTGATCGAAATCCAGCGGGTGGAGTATGACCACCATTTCGACCGGTTTATGCATTACTTTTTGATGCTGATTGCCGAGCAGCAGAAAAACGCGAAGGAGTACAATATAGATCAGACGGTGTATGTGATTGTGGTGCTGACGGCACCCTATACCATCAGTGAAAAAAACGGCAAGCCGATTCTGGACGAGGTGTTGTTGTTGAAATTAAACCCGCAATCGCTGCGGGGTGAGGTACGGGACTTGTACGGGCATGAGTTTATCTGCCTGAACCCCAACCACCCGGAGGCGGATACACCCAAACCGATCCGGGATTGGCTGGACTTGATTTATCAGTCCATTCACAACCCGCAGCGTCCGGTGTTAAATACCGAAAATGAGGGCATCCGCAAAGCGATCGAACTGATTAGCTTCGAAAACCTGACCCCGGCAGAGCGCGCCGAAGCCAAAAACAAAGAAGCCGCAAGGATTGTGCTGGCAAAAGTTGAAAACCAAAAAACTATCGAGATCGCCCGAAATGCTATTCAGGAGGGGGCTTCGGACGATTTTATTTCCAAAATCACCGGTCTGGAAATCTCGAAAATCCGGCAGTTGCGCGAGGATCGGAAGCCGTAAACGGAGTTATATACTTAATCTAAAGTGATTTGCGGCAATTTTTGGGTACATTCGCCTTGAAATTGCCTCAGGTATCATTCGTGGCTCCCATCAGCGAGCTTACGAATAAAAGAAGTGGTAATTTCCCTCCCTTTACCCCTCCCGCTGCTCCGACAAATACGCCACTGCCGCGTGAATATCCTTGTACAGCAGCCTGTCCTTGTCCACAAAGGGTACCCGTTCCCGAAATCCTTCCAGCAAGGGCAACAATTTTGTGGCTGTTCGGGTGGGTTCCCGGAAATGCAGGGCCTGCGAGGCGTTCATCAGTTCGATGGCGAGTATGTGGTGGAGGTTTTCCAATATGCGAAGGCATTTGGTGGCGGCGTTTGCTCCCATGCTTACATGATCTTCCTGGTTGTTGGAGGAGGGAATGGTATCCACACTGGCCGGTGTCGCCAGTTGTTTGTTCTGGCTCACGATGCTCGCTGCGGTATATTGCGGGATCATCAGCCCGGAGTCGAGGCCCGGATTTGCTACGAGAAATAACGGTAATCCCCTCACACCGGAGAGCAACTGATACGTTCTCCGCTCGGAAATAGAGCCTAGTTCGGCTACGGCAATAGCCAAAAAGTCCAGCGCGAGGGCCAGCGGCTGGCCGTGAAAATTTCCTCCGGAAAGGATCAAATCTTCTTCCGCAAAAATATTGGGGTTGTCGGAGACGCTGTTGAGTTCGGTTTCAAATACTTTTTTTGCATACCCCAGCGCGTCGCGGGTGGCGCCGTGAACCTGTGGAATACAGCGGAAGGAATAGGGATCCTGAACCTGTGTTTTGGGCCGGTGTGCGATTTCGGAGTCGGCCAGCAGATCGCGGATCGTGCGAGCCGTGGCGATTTGTCCGGGGTGAGGGCGAATGTCGTGCAGTGCCGGGTGAAAAGGCTCCAGACGGCAGTCAAATGCGTCCAGGCTAAGGGCTGCGATGCGATCGGCCATGTCGGCGAGATGCGAAGCCCACGACACAATATGAATGCCATAGGCCAGCATAAACTGGGTACCGTTGAGCAGGGCGAGGCCTTCTTTGGCGATGAGGTTGATCGGCTCCCAGCCCATGCGGCGGTTCATTTCAGCGGAGGTTATTCGCTGGCCGTTTAGTCTCACTTCGCCTTCGCCGATCAGGGGCAGTGAAAGATGCGCCAGGGGTGCGAGATCTCCGCTGGCTCCGAGGCTGCCCTGGGTATAAACGATGGGCAGAATGTCGTGGTTATAAAAATCCAGCAGTCGCTGTACCGTAGCCAGTTGTACGCCCGAATGTCCAAAGGAAAGGGAAACTACCTTTAGCAAAAGCATCAGCTTTACAATGGCAGGCTGCACTTCCTCCCCCAGGCCGCAGGCGTGAGAGCGGATCAGATTGAGTTGCAACTGGTGCAGGTCGTCGGGATTGATGACCTTGTCGCAGAGAAACCCAAAACCTGTATTAATGCCATAAATAATGTCTCCGCCTTTTTCTAAGCGCTGGGCAAGGTATGTCTGGCAGCGGGTAATCCGCTGCACCGAAAGGTCGGAAAGGCTGACAGGCACTTTGCTCTGTAAAAGCGCCTCAATCTTTTCAATCGTGAGATTTTCGGAGGGTAGTTCCATCGTAAATTTTGCAAAAATACAGATGCCTCTGTTTTTTTATTCTCCCGCCAATCGCTCAAATACCTGCTCCAGCGTCATCTCCTCCTGTTCGCCGGTCTTCATATTTTTGAGTTTGTATTTTCCGCTTTTGACTTCTTCGGTACCAATAATCAGTGTATAGGGTATGGCTTTTTTGTCGGCATACGCAAATTGTTTGCCCAGTTTGGTGTTTTCGGGGTAAAATTCAGCGGCAAACCCTGCCTGACGCAGTTGGTTGAGGGTTTTTAGCGCAGGCGCAAGGGTTTCTCCTCCAAAATTAATGATTAAGACTTTAACGGCAGTAACGGCGATTTGCCCAAACAAATTAAGTCCCTCCATCACGTCGTAAATCCGATCTGCGCCAAAGGATATGCCAATACCGGAAAGCCCGGGTTTGCCAAAAACCCCCGTGAGGTCTGCATACCTGCCGCCGCCGCCAATGCTGCCCATGGCAAAGTTGTTGACTTTGACCTCATACACCGTTCCGGTGTAATAGTTAAGCCCGCGGGCGAGCTTGAGGTTGAGTTCCACCTTGCCCGCAAACCGGCTGAAATGACGGTAAGTATCCAATACCTCGCGGATTTCGGCTACGCCCTGTAAACCTTCTTTACAGCCCGCAAAGGCTTTTTCCAGAAAATTGAGTTTTTCTTCGGCCTCTCCCTCAAAAGTAATGATTTCAAAGAGTCTGGCAGCGTCTTCGGGAGAAATGCCTCTTTCCGCCAGTTCTTTCTTTACGCCTTCTTCTCCGATTTTGTCGAGTTTGTCTATCGCGATACAAATGTCCATAAATTTTTCCTCCTGGGCGATGACTTCGGCATAACCGGTGAGTATCTTCCGGTTGTTGATCATAATGGTAAAATCTTCAAACCCGAGACGGGTCAGCGCTTCATCGTAGATGCAGATAAACTCGGCCTCGAAAAGCAGCGAGTCAGAACCTACCACATCGGCATCACACTGGTAAAACTCGCGATATCGCCCTTTTTGGGGCCGGTCTGCCCGCCATACGGGCTGAATCTGGTAGCGTTTGAAGGGAAAGGTAATCTCGTTCTGATTCATTACCACAAACCGCGCAAAAGGTACTGTGAGGTCATACCGCAGGGCGCGGTCGCTAATCTGAAAACTGAGTTTTTTGGAGTCGGAAAAATCACTCAGGCCTTTGAGAAAATCCCCGGAATTAAGTATCTTAAAAATCAAACGGTCTCCTTCTTCGCCGTATTTACCGGTAAGGACAGCGAGGTTTTCCATGGCAGGAGTTTCCAGAGGGGCGTAACCATATTTGCGGAATACTTTTCGGAGTGTTTCAAACAGGTACTCCCGACGGATCATTACTTCCGGAGAAAAATCGCGTGTACCTGCCGGAATAGAAGGTTTTTGACTCATAAATGATTGTTAACGCGCAAAAGTCCTAATTTTTTTTGTAATATTAGAATCCCTTTCCCGACTAATAAATAAAGAGTTGAAAATATCACTCCCCAATATTAACTAATCACCTAACTATGGAAGAATCTATTGCATTAATAGGAGCCGGAATTGTGGCAGGTTTTATGTTTATTCGAAGTGGATGGGTAATTGTCAAACAAAAACAGGCGGTGGTCATCCAGCGCTTTGGCAAATTTCAACGTGTGGCTAATGCAGGGTTTCAGTTGAAAATTCCTTTTGCCGATCAGGTCGCAGGTAAAATCAGCCTTAAAGTGCAACAATTGGACGTAAAGGTTGAAACCAAAACCAAAGACGACGTATTCGTTCACATGAAAATTTCGGTTCAGTTTCAAGTAATCGCCGGTAAAGTATATGATGCTTTTTATGAGCTTGAAGACCCTCAGGTGCAGATCACTTCTTATGTATTTGATACTGTACGCGCCGAAGTCCCCAAAATGAAACTCGATGAAGTTTTTGCTCGCAAAGATGATATCGCTATCGCCATCAAAGCCGAACTCGAAGAGGCCATGGACAACTATGGCTACGGCATCGTCAAAGCTCTCGTAACGGACATTGACCCGGACGAGCAGGTGAAAAAATCCATGAACCGTATCAATGCGGCCGAACGCGAAAAAGTCGCCGCCATGTATGAAGCTGAGGCCGAAAGGATTAAAATCGTAGCCATCGCTCAGGCCGAAGCCGAAAGCAAAAAACTTCAGGGTCAGGGTATTGCCGACCAGCGCCGCGAAATTGCCAAAGGACTGGAAGATTCCGTCGAAGCACTTAATAAAGTAGGCATCAATTCGCAGGAAGCTTCTGCCCTTATCGTCGTTACCCAACACTACGATACGCTTCAGGCCATCGGCTCAAACTCCCGTACCAATGTCCTGCTCATGCCTAATTCGCCCTCTAATGCAAGCGATATGATGAACCAGATGGTTACCTCTTTTACCGCAGCCAGCATGATGGGAGACGAACTGAAAAAAGGATTGCCCTTCAACCGTAAAAAACTGGAAGAATAACGGGCATTACAAAAGTTTAATTCCTGCTGGTTTTTCTGAATATTATTCGATTAATTAGCATAATAAGTAGTGAAGTAGTTTGAGTTTGGTTCTGTGGGACCGGATCATTTCCGGCTCCCACTTTTTTTTGCGTAATATTTTCACCGCTAAAAGTTTGCCATCCTGCTTAAAAGATAGGAGATTCGGCACAAAATCGTAAACACAGATGAAACCAACCCTCCTCATCCTTGCCGCAGGTATTGGAAGCAGATATGGAAGTTTAAAACAAATTGATGGCCTGGGGCCTCACGGAGAGACGATAATTGACTACTCGGTCTATGACGCCATCCGCGCCGGTTTTGGCAAAGTCGTTTTTGTCATTCGAAAAAGTATTGAACAGGAGTTTAAAGACAGCTTTTCCGGAAAATTTTCTTCTCAAATCGAAGTGGATTATGTCCTTCAGGAAATTGAGTACGTACCCGTAGGATTGTCCTACACCCCCGAAAGGGTAAAACCCTGGGGCACAGGCCAGGCCGTTCTCGTGGCTCACGACGCAATCAAAGAACCCTTTGCCATGATCAATGCCGATGACTTTTATGGCAAAGAGGCTTTTGAAACCATGGCCAATTACCTCGTCAGTCTCGATATTACTCAGCCTACTTTTTGTATGGTAGGATATAAATTGGAAAACACGCTTTCGGAGCACGGGTTCGTCTCTCGGGGAGTATGTGTCAGTGATGAAAATAATTACCTCCTGACGGTTACCGAGCGAACAAAAATTGGGGTTTCCGGCGATCATATCGTCTATCAGGAAGGAGAAACGGAAGTCATTCTCCCGGGTGATACCATTGTTTCCATGAATATGTTTGGGTTTACTCCGGCTTTGTTTCCACTGGCAGAAGAATATTTTACTTCTTTTATCCGTGAAAATGGATTTAATCCCAAATCGGAGTTTTATGTCCCTTCCATTCTTAGCCGGATGATCAATGAAGGCCGGGGATCGGTCAAAGTATTAAGTTCAGACGCTACCTGGTTTGGGGTAACCTACAAGGAAGACCGTCCGATCGTAGTGGGCAAAATTAGGGATCTGGTTGCAAAAGGTGATTATCCTGAAAAATTATGGGTGTAACGGCGGAATTTCATCTGCGGAAAATCCTGGAACATTTCGCCATCTATGGCGATTTTATCTCGGCCCGACCTTATGGCTCAGGTCATATCCATGATACCTGGCTGGCGGAATTCTCCCAAGCGGGAATTCCCGTTCGTTATATCCTCCAACGGGTAAACCATGAGGTTTTTACCCGCACCAAAATGGTCTGCGACAATATCGCTCGTGTCTGTGAACATCTTCGCCGTCGGCTCGTCGAATATCGTATGCCCGACATCTCTCGTCGTTGTATGACGGTCATTCCCGCCTCAAACGGAGCTTCTTTCTATCAGGACCGGCAGGGAAATTTCTGGCGGGTATTTCTTTTCATCGAGGGCACTGTCGCCGTGGACGAAGTGGAATCAACCGCCCAAGCCTATCAGGCGGCTTACGCCATCGGCGAATTTCAACGGTATCTCTCCGACCTCCCGGCCAGTATGATCGGAGAATCTCTGCCGCAGTTTCATCACATCGGCTGGCGTTATGAAAACCTCGAAAAAGCTATTTCCGAAAACCCGATCAACCGCCTCGCCGAGGTACAGCCGGAAGTGGATTTTGCCCTGCAACTCAAACCGCAGTTGCTTTCTATCCTGGACATGCTCAGCTCCGGCGTGATGCCGGTGCGCGTAACTCACAACGACACCAAAATCAATAACGTACTGCTCGACATTTCTACCGGGGATGGAATCTGTGTCATTGACCTCGATACGGTTATGCCCGGTTCGGTGATTTATGACTTTGGCGATATGGTGCGCACCTTTACCAGCCCTTCACCCGAAGACGAAACCGATCTCTCTAAGGTCTATCTCCGAATGGATATTTTTGCCGCGCTTACCGAAGGTTATCTCGCCTCTGCCGGTGAGTTTCTCCTGCCCATCGAAACCGAAAACCTGGTTTTTGGCGCCAAACTCATTACCATGATCATGGGCATTCGGTTTCTTACGGATTACCTCATGGGGGATGTTTATTATAAAATTCACCACCCTCAGCACAATCTCCACCGCTGCCGCAACCAGTTTCAACTTACCCGCAGTATCCTTGAACACGAACCGCAAATGAAAACGGTGGTGAAAAACCTTGTGCTCTAAAAAGACGGTAAGACAGATAAACCGTGTAGGTTTCCTGCCTTACCGAACAACACAACCTGTCTTTCAGGCATGGGGGATGCCTATTCGAAAACAATCTTTCCCGAAACCGCCTCTCCCGCCGGGTTGATAATACGGTAGAAATAGAGACCAGAAGGTAATCCGTTTTTTTCGATCATATACCCATCCTCGGGCAAAAAGGGCTGAATCCGCGAAATATTTCCCGCCATATCAAAAAGGATCAGCGTAAAATCTCCACCCGGTGTAGAGGGTTTTATTTTGACAATATCTATTTTTGCCTGATAGGACACCGGATTGGGAAATACAAGCACGTGAAAGGGCAACGCGATCAAATTCATTCCCAATGAGTCCACCACCACCAGGGTTTGAACGGCGGTATCACTACATATTCCATCGGAGGCAATCAGTTGAATGAGGTAGTTTCCACTTATCGGAAAACTATCCGTCGGGCTTTGAATATTACTCGTATTTCCATTTCCAAAATTCCAAAGCCAACTGCTGGCATTCTGGCTGCTGTCGCTAAAACTCACCGTATTGCCGGTGGTAAGATCGAGGGTATCCACCGACATGCCAAAAGCGGCAACCGTCGTGCATACCACCGGTTTATAGATGAAGATGATCCCATGATCGCCGCAAAACCAGCCGCAGGTATCGGCGACCATATATACCGATCGTATATCTCTGCTGGTTCCGCTGTTTTCCGCAGCCCAGGTCTGTCCGCCATCGGTAGTATGTCTTACCGTTCCTTCATCACCGACGGCCCATCCGGAGGAGTCATTGACAAAATCAATGTCTGCCAGGTCGCGGCCCGTGCCGCTGTTTTGGGAGGCCCAGGTGAGGCCGCCATCGGTGGAAGCGATGATTTTGCCGTTGTCACCGGCAGCCCAGACGCGGTTGGTGCCGGAAAAAGTTACAGCAGCCAGGTCGCGGTCTGTTCCAGAACTCACCTTTTGCCAGTTTTGGCCTCCGTCCGAGGTATGGAGTACCGTCCCATCGTCGCCGACGGCGACGCCGTTTGTATTGTCGGAGAAATAAATTCCGTAGAGGTCGCGGTCGGTAGGGGTGTTTTGTTTTTGCCAGGTGAGTCCGCCGTCCGAAGAAAACGCAATAAAACCCTCACTTCCCGCAATCCAGCCATGTAGCGGATCGGGAAAATGAATGTCGGTAAGTTCTTCTTCAAAGGTTGAAATGTCCACCTGCCAGCTAATCCCGCCGTTGGCGGTATGGGCGATCAACCCCTCATTGTGGTCGGGAGAATGGCGACCCACGACGATACCCGAAAGGGTGTCAAACATCCACGCAGCGTTGACTTCCGCGTTTTCCTGCCCGATGCCCTGCGAAAGCCAGTTGATACCCTGGTCGGTAGTGTGGCGGATATTGTTGCCCGTCTGTCCGCCGTCAGTTTCCCCAAATGCCCAGCCCGTCAGTGGATTGGCAAAAAATATCTCCTCCAGGTCTTCCCCGGTGTGGGATTGCTGGGGTGTCCATTGTGGTTGAGCAAGGACAAATCCTGGAAAAAACGCTAGCAAGAAAAGCGCAAGAGGTAAATTTTTGAAATTCATAATCCTGTTGTTTCATTTGATTGTTGAAAAACAGGTGGTGTTGTGTGGTGGTAAATTGCCTTCATTTACCCCTCTTACAAAAACAAACTTACTGAAACGGGAAAAACGGTGATTTAAGTGGACATTAAAGGGTCTTCGGAGGTACAAAGTCCCAGTCATCATTACCCGCCCTTCGGCGCATCGCAATTAGTAAAAATTAAGAGAGGCGCCGATGGCTACCGACGTTGCGGCCCTAACGGGCTACGGTTTCTACGTATCTTTACAAAAAAGATATGCTAGGAACGCGTATTTTCTCAGCCGAAAGCAGTTCGGACTTTGCGCCGGGGTTGGCTTCGGGTCAGCGGTATCGCCATTCGTTTGGGGATAAACGCTTAGCGATTCGACACCAAGAACTGCTCACAAGGATGTGTCGCCAACAAAGTGCGGTAGTAAATCAATTAAGCAAAGCCAAAAAGGAACAATCGAGCTACTACCGATTTTTAAGCAATCCGAAGGTTACGCCTCCGGAGTTAATTTATGCGAACATTCGCCGGGATCGTGCCGAGGTGCAAGGCAAGGATCTCTTAGTCATTCAGGACCAAACGTCGATCGGTTTTCGCACCAAACGTAAGCGTAAGGCCTACTGGCAAGCCCAACTGGGGGTGATTGAGGACAATGATACGCCCGGCTTTTCGGCCCATTGTTCTTTGCTAATCGACCGAGACACGTGCTCCTTGCTCGGGCTGGGCGACATCGTGCTTTCCCATCGCCCGTTGAACACCTACCCGAAGGAGGTGAATCAGCAAGCCCGTACGGCCCGGCGTAAACTTCCGCTGGAGGCGCAAGAATCCTTTGTTTGGGCCTTGGGCGCGTCGAACTGCCAAGCACAATTACAAGGGAGTCGCCGACTCACCTTTGTCAGGGATCAAGGGAGTGACAAGTATGAAATTTTGACGCGAATATTGGGGGAGGGAACTTCGGAAGCCCTTTGGCGTTCCCGCGAAAACCGTCAGGTAAGGGAAGGGGGAAAGCCGAGCGACAAACGCTTGACCGACGTACTGGCGGCCTTGCCTTGGAGTCCGAGGCGTCCCACTCCGATCCGGGCACTCAATCATTACAGCAAGACCCACGGCAAATCGGTTCAGCGTCAGGAGCGAACGGCGGCTATCGGGGTACGCTATGCAAAAGTATCCCTTGCCTTACCCCGTGGGTTAACCCGTCCGACGCCCCTCCTGACACGCCCGATCTATGTGGTAGAGGCCCAGGAAGCGCCCGATACCGTCCCGGAAGGCGAAGCACCGATCCATTGGCGACTGCTGAGTACTTGGTCGGTAGATTCCGAGGAACAAGCTTGGCAGGTCGTGGAGGCCTATCAAGCCCGTTGGTTCATCGAACAACTCTTTCGCGTGCTCAAAAAACAGGGCTTACGAATCGAAGACCTGCAACTCAACACGTTACAGTCCCTTAAAAATCAAACCATTATGGCTATTACCACCTCCGCAAAGGCCCTGCAGTTGACCTTGGCCCGGGACGGAAAGACCTTCACCCCCCTGGAAACCCTATTTGATCCGGAGCAGCAATCCCTGCTCCAAGCACTGAACGAAGCCTACACCGGAAAAACACAAAAACAGACCAATCCCCACGACCCTACGAGTTTGGCCTGGGCCGCTTGGGTCATTGCTCGAATGGGCGGATGGAAAGGCTATGCCTCGCAAAGGCCCCCAGGCCCCATAACGATGAAACGAGGCTTGGAGGATTTTGAGAAAATTGCCTGGGCCACCCGCGTCTTAAAAAGACGTAAAGATACGTAGAAACCGTAGCCCTCCGGGCCTTATGCCTTCGGCACGAAAAAGCGTGTCTCAGAAACAAGGCCCGGAGGGCCATAATATCGGTAGCCAAACGGCAAAACCCCTCAAATTTTATTCTGGAGGCGCGTCGTTGCACGCCGGATTGTCAAATATTCTAAGTATTTATCCCACCATATTCCGGGTTTTTAGTTCGTGCAAAAGCTCCCGATAAAGCGAAATATATTGTTTTACTTCCTGCGGCTTATTTTTTTTCTGATGACTATCAATGGCATTCTTTAGAACCTGGGTGACAATCTCGTGTACTTTGGCCTTCAACTGAAAAGGGGCAAGCTGATTCCTCCGGAAGGCTTCTTCAATATACATAATGGACGCTCGGGCAAGAGGTTTGCCCATATTAAAGGAATTGAACATGGCCATATTTTCATTTTCAAAGCTGATGGCCATAAAATTGCCCTGAATATTGATCCCGCCAAGATTGATTCCCAGGCGTTTTCCGACCAATATCGCGAGGCAGGAAAGGGCTATCTGGCTCCCCTGATGATTTTTGAGTACAAACAAAAGATTGTCGTGCGGATTGTTAGGGTCATCCAATCCCGGAGAACGAAAACCCTTGCGTTGAAACAGAAACTCCATGAGGTTGGCGGCAGTTGCAGGTATTCCGGCGCGGTGAAATTCTGCTGCCAGGTTGTCCAGAATCGAAGGAATGGAATACGCCACAGACCCATTTTCAAATAAAACCAGCCGAATCAGTACATATTCGAGGGCTTCTTTTTCATCTTCCATGTCCAACCATTCCAGCCAGGTGGCGGCAAATTCATCTGACCGCAGGGTTTCACATACTTCTCGTACTTTCTCCACGATTTCCGGCTCCATTCCGATTAAAAAAGGAATTACTTCCTGATCCAGTCGCGGACCAAAACTGCGCAGGGCTTCCCATACCTGGGTTTTGACTACGGGTGATTCATCTTCTAATAACTTCAGCAAAAAGGGCAAGTCTTCCCGGTGAGGCATATATTTTTATTTAGATAAAATTCAATTACAATTTTATCCAACAAAAATATAATTCAAAAATCTAAATAAAAGTGATTATTACATGGGATTTGTGAAATGGGAGGCTTCAAAAATTTTCAAATTTCCATCATTCGTACCCATCACGAAAATCTGCTTTCCTCCGGAAACCCTGACGGTTTTCATACTTCTTATGTCTCCTGGCGCAAAAAACCCGCTTTTCGCTAAAGGCACGGTCTCAAAATTTCCTTTTCCATCTCCGCGAAATAACTGCCCATAACCGGCATCCATTCTTCCGGACTCTGCTCTTACCGGATGAAAATTTCCCGCTGCCAAAATATCTTTTTTACCGTCTCCGTTAAAGTCCTGAAACAGAAGACCGAAAACCGGAGAGAACTGCGCCTCAACCGGCAGGTCGTGGGAGACAAATTTGCCTTCTCCCGTGTTTTCAAACCAGGAAGTGGAAAATGTGTAGGCCTTTAGTTCTAACGCACCCGCCAATTCTGTGGGAGCAAAAACGTCGGAAAGGGTAGCCCTTGCATAGGTTTCATACCGAAGGAATTTTCCTTTCAAAAACGGCAGTTGACTTATTAATTCGTCGCGCGTGGCAACGGGATAATTTTTCCCCTGAATATAAGAACACAAAATCGGGTCAACGGTGCCATTTCCATCAAAATCCTTCACCACAACCGAGGCAGGCTGCGGTATAGATGCCTTCATCTGGGCATTCAGCCCGCGATTGCCCGCGATAATGTCACTGTCGCCGTCGCCGTCCAAGTCTTCAACCACGAGCCGGTTCCACCATCCATTGCTTTGGTTTAACCCATAATCCGCTGTTTTATTTTCCAATCGGGTTCCGATATTGATAAAAATGGATATAGGCGTCCACTCTCCTGCCAGAATCAGATCGGGTTTCTGATCACCGTTCAGGTCAGCCCAAGCGGCGTCGGCAATCATTCCGGTATGGGAAAGTTCAGGGGCAAAATCTGTGGTAACATTACGCAGTTTTCCGCCTTCATTTTTCAATAAAAAACTTTCAGGGGAATACGGATAACGGCCCGGAATAACCCGTCCTCCCACAAAAACGTCGCTATCTCCGTCTCCATCAAAATCGGCGGTGCGAACACAGCCTGTACTCACCGTAAAGGAGGGAATCGCCTCTTTGTTAAGGGAAAAACTCCCTCTTCCGTCATTCATATAGAGCCGATCCTGATACCGGGGATCTCCTTCGGGAAAACTGCTGCCTCCGCTGCCCACGTAGAGGTCTGCGTCGCCGTCCCCTTCGATATCCAAAAAACACGCATCGGTATCTTCGTATTCACTGCCGGGAAGTTCTTTGGAGGAAAAAGTACCATTGGGGTTCTGAATGAAAATTTTTCCGGCCTGTCCCGCCGCACCTCCGACGAATATATCCTCTCTTCCGTCCTGGTTGACATCACCCGTGGCGAGGCAAGGCCCCATTCGGGAAAACATGTGAGGGAGCAACGGCTCGCGCTTAAAATCAACATAACTATCCTCCAAATGGCGGAAACTCAGACCGGGAACGGTAGTTTCTGAGAAAAATGAACCAGCATCGGGGGACAGTTTTGTCGTAGTTGGGGTGACCGCATCGCGGTAAAACAGCGTGATAAGGGTGTCGGAAGGTACTTCGCTAAGAAACTGGGTTTTTCCATCGGGCCAGGTAACGGTCAGTTCGCTGCTCGAAGCAGTGGTCGGGATGCCAAAATGGAGAACAGGTTCAACCGACGACTGATAACCTCTTACCGGAATAAGTTGCTGCGACTGGATCTGTTCTCCGGTTTTTAGGGAAACAACTGCTCCGGTTCCCCTTCGGTTTTTTTCGCTGCCCTCAAATTGGATTCTCAGAAAATGCCCTTCTTTTCGGTCTCGGGTCAGGTTTCGGTAAATAAAGGCATCTTCTCCGATATTATTGACCACAAGGTCAAGGTCTCCGTCCCTGTCCAAATCCCCGTAAGCGGCTCCGTTGGAAAAACTGGGTTTTTCGATTCCCCATTCGCGGGTTCGGTTGGCAAATTGAAAATTCCCTTCGTTGGAAAAAACATAATTGCTTACGTAAATCTGCGGCATTTCTTGGGAGATTGTGCCATCGCTAAGCGCTACTCCGGCCTGTTGTGCGCGGGTGAGAGCTTCGGGGTAAATGTATTTCACAAAATCCAGGTGAGTACTGGCGCGGTAGTAACCGTTGGTAATGTGAATATCTTTGTCTCCGTCATTGTCAAAATCGGCCATTAATGCAGACCAACTCCAGTCGGTATTGGAAAGACCTGCCAACTGTCCGATTTCGCTGAAATGGCCGTTGCCCAGATTTACCTGAAGGGTATTGCGCATCTGCTGATGGTAAAAACCCTGCGAGACCTGTTCCTGATACCGGTCGTAATTGTCGGGGCCTTTGAGTATTTTTTGGCCGTAGTTGTCTTCCGGCAGCATATCAAGCACCATGAGGTCGGGAAGCCCGTCGTTGTTGATGTCTCCCATATCCGAACCCATTGAGAAGTGGGAGGTATGGGCAAATGCGGAAGATAGTTTTTCGGTAAAGGTTGCGTTACCGTTGTTGATGTAAAGGTAATCCTGCTCGGTATAGTCGTTTGCCACAAAAATATCGGGCCATCCGTCGAGATTCAGATCGCCGATGGTTACACTGAGGCCAAACCCAATGGGATTGCCTTTGATTCCGGCGGCAGCGCTGACATCGGTAAATTTATTGCCGTCGTTGCGAAAGAGTTTGTCGCCAAAAAAGGGGTGGCGCTGGGACTTTACAGCGGCAACTGTGAGGTTAAAGTCGGGTTTTACGGCGTGGTTGAGCAGGTACATATCCAGATCGCCGTCGCGGTCATAATCAAAAAACGAAGCCTGCGTAGAATAACCGGGGTCGGCAAGGCCGTATTCGGCGGCTTTTTCGGTAAAAGTTCCGTTGCCGTTATTGATAAAAAGTTCATTGGCGCGGCCTGCTTCATCGAGGTTGCCGGAACGGCAGATGTAAATATCAAGCGCACCGTCTCCGTTTACGTCGGCCATAGCTACGCCGGTTTTCCAGCCCGGGCGGCTGACGATGCCTGCGGCTTTGGTCACTTCTTCAAACTGAAGGTTGCCGCGATTGAGGTACAGGCGATTCGAAACAATATTGGCAGTGAAAAAAATGTCCGGAAGCTGATCTCCGTTTACATCTCCGATGGCGACTCCTCCCCCGTTGTAGTAGTACTCATAAGCGAGAATATTCATCTCGTCATTTTCCGGCAGGGAATTCTGAAATTTTATCCCCGAAAACGACGAAGGTACTCGTTCGAAGACCGGTTGGGGTATCGTTGAGGGGAGGTTTTGCGGAGGCTCTTTTTCCTTATCGTTACAGCCGGTAAATAAGAAAAAAGCGGAGAAAACCAGGGGAAAATGCCAAAATGACGGCGTAGTAATATATTTGGGAAGAACCATTAACTTCATCGGGCAGGTGTTAGGCCGGCCAAGTTATTGAATTATTCCGTAAAATCGGAGAACCTATTTCCCTTTGAATTTCACTTTGTTTCCGAGGAAGGATTTTCCTTCGAGTACTTCAACGAGTTGTACATCAAGGGTAACCGTTTTTTTGTCGGGCGAGAGGCGCGCTTTTTCATTTTCCATTTTGGATACTTTTCCGGGCAAATGGTAAATGGTTTTGTAAGAAGCTCCGCTCATAAACATTTTGGCCATTTCAAAGTTTGCGGCAAATTCTTCGTCTTCCATCAGATCGCCGAGGGGAGGGTTAGCTCTTTCAAAAAGGCCTTTAGACCAGGTAAAATTATCCGAACTGGAGGAGTTAAAATCCATGCCGGGGGTTACGCTTCCGTTTTTGGTAGCGTTATTGAGTGCTTCTACACTGGTAAAATCGTAGGAAATGGAAAATTTATAACCTTCGGCTTTGTGGCTTACATTGCTCAGTCCATCCACCTGACGCAGTTGGACCAGTGTCTCCTGAATGGTGGAATCCATCTGGCTAAACATATCATTTTCGCCCATCTGCTCCTGGGTCATCAGACCCTGCATCATGTTCATCATCTCATTCATGTCCACCGACACCGTGTATGAACCAGAGCCATCCTTTTTGAGGAAAATTTCCTCGACAATGTTCAGACAACTGGTACATACAAAAGCGAGGCAAACTGTTGTAAAAAGTGCTAATTTTTTCATTGTGATAGTATTGTAAAGGCGAAGATAACAGAATCCCGGAAATTATTTCCGGAGTAGGGGAGGATTTATCGGATGGATTTTTTCAATTCACTTATCCGTGCGAATATTTCGTTGAAAAAGCGGTTTCGCGCGCGTTCTGCTACTTTGCTGATAAGCTCGGATTTGCGGGTGCTGTTTTCGAGACCCTGAGCCAGTTTCCGGGAAAAAGCCTGGTTGGTGGTATGAAGGTATTCGGTATTGTGAAAAATGATAAAGGCTTCATACGTTTCTTCATACTTCAGCACAATGGTATTGTCATTGAGGACAAGGTCATTGTAGTAAAAATTGAAATTCTCAACCCGGTTCTGTGGTGGGTTATCAATCATAAATTTATAACCCAGTTCGGCCTGCCGTTTCAGATGGGTAAAGTAATGTTCTACTTTCTCGCAAAGAATAAGGGCGTCGTTGGGGGTTCGAAAAAGTCCTGCGTCCACGTAATAGCCGATTTGTTTAATAAAAGAAGACACGGTCTCTGAATTCCATATTTCCGTTGTGGGAATGAGTGAATATTTTTCGGCAATCCGGTAACAAAGGTCTATACACCTTTTTTCTTTTTCGTTGCGGACATTCAACTCAAAGATTTCGCTTTCCAATTCCGGGGCATTAAAAATGGTTTTTCGCCAGAAAAACATTTTAAAAAGCGCGAGTTCCGGAATCTGAAACAAATGAAAAACGGGTATGTCTTTTACGGAAAAGAGTGCCTGAGATACTTTTCGGTGGTGAATTTGGGTAAGGATGTCGAGCAAGTTTTGTAGATAGGCCTCAAAATCGAGTTTGGCTTCGCTCAGCCCTGCCGGATGAAAAACGACCGTTTCGGCATACATTTCCTGCGTGAGTTCATCCAATGAAATTCGGAAAGCGGAACTTAGCTTGATGATTTCGTCAATTTTCAGTGGGGTTTCACCCCGGATTCGTCGATACGCCCCATCTACTCCTATGTCCAATACATCGGTGATATAATTGGGCAATGACTCGTGAGAGGGAATAATCTCTTTTATTTTGTCAAATAAAAGTTCTTGAAAGGTTCGTCTCGCTTCCATACTTGAATACTTTTGCGGAAAGTAAGAAAATTTTTCGCATTCACAGATGCAACGAAACTTCTAAAATCTTGTCCTTTCAAAATATTAACCCGAATTCCGTATGAAAAACTACTCTCTATTTCTTCTGATAACCTTGTTATTTTGCCAAACATTTGCGCAGGATACCCTTAAATCAGTCACAATCCGCATCAAAGGCGATGTAAACGGTAAGGAAATTAAAATAGACACTACGCTTACCATCCAATCTGCGAATGATGTAAATATCATTCTGAATGAACTGGGCTTAAATGGTTCTGCCGAAACGCAGTCTTTGGACAAAACCATTATCATCCGGGAAAAAAGTACCGGAAGCGATGAAAATTCCGATTTAAAATGGTTTTCTACGGAAGGTTTTTCGGATTCCATGTTTATCGGAAAAGGAGATGTCCGGCTGTTTTTTTCGCCTGACAGTGGAGACCGTTTTGTTTTTGCCCCCGGCGATAAAATGGGGAAAGACATGAATTTTAATTTCAACTGGGACTCCGACACAGATTGGGACTCTGACAGCGACGCTGAATCCGACAGCGACCGCTCCCGCGCGTTTATGGGCATCAGCATGTCTAACGATGAAAGTGGCGGTGTGCGTGTCACCGGTGTGACTCGGGACAGTGGCGCCGAAAAAGCGGGGCTTCGCTCCGGCGATATTATCGTAATGATCGAAAAAGAACGCATTGGAAACGATAAACAGTTGTCGGCGATCATCCGGAGTTACGATCCGGGCGACAAGGTGGAAATAACTTTTATCCGGGGAGGTAAAAAAATGAAGGCTACAGTAAAACTGGGAAAACGCGATTGATTCCCCGCCGGAATCCGAAAAATGTCTCAGTTGACGGGTGTGTAATTGGTAATTTTCCTGTAAATTTATCGTTCTTAGTATTGGAATTACTTATTACTTCTTTCAAACCCTTAATTTAATGTTTGCCATTATGAAATCACGCACATTACTGAAACTGAGTTTTCTTACCCTGTTTTTGAGCTTTCTGGTGTTGACCGCCACCGCTCAAAGAACGACCACTACTGCCCGCAAAGGTATCTCTGCCGCCGACAAAGCTGCCATCAAAGAGATTTTCAAAGGCGTGGATGCCAGTAAGTACCGCTTACAGTTCAACAACAAAGCCGAAACCCTCGGCAATAGAACTGTCGCAATGAAAGACCTCCAGCAAGTGAAAAGAATCACAAACCCCGCTGAAGCTGCCGGATGGATTGTATTTGTGGTAGAAGGGGATGACGTTATTTATGTACTTGCCGTAGGTAATTCCGACCTCGTGAGTGTGATCGGAAAAGAAAAAGCCCTGAAGTTGAATAATATCATGGCTAAGTACAAATAACCGCTGCTTTAGAAAAAATTACAAAGGATGTGTAACAGGAATGTACACATCCTTTTGTGTTTTTGTAAAGGATTTCCGACTATTGAAATCATGAAAAAACTGATCTATACGCTCGCATTTATTCACCTCACCCTCATTGGCGTGGTGATTTTTCATGGGATTGACAGTTGGGTTCACGGAGGAATTCTCGAAAAACCGCTGGCCTTCCTCAGCAGTCTCAACTATTCGGTCTGGCAATACGGTTTCTTTTCTCCGGATGTGGGCAAAAGCACCGAAGTAGAGGTTAATATCCTTGAGGATGGGGGAAATATCGTGCATTATTCCACCCTCGAAGATTTTCAGTTTTTTGCCTCCAATAGCGAATCGGCCAACCGGTTTTACGGTTTTAAAGTTCATACAGCTGCCGACAGTGTGTTTCAGGATTTGTGCGCTCGTTCAGCGGCAGTAAGACTTTTGAATATTCATCAAAAGGGCTGGCGAGTCAATTATATCATGCGGAGCATCCGTTACCCTTCGATGAAGGATTTTTTAAAGGGTGATACGGTAAAAGTGGTGGAATTTTACAATACCGAATTTGTACTCAATTAGCGAGTGACAATGATAAATTTTCAGCAATTCCGGGAAAAAGCCATCGTCTTTTTTAGTGAACCTCACGATCCCGCTCCATTGGGGATATTTCGTATTTTGATTGCAGGTTTTGCCATTGTGCAGGCGGCCTTCTGGTATCCCGACTGGCTGGCATTTTTTGGAAAAGAAGGATGGATTCAGTGGGAAATTTCCCACGCACTCAATCAGGACTGGAACCTCCATCTTTCGGTCATCCACGGTTGGCTGAGTTTTACAGGTTGGACCGAAGATCAGGTGGTAAAGGGGTTTTTCTGGGTGTATATGGCATCGGCTACGGGACTACTGCTCGGCTGGTTTACCCGCATTTGGGCCATTTTGGCCTGGCTTTGCCATTTTGCGATGATGAGTACCAGCCCGACTTTTATGTATGGGGTGGATATTTTCCTTCAAATCGCCTTTTTTTACCTGATGATTATGCCGGTGGCCAAAGCATTTTCGCTCGACCGCCGACAGGGAAGAGTTTCCGGTGAACCCACCTGGGACGTTACGCTTTCCCTGCGGGTGCTTCAGATTCATTTGTGTATGGCCTATCTCTCTGCCGGGTATGAAAAAATGCTCGCGCCCGAATGGTGGGACGGAAATGTGCTCTGGCGTTCGCTCGTACAGCCCGACTTCCGACAGTTTGACCTCACCTGGCTGGCCCGCTATCCCTGGATTGCCATGCTGCTGAGTTGGTTTACAATGATTGTGGAAACGTTTTACTTCATCGGAATGTGGATTCCTCGCGTGCGGGTTTTTTGGCTCGCAGGCATTATTTCCCTGCACCTGGGTATCGGTTTATTCCTCGGACTGGGTTTTTTTGGATTAATAATGATCCTGCTGTCGGTTTCTGCTTTTGGATATGATGCCTGGCAGGATGTAAAACGACAAAAGTCATTGAATAAGAATCTCGTCACGGGTTCATAATCCCATATTATTTATTTACTTTTGCAGCCATAATTAAAAATACTCACCCTCCAAAAAATAAATTTGTTATGGCTGGAGATAAAATTACCATCAAAAACGGAAAACTCTCTGTACCGGACAGTCCGGTAATCCCTTTTATCATTGGCGACGGAACCGGCCCGGACATCTGGCACGCTTCCGTGCGCGTGTTTGATGCTGCGGTAGAAAAAGCCTACGGCGGTAAAAAGAAAATCGTATGGAAAGAAGTCCTTGCCGGTCAAAAAGCATTTGACGAAACCGGCGACTGGCTGCCTCAGCAGACGGTTGACGATATTGATGAGTATCTCGTTGCTATCAAAGGCCCGCTGACTACACCTATCGGCGGAGGTATTCGCTCGCTCAACGTTGCTCTCCGTCAGAAACTCGACCTCTATGTTTGCCTTCGCCCCGTAAGGTATTTTGAAGGGGTTCCTTCGCCCGTCAAAAGCCCAGAGCAGGTGGACATGGTCATTTTCCGTGAAAATACCGAAGACATCTACGCCGGGATTGAGGCCAAAGCCGGAACCGAAAAAGCGGAAAGGCTGCTCGACTTTATCCGCGAAGAGTTCCCCGAGGATTTTGCCAAAATCCGCTTCGGCTCCGAAGAACAAATCAATGAGTTTAACCGCTCCATCGGCGCGCCGGAGTCCTCCACCGTCGAAGTGGGTATCGGTATCAAACCCGTCTCCCGCACCGGTACCGAAAGGCTGGTTCGCGCTTCGATTGAATACGCGATCAAACACAAACGCAAATCCGTCACCCTCGTTCACAAAGGGAACATCATGAAATACACCGAAGGTGCTTTCCGTGACTGGGGTTATGAACTCGCCGAACGCGAATTTGGAGATCAGGTCTATACCTGGGCGCAGTACGACCGCACCACGGCCGTAAGCGGCAAAGATGCCGCCAACGCCGAGCAATCCGCTGCCGAAAAAGCGGGCAAAGTTATCATTAAAGACGCTATCGCCGACATCGCCCTTCAGCAGGTGCTTACCCGTCCGATGGAATTTGATGTGATTGCCACCCTCAACCTCAACGGCGACTATCTCTCCGACGCACTCGCCGCACAGGTAGGCGGTATCGGTATCGCTCCCGGAGCGAACATCAACTATATCTCCGGCCACGCCCTGTTTGAGGCTACTCACGGCACCGCACCCAAATACGCCGACCTTGACGTAGTAAACCCTAGTTCGGTCATCCTTTCCGGAGTCCTGATGCTGGAACACATGGGCTGGCAGGAAGCCGCTAACCTGATCATCAAAGGCATCGAAACTTCGATCGCCAAAAAGAATGTAACCTACGATTTCCACCGCTTGATGGAAGGAGCCACCAAACTCAAATGCTCCGAATTTGGCGACGAAATCATTCGGAATATGTAAAAATACGCCTTCGGGCACAATGTGAAACGATGAAAATCCTCCCTGTGAAGGGGGGATTTTTTTTATTTGACACTTCTTCTTCCTTCCAATAAATTCCCCTATCTTACAAAAACCCGTTCTCAACCACACCCAGCCATCACTAAAACCCAATATACATGCAAAAACACGTACTTTTCTTTTGCCTTATTGCCGGCATCGGAAGAAGGTTACAACACCCGGCGAGCCGATCCCCGTCTCAACGCCCGTGATCTGATCCGGTCTGAATATTATAAACTGAAAGTGTATCCCAATCCGGCGGGCCTATATGCCACCTTTGAGTGGGATCTGATCCATCTGGAGGGAGAGGAGAGGCGAAGCCGCAAAGGTGGTGTGGGGATTTTCGATCTTGCAGATAAAGTAGTTCCGGCATATAAAAATACTTCAATTGACTATATATAACAATATTATACTTGTATGATAGATTAATTTGTTATTTTTTGTGCAAAAGTTTGTGTTTGTGGTTTTTGTTTACCATATTACAGGTATTATAAACCATCAAAAATCACAATCCTATGAATTATTCAATCTTAGTAACGAAATGCTCTCTCTCTCATAGATAAACTCCGCGAGAGACCTGATATTCTGAACAATAAAAAGCTTGTGAGTTATTTTAGAATCCTTGCTTTCCTTTGCGTAGGCTTGGTACTTTCTTTAGGCGATACTCAGGCAGGAGAAGCCGAAAATGCAAAATCAAAGAATATCAGATACAAAACGAAAGTCAAATGTTCTGATAATACCACAGTAGATAGAGAAGTTGCAAATCATGATAATACAGCTATTGTATTTGCCCGCACCCCATCCAATTCTATTCAATTTGCTCCAGACTCACTATTTGAAAGATATTTTAATTTACTAGCTTACCTAACTACCAAAACCCAAGAGGATTCTCTTTATGCAGAGAGTGATGAGTTCGCCCAATTAAAATCCCAGCAGATTCTCATCGAGAATAATATAAATGAGGAGTACAATTTAGATAACTTGAGTGACCAAGAGGCGTTTGACCTTTTTGAAGAACAGTATCAGGAATATATTAATGACGGAGAACCGAACAGTAACACCAGTCTTACATGTCTCGCTTTATATTTGACTTGTTTAGCATCAGGTGGATCTGGAAAACTCTGCATGCTAATTTATGAAATCTGTACGGAAATTGGCCCCCCAATCCCAACTATAATTATAATTAATCATAGTGTCGTGGACCAAAACGGTATCAAAATTGTGCAAATAGGTGATAATCCACACGGTGGGCACTAGTATTGAGTGTGGCTTAGCTGAAGATTCGATAATTAGTTATTCAACTTTCAATTATGAATTCTCTTGGCTTTGAGATAAAAATTAATGATAAACGCCTCTGTCGAGCCGGATTTGATGTTGGTCAATCGGTGTTAGTTTGTGCGCTGGACTTAGCTAGAAAAGTAGGGCAATCTTCGGATCGGATGGAGATTAATGTGGTTGGTATGGAACGAGAATTCCTCAAACCAATCGTTTGGGTGCTGCAACAGGCTTTGCAGAAAGGCGATCAGATCACGATCGAGGTGGTTTCCGGAAATTTCGATCTGCCTTTGCACCCGTACACCTATCCCAACATTCCAACCATTGATTTCGAAAACCATTCGATCAAAGACATATTGGATATAGGGAGAGAACTTTTTGACAACTAGTTTTTGCTTTTTACAGGTTCTGTGCAAGGAATTGTTTTAACCTTTCGCAAATATGGAAACTAACGGATTAGAGATTAAGCTGAACGGTCAACCTGTTTGTCGGGCCGGATTTAAAACAGATCGGTATCACCTGAATTGTATGCTCCAGGTAGTCAGACATACCGAACAAACTTCTGATCAGATCAAAATTATTGTGGGGGGCACAGAAGGGCCAACCCTCAAACTGGTCAATTGGGTGGAGCAAACGCTCCGGGAAGGGGATAAAATTACGATCCAGATAGTTTCGGGGAATTATGATCCTCCTGTATCTTCTTTCGATACAAAAAAAGACCTCAATGCATTGAATTGGCTGAATAACTCCCTGAAAGATATACTTGATCCCGACTCATAGATTTGGCAGTCCGAACTTTGTGGTGCAATAGAAAAATCCTATTTCCCCAAAAACCGCCGCACCATCTTTACCACCTGATCGAGTGTGCCAAAATCGGCGTCGGCTCTTTCGGAGAGAGGGATGCCTGTGGTTCCGTTGCCTTTTACCACTACGCGGTAAAGTTGTTTTTCGCCTTTGGTGAGGGTTTCCAGTTCGACGCTGCGGATTTCTTCCAGGGGCATTTCGCAGGTGATGACGGTAGAGGTTCCACTGGTTTTGGAAATAGTCAGGAGGCCACTTTTTCTGTCCAGCCGGATACGGATGGTGGCAGAAACGAGAATACCGACAATACCTGCGATAAAAAACAGGATACCTGCCACATAAAACAGCCGATACCAGGCCTGAATGCCGTATTCTTTGACCGAGCCGATCCAAAGGGATATGCCGGCCAGAGCCAGTGCGAGGAAAAGCATTTGCTGGACAAAGGGTTTTTCCTCAATCACCATTTCATCGTGGAGAAAGGTTCTGATTTCCATCTTATTTTTTTCTTACGGCTTTGGCTTCTTTAAGCAGGGCCAAATCTACGTTTTCCGCCGTAATTCCGGCATAGTTTCCTCCGCCTTTTTCCGCGAGTGTCTGCAATTGTTTGACTTTTTCGTCATTGAGTTTGCCAAAGGAGAAAACGGAGAGGTAAACCGAGTTGCTGGCGTTTTTTTCGGCGGTGGAATACAGGTCTTCGACCTCAAAGTAACCGTCGGTGGCGAGTATGATACGGTTGTTTCCATCGCCGATGAAGTTATCCATCGCAATATTATAGGCTTTCCGCAAAGCCGTGCGCCCTTTGGTAGCGCCCCCGCTGCGCAGATTTTCGATGGCGTCGCTAATGGTTTTTTGCCGGGCGGCAGACACTCCGTCCAAAATCACTTCGGCATCGCCGGAATAAACCACAATGGAAATCTGGTCTTCAGGGCGCATGTGTTCCAGCAGTTTTTTGAAAGAATCTTTTAACAGGGGCAGTTTTTCGGGTTTGCGCATGGACGCCGAAACGTCGAGCAGGAGGATAAGATTATTTTCCGCCACTCCTTCAAAAGAGTAGGGATCGCTTAGTTCAACGGTTTCGACGGGTTTTTGTACGACCTGGGGTTTTTCTTCTACGGATCGGGGTTTTACTTCTACTTTGGAGATAACCGGTACTTTCGGGTCATCTTCGGTAGGGTGATTTTGCGGAGGTTCCGGCAGCGGTGTCTGATTTTGGGCAATGACCTGTGGTTCGGGTTGGGTTGTTACGGGCAATTTGGACAGGAGGAAGTTGGAAGGATAGGTTTCGTTGTAGGTTTTAACGGCAGTAGTGATGGTTCTTCGGGAATTGGGATAACCTTCACACACAACAATCTGGTCATATACGCGGCTTTTATTGGGCAATTCCATGGTATATTTTCCCGCCGGGGTAGTGGTAACTTTTTTCACGACTCGTTTGGTTCGTGCATCGAGCAGGATGACTTCGGAGGTCAGGCCCCGCCAGGAGGCACTGTCGCGGATGGTTCCGGTGAGGGTATGGACAAATTCGGGGATATCGGGTTTTATCCTTTCATCGGCGAGTTGAAGATCGGCAAAATAAATATCGCCGTCTCTTACAAAATAGGCTTCGCTTCCGTCTGCGGTGAGGATCAATCCGTAGTCGTCGCGGGTGGTATTAAACGGAGCGCCGACATTAATGACTTCGCCAAATGTACCGTCGCTGTTGATGGTTGTTTTGTAAATATCCAATCCTCCGAAACCCTCGTAACCATCGGAAGCAAAATAGAGGGTTTTGCCGTCTGCTGCGAGGAAAACCGAACGATCGTCGCCGGTGGTGCTGATGGGTAATTTTTTGCAGTAAGTCCAGCCGTAAGTGGACTGTTTACTCATATAGATGTCCATATTGGCGTCGTAGTCGGGGCCTGCGGCGACGACAAATCGTTTTTCATCGGGAGCCAGCGTCATGCCGTCGGTTGCGGGCATGATGCGGAAAAACTCGGTGATACCTCCTCCGAGGCCCTCGCGTTCGCCCCAGGTTTTGCCATCGGTGCAGCGGGCTTTGTAGTAAGGTCCACCGGTGCGAAACCAGTCGGTATTCCAGCTTTGGAAATAGACGGTTTTTCCATCGGCGGAGATATTGGGTTCATCTTCCCCCTGACCGGTATTGATGCCGTAAGGCATACTTTTAGGGGGCTGCCAGCGCCCGTTGATTTTCTGTGAATACCAGATGTCTCCGTCAAAAACGGAATCTCCCCGAAAGGTCATATAACTCCGAGACCAGGGCTGACTGCCTCGCAGAGACATAAAAAACAAAAATTGCCCGTCAGGAGTAATCGAAAGATTCGTTTCCCGATGAGGACTGCTCAGCGTGGTCACTTTTTGAATGCGGATTTGATCCTTGTGGTCAAGGATGGTCGCTTTTCGTTCAGGGGTTTGGCTTTTAAGGGAGGAGACTGAAACGAAAAAGGCAAAAAAACAACAAAGTAGAATATTCAGTTTCATTACCAGGGGACTTTGTTAATTATTTCAACAAACGCTTTTCAGCACTACTATATTTATTACCTTGAGTGGGTATTCAAGATACGCAGATTAATTAATTTCGTAACGCCTCTAAAGCTCAAAAATTCTATATGATACTTGGAGTTATTCCTGCCCGCTATGGGTCGAGTCGTTTTCCGGGAAAACCGTTGGTGGAAATCCGGGGAAAAAGCATGATCCAAAGAGTGTATGAGCAATGCCAGAAAGCTTCTCTTATTAGTCGTATTGTCGTGGCGACAGATGATGACCGAATCTACAATCATGTGCAGAGTTTTGGCGGTTGGGTAGAAATGACGGACACTAAACATGTTTCGGGTACAGAGCGAATGGCAGAAATCGCTCAAAAGTACGCAGAATTTGGGTATTTTATCAATATTCAGGGTGACGAACCTTTTATTGATCCGGCTCAAATCAATCAGGTAGGAGAAATGTTGCTGGACAAAACGGCTCCGGACATCGTTACGTTGGCCTTGCCGCTGGTGGATCGGGAAAAAATCGCCAACCCCAACCTGGTAAAAGTGGTGATGGATCGGGCGGGCAACGCCCTGTATTTCAGTCGGTCGGTGATTCCTTTTCCTAGAAACGAGACGATTGAAAACCTTTATCACAAACACATTGGCATTTATGGTTTTCGGCGGGAGGTTTTACTCGCCGTGCCGCAAATGCAGGCTTCGCCCTTGGAGGTGGCCGAGTCGCTGGAACAACTCCGTTGGCTGGCTGCGGGATACCGGATAAGGGTCGGAATTACCTTTACTGAGTCCCAATCGGTGGATACACCCGAAGACTTATCGGAATTTTCGGATTTATAGGAGAATATTTTGATAAAATAAGCCTTTTTCCCATATTACGCCCCCAAATTAAGAGATCATTGGAAGCAACATCTTTATCTGTTCAAACGGTACTTTTCTGGCTTTTTGCCGTATTAGGAATTGCCGGCGGGGTGGGACTTATTTTCAACCGAAGCCCCATTTATGCAGCACTTTCGCTTATCCTGAATTTTTTCAGTATAGCCGGATTGTACCTTTCCCTGAATGCGGAGTTTATCGCCGCAATTCAGATTCTGGTTTACGCCGGAGCCATCATGGTACTTTTTCTCTTCGTAATCATGCTCCTGAATCTTCAGGATGAGCATGGGGTTTACTCCTTTGATATGCGAAGGGGAATTGCCTTTATCCTCGGACTGGCCTTTATCGGAGAAATGATTTATGTGTTCCGGTCTTTCGCCGATAAGGAAGTAAACAATGATTTTACTTTCGGAAAAGTGGAATCCATCGGTGAAAAAATGATGACCGATTTCCTTTTCCCTTTCGAAATGATATCGGTTATTCTCATTGCCGCCCTGATCGGAGCGATTGTGGTAGCAAGAAAACATAATTATTCTGACTAGTTTAAATTTATAGAATGCTTACTCCGACGATTTATTCCTATCTGGCGGTTAGTGTGATTATGTTTGCCCTCGGTATAATCGGGGTGCTCACCCGCCGCAACGGGATTGTGGTTTTTATGTGTATTGAGTTGATGCTCAATGCCGTAAACCTTTCTTTGGTTGCCTTTTCCAATATGCACGACAACGCCACCGGCTCCATGCTGGTGTTTTTTGTTATGTGTGTGGCGGCAGCGGAGGCCGTTGTGGGGCTTTCCATTGTGATTGCCCTCTTCCGCAACAAACTTGAGATTGATATCAATAATGTAAACATTTTTAAATGGTAGTCCTTTTGGATTTTCCATTTGAACCCTAGATAACGAGCTACATGGATACTCTGCTAAGGCTGGTCATTCTTCTCCCCATTATCAGTTCTGCCGCAATCGGACTTGGCGGATTCTTTTTCCCTGCTTTTCGTGAGCGGGAAAAACTGATAGGATTTCTCGCTACGTCTGCCGTGGCGATTCCCTTTTTTCTGGTACTTGCTGCTTTTTTTCAGTTTAACGGTGAACCTTTTCACTTCGAATTGTTTACCTGGATGACGGCGGGCAGCCTGGACATCAAATTTGCCTATAACCTCGACCAGCTTTCCCTTCTGATGGGTATGATCGTCAATGGCGTCGGTGCGCTGATCCATGTCTATTCGGTGGGTTATATGCACGGCGATCGGGGGTATTACAAATTTTTCGCCTACCTCAATCTCTTTATCTTTTCAATGAACAACCTGATTCTCGGCGATAATCTGGCAGTAATGTTTCTTGGCTGGGAAGGGGTAGGGGTTTGTTCGTATCTGCTCATCGGTTTCTGGTATGAAGATATGGCTAAAGCCGCCGCAGCGCAAAAGGCGTTTGTCGCCAATCGTATCGGCGACTTTGCGATGATTGTGGCAATGATGTTGATTTTCAATCAGTTGGTTTCCGGCGGCGGTACTACCAGCCTCAGCTTCAGCGAGATTATTCATACCGATTTCGGAGATAATACTTTCTGGATTGCTTTGCTGCTTTTTATTGCTGCTACGGGTAAATCGGCGCAAATTCCGCTGTTTGTCTGGCTTCCCGACGCAATGGCAGGCCCCACTCCGGTTTCGGCGCTTATCCACGCGGCAACGATGGTTACCTCCGGTATTTATATGATCGCCCGTGTTCATCCGATTTTCCTCGGTGCCCCGGAAGTAATGACATTCGTGGTGATTATCGCCGCGCTCACGGCATTGCTGGCAGCTTTTATTGCGGTGGCTCAAAATGATATTAAGGGCGTTCTCGCTTATTCTACTGTTTCTCAACTGGGTTTTATGTTCATGGCATTGGGTGCCGGGGCATTTACTACGGCGATTTTCCACGTTATGACCCATGCTTTCTTCAAAGCATGTCTGTTCCTCGGTTCGGGATCGGTCATTCATGCCATGGAACACATGCATACGGTCAAAGACCCTCAGGACATACGCACGATGGGTGGCCTGGCAAAATATATGCCCTCCACTAGTAAAACTTTCTGGATTTCGACCCTGGCCATTGCGGGTATCCCGCTGCTTTCAGGGTTTTTCTCCAAAGACGAAATCCTATCCAGCCTCTTCTTTAACGGCTTTGAAAGACCGCTTTATTTCCTTATCTGGGGTATCGCGCTCTTTACTGCGGTTCTGACTGCGTTTTATATGACTCGCGTTACTTTTCTTACTTTTAATGGAAAAGAGCGTTTCCCGCACGAAAAACATCCCCACGAAAGTTCTGCCATCATGACCATCCCGCTTTGGATTCTTGCGGTATTGGCGATTATCGGCGGTTATCTCGGGCTTCCTTATATTATCGGACATGGACACTATCACATTCTCAACGAAAAATGGTTTCATGGACTGATTGAAAATCGCGACCTCCATCACGCCATGACGGAACATGCTGCGTTTGAATATCTGCTGCTGGTTCTCGCATTTGTGGTTTCGATTGGTACCGTGCTCTGGACGCGAAATTTCTACACCAAACACGACCTCGCCGGTGATGAAAAAGTGCAGAATTTTTTCAAAGGTTTATACAACCTGATGCGGGGCAAATTTTTTGTGGACGAACTCTACAACTCCACCATCATACGGCCTTTTGTATGGGCAGGGACTCATGTCGTGGTGTGGTTTGATAAAAATGTTATTGACGGAGTTGTCAATGGCAGTGCAGCGACGGTGGCATCTATTGGAGATGTTTTCCGTAAATTGCAGACAGGGCTTGTATCCAATTATGTCCTGCTGGTATCGGTAGGTGTAATGCTGATACTAACTTATCTGATTTTTGGATAAAAAATCTTTCAATAAAATATTCTGATCCGGATAGCGTCTCTAAAACCATGCTATCCGGATTTTTTGTTTAACGGGAAAACGATGGCATTGTCCTTTAGCTAACATTTCTGGAAATTGTCCGTTTTTATCTTAGCACTCGATTACCAGCAAACCTCCGAATCATTATGAATATTGGTGTTGTATGTTATCCAACCTATGGTGGCAGCGGTGTAGTTGCCACGGAACTGGGAAAGGCGTTAGCGGAAAGAGGCCATAAAATCCATTTTATCACCTATAGTCGCCCCATCCGCCTGGATTTGTTTTCGGAAAATATATTTTACCACGAAGTCCGAACAAAAGATTATCCTTTATTTGACTTTATACCCTACGAATCTGCCCTTACCAGTACAATGGTGGATGTGGCCCGATACCATAGCCTCGATTTGTTTCATGTTCATTATGCCATTCCTCACGCTTCGGCTGCATACATGGCCAGGCAGATTCTGAAAGATTATGACCTCGACGTTCCTTATGTGACTACCCTTCACGGTACCGATATTACCCTCGTGGGAAAAAATCCGAGCTATGAGCCTGTCGTGAGCTTTTCCATTGACCAAAGCAATGGAGTAACGGCCGTTTCGGAATTTTTGCGAAAGGCAACCCTGGAAAATTTTCCCGTAAAAGCCGACATAAGGGTCATTCACAACTTTGTGGACATGAAGCGATTTCGCCGGCAGAATAAAGATCACTTTAAAAAAATGATTACCAGCGGTGGCGAAAAAGTCATCGTTCACACCTCCAACTTCCGGAAAGTAAAACGGATTGATGATGTGATGCTCACTTTTGAGAAAGTGCGGAAAAAAGTACCGGCTAAACTACTCATGGTCGGTGACGGACCGGAGCGGATCATGGCCGAAGAAATGTGCCGGGAAATGGGAATCTGTGAAGATGTCATTTTCCTCGGTAGTCAGAATGCCGTGGAGGAAATATATGCCATCGCCGATTTGTTTCTGATTCCTTCCGGGAATGAAAGTTTTGGCCTATCAGCGCTCGAAGCCATGGCCTGTGGGGTTCCGGTCATTTCTTCCAATGCAGGAGGCCTTACCGAACTGGTAGTACACGGCGAAAATGGATACGCCTGTCAGGTAGGAGATGTGGCCTCCATGGCAAATGCTGCGATCTCATTGCTTACCGATGAAGAGAAATGGCAGAACTTTTCCCAACATGCGTTCGCTCATGCACAAACTTTTTCCATTGACGCGATTGTCCCTAAATATGAGGCCTATTATGAAGAAGTTTGCAAACAATTTGCTTCCGTTTAATACTTTCATCCCGATTTTTTTCTCGTTGATTTAGCATTTTGACGGGAATTTCGTATAATTCACTATGAACATTTTATTGTGGCCACTGGGGATTTTTCTGGGTATTTACCTGACTTTCCGCCTCTTCGGAAGGCAGATTATCCAGTTTGGTTTGAAGAAACTTATCTCTCGCCTTGCAAAAGATGCAGAAGCACAGTCCTTCAATTACTATAAAAACTATGGAGAAGACGCTTTCCATGAGCAGGTTTTTGTGGATAAAGAAATGAAGGTTACTTCTCCGAAACATTCCGCTAAAAAAAGTATCTCTGCCGACGATATCGCCGAAGATGTGGACTACGAAGAGTTACGATAACTCATCACAATGACCGAAACCCTTTCTCTTTTTCCCAACGCAAAAATCAACCTCGGGCTGTTTATCAAAGGTAAACGGGCAGACGGGTATCATTTACTGGAAACGCTTCTTTTTCCCGTAACCTCGCTGAGTGACACCCTCTCTCTTTCGCCGATAAATCAGGCCGGTTGTACCCTTTCTGTCAGTGGAATCGCTCTCGACAGCGGAGTACAGGACAATCTTTGTTATAAAGCCTGGAAATTGATGGTAGAGCGGTTTCCCGACCTGCCGGGGGTCCATATAGATCTACAAAAAAACATTCCCGCAGGCGCGGGCCTGGGGGGCGGTTCGTCGGACGCTGCCTTTACCCTCAAAGGCCTCAACCAGCTTTTTTCATTGGGTCTTTCGGATCCGTCGCTGGCGGAAATCGCGGCTAAGCTGGGGGCAGATGTCCCTTTTTTTATTTACAATCAACCGCTTCTGGCTCGGGGCATCGGTACGGATCTGACGGCTGTGGATTTGCCTTTGCCCGGGCGGCTGGAAGTAGTTACTCCCAATATCCACTCATCCACCGTTGCGGCATATAAATCATTGGATTATCGGATGTTTGACCCTGAACGCGACCTGCTTTCGGTGCTCAAATTGCCGGTAAACCAATGGCGCGAGTTTTTGGTCAACGATCTGGAGGTTCCGGTATTTGCGATGTACCCGCAGCTAAAAGAAATTAAAGAAAATTTCTACCAACGAGGGGCAATTTATGCCGCTATGTCGGGAAGCGGGAGTGCCGTTTTTGGATTGTTTCCCCTATAAATAAAGACATTTGTAGCAAAACCACCCCTCTTCGAAATGTAAAACTAAAGATTTCGTTTATATTTGCTTCGCAATAAATCATACGGCATTTTTGTAAAAAAGCAGATAACTATGAAGAATGTCCTTAGGCTTTGGGGTTTTACAATTTTGTGCCTGGCCTCGGCTCAGGTTTTTTCTCAGGGTGGGTATAAAATTGAAGTAACGGTTTCCGGGTTTTCGGGAAAAGAGGCTTATTTGGCTTATTACTACGGAGATAAACAGTATATCAAAGATACTGCCGCCGTGCAGAATGGGAGTTTTGTTTTTGCGGGTGAAGAAATGCTTGACGGAGGTATTTACCTCATCGTGTTTCCTCCTAAAAACAACTATTTTGAGGTGATTCTCGATAAGGATCAAAAGTTTAAACTCGTTACCGATACCCTTGACTATGTGCAAAACATGAAAGTGACGGGTTCGGATGAAAATGACTATTTCTACAGAGATATTCAGTTTTTGGGGGGGAAACGCATTCGCGCCAACGAGATAAATGAAAAACTCAAAAATGCCGGACTTCCCGCCGAAGAGGATAAAAAACTTCGGGATGAGTTGTCTGCTATTGATGGGGAAGTAAAGGCTTTCCGCAAAAAGTTTATGGACGAACACCCGGAACTGTTTTATGTAAAAGTACTCGCAAGCATGCAGGAGCCAGTTATTCCGGAGTCTCCCAAAGACGAAAACGGGAAAGCACTGGACTCACTTTTTGCTTACAAATACTACCGGGCACATTATTTTGATCATATTGACTTCACCGACGACCGGATGCTCAGGACGCCGATTTTTCACAACAAGATCGAGCAGTATATGGAGCGCCTTATCCCCAAACACCCCGACTCTATCAATGCAGCACTCGACCGGCTGATTGATCGCTCAAGAGGCAACGATGATGTGTTTCAATACCTGGTAGTCAATCAGTTGAATAAATACGCAGGCTCCAAAATCATGGGAATGGATGCAGTGTATGTGCATCTGGTGGAAAAATATTATATGAGTGGAGAGGCCTGGTGGACAGACGAGGAGACCCTCAAAAAAATGGAGGAACGCGCATTAGCTCTCAGCCCCAATCTGGTAGGCCGCCCCGCACCCAACTTTCGTGTACAGGATGCTGCCGGAAATTATCGCGATCTTTATGGTGTGGAAGCCGAATATACTCTTCTGTATTTCTGGGATTATGATTGTGGTCATTGTAAAAAAATCACCCCCAAATTGGCGGAAGCCTACAAACGATACAAAGATCACGACGTGGCCTTATTTGCTGTCAGTATCAACGGAGATGTGGAGGTCTGGAAGAAAAAAATTCAGGAGTATGGCCTCTCGAATGCCATCAATGTCCAGGATCATTATCGCCAGTCAGGATTTGATAAAATGTATGACATTCGCAGTACACCCCGGCTATTTATTCTCGATGAAAACAAAAAAATCATCGCCAAACAAATTGCCGTTTCCCAAATGGAAGAAATCCTGAGCCGTGAACTGGGACTGCCCGTGCCGGAAAAAACGGAAGAAGACGAGATGTCGGATGAAGAATGAAGTCAGAAGTACGAACTACGAAATAAGAAGTATGAAAAACTATATTCAACGACCCATTCGCAGTGTGGTGGGGCTGTGGATCCTTGCGGGCCTGTTTCTCTCTTGCAATTCCAGCCAGAAAAATACCCTCACAGATGCGGCAGCGGAGCCAGATCCCGGTTATGAAATCAATATTAAAGTAAACAATTTCACCGCCGAAAAAGCTTATCTGGCGCATCACTACGGAAGCTCCAACCAGCTGAAAGACAGTGCCGTAGCTTCGAATGGCAGTTTTACTTTTGCGGGAGAAGAACATTTGCCCGAAGGGCTTTATATGGTGATTCTTCCTCCCAAAAATACCTTCTTCGAAATCATTCTTGACAAAGACCAATACTTCGACCTGCAAACGGACACGGCTAGTTATGTTGAGAATATGAAGGTCTCCGGCTCTGTTGAAAATGAGGTCATGTATGGAGACATAGATTTCCTCGCTGAGCAGCGCAAAAAAGTGGAGAACCTCCGTTCACAACTGATGGCAGCCGAAGGAAATGAAACCCGCAAGAAAGAACTGGAATTGCAAATCCGGCAGGTGGATACGCTCGTGATGAACCATCGGCAAAAACTTTTTACCGAAAATCCCGATCTGTTTTTTACCAAATTTCTCCTTAGCATGGAAAACCCTCAGGTGCCTCCTGCACCTGCCGGCGCGGACGAAAACTATGCGTTTTATTACTATCGCAAGCATTTTTTCGATAAGGTGGACTTATCCGACGGTCGTTTGCTGCGTTCGCCTTCTCTCTGGAACCGCGTACATCAGTACATGGATAAACTTACCGTCAAACACCCCGATTCCATCATTCAGTCTATTGACTATATCCTGAACATGGCCCGGCAAAACGACGACAATTTTGAATACCTCGTAGCCAAACTGCTTAATACCTGGGGTGTGGAAAGCAAACTTATGGGTATGGATGCCGTTTATGTCCACATGGTGGAAAGGTATTACCTCTCCGGCGATGCCTGGTGGGCGGACTCGGCGTTGCTCAACAAGATGATCGAACGCGCAACGGCACTCAGCCCCAATCTTATCGGTCGCCCGGCCCCCAATTTTGCCGCATTTGACCTCAACGGAAACGCCCTTCCGCTCTATGATGTGGAGGCAGAGTTTACGATTCTTTATTTCTGGGATTACGATTGTGGGCATTGCAAAAAAATCACCCCCGAACTTTCGAAAATTTATCCCAAATACCTCAACAAAGGCGTGAAAGTATTCGCAGTGAGTATCAATGGCGACGTGGAAGTGTGGAAGAAAAAATTAGTAGAATATGGGTTAGGACAAGCGATCAATGTGCAGGATCATCGCCGGCAAAGCGGGTTTGACCGGATGTACGATGTGCTAAGTACGCCCCGGATTTTTATCCTCGACAAAAACAAAGTTATTCGCTACAAACAAATTGCCGTGGAGCAAGTCGAAGAAATCCTCGAAGAGGAACTGAAAAAAGCTGCCACTCCAGAAAATTGATGTACTTCGAGAAGGTTTATTTCTGCATAATAGCCGTGCAGTTGTCGGTACGGGAAAATCCGTCGGATTCATATTGTACCGAAAAGTCAAGTGTGAGAGTTGTTCCCGAAAAACTGCCTTCCCCTTGAAAGGTATAAGCAATCGCCCCGCAATCTACCGTTTGGGAAGGCAGGGCAATATTGGCACCGCTGATACTGGCTGTAAGTTTCACTTCTCCACCCGGGCAGGCGTAGTCCCCCAGATGGTATAGGTGTACCTTCATTGGCTCATTTTCGATTTCTTCCACCAAAATCGTATGATTGGGAGTAGTGACAAAACAGCCGTTATAACTGACCTGATAAGTGCCCAGAAACTTTTGAATTACCAGACTTTCGCAAAAATCACCTTCGTATCCCTCCAGGCAGAGACAGGAGCCGTCTATTTCCTGGCAAGTGCCTCCGTTGAGGCAAGTGACGGTTTCGCAGGGTTCTTCTTTACAGGAAAACAAAAAAAACAGGAGAGGGAGAATGCGGAAAAGTGTTTTTGGGGTCATGGGTTTGAGTTTGAGGAAAATTACGCAATGTGGCGTTGGCGAAAAAACATTTGTAATAATAACGAATAAAAAAAAAGAGAGCTTGCGGCCCTCTATTTGGTTAAGTTTTAGATGAAAATCTATTTTCAGGAAGTAACTTTACATGTGCTCAGGCCAAAAATTGCATAAAGCGGGCAGAAGCTGACCACGCTGGTCAGGATAAAAATCCCGGCCACAACTCCGAGGATGATAGCCAGTGTTCCGCCGATTACGTTGGTGAAATAAAGTGCAGCGATTACCACTGCAACCAGAATGCGGACGATTCTGTCGGTGTTACCCATGTTCCTTTTCATAGCAAGTTGGATTAAGGTGATTGAATTAAAAGTACAATTCCAGAGATTGTGCCAATACAAATGATACAAACGAGTATCAGTTTAACTACTTTCTGTTTGACACTTTGCTCTTTCATAATGCTAAACTACTACAGGGTGTACGGGTAAATCAGTGACCTGAGTCACATTCTCAACAATTTTATCTCATTGCGGCCTAGTTTTATTTTTCCGGAGGTTTCCAGTTTCTTCAAAGTGCGCGAAATTACCTCACGGGCCGTGCCCATGTCATTGGCGATTTCATGATGGGTGCTGTGAAGGGTGTCGTTTTTCTGATTTTCGGCCTTTGTGAGGAGATAGTCATAAAGCCGACCTTCCAGGTTGCTGAAAACCAACTGATCTATAGTAGTGAGCAAGTCCATATATCGCAAGTTGTAAAGATTAAAAAGAAACCGGTTGAGCGAAGGATATTTTCGCAGCCAGCCATCCAGCTTTTCAACCGGGATAAGCAGTAGGTCCGTTTCGGTTTCGGTAATGGCCTGAATTTTACTTTCCGAATGGTTCATATAGGACGAAAAGGACATTACACAAGACTCTCCGGGGCGAATATAATAAAGCAGCAAATCCCGGTCTTCACCGGTGCTGGAAGCTTTAATCAGGCCGCGAAGCACCACTGGCAAAACATGTACCGAAGAACCTTCCTCCAGTAACACTGTGTGTGCAGGAAGAGTTTTAAACAAGCCGTATTGCCGGATTTCTTCGAGAAATTCCTTTTCAGCAAAAGGCAGGTATTGGGTGATTAGTGCGTCCATAAGGATTTTGATTTTCTAGTTTTCCTCCCCCACAGCCACCGGTCGCTCTGGATCAGCGATCCACTCACTCCACGAACTGGCGTAAAGTTTTCCGGTGGGTAATCCGGCGTGTGTCATTGCCAGCAGATTGTGGCAGGCGGTGACGCCGGAGCCGCAGTAAAATACAGATTCTTCTGCGGGATTGTCGCCGAGGACTGTTTCAAATCGCTGTTTTAGGATTTCGGGAGAATGAAAAAATCCGTCTCCGCCGATGTTTCCGGCAAAAGGCAGCGATTTTGCGCCGGGGATATGGCCTGCTACCGGGTCAATCGGTTCTGTCTCTCCCAGATAACGCGGTGTCTCACGGGCATCCACGAGGAGGATGTGGGGAGATTTTTCCAGAATCGTGGGAGCGTCTATGAGCGATTCGCTTCGGATTTGGGCAGAAAAATGGGCTGGCTGCGCGGAAAAAATTTCTTCCGATATCGGAAAACCTGCCGCCGTCCATTTTGCCCAGCCTCCATCTAAAACAGCGACCTGATCATGTCCCAGCCATCGCAGCAGCCACCAAAGCCGTGCGGCAATTCCTCCCGCTCCCTGGTCATAGACTACTACCTGCGTGCCCGCATCTATTCCCCAGGAAGAAAAAAGACTCTCCAACTTTTGCGGGTCGGGGAGGGGATGCCGCCCGGTTTTACCTGAAATCACCGGAGAAGAAAGATCGCGGTCGAGATGAGCGTAAACTGCCCCGGGAATATGATTTTTCCGGTATTCGTTTTCTCCCCAGGCAATATCGCTGAGGTTAAAGCGGCAATCAACGATCCGGAAATGGGGATCATTGAGATGAGAGCGAAGGGTATTGGCGGGGATTAACGTTGTAAACATATTATTCAAAATCAGGGATTAACAGATAGCCGAGGCAGAAAAAAACAATTCCGATCTGTCTTTCGGGAAAGTTTTCGAAAAAAAATGCGGTGGCGGTTAATGCGATAAACGCGACCAACAGGGTGTTTTTTTGTCGAAAGGCGTTTTTCAAGGGAAAAAATATCACCAATAGCAGGTAAAAAAAACCGACAATTCCCACGCCGCTCAGGTACTTCAGGTAGAGGTTGTGGGGGATTTTTAAATGTTCGGGTACAGTCTGATACATGCCTTTTTGGATGAGACGGCGTTCAATCTCGGGGCCAACGTCTTCGATGCCGATACCGAAAAGCGGATTTTCTTTGAAAATCGCCCAAGCCTCGCCCCAGGCGAGGAGGCGCGAAGAAATCGAATTGTCCTTGTAAATCCCCGCCTGGTTTTGATACATATTATAATCCCAGACGCTCACCTCAATCCGCATCCGGAAGGAGGGGATCGTATAATAAGCCAGAACGGGCAGCAGCATTAAAATCAGAAAAACTGCCAGACTTTCTTTCCATCGCCGGTGAATCCATATTTCTACTACAATCCAAACCCAAAGGCTCAGATAAAAACTCACCTGCGCTGTGCGGCTGCTGAGGATATGTAAAGAGATGAGATTGATCAGGGTGGCAAATAGTAGCAGATAAAGTAGTGGTTTGTTTAGATAAGTATTTTTCCGAAAAAGAAGATACAAACCGAGTATGCAGGCAAAAGCCAGTAGCAATCCAAAGTAGATGTGGCTGATGCTTCCAAATATGTCAATATTGCTGTTCTGCCTTACTTTTTCCATTTCCTCGGCATGGTTTTTCCAAAATTTTCCGAGGGTAATAATTGCCCAAAGTGTCTGGATAAAAATAAAAACGAGGCTGAGAATGTACTTTTGTCTGCCTCGAAGGGGGGATAAAAGTAACAAAGCCAGGGGAATGAGTACGATCGAAAGTTTGGTTTTGACATCGCGGAGCCAGCCGGAGGTGTTTTCGGTGTAAAAACCACAGAGCACCGCAATGAAAAAAAGCCCGATGAGCAGTCCCGCGACGGTTGTTTTGTATGGATTGAGGAAAAAAGAAGTGCCGGATAACCTCCAATTCCACACTCCGGTGGCTAGTAGTGCGATCATTCCTACACTGAGAATGGCTTTTGAAGCGGTAAGTCCTGCGACCATTGCCAGGAGCAGGAAAAAGGAAACATTTACAGGAGTGAGAGAAGTCCTCATATTCGGGGAAGTAAAGAAATTCGTCGAAGAAAACCCATTTATTTCCCTTCAAAAACCGGAAAATGTAAGTCCAACTTTGTTTGCATATCCTTGATAATAGCGTTTACATTGTCCCGATAGGCAGGATTGAGTTGGTTCCAGTTGGTCTGGCGGTTGCTAAACTGTAAGGGTATAGGGGTGATAAATTTGTGGGGTTGGGATACTTGAGCAAAATCGCAGATATTACGAGTAAATGCTATGGGGTTGTGGCAAAAATTTTCGTAACGTAAGGTAAGTGTATTGGGTTTTTGATGCCATTTTTCAAAAAAATATTCCATACTTCTCACCCAAAATTTTGCACGGGCGTAGAGTTGTTGTTCGGGATTTTCTAAATTTCTTTTCCAATAATCTTTGGATACAATCTGGCCGGGGCCGTCGCGCAGGATAATGATTTTTTTAAGATCATCACTAGCAAAATTCTGGTCAATAAAATCGGGCATAAAAAACAGCCAGGGGTTTTTGAGCAGAAGCGTCTGATCGGGTGATACGGCAAACTTCCGGTCAAAAATCTTCCGGAATTTTTCGCGGGTTTCTGCATCAAAACGAGGTTCACGGTAGTTGACAAACCCCTCACGAATGACAGTGGCGTAGTCAGATTCAAGTGAAATAAACCCCGTTCCCATTTTCCGCAGGATTTTGGCGAGGGTGCGTTCTTCGAGATTAGGTTTGAACCTTGCCCGGCGAAGGCATATTTGCGGGTGTTTACGGAGGATATCCACCAGAAGCGTGGTTCCGCTGTTCCAATAACCGACGATAAAAATAGCTTTCACAATTATCCGCCCCAGTTTAGTTCTACCCCTTGTTTTCCCGGTTCGGGGAACAAGCAGCTAAAGTTATACTGCTGTTTTTCCGTTTCGGTAAAGATATTGCGAAGAACCTCATTATCGTGGTTAAAAACAAAAACCATTTCTTTTTCACGGTCGCGTTTGGGGTGGAGAATAATGCGCGCCATTGCTTCTTTGTTGGGTAACCCGTGGCGACTACCGTCGGTACTGACGAGGTAATAACTTGCGTCCACAAGGTCCAGCATTTCGTGAGTATTGCTCGCTTTACTGGAGTGATGAGAGAGTTTGACGATATCCGCTTTGAAGCGGTTTTCTTCGGAATAACCCAGGGCACGAAGGCTTTCACCCACGACAGGGCCGTGAGCGTCTCCCAGCAGCAGCATGCTCACTCCGGCATATTCGAAGATAAAAGCGATGCTACTTCCATTGGGGATAGAGGTATCGGGTTTTTCCGGGTTTAGAGCCAGTATTTCCAGCGGTTCGAGGTAATCGGTAGTGACTACGGCGCGGGAACTTTCCAATTCCTCCTGCCATTCGCGGTTGAGTTTGGCCAGGCCTTCTTTGGAGGGCGAAAGAAGGGTGAGTTTTGCCCCGAAAAAATCATAGACTTGTCCCTTCATTACCGGTTCAGAATGCCAGTTGCCGTTTTCTTCGAGGAAATCTTCCAGACTGATACCCTGAGCGAGGCTTCGGGATTTGTCCCCGGTATCAGGCAACATCACAGCCCGGGAGGCAATGGGTTGTTGGTTGAAATAGGCAGAAATAAGGACACCAGAGTTGAACCAGAACTTTTGTATCCAGTTTTTGGGAAATTCAGCGTCATTACAAAAGGCGAGAACACCTCCGATATGATCCTGATCCACATGAGTTATGACCATCAGATCAATGGAAACATTAGCCGTGAACATACTCCGCAGAAAATCCTTATGATAATTTTGGTACGACTTTACCAGCCCCCCATCAATCCATATATAATGACTTTTTCCCTCAGCATCTTCAAAACCGAGGAGGAGAGTGTCGCCATTGTTGGCGGGGAGTGCAGCCAGTTTGACGCGAGGTTGCGGAGTTGGGAGATTTGGGGCGGGAATATGGGCTACCTCATCCTCTGGTATATCCTCATCTGTCGGTATATCTTTATCCACAGATATATCCTCATCCGCAGGTATATCGTCATTATCGTCGGATTGAGGGATATCCATCTCGTGGATAGGGGGCTCAGATATATCTATTTTGGAGCCAAAAAGTCTTTGAAAAAAACGGCGAATCAGGTGAAGGATACGGGTAATCATAGACCAGAGATTAGGATATTTTAGCTATATTAGTGATAATCAGAGACTAAGGCAAAAGATAAAATTTTATCCCCGTTTTGTTCGAAGTTTGAAGAAAAATAGTAACTTATTTTAGCGAAAATTTATGCCTGCTGAAGGTGCTTCTATTTCGGGGTGTGACCGATTTGGGCAAAGTGGGCAAAAAAGCAAAGGTTTTCGCAGAAAGGAGGAAAAATTAATTATTGTAGGATTTACTTTTATTTTCTATCTTAGTGATAGAAATCATGTCAGTGCTTGTAAAACCAGGCCGGACAAAGCTCAATGTACTTATCTAAAAAACTACTATTATGAACAAAACTCACCCTTACGTGGTGTCTCACCACCTTTTTAAACAAAAATTTAAAGCTATTCTGGCAAGTGTCTGCCTAGTGCTTTTTGCGCAAATGGGTTTTGCCCAGCAAAAAGTATCAGGAACAGTAAACTCTCAGGATGGCGCGCCTTTGGCCGGAGCGACGGTTCTGGCAAAGGGAACCCAGGCCGGTGTTCTTACCGATGCCGATGGAGCTTATAGCCTTGATGTACCTGCGGGTACTACTACCCTCGTGATTTCCTATATCGGTTTTACTACTCAGGAAGTGGAAATTGCTGGACGCACTCAGATCCGTATATCTCTGGTAGAAAGTACTTCTACTCTGGATGAGGTAGTGGTGGTTGCTTATGGTACACAGAAAAAAGCAACTGTAACCGGTGCCGTTGTAGGGGTATCGGGAAAAGACATTATGCCCTCTCCGGCTGTGGATATCTCCAACTCGTTGGCAGGTCGCCTTCCAGGGCTTGTGGTTATCCAGCCCAGTGGTGAGCCGGGTTATGATGGTGCTACCATCCGTATCCGGGGTATAAATACCCTCGGAAACAGCAGCCCGCTGGTAGTTATTGATGGTATTCCTGATCGCGATGGAGGTCTTGGCCGTCTCAGCCCACAGGATATTGAGTCTATCTCCGTATTGAAAGACGCCTCGGCGGCTATTTATGGAGCACGTGCCGCTAATGGTGCTATCCTCATCACAACAAAAAGAGGAAAAACGGGCAAACCTTCGGTTACTTATGATTTTAACCAGGGCTGGGCTCAACCTACCATTGTCCCCAATATGTCGAATGCGGTAGAATATGCCAATATCATGAATGAACTGCCGATCTACCGCACCATTCCGGTGGATGAGTGGGGTGCAGCATCGCAAAGCATTAAGACTACGGGAACGTATGATTCGCCTACTCCCGGCGTCTCTACTCTCAACGCCAACTACAGCCCTGATGCTGTGCGTAAACATGGCGACGGATCCGACCCTTGGGGTTATCCGGATACTGACTGGTTTGGTGATGCCTTTAAAACATGGTCTCCTCAGTCCCGCCACAACGTACAGATTTCCGGCGGTTCTGAAAATATAAAATATCTCGCTTCTCTGGGGTATGTGGATCAAGACGCTTATTACAAAAACTCTGCTACCCGCTATCAGCAGTATAGCCTCCGCATCAATCTTGATGCAAAGGTAAATGAGTACATCAATGTCAGCCTGGGTGCTCTTACTCGCCGGGAAGACAGAAGGTTCCCCACGCAGTCTGCCGGTGCAATCTTCCGTATGCTTATGCGTGGAAGACCTACCGAACCCGAAGTATGGCCCAACGGACTTCCCGGACCTGACATCGAAAACGGTCAGAACCCTTACGTAATCACTACCAATGCAACCGGGTATCAGGACAACCCCACCGATTATCTTCAGACCAATGGTTCGGTTGCCATTACCAACCCCTGGATTGAGGGGCTGACCCTGACCCTGAGCGGCTCGATTGACCAGAATAGCGAAACCGATAAAAGATGGGAAACCCCCTGGATGTTGTATTACTGGGATCGTGTCTCTTATGGCACGGATGGAGATCCTCTGCTTGTCGGTGCAATACGTTCGAATTTCAGAGATCCTCGCCTTACTCAGGGATACAGCAATGTGCTGAATACCAACATGACCGGCCTTCTTTCTTATGACAAAACTTTTGGCAACCATAGCATTAACCTGCTTGCCGGGGTGACAAGAGAGAAATTTACGGGAGAAAGCTTCTTTGCCTTCCGCCGTAACTATATCTCCGCCGCCGTTGACCAGTTGTTTGCAGGTGGTTCCCTCCAGCAAAATACCGGAGGTGGTGCTTATGAAAGAGCGCGTTTGGGATATTATGGCCGTGCCCAGTACAACTTCAAAGAAAAATACCTTGCAGAGTTTATCTGGCGTTACGACGGATCTTATATTTTCCCCGAGTCACAGCGGTTTGGATTTTTCCCCGGTATGCTCGTTGGCTGGAATATCTCCAATGAAGAGTTCTTTAACGTAAACTTTGTCAGCTACCTGAAACTGCGCGCTTCTTATGGACAAATGGGTAATGACCAGGTGTTTTACAATGGTGCTCTTCAGGAATATGCCTATATTTCAACCTACGGCTTTGGTCGTTATCCGATCAATGGCGAAGTTGTTACCACCTTGCGGGAAACCATTCTTGCTAACCCAGACTTTACTTGGGAAAGAGCCAACAACCTGAACATAGGTCTTGATGGTTCTCTTTTTAATAATAAAGTTGACTTCAACTTTGAATACTTCTACAACCGTCGCGACCAGATTCTTATCCAACTTACCGGATCTACTCCTGCTTCTTCCGGTATCAGTTCACTCCTGCCTCCTGTCAATGGCGGTAAGGTTGATAACCGTGGATTCGAATATAATCTCGCCTACAATGGAAGCTCCAGCAATGGCCTTACATTCCAGGTAGGTGTAAACGGTGGTTATGCACAAAACAAAGTAGTATTCATGGATGAGATCCCCGGTGCTCCCGAGTATCAGCTTCAGGAAGGCAAACCTATTGGTGGTTATTTGGTTTATAAGTCTGCGGGTGTATTCTTTGACAAAGCAGAAATCGAAGCCAATACCCTTGATTACAGTGCCGTTACCTCTCAGCTTATCCCCGGTGATATGAAGTTTGAGGATGTGGATGGAAATGGAAAAATTGATGCCGATGACAGAGTACGGTTGAACGAAAGTGTTACACCTACTTTCAACTTCGGTGCTACCTTCCTGCTTCAGTACAAAGGATTTGACATTTCGGCCCTTCTTCAAGGTGCCGCCGGTGCTTCGATCCGTGTACAGACCGAATCCGGAGACATCGGTAACTTCCTGAAATACAGCTACGACAACCGTTGGTCTATTGACAATCCCAGCCACGACCATCCTCGTCTGGCCAGCCGTGGTGACACCTACTTCACCGGTGGTAGTTTTGGTAACAATACCTACTACCTTTTCAGCAAGGATTATATCCGTCTGAAAACCCTCGAAGTGGGATACAATATTGCTTCGGACGCACTGAACAAAGCCAAAATTGGTTCCATAAGAATCTATGTAAACGGTCTGAACCTCATCACACTTGATCAAACGGACGTATTTGATCCGGAGACAAACACAGGTAGCGGACAATACTATCCGCAGGCACGAGTGATAAACGCCGGATTTAGCCTAAAATTCTAATAAAAAGGACAATGAAAATAACCAAAATACTACTTCTAACAACCTTGTCTGCGTCAGCCTTTCTGCTGTCTTGTAACAAGGATTTTCTGAACACTCAGCCGCTCGATAAGATTTCGAGTGAGGCGACCTGGTCAGATGGCCCTCTCTCCGAAGCGTTTGTTTTTAATGTCTATTCCTTTCTGGGATATGGAGGTTTTGAAGAACAAGGATTGTCTGCCATTACAGACGAAGCGATGTTTACCCACGCCGGGCGTAATATTGACCGTTTCAACGAAGGCACCGAAAGCCCTTCTGCGCTTGCGTGGATGAGCGGTACCTACGAGTGGGGAAGAATGTACCTCGCGATCAGACAGGCCAATATCGCCATTGACCGGCTGCCTACTTCTACCTTTGATGATGATGTATTGCGTGACCGTTTGCTGGGCGAAGCCTATTTCCTCCGCGCTTATTACTATCATCAGCTCATCCGTTATCATGGAGGTGTGCCTATTATTGACAAACCTTATGGCCTGAATGAAGACTACTCAATCGCCCGGAATACTTGGGCAGAATGCGTGGATTTCATCGTAGGTGATCTGGATCAGGCGGCCACCCTCCTGGATGGAAAAGCGGAAACTCCCGGTCGTGTGTCCAAACTAGCTGCGATGGCTCTTAAAGCCCGTGTGCTTCTTTACGCTGCCAGCGACCTTCACGATGGACCCACCGTTCAATCTAAGTCCTCTACGCTTGGTTCTTTTGCCAATCTCGATCTGATTGCCTACACCTCTGGCGACAGAGCTTCCCGCTGGCAGGCTGCTAAAGCTGCTGCTAAAGCTGTGCTGGACGCCGGTGATGGATACAAACTCGATCTTACCGCTCCGGTATCCGCCGAAGAAGGCAAAGCCAATTATGTCTCGATCTATACCGGTGGTGGAAGTGCTGTCGGTGATGCTGCCGCTGCTTCGGAACTTATTTTCCAGCGCACACATACTCCGCTCTATACCGAAGAGGACAACTGGCCACTGGGCGGTATTCACTTTGGTATCAACAACGGCCCCAACGGTTACCACAACTGGGCAGGAAATACCCCGATCCAGCAACTGGTGGACGACTACGAAATGATGGACGGTTCCCGATTTGACTGGAACAACCCTGCCCAAGCTGCAGATCCCTATGCAGATCGCGACCCCCGTTTCTATGCAACTATCATGTACGATGGTGCTACCTGGAAACCCCGTCCTTCCGACGTAACCGCTCTTGACCCTGCCAACCAGATACAGACAGGTTACTACGATGATGGTGCCGGCGGCAAAATCAACGGTATAGATACCCGTGAGTCTGCGATCGAAAACTGGAACGGTAGCCGTACCCATTACTATGTGCGCAAATTTATTGATCCAGATCCCGGACTCGCCGACAACCAGTCCAGCGCACAGATCATTCCCTGGCCTTTTATCCGCTATACCGAAATGGCTCTCGCTTATGCGGAAGCCTGTATCGAAACCGGAGACGATGCTTCGGCAAGAGAATGGATAAACAAAGTACGCTTCCGCGCAGGTATGCCCGCAGTTACGGAATCCGGCGAAGCGCTGATGGCCCGTCTGATCAATGAGCGCCGCGTCGAGCTGGCTTACGAGGAGCACCGCTACCACGATGCACGCAGATGGATGATCGCTCCCGAAACCCTCGGAAGAGGAATCAAAGCAATTAATATCCAGGCTACCCTCAAGCCGGGTGCAAGCCCTCTTGTACCTTACCGGCATGACAAATCGGTATATGACTACACCTACACCGTTGTGGACAATACCGAAAATGAAACCCGTAGCTGGGATGATAAAATGTATTACAGACCTTTCAACCGGGATGAGATTAGCCGGAATGCTAAGCTAATTCAGAACCCGGGCTATTGATATTTTGATTGAACCGTTTTTTATAAGAAAATCTATCTCTGAGTTATTGGAGGTAGATTTTCTTACTTTTGTCCCTATCATGAAATTCCCTTTCAAACTCCATTCCGCCCTTTTGGGCTTGTTTCTTGTGCTCACTTTTTGGGGTTGCAGCAAAGAAACTTCTCAAAATCCACCTGAGATCGTGGAAAATACCCCCTCTTTGTTTACGCAGTTGTCTCCCTCGCAGACCGGTATTCTGTTTGAAAATACGCTTACCGAAGGGTTAAATACGAATATCCTGATGTATGAATATTTTTACAACGGCGGCGGCGTGGCTACCGGCGATTTGAACGGAGACGGTTTGTTGGACATTTATTTTACCTCCAATATGAGCGATAATAAATTGTATATCAACAAAAGGGATATGCAATTTGAGGAGGTGACTATGCCTTCCGGCGCCGCCGGAAGACCCGGTCCCTGGAAAACCGGGGTAACACTCGCCGATGTCAACGGCGACAACAAATTGGATATTTACCTCTGTTATTCCGGTGCATTGCCCGATGAAAAACGGACAAACCAATTATTCATTAATCAAGGCAATGACGCTGCTAATGTTCCTCTATTCGTCGAACAGGCAGCCGACTATGGCCTGGCCAGTGTTGGGTTTAGTAATCAGGCTTATTTCCTCGACTATGACCGCGATGGAGACCTGGACATGATCCTCCTCAATCACAACCCCAAATCCCTGCCCGTACTCAATGAAGTCAGTACCGCCGAATTCCTCAAAAAAGATGATCCCCACCGCGGAGTGCGGCTATACCAGCAAACCCAAAATGTATTTGAAGACGTAACTCAAAAAGCAGGCGTCAGCGGCTCTGCCCTCACTTACGGCCTCGGAGTAGGCATCACCGATATTAACAATGACGGATGGCCGGATTTTTACATTTCCAATGATTACACCATTCCCGACTATCTATATATCAACAATAAAAACGGAACTTTTACCGACAAACTCGGCGAAAGTTTAAGGCACAACAGCCATTTCTCCATGGGAAATGATGTCGCCGACATCAATAATGACGGGCTTTCGGATATTGTAACGCTTGACATGCTCCCGGAAGACAATCACCGCCAGAAACTCCTCATGGCTCCTGATAACTATGCCAAATTTGACCTCAACGTGCGCAGCGGTTTTCATTACCAGTATATGCGTAACATGCTCCAAATCAACAACGGCAACGGAACCTTCAGCGAAATCGGCCAGTTGGCAGGTATTTCCAATACCGACTGGAGTTGGGCCGCTTTACTGGCCGACTACGACAACGATGGCTGGAAAGACCTTTTTGTTACCAACGGTTATTACCGCGACTACACCAACCTGGATTTTATCAAATACATGGACGGTTATGTGAAGACCAAAGGCCGACTGGTGCGGGAAGACGTGCTCGAAATCATTAGCCACATGCCCGCCTCCAATGTGGTAAACTATATTTTCGCCAATGAAAACGGACAGCAATTTACCAATAAAACCTCTGCCTGGGGAATGAACCAACCCTCCAACAGCAACGGCGCAGCTTATGCAGACCTCGACAACGACGGCGACCTGGATATTGTGGTGAATAATATCAATCAACCGGCCTTTGTCTTTCGCAATGAATCGTCCCAAAACCCGGACAATCATTATCTGCAAATAAAACTCCTCGGTGAAGGCCTAAATACTCAGGGAATCGGTGCAAAAATTACCCTTGCGACAAATGGCCAAAAACAGACACAGGAGCAGATTATTACACGCGGTTATCTTTCCTCGGTATCTCCGGTTCTGCATTTTGGTTTGGGGAGGGAAACCCAGATAGATTCCCTGACCGTCATCTGGAACAGTGGAAAACAGCAGATACTCACAAATTTGTCCGCAAATCAGGTAATTTCCTTAAACGAAAAAGAAGCAACCGATAAGTTTAAGCCGGTTTCACCTCCGGTCACTTTGTTTGCCGAAGTAAAAGCTCCGTTTTCGCATCAAAACACAACCGTTACGATCAACGATTTTGACCGGCAGCCGCTGTTGCTCTCCGCGTTTTCTTTTTCCGGCCCCTGCATGGCAAAAGGCGATGTCAATGGAGACGGATTAGCGGATATTTTTGTGGGTGGATCGGCAGGCCAGAGCGGAAGTTTATTTATTCAGCAAAAGGGCGGAAAATTTCAGCCTAAAACCATAGCTGCTTTTGACACAGACAAACAACAAGTGGATGCTGCCGCGGCAATCTTTGATGCTAATGGCGACGGTTTTGCCGATCTGTATGTAGCCAGCGGCGGTTATCACAATTTTGAATCGCGGGATGCCCTTTTACAGGATCGGCTATACCTCAATGACGGAAAAGGAAATTTTACCTCAGCCCCCGAAAGCCTCCCCGAAATGTACACCAGCAAGGGATGTGTGGCGGTAAATGATGTCAATCAGGACGGTTTTCTCGACCTGTTTGTCGGCAGCAGAGTGATCCCGGGAAGATATCCGGAGACACCTGCCAGCTACCTTTTGATCAACGACGGCAAAGGCAAATTTACCAATCAGATACAATCGCTGGCCCCTTCCCTGCAAAACTTGGGTATGATTACCGATGCCGCCTGGGTTGACCTAAACCAGGATCAGCAAAACGATCTGGTTGTAGTGGGGGAATGGATGGCCGTTTCAGTATTCCTATCCGAAAAAGGAAAACTGGAAGATAAAACCGAAACCTATTTTGATAAAAAGTATAAAGGCTGGTGGAACAAAATACAGATTGCCGACTTCAACAAAGACCAGAAACCCGACCTTCTGATTGGAAATACCGGAACCAATATTCAGTTTGCCGCCTCGGATCAAGAGCCTGCGGAAATGTATTACAAAGACTTCGACAATAACGGCGCGATTGACCCGCTGTTTTGTTTTTATATTCAGGGGAAAAGTTACCCCTATATCACCCGCGACGAATTGTTGCGCCAGTTGGGTGGTTTGCGCGCCCGGTTTAATTCTTACGAAAGTTATGCCGATGTCACCCTGTCGGATATTTTCAAAAAAGAAGACCTGGAAACCGCCGGACATCTGGAGATGAATCACCGGGAAACGACCCTGTTTCTCAGCGGAGAAAGCGGAAAGTATAATGTCAGCCCACTTCCCATACAGGCACAATATGCCCCGGTTTACACCCTTACAATTCTGGATTACAACGAAGACGGGAACGACGATGTACTGTTGTGCGGCAACAATAGCCACGCCAAACTGCGACTGGGAAAACTCGACGCCAATTATGGAACCTTGTTGCGGGGCGACGGAAAAGGAGGATTTGCCTATGTAAACCAGACACAGTCGGGTTTTCGGCTGGAGGGCGATGTGAGGAGCGTCGTGGAAGTGAACGGGATATTTGTTTTTGGAATATGCGAAGGAGGAGTAAAGGCGTATCGAAAAAATGATTTAAACTGAATAAAATCATGAAATTCTCAATTTCTAAAGCATTTCTGTTTTTAGGGGTGATGAGTATGATCCTAATTTCGGGCTGTGCCAGCGGCAACGACACCCTTTATACCCCTCAAAATGTCGCCACTGCCTGGGCGGAAATGACCCTGTTTATCGCCAAAAACACCCCTGCCAATTCGCCCACTTTTGCTTCGCGCGGGTTTGGGTATATGGGGCTGACGATGTATGAATCCATTGTACCCGGATTTCCGGATTACCAGAGCCTTGCGGGTCAGCTCAACGGTTTTGACAGCCTGCCTTTGCCGGAAGAAGGTAAAACCTACGAATGGGTACTTTCGCTGAATGCCGCGCAGGCTTCGATTCTCAAAAATATTTACAACCAAACCTCCGACGAAAACAAACGCCGGATTGACTCGCTGGAAAAGGTGTTTTTTGACTATTTCTCCGCTCAAACTGCGGATCCTCAAGAGGTCGAACGCTCCGTAGTTTATGGAAAATCCGTGGCTGAAGCCATATTTGAATGGTCAAAAACAGACGGTGGTCACCGAGGGTATCTAAAAAATTTTGATAAAAAGCTTATTCACCCCGACCGGCCCGGGTCGTGGAAACCCCCGCTTTATGCGCAGTCTTTCAGTCATCATCCTTTGCATCCGCATTGGGGTAAAAACAGAACCTTTCTCAAAGTAAACAGCGAAATTCCCAACCCGGAAATGATCCCCTACGATACGACCAAAGGTTCTCCCTATTATCAGGAGTTTTTGCAGGTATATGAAAAAGAAAAAAACCTGACCCAAGAGGAAAAAGAAACTGCAATCTGGTGGGGCGACGACCCGGAGGTAACCTTTACCCCCCCGGGACATTCGTATTATCTAGCCACAATTGCAATCAAAAAGAAAAACCCCGAACTCATTCAATGTGCCGAAACCTATGCACGCACAGGTTTGGCCGTGGCCGACGCATTTATTAACTGCTGGAAGTGGAAGTATCATTTTTTCTCCGAAAGACCCAATACCTTTGTTCCGAAGTTTATAGATGTGGAGTGGGTATCTTTCTGGCCCGATCCGCCGTTTCCGGCTTTCCCTTCGGGACATGCGATCCAAGCGGCGGCGGCGGCTACGGTTCTCGCCGATTTGTACGGAAATGAATTTGCCTTTACCGACAGTGCCCATTATGGAAGAAAAAGAGACGAACTTCGCGACGTGGACTTTGTTCCGAGATCGTTCACTTCGTTTTGGCAAGTGGCCGAAGAGACCGCAAACTCGCGGTTTTATGGAGGCATTCACACCCCTCAGGACAATCGCGTGGGACTTGAGGAAGGAGCGCGAATTGCGGGAAATGTCAATGCACTTTATTGGAGGAAAAAATAGGAAAAATCAGATGTCGAGTTTTAGATTCTCTGGATTTTTTCTGAATTTCTTGGTCAAAAATCCTTTTCCTCATCCTAGAAAATCAGGCTTGCAATAATACGCTTAATTCGGGATATTTACCCAACTGATTGCCTTACATCATGCCTGTGACTCGTTTATTGTTTAACTACTTTTTCTTCCTGATTTTTTGCCTTTCCTTTTCGGCAAATGCCCAAACTCCCTTCGTGGATATTACGGATTCTGCGGGCATCAACCATCAATTTGTGGTGTATGAAGGCATGTTTGGCGGCGGTGCATGTGTTTTTGACCTCAACAACGATGGCTTTGAAGACCTTTTTATCACCAGCGGCATGAACGAAGACGTTTTGTACTTCAACAATGGCGATGGCACGTTTAAAAATATCTATGAAGGTTCGGGCCTCGAACTTACCCGCCACTATGTAACACAGGGGGCTGCCGGAGCCGATGTCAACCGCGACGGCTGGGTGGACTTGTTTGTCACCACCATTACCTCCAAAGACAGCGTAAAAAAAATTCCGCGGGCGATCAACCTCCTTTTTCTCAACAACGGCGACGGTACTTTTCGCGATGTAACCACCGAGTTTCAACTCGATTCAATGAACTCTTTCAGCACCGGAGCCAATTTTGGCGATATCAATGCCGACGGCTGGCCGGACCTGTATGTAGGCAACTACTTTCGCGCTTACGAAGGCGAACTCAACTCCATCAACGACGCGACCATCGTCAGTGCCAACCAGACGGCCATCGGTTATCTCCTGCTTAATCACGAGGGGAAATATTATGAAGACGTATATTCGAAATACGGCCTAAAACACAAAGGATACGGTTTTGGAGCCATTTTTACCGATTTTGACAACGATGCCGATCAGGATTTGTTTGTCAATCACGATTTTGGATACAAAGCCACGCCCGATTTCCTGCTGGAAAATCAGTATCCGAAAAAATCATTCGAAGACATCAGCGAGGCGATGGATATGGATCTCAAAATCAATTCGATGGGCACAGCAGTGGGCGATTACAATGGCGACGGATGGCTGGACTACTACATGACCAATATCCGTTTTAATTGGTTTATGGTAAATCAGGGGCCGGGAAAACCCTTTGTCAACAAAGCGAAAGAACTGGGCATGTCTTATGTAGCGATCAGTTGGGGCGCCAACTTTGCCGACTTTGACCACGACGGAGACGTGGATTTGTTTGTCGCCAATGGAGACCTCAACCCCAACGACGTGCCGATGGCAGACTTTTACTTTGAAAACAGTGAAGGAAAATTCACCGAAAATGCCCGTGCTATGGGCGTAAACGACTACGGAGTAGGGCGGGGATCGGTAGTATTTGATCTGGAAAATGACGGCGATCTCGATATATTAGTTGTGAACCAAAAACCCGTGTTGAATTATCCGGTGGAATCCTTCACCCGGCTATACCGCAACAAAAGCGCAGCAAAAGGCAACTGGCTGAAAGTGGCGCTCAAAGGCGTACAGGCAGAGTCCCACGGACTCGGTTCGCGGTTAATCGTCGTCTCCGGCAAAAACCGCATGATCCGAGAGATAGACGGCGGGGCGTCGAGCCATTTATCCCAAAACTCAACCATTGCCCATTTTGGGCTGGGAGAGGCGACCATTGCCGACTCGGTCATCGTCATTTGGACAGGCGGCAAACGCCAGGTACTGACACAGCAGGCCGCGAATACGATGATTACAATCACAGAAGTGGAAGGAAACCCAAATACCCGTGGCGGCATACCCTGGAAATGGGTACTGATTGGCGGACTGGTTCTGGTGGGGTGGGGGATATGGCGGGTTTACTGGAGGAAGGTAAGATCATAAATTTTAGCGCGGCATTCTTTTTATCTTGGAAAATTGTTATTTTTAACAATCTTTTAAGATGAAATGAGATATATCGAGTTTGAAAAAAAGTTGAGAAACTACATTGTCTTTTCGATAAAAGACATAACAAAAGTGTTTCCGGACCTTGACAGTCGAAGGCTTGTTGAGTGGCAGGAGAAAGGTTATATTTTGAAAATCAGAAGGGGGTATTATTGCTTTTCAGAGCGGAGAAAAGACGAGCGATTTCTTTATTTTTCAGCCAATAAAATATATTCGGCTTCTTATGTTTCTTTTGAAAGTGCCTTAGCCTATTACAATCTTATCCCGGAAGCGGTATTTGTTACCCTGTCAGCAACCACCCGCAATACGGCAGACTTTGAAACCCCTGTGGGCAATTTTGGCTACAAACACATCAAGCCATTGCTCTTCTGGGGGTACAAGCTTGTGCAGGATGGAGACGTTGTGGTAAAAATAGCAGAACCCGAAAAAGCCTTGCTTGACTATTTTTATATACGCAAGCTGAATATTATGGAAGATATTGAGGAAATGCGTTTAAACCCGTTTCAACTTAAAGAAATCGCAGACCCGAAGAAGTTGGAAACCTATGCACAGGTATTTGAATCAGACGTAATGCGTAAAAGAGTGCAACTTTTAATAAAATGGATGAATGCTTAGTTTAAAGGAGATAAAAACTTTTTTCCCAGAGACGCTACATGTTTACGAGCAGTTTATCTTTAAGGAATATCTGCAATATAAGATACTGGAAATCATTTTTGAAAGCCCATATGCCGATAAACTGGCGTTTATGGGAGGAACATGCCTTAGAATTGTCTATGGCAATACCCGATTTTCCGAAGATCTCGACTTTGACAATTTTAATCTTTCAATTGATAATTTTACTGACCTTACGCGATATATAAAAACAGAACTTGAAAGACAAGGGTATGAGGTGGAAATGAGGAATGTGGAAAAAGGAGCATGGCACTGCTATATACGTTTTCCTGAGTTGCTATATAGAGCCGGGCTTACTAGGCATAAGGAAGAGAAGATTCTTATTCAACTTGATACGGAACCACATGCGTTTGATTACCTATTTGAGCAACCGATTTTAAATAAATTTGATGTTTTCACTCAAATTAACGCTGTACCTGAAGATCTATTATTAGCACAGAAATTCTATGCCGTAGTGAATCGGAAGAGAAACAAAGGGAGGGATTTTTTTGACATCGTATTTCTGCTTAGTCGCGGAATTACTCCCAACTATGAATATCTCCATGAAAAGATCGGGATTCGATCTCCAGAAGATATCCGTGCCCGTGTATTGGAAAAATGTGCTACTCTGGATATGAACGAAATGGCATTAGATGTAAAGTCATTTTTGTTTGACCTCAGAGATGTGAAGAAAATCATACTGTTTCCTAGCTATATTCAACATGCCAAATTGCATTAACGGTTTTGATATTACTTTTCATGTCTTACTTTTATTCGGGTACCATAAAAACTAAAACAAAAAAGCCCAAACCGCTAACCGATTTGGACCTGTGATCCCGCAGGGGCTCGAACCCCGAACCTACTGCTTAGAAGGCAGTTGCTCTATCCAGTTGAGCTACGGGACCTGACTGGCTATATCGCCTGAAATTATCAGAGTGCAAATGTACGGTTTTTGGGGGAAAATCAAAAAGTTTATCTGTGGAAATGCCATGAAAGTAGCGTTGTTCTCGCGGATATGAATATTATCACTGATACTCTTCACTCTGAATGTGATTTTTCCTTCTAATAAGGTATCCCAAAAGTAGAAAACGAAGCCCAGTAAACAGGTTCGGCACCGGGATTCTGTTTGCGGTACGTGAGCATTGCCTGGCGCAGCGGTTCGCAGGGAAAAAACCGGTGGGGTTCGTGTATTTTTTTCATAAAAAGCTGCATCAGGCTGTTGGTGGCATTGTCATCAACCGACCAGAGGCTCATGATAATATTTTCCGCCCCTGCAAGCTGAAACGCACGGCTGAGCCCGATCACCCCGGTGTCCTGACTTTGCCCCAGACCTGTCTGACAGGCGCTGAGAATGACCAGTATGGCAGAAAAACGAGCCTGCTGGATTTCCCTCGCTGACCAGAATCCCTTCGGATTGTCTTCAGTAGGAGTGAAAAACAACCCGCTTCCATCCAGTGGATTTTCCGGATCGGCGATGCCATGCGTAGCCAGGTAGAGGATCGAAACGTTGCCCCCTTTGGTTTTTATATCCGGTAAAGTTGCTGCCGGCCCGATCAACACCTGTTCGGGAGCCACAGACAACTGTCCCGAAATTATTTTTACCTCTTCTTCTGCGCCGGGAAGCTGAGGCAGAATCCAGTTTCCTTCTGTACTAAACACCGGATTGCCCACAAACAGCGCATCGCGGTACAGGGTTGAGGGTTTATCGAAGCTGATCTCGCTGCTTTTGGACACCTGCTTCCGCACCGTAAGCCTGGCAATCTCGTAGAGACTTGCGGCCATAGAGTAAGACCATTTGTCTATAAAAAGCGTGTCGTCGGCAAATGGGGTTAAAATTGCAAAAGGAATCTGCTGGATATTGAGAGCGGGAATGATAATCAGGTGTTCGGTTCTGTTTTGCAAAATGTTTTCACCCAAACCCTCGGGAAATAGCAGGGCACTGATCGTACGGATGATATTTTCTGCATCGCCAGGTGCATTCTGTGTAGATTTATCCTCCCATTCCATTCCTCTTTTACGGGGTGCCCGGTTGTGTGAATATTTGTTGAGATTCAGCCCAAGACTCAGATCTGCGCCCAGGCGGGACATTTCCTGCAGGGTAACTTCTGCCTGCCCCTGAAACTGAAATCCCTGTGTGGTGAGAAAATAAACTTTCAGAATATCATCTTCAAAAAAGTAGATCAGCAGTCCGACCGGCGCATCTTCATAGAACGACCGCAGGCAGGCGACGATCGAGGTTTCTGAAATGGGTTTATTCAGCCATTCTTCCATCTCCGGGGTAATCCTGTACGCTCTGGACTGAATCATTTCGCGAAAATCGCCCCGGTAGTCAGCCGTATCCATATCGAAGGAAGACTTTTCCCCAAAGGGGAGGCGGATGTTATTGTCGTCGGGCATAGGGGCGTTTTTTGTGAATATAGGAAAGAACCGGGGATTTTTCAGGAGTTTTTCGGGGGATTGGGGGAATAGGATTTTTTTTTTACATTGATCGTTATATGCTGAATGCGCTTTGGCATTCGGTGCCTAAATGCCCTGTCAGGCATGATTTTAACCTGAATTCCACTATGAGAAATAATGTTGTACTTTTTTTAACCATAGTCATCATGGGATTGGCAACCTGTTTGCCCATTCAGGCACAAATTGGAAAACGTTTTCCTTCTGAGCGAAAAGTGCTGACTGATCCAGTAACGGGTGCCGAGCTGATATTTTTGACCAGCAAGCCTGAAGGAGATTCTAAAATATATCAAACACATAATCAATGGACATCGGATGGTCAGTGGCTCATTTTCCGCTCGGACCGGGTAAAAGGCGAGGCCATGGCTGTTAATGAAAAAAACGGAGACATCGTTCAGGTCACCGAAGGCGGATACCGCGGCATGTTGAATATTGCGCGGAAAACGATGCGGCTGTTTTTTATGCGGCCGACGGCCCCTGCAGATGGCGACCATACAAGTGAAATTGTACAAGTAGATCTGGCCAAGTTGTTTGAAGATAGTAAGAAGGGAACCCTGAAACCGGCCTCCCAATACCAGAAAGTCTGCGGTGTGATTCCCGCAGAATTTGAGGCCGGCGGTGATATGGCTTTGGATGCCGATGAGGAATGGGTTTGGTTTCGGGTTGGGAAAAAAGAGGCGTTAAAACATCTGCCGGAAGGGACAAAACTTGAGGACAACTTTGGGCCGCGTAATATGGGTGCCGGACCAGGTGGTATCGCCGGGATGAACGTCCTGACGGGAGAAATTAAACATGTTGTGTCGGTTCCGTTTCAGGTGGGGCATTTACAATGTAATCCCTGGGTTTCCGGGCAGATTGTTTTTTGCTGGGAAACCGGTGGAAAATCCCCCCAGCGCACCTGGACTGTCAACGCTGACGGAACAGGCCTCCGACCGCTTTATCCCGAGTCTCCTTATGAATGGGTCACACATGAAGCGATTATTACGCCAACGGAAGTGGCAATTGCCATTATGGGGCATCGGGCCATTCCCGGTGTAGATGCGGAAGGCCGCCCGGCGCCTACTGATGTGCGCGGCGCAAATCCCGGACAGGAAGCAGCCTGGGGACCTTGTGGCACGCGGGAAAAACCGACCGGGCTAGCTATCGTCAACATAGAAACCCGCGAAATGAGGATCGTTGGACAGACAAAGGAAGGAAGTGGTTTATGGCACGTTACGGGTTCGCCCGACGGACGTTTTGCGGTTGGCGATGATTTCGCCCGAAATATTTATTTGATTGACCGCCATTCCGGAGAGATGATGTTGCTGTCCACGGGGCACAAAACAACCGCCGCTGATCACCCGCATCCCTCATTTAACGCCGACGGTACCAAAATCCAGATTCAATCGGCGATGCTTTCCGAAGATGGGCGATCCATGAATATTTGTATTATCCCGATACCCGAGTCATGGTTGAAACGAGGATTTAAATAACCCATTGAGAATCGCCTACGGCGACAACCGTTTGAGTCTATTCAGCAAGCGCAGGGATTGGCTGGCCCCGGTGACACGGTGTTTATACAGAATGGGTTGTATCAGATCCGCGAAGATTACCCTGTCTGAATCGGGTTACATCAACTTAGCCGTTTACAATATTTTCGGGCAAAAAATCCGAAACGTAGTACAATAATATCAGCATCCGGGAGAATTTACGGTGTCCTGGCACGGAGAGAATGATCGCGGCGTAACCGTCCCCTCCGGAATTTATTTTTATCACTAGTCCTTCACCCATTCAACGGGTTCCGACTCCGTTCAAAAGAAGATGATAATCTTAAAGTGATTATTTTGCCGATGACAGAGTGAGGTATTCGAATTTTTCCATAAACAAAAAAGGGCTGCCACCAGTAACCCTTATCTTTTGTCGAGGTGGTGTGCCTAAGCACACGGCCCCCTGCTCCCAAAGCAATTTCGTCGAGGTGGTGTGCCTAAGCACACGGCCCCCTGCTTCCAAAGCAATTTTGTCAAGGTCGAGGTGGCAGGATTATCCATATCAACCGGTATATCATTCATTATCAAACATTTACTTTGAGACAGAGACAGAGTGAGACAGTCGCTGTGTCTGTAAAGTAAAAGGGATTAAGACAATTTTTTTTCAGTATTCAGTGAAGCATCAATTCCGCTGATCGCAGAAGCTATTTCGCTAAGTTTTTCATAGTAAAACGAGCTACTACTCTCTGAAATTAAGGCTTCTACGATGGAGCATACCATTAATGGGTTTTCTTTTGAAAACCCCCTTCCCATCTGCTTATCAATAAGATTAACAGCTAGTTTCAAACTAAGGTCAACCGCAAGGGCGGCATCCTCCAGTACTCGTTTTCTTGTTTTGTCAAGAACAATTATCGGTTCCATAAATTATCAAATGTTAATAATTATTGATTTTTTTCAAGTAGTTGTATCACCCGCTCCTTCTCCGCCAGTAACTGCTCCAACAACAACACCTTTTCCCGGCAAGAAGCTAGGTCACTTTCCATTGCTGCCATCGTTACCTTATTCCCGTTTCCGGCGACATTCCCGTTTCCAGTCTGGACAACACCAGTGGGCGCACCGTCCTGGAATATCTCCCAGGATTTTATATCCGCGACATTCATAATCTCAAGCAGTAGATCAACTTTCATTGTATTACCCGCCAGAGATTTGTTTAAGGACTGCACATGTCTTCCAATTTTCACAGACAGTTCACTCTGACTTACTTTTTTTTCATAAAGTAAATCCTTGATTCTCTGTCCAATATCAATTTCTTTGTCCAACATTTTAAAATATGTGTTGAAAGTTTGGATATTTATATTTAAAATTGGAATACATTAAATGATTTCACGCCATTAATATAACAAATGTGGTGTGAATAGTAAACATATATTATTATGAAACATCAACTTGGACGAAGATTAGAGGATTTACCATCTAGCCTATATCCAGTTTTCAGGCGTGCAGCCATTTCAATGGCTGATGAAATCGCTAGAAAAATGGATGCTGGAGGTGTTACAGAGAATGTCTGGACAGGAATGAGGCAAAACCGCCTGATAAACATGTACCTGTTGGTCGCACTGGAGGAATTGACCGGTGCGAAACTCGCTGAGCTACTTGATCCGGAATATGAATTTGACGCTGCGGAAGTCTCCCGGCGTGTCCAGGAGTATGTTAAACCCTATAAATTTCTATAAATGAAAACGGAACTGTATTTTATCGAAATACAAAGCAACACGACGGCATCCAACAAACTCCAGAAAGCAGTACAGGAGTGGATACAGCCGCTGCATTACAAACTCACGGACGATATAGAAGCCATTAGGCAACAGATCAGTGAAGGATTGGCAATCCTACATGCAGAACAGCCCAGATGTACGCCGATACACTTGGGAAGGATTATTTCAATCTCAGATGATTTACAAAAACGCTTCCCGACCACAATACACCTTACAGTTAGGGGATTTGTCATTAACGTATGCTTCCATCTCGTTGGGGGTATAAAAATCACCAAAAGGGAAGATTGGGAGATTTTGGAAAAATACATAGAGATACTCAAAAGACAATCCCTTGAGATGCAGAACTACGCATTTCTTGACACCGATCAAAGAGAAGCATTAACCAAATGGCAGGGTATGATAGAAGGCTTTCAAACCTTTTTGTCGGGAGATAAACCGAAAGAGTAAACCTATGCAAGTCTATCTCATTCATCTGGACACGCCCCTTGCTCACGCAAAGCATTATATCGGGTTTACCGAAGGTCTGCCCGAAAATAGACTAAAGGAGCATCGGTTAGGCGTAGGCGCCAGAATACTGGCGGTCTGTAATGAGCGAGGCATAACTTATCGGATCGTGAGAACCTGGAAGGGAGGCAGGACGTTAGAACGCTCCCTGAAAAAGAGAAAGAACGCACCCAAACTTTGTCCAATCTGTAATTTTCATCATCATGTTTTATAAAAAAAACCGAGGCAAAAACGATACCCCTTCGCTTTCGTTCCTAATAAGCGATACCCTTATCACTTTAGTAACCTACCGCCATCCGGATGGGAAACACCTGCAAACCACACTCCAGGCAGTGACTTATGCAAAAGATTCCGGTTGGGGTAAGGAAGAAGTGACAAACGACCTTCTCGCAGCAGAATGGCAACCTGTCCCGCTTCCGGAAACCCTACCCATACTCATAAAACATCTGGAAGGGATTACGGGCATGGAAGGCTTATCGCAAAAAATCGCAAACATATTTCATCAAGATGCACAAGATTAAACTTGCTACCGATGGCAACAATAATCTGGGAAACAAAATCTTCCCGATTGTTCGCCCCTGGAATACAGAATACCAAACGGGTACGAAAGTAACCTTGTGTTTAGGCGGTGCAGAGGTCGGGGAAGCGGAGATTGTCCGAGGGATTAAGATGCAGAATCTGGCAGCCATACCGGAGATCGTGTTGATGTTGACTACCGGCTCCATTGATACCCCGGCCATCCGGGATAAGCTGGACCAGTATTACAAAGCAAAAATAGACCTCACAAAACAACCTTTCGGCATTTATCTATTGAAGCGATTACTATGACAACCTACTGTGCAAAAAGGCTTTCAGAATTGGGTATAAATTATTCCTGGAATAAGGTAGAAATACCGGACGATAGCCCGCGAGGAAAGCGGGAAATTGAAATATTTCAGGCGGATTCAGATGACAATATTCAGATTAATTACCTTGCTCTCACGGGAGGTATCCAGCACTATGAAAAAGGGAGGTGGAGAAAGGAAACCCCCTACGTAGTTACCCGGCTGAAGGATCCGGTCAATGGCCACAAGTATATCAATCCGGCTGAAACTGCACAGCAGATTTTTCTCACTCCGAAACTGATACAGCAATATCAGGAAGGAAGTAGTATTAATACACTATACCTTACTGAAGGACAGTTTAAGGTTGCAGCAGCAGAGGTACATTTGGGATTGAATTTTGCAGGGATCAGTGGGATATGGGGCTTCAGGGAAGATAAGGTAAAACTTCGGGAAACACTGCTAGCAATTATTAAAACCTGTCGGGTAAAGTGTCTCGTGTTACTCCTAGATGCCGATTGCCTTCAGGTCAAACCAGAACCCGAAAAAGACCTGTCCACACGGCTAAAATCCTTTTGTGGTGCTGTAAATGCCTTTCGGGAGGTGGTTTTACCGCTTGGTATAGATGCCCTTTTTATGCACATTCACGAAAGGCATGAAACAGATGCGAAAGGAATAGATGACCTCCTGGTAAAATACAGTAAGGAAGAAGATCAGGGGGAACTATACAAAGAATTACACCGCTCCCCTATTTTCGGAACAGACGGACGGTTTATCCGGTCGTTTGACCTGTCGAAAATGGATGCAAAGGCGGTAAAGGCTTATTTCAAACTTTCCAATGTGTCGGAGTTTTACAAGGCATATAAGGAACTCCTGAAAGATGACGAATTCATCTGGAATCAGTGGTCATACAAGTATGACGAAAAGAAGGAAAAGCCGATACGGACGTATGGAGAAAAAAACCCGGACAATACCCCCTACCGGTTTATTGGCGTCAATCTGTTCAAAATACAAATGAAGCCCTGGCCGGATGGCACTCACCGGTCTATACTCACAAAGTGGAGTGTTGACAGTGTGAAAAGGGAACATTCAGCCAAATACCTGGCAACTATCCCGACTTATGAAGGTTTTACGGTCATACCGGATAATCTGAACTACAAACGGGCCATAGACGGCTTTTACAACCGGTACGAACCCGTCCCACACCAGGCAGATGAAGGGCCATGTAAACACACGCTGAAATTCATCAAACATATATTTGGGAAACAGTATGAGTACGGCCTGGATTACCTTCAGATTCTCTATACCAAACCAGCCGAAAGACTGCCCATCCTCTGCCCTATCAGCAAGGAAAGAAAAACCGGAAAAAGTACCCTACTCAACTGGCTAAAGGCCATATATCCGCTGCAAATGGGTATCTATCAAAATCACGACCTGGACAGCGAGTTTAACGATGACTGGGTAGGAAAGTTGATCATTGCGATTGATGAAACGAGCCTGAGCCTGGATCCCGAGGCAACGGAGAAGTTCAAGTTTTGGAACTTCGCCCATTCGATTTTTACGGCTGCAAAAGGGGTTGATAGGCAGGAAACCCCGTTTTTTTCAAAGTTCATCCTGACAAGTAACAAGGAAAAGAATTTCCTGCCCATCGAGGAGGCGGAAGATCGGTTTTGGGTAATTAAAGTACCTGCCTTTAGTGGGAAAGAAGATACGGAATTACTGGACAAGCTGATAGAGGAAATACCGGCATTCCTACACTACCTGCTTAACCGAGAGATGAAAACGGAAAAGAAAACGCGGATGTGGTTTACCAAAGAGCAAATCTACACCGATGCCCTTCAGGCAGTCGTGGAAAAAAGCCGGGGAAGCGTGGAGAAAGAGATAAGGGAAATCATCCGGGATGCCTTACAGGATTTCTTATATGAGATCAAGCGGGAATTTGAAGAAACCTGCGTGAGGTTTACCCGCGAGGATCTGATAACAAAACTACGCGAACTGGGAACCCGGACAACGAAAACCGATATATCGGACATACTCCGGGATACTTGGAAACTGGATAATCCTGAAAATAAACGCTACCGGGTATATAGCTGGCGAAGCCTAGGCGAAAAGGATGAGTTTTACTATGAAACGCAGCGAGGGAGGTATTACACCTTTGAGGCAGCGCAATTTTTGACACAAGAAGAAATAGACCAGGTTCTGAATCCACTGGAACCCACCAGTGATATACCACCCTTTTAAAAAGAATCCCCCGGAGAAAGCCAGGGGATACATAAAACCAAATTTTTCAAAAATGTTAAAGACCAAATTAAATCAAAGATGTTAAGTAAACCAAATGTGCAGACGGCGGCCAGGCTGTCCGTCTGCTTTCTTCTGATGACACTGCCCTACTCTTTACTTGCTACCGAACCGGTACCGGAAGGACTGACAGAGCCGCAAGGACTCGCAGTTTCTGCAATTGCAGGTGCTATCCTGTTTTACCTACTCCGAAATTTCGGAAACGGTAAGAGTTTTTCCGCAAATCATCCCTTCACCGCTAAAGACGAAAAAAATGATTAATCGAATAAGACAATTTTTCCGGCGAAGCGACGAAACACGGGAACCCCAACAAGAGTCGGTGAATGTACCCGATGCAAGCTCAGTCATAGACGCACATGTACCCTACGATGAATATGACGATTTGCAAAATGTCATAAATGACCGTGAGACCTACTCTGCTGCCGCAGAGTTTGTACGGCCAAAGACATTTGTGGAGAAAAATAAATGGATGAAACCGGCAGCAGGTTTTGGAATTTTCATTGGTCATGCGATAAGTGCATTAACAGCCATTGGATTTTCTGCCTTAGCTGCCTATCATTTCACGAATGTAAACACCTCCCCTACTTGGCCGAATATTGCTACGGCCTTAGCAACGGGTTTGGTTTTGCTGGTAATGGTGATCTTGTCAGAAACCGGCAAGATTAAAGGAGAAGGAGAAATGTTTACGGCCATGCTATTACGGCGTAAATTTCCACTGTCAAGGAAAATAATTGTCCTGGGATTAATATTCTTGAGCCTGGCGACTTCATCAGGCGGCGGCTACCTGGCGGGGTTGTACTATTCGGACAATACAGCCGAAATTGAGGACAAACACCAGTACAGGAAGCAGCAGTCTGTCAGTACATTTAAAGCAGATAGTACAGCACTGGAGACACGATACAAGGAACGATTACAGGCAGATCGGCAGACAATCCAGGATTGGAAAAAGTCCGTTGCGGATTTGCGGAATGAAAAAGTAATGTGGCAAGGTCGGTTGACCATGCCGGAGCGAAACCGGAAACCCGCAAACCTGTTGCTGGAAAAAATAACCGCAAAGGAAGATGAAATTTCAGCCTATACCGAAGTTTATGAAAATGACCGCAAAGGGCTTAAAACAGGCGGAAAAAATGAATTATCCAGTATCGAAACCGAGCTAAAAACGGAGATATTGCTGGATGAAGAAAAGGCGTTTCGATACGGTATGATTGCCATTGTAATTGTGATCGTAGTCGAATTAATAAGCCTGGTATCACATTACATGAAAGCCTGGTTTCTCCGAGGGGCATATCTGGAAGGCAGAGCTTCAAACATGATCGAATTCCAGGAGCGAGGCGAAAGAATTACGGCGGATACCGTAATCGCTGAATATCAGCGAAAAAGAGCCAGGGAGTTAGCCAGGGAAATGAACCGGCTAAAGACCGCGAACCCGCAGCAGATCCAAGCAAAATCGGATGTATGGGATACATTGCTTGACGATCAAAATACCGGTAAGTTGGAGGTAAAAAATACGCCTGAATTTCAGATTAAAATTGATGCCCTGGAAAGGCAGATTTTTGACCTTTCCGAAAAGCTCAAAAATCCCCCGAATTCTGATACGTCGGCGGGGTCAAACGTAGGGAGTCAAAATAACCAACAAAATTACATATTCGAGCAAGGCACACCGAATACTACCGGATATACCTACGATGTGACGCCAAATGAAATGCGTCAAATCAAAAAAATCAAAAAAGCATACGAAGCCATCCAGAAGGATAAAAATAACCTGCCAACCATGCAGGAACTGAGTAATAAATCTGGTATTCGTAGCAAAAACACGATCAAGAAGTATTTAGAAATGATGCAACTAAAAACATTAGGACAGCAATGAAAAAGCAGTATGTATTAAAGAGAGTAGGAGTAAACAAATACCTGGCTGGATACCTCCAGCCGGGTTTTACTCCCTACCACACAGATAAAGCTACACAGGCCATCCTATTTACAAGGATCGAGGCATGTAAGGAATGTATTGCCCTGGCTTTGTTCAGATATCGAATCTATAAACCCGTAAAGACATGAAAGGATCAGCAACCTGTAATCGGTGCGGGAAACCGCTAAAGGATCCAGTTTCAATCGAAGCAGGATTAGGCCCAATTTGTAGAATACGTAATAAAGTAGATATTAAAAATAATCGTCAAACCAACCTATTTTCCCACAGGGCGAAATATACCTGGGGGATAGATGAAGATATTCTTTGGCTGAAGGAAAGCCCTGACAATCTAGGCAGAAGCCTGACCAATGATATAGAAAACTGTCTCTTAGAGCTAACCCATGAGTTACCGGATCAACTACATAAGTTCACAATCATTTATCGAGACAGTAATGATACTTGGGACATGTTAAGGTTTTTTTACAAGGCTTATGATATGGACCGGGCATTAGAATGGCTGAAGTATGACACAGATCAAGGGAAACCACATTTTACGCAAGCGATTGAGGTAGATTTTATATCCCTTAATACCAAAGAATTTGAGCAAGCAAAACAGAAGGCTAGGAGGGTAAATTGACAAAGTAGTAGTAGCTAGGTGAAGCACTCCCGGTTCGAGATCGGCGACCGGGAGACTTCTTTTTAAATAACATTTAAAACTTAATACAATGATCTTAACAGGAGTAAATTCACTTTCAGCGGACAGTTATTTTATCCGGCTGTCAGACAATAAAAAGTACTATATCCATCCAGGAAAAACAATAGGGGATGAAACGGAATACCTAGTCAAAGAGGGCGCTGTGGGAGCGGCCATCTGGCGCAAAGCGCAGGCAGAGGAGTTTATAAACTTCACACGGGCAAACAACCTGGAGCTAGTGAAAGTATCCGATTTGTTAGGCAATGACGGAACATTAAACTGATGAACATGAAATATTACCAATCAAAAGAGTTTACGAAACTCCTTCAGGTCTTCTTGGAGAACGTAAGAGAAGAATTAGAAAAACGGAGAGATTACGAATACGAGAGAACGGAAAAGTGGGCAAATAGTGAAAAAGGGGAAGAATTCATAGAAAAGACGGAAATTTTAGAAGATATTATAGAGGTACTGGAATATTATTAAACACAAAAAAGCCGGGTAAGTGATTACCCGGCTTTTTTGTGTTTAAAAACCGATTATTTCATTATAGCGATTTATCTCAGCAAGTACATCCGCTTTGCTGAGTATTTCTTTGCCAAAATCAATTTCATAGTCATAGTTATGCCTCGATCCATATCGGCCGGGGTCGCGGTAAAATATTTCTACCTCGTTACCCGTAATGCCCACCCATGTATGGGCAATGGTAGAGGAATTCCTCCTAGTTGCTTTCGAGATTTTCGTGGCGGATTGGATTAATGTTGCTTTTGTGTTCATTGTATTTATTTTTATAACACTAAGTTCCTAAAAAAATGTTTCAATCCTAATTAATTTTGACTATTTTTGAAAAAAAAATTATAGATATGCAATATGACGAAACATTTGCGCAGGAACTGGTAGAACGCTATGAACTTGCAAAATCAACCCTCCGGGTATGGAAAACACGGGGGAAGATTCCAGACCGCTACCGGGTGGAATACGAGAAACGTATTCCACCCGGTAGCGAAGATCAAGAAATGGAAAGGAGGATAGTAGAAATACTATCTGCGAAGCATTGGAATGCCGCAGAAGTGTTTTTCACTCTCCATATCCCTTATTACTTATACAGTGAAACCCGTATAGGACGGGTTTCACTGAGTCGGCAGAATATTCTCCGACTCAAGAAATGGGCAAAAAAAATGGCAAAGAAACCGTTTCAGACTGATGACCAGTTGAAACGGTTTCTAAAAATGGATACACTACGTGTATTCCCATTATGTGAAGATGGAAAACAATACAACCGGGTAGTTGCATGGTTGGGAAACAAAAGAAACAAACTCCCTGAAAGTGATGCAAAAGCTATCAGGGAAAAAATAAGAGGCATCTGCAATGCAATGTCTCTGTAACAAAAAAAGCCGGGTAATCACTTACCCGGCTTTTTTGTAAACGAGAACTACAACCTACACAAACTATCCAGCCATCCCACCCCTGCATCAACAACCATTGTATCACACCCCAATAGATTATATACAATCGGTACTGTAACCGAATTCCCCCCGTATAGCGTATCCCAATCCCCTGTAACATCTCTATGAAACTGGATAAGTAGGTCCATGATAATTTCATTTTGAGGCGGATTATGGGAGTAAGAAAAAAACGAGTACAATCGAAGTTCCTGCCATAAAGAAGTATCCAATCCCTGGCACTCCGGGAAAAATACTTTCTGTTCCGCAAAACCGGAGCGATGGAAGGTTTGCACCTGGTCAGACAGGCAGACTTCATTGAAAGCAATATCATTTTCCCAGGAACCGACAATGGAGCAGGGAGCCGGGGCAGGAGGCAGCACATTGCAAGCATGGATTGCCAAAGATTGCAGGAAGATAAGAGAGAGAAAAATAAACTTTTTCATTGTGATTAGATAAGTTGAACAAATGTGATTATTCAAATTTATATAAAAAAGTTCATTTTAAGAGGGTAAGGTTTTGATTTTTTTTCACACAAAAAAGGGCATCACTTTTGAAAAAAAATGATGTTTTCGGACAAATGATTGATTTTCAACCACTTGAATAGACTCACAATAAAATAGAAAAAAAACAGCGTTTTTCTGTTCCGGACGTTCCGTCACTATTATATCTTATTGATAATGAATAATAATAACAACGTTAGTTCAATTGGAACATAGCCGACACACAGCCGACACACACGTTCTGTGTTCCGTCTGTGTTCCGTCAACGTGTCGGTTGTGTGTCGGGCCTTTGTTCCGGGGTATCTTATTGATTATTAAATAGATATATAAGTAGTGGAACAGTGGAACATTGTTTTGACTACTTCCGCAGAACATGCCCCAAAAAAGTGATAAAAATCCCGAAAAGGATTATTTTTTGTATTTTTATAAGTGTATAATTTGTAAGAATTTTCTTTGATCAGAATAAGCCTGAAATATTACCGTTTGCAAGGTGTTTTTCAGGTGTTTTTCAGGTGTTCTTAAATAGTTATCAGATGAAAATTTTAATCTATCCTGCCGAGCTTTCCCGGTTTCCTGACTATGAACATTATCACATTACAACTGTGAGGCGGAAATACAATCAGATACTGGATTTTGTGGGCAAGCGCAAACCGCAGCGGCTCACTATTGATGATCTGGTGGAATACTTTCAACTACCTGAAAGCCGGATCAGGGAACTAATAAAAGCCAATTGAAGCATGTACGCGCAAAAATAAGTATCTGATTCTGTTTCTTTTGCTATTGTCGCGTATGTCGAAGAAGAATCAGTCCGGATTATTGTGGGTTGTTGGCCTAGTGGGCCTTACCTGGTATTTTACCCGCACTGGTGGAGCTGTGGAAAATCTGAATTATCAGGTTTCCAAATTTCGCATTAAGTCTATTTCACCTTCCTATGTTGATACCGAACTTACACTTACCGTAGGGAATCCTTCCGGGGCGGACTTGCAATTTTCTGAATTTTATGGTGCGCTGTACTATGGAGATTATCTACTGAGCCAGTTCACCTTACGTCCAATGATTGAAATCCCGGCAAGATCCATCAAGGATATTTTAGTCGGGATTCCGCTTTTAGTTACGGCTTTTGCGGGTGCAGGGATTGACCTAGCTCGTACAAAGAAACTTGCAAATATTCGTTTGAGTGGAGCGATTAAGTTAAACGGGGTAGGGTATCCGATTGATTATACTTTTAATGAGTAATAACCTTTTACATATCGCCCGACAGCACATGCCGCCAGCGGATGGCAAAACGGAGATTATTCATTCTGTGGGAGATACTCAGGATATTGTTCAGGAAGTGCTGGAAACGCACCGGTTGTATTACAATGAAACTGACCAATTCGCAGAAAATCTTCAGGGAGCAGATAACAAAGAAACGGCCAAAAACATTTGGGCTTTCCTTCGCAAAGCGGTAGAGTACCGGCTGGATCCGGAGGGCGAACAGTTTACAAAAAGTCCATCACGTGTAATTTCAGATGGTTTTTCGGATTGTAAAGGATATTCAATTTTCGCGGCCTCTGTCCTTGAAAATTTAGGGATTCCTTACTTTTTCCGTTTTGTTGATTATTCTCTGGGTTCAGATACTCCTACACATGTTTATGTGGTTGCGAAAGGCGCGGGTGAAAAAGAATCTATTCCACTCGATGCCTGTTGGCAGTTTTTCGGAAAGGAGAAAAAATACACTTACGTTCAAGATGAAATTCCTATGACGCGAATAAGCCGTCTTTCGGGTATTGGTAATAATACCCTCCTGGAAGGGCAGTTACAGCTTGATCTCATGCTTGAAAGACTGCGCTTGGAGAAGCAAATTCTCAATAGGGTGAGTGGTATCGGAAGCCCTTACCATTCGGACTATAACGAAGCGATTCAATATCTTCAGCGACTTCAGTCTAATCCTACTTTACTCTATTCGCATGTGGGAGGCATTGGTGGATTTTCGGATTTTGTGAAGAAGGTAGCGGACAAGGTTAAATCCGGCGTACAGGCATTTAAAAATGCCATTACTGAACCCCAGAAGGTATTCGGGGAATTACTCCTAAAAACCTTACTTCCCGCCGCCAGTCCTTTTTTTGTGTATTTGTTTGTTCAGGACCCGCAACAAATCGCCAAACTCCCCACTCCCGTTAAAACCAAACGGGATAAAATGTTTCGGGTTGCTGCGAATATTATAAAAGCTGTGGGTATGGATGAAGGTGTTTTTATGTCCATTTTACGAAATGGCATAATGAAAAGCCTTCAAAAAACGCCTGAACAAGTGATTACCGATGCAGCAGCCGGGAAGGTATCCGGTATCGGTTTCGCCTGGGGCGCAATCATACAGACAGTTATTACCATTATCACAAAAGTTGTGGCCCTGTTTAAAGGGGCAAAAGAATCGCTTGCTGCGTCGGATGCACCTGACCTTCTTAACGACTTTCGATCATCCTCGGGTGGCTCTGGTAGTTCGGGATCCGGTGGTTCTGGCTCTGGTGGTTCGGGATCCGGTGGTTCTGGCTCTGGTGGTTACATTCCTGAAGCTGGTAATGGGCCGTTACCCCCTGGCATGCTCCCCAAAGGCTCCGGTGATAGTGGATCAGGCGGATCCTCTGGCGGCGTTCCTTCTACTGGAATTTTAATCGGGCTGGGACTCCTGGCCTTACTTTCACTTAAATAAACCTTAACTTTTTACTTGTTATGGCAAAGTATCCTAAAAAGCCCAAAGCCCCCAAGACTACCGCAAGCCTGGAAACCTGGCAGAACTATGAAAAGCGGGTAAAAGAATGGGAAAAAAAGTGCCGGGCGATTGATCAGGCTAAAGCGCAAAAGAAAAAGCTCATTGGTCGCATCCGTAAGGCCTAACCTCCAATCAATTGGCTTATGTTTAAGAAAATTAATATCACACAAAAATTAACTCGCGCCGGTGGTCTTGTTGCTGGTGCTGCGGCTGCCAGTATGATTAATAACAAACTGGTACCGATGGTTATGAAAAATGCAGATGCAAAAATATCAAACCTGATAACTTTCGGGATTGGTCTCTTTGCCCCTGATTTGCTGAAGAAAAAAGGCGGAAAAGTGGGCGGCGATCTGATTGCCTCTGTGGGCGATGGGATTGTTGCAGCTTCCGGACTGAACCTGGTGAAAGTATTTGCTCCTAATCTTGTTTCCGGTACCGGGGTGGGAATGTTGGATTATTCGGAAGATTACCTTTCTGGATACCTGTCTGACAATTATCGCGCTACTGTCGGTTCTCAATATCAGGAGGATCCTCTTGCCGTAGTTCGATAGGCGCAAAATCTATTTATCAACTGTTTTATACATCTAAAACAATGGAAATTACACGTATTCAAAAAGATCGTCATGTTTTTGAGGAGTTAGTCGCAGAATTTTCCGGCAATCGTATAATCAGCCCGGCTTTTCTTCGTCAAGATTATGCACTCCTGGATAATAAATCTCAGTACGAATTTTCTTTCCTGGCTGATACTGGGAAAGTTGATCTCCCACAAAAACTACTTACGCGAACTGAACAATTTGAAATTACCCAAGTGGGTGTATTTCTTTTGAATGAAAAAACGGCAAAACCGGGTTCGGGAGTCCTCCAGACTTATCCGAATGCGACAGTATTTGGAGGTGGCGTGATAGAGGACTTGGAGACGATTTACAATGGTAAGCTATCTGTAAACGTGAATAACGTGAAGATTCTGGACGGCTTTCCTATGCGTAGATTCAGGAGTGTGCCTGACACATTGAAATCCGCAGGTAACACCGAATCGAGTTATAAACCTGATTCGGGCCTGGTGGATCTCCCTCCTAAAATTCGTTTCGTCGGGAATAATCAGAATTCAATTGTGATTGATTTCCCATCCTACTCATTGATTGACATCACAACCGCAACCGCTGGCGAGGCCTTCAAGTTGGTCGTGTATCTCAGTGGATTCTTGATCTCATCCGGCACTAGCCGATAGCCCATACCCTATTATTATTTTGAAGCCGGGACAGCAGCTTTACGGCTGCTTGTCCCATTTTCCTAAAACTATATTATGGATGAACTATTAAGACAACAATTACGTGCCCTTTTTGCAGAGGGTGTATTTGTTTCCGGAAAACTCATTGTTGATATTCCGCTTCCAGGGGATACGGTTGCGCCGTTGGTGGTTCAACAGTACCCGCCTCATAACTCCTATAATGTGGTTTTGGGCACACTCCCGGAATTACTTTTTTCCGAAGTGGTTAAGCTGGGTACAGGGGTAATTGATCTGTATGACTACCAAACGAACCTAGTCGTTCGTAGTTTGGATGTGAACAATCCCAACCATGTTCGCCTTGCAAACGGTGGAAAAACCGTTCGACTCATGGGGGCATTGTTGAATCAGTCGAAAGTGTATTATGTTCGTATCCCCAATACGGCAATTTTGGATTTGGCAGATAATGCATTTGCAGGATATTCGGGGTTTGAATGGGTTTGGACCACCGATACACCCCTTTCACAAATATTATCCCCGGTCAATAACCTTACGGAGGTTTCTCTTACCGCAAATATTGAAATCCGGTTTTCGGAAGAAATTTCGCCACAACCGCGCACAATTGAAATGTACCGGTACAGTGATGATGTTCTGGTAAAAACATTCAATGTCCTGGAAGCCACAGAAGTCTCAATTGTTGATAATAATCGCACGTTGCGCCTGTTAAATCCTCCAATCCAACCGGGTATAAGATATTACATCGTTGCACCTGGAGGGGTTGCGCTTGACCTGCAAGGAAATCCTTCCGAACCGACGACAAAAGGTCTATGGAATTTCACCTATGCTGCTGAAACGCAAGTGCCGACTGTCATTCAATACACGCCTTTGGTTGGTTCGGCAAACACTGCTACCACCGGTGCAATTTTTTCGCTCAGGTATAGTGAGGCAATCACACCAGGTGCAGCAGGAAAGAAAATCACTTTATACAAATACAGTGATGACAGCCAGGTTGCACAGATCAATATTGAAACCCTTTCACTGGTCGGAAATAATACTATCCAGGGAAATCTTCCTAATCTGGTAGGAGACACACAGTATTATTTTCTTGTGGAAGCTGGTTTTGTGGCGGATCTGTCCGGAAACCTGTCTGCTGCAATTGCAAACAAAGACACGTTTAAGTTTACGACTTCAGACGTTTGCGCAAATATCATTTTCCCTTCCCGTCCTGAGATTATGAAAGATTTCCAGGTTGTTTCTGACGGCCTGGGAGGCTTTATCTTGCGCTGGAATAGTCTCTATACCCTCAAAAGCCTGGTTCCCAACAAGACACTGACTTACGCACAGTTGGCAGCCGCCAACATTGCAGCGGGCGATATTATCTCAGTGGCTGGTTCGATGAATTCAGCATTGAGTTTTGACAATCTCCAGGGAACGCCGGACGAACCCATTTTTGTACTATTCAACAGCACACAACAAACCCGCCAATTGCGCTTTGTGGACTGTCATCATGTTTATGCCTATGACTTGCGAAATATAGGCAGCGATAGCAACGGGATTGTGGTCGAAGCCTGTCACCACATGGTGTACGACCGCTTTTTTGTACAAAATGCCGCTGACAATGGTTTCCGGGTGCGAGGATCTGCGAGTAACCCCAATAACCATATTACCATTCGTAATGGGGAAGTAGATGGATCGGTAAACGATAATGTAACTTTCCACTACGCCAGCGCAGATAATGGTTCGTTTTTCTTTGTGAAAAAACTTCTTTCAAAGAATGCCTCTGGAGGTGGTCTTGATGTTACTTCCGGAACAGATTTCTATGTAGAGGATTGTGTTTTTCTAAATAACAATGAAGGCTGTACGTATGGGCACGGAATCTTTCGGATGCAAGTAAACGGCGTAAATATGGGCGGGGATGCCCTAAAGGTTAAAAACTCACGATTTGTCACTATTGCCAACGCTTCAAACGGAAGTTTAAGCCTTGAAATACAAAATGGTCCTCGTGCTTCAGAACAGGATAACCCGATTTCGGGCGGGAAATGGGTAGATCAAGTGGATCTCTGGAATTCTTCGCTGAGCATTAACAACAGCGTAGCCGCGAAAATTGTAAACCTTTCTTCAGACCCTGGTAAAATCATTGCATAATGGCAGTATTATTAAATCATAATTTTGATGCCTGGCCGTTGGGCGTCCTCACGGAAAGCCAAATTGCAACCGAATTGGGCGCCGGGGCCGATGTGAAGTTTCTGAACGGAAACGTGGAAGTCATTGCCTCTGGTAGTGGTCGTGCGCTTCGGTTTTCTATTCCTGCAAACACCTGGGGATTTACAGCCGGTTCGCGGTTTCTTTACCGCTGGACGGATGCCGGTAAGCCTGTACAGGCGGAATTGTATATTGAGTATGATCTTACAATACAATCTCCCTTTGATGCCGGTTTAGGCGGCAAATTGCCCGTAGCCGTATTCGGATCAAAGATACCTGATAATCAAACTATTCCGGTACAAGGTGACGGCTGGAGTGATATTATTATGTGGAAGCAATCCGGCGTCAATAAGGGGTCGGGCAACTTGAATAACACCCCGGCTGCAAACAAATTTGAGCTGAAGCATTTCACCTATGCTATCAGTAATGCCGGAAGCCCTTTTGTGTATAATGATTATGCAGAAAATCGCTACTGGCTTAATCAAGCCAATAATAACCGGTACGAATACAGCGCAGGCACTACTTACCGAATTGTGCGCTATATCAAAATGAATGACCTAGGGGTTGCTAATGGCATTATGCAAACCTGGGTGGATGGTGTTTTGGTTCACAGCTTCAGCGGATATAATTTTCGTGGATCCCTTGCAACAGAAGGTCTTTATGGTGTAGATTTTCTCTGCTTTGCCGGGGGGAATAATATTACGTTTGGGGTAGGTACTTTGAGAACCTTCATCCTAGACAATATCAAAGTTTCTACTGATAATCCTTTTATTCTTGCTCCTACGGCTGTTGATATTCCTACCAATGTGCAACTGGTAGGTACAACCGCAACAGGTGTGACTATTTCAGGGAATTATCTGCCCTTCGCTGGCTTTCAGCAAATAGTTGTACAACGTTCCACAGACGGTACAAACTTTGCCAACATTGGCCAATTTTTGGCCAATACGACTTGGGGCTATCAGGATTCTGGATTAACTCCCAATTCAACGTATTACTACCGGGTGAAAGCAATAGACGGAAATGGCGTATTGGCTGATTCTGCATACTCTGCAACCCTTACGGCTGTTACAAATAGCTTTACCGGGCCGGATGGCGATTTTATTTTACAATATAGCCTGGACGGTGGTTCAACCTGGGAAGATGCTCCAGCGGGGAATAATGCTTTGTTTGTATCGTCTGCGGATTATGCTGCGGATGGTTTTCAAGTTCGCAGGTATCATATACCTACCGGTTGTGCGACTGTGGCGGAAGATATTGCAGCCGTACCGGCTCTTGGTTCTCTACCGGCTGGAACGTCTGTCTGTCAGCTTGATATTACGGGCGGAGTTGCTGCTATTACGGTGGATGGTAGGCAAAGTAGAAGTGCTTCCGGCCAGATTACGGGCGCATTGCATGGAAATTACCGGTTTACCTTCATCCTGGAAAACGAGTCAACACGTCCGCAATATATCTGGAATTGTCTCATTATCAACGGTGTCGGAAATGTTTGGGATAATCAGGCTTTATTAGATTTTACCGCTGCGGTGGGGTTAACCTTTTCCCCTCCCGGTGCTTTTGACGGTACTTTTTCCAACATGGTGAAAAACTCTGGAGAATCGCCAGCCTTTGCCTATCCGATTCGGGTTATTTTTGAATATGATGCCGCCCGTGACGGCAATTATTCCGCTCCCTGTTCAAAAGTAATTCCAACTTTCCACACCTTCACAGGTGAGCAGGAAAGCCAAAACGTTGCACAGGCTTCCGTTGAAACAGATGTGCCTACTTGGCCGGTGGGGGGTATTTCCCGTGTTTCAGGGGCATTCCCCAACCTGTACGATGGTAGCAAGTACAACGCAAATACTCCTACTTCTGGAAACTGGGAAGTATTTGAACACTACCTTCCGGGCGATAGTGAGGTTAACACAACCGTTTATCCTTTTACCGTAACAGCAACCTTGCGGGCAAGTATTGTAACCTGGCTGGATGATATTAAAAATATTAGTGTCACTTACTCAAGTGATGCAAAGTTTGTCAACGGCGTAGATCGGAACAGCAGTTATTATATCACCGGTGCCTCTGGGCATGTGCAGGGCTATGGAGAATTTCCTCCCGAGTTTTATATCAAAGTCCGCGAAGTAGCTACCGGCAACTGGTTTAAAATGATCTTTTCAATTAAAAATCAATACACGCGATAATGGATAGTCTTAAACGTTCTGAAATCGTTGATATTACCCTCTCTCCAACGAAAAAAAACTATTCGTTGGGAGACCAGGAGATTCTTCGGCATAAAAAAATAACGGGTATTATTATCACTCCTGCCGGATATAAAAGCCATGACGGAAAAGATACCCAGGATCCCGCAAATGCCTATTTGCAATTTTTCGATGGAAATAATAAGGTCATAATGGATGTTCCTGCACGGCTCTTTCAGGCGAATCCAGGTGCACCGCTGCTTCACGTTCTTCCTATTTCGTTGGATTCAGTGAATTGGGAAAAATCTGTACTTAATTTTGAGTCAGGTATTACAATTGCATCCAATACCGTTTTTCAAATGACGGTGATTTATGAGGGATCGTAATGAGCATCAGAGAGATACAGACGAATTTTTTTATCGTGGATAGCGATAAAAATTATACCCTAGAAAGTAGCGAAGCTACCTTCTATAATCAGGGTACGGATATTGTCACTATCAATCGGCACTTGGTTATTCCTCCAGGACAGTCTTTTACGTTGCCTTCCGTTTCTTTTCCGGCAATTGATAAGACAATCTTTAAAATTCAATTTAATGGTGGTGGTGGAAAACTTCTTATTGTAACTCGATCCGTAGTATGACAGTTGAGGGCCTTCTAAAGCATATCACAGCGACCGGTAATACGTTGATACATATTTACCAAGGTCCACGAATTGGCCAGTACAGCAAAGCTGCATTCTGTACTGATGATTATGCGGAAGATATTACCCAACTTACTCCGGAACAGGCTGCCAATTTAGTCGAAGAATTTATGGAGGATATGCCTCCTGGCAAATATGTTGCACGCCTTAAAAAAGGACCCAAAAGCGGGCCAGCGGAAAGGGAAATTCAGTTTGATAAATCGGGAATGGTTGCAGGCGGAAAAATATCGGGTTATGATGACATAGGCCGACTGGAACAACAATTTGAAGAACGGTTTAAAAACTGGCAGGAGACCTTCGAGGCAAAGCAGGAAAAGAAAACCCTTGAAACCCGTGTGAAGGAATTAGAGGCAGAAGTCAAAGAATTGAATGATCAACCTAAAATCAATTTTTTCATTGAAAAATTATTTGATCATGCGGTAGAAAAAGGTTGGATTGTACCTTCTCCCGTTGCAGCAGTTTCCGGTCAACCTTCCGTTCCACCTGTATATGAAACTCCATCTGAAGCGGAAGCGGGGAATGATCGTGTCAATGATGCAATGAATACCATTGCAACCAAAATTGGGATGAATACCATCCCTCTTGTGGAAAAATTGGCAAAGATTGATCCAACGAAACTGGAAAAGTTGGCGAACATGCCGGAAGAACAACTGCGCGGACTTCTAAACTATCTATAATGGCTACATTTCCATTAAAAAAAGGCTCACGGGGAATAGAGGTGAAAACCCTTCAGCAGAACCTAAACCGTATCCTGCCGGGACCCATTGACCGACTGATCGAAGATGGCATGTTTGGCGACCGTACCGAAAGTGCGGTAAAATTCATGTACGGGAAATTGGAAGTAAGCCAGGGAGATTTCTATGCACTCAGTGCACAGGGAAAAACCCTAGATAAAATGTCTGGGGAAGAATTAGTTACTTGGCTATCTTGGAATGATTCTGTCGTTAGAGATGAACTACTGTTCATACGTGAATTACTCTCACGTGCAGAGTCTTCAGGTGCATACGTGGGCGACTTAGTAGAAGACCTTCGATATTTTGCCACACGATACAATACCCGACAGGCAAAACTTAAATCTCACCCCGCTATCTCCGCTGCAAAATATACTAACAAGGCATACGACTGGATGATGCAGCAATGGGATAGTATCGGTGCAATTCAGATTCCGATTGGTGCCGCAGTTATCCTGGTTGTGGTTGGTCTTGCAGGATATGCACTATATACATTTTTCTTCCAGGATGCGAAAGACAGCCAGGAAGATCTAGAGCGAAAAATCCCGATGCTGAAAAAAGCAGCAGAAAAACTCACTCCGAAAGAGTATGAACAACTGATTAAAGAAACGCAAAATTACGGTGTCGGCAAACATCGCCAGGGGCAAGCAGCCGGATTTGGTGGGCTGGCAGCCGTAGGTATTGCAATTGCAGCGGTTTTATTATTCAAATGATCCGGTCCGCTATTATAATTATTGCCCTTGTCCTGGCAGTAGGACGGCTAACGGCACGACGGAGCCGTTCCGGATTCCTGTTTCCTCCCGTCTTACCGGTCACTATTCGGGAGGATTCTCAGGGGGATGGTAAATTTGGGGCAAAGCGTGGGAGCCGCTCTCATCAGGGGGTAGATTTACTTGTATTTGAGGGTCAGCCCATTTATACACCTATTGAGGGCATAGTAAATCGTGTTTCTTATCCCTATGCAAATGATAGCCGATACTCGGGACTGGAGATTACCGGGACCGGTACGTATGAAGGATATACCGTAAAAATTTTCTACCTGGCTCCAGGTGCCATAGGGAAGGCGGTTAAGCAGGGCGATAGCGTAGGCTTTGCACAATCAATCAGTAAAAAATACGGCGGTGGAATGCAGGATCATATTCACCTCGAATTGAGGCATCAGGGCGAATTGATGGATCCATGGCCATTACTTCAGGTATGAACAGATTAGGAATATATCAGATTGGGAAAATCTATAAACAATCTCCTCCCGGTAAATATCTGTGTAAAGATCAAACTTTTACAGATGCTTATGGGCGTGGAGCATGCTCTACACATGGCGGCTATTTGATTAATCCTAATCCTCAACACCGTCCGGAAAGAACCGGCGAAAGTCGTGAGTCGGTCAGCGATCGGCGGCCAGTGGAAGAAAAAAACATTCATGAAAACACAACTAAAAAGCCTCATTTGTCTGAAGTCGTTACCCGGATATTGGCTTTATTAGGCAGGGATGATTTTTTTTCTGTCCCTGGAAAAAAAGTTCCTCTCCAGTGGTATAAGTGGCAGCGGAATCCACTGGATCCCGGCTATTCTGGCTATGGGGTAACACCTGGACAGGTACAGGATGCGATTATTCACGGTTATAATAAACCAGGCAAGCCGCGTATTTATGGTGTGAAAGAACTAAAAAACTTGATAAAAGTTGCAGAGTTGATCCGGCTGCATTGGGGGCAAAGTTTTGTTTTCAACCGTGTATCTGAAAATATTACAATTCAAGTCGGGAATTTATATAGCCTGTATCTGGCTAAAGACAAATTTGTTTCAATCCTGGTAACACATGTGAATCCCCAAAACAAAACAGTGCATGTTGCATCTTTAGATTTTTTGGAGGACTCAACACGTCCAATTGAAACTGTTTTAGTGCCGGTAGAAATGGCTTTTATTTATCCCTTGCGGGAGAATATCCGGCAAGTACCGGTTTATGATAGTCCATCATGGGCCAAACATCAAACATCGAACATTCTGCCGGCAGAAGCTCCAGTATCTCCGCCGGCACTGGTACTGATTTCAGACCTGGCTACATACTTGGAGTTTTTCAAAAAACTGATTGCCGGTGAGGTAACAGGTGCGATGGTTCAGCATGCTTGGCAAGATTTCAAGGAGGCACGGGAAAAAATCAAACAGGATTTATCCACGAAAACAAAAGAAGAAATTTTACGATTTGCGGGTTATGGCAGGCGGCTTTCTGACAAAAAAGAAGACCTTATTTCTTCTGCTATGAATAGCCTGGCAACTGGCTTTAGCCCATCAGTAAGTATCTCTTACAACCCATTCGAGAAAAACGGCTTTGAAAATGCCATCGAGGCCAAGATTCATCTGTGGACGGATGATCTTGTTCAAAAAAAGGCGGTAGAGGCACGAGCAGCACACGAGGAAGGAAAAAAACGAGCAGCAGCATTTAATAAATCCCTCACAAATCCGGAAACCCTAGAGGACTTTCGTTTTTTTATTCAATACAATGGGCGGGATAAATTATCTCCTGAACAGCTTGCTAGGTATGATTCTCTGGTTGCCGAAAAAACCCTATCTGTCCGGACACAGCAAGAAAAACAAAGTCGTACTGTTCAAGCCGTAAATGCGGATAATGTCCGGATGGAGCTAAAAAAGACGGTACATAGTAAAAAGGGGCATGATCTTTTTGTCGTGGTTCTTCTGGATCGGGTAGCGAAAGATTTATATAATATCTTGAATATCCGCTCGAAAAAACTAGGCGGATATTACTCTGCATTTCGTGGCCAGGGAGCAATTCCGGGATTTCAATTCACAACAGAGGAAGCAGCACGGGCATTTATGAGCCTGGATACAGTTGAGAAAGAAGGTAAAGAGTCCAACGCACCGGCAAAGCTCATAGAACAGGCTGAGAGACGAGAAGATGCTGCACGGGAAGATATGAACCGGGACAGGTTGACCAATACAGCCAGACGGGCAAGAATGGCCGCAGGGAAAGAGGCAGATTTGGAGCGGGATATAGTTTTTGCGGAAAGATTAAAAAATGTTGCTGAAGGGATCCAACGGGGAGAGATTAAAATATTGGCAAAACTCAGCAGTGCAACAGAATTACAAACCCTATTGTATATCTTCAATCAGTGCCGACTGTCTTACCTGAAATCTATTCAGGATACTGTGTCAAAAGAGGCATTAACTGAACTTCGAGCCGAACCCTTTAACGAGAAACATATACAATTTGTAAAGTTTCCCATTCCTTTTTTACATAGGGAGGCTGCCTTTAATGTAGCAACAACATTAGAACGTGTACCCGGCTTCAAACTACTTGCAAATCGAATAGGAAAAAAGGTTAATGAAGCAGTAAGGAAACAATATCCTTATGTTTATTTTTCTTCTGGAATGGATCTGGAAGATGTTAGAAAAATCGTAAACCGGACAGGTGCAGGAAAAGAATATTGGGATAGTCGCCTAAAAGAACAACTCCTGGAAATGGATAGGGTGTTAAGATTGGGGATAGTTAATCTTCCTACCCTCCGCTCTGCCTTGCGTGAACTTATTCCATATCTTGATAATGTATCGAGGTCATATCCTCAGCAAGTAAAAATAAAGGAAATGGAGCGGGATTTGGTAGGCAGGAAAATCCCGGGATTCTTTCCGACTCCTTACACGGTAGTTGATCAGCTTTTGAATCTGGCGGATATTGGTCCCGGTGATTCTATCCTGGAGCCTTCAGCAGGAAAGGGAAATATTGCTGAAGTAATCCGGCAGCGCTATCCCAATAACCCGCTTCAACTCATTGAATACAATTATACCCTGGCGGAAATACTCCGCCTGAAAGGTTTTTCTGTCATTCACGGTGATTTCCTGACTTACCAGGAGAAACACGATAAAATCATTATGAACCCGCCATTTGAAAACCGGCAGGATATAGCGCACATAAAACATGCCTATTCCCTACTGAAGCCAGGAGGGCGATTAGTGGCGATTATGTCCGCTGGCGCATGGAGTGCGTCCGGAAAGCAGGAAACACTTTTCCGGGATTGGTATAACCAGGTAGGCATTATTGCACCTATTACCCTGGAATCAGGAACTTTCAAAGAATCAAATACCATGGTTAGGACAGTGATCATTGCAGCGGATAAAGTGGAAGGGGTTTCCGGTATCGGCTGTTCACACAAAACTTGTAGCCGGTGCGGAGGATGGAAGAAAAAACTAACTGAAAGCATTTCGGGCATTATGGATTATTGTTCCCCTAAATGCCAAGCTGCAACTCGTGACTTTTGCGAATGCAAATGTGGTGGGAAATATCACGGAGGTAGAGGTATTTATGGGATACATTCTGAGCAGGGTACCAATAGGGTTCTATGTGCAGACGGTAAATTTACAGATGCTTCCGGACGGGGTGTCTGTTCTAGGCATGGGGGGTTAAAAAGTCGGCGGAATTGTGAACCCTGTGAAACATCTTCAGATGCAAATTGCTTTGCTGTGTGGATGTCGGTTTCTAAAATACGCACGGATGAAAACCGGTTTCAGAACCGGAAAGAAAAGTACTCAGATGAATCCGTTCAAAAAATTGTGCGGAATTATGATGAGAATAAACTTGATCCTATCACAATATGGAAAGATACCGTAGATGGTTGGTTTTACGTGCTGTCCGGACACTCGCGGCTGGAAGCTCACCGGCTCTTGGGGAAAATACAAATACCCGCAAGGATATTCCAGGGAACGGAAGCGGAAGCGATCCGGTACGGAAAAGTAGATGCAAATCGTTCCGGAACGGCAGAAAGTCTGACAGAAGATATTTCTGCGTTTAAGATGGAACGTGACGGAAATCCTTCACTGGGCGTTTCAAAACTCAGCCAAGCACAGCTAAAAGAAAAGTGGGGCGGGAATTATTACAAGTTGGAGAATTTCAGCTATCTAAACCTTAAAGGAAAGTTTTTGGAAATTCTGGGAACTCCTGCACAGAAAAATTTCCCTTACATCGAAAACAAAGCCGGTTGGGCCGGTTATCTGCGAAAGGTTTATCCCACCTTAACAAATCTCCATGAAAATGAAATCTTTGATTTTCTGTTTTCACAGGCAGGAATGAACATTAAAAAAGAGGATTTTTTTCAAAAGGCAGACTATATCATTAACCGGTTGGATTTCAATCCCTCGATGCCGTTAAATCTTCACGGCTCAACGAACAGAGGCACGAATGCAAGAGCGGACACGGCTCCTGCTCAGGCACAGCTACGCGAGATTGATAAGGACATTGAAAAGTTCAGGCTTCAGCGCAGAAAAGGCGGCACTTAATAAACTCCTAATCCGTCTCCTGGACGAAAAATCCAGATTGGAGCGGGATATAAACAGCATGGTAAAAAGTCAAGCATCACTTTTTGGAATAGGTAGAATATATGGTTACACAATACGATAAACTGCTAACAATACTAGCAAAGCACTGGCAGGTAGGGTTTTCTTTTAGTTTTGGGAATGGTTTGTTGGCTGCATTGGTGGATTATAACGAGGTACTTGAATCGTTAAATCTTACCGTTGGGCTGTTGATTGGGATTGCAACCTTAATTGCAGCGATCAGGAACCTACGAAGGCGAAAAAGGGACGCTAAATATCCGGAAAACGGTCAGAATAATTCTCAACTTCATTAATCCCCATTTGTCGTAAATATTTTTCAACCTGGTCAAGGGAATGGTGACGAAGCTGGATTTGTAATATCTTAATTGGCACTCCGGCACGGACGGCCATCACGGCACCGGTATGTTTCCAGGAATACAATTTGTATTGTTTGGTGTCATACCCTAACTCACGCAGGATACGCTGGTGACGGATCTTCATCCAATTTTTACCCACTGGATCAGGCGCCGGTACACATCCAGGAGAAAAAACATAGTATCCAGGCGGATAAGTGTACACCTCCGATTTTCTTAGATACTTCTGGAATGCTTCAGGTATGGCCACATACTGTTGTTTTTTATTCTTAGAGATCGAGGAACGAATCAATACCCGGTTTTCCTCAAAATGTATATCTCCAACTTTCAGCAGGCGAAGCTCTCCAGGACGGATAAAAGTGTAGAAGATAAAAAGGCAAAACAGCCACAATTGCCCGTCCCTTGCTTCAATCTCTTTGTGTAGGTGTTTTACCTGTCTTTCCTGAAAAAATAGCGCAGGTACGGGGTTTTGTCGTTGTGGTTGAATGTTGGACCAAAGGTTGCCGGTTACTTTTCCCTCCTTTGCAAACCCTTCCCATATTCCGCGAAACATTTGCAGGTAATGGTTATAGGTTGTTGGGTTTTTTTGCTTGGATAGAAATTGCCTGGCATGTGCTTCAGTGAAGTCATTTATATCTGCCTGAAGTAATCCGGACGTTTTTAGAAAAAGCTCAAATTTTCGGCATTTGGACAGATATGTTTGCCATGTTTTTAAGCGCAAAAACTGTTTTTTTTCTTCCAATCGCGCCCATACTGTTTTCGCAAGCTCTCCCTGCCAACCGGGTTCTATTTCCTCCAGCGAGGAAATAATACGATCAATTTCAGATCGTCTTTCCTTTAAGGTTTTGAACTTGTTTATATCTCCATAAACCCTTACACGGGTTTTGCCCTGGTAGTAACTCACAAACCACCGTTTGGAGAGGTCGCCGGAAGCATCATATACAGCTAGGCGAGACAATTTTTTTTTATCCGTTGCAGCCATCTATTTTGATTGCAACGGTTGTAAACTGTCTCCGGTACTGTCTCCGGCAAAATATAACTGCCTGAATTTCAGGCTTAAAAGAAATCTTGTCGAGGTGGCAGGATTCGAACCTGCGGCCCCCTGCTCCCAAAGCAGGTACGCTAACCGGACTGCGCTACACCTCGCAAAAAAAGAACAAAGCTAGCAAATGCTAGCTTTGACAGCGGAGAGGGAGGGATTCGAACCCTCGATACCCTTTTCAGGGTATGACGGTTTAGCAAACCGTTGGTTTCAGCCACTCACCCACCTCTCCAAAGCGTTTGCAAAGATAGTAATTCAGAATAAAAAGCCTAAACTTTTTTCGATTTGCTTTGCATTTTTTTTTCTACGGATTATCGGCGTTTGGGTTAGTCTCCGTTTTCCGCTAACTTCACTCTTTTCCTGAAAATCAAAAGGAACGTGTACGTTTATATCCTCAAACGAATCCTCGGTTTTTTTCCTACTCTCCTGGTCATCTCGCTGCTGGCTTTTATGATTAGTGTTTTTTCGGAGGTTGATCCGGTCAGAAATCACTGTCAGGCTTTTGCAGAAGGGATGACTTTTCATCGTATCGTCCAATGTGAAAACAAATTCCGCGAAAAATACAATCAGTTTCTCCCCGTCTTTTACCTCGAAGTAGCTTCTCTCGCAGAACCGGACACGCTCTCCCGCATTTATCCCCAAACTACCCGAAAGGCGCTCCAACGACTTACTTTCGCTCACGGTAAATGGGAAAATGTGCAAAAATGGTACATTTCCCTCCAAGTTTTTTATGACTCGGTAGCCTTGTTTCCTCTCACCGATATTTCGACCGATTCGCTTCCTCGGGTCAAAAGTACGCTTGCAGAACTGCTCCGACAGACACGCAATCTTATGCAGTCCGGTAAAACGGAAGCGATTGGCTTCAGGTTGGCGGAAATCGAAAAATACCTAAACGGCTCTCTTTATCTTCTTCCTCTCAAAGATTCTTTTTCAAAAGTTCAAAAATCAAGGGTCATTCTGGCGGACACGTCTTCTCGCTGGAAAACTTTTTGCCCAAAAATCATCTGGCATGGAACCGCCAACCGCTACCACCGATGGCTGTCAGCAATCGTTTTAAAGGGTGACTTCGGCACTTCCTGGACTCACGAAAAGTCCGTAAGCGAAAGGATGGGTGCTTTGTTTTTTTACTCGTTTCTTTTTACGGTGATTTCTGTCTTTTTGGCTTATGGCCTGGGCATCCCGCTGGGCATTGGTGCGGCGATTTACCACAACCAGTGGTTTGATCGCATATCCGGCATGGTGGTTTTTGCCCTGGATGCTTTGCCTGCATTTTGGGTGGCGACACTGTTGTTGATCTTTTTCGCAAATCCTGACCGCTTTGACTGGTTTCCCTCTGCCTTTAATACGGTCAACCCGCAGGGATGGACGTATTTTTCGCGGTTTGTGCTGCCGGTGATTGCTTATACTTATGGCTCCTTTGCTGCAGTTAGCCGCATCATGCGGGTGAGTATGCTGGAAGTATTGGGGCAGGATTTTGTTCGCACGGCTCGCGCCAAAGGGGCAGGGGAGAGGCGGGTGATTATACGCCATGCTCTGCGCAATGCGCTGCTACCGATGATTACGGGGTTTGTGGGTATTTTCCCGGCGGTAGTGAGTGGTTCGGTGATTCTGGAAAATATTTTTACAATCCCCGGTATGGGCAGTGAAATCATGGTCGCCGTTCAATCCAACAATATCCCAATGATTTTGGCAGTATTTACCCTTACGGGTTTGCTGACAGTAACCGGCTATCTGGTGGCGGATTTATTGTATATGTGGGCAGATCCTCGGATCAGATTTACCAAAGAAAATTGATTTGAAAAAAAGACTGCATACCGAACGGGCGTTTCGCTGGTCTTTATTTCTGCGGAGCAAGGCTATAAGGTTTGCGCTGGGCTGGCTGTTATTGGTATTGCTGGCTGCTGTTTTCGCGGATATGATTGCTCGTGAAGGGGGCTGGGTTCCCTATGGCACAGAGGTTACCACCGGGCACGGGAAAATCCCTCCGCTGGGGGCACATTCACACTACCTGGGTACCGACCCTGCGGGTCATGACGTGCTGGCAGGCCTGATACACGGGGCCAGAATTTCCCTGGCTGTCGGGTTCGGCGCTGTTGGGCTGGCTGCATTCATCGGGATACTAATGGGCCTCTTGGCCGGGTATTGGGCGAATGACAGGCTTCGGCTTCGGCGGGGGGTATTAATAAGCCTTGTTCCAGGGGTATTTTGTGGTTGGTTTTATGGATTTAGGATGTTTCGATTTGCGCTCAATGACGCGGCGGAGGAAGGTGTATGGCCTTTTCTTGGACAGGTAGGAATTTGTACGGTGATCGCAATAGCCATTTTGTTTGTCTGGGTTGTGCTGGGAAAAAGAATCAGCCGCCGTGGTTATCTTGAAGGCAAAGTCAATTTTCCGATGGACACGCTCATCATGCGGGTAATAGAGGTGCTGAATTCATTACCCCTCTTGTTGCTGATTATTTCGCTGGCGGCTATTTTTAAAGGCAGTATGTGGCTGATTGTGCTGGTTATTGGTTTTACAGGATGGACAGGACTGGCGAGACTCATCCGTGCGCAGACTTTACAGGTGAAGGAAATGGAATATATAAGTTCGGGCAGAGCTTTGGGTTTGGGCGAATGGCGAATAATCGGGCAGCATATCCTTCCCAATGTAATGCCTCCGGCATTGATTGTGATCGCTTTTAGTGTGGGCAATGCGATTATCGCAGAGTCAGCCTTATCCTTTCTGCATCTGGTGGACGGCACAATCACCTGGGGAAGCCTGCTCAGTAGCACGATGAAAAATTTTGAGGTGTGGTGGGCGGGGGTATTTCCCGGAATGGCAATCTTCCTGACCGTATTGTCGTTTAACCTGATCGGAGAAAAACTTCGGGATATATTTGACCCGCATCTTTCCGGCTGAGTAAACTTTCAATCCACCAATATTTTTGCCAACTTTGGCGTGCCTTTTAATCAGACAGTATGGCGACCATTATTGAAGAAATTCAACTTGCTGCTGCTCAGGCAGTAAAAGATTTATATAACCTCGAAATTTCCCCACGAGAGTTTTCTATTCAGGATACCCGCAAGGAGTTTGAAGGGGATTTTACGATTGTCGTATTTCCACTTAACAAATATCGCCTCGGTTCACCGCAGGAGGTGGGCGAAAAATTAGGACAAAAACTGGTGGACTCACACCCGGATATAAAGGCTTTTAATGTCATAAAAGGGTTTCTCAATCTTTCATTGACTACTGTTTTCTGGCGGAAATTTTTAGGGAGAATTCGTGAAAATACGGAAACCTTCCATAACGCCCATGGAGCGGGGCACACGGTAGTGGTGGAATATTGTTCTCCCAATACCAACAAACCGCTCCATCTTGGACACCTGCGGAATATCATTCTCGGTTATTCGCTCACAGAAGTACTGACCGCGAATGGCTATAAGGTGATTCCGGTATGTTTGTTTAATGACCGTGGTACAAACATCTCCAAGTCTATGTTTGCCTGGTTGAAAGCGGGCAAAAACGACACGCCGGAATCTTTGGGCGTCAAAGGTGACAAACTGGTAGGGGATTATTATGTTCAGTTTTCCCGAATGCTTTCGGAGGAAACGGCTCATTTGCTGGAAAAAGGAATTCCTAAACACGAAGCCGAAAAACAAACTCCCAGTATGCAGGCGGTTCAGGAAATGACGGTACAATGGGAAGAGGGTGATCCACAGATACGCCAACTCTGGGCGACGATGAATGGATGGGTTTATGAGGCTTTTAAGGATACCTTTCGCCGTCTGGGGGTTCATTTTCAGCGTTTTTACTACGAATCGGAAGTTTACCAACGCGGAAAAGAAACGGTGGATGAAGGACTTGCCAAAGGTATTTTTTATACCACAGCCGATGGTTCGATAGAAATAGATCTGACGGCAGAAGGAATGGATAAAAAAACCCTACTTCGCTCCAATGGAACCTCGCTGTACATCACCCAGGATCTCGCCATTGCTGCGGACAAATACAAGGAATTTGGCATGGATAAATCCATCTATGTAGTGGGCAATGAACAGGACTATCACTTTAAGGTGCTTTTTGAAGTGTTGCGTAAGTTGGAAAAACCGTATGCAGAAGGTCTTTTTCACCTCTCCTACGGCATGGTGGATCTGCCGAGTGGCAAAATGAAATCACGGGAAGGTACGACCGTCGAGGCAGATGACCTTATGGACGAAATGATTCAGAATGCCAAAGAAGAAACGCAAAAAAACCCGGATAAAACGTTGGGAATGACGGAATCCGAACTGAATCATCTGTATGAAATACTGGGCATCGGTGCGCTGAAATATTACCTCGTAAAAGTGGATCCTAAAAAGCGTATGCTTTTCGATCCCAATGAGTCCATAGACCTCAAAGGACATACCGGCCCGTTTATTCAATACTCCTACACCCGTACTCAGGCCGTAAGACGCCAGCCGGACGCGGTATCCATGCTGACTTTTAATCCGGAAGAAAACCCGGAAGAAGAAATGATTGAGAGCGAACGCACGTTATTAAAGCTAATGGCCCGATATCCGGAAGTATTGCGCGAAGCCGGGGAATCTTACAACCCGGCATTGATTGCAAATTTTGGCTACGACCTTGCCAAAGAATACAACCGGTTTTATCACGAGGCCAAGATATTGCGGAAAGATTTTCCCCGCACCAGTGCTTTCCGATTTGCCCTATCGGGTTGGGTAGGCGAAATGCTTAAGGAAAATATGCGGCTGCTGGGTATCCAAATGCCTGAACGCATGTAGCCAATTGGAGAGTTTCAAAGATTTTTGTAAATCGAAATAAGAACATTCAACTACCTTCGAATATGTTTAAATATTTTATTAGCCGGGAGTTTTTAATGACGCTTTTGGGACTGACGGGCCTGGGAATCCTGGTATATATGCTGATATTTTTCTGGATTCTTCCTTCTTATACCCGGCACGGGGATGGCCTATTGGTACCGGACGTCAATACGCTTTCGGTGGAGGAGGCAGAAAAAATTCTGGAAGACGCGGGTCTCCGTCCGGAGATTATAGATTCGATCTTTCAAGATCAGTTGCCGGGCAGGACGGTTTTGAAGCAATACCCTGCTCCTTACAGCCGGGTAAAACCCAACCGCACCATTTCGCTTACTATCAACAAAAGCGAGCCGCCCATGGTGACTATGCCTGAAATCGTGGACATGAGCCTGTATCAGGCAAAAGCTCGTCTGGAGATATGGAAACTGGGTGTGGGGAAAGTAACTCGTATTCCCGACATCGCCGAAAATGTCGTGCTAAAAGTCTCCTATAAAGGCAGCCCGATTCAGCCGGGTGCAGCGATTCCCCAGGGATCTAAAATAGACCTCGTGGTAGGACAGGGGCTGGGTTACTCCAATGTGCAGATACCCGATCTGATTGGGTATTCGTATGAAGATGCCTTAAATATTCTCTCTGATATGGGGCTGGGGTTGGGCAGTGTGGATTACAATCCCACCGGCCCGCCCGATCAGATGGGGCGCATATATTCACAAAACCCCAAACCGGGGTTTGGCGATTCGGTGCGTATGGGTTTTTCGATAGATATTTATGTATATGGCCAGGAGCCGGAAGGGCAGGAAGGCATTTTTATCGAAGATTTTAAGGGAGAAGGCGAAGGCGACGAAAACAAAGAACAATAAAAAACGGCTGACTTTTGAGGGCCAACCGTTGTGTTTGTATATTTTCGATCTTATCCCAAATAGGTTTTTAGACCTTTGCTCCGGGAAGTATGCCGTAATCTTCGAATGGCTTTTTCCTTAATCTGCCGCACCCTTTCACGGGTAAGGTCAAATTTTTCCCCGATTTCCTCCAGCGTAAGCGAATGTTCTACACCAATTCCGAAATATAACCGGATCACTTCGGCTTCGCGCTGAGTAAGGGTACTGAGCGCCCTTTCCACCTCTTTGCTGAGACTTTCGTTGATCAGTTCATTGTCGGGGTTGGGTTCGGCATCATTCTCCAACACGTCGAGCAGGCGGTTTTCTTCCCCCTGAACAAACGGGGCGTCCACCGAAACATGGCGACCGGAGATTTTGAGTGTGTCCGAAATTTCGTCCTCACTCATGTTTTCCAGCACTTCGGCGATTTCTTCGGCAGAAGGTTCTCGTTCGAATTCCTGTTCCAGTTTGGAAAAAGCTTTGCCGATTTTGTTAAGTGCTCCTACCCGGTTTAAGGGGAGGCGCACGATGCGCGACTGTTCGGCCAAAGCCTGGAGGATACTTTGCCGGATCCACCAGACGGCATAGGAAATAAATTTAAACCCGCGGGTTTCGTCAAACCTTTTTGCAGCTTTGATCAGGCCGAGGTTTCCCTCATTGATGAGGTCCCCGAGGGAAAGACCCTGGTTTTGGTATTGTTTGGCAACTGAAACGACAAACCGCAGGTTTGCCTTAGTCAGTTTTTCCAGCGCGACCTGGTCTCCCTGCTTGATCCTTCGTGCGAGTTCAACCTCTTCATCCGGAGTAAGCAATTCTACCTTACCAATCTCCTGGAGATATTTATCCAGCGACTGGGATTCGCGGTTGGTGATCTGCTTACTAATCTTGAGCTGTCTCATGTATCGGAGCGGCTAATTTGTGCTTTGTGTTTGAAATAATCCCAACTTCCAGCCCTCAGACCAGTCGTAATCCAGTCGGCAAATCTAAGGGCTTTCGTTATCACTTGCAAATAGATTTATGTTGGAACATTCTTCTATGCAGGTAATGAATCTTTCCGGTTTTGTAAATTCTTTATGAAGTAATGACGTAAAAATCGGTGAAACAGTCACTACTTCTTCTCTTATGGTACGAAAAAAAAATTTCTAAGGCTGTAAGAATAAGAATAAAATGGCTGAATGTTTATTTTAAGGCCTCTTCGACCACTTCTTCCCTATACGATTCTACCGGTGGACAGGTACAGACTACGTTTCGGTCGCCGTATGTATTATTGACTCTTCCTACCGATGGCCAGAATTTATTTTTCCGAAGACCGGCAACGGGGAAAGCTGCTTTTTCTCTGTTATAAGCATGATTCCATTCATTGGCGGTGATGACTGCCAGTGTATGGGGGGAATTTTTCAAAACATTATCGTTTGCGTCAGCTATTCCATTTTCGATTTCCCGGATTTCCTCCCGAATGGAAATCATGGCATCACAAAACCGGTCCAGTTCTTCTTTGGGTTCACTTTCGGTGGGTTCAATCATAATTGTCCCGGGTACCGGCCAGGAGACGGTCGGCGCATGGAAACCATAGTCAATGAGGCGTTTGGTAATATCGTCCACTTCAAGCCCGGTTTTCGCTTTAAACTCCCGGAGGTCGAGGATAAACTCGTGTGCTACCCGCCCGTTTTTCCCCTGAAAAAGTACGGGATAAATTTTTTCCAGCCGGGCTTTCATGTAATTGGCGTTGAGGATAGCGTGAGTAGTTGCCGTAGTCACCCCTTCACTGCCCAGCATTTGGATATATCCGTAAGAAATCAGCAGGATACTGGCGCTTCCAAAAGGAGTTGCGGAAACGGCGGTAATTGCTTTTTCACCCCCGGTAGGGAACAGGCTATGCCCTGGCAGGAAGGGTTTGAGGTGGGGTGCGACGCAGATAGGTCCCATTCCCGGGCCGCCGCCGCCATGAGGTATGCTAAAGGTTTTGTGAAGGTTGAGGTGACATACATCCGCACCGATCCGCCCCGGACTGGTCAGTCCCACCTGTGCATTCATATTGGCCCCGTCCATGTAAACCTGGCCGCCATTCTGGTGAACCATTTCGCAGATATCCATGATCGTTTCCTCAAATACGCCATGAGTAGAAGGATACGTAACCATAAGACAGGAAAGATTGGCTTTGTGCTCTTCTACTCGCTGCCGCAGGTCCTCCATGTCCACATTTCCGATGGCATCACATTTGACTACCACCACTTTCATTCCGGCCATTACGGCACTCGCCGGATTTGTACCGTGTGCCGAAGAAGGGATAAGGGCTACATTGCGATGAAAATCTCCTCTGCTGTGATGCCATGCCCGGATTACCATCAGGCCCGCATATTCTCCCTGAGCACCTGAGTTGGGCTGAAAAGATATACCCGCAAAACCGGTAATGTCGCAGAGGTCGTCGCCAAGTTCGGCAATCATTTCGAGATAACCTTCGGCCTGGTCTGCAGGTACAAAAGGATGAATTGCGGCAAATTCAGGCCAGCTAACCGGCATAAGTTCGGCGGCTGCATTCAGTTTCATCGTGCAACTGCCCAGTGGAATCATGGCCGTGTTGAGGGACAAGTCTTTGTTTTCCAGCGATTTGATGTAACGCATCATCGCAGTCTCCGAATGGTAGGAACTGAATACCGGATGAGTGAGGTATCGGCTGGTTCTTACAAAATCTGCATGGCGGTTGTAGGGCAATGTCGTTGTATTCAGTTCCGGAGCAGGTTTGCCGATCGCTTCTGCAAATACGGAAACAATTTCCTGAACATCTCCCACACCGGTAGTTTCATCGGTAGAGATACACACTTTTCCTTCGCCGGGATAATAGAAGTTTATACCTTTTGCAAGTGCAACACTCCTGAGTTTTTCTACGTCTGCCTGGCTGTCCATCTGGACAGTAAGGGTATCAAAAAAATGCTGGTTTAGCAGGTGCAGGTTCAGTTTTGTCAGCCCCTGCTCCAGCAACCCTGCCATGTGGTGAATCCGGCTGGCAATTGCTTTGAGGCCCTTCGGGCCATGATATACGGCATACATTCCGGCCATAATGGCAAGCAATGCCTGTGCGGTACAAATATTGGAAGTGGCTTTATCTCTGCGAATGTGTTGTTCGCGGGTCTGAAGCGTCATTCTTAAGGCCATATCTCCGGCGGAATCAATCGAAAGGCCAATGATTCTGCCGGGTATCAGGCGGAGAAACTCGTCTTTTGTGGCAAAATAGGCAGCATGAGGGCCTCCAAAACCCAGAGGCACGCCCAGACGTTGAGCGCTTCCGACGACTACATCCGCCCCGAAAGAAGCAGGTTCTTTCAAAAGCGTGAGAGCGAGAATATCGGCGGCTACGATGAGGTAAGCGCCTTTGTCATGGAGTTTTTGGGCCAGAGGTTCAAAGTCCGAAATTTCGCCGGAGAGAGAGGGGTACTGAACAAGGGCGGCAAATACGGTTTCGTCTATCACAAATTCCGAGGGGGCAGCCACAATTACATTTATTCCCAGGCCCCCTGCTCGGGTTTTGATTACATCGAGGGTTTGCGGCAGACAGGTATTTGCGACGAGAAGGGTATTGGCAGTTTCATTGCGATCTTTTTTCTGTTTTTGACCGTGGGTCATGGCCATGGCTTCTGCGGCGGCGGTTCCTTCATCGAGCAGCGATGCATTGGCAACGGGCAGCCCGGTGAGGTCGGAAATCATCGTCTGGAAATTGAGCAGTGCCTCCATTCTGCCCTGCGCAATCTCTGCCTGATAAGGCGTATATTGAGTGTACCATCCCGGGTTTTCAAAAATATTTCGCAGAATGACCGCAGGAGTAATGCAGTTGTAATAACCGGCACCGATATACGATTTAAAGGTTTTGTTTTTCGCGGCAATTTTCCGGATTTTATTCAGGTAAGCATATTCGCTGAGAGGGGGTTTGTGCTTCAGGGGTTGATTCAGCCGGATTTTTTCCGGAACGGTCTGATTTATCAGTTCGTCAACAGAATTGATTTTCAGCACAGAAAGCATTTGCTGTAAATCCTTACCGGAGGGACCAATGTGCCGGTTTACAAAAATATCGGGATGCGTGAACATGAGTGGTGTATTTTGGATAAAAAACCCTTCAAAAAGAAAGTGCAAAGTAAGGGTATTTCATCGAACTTTTAAAACCCGAAATTAGACTTGCAGGGTATATTTTCCCAAAAAGATTAGCTAGCTTTGTTACCCCTAATTCAAGGCAAATCAGTGGAAGATTATAAGCATAAAGGCCGCCGGGCCAGATTGGTTAAGGAACTGATCCTGAAAGGTATAACCGATGAGAGTGTGCTGGAGGCTATTGGTCGGGTGCCTCGTCATGTCTTTGTAGAGGGAGTGTTTTCGGATGAAGCTTACGAGGATAAAGCATTGCCCATTCATCGGGAACAGACGATCAGTCAGCCTTTTACCGTGGCTTTTCAGACGCAGTTGCTGGAACTCAAACCTCGGATGAAAATTCTGGAGATAGGAACCGGATCCGGCTACCAAGCTGCTGTATTGTGTGAAATGGGTATGCGGGTATTTTCGGTAGAAATAGATCGCCGACTCCATTTAGAAGCGAAAGAACGCCTGAAGGCCTTGGGATATGAAGCTCAATTGTTGTTGGGCGATGGCTCAGAAGGCTGGCCGACCTATCAGCCCTACGAAAGAATTCTGGTTACGGCTGCCAGTCCGGGCATTCCGGATTCGCTCAAGTCTCAACTTGAAGTTGGGGGTATTATGGTGCTGCCCGTAGGCACATTACGCGCTCAAAAAATGACCGTTGTCGTTCGTGTATCTCAGACGGATTTCGAAGTATATACTCACCACAATTTTAAGTTCGTACCTCTGCGGGGCAGGTTTGGATTTGAATAAAAGGGATTATTTGTAATTTGCGCCCTTATTCTTCTCCCAAAATTAATGATGTTAGTATTTATGAAAAAGATTGTTTGTAGTGTAGTAGTGTTACTTTCTGTCGTGTCTTTATTTGCCCAAAACAAGCCCGTAGCAAAGGATATAAGCCTGGGTTTCCGTATCACCGGCCTTGGCAATGTTGCTTTTGAGGAATGGGGTACAGATGCATTCGAATTTCCTCAGGTAATGGGCCGATATTACCTTTCGGATCGGGTGGCTGTACGTGCTCGTTTGGGTGTAGGTCTTACGAATGTTACTTCGAGTTTCGACCGCAGTGTGATTGACACCGAAAACTTCGGTCAACCGGTGCGTATAGACTCTTCGATCAATTCGACGGTAAGTGCTTTTTCTGTCAGTTTTGCTCCCGGTGTGGAATATCACCTGCTTTCTGATGCAGCCAAATTGGACCCGTATGTAGCCGCAGAGATTCCCTTTGCACTTCTGGGAACAAATCGCACCGACCTCGATCTTGACGTAGTGCGCACCGACGCAGCCGGAACCCGGCTCTACCGTGAAGATGTGAATATCAAAACGGATGTGGACGGGGGAATCAGTGCCGGACTGAACCTCATTGGCGGGTTTAACTATTTCTTTTCGCCAAAATTTGCCATTGGTGCCGAGTATTCGCTGGGATTTGGTTATACCAAAAATGGCGGAACGGTCGTAGTGGCTCAGACAGGTTCTATCCAACCCACTTCTGATACTGGAAATATCATCCCGATAGACCAAACCGATAGTTTTAACAATTCGGTTACGGTTCTTGGCCTGGGGGTTCAGACCACCGGCGGCGTGAATGTTTCCATTTTCTGGTAAAAAAACTTCTGAATGTTTGCCTGAAAAAGTTTCGGCTTAAACCCGGAACTTTTTCAGGCAATTTCTTCAAAACTGCCCGCCGGATAATTTACTTCTACCAGGGACAGGCCTTTGGCGTCTGCGGCAGCACCGGCTTTTCCTCGGTCTTGGGATTCGATTATAGATACAAATTCCGGTATCGAAATTTTTCCCGCTCCTACCAGTAAAAGTGTGCCGACAATGGCTCTTACCATTCCCCTCAAAAACCGGTCAGCTTCAATGGTAAATAGCAATTCCCGGTTGGGTTTTTCCTCCCAGAAGGCTTGTTTGATCTCGCAAATATGGGTCAGGTTCGCTCCATGAGCCTTGCAAAAAGCACCAAAATCGCGGTATTCAGTCAAAATTTTACTCGCCTCATTCATCCGGGGTACATCCAGAGGGTATCTTATCCACATGGCAAATTCCCAATCCAGCGGGGATTTGCGTCGCACAATTCGGTATTCATATTTTCGGGAGGTTGCATCAAAACGGGCGCGCAGCCGGGGATTTACGGCGCACAACAATCGGTTGACCGCAATGTCGTAAGGAAGAATACCATTGAGGCCATAGAGGAATGTTTGGTTTAAACCTTCCCTTGCATCAAAATGAACCATCTGCTGGCGGGCATGGACGCCGGTGTCCGTTCTCCCCGAACCCGTACAAGGCGTTTCTTCCCCCAAAATCATGCTTAGAGCTTTTTCCAACTCCTGCTGAACGGTATTGGGGGCATTTTGCTGTTTTTGCCAGCCCGAGTAGTTTGTCCCTTTATAAGAAATATCCAAAAAGTAGCGCATTTTTTTTTACCTTTGCGGCGAATTAGACCCCGACAATCAAACAAACCGCAAATTAATCCGAATGATACAAAGAATTCAATCTATATTACTTCTCCTCGCAATACTCATCAATTTCGCCACATTTTTTGTCCCCATGTGGCAACATTCGGCGGGGCTGGACACCGAAATTGTAACCGGACTGAGTATTTCATCCGAAGACCCGATTTCGGATGAAAAACGGCAGGAACTGTTTTTTCAGCATAAAGAACCACTGAAAAGCCTCACGCATATTGCTTTTTTCTCTTTAGTCCTTATTTCGGGTGTATTTGTCGGTTATGTGATTTTCCGCTATGATGATCGTATCAAGCAGATTCGCCTCGCTTATATCGGGATTGGTTTGGTCATGCTGGAAATTTTATCCTTTGTATTGCTTTCCAATCAAAAACCCACGCTGATATTAGGCGGCACGGCAAACTCGGTTGCACATTTTGGTTTTGCCTTTCCCGTTGCAGCCATTGTGCTGATCTGGCTGGCCATCAACCGGATCAAAAAGGACGAAGAACTCGTACGATCAGTGGACAGAATCCGGTAAATTTTAAGTAAATTTCAATTATCGAAGAAAATTTACGAAAAATTTACCTAAATTTTTTGTAAAAATTTGAATTATAATCAAAAAATTTGATAGTTTTGTAAAATTATTTGCTACATAATAGGAATCTTATATTATCCACATGAGCATTACAAAAAAATTTCTCAAGTCAAAGACTATCTGCAAAGTAACTTTCCGCTTGCCGAAAGAAGTAGTTTCTGAAGCTGATTCCGTAAGCGTTGTTGGTGAATTTAACGAATGGAATCCCAGTGCGGCTCCGATGAAACCGATGAAAAGTGGTGAATTTTCCACTACACTTGAACTGGAACAGGGAAACGAATATCAATTCCGTTACCTGATCAATGGAAAAGACTGGACGAATGATAATGAGGCTGATAAATATGTTGCTACTCCTTACGGAGATGCCCAAAACAGCGTGATTGTCCTGTAAAAAATACCAAAACTCAACCAAGCCTCTCTGTTTGATTACAGAGGGGCTTTTTTATAGTTTGCGACTCCGACTGCGGTCACTCTCAGTCTTAGAACGAAGTTGTGATTCCGTTGAATAAAAAATTTATTTAAAAGGGTTGCTAAATTTTTCGTCAGAAGTAAAAACGGTATCGGTAAGTGTATTCATAAACGCCACAAGTGCGCTTTTTTCCTCCTCGGTGAGGTTCAGCCGCCGGGGGCGGAGTTGTTGATTGGGGCCTCCGGGAGCAGTGAGCCGTGGATCGAGTGTCGGGCTAATCTGGATGCCGCTATTGTAGTGTTCTACAACTTCTTCGAGGGTTTCAAAACGCCCGTCGTGCATATAGGGAGCGGTCAGGGCAATGTTTCGGAGGGAGGGTACTTTAAATTTTCCATTGTCTGCCGGATTCCCCGTTACGGCACCCAGACCTAGATCGGTGATAATTGCGTCCAAGCCATTATTGAAAGGAGCCGTTCCAAAAAACAAATCGGTGGCATGGCAGCCTCCACATCCGCCGCGGGCGGGATTTCGGAATATCGCCAGCCCCAGATTTTCCTGTGCGGTAAAGCCCGGAATAGCCAGCCCCGGAACCGGCGGACCGGCGATCTGATTCAAACCGTTGTCGTATTTGGATTGATAGGAGACCATTGCACGCACAAACTGGGCGAGGGCAAGGGAAATACGGTCACTTGTAACCAAAGTATCGCCAAAAGCATTTTTGAAAAGAATTTTATAATAAAGTTCTTTTTGAAGTTTTGCCGTAAGAGTATCCAATGGCATACCCATTTCCACGTGATCCTGAATGGGCATCAGGGTCTGGTCTTCCAGTGTATTGGCGCGTTCATCCCAGAAGTAATGGCCGTTGAGATAAAAACGGGCATTGGAAAGCCCCATCGAATTGCGTCCGGTAAGTCCTCCTTCAAATCCTTCGCTGAGAGCGATCGGATCGGAAAAAGCATTTTCCTGCGAATGACAGGACGCACAGGATTTGGTCTGGTTGCGGGAAAGTTTTTTGTCGTAAAAAAGCACTCGTCCCAGGGTCGCACCGCTATCGGTGACGCGGTTGTTGTCCGGGGTATTGTCGGCGTTTCGCACCGGCGGGGCGTTAAAATGCTGGGGAAGAGTGATTTGTGCATAATTGTAAGGCGTAGCCGGAAGATTGAGGTGCCGACTCATTATTTCGGCGTCGCTAGGGGGGACTTCCTTCGGAAGTTCTTCCAAAATTTCTTCCGGATTCGGTTTACAGGACAAAAAAATTGCCAACAGAAAAAGGGTAATGGCGAATATTTGGTTAGCTCTCATTATGGAAAAATTAGCAGATATACCTATCAGATGCTATTGAGGCGGAAAACCTGCGGTATAAATATTTTTTTCCATAAATTTCTCTAACTAACCTTCACCAGTTTTCCGTCAGATTCTCCTTTATGTCGCCCCCATGCCGCCATCGCTTCTAAAACGGGGACCAGTTTATGGCCTTCTTCTGTAAGGGCATATTCGACTCGTGGCGGTACTTCGGGGTAAATTTGCCGCTTGATAAGGCCATCTTTCTCCAACGCGCGCAGTTGGAGCGAAAGCATTTTCTCTGTGATTTCGGGAATATGGCGCTTTAGTTCACTGAATCTTTTTTTGTCTTTTCGCAAATACCAAAGTACTACTGTTTTCCATTTCCCTCCTATATAATGGGTGGTAATATCGAGCGCACAGTGGAAGTCCCGCTCTTCAAACCGAAATACATATTGTTCTTCGTTGATAAACATTTGCGTTTTTTTGGTTTTTAATGGATTGATAATCATCAAAACTGTCAAAAATGACAGTATCGGTTATGGATGACACGTCTTGACTCCCAAATTTCCATACTATACTTTTAATAGTATATATACAAATGAAACTTCAACTTAACAATAAATCTTTATGAAAATAGGTGTATTGGGAACCGGAGTGGTTGGCCGGACGATTAGTTCCCGATTGATTGAATTAGGGCATGAGGTCAAGATGGGTTCGCGGAGCGCAAACAATGAGGCTGCCCGAAACTGGGTATCTGCCAATGGCGAAAATGCCTCGAACGGCACTTTTGGTGATGCCGCAGCTTTTGCCGATTCGCTGGTATTTAATTGTACCAAAGGCGAATATTCGATTAGTGTACTATCCCTTGCGGGAGAATATAATATGGAAGACAAAGTACTGGTGGACATTTCCAACCCATTGGATTTTTCAAGGGGAATGCCTCCGCGGCTGAGCATTTGTAACGATGATTCGCTGGCGGAGCAGATTCAGGAGGCTTTTCCTTCGGTACGGGTGGTCAAAACCCTCAACACGATGAATTGCAATATCATGCTGAATCCTGAACGTGTGTCGGGTGATCATAATGTATTTCTTTCGGGAAATGATGTCTCTGCTAAGGCGGATGTAATTGATTTATTGAAATCTGCCGGTTGGAAGGTTTCCAATATCATTGATCTGGGAGACATTACGACGGCTCGTGGCACAGAGATGCTCCTGCCGGTATGGATCCGGCTTTGGAGTGCATTGGGCACGACGGATTTTAACTTTCACATCGCCCGGTAGCTTCTCTTATAGTGAAGGATTCGCGGGGTTTTAATCCCCCAACTCAATCATTTTGTCTTCGATATGGTGAACCAACTCGGTGAAAAGTGGGTTGCGTTTGGTGGTACGGTCGCGGTCGAGGGGCAAGTCCACGTGAATATGTTCGACAAAATGGGAGGGCGCGGACTTCATAATATAAATATCATCGGCGAGGTAAACGGCCTCTGAAATATCGTGAGTAATAAAGACCACGGTCGGGTGAAAATCAGACCAGATTTTTGCCAGCATGTCCTGCATTTGCAGGCGGGTTTTGACATCCAACGCTCCAAAGGGTTCATCCATTAATAGGATTTCAGGGTTGGCAAGCAGGCTCCGCGCAATGGCTACGCGCTGGAGCTGTCCACCGGAGAGGTTGGGGTATTGGGCATATTTTTTTTCATGTCCTTCAAGGCCTACGCTGCGAATGATGTCTCGTGCTTTGGCATCCCTCTCCTTTTGGGGAACACCTTTGTAGCGAAGTCCCAGGGAAACATTGTCCAGCACATTCATCCAGGGAAGAGAAGAGTACTGTTGGAAAACCATACTCACGCGGTTGTCCGGGCCTACGGGTTTGCCATTTACCAAAACCGTACCCTCCGTAGGTTCCTGAAGCCCGGCGATGTACCGCAGAAGGGTGGACTTGCCGCAGCCCGACATGCCGAGGATGACTACAAATTGCCCTTGTCCGGGTTTGTTTTCTACCAGGAGATTCAAATCCTGAATAATATAGGATTTCCCTCCATCGTAACTCTGTCGGATGTCCCGAAGTTCAATGATATTCTCGTGTTCGGTATCGTTGAAAATGACCATGATGATTATTCTATTTGAATATCTCTTGAAAGGGTATTAATTCTCCTTATCCTGAACATATTTGTGGGGGAAGACTACTCGGTCGAGCAGCAGAAACAGCCGATCCTGCACAATTCCGATCAGTACGATGACAATCAGTACGGCAAAAGCTTTGTCAATTCGGCTTTGCCTTCGGGCGATCCAGATCAATTCACCGATCCCTCCGCTGCGGTTGAGCATTTCGGCGATGGTGATGTATGTCCAGGAGATAGCAGTGAGCACACGGATATCGTCCGAGAGGCGCGAAACCACGGAGGGAAAATAAACGGTGCGGATTTTCTCCCAGTTACTGGCGCCGAGCGTAAAAACGGTTTTGAGATATACATCGTCCACTTCATCAATTCGCTGCACGACTACCGGCACGAGATATACAATAATGCCGAAGGCGAGAAAGGCAACTTTCATTTCGCTTTCGAGTCCCAGCCACATCACAAAAATACCGGTTACTGCGGTAAGGGGAATAAATCGCAGCGCATCAAAAAGCCGCCCAAAAAGTCCCCGAAACAAAGGAATTAACCCCAGCATAAACCCCAGTGGAATCGAAATGACAATGGCAAAAAAGTATCCCAAAAGATTGAGCCACACGGATTTAAGGCTATTCCATACGAGCATATCATCAAAGTAGAGTTCTTTGAATGACATCAATACTCGCAGCGGTGTGGGCAGGATGGGGTACACTTTTTCTGTGGTAAGCCCCATTTTTGAAAGTTCTTCTTCACTTTTGGAGAGCAGTAGGTCATAGTCATCCCGGAGGAGCGAGTCGTTTTCCAGATAGGTACGATCCGTTACGACCGCATTTTCCATCGGAACGAGTTTTTGTTGTACCAGCATTTCTGCTAATACTGCCCATAGCAGGATGGCAATAATGCCTCCTGCCAGGGCCAGTACCCATTTTTCTTTTTTCCCGAGGTTTCCCCCCAATTCAAAAAATGACCGGAACATAAAGGATCAGTTAGCTACGAGTTCAAAATCGGTCCGTCTGTTCTGCGAGCGGCCATTGTCCGAGTTATTATCCGAAACCGGTTTATCCGGTCCATTTCCGATAACGATAAACCGATTGGCGGGCATGTCATGTTCCTGCTGAAGATAATCCGCTACGGATTGAGCGCGTTTGCGAGAAAGTTCGATATTCATTTCGCGGGAACCTACATTGTCGGTATTGCCTTCGATACGGATACGGGAATTGGAGAAAGCACGGGCGATGTCCACAAACTCTTTGTCAATGATATATTTGGCGTTTTCGTCCAGAATAAACTCTCCGGATCGGAAACTGATGCTGACTCGTTTGGTCGAAATTGCTTCGCGTTTTACGTCATCGGTCGAAGGTGCCTGGAAGGATTTTGTTCCCTCTGCAGCTTGGTCGGGTGTATTAAGGTTGGTATTTTTCGCTACTGGATCCTGATAGGCTACAAGCCGCCAACTGGGAACTCTTTCCGGCGCAAAACCCAGTTCTGCATAGGTGGTTTTCATTTTATTGTACAATGCTTCACCAGTAACCCCTTTGTATTCGGGATTCAGTCCAAAAAAGTCGAGGTTGTCTCCGTGCGTAGCGAGGCGCACATTGTTAATGGCGTTATAGCAAAAGTCTTCGGGTTGTTGGAGGCCTTCGGCGAGGATTTTTGCGGCTTTTCTTTTGGCTTCGTCCGAACTATTGATTTCGGCAGCGCCTTTCATCCAGCCTTCGTAAAGTTTGTTGACCTTATCGCGGTTGGCGTCGAGCCAAGCTTTTTTGGCGTAAAATACGTCTGCGATGATATGGGAGGCATTTTTGGTATTTTCCAGAATTTTTGCTCCGGGGACTTTTTCCACGCAGTCCTGGTCATCAGGACTCCACACGACGGCAGCATCCACGGTACTGGACTTAAAGGCATCGGCGGCGTCAATGGCGGAGGGAACCTGCACGATTTCGACGTCCGTCGTTTTCATTCCTCCGGCTTCGAGCAGCCAGATCAGGAAGGTATGGGAAGGCGTCATGGGTGCAACGGCAATTTTTTTACCTTTCAGATCGGCGACATTGTTGATACCCCGACGCACGACAATGGCATCACCACCACGGGACCAGTCTGCCTGAAATACTACCTGAGGGTCATAATCTTTTAACCCCTCGACCTCGGTAGGGAAAGCGTCTATGGTCGCCCAAAGCAGGTTTACTTCGTCGGCCTTAAAAGCTTCGCGAGAGGCGTCAAAGTCGTCCAATACCTTAAAATTGACCAACAATCCGTAATCTTTAAAAAACCGAGATTCTTCACTGGCTTCAAATCCCTCATTAAAATATTGTCCACCGGCATACCCACCCCAGGTTACCACACCGATGTTGATCACCTCACCGTCAGGAGCATTGGCGGTACTGCCGGTTTTGTCTTTGGGGATAATATTGTCAAAAGCACCTGCCTTTTTCAACCGCGATAAACCATAGACGATTCCGGCGACGACAAGGAGGAAAATGAGGAATTTTGAAAAATTGGTGAGTTTAAAAGTTGTTGCCATAAATGTTGTAATGTGGAGTTGTGTACAGATTTTCGGGTAATGCTGAGTATATAATAGATCGAAGGTAAAGTTAAATGTTGGAAATGGAGAAACCTATGATTCCAAATCGTGATCCAAATTCAAGTCTTCTTCGAGAGGATTGACGGCTTTTACGGTCAGGTATTCGCGCATATTTTTTATGTCCTGATCTATTTTTCCCCGGATCACGGAAAAGGTATTTTCAAATTCCAACTCAGCGAGCGTTACGGTTTCTGAATATTGTTCGGTTTGAGCCATTTCTACGATCATCTGCCGCTGTACTTCATCAATCTCCGCTGTCAGTTTTTGTATTTGGTTTTTCTTTTGTTGAATACTCTTTTCCAGTGAGTCCACGGCATTTTTTTTATTCGTCAGTTTGTCCTGCATTTGTTTCAGCACCGTCATATTGAACTTTTCTTTTGCTTTGTTGAGCACGTCCACATAATGCCGGGCAGTTTCAATTAGTTTATGGACATTCGTACCCATCGCAGACACGACGGCGTAAGCCGATTTGTAGCGGGTTTCTTCATCTGCCGTTATTTTTGATAAAGCTTCCAAAGATTCCTTAAACTCCAGATAATCAAGCCCCTGGAGATTGTTTTGCTGCATAGCTTTAAACAACATATCGGCGTATTCCTGATTGATTTTTTTGACCGGAGGTTTCGGTTTGGGGGGCGGAACAGGGGTAGCGGTTTCGGCTTCGGCTTTTAAATCGGGTAAATCGGACAAAAGGTCTTTATCAATGAGGTCCGTTTCGGGGAAAGTAAGGGGAGAAGTTTCTTTTTTAGGAACTTCCTGTTTAATAATGGGATTAGGCCGGGGTTTAGGCAAAGGCGTCTGCTCCGAACGTTCAAGGGAAGCAGATGAATGCATTTCTTCCTCAATTTCCTCAACAACAAAAAGGCTCTTCAGGTTTTTTAGAAATTTTTTGGCCATCGTACCGGCGTATTTACAAAGACTATTGCTGATTTTCGGGCTTAATATCTAAAGAATCCCCTTAAAAAGCTAAAAACCTGCCCGTGGATTTTCATTTGCAGATTAAATCGTTATCCAAGATTGCTGGCGATGGCTTTGCAGAATGGTTTCACAAAGCATTACTTCTTTGTGGCCTTCGGCGAAAGTGGGGTATAATGCTTTTCCCGCAGGAATTTTCTGAAGAATAGCGTCATAAAACGCGCGGAAACACTGTTTGAAAGTGTCGGGGAATCCTTCGTTATGCCCGCCGGGATAGTTGATGAATCCTCCTGCCAACGGGCTAACCAGCGCCGGGTCGCGGAGCAGGATTTCATTGGGGGTGTTTCGATGGCCGATCCATAGTTCGTTGGGGCTTTCGCTGTTCCATGCAAAGGATTCCTTCGAACCGGCAATCTCATATCGCAGGCAGTTTTTGCGGCCTGCGGTCATCTGCGATACCCAGAGCATCCCGCGGGCACCGCCTTTGAAGCGAAAAATGATGCACCCTGCGTCTTCGGTATCTATGGCAACGGGTTCGAGGTCTTCCGGGGAGATTGTTTTTCCGGAAAAAGTTTCTACTTCTCCTTTGGGGCGTTTACGCACGGGGAAAACGGTTTGCAGGTCAGCAAACACGGCCTCGACCTCCAGCCCGGTGATGGAGGTGACCAGGTCAATCCAGTGGGTACCAATGTCTGCTACAGCGCGGAGCGGGCCTCCGTGTTCGGCCAAAACGCGCCAGTTGTAGTCGGTATCGTACATCAGCCAGTCCTGGACATAACTTCCGGTGATAGAGTACACGCGGTTGTCGTCGGAGCCTCGGAGGCGGCTTCGCACTTCGAGGTTGAGCGGGTAAAACCGGATGTTGTAAGTTACGCCCGCTACGAGGCCCGTTTGTGCTGCCAAAGTTACCAGTTCGCGGGTTTCCGCAGAGGTCATGCCCAGCGGTTTTTCGCACATAACATGTTTACCCGCCAAAAGGGCGGCTTTGGCCATGGAGAAATGCTGCACATTGGGTACCGCGAGGTGTACAGCCTGAACTTCGGGATCGGCGAGAATTTCCTCAAAGGATGCGTAGGCTTTTTCTAATGCCAGCGCCTGCCGGGCTTTTTCAGACTTAGTCGGAGTACTGCCAAGTATGCCCTTGACACGCACCCCGAGGCGTTTGAGTGCTTCGACATGAACCGGCCCGATAAAACCTGTGCCTGCGACGGCGGAAGTTAGGGATTGATACATGGGGGGAAGGTAGGGAATAGATTGCTTATTCGAGACAAATTTTTCGGGAAAACGGATAAAAAAGCCTCCCTGAATCGTTTTTCAGGGAGGCTTTTTATTTTTTTACCGAAAGTTTGGAAAGTAGTTTACGACGGAGCCTTCTCCACCGTACAAATCTCAACGACCTGCATCGTATGGCTGTCGGGGTTTTGGGGGTCATACACATGTCCATCTTTGCAAATGACATAGGTATGTTGCTCCTGCGTGAGGTTAAAGGAAACATTTACTTTTACACCTGCTTCTTTAAACCGGGCATCAAGATTGGCTGGGAAAACGACCGTCGAAATACCTGCCGGAGTGGAGAGTTGAAGGTAGTAAAAAAAGTCCGTGCCGTCTTCATTTAACGTCATCACCTGCACGACGGCGGAGGTCGTAAAACCGCAGGCGGCCGCTTCTTCTTCGGCTATTGGCAGCAGTATTTGTTTTTGTGCACAACTGCCGAACAAAAGAATACAAACAGAGAGAATGGGTAACAGAGTTTTCATACGTTTGAGTTTTGAGTAGGTACAATGCACTGTTTTTTCCTTAGCTCTCCCGTCAGAAAAGAAACAGATGGATAAAATGAAAGGGATATTGGATAAATATAGGAAAATCCTGATTCTCAACAACTATCCTTTAGAATTTTCTCTTACAACCGGGCGGTGGTTGTTTTTCGATATTGGGCATAACTGTCGTCCGGAAAAATCAGACTTACGGCAACCATACATACCAGACTTGCCAATGTTCCGTAAATAATGGGGTCAATCCGTGTTTCAAGCCCGTATGCACAAATTGCCCATGCCAGCCCCCCTCCGATAATGGCCGCCCAGACACCGGTTACCGAAGATTTTTTCCAATAAATACCTCCCGTATAAGGCACAAACAGGCACACTAATATCAGGGTCGCCGAGTCCACAACCAGTCCATGTATATTCGAATTAAAAAAAGCCATGATGCATGAAACGACCGCAACGAATATCACACTCAACCGCGTAATCAACAGCAGTTGTTTGTCGGTAAGGGTGGGGAAATAGGGTTTTACCAGATTCTCGCCGATAACTGTTGCCGGTGCGAGAAGGGCTCCACTGGACGTACTCAGAATGGCCGAAACCAGTGCCCCAAAAAACAATATCTGCATAGGCAGCCCGGTATATTGAAAAACCATATTGGGGATCATGTTTTGCCCGTCGCTTTGGGCGATAATCTCGGGGTGCAGTTGCGAAATGGCAAGGCCAATGATGAGGGGTATTGAACCAAAGATAAACAACAGTATCCCGCTGATATAAGCTCCGTTGACACCGGCCTGTTCCGATTTTGCGGCAAGCACTCGCTGGTACAATTCCTGCGCAGGAATTGTACCTAGGCCAAAAACCATCCATTTTCCGAGGTAATCTATCCCGTTGTAAAACCCCGGCTCAGGAAAAAAACGGAAAAAACCGACAGGCGTCCGGCTTATAATCGGGGCAATTCCTCCGGTTTTTCCGAGAATCCAGACCATCAGGTACATCAGCCCGGCGATAATCATCACTGACTGAATCAAATCGGTTACGGATACTGCCCACATGCCTCCGATATAAGTGTAAATCAGGACTATCGCGGCGCCGATGACTATGCCTAAACTGACAGGAATCCCCAGAAGCGTGTTGAACAACAAAGCCAGCGCGAGAAACTGCGCTGCTATCCAGGAAAAGTAGGTAATCACATTGATAATGGAAGAGACCTTCTCGATTGCGGCATTGTATCGGAGACGGAAAAAATCATTGATCGTAATGATCTTCAGCCGGTACAGCGGTCGTGTATAAAATAAACCCAACAAAATCAGGCAGAGCCATACCCCAAATTGATCAATAATAATTCCCTGAATGCCTTCCCTCACAAATAAATCCGGCACACCCATGATCATCTCCGGCCCAAACCAGGTCGCAAAAATGGTAATCCCCACCATCACCGCAGGCAGACTCCGACCCGCAAGGGTGTAGTCCAGTGTGTTTTTTACCCTAAACGAAGCTCTGTAACCCAGAAAAAGGGTAATCGCAATATACAATATGATGGAAAATGCCAGCATGGCAACCTAAATATGACAGGTTGCCCGGAAGAAATACCGCAGATCAATAATCATCGTAATCGTCCGCCGGTTCGTTGTCTCCGCTGTAATCTGTATAGCCGTCCTCTCCGTCTCCGTCGCCATCCCCCTCTCCGTATCCTTCTTTCATGTCATCTTTCACATTAGCGGAATCGTCAAAATCATCGTCATTTTCAGGGATTTCTTTGACCTCCGCCAGCGGCATGCGGATAAGATAATACCGGTCTTCGGTTTCAAAGGGGAGCGCACGGACGGACTTCCCGTCGGCGTTTTGGTATCGGATGAGGTGGTTGCTGAATCCATCGGGATAGGCCAGGTGCAACCGCTCTAGCAACTCTTCGGATAGTTTTTCAAAATCCTTGACTACCTTCGGTTTATTTACACTCATATTACTCATGATGAATGGTTCTGCGTTGACTGTTGTTTGCGCCAAATATATTAATTATTCCAAAATCAAAAAACGAAAAGCAACAAGCCTTGTTTCCCTTTTAAACAGATTTTTTAACCTGCATTTTACAATATTTTTGTTTGTTTGCCGTCTCTCTCACCTAACCTTATGAAACTATGCAGACTATCCTCGGAGCCAATGGGTTAATCGGAACGGAAATTGCCCGCACATTGCCCCAATACACCTCAGGCATTCGCCTCGTTAGCCGTAATCCACGGGCTGTCAATCAGGGGGATGAACTTGTTTCCGCAGACCTTACGGATCCGGTTCAGACGGAAAAAGCTATCGCAGGTTCGGAAGTCGTTTATCTAACTATCGGCCTTCCCTACAAACTCAAAGTCTGGGAAACACAGTGGCCCGTGGTGATGAAAAATGTCATTGAAGGCTGCAAAAAACACGGAGCCAAACTCGTCTTTTTTGACAACGTCTATATGTATGGTAAAGTAAATGGTTGGATGACCGAAGAAACGCCTCATCACCCCACCAGCAAAAAGGGTGTGGTCAGGGCAAAAATCGCCGATATGATTCTGGAAGAAGTGGCGAAAGGAAAACTCACCGCACAGATTGCCCGATCGGCTGATTTTTATGGAAAAACTCCCCTCAGTTTCGTCAGTGTGATGGTATTTGACAATTACGCCAAAGGAAAGGCTGCCCAGTGGATGATCAGCGAAAAATTCAAACATTCCTTTACCTTCATTCCGGATGCGGGAAAAGCCACAGCTTTACTCGGCAACACACCGGACGCCTACAATCAAATCTGGCATCTTCCCACCGACAAAAATGTGCTCACGGGTAAAGAATTTATTGAAAAAACTGCCGCAGCATTTGGCGTGGCACCCAAATACACGGTCTTGTCAAAGTTTATGCTCCGCCTGGTAGGGTTGTTTGTGCCGGTAGTGGGAGAAAGTGTAGAAATGCTCTATCAGAGTGAAGGAGACTATCTTTTTGACAGCAGTAAATTTGACCGGAGGTTTTCTTTCCCCACAACCTCCTATCAGGAAGGGATTAAGGCTACGGTGAAGTTATATTCTGGAAATTAATTCCGCCACCAACCCCGTCCACCCGGTCTGGTGACTGGCGCCAATGCCGCGGGAGTTGTCGCCGTGAAAATATTCGTAGAATAAGACCAAGTCTCGAAAGTAGGGATCGTCGCGAAACAGGGCAACCCCTCCGTTGACTGGCCTTTCTCCTTTTTCGTCGGGAAGGAAAATACTTACCAGTCGCCGGGAAATGGCATCCGCGACCTGAGTGAAGGTGTATTTTTCCCCCGATCCCGTCGGAAATTCTACCTTATACGGCTCTCCGTAAAATGCCTCATAGGTGCGCAGAGCTTCAATTAGCAGATAATTCATCGGAAACCATACCGGCCCGCGCCAGTTGGAGTTGCCGCCAAAAAGATTCGTTGTGGATTCTCCCGGCTCATAACGTATGCTGTATTGCCTGCCTTTGAGGGATAGTTGGTAGAGATGCCTTTCGTGAAATTTGGAGATCGAACGAATCCCTCCCGGTGCGAGAAACTCGTCCTCGTCCAGCATGGCTTCCAATAATCTTTCCAGCCGTTGCTCTGCGACCATAGCAAGTAAGATCGTACCGTCTTCCCTTTCTTCCATAACTCCATATTCTTTGTTCTCTCTTCGATAATTTCGAAACCAGTTGAGCCGGCCCATAAATTCAGGTACTTTTTCCTGAAGGCTTTTGGGAATAATCGTTACGGCAAACAGGGCAGAAAGCCCCACAAGCGAACGCACCTTGATGCGTTCGTAGTGCCCGTCGGGAAACTGAATTACATCGTAATAAAACCCATCCTCCTCATCCCAAAGACTGATTCGCCCTTCTCCAAATGTGTTGAGCGCCTCTGCGATATAGACAAAATGCTCAAAAAACTTTGTGGCCACATCTTCATAAGACGGATCGGTACAGGCAATTTCCAGAGCCATCTGCATCAGGTTGAGCGAATACAGCCCCATCCAGCTTGTGCCATCCGCTTGCTCCAGATGCCCACCTTCGGGCAGGTCATTGCTACGGTCAAAAATTCCGATATTGTCAAGCCCGAGAAATCCACCTTCAAATACATTATTGCCTTGTGAGTCTTTTCGGTTTACCCACCAGGTGAAGTTCAGAATTAGCTTTTGAAAGACTCTTTTGAGAAAATCAGTGTCTCCGGTTCCGGTCATTTTTTTCTCTATCTCATAAACTCTCAACGCAGCCCATGCATGAACCGGCGGGTTTACATCGCTGAAGTTCCACTCATAAGCGGGAATCTGCCCGCTGGGAGCCATATACCATTCCCGAAGGATCAGGATCAATTGGTTTTTGGCAAACTCGGGGTCAATCATCGCCAGCGGCACACAATGAAAGGCCAGATCCCAGGCTGCGTACCAGGGGTATTCCCATTTGTCGGGCATGGAGAGAATGTCCTCGTTGTTGAGGGTTTTCCACGAATGGTTTCTGCCTTTTTTTCGTGACTCGGGGGGAGGAACTTGTCCGGGGTCGCCGTTGAGCCAAAGGGGAATGTCTATATGGTAAAATTGTTTGGTCCACAACATACCGGCAAAAGCCTGTCGCTGAATGCGGGCCAGCTCCGGATTTTGTCCGGGTGGGGTAAACTGTGCATAAAATTCGTCGGCTTCGGTTTTTCGCAGCCGCATGACATTCGTAAATGTTTCTTTCAACGGATTTTCTTCCGGAATAAATGCGGCGAGCCGAAGGCGTACAGACCGGCTTTCGCCCGCAGCCAGCGTCCCGCTATAAACAGGTGCGCATTTGGTGCCGCTGGTCTTTTCTAGGAGAAAATTAGTATCGCCTTCAACGATGGCCCGATGGAAGGCATCCTTTACAAAGGGGTGGGGGTTAGGTTTACCGAAAATTTTCTCCTGATTGGTCTCGTTTTCGGTGAATAGAAGCCGATCGGCGGTTTCAAAAAACAAATGATAGTCCCCTAATGTTTTCGCCGAAGCATGCACATGTCCCCAATCGCTGCCTCCCTGTGCGGTGCGGAGTAGGGGTTTGGCTCGTTCGGGTTTGTAGGACCATCGGTTTCGAAACCAGAGAGTAGGAAGCAAGGTAAATGGTGCGGGTTCGGGGCCGCGATTAGATACCGTGATTTCGATGAGTATATCATTTGCATCCGCTTTGGCATAAACCACGGATACGTCAAAATACCGGCTTTCGTCAAATACACCGGTTTCTTCAATTTCGTATTCACCTTCTGTTTTTCCCCGCATGCGATTGACCGCAACCAGTTGCTGGTAAGGATAGGTAGCTTGCGGATATTTGTAAAGGAAATGCATAAACGAATGGCTGGGTGTGCTGTCGAGGTAGAAATACAGTTCTTTTACGTCTTCTCCGTGATTGCCTTCGGGGCCGGTAAGCCCAAACAGCCTTTCTTTCAGGATGGGGTCCTTGCCGTTCCAAAGTGCAAGGGCAAAACACAAATACTGATGTTTGTCAGAAATGCCTCCCAACCCGTCTTCCCCCCAACGGTAGGCTCTTGAGCGGGCATGGTCGTGGGGAAAATAATTCCATGCGTCACCGTTGGCACTGTAATCCTCCCGCACCGTGCCCCACTGGCGTTCACTCAGATACGGTCCCCATAATTGCCAGTCTTTTTTCCCTGATTTTTGTTCTTCCCTGCGAATATGTTCAGATAGATAATTCATAGAATAAATTTTCAGCATTCTTTCGGGTAAGCAATTTCTTACTTTTCTGTTATATATTTACCTTTCCGGTTGATTAAACCCTTTTCTTCATCATTCATATTTTACCTGCATGTTTTCATCTACTACTTATAACTCCCGCCGCAAACAACTGATGTCCCGTTTTCGCTCCGGTCTGATTTTGTTTTTAGGTAATCAGGAAAGCGGAATGAATTACGCCGACAATACTTATCATTTTCGTCAGGACAGCAATTTCCTCTACTATTGTGGATTGGATTACGCAGGACTGGCAGCAGTCATAGATATAGATTCGGGCAAAACGACGGTGTTTGGCGATGAACTCAGCCTGGATATGATTGTGTGGATGGGTGCATTGCCGACGATTAAAGAAATGAGCCTTCAGGCAGGCATAGAGGCCACGGCTCCCGAATCCGAACTCATAAAAGTACTGACGCAGGCTCGGCAACAAAACCGCGAGATACATTTTCTGCCCCCCTACCGCCCGGAAAACGCTATACGGCTCTCGCATCTGTTGGGGATAAATCATTCGGAAGCAGGGACAAAAGCCTCCCTGACGCTGATAAAAGCCGTTATTGCCCAGCGAAGTATCAAGACAGAAGAAGAAATCGCGGAAATCGAAAAAGGCGTGGCCATCACCAATGAAATGCACCTCACAGCCATGCGTATGGCGCGCCCCGGTATGACCGAAGCCGAAGTCGCCGCCGCCGTCCATGCCGTACCCCTTCGCCACGGGAGCCATCTTTCCTTTCCGGTGATCTGCTCTATCCACGGCGAAATCCTCCACAACCATTACCATAAAAATACCCTCACTTCCGGCAAACTGCTTTTGCTGGATGCCGGTGGCGAGTCACAAATGCATTATGCAGGGGATATGACCCGGACTTTCCCGGTGGATAAAACCTTTACCCAAAAACAAAAAGAAATCTATAATATCGAATTACAGGCGGTGAACAACGCCATAGAGGCACTTCGCCCGGGCATTACTTATCGGGAAATTCATTTTCTGGCTGCCCGCACCATAGCCTCGGGGTTAAAGGAACTGGGACTGATGAAAGGAGACGTGGAGGAGGCCGTGGCTGCCGGCGCGCATGCCTTATTTTTTCCGCATGGACTGGGGCACATGATGGGGCTGGATGTACACGATATGGAAGATCTCGGCGAAATCTACGTAGGATACGCCCCGGGCGAGCAGAAAAGCAATCAGTTTGGGTTGAAAAGCCTGCGACTGGCTCGTGCGCTTGAGCCGGGTTTTGTCCTGACCGTGGAGCCGGGGATATATTTTATTCCGGTGCTGATTGACAAATGGCGTGCGGAAGGAAAATTTACCGAATTTATAAATTATCCTGCGCTGGAAAGCTATCGCGACTTTGGTGGAGTCCGTATCGAAGACAATTATCTGATTACCGCCACCGGCGCAAGACTACTGGGCAAGCAGGTTGCCAAAACCGCGGAGGCCGTAGAGGAAATCCGGTATTCGGCAGAATAAATCATTTTCCCCCAAAAGAACTCATCAATACAAAACCTATGACTACAGCACAAAAACTTTCCTATCTCCGAGCTTCTCTCCGGAAGTTTAATCTTTTCGCTTTTATCATTCCCAATACAGATCCTCATCAGAGTGAATATGTTTCTTCTCATTGGCAGACGCTCGCCTGGTTTTCGGGTTTTACCGGTTCGGCAGGTAACCTGGTAATCACTCGTGAATTTGCCGGACTCTGGACTGACTCCCGGTATTTTTTACAAGCGGAAGAACAACTTGCGGGTTCGGGTATTGAACTGATGAAACTCAACGTGCCGCATACCCCCGAATACCTGGACTGGATTTTTGAAAATGCCCCCGAAAATGCCCGTATTGGACTGGATGGGCAGATGTTTTCCGTTGCCAGTGTCAGGAATATGAAAAAAGCTTTTCAGGGGAAAAAACTGGAAGTTGTACAGGTAGGCGATCTTGCGGGCGAATTGTGGAAAGACCGCCCGGCTCTGCCTGCCAATCCGGTATATGAGCATGAACTGAAATTTGCCGGAAAATCCAGCGCAGAAAAACTGACAGAGGTAAGAGCGGAGATGAAAAGCAGAGGCATTGATTACCACCTGATTACCTCATTGGATGATATCGCCTGGCTTTACAATTTCCGGGGCAATGACGTGGAATACAATCCCGTGGGAATTTGTTATTCGGTTGTAGGCATGAAAAAAGCCTATGTTTTTATCAATGAAACCAAAATTCCAGAATCGCTAAAGCAGGTTTTTGATACCACAGACATAACCCTATACCCCTACAATACCGTTTCCGAATTTCTATCCAATCTGGCAGAAGGGGATACGATTTTATTTTCTCCGGAAAAAACGAATCTCTGGCTGTATGAGAGCCTTCCCGGCGGAGTGAAAAAGAAAGAGGGCATCCATATTACCACCCCTTTAAAATCGCTGAAAAACGAAACCGAAATAAAACACATACGCAATACCATGGTAAAAGACGGGGTAGCGATGGTACGGTTTCTGATTTGGCTGGAAGAGAACATCGGACGGATAAAAATTACCGAAGTCAGTGCAGCGGAAAAGTTGCGGGAATTTCGGGCGGAGCAGGAAAATTTTGCCGGAGAAAGTTTTGGTACGATTGCGGGGTACAACGGACACGGCGCAATTGTGCATTATTCGGCGACTGAAAAATCGGCATACGAACTGAAACCCGAAGGTTTGTTTTTGCTCGATTCCGGCGGACAGTATTTGGACGGAACGACCGACATCACCCGTACCCTTGCTTTGGGAGAACCCGACGCGGAGCAAAAACGCGATTTCACCCTTGTGCTGAAAGGCCATATTGCACTGGCAAGGGTGATTTTTCCGGAAGGCACAAGAGGTTATCAATTGGAAGGACTCGCCCGGCAGTATCTATGGGCAAATGGTATGAACTACGGACATGGCACGGGTCATGGCGTAGGATTTTTTCTGAGTGTCCACGAAGGGCCCCAATCCATTGGTTCGGGGGCTACCGCCAATAAAACGGCCATTTTACAGCCCGGTATGCTCACTTCCAATGAGCCGGGAGTGTATCACAAAGGTAAATATGGAATCCGAACCGAAAACCTGGTGCTGACAGTACCGCACAGCGAGTCGGAAGACTTTGGGAAATTTCTGTCTTTTGAGACCGTAACACTTTGTCCGATTGATTTGCGTCTGTTGGACGAAAACCGCCTCACTCCGGATGAAAAGGAGTGGTTGAACCAATACCATCAAACCGTATATGACAAAATCTCCCCTCTTCTGACCTCCGAAGAAAAACTTTGGCTACAGGAAAAAACACAGCCCATCGGCCTCAGTCAAATAGCGTAGGCGCCGGCAGGAGATTAAAAGACTTGCGGTGGTAGGCGGTAACTCCCCATTGTGCGATAGCCTTTCGATGATCAGCGGTGGGATATCCTTTATTATTACTCCATCCATATTGGGGAAATTCCCGATGTAGTTGTTCCATTAACTCATCCCGGTAGGTTTTGGCCAGAATGGATGCCCCGGCAATATTAAGAAACCGGGAATCACCTTTTACGAGACAGGCATGAGAAATCGAAGGATAAGTACGAAAACGATTGCCATCAATGGCCAGAAACTCGGGAGAAATCGCCAGCCCGGAAATGGCCTGGTGCATGGCTTCAAAAGTAGCGTTGAGAATATTGATCTGGTCAATCCGGGGAGCAGAAATTACGCCAATGCCCCAGGCGAGAGCATTTTCGAGGACTACCGGGCGGAGATTCATCCGCTGTGTGTGGGAGAGTTTTTTGGAATCATTGAGCAGGGCATGGGTAAAATCGGGAGGGAAGATAACGGCAGCCGCGACGACGGGACCGGCCAGACAGCCCCTTCCGGCCTCGTCAACCCCTGCTTCCAGGGAAAATGAAGAATAATTTACGGGTAATGACATAGGAAATTATTTGCCCACACTTAGGATTCTTATTACTTTTAACAACTATATATTATCGAAAAACTTATTAAAATTAATTCCAAAACCTTTCACAAAACCAACTTAATTATGAAGAACACGATCCTGTTCCAGGCATTGTTCGTTTTTGCCTGTCTGAGTGTTTTTAACCCCGAAATCCGGGCACAAAACACCGCTCCGCGGAGTAAAGCAGATATTCAGGCTGCTCCTTCTGTTAACCCTTCCCTGAATAAGGTTCAGACAAATTCTGCCTACGAAGCCAAATATGCGCAGAAGGCGGCGATTGAATCGAAAAAGATGACTACCCGGCTTAGCAGCCTCAGTACTCCTCCCCGTGATGAAGCGACCCTTCGCGCCCTGAAAGCCGAAATGGACGCCAATTACCCAAACCCCGGTTATGATATGGCGCGGTCATTCCAGCTATTCAGCGGATCTTCGCTCGTCATTTATCCCTTCAAATCCTTTGACCCCGATTTCCCGCTTGTCATCCGTACCGGTGATAAAAACAAGGATGCACTGAATTACAATGCTGCAAAAGCAGAATGGGCGACCCGTAAAAAAGCGGCGCGCATGAACCCGGCTCAATCGCAAAAATAATTTTCGACCCCCAAAATTTCAAACCACATTACGAAATTAATCATGATTCAAACCTATACCCGCAGCCGAATGGTTGCCTTTATTGTCTCCCTGAGCTTGATTCTGGCTTCTGCCGGAAATTTATTCGCTCAGGCACCGGCAAATGATAACCTATGTAATGCAGTCTCCCTGACTGTAGATGCTTCCTGTAATGGTGTTCCTAATGGTGACAATACCAATTCAACGGCACAAGCCGGTGAACCTCTCGCTTCTTGTTATGTCGGTGGTCCTAATTCGGTATGGTACAGCTTTGTCGCTCCGGCCTCCGGCCTGGTGACGATCACCACCGATTTTCTCATTGGAACCAATGACGATACCGAAATAGCCTTATACTCCCTTCCCGGCGGCAACTGTAACAGCCCGGCTACTCTGGTCGAACTGGGTTGCAGCCAGGACATTGATTTTTTTAACTTTTTGTCCACCATTCCCACCACTCCCGTTACTCCCGGCGCGACTTACTATGTATCGGTCTCCGGCTGGCAGGGCACAGAAGGTACTTTCTGTGTGGTGGTAAATTCCATTGTGTCTCCCGCCAACGACTCCCTCTGTAATGCTACGGCTCTTACCGTAGGTGCAGGTTGTGCCGGTTCGCCCAATGGCGACAATACCGGTTCTCTGGCAGAAGCCGGCGAACCCGTCGCCTCCTGTTTTGTAGGTGGAACCAATTCGGTATGGTACAGCTTTGTAGGCCCCGCTTCGGGATATGTTTCGGTGTCCACCGATTTCCTGGTTGGAACCAATGGCGATACCGAGATAGCGATCTATGAACTTCCCGGTGGTAACTGCGCCAACCCTTCTTCGCTGGTCGAGTTGGCCTGCGACCAAGACGGCGGTACTACCGTAAATTTCAATTCCGTTATCAGCAGTGCGCCAGTCACACCGGGAAATACTTATTATGTCTCTGTATCGGGCTGGAATGGTACGGAAGGATCTTTCTGTATTGAAGTTACGGAATCCATCCCTCCGGTCAATGACTCTCTTTGTAATGCTGTACAACTAACCCTGGGTGCAGGTTGTATTGGTACTAATGGTACAACTCAGGATGCTACACTGGAAACCAATGAAGACCCTGCCTCTTGTGGCGGTAGCTCCAATACGGTTTGGTACTGGTTTATTGCTCCTTCTTCCGGATTTGTCAATGTAAGCACTGACACCACGGGCGTAGGCGGTACAAACGCAGCTACCGATGTTGCTTTGTTTGCCCTTCCCGGCAACGATTGTTCGGCTCCCGGTACATTATTTGAAATTGATTGTGCTTCCGGAAATACCACCTCCGGCTCCAGCCTGGATTCTGTGGCTGTGAACCCCGGTGATACGATTTATGTTCAGGTTTCCGGTGGTGCAGGTACCTTCTGCGTGGCAGCTGATGCAGTAACTCCTGCTTTACTTCCTCCCGCCAATGACAGCCTTTGTAATGCGATAGCTCTGGTAGTAGATGGTGGCTGTAATCCACTGGCTCCCAATGGAGACAACACTCTTTCTACCGATGAAATCGGCGAACCCGCAGGTAGCTGTTTTGCAGGCGGTGCCAATTCCGTCTGGTACAGTTTTGTGGCTCCAGCAAGTGGTTATGTGGACATTACTACGGATATTATCATTGACACGGTCAATTTTATCCCGAATGAAGATACCGAGATCGCTATCTATGAACTCCCCGGCGGCAATTGTGCCAATCCTTCTACACTGGTAGAATTGGATTGTGATCAGGATGGAGGCCAGGTTATTCAGTTTAATTCCATTATAGCCAATGTGGCTGTAACACCCGGTACAACCTACTATGTACAGGTTTCCGGTTGGAACGGTGAAGAAGGGGCCTTCTGTCTTGAGGTAAATTCTTCTACCGGTATTACCAATGACGATGCATGTGATGCAATTTTGTTGCCCGTGGACGGTACATTTACCACCGGAACAACCATCGGTGCTACGGTACAGACCGGTGAAAGTGTGATCGAGCAGCCCGCCGTAGGGGGTGCCGGAAATGACGGATGGAATGAAGGGGTAATTGATGCTTCGGTATGGTATAAATTTGTTGCACCTGCTTCCGGATCAGTAGAGGTGGATATGTGCGGTAACGGTCTGGCCGGTACTACCTATGACTCTCAGGTAGCCGTTTATGGAACCACCGATTGTGCCAATTTTAATACCTATTCCTTCTTTGGTGGAAATGATGACCTGATCGGTTGTCCTTCAGTATTTGCTTCTTTCCTGACGGTAAGCTGTCTTACCCCCGGTGATACTTTTTATATCATCGTGGATGGTTGGGACGGAGATGAAGGAAATTTTGGCATCAGCATCACTGAAGTGACGGTTGATCCGATGTCTGTCAACGGAATCACCCTTGATCCCGCATGTCCCGGTGATAACGATGGTGCAATCAGCGTTTTTGCTAATGGCGGCGGAGGTTTCTACGAATATGTATGGAATACCGGAGCCACAACTAACCTGATAACCGGCCTTACTGCCGGAACCTATACCGTTGCGGTCACAGACCTTTGCGACAGTGTTTTGACCCAATCCTTTACCATTGGTGGTGGTAGTTCCGGCCTCGTTGCGGATGCAGGCAGAGATACGGCCATCTGCGAAGGATCTACCCTGGTTTTGGGTGCAGATGAACCCGGCTCCGGCGGGCTTCCTCAGTTAGGCGAAGCCGCTTTTGGTGCCGACCTGGGCAATCAGGTTTTGGTAAAACATAAACTCAACGACCCCGCCAACCCGGTGGCTGTCGGTACAAGCCTTACGGGGGCAATGTTTGCCGGTGACCTTGCTTTTGGTATTTTCTTTATGATCAATGACAATTCCCAGCAACTCGTTGCGGTTGATACTTCCACTGGTATCGGAACGGTAATTGGTGCAAGCACTCCTACTACCGGCCATACCTGGACCGGACTTGCATTTGATGGTACTACGAATATCATGTATGCTACCAGTACAGATGGAAGTGTTTCTACTTTCTACACCATTGACCTCGGTACAGGCACCGCCAACCCGGTGGCTACCATGAACCTGGCTTTGCCTATCTGGATTGCTATTGACAATAATGGCAACTGCTATACAATGGACATCGCCACCGATATGCTCTATTCGGTAAATAAAACTACCGGGCAGGCTACCGAGATTGGCCCTACCGGCTTTAATGCCAACTTTGCCCAGGATGCAGACTTTGACCCGGAAACCAATCAGCTTTATGCCGTTGCATGGGGTAATGGTTTTGGCCCGGAACTTCGGAGGTTTGATGTGAGCACAGGTCTTTCCATTTTGATCGGAGAGATTACCGGTACTGCCGTAATCGCATTTACCATTGCCGAAGATACCGAAACGCCTTATACCTATTCATGGAGTCCGGCCTTGGGTATCGTCAATCCTTTTGTATCCAACCCGACGGCTACGCCTCCGGTGACTACCAACTATATCCTCAGTGTATTGGACGAGTGTTTTACAATCGCTACGGATACGGTTACCGTTACTGTGGGAGACGCGCCTTCCGTCGCACCTTCCAGTACTCCTGACAATGGTTCCGGCAACGGTACGGCATCTGCCAACGCTACCGGCGGTACATCGCCTTATACCTACGTATGGAGCAACGGTTCTACTACAGACATCATCACCGGCCTCGACTCCGGAGTATATGTCGTAACCGTTACCGATGCACTGGGTTGTACCGATACCGATTCGATTGAAGTGGGTTCCAATGTGGGCATAGATCACCTGCTCAGCGCGGGTATCAATCTCATCAGCGTATATCCCAACCCTTCCGAAGGATTGTTTAACGTAGAAGTCGAACTGGCGAAATTCGATGAACTCGAAATCACTATTTTTGACATGAAAGGCGAACAAGTATTCGGTGTTTCCAGCAACCGTGCGATTAAATTTGAACAGCAGATCAACCTGAGTAATCTGGCATCCGGCGTATATATGCTTAATGTCACTACTTCGCAGGGAACTGCCTCCAAACGAATCACACTTCGCTAAGGAAGAAGGATAATAAATAAAAAAGCGGCTGCTCTTTGGGGCAGCCGCTTTTTTTATCCTCTTTAATCAAAATCTATTGTATCTCCGCCGAGTCGGCCCAATCTGTTTCCTCTCCTTCATTGATCAGAATCTGGTCGAGGGTTTCTTTGTCTATATCGGAAGAATCTTCTCTTTCTAATGCTTTTAACTCCAATACGAGAAGACTTGCGTCCGGAACCGATTGAGGCAAAAGCAGGATTTTCCATTCTCCATCCGCTTTTATCAGGTTCAGTTGTTCTTCTCCATAACCCTCGATGTCGTAGAAAACAGAGGCGCTTCTACCGCCTTCCTCTGCGTTTTTGATCTTATAATCAATTTTATCCTGCGCCTCATATTCGATGGCCATTTCCTGTAGTTCTTCAAACAAATCCTGACTTTCCGGAGAAACGTATTTTGCTGCTTCCGCAAAATTCCCTTCCATCCGGGCTTTCAGGTACTTGTGTGCCACACCTCGGGCGGAGGTATCGGATCCGGAACAACCATACTGTGAAAAAATAACGGCCCCTATGAGGCTCAAGACAGGGAATATAAATGGTCGCATGGTCCTGGAATTTAAATGAGCATTACAAAAGCTAAAATATTTCCCCTAAAATATTGATTCCCCGGACTTTAAAAAAGATTTTTTTCATTTTTCTTCAAAATTAAGAATATTTATTTCCGGGAAGATACGAATCACCCATACGTACCATAGATAAAACACCTGCTAAAACCTCAAGGACAAACTCGCCAGAAAGTTTGTGCCCGCCTGTGGATAATAGTAATTTTCGGTAAAAGTATCCGCTCCCAACTTATAGCTAAAGGTATATCCATTGGGTTCATATTGTTCATTCAAAATATTATTGATCAACAGCCCGAGCTGGATTTCCTTTGCGAATGAAGGGTAAAATGTCCAATTGATACGCAGGTCATTTACCCAAAAAGCATCCAATACCCGACTGTCGTTGTTTGTATTATCGAGGTATTGTTTTCCTACATATTTGGATAATGCACTGATCTCCAGGCCTTTCCACGGGGTATAGGATAATATACCGCCGCTTATCAGATTGGGGGAAAAAGAAATATCGGTATTTTCATAAACGAGGGTTTCTATTTCAAAGGGGTCGTAGTTATAAAGATATTCTTCATAAGATTTGATTTTGTTGCGACTCAGGGTCATGTTCGCCGAAAGATTCAATACAGGAAGTAGCCGGGCCGTGACGACCAGTTCGATCCCGGTACGATAACTGTCGGTTACATTTTGTCGGATGGAGGCCCCGACGTCATTGAGTTCTCCGTTGAGCACGAGTTGGTTGGTATAATCCATGAGGAAATAATTGGCATGGAGCGAAAAGTTTTTCCGCTTCAACCGATAACCGGCTTCCAGATTGTGGAGGGTTTCAGGCAGAGGGGTACGCCCCTGCGGGGCATCAATAAAATCTCCCCGCACCGGTTCCCGATTTCCCACATTAAAGGACGCATACAGATCGCTTTGTTCATTTAATTGCCACGTGATCCCGGCTTTGGGATTGAAGAAAATATAGTTTGCTGCACCCTGAATTTCCCTGCCGTCGTTGTCAATCCCGGCCCCGGTAAGCGTACTGTCTCCATAAGAATAATCAATCTGCCGTACCTGCATATCTGCGTATAAAACCAGTGATGAAGTCAGGTCAATGGTGGCTTTTGCATAAGTGTTGAAGTCCGTTTTGAACCCACGGCTATTGTAATAACGATCTCTGATTTTCAGGTCTCCGGCGTACTGTGCCCAGATCACTTCACCAAAATGATAACCATCATATTGGTTCCAACTTCCCCCGGCAGTAAGGCGGATATTGGTACGGGGAGTATAATTCGCCGACCAGGTAAAACCGTAAAAGTCATTATCAAGCCATCTTCTTCGGATAAGATCGGTGGTTGTCACGGTGTCTCCTGCGTGTATAAGGAAAAGGTCATTTACACCGTAAGCGGAGAGCGATTCATCTTCGCGGTATTGTTCATAATACCCCTTTCCCCCAGTATAATGAAGAGAAAGGTTAAGGCTCAGATTGTTTACCGGTTCAAAGGAATAATGTAACTGATAGTGATCCTGAATAAAGTTATCCGTTTCATTTTCGTAGGTATAATAATTGGATCGCCGGAGTTGCGGGTCATTGAGGTAACTTTCCGGCACGCCCCACCAAGCCTGATAGGTCTGTTCTTTTCCGGAAAAGACGTTCAATTTGAGCAGGCTTTTTTTCCCGTAAAAACTCCCCGAAACAAACCAGGATTTCAGGTCGCTGAACCCCCTGTCAATCCAGCCATCGCTTTGGATGCTGGAGAGCCGGGCGTCGAGGGAAAATCGGTCTTTAATCAGCCCTGTGCCGGCACGGAGGGTATTTTTCATTGTATTAAAAGACCCGAGGGAGTTGGAAAAATCGGCATACGGCTCATAAGAAAGCGAACTCGTCTGAATATTGATGCTGGCACCAAAAGCGGCGGCGCCGTTGGTGGAGGTTCCTACTCCGCGTTGTACCTGAATATTTTCTACTGAGGAGGCGAAATCGGGCAAGTCCACCCAGAAAACGCCGTGAGCTTCGGCGTCGTTGAGTGGAATTCCATTTAGGGTGACATTGGTTCGGGTGGGGTCGCTGCCGCGGATGCGAATGCCGGTATAACCGATACCCGCACCGGCATCCGAGTTTACGACCGTGGAGGGAAGTTGATTCAGTAGAAAAGGCATATCCTGCCCAAAGTTTTGTTTTCGGATTTCGGCCTTATCTATTACTGAATAAGTAGTTGCAGTTTTTTCCGATGCCCGGGTAGCCGTAATCAGTACCTCGTCGGTCACCGAGATAGACCGGATGAGCTTAAAATCAAGTTTTAAGGGTTGTTGCCCTACGGTTATAGATTGTACGGAAGTCAGAAAAAGTGGTGCGCTTACACGCAAAGTGTAAGTGCCGGGATAAATGCCTTCGATCCGGAAAACACCCGCCTGGTTGACAGTGCTGAGTTTATCCAGTTCAACAATAGCGATTTCGGCATGGAGAAGCGGTTCCCCCGAAGATTTTTGGGTAATTGTACCGGTAATATTCACCTGAGACCACAAGGCCTGGGGAACAATCCACAGTAACAACTGTAGAGCTAAATTTCTCATTATCAGTAATTTAATGGTCACACAATGCGGTAAGGGGATAACCGCGAAACTATAGTTGTAACCCACAACTCCCTGCGCCTGCATTACCAGGATCAGGTTCAAAGGGTATAATCTCAGCCCCCATAAAGGGAGCACCCCTGTTTTGCTGCAAATTTAAACCAATTCCCTTACAACTTCAAAATATCTTTCTGCTACAAAAGGATAAACCATTCTCATCGTTTCAGGTTAAAAGAATGTGTTGTAACTTTGATTTATGTTATTCAATCAAAACAAAGAAATTACGGAAAAAAAGGTGCTTGCGGCACTGAGTTATGTGGACGATCCTGATCTAAAAAAGGACCTCGTAACTTTGGGCATGATAAAGGACATCCGGATAAGCGGAAAAAAAGTAAATTTTTCGGTGGTGCTTACCACGCCTGCCTGTCCGATGAAAGAGGCGATCCGTAGTGCCTGTGTAAATGCCATTCACCTGATGGTGGACAAGGAAGCGGAAGTGGAGGTAAATATGACGGCGCAGGTGACGGCTATGCAACACAATCAGGTGCTGCCGCTGGTAAAGAATATTATTGCTATTTCTTCCGGAAAGGGTGGGGTAGGCAAGTCCACAGTTGCTGCGAACCTCGCGGTAGCACTTGCCGCTACGGGCGCAAAAGTAGGGCTGATTGATGCCGACATCTATGGCCCCAGCATTCCTATTATGTTTGGATTTGAATCGGATCGCCCGATGATGGAAAAAGTGGGAGAGAGGGATCTACTTATACCTTTTGAAAGATATGAAGTAAAACTAATGTCTATCGGAGTATTGGTAAGAGCTGACCAGGCGATTGTATGGCGGGGCCCGATGGCATCCAAAGCCTTGCGGCAACTCATTTTTGATACCAACTGGGGTGAAATAGACTACCTGCTGATAGACCTTCCTCCGGGTACGGGTGATATTCATCTGACACTGGTGCAGGCACTTCCGGTAACCGGAGCCGTTGTGGTGACTACTCCACAGCGCGTAGCGGTATCCGATGCACGCAAAGGGGCGGAGATGTTTCGCAATCCTCAGATCAATGTACCCTTGTTGGGCATCGTGGAAAACATGGCTTATTTTACCCCGGAAGATGCCCCCGATAAAAAATATTATATATTTGGACAGTCCGGCGGGGCAGAATTGGCCCATGCATTAAATATTCCTTTATTGGGAGAGATACCTCTGATGGAAGGGGTGGCGGAAAATAGCGACAGTGGGCATCCGGTTGCTATCTATGAAAACGGCCCGATGGGTAAAGCGTTTCATGAACTGGCAAAAAGCCTCGCTCAGCAGGTCGCAATCCGAAATGCGGGAATGGGTCCGACCACAAAGGTAGAAGTTGGATTACAACCCTGATTTTGTTTACTTTGTGATATGGATGAACAATTAAAGGCCCGTATCGAACTTGCCATAGACTCGGTGAGGAGTTACCTTCGTTCCGATGGAGGTGATGTGCGTATTCATCACATCAGTGAAGAAGGTGTGGTAGAACTCGAACTGCTCGGCAGTTGTGAGTCTTGCAGCATGAGTGCGATGACGATGAAGGCTGGCCTTGAACAGGTTATCCTGAGGGCTGCTCCCGAAATCACACGGGTGATTGCCATCAATCAATCTCACTGAAAAGCCGGGGTTATTTTCCCTCCTGCTTTTTCAGCTCAAGGATTTTGTCATACAAAGTTTCTTCGTCCCCGGGAGCATAAGAAGTGTGTTGATATACAATTTCCCGTTTGCCATTGAGGAGAAATGTGTGGGGAATATTCACGACATTCATGGCGCGTTTCAGATCGCTGTTTTTATCCAATAAAACTTCGTAGTCCCAACCACGGCCATTGACAATAGACCTTACTCCCAAGCTGGTACGTGCGTCATCCACGGAAATGGCAATCACTTTTACTCCCGTTTCTTCCTGCCAATCATCATATACTTCCTGAATGGTGGACAACTCCTTGATACAGGGTTTGCACCAGGTAGCCCAGAAGCTGATTACGATGGGGTTGCCGTCATTTGCAATCTGACTGGTGCTGATTGCTTCGCCCAGAAGATTTTCTACATCTACCGAAGGCAGGGTTGCATTATTCTGTGCTATTAAACGTCCGCCGAAAAAGAAAAAACTAAGGATAAGAATGAATGATAATTTTTTCATAGTAAGAGATTTACGCAGGAAAGGTTATTAAAGTTATTCCCTCTTGAGACGAAGAATAAACCACAAAGTAACTACCCACGGCAATGTTTTGCAAATCATACGGTTAGGGAAGCCGCGAAATGGATTGTATTAAGAAGTGAATAGTCATTGACTTTTGTCTCTATTCGATTATTTTGTACCTTTGTGAATTAGTTAATTCGATCATTTTTATTTATTGCGATGAAAAAACTTATCCTTTTTACAGTGGGATTGACCCTCAGTTTTTCGGGGATTCAGGCACAATCACTAATATTTCTGAGCGCACCCGCTGCCGATTCCGTTATTGCCGTGGATTTGATTCCCAATCAGGGCACGGCTGAAGAAGGTGAGTATAAAATATACTTCAACCTGATCAATACTACCAATGATACCGTAACGGTACAGGCCGACCGCCTGCTCAATGATATGACTCCGGGTCATGGCAGTTTTTTCTGTTGGGATCTTTGTTATGATTCCACCGGAACAAGTAGCGTGACACCGATTGATATTTATCCAGCCGATACCACTCGTTTTGGTCAGTACCTCATTTTACGCCCCAATGGTAAACCCGGAATCAGTGAAGTAGTCATGCGGTTTACCAATATCGCCAATGGCGAAGATTTTGCCGAAGTTACTTATAAGTTTAATGTCGGCGGTGTAAGTGGGGTGGAGGATTTGATTGATCCGCGCAAAGCTTTGGGGCTGATTTATCCTAACCCTGCTTCTGCGGAGGTTTTTGTACCGTATGAACTACCATTGGGTGTGAAAAATGCCCAAATTGTGCTCTACAACCTGATTGGACAGAAAGTAAAAACACAAAAGCTCAACGGTTTTTCCGGCATTTCAAATCTTAAAACAGAGTCGCTGAAGTCGGGTATTTATTTTCTATACCTGAACGTTGACGGCAGAGATATAACTTCGCGCAAGATCGTGATTTCCCGTTAAGGCCCCAACAACCATGACTACTCCACAGCCGCAAACCTGGTCGGTAAGCGAAATCACGGCTTATATCAAACACCTCCTCGAAGATGATCCCGCCCTGCACGGGGTGAATGTCTCCGGGGAGGTGTCAAACCTCACCTATCATCGGTCAGGACATGTATATTTCAGCGTAAAAGACCGGGAAGCCCAGCTTAGCTGTGTGATGTTTCGAGCCTATGCCCAGCAGTCGGTACAATTAAAAGAAGGTGACCAGGTAGTAGTAACGGGCGAAATGACCATATATGCACCCCGTGGAAACTACCAGATGATGGTGCGTGCCGTAAAAAAGGCAGGACTCGGGGACTTGTTTCAAAAGTTTGTTGAGCTTAAAGAGAAACTCCAGAGGGAAGGCCTGTTTGATAGTTCCCGCAAAAAAAAGATTCCGCTTTTTCCAGAGACTATCGCGGTGATTACCAGCCCCACGGGTGCGGCTATTCGCGATATTTTACAGACGTTGGAGCGGCGTTACAACCGACTGAAAGTCATCTTGATTCCCACGACTGTACAAGGGGAACAGGGCGCAAAATCCATTATAACCAGTCTTCAAGCCGCTCAGACAACCGGTGCGGATGTGATCATCCTCGCTCGTGGCGGCGGCTCGATCGAAGACCTCTGGAACTTCAATGAAGAATCGGTCGCACGGGCGATCGCCGCTTCGCAGATTCCGGTAATATCCGGCATCGGCCATGAAAGTGATGTGACAATCGCGGATTTTGTGGCAGATGTAAGGGCATCTACGCCTACTGCCGCAGCCGAGCGTGTCGTGCCGGAAAAGGCTGCCGTTCTCGCTACTCTTAACGAATATGAAAAACAGCTTCGCCACAGTCTTCGGTATTTTATTGATTTTAAAAGGCAGGTGCTCGACGATTATTCCAACCGACTGGAACAAGCGGTAAAACAAACGGTGCGCAACAAACGCCACGAGTTGGATGTACTGGCAGCCACACTCCGGGGCCTCGACGTGACGGATCTTTTGCAGAAAGGATATACATTAACCCTTAAAGACGGCGAAATCCAAAAAGACGCCTCCGCAATCCATCCGGGAGACCGGATCGAAACGGTTTTTGCCAAAGGCAGAATCCGGTCAGAGGTCACCGACGTTTGAAAAGGTAAAAAGAAAAAAAATCATGGAAGAAAAATTTTCACTCGAAGACAAACTTGCCGAGATACGCGCCCTGGTTGAAAAAATGCAAAAAGGAATTTCTGACTTTGACAAGCAGGTCGAATTGTTTAAAAAGGGAAATATCCTCATCGAAGAGTGCCGGCAGTACCTGAATGTTGCCGAAATGCAGATCGAAAAACTTATGGACGAATCCTGAAAGCCCGTTTTCAGGATTTCTTCCCGGAATATGGAAACCTGCCCTTCAATATTTGGGTAATTCGGGTTTAACCAGTAGATTTGTTCACCACGAAAAGAAAAAAGGTATATGAATATTAAGGGAACACTTCACAAAAAATACGACTCCGTCCAGGTCTCGGATCGTTTTAAAAAACGGGAGTTTGTACTTGAGTACAAAGACAATCCGCTGTACCCGCAGTATATTTCCTTTCAGCTTACTCAGGATCGTTGTGACCTGCTGGAAACTTATCGTCCGGGCGACCTTCTGGATGTGGAGTTTAATCTCCGTGGCAGGGAATGGACCAGCCCTCAGGGAGAGGTGAAGTATTTTACAACGCTGGAAGCCTGGCGCCTGAGTCCGGTTCAGACCACCACTCCGAGCAGTGCTCACGAGCCTTCTCCCACTCCTCCACCGGATGCCTTAAATGTAAGTGATCTTCAGGATGACGATGATTTACCTTTTTAAAAAACCTACATTTTAACGCTAAACCTTAGGCGGGTAAGATCGGACACCCTTTATTGTATGGTTTTGACTTTGATTAGGATTCAAAACAATCAAAAACGCTATAATGAGGCTTTGTCAAAGAATTTTTCCCCTTGGTTTTGAGAAAAAATAGCAGGGTTTTGCAGAAAACTTTTTTCCCGTTAACATTCTTCTTATATTTCTAACATTGTTTTTATTCCGATAGTTGAAGGATTTGGATCAGACAGTTTGACTTTTGATTTGAATTTCCAAACTTTATCCAAGTCTCAAACTATTTAAACCGAATATATGGATATGGCCACTTATAAAAGTGTAATGCTTGTTGACGACAACGAAATTGACAACATCATTAACGAAAAAATTATTGAAGCGAACAGCTTCGCAGATAATATCCTTGTATTCCAGACAGGTCAGGATGCCCTCGACTATCTCGCTGCCAATCAGGATAAAGAGGAGGAACTCCCGGAAATTGTTTTCCTGGATATAAATATGCCGATCATGGATGGATTCCAGTTCCTCGAAGATTTCGAAAAATTCTCCGACAAGGTTCTGGAAAAATGCAAAATTATCATGCTTTCTTCCTCTATCAGTCCCAAGGATATTGATCGCGCCGCGAGTAGCCGGTTCGTCAAAAAATATCTGAACAAACCGCTTAACGCTCGTTACCTCGAAGCGATTACGGTTTAAAAAATACAAAAGCAAAAACCCATAAAAAGGGTCATTCTTTCCCAAGGAAAGGATGGCCTTTTCTTTTTGTTTTGGGGGAAAATAAAAAAGCAGAAGTTGTACAACTTCTGCTTTTTTGCGTTTGAGTTTGGACCTGCCGGCTTTTGCAGCCAGCTCCGAGGATTTCGTTGTGTTACATAGACAATGACGCCGATTCTTCGCGCATAAAAATGGCTTCCAGATCGAGATCTTCCAGCAGCGCATACCTGCCCACATTCATTTCATTCCACTTCTCAATATTCATTTGAAGATTTTTGTTGCGGGTACGGGGTTTGCCTCCGAGTGCCACACTTAATATCTTCAGCATGATCTTGGCATGGTCGTATTTGTTCATCGTATTTTTTCGCAACTGCCGCTGAAGGCTCAGGATCAACTGGTTGGCTAAGTCAAAGTCTTCCATTTTTACATAACAAACTGCCAGGAAAAACTTCACCTCCAGATCCGTGTGAATGTGTTTGCGGAGGTTGACATCGTTGCGGAGGTTGTACAAAATCCGCGACGATTTTTTGTAGTTTTTATCCGCAAAATAGGCGTGAGCCATGAACATATTGAAGTTTACGTAAAACGTAATCCGATAAGGTTCAATTTCGATATGTGCAATATAATCCTCCACATCCTTGATCATCTGCGTGATGGTATGGGTACGGATATGGTAACGCAACTTCTGATAAAGGAATAAAGAAGTGTTTGCGTTAAAATGATAGCGGGTCAGCAACTCTTCAATTTTATAATCGAGAATCTCAAAATAGATTTTCGACTTGTCCCGAATCTGGTTGGAATCATAGTAGGTGAAACGAAGGAAGTTGAAGAGAATATTGATATTCAGGTAAAAAGCATCATCCTTGTATTCGCCCAGGATTTCAAAAGCTTTCTCAAACATTTTGTCAATGTCTTCCACCTCACAGCGGATTGATTCCGGAATCTCTACAAATAGCTTAGCGAAAATATGGATAACCGTTTTGAATATGTACAACCGATGTGATTCGTAGAGGTTGTTCAGGTTGTCAATTTTTTCCATCACCCGGATCATTTCCTGGTGATCTTTGTCTTTTCGGTTGAGGTAAAAAGCGTCATACGCCCGGAAAAACTGGACCACCAGGTCAATGGCTTTATCCATAGCTACGGCATAAGCCACCTGCTGATTGTACCGGCTTTTGTAATACAGGTGATTTTCGTCGAATGCGTGGAGGTTTTGCAGTTCCTTATACACGATCATCAGGCCGTAAGGAAAGTCAAACTTCACCAGTTCTTTTTCAAGCTTGCGCAACGCGGCAACCGAAATTTCACGCGGATTATTAAAAACAAGGTCGTTTACGGCCAACACCCGTCGCATTACGTGCAGGTTGGGGTCTCCCACCCGGTTGAGCAAAAAGGCTTCAATCTTCTGGTTGAGACGAGACTTCAGTACATAAAAGGCTGAAGCGGTAATATCAAAAGAATCCAGAAACTCTTTGTCAGGTGTCTCCGGGTTGTCGCGGATGATCTTGAGGAAAGCCGCACTTTTGTCCGCTTTATTGGCGGTAAAGGTGGAATAGATTTCCTCAAATTCTTCATCGGTAAGCTGGCTGATAATTTTGTATAAGTCCATAATTAAGATTTTGGGGTCGTTGAGAAATTTTACCTTCAAATACACTCATTCTCAGAAAACGGTACCAGAACCAAGAGCAGAAGTACGGGATCACGAGTCCGGTAGCATACTTTTAAAGACCGGAACAGATTCAATTTACAAAGGTTTTCTAAAAAAAAATACCTGTTTTTTTATATCCCGGTTCAAATTTCAATTTTTACCTCTTCAATTTCACTTTTTAACACATCAATTTTCAAACTCGGATAGACGAAAACAGTTTTTTAGAAAAACTTTCCGAAAATTATCTCAAACTGCGGCGTTTTTCTAATTAAAAATCTACGCTTTATTACATTGTAATTTGTCCCGGTTTTTCTTGTTTCTGCATAAAACCATTTGGTTTTTTTTCAGTTTTAGGATAATCGCTTCCTTCTTCGGAAATTTGTGCCTACACATATTCCTTTTATGAACACACAAAAACCTTATTGTCTTTCTCCTTTTTCTTATCATCGCATTCTTTCCCGCGAGGTGAAGATCGGCGACATCGCACTTGGTGGAAGTAACCCGATACGGATTCAATCCATGACCACTACCGACACCATGGACACACTGGGCACGGTCGAACAGTCCATCCGCATGGTTGAAGCCGGTTGTGAATATGTGCGCATTACGGCACCGAGTAAAAAAGAAGCGGCCAACCTCGCGGAGATCAAAAAAGAACTTCGCCGCAGAGGCTATAAGATTCCCTTGATTGCAGATATTCACTTTACTCCCAACGCCGCAGAAATTGCCGCTCGTATTGTGGAAAAGGTTCGGGTAAATCCCGGCAATTATGCCGACAAAAAAAAGTTCGAAACGATTGACTATACCGATATTTCTTACCAGGCCGAACTTTCCCGAATTTATGAAAGGTTTTCTCCTTTGGTGAAAATCTGTAAAGAAGAGGGAACCGTTTTGCGAATCGGTACCAACCACGGCTCTCTTTCCGATCGCATCATGAGCCGTTATGGAGATACTCCGATGGGAATGGTTGAGTCTGCCATGGAGTTTGTGCGTATTTGTGAAGATCATGGATTTTACGACATCGTTATTTCCATGAAAGCTTCCAATCCTCAGGTAATGGTTCAGGCATATCGCCTCCTGATGCAACAAATGCTCACCGCCGGTCAGGTTTATCCGCTGCACCTCGGTGTCACCGAAGCGGGAGAAGGGGAAGATGGCCGGATCAAATCGGCGCTCGGTATCGCCACCCTGCTCATGGACGGAATCGGCGATACCGTCAGGGTATCTCTTACCGAAGACCCCGAATACGAAGTTCCCGTAGCAAAGTTCCTGGTGGACTATTTTGTACGTCAGGCAATCGAAGGGAAATCTTTATCGGAAATAAACCTTCCGGATTCATCCGAAGTTCCCTGGAATCCCTACACCTTTAAACGCCGAGAATCCCGCGAAGTGCTCAACTTTGGCCACACTCAGGTACCCCGGGTAATTGCGGATATTCGCCATAATGCTGCTTCTGCCTCCTCTCTAAAAGAAGTGGGTTATACCTATATTCCGGCTTTGGACAAATACAATTTCAGCGATATTGCAGCGGATTTTGTGTATATGGGCAATTTTATTCCCCCTTACGAACTTCCCGGTGGCCTGAAAAAAGTCTTTGATTATTCGGTATGGCGGCTGCTTAACGACCGGAAAACCAGCTTTCCATTTTTTGAGTCCGCAACCGATTATATTGCCGCTTCCGACAAAAGTGAAGAACTGAACTTCATTAATATATCTTCCCAGAATCTGGAAGAAACCCTCTCGCTCAAAGAAAAACTTTCGGCTTGTGTTCTGATCCTTTCGGCGGACAAGGTTATTCCTGCTTACGAATGGCGACAGCAAATCAAACAACTGATAGAAAAAGGATTTGACCAGCCTTTAATCCTAAAAATGGCTGTGCCTGACGGTTTTTTCTGGTATGAGGATGATACGCTTCCTCATTATGTCCGTATCAGTCCCAATGCCCAGACCCAGTTGAGCATGGCCTCCGATGGAAGTACGCTGCTGGTGGACGGGCTGGTGGATGGAATCTGGTTGGAAGAAGCCAATGACTGCCGGGTGCGGGCTGCGTTTGGCATGCTTCAACTTGCGAGATTGCGCATTACCAAGACGGAGTATATCTCCTGCCCTTCCTGCGGTCGTACTTTGTTTGACCTCCAGGAAACTACTGCGAGGATTCGCAGGCGTACCGAACACCTCAAAGGCGTAAAAATCGGTATCATGGGCTGTGTGGTCAATGGCCCCGGCGAAATGGCGGATGCGGATTATGGTTATGTAGGCGTAGGTCCCGATAAAATTGCCCTTTACCGCGGGCAGGAAGTCGTGGAAAGAGGCGTTCGGACGGCCGACGCCGTGGATAAACTCATTGATTTGATCAAAGAAGATGGCAACTGGGTAGAACCCGTGGTTGCAGAACAAAAAATTTGAGCCAATACAATTAAAAGACCATCCCGGTTATTTTTTTTGTAGCAAGGATTTTTTATGTTTTGGAGTATTTTTATAAATAATTTTTACAACTACCAAATTTACCTAACCCCAGCCTCTATGAAATACTTACTACTTTCCCTTTCGCTTTTCCTTTGCTCGGTTTTATCTTTTGCTCAGACCCGGGGAATCAGCTATCAGGCTGTGGCCCGTGATAATTCAGGCGCAATTCTTGACAACCAACCCATTAACGTCGCTTTTCTTATTCGGATAGGAGGAGCCGCCGGAACGGTGATCTATCAGGAAACCTTTGCTACAAATACGAATGACTTTGGTCTGATAAACCTTGAAATCGGAACAGGAACCCCCATCATCGGTACCTTTGCGGGTATAGATTGGGCAGATGATCGCCATTTTTTGGAAGTTCAGTTTAACGGTGCGGCGGCAGGAACACAGGAACTGGTATCCGTTCCCTATGCAAAAGTAGCTACCGATATGAACATTGAGACACTCAACAATGTCTCGGATTTAGGTGCCGGCAGCGGAGAAGTTTTGAAATGGAACGGCTCTGAATGGGCACCCGCTACCGATGCGGTAAATGACGCCGACGCCAGTACCACCAATGAAATCCAAGCACTTTCCCTCTCCGGTACGACGTTGAGTCTTTCGCTTGGAGGTGGATCGGTGGTATTGCCTTCCGGAGGAAGCAGCTATACAGCGGGAACAGGGATTAGCATTTCCGGCTCAAATGTTATTACGAATACCGGCGATACGGATGCTTCGAATGATGTCACCAATACAACGGCTGCCGGAGGAGACCTCGGCGGGCTTTATCCAAGCCCTACGGTAACGGGTATTCGTACCATTGGTGTTTCTACTACCGCTCCGACAAGTGGGCAAGTATTGAAGTACAACGGCTCTCAATGGGCACCGGCAATAGACGATGATACTGACGCCGACGCCAGCACCACCAATGAAATCCAGGCACTTTCCCTCTCCGGTACGACGCTGAGTCTTTCTCTCGGAGGTGGATCAGTGGTATTACCAACAGGTACAAGTACCCAATGGACCACTTCCGGCTCGAATATTTATTACAATTTAGGTAATGTAGGTATCGGGGATGCCACACCGGCAGCAACTCTGACAGTGGGTGATGGCGATAAATTTCAAGTAATAGGTACGGATGGGGATGTCGTTTTTACAGATGACAATGCGAGTATCCGTTTTCCGGCAACAGCCATCCCCAACAGCCCGATGATCAGCATGTTTGCTTCCGGAACCCAGAACGCCGATCGTATGGTGATTTCTCATTCTTCCTCATTTCCGACCTGGGGGCTGGAGTATAAAGATAGCTCCGATGTATTTTTTCTGAGATCCTCCAGCGGGCGCAAATTTGCCTTCGAGCTATCAAGCGGGCACATGGGAATCGGTCTAGAAGATCCCGAATGGCCCCTCGACATCGTCGGGCGGATGCGTTTGAAGTCTGACGGCAACCTCAGCAACTCCCCCGGTATTTGGTTTACCAATCAGGCAAATACGTTTAACCGGGCATTCTTCGGTATGTCCGAACCCGACTCGATCATTGGTATTTACAGTCAGCATCTGGGCAAATGGGCCATCGAGTTTGAGGTGATGCGCGAGCCGCGGATCGGCATTAATATTCCGGCGGGTTCACCTCCTCGTGCAGAAATTCATGTCATGCACACCAACTTTGGCGGTTCCAATGACGGGGTTCGCATTCAGAATGAAGGATCAAACAACCATTACTGGAATCTGTACACATCAAACACTACCGGTGATTTTGAATTTTTCAAACAAGGCATCAAACGCGCTACCATTAATCAAACTTCCGGTGCTTACACCGCCATCTCGGATTCCCGCCTCAAAACTAATATATCCTCCTTAGGCTCCGTATTGCCCTCGGTAATGAATCTTCAGGCAAAAACCTATCAGTTTATCGAAGGAGAAGACCGCCGATATTTTTCGGGATTCCTTGCGCAGGAACTTAAAGAGGTTTTTCCTCAGTTTGTGTTTTACGGAGGGGATGATCAGGTACTTTATACCGTTGACTATGCAGGTATGAGTGTAATTGCCTTAAAAGCCATTCAAGAGCAACAGACAGAAATAGATGAACTACGAAAAATGATCGAACAACTTCAGCAGGAGATTGAGAAGCTGAAATAAAGATAAGTTTTCATTCCGGATTAATAAATTTTTCTTTCATTTATATTTCGTACCTTTGTCGGGACTTTTGTGAATAAACAGAATCACAGAAGTTTTCACCTCAGGCTTTCCTGCGTTCAACAACCATGCAGGGGCCTTTATTTTATCCAATGATGTACTTTGAAAACCTCGGGCTTATTGAGCCCATCCAAAGGGCTTTAAAAACCGAAGGGTATAGTAAGCCCACTCCTATCCAGGAGCAATCTATCCCTGTCATACTTAATAAAAGAGATTTATTAGGATGTGCTCAGACCGGTACCGGGAAAACCGCTGCATTTGCCATTCCCATCCTTCAGATTCTGTACGAGCAGAAAAACAACGAAAAAATTCGAAATCGCCACGTAAAAGCCCTGATTATAACTCCTACTCGTGAGCTTGCCATTCAGATTGACGAAAGTATCCATGCTTATGGCCGTTATACTTCGCTGACGCATACTGTTATTTTTGGCGGTGTCTCTCAAAGACCTCAGATGAGCGCACTTCAACGAGGAGTGGACATCTTGGTAGCAACGCCCGGAAGACTCCTTGACCTGGTAAACCAGGGACACCTCGACCTAAGTCATATTTCGATCCTTGTTCTTGACGAAGCGGACCGAATGCTCGACATGGGTTTTTATAATGATGTGAAAAAAATTCTGGCGCTCATTCCCGCGAAAAGACAATCTTTGTTTTTTTCCGCAACCATGCCTCCGGCAATTGTAAAACTGGCAGGTTCTATTTTACAAAATCCGGTAAAAGTAGAGGTTAACCCTATCGCTTCTACAGCGGAAAAAGTGCAACAATCGGTATATTTTGTGGATAAAGATAAGAAAGGATTACTCCTCATTCACGTGTTGAATGATCCCGAAATTTCTTCCGCACTAATTTTTACCCGTACCAAATACGGAGCCGACAAACTCGCGACCTTCCTTAACCGTGCCGGAGTTCGCTCCGATGCAATCCACGGAAATAAATCTCAGGAGGCCCGTCAAAAAGCTCTCAATAATTTTAAACAGGGCAAAACCCGCGTGCTCGTAGCTACCGATATTGCTTCTCGTGGCATTGACGTGGACGATTTGTCTCATGTTATCAATTATGAGATCCCCAATGTGCCGGATACTTATGTGCACCGAATCGGTCGTACCGGTCGCGCCGGAGCAGAAGGGGTTGCTCTTTCTTTCTGCGATGCAGAAGAAATGGTTTACCTGAGAGATATTCACAAACTGATCGCACAGACCGTTCCTGTAGTGGAAGACCATCCTTATCCGATGACTCAAAAAATGTTTGTGAAACAAACACCTTCCGCCAAACCCAAGCGAAACAACTTTTCTAACAACCGACACAGAAATGTGTATGGAAAAGTATCGTGATAAATAAAAGTCGTTCTAGGTATCACTACCCCTGAGGGTTGTAAGATACTCTACCAGATCGCGGATTTCGCGCCGGGTCAGAATGTTTCCCATTTGAGGCATACTGGACGGCGCGTTTTCCCGTTTGAGTATTTCGGTTTTGGCTATTTTTAAGGGAGCAGGATCTGCGGTTTTGATTGTAAGGGTAGAAACCGTTTCTTCAAGCAGGATACCGTTGCGAGTGCTGCCATCTTTCATGCTGAGAATGACAATTCCATACCCGGCTGCCAATTGTGTGTCCGGAGCAAGGAGGGATTCCAGCAGTTGTTCCCGTGTCAGGCGATTGCCCACAGACGCAAGGTGCGGACCGACCGTTGCGCCTCCTTCTCCGACCGAATGACACCGGGTACACATTGCTCCTTCATGCTGAGAAAATATACGCCTTCCGCGTTCGGAATCTCCTCCTTTCAGGGACTCGCTAAAGGAGGCAACGATCCCTTTTTCCTTTTGGGCATTTTCCCAAGCTTCCGTGCGACTTTTTAAGGTCGCTGAAGCATTTTTTTCAATCGCCTCTAAAAGATCGAGATGGATTTCCCCTGCCAGTTTTCCTGCTTCCAAATTTTCCAGAAGGGAAATAAATAACGCTTCGGTAGCGGCAGGAGGAAGTTTCCCAAGTGCTTCGAGGGCCGTTTGTTGTTCGCTTGTAGTGCTTTTTTCGATTACGAGACGTAGTAGTTCGACCTTTTTATTATCCGTTACAGACAACTGCCCGGTAAGGCCGAGGCCGGCGATGCGCACCGTTTTTTCCCGGTCTTTTAAGGCAAGCTGAACGGCGGTTTCCATATCGGAAAAACCGAGTCGGAAAAGCCCTTCCAATGCAGCGGCACGAACTTCCGCAGTACGGTCATTTTGGAGGAGGGCGAAAATTTCGTCGGCGGTGTCTTTCAAATTTAGCCGGGCGGCGGCGTCTATGGCGGCAATTTTTACAAGACTGCTGCGGTTTCTGAGTAAGGAAGGCAGTATTTCCGCTAAAACGATTTGTGCCGGTTCGGCATTGCGTGTGATTTCGCCCCGGTATTTTCCGTCCAATCTATCCACAACCGAAGGTTTTGCCCATGTGCCGATAACGGCAATTGCTTCGGCGCGCAGGGTTTCGTCAAAGGTATTTTTCTCCGAAAAATCTGCCAGTGTATGCAGATTCTCTTCTGTTCCGATCCGCAGATTTGCATTAATTGCCCTTCGAATCAGCGCTTCATTTACAAATACCGGATCGCGGAGGTAGTCAGCAAGTGCGGGCAAAGCATCTTCAATTCCTCCGTCGTCATTGATGGCTCGGGCGGCTTCGGTTACAATTTCCTCGTCCTTATCGGTTAAAAAATCTCTTACATCGTGAGACCGCATTCGGCGAAGTGCCACAACTGCTGCAATTCTGACGGCTTTGGAAGGGTGATGTGCTAAAGCTGCGAGGGGGCCTCTACGATCAATTCGGGCCAAAGCAATCGCCCCGGCATGGCGCAGATAAACGTCCTGATCATTGTTCTTTTCCAACATTTGTACAATGGGGTGAATCGCCTGTACGTAGGCCATTCTTCCTAAAGCTTCGGTAGCAAAAAAACGGACACGTGCGGCAGTATCTTCCAGCAGGGGGATGAGTTTCTCTGCTGCGTGGAGGTAACGTACTTCTCCCAGCCATCGGGCAGCCTGTGCGCGGATTTCCGGATCGGCATCGCCCAGAAGGGGTACAAGACTTTCGGCATGATCGGGGTTTTGGTGAGCCAGTTGGGCGATCCCCCAGATAGCGTGAATCCGGGCGATCCGGGGATTTAGGGCAGAGGTGGCTGCTTTTAGGGTAGTTGCACCGGTTTCTCCCCGGCGAGCCAGAGCAAATTGGGCCTTTTGGCGAACACGTTTGTCGGCGTGACTGAGTAGTCCTGCGAGGTCGGGTTCTGTTCGAAGTGAAAAATCTTCTGCCAGGAGTGTTTTGACCTCTTTCCGTATCGGGGTATCGGCCTGTCCGGGCACGTCCAGTTTCCATATGCGACCATATTTTTTGGTGGCCCATCCGTCAATCCAGTCGGCGATGTACAAGGCTCCGTCAGGGCCAAAGTCCATACCGGTTGCCAGTAGAGATCCCAGCACTTTTTCTTCGCGGGCAAATTCAAATCCTGCGCCTTGCGGTTTTAGTTCAAAAGCCCAGACATTGGAACGGGCGGGACTGCCCGTAAATTCGGCGAAAAAGAAATGGTTTTTGTACTTTTCGCTCAGCGCAGTTCCGGGGTTAAACTTCATGCCGGCGGGGCCATTGTGGTAGTTTCGGATCGGCGGAAGGATGTGAGCCGTCTGTCCTTCCCAACGGGGAAGGTACATTTTTTCGTCCATCCAGACTTTGTAGGCATTATTGTCCGGGTCGGAATATTTTCCAAACTGCCAGTGAGTGCGCCAGCCGGAGTCGGAGCCGTCCACGAGGTAAACGAGCCTTTCGCTTTCGCCGGGGTGGTCGCCGTCATTGTCAACCGTAATGAGGTTGCCGTAATCATCAAAGGCAAATTCGTGGGTGTTACGCAGCCCTGCGGCAAATACTTCGTAATCACTCCCATCCGTATTGCAGCGGAAAATGGCGCCCTGATCGGCATAGTTCCAGGTTTTTCCGTTTTGATCCACTACATACGAACCGATGTCTCCGATCCCCCACCAGATTTTCCCGTCAGGCCCAACGGTAAGGCCCGACATATTATGCCCGCCAAAACCAATATGTACCCCAAACCCTGATAGCAGGAGTTTTTTTTCTTCGATAATACCGTCGCCGTTAAAATCTTTTAGTCGCCAGAGTTCCGGGCCTACACCGACAAAAATGTACCCATCATACACCAGCATAGCGCCTGCAACATCTGAAATCTCAGTATGAAAATCTTCAATCACTACCGACGCACGGTCGGCGATCCCGTCGGCGTCCCGGTCTTCAATGCGGAATACCCTTTCTTTGTCTAGGGTAAGGTCATTCCAGTCGCTGGAGCCGTCGCCATTTTTGTCTTCCAGCCAGGGGTTATCCTTGCTGTTTTCAGGAGAAAGAGTCGTATGGATAAAATTTTTCCGGTCTTCAACGGTCTTAAAAGAAATGGACGAAATCATCCAGTTTCGATGCCCGCGTATATCTATTTCCGAACTCCGCCTCCGCCCAGTGCTGGAAATATACGCTACTCCTTTGCCATCTATCGAAAGTGCAATAGGATCAGGTACCAGCGAATCCGATGCCCACAGGCTCAGGTTAAGCCCGTGGGCAACTTCAGCGGAAACTCCTTCGCGAATAACCCGGGCCAAACTGTCTGCCGTATGTGAGTCCAGCGTGATTGCAGGCAGTTTGGGCACAGGTTTTTCGCAGGATGCCAGTACAATCCAGACCGGCAGGAAACAACGGAAAAAACGTAGTGATAAAAAATTCATTGAAAACCGAAAATAAAAAATAAACGGATCCAAATACTTATTCCTCTTCGCCGTGGCCCTCGGCCACTTGGGGTGCTTCTTTTAGTGAACTTAAAAACTCTACCACGTCGCGAAGTTCGCGACGAGAAAACACCGCTCCCATCGGCGGCATGGAAGAAGGAGCATTAATGCGATTGGCGATTTTGTTTTTGGGCACTTTTATTGGCTCGGCATCGGCGGTTTTTACCGTGAGCATATCGGCAGTTTCTGCCAGCAGAATGCCATTTGTTTTGTTGCCATCGGTCAATTCTAGGGAGACAATTCCGTATCCCTCAGCGATACGGGCACTGGGATCTACCAGCGATTCCAGTATTTGTGTGCGGGTAAGTTTTTGTCCTATCTGGGTAAGATCAGGGCCTACATCCCCTCCACCGCCCATGATGACATGGCAGCGGATACACTGTGCAGCGGCATTGGTGTAGATTGCCCTTGCTCCTCTTCGGGCATTACCGCCCAGTAGTGCGTCAGCATACTGATCCACAAGAGAACTTTTCGACTGGCTATCCTGGTAGGTTTTGAGACGACTTGTAAGGGTTTCGGTACCGTTGGTTTCAATGGCTTCGGCCAGGTCAAGGCGGAGTTCTGGGCGAAGTTTGCCCGTTTCCAGTTTCCCCATCATCTCTTCAAACAAAACCTGAGTAGCGGCGGGGGGAAGTTTTCCCAAAGCACTCAGGGCACTTTGTTGTTCGCTCGCAGAGTTACCGGCGAGTACAAGCGAAAGCAGTTTTACCTTTTCGGTATCAGGGAGGCTGAGACCGGGAATCAGGTCGAGTCCGGCAGACCGTACGCGGGCATCTTTATCGTTTAGGGCAATCTGAACGGAGGAAGCAATTTCGCTGTATTCTATATTGACTAGTGCTTTCAGTACAGCTTCACGTACCTCTGCTTCTTTTTCATTTTTCTGCATAGTCAGCAGTTGGGGAATTACGGAGGACATTTTTAGTTTCCCCGCGGCATCCGCTGCTGCCATTTTCACCGGTATCATTTTATCGGCTAATAAAGGCTGAATGAGCGGCTCGACGATTTTCCGTGCGGGTTCTGCATCGCGAGGCGTAAGTCCCCGGTTGCGGCCATCCACGCGGTCGAGGACGGAGGGATTGGCCCATACGCTGAGGGTGGCAAGGGCTTCGGCCCGCAGAGGATCGGGTACATCGGCACGAAGCGCGTAGTCGGCAAGGATTTGCAGGTTTTCAGTACCTCCTACGCGCAGGTTGGCATTGATTGCCCGGCGTACAAACGGTTCGTTGCTGATATTGGTTCCGGCAAGGGCCTGTGCCAGTGCAGGCAGGGCCGGTTCGATAGACAAATCGTCATTGATGGCCCGGGCAGCTTCGGCGACGATATAGTCCTCCGCATCTTTGAGGAAGATGGCGACTCCCGGGTCTTTCATTCTTCGCAGTGCCACTACTGCCGCAATACGCAAACTGCGGGAGGGGTGATTGGCCAGTGCCACCACTGGCTCGGGTTTTCCGATGCGAGCCAGCGCACAAGCTCCTGCGTGACGCAGATAAGCATCTTTGTCATCGTTGGCGATAAGCATGTCCATAATGGGTTGAATAGCGGGTTCGTGGGCCATTCGTCCCAAAGCCTCTGCTGCAAAAAACTGTACACGGGGTGAACCGTCTTTCAGCAGCGGTATAATGGCAGTAGCCGCCGCCTCATACCGCACATCGCCGAGCCATCTTGCGGCTTGGGCGCGGATTTCCGGATCGGTATCGGTCAACAGGGGAATGAGTTTATCGGCTGCTTTTGCGTCTTTCCGGGCAATCTGACTGATACCCCAGATGGCATGGACGCGGGCAAGCTGGTTTTCTTTTTGAGCAATAACCTCTGTAAAAACATTCAGTCCTTTGTTTCCTTTGGCAGCAAGGGCAAACTGTGCTTTTTGGCGGATGCGTTTGTCGGCATGGCCGAGAAGAGTAGCGAGTTCGTCGTTGGATTTGCGGTTAAAATCTTCGCCAATCAGCGTCTGAACTTCCCGGCGCATGGCAGAACCTGCTTCGCGGGGATCGTCGAGTTTCCAGATACGCCCGTAATTTTTAGTACCCCAACCCTGAATCCAGTCGGCGATGTAAAGCGCGCCGTCAGGGCCAAAATCAATGCCGGTAGGCAAAATTCCTCCGAGTACTTTTTCTTCGCTGCCAAAAGCAAAGGACGCACCTTCCGGCTCCAGTTGAAAGGCCCATAGCGGCGAACGAGCGGCGTTTCCTACAAATTCAACGAAGAAAAAATGGTTTTTCCAGCGCTCTCCGAGTGCCGTTCCGGGGTTGTATTTCATGCCGGTAGGGCCGTTGTGGTAATTGCGGATAGGCGGCGTGATATAAGCAGCCTGGCCTTCCCAACGGGGGGTGTACAATTTTTCGTCCATCCAGACTTTGTAGCCATTATTATTGGGATCGGTGTATTTACCAAACTGCCAGTTGATGCGCCAGCCGGAGTCGGAACCATTGACGATATAGACCAGCCTTTCGCTTTCGCCGGTGTGGTCGCCGTCATTGTCAACCGTAATGAGGTTGCCGTATTCATCAAAAGTAAACTCGTGGGTGTTGCGCACACCTTGGGCAAAAACCTCAAAATCGCTGCCATCAGGGTTTGCTCGGAAAATGGCTCCTTCATTGGACTGATCCCAGATTTTTCCTTCCGAATCTTTGATATAAGAACCGATATCGCCGATTCCCCACCAGATTTTTCCGTCAGGGCCTACGGCGAGTCCCGACATTCCATGCCCACTAAAACCGACGTGAACGGCGTATCCGTGGCTAATGGACATTTTTTCATCCATGATACCGTCGTCGTTGTGGTCTTTTAGTCGCCATACATCCGGGCCGACGCCGACAAAAATGTATCCTTCGTGAATGAGTACGGCACCGGCTACGTCCGTGATTTCGTCGTTAAAATCTTCGATGACCAATTGGGAAACATCGGCGATGCCATCGTTGTCAGTATCTTCGAGGCGGAATACCTGCTCTTTTTCTACGGCCAGGTCTTTCCAGTCGTGGCTGCCGTCTTTATTGAGGTCGGGCAACCAGTCGTTCTTTTCACTATTTTCCGGAGCAAAAATTTTATGCAAGAATGCTCTTCTATCTTCCACCGTGCGGAGCGATACCGATTCGATCATCCAGTCCTGGTGGCCGCGAATATCAAATTCGGAGTTTTTCTGGCGATTGGTGCGGGTAACGTAGGCGCGGCCCTGGTCGTCCATGTTGAGCGCAATAGGATCGGGAGAAAGTGAGTCCGAAGCCCAAAGCGTAAGTTCAAGGCCTTCGGCTATTTCCGCCGAAATGCTGCTGCGAATAGCCTTGGAAAGACTATCTGCCGTAGCTTGCGGCAATTGGGTGAGCTTCAGCGGAGGCTGTTTGGTGCGGCAGGCATTAAAAACCATACCTGCTACCAGCGATAGAAAAAAAATAGGTATAAAAACCCGTCGGAGTATTAGTAGTTGAAATCTCATGGCAAATAAATCAGATTAGGTATCTAAGGTAATATTTCCAATAGAAAACCTACGGATAAAAAACAGAAAAATCGTTTTTACTTTGAAAAACAGGTTGAATTCCTAAAGTTGACTTAACCTGTGCTTCACACGAGCGGAGAAGCTTTTGTTTATATTGCGCCGCTGAAAAAATGATTTGATGAAATCGAACCTTCATTTTGATCTCTTGGTCGTCGGCGGCGGTGTCCTCGGCACTTTTCACGCGTATCACGCGCTGAATCGGGGTCTCCGTGTTGCTTTGGTCGAACGCAATCAGACGCCCCTCGGGGCTACCGTGCGCAACTTTGGGCAGATCGTGCCCTCGGGGATGAATCTCAAATGGCAACGTTACGGGCGTCAAAGCCTCGAAATCTATAAAAGCATTCAAGAAAAAACCGATATAAGCGTTCGCCAGAATGGAAGTATCTACCTGGCTTCGGATGAAGAAGAACTCCAATTGATCGAAGAACTCCACACGATCAACCAGTCAAATGACTATTTCTCCCAACTCCTCACCGCTGAGCAATGCCAGGCCCAATACCCTGCGCTTAAATCTTCCTACTGCAAAGGCGGTCTTTTTTTCCCCGAAGAAATGTCTGCCAACCCTCGCGAAATGATTCGTCGGGTACAAACTTTTCTGACTCGTTTTTCGCACTTCTCTCATTTTCCGGGTACGGCCATCATCCGTATTGATTCTTCTGGCGAAGTTTGTCTGGCGGAAGATAGTAGTGGGAATACGTATTCTGCCGAAAAAATCATTATCTGCTCCGGAAGCGAATTTAACCTTTTATATCCCGAACTTTTTGCGGAAAGCCACCTCGAAGTTGTACAACTTCAGATGATGCGGCTGGCACCTCAGGCGACGGTACAGATTCCCGGCAATATCCTCACAGGGCTTTCTATCCGCAGATATGAAAGTTTTGCGGATTGTCCTTCCTGGAAAACCGTAAAGGCCCGTGAGGATGTTGGTACTTTCTGGAAAAAATGGGGCATTCATATTCTTTTCAAACAAGAAGAAGACGGCAGCATTATTCTCGGTGATTCCCACGAATATGCGGATGTGAGCGAACGAGATACCCTTGATTTTGATATTAAAGAGGAAATCAGTAGGTACTTTGTGGAGGAAGCCGGGAAAATATTTGATCTGGACAACTGGCAGATACAGACACAGTGGATGGGCATGTACAGCCAGGGAAAATCGCATGATATTTACCAGAAAACACTTGACAATAAAGTACATATCGTCACCGGTATTGGCGGAAAAGGAATGACCGCAAGCCCCGGTTTCGCAGAGTTTCACATTCAAAAAATTTTTTCGTCATGATTCAAATGGTCGTTTTTGATATGGCTGGAACCACGGTCAATGAAGACAATGTAGTCTATAAAACGCTTCATGCTGCGGTAAATGCCTGGGGGCATGATTTTTCCTTTGAAACAGTGCTCAAAGAAGGAGCGGGAAAGGAAAAATTACAGGCGGTACGTGATATCCTCGCCGCTGGCGGCATCGAGGATGGATACGAAGCACAAGTAATTTACCAGGATTTTATCGCCCGGCTGAAAAATGCTTACGCCGACCTCCACGTTACTCCTCAGGAAGGCGCGGAAGAAGTCTTCGAAGCACTGAAACAGCGTGGTATTCGCGTTGTACTCAACACCGGTTATAATCTCGAAACTGCTCAGTCGCTGCTCCGTAAACTGGGCTGGGAAGAAGGGCGTCAGATAGACGGTCTGGTAACGGCCAGTCAGGTGAAAAACAGCCGTCCGGCTCCGGACATGATATTTTTGGCACGCGACCGGTTTGGTATAAAAGATAATACAGCCATTGCCAAAGTGGGGGATTCTATTATTGACATCGAAGAGGGCCAAAGCGCAGGTTGTGGACTAAATATCGGCGTTACCACGGGTGCCCATACCGAAGCACAACTGCTTTCCGCCAATCCCGATAAAATAATTCACCGCCTTTCAGAAATTTTGGATATGTTGTAGAATTGTAGTGTGCAATGAAAAAAATCTATCAGTCATTACGGTTTTGGTTAAGTGCGCGAAACAGTATATGGTTTATCGGGTTTTATAAATACCTTTATTTTCCACGAAAGGGTTCTCTTTCATGGTTTCTCGACCAATATTCCAAAGATTTAAAGGGTGATTTTACGGTCATTCAGGTAGGCGCAAATGACGGGATCAACAATGATCCGATTCATAAGTTTGTAAGGCGGGATAAATGGAAAGGGGTTTTGCTGGAACCGCAAAAGGATATTTTCGAAAATTCCCTTCAGAAACTTTATCGTAGAAATAGCGAAATCGTCACGCTAAACGCGGCTCTGGGCGAGTCCGACGGCATTGCACATCTTTACAAAATTGGTTTCAGCAATAGTCGCTGGGCGACGGGTCTTGCTTCATTTGAAAAGCAGGTGCTAGTGGATGCCTTTGCTTCAGGATACGTAAAACGCAAAGCCGACGAAGAAAATATTTCGGTTCCTCCCAACCCCGAAGATCAGATACAAATCGAAGAAGTCCCTGTCATTTGTCCAAAGACCTTGATGGCGAAATACCGGATTGAGAAAATTGATTTGTTACAGATTGATACAGAAGGGTTTGATTACAGAATCATTCAGATATTCCGCGTATCGGAAACAAAACCCAGAGTGATTATCTATGAAAATATTCACCTTTCCGCGCCGGACAGAGAGGCTTGTGTACAACATCTTCGGGAAAATGGTTATCGTGTCAAAGTAAAAGGCGCAAATACCCTTGCGATGCGTAATCCTCCGGAAAAATATTGGCCAATATTTGAATAATCGCTTCCCACTTACAAAATAGCCACGAATACACGAAAACAAAATCTCATCGGTACTCATTCGTGCATTCGTGGCTTTCTAATATACATGTCACTTACGGAGCATACCAGATAAATTTTCCTTTTTCGAGAAAATGTACAATCTGCTCAATGCTCTGGCTGGATTTCCGGTCAACGCCTTCTTCGGAGTTAAAAGCATTGTGGGGGGTGCAGATGACATTCGGGCGTTTGGCCATTTCGAGGATCGCCGCCACTTCCGGATCGTCGCTGGTGCCTCCGCTTCTCAGGGCAATGGCGAGGTATTTTTCCTGATTATACACGTCTATACCCACGCCACTGAGATGGCCTTCATCCAAAAGACGCAGGAGGTTTGTGGCAGGGGAAAGTTCGCCACGGGAGATATTAATGAAAAGTGCTCCGGGTTTGGCTTTTTTCAGCAATTCGTAGGTAAAATAACCTCGGTTGACTTTGGTCAGGTTCATCGCGCAGACAATAATATCCGCCTGAGAAAGTCCTTCCTCCACGGATAGATATGTTTCACCGGGGTATTTTTGTTCCAAATCCACACATAATACTTTCATGCCCATGCCATGACCGATATTGACTACCTGCCCACCGATATTTCCTACACCTACTACGAGCAGGGTTTTAGCTTCAATCTCCCGCCCGGTAATTCCGTCGCGGTGAAAGGTTTTGAACTGTTCTGTCTGCTGAGGTAGTTTGCGATATAAAGCAAGCATGAGCATAAGCGCATGTTCTGCCACAGCTCTATGGCAATAGAGCGGTAAAAACCCGCAGGGCAGATCGCTGCCGGTAGCTTCCTGATAGGCATGAAGGTGGTCATAGCCGGTACTCCGGGAAAGAATGGCCGATAGTTCTCCCGCCCATTCCAACGGCAGTGCCGACTGGGTTCGTACGCTGATAATCGGTGCAGGAGGAGTGTTTGCGCCATATTCCTGAATGGTTTTCCAGGTAAAACCGGCATTTACATGAGCGGGAAGATAGTGTCGCAAGGCTTCTTCCTCTTCTTCAAAGGCTTCGAAAAAAAATACGTCCATATCTGTAATTGAAAAAATATTCGTTAGAACTGCCGCAAAATTAAGAAAACTCCAACGGCGAAAGGTTCGGATGTATAAAACGGACGATTATTGGTTCTTTTTTGAAGGGAAATGGTTGATTACCCCGGATAATCAGTTGTCTGCCAATGCTTTTTTATAGGCTTCCAGGCATCTTTCTCGCGCAAAGGTGTGTTCGACCATCGGTCGGGGGTAGGAAGGGGTGCCAAATTCGGGAACCCACTTTCGGATATATTTTGCCTGTGGATCAAATTTTTTCAACTGAGACTCCGGATTAAAAATGCGAAAATAGGGGGCCGCATCGGTTCCACATCCCGCTGCCCATTGCCAGCCGCCGTTGTTGGAAGATAGTTCAAAATCAAGGAGTTTTTCGGCAAAATAGGCCTCTCCGTGCTGCCAGTTGATGAGTAGATGTTTGCTCAAAAAACTAGCCACAACCATTCTCACCCGGTTGTGCATATAACCGGTGCTGTTGAGTTCGCGCATGCCGGCGTCCACTAAAGGATAACCGGTTTTTCCCTCTTTCCAGCGTTGCAGTGCGTCGGGGTCTTCCCGCCAGTGGATGGCTTCGTAATTTTTTTTGAAAGGTCCATAAGCCACATGGGGGAAGTTCCACAAAATCTGCATATAAAACTCCCGCCAGATCAGTTCATTGAGATATACAGGATTGGATTTGAGGGCGATCTTTACGAGTTCTCGCACACTCAGTGTACCAAACCGCAGATGAATGCCCAGTCGGGAGGTACCGCTTATACCGGGAAAATCGCGGGTCTTATCATAGTTTTTTATAATTTCCGGATCAGGAATTTGCCCGGGAAAAGGGATGTCTGAAGGCTCAAACCTCATTTCTTCAAGTGTGGGTACCGGTAGTATCTCGGTTTTCCAAAACCTGTGAAAATGGGGGGCTGTATCAAAAGATCGTAGGTTATCGGGGTTGAGGTTATCTTTCCATTTGCGGGAATAGGGCGTGAAAACGGTATATGGGGTATCTGACTGGCTGAGGATTTCTTTTTTTTCAAAAATCACCTGATCCTTAAAGGTTTGAAACGTTATCCTCCTTTCAAGAAGTTTTGCCGCGATTTCATTGTCCCGCTTTTGGGCATAGGGTTCGTAGTCGTGATTGGTAAAAACAGCCTGAAAATCGTATTTCTCTGAGAGTTTTTCCCAAACAGAGGCTGGGTTTCCGTATTCAACTACCAGGCTGCTTCCCCCTGTACTAAGTTGTTGTTGTAAGCGGGTAATTTGCTGATGGATAAAGGTGACGCGAGCGTCTTTGGCCGGAAGTTGATCGAGGATTTCCCTGTCAAAAATAAATACGGGTATAACCGGACGCCCGTCGTTGAGGGCATGCCAGAGGCCGATATTGTCTTCCAACCGCAAATCTCTTCTAAACCAAAAAGCTATATAAGGTGTGGCCATACCGGTGTATTTTATACCGATCATTACAACTCTTAGCAAGAGGAATTGTTTTCGGAATTACGAGCCTATAGTAGGATACCTCCCGTGAAACTCTGTGTTCTACTATCTTCAATCTATTGTCTTAGGTTTTAACACAGAGTTTCACAGAGGGATCACAGAGTATGCAGAGGGGAGTTTCAACTTCCCATTTCAGCGAGCCGCTCGCGCAGCAGTTTGAGTTTGGCCTCTGCGTCGGACTGTTTTTGCCGTTCGTTTTGGATGACTTGGGCAGGAGCGTTGGAGACGAAACGTTCATTCTGAAGGTTTTTATTGACTTTGAGGAGAAATCCTTCGAAATAATCTATGTCCTCCAGGATTTTGGTTTTTTCATCGGCAACATCCAGCTTGGGCAGCGGAATGTAAATTTCGGTAGTGCCAATCTGCAATGTCCCTGCGCCATCCGGTTTTTCCTGAACAAAAACGACGGTGTCTGTTCGCAGAAATTTTTTCAAAATGGCCAGATATTTCTGGAAAACGGCCTGATTTTCCGACTTGATGTATAACTCCAGATCCTGTTTTTCACTGTCTGCCGCTTGTTTAGAGCGTTGATCATTCCAATAGGCTCTGACTTCCGTGATCGTACTGCGGATGAGTTCGAGATTTTTAAGTAAGCCTGTGTCAGGAGCAACTTCCGTAAATAACCTTTCAATGGCGATAAAAGCTCCGGGTTTACGCGTTTTCAGCCCTTGCCAGATTTCTTCAGAAAGGAAAGGCATAAAAGGGTGAACGAGTTGGAGGCATTTTTCAAAAAGTTCAACAGTTTTTGAGAGCGTTTCTGCACTTACCGATTCGCCCTGTGGTGGTTTTATCATTTCAAGAAACCAATTACAGAAATCATCCCATACGAGTTTATATACACTCATGAGGGCATCGGAGATGCGGAACTTTGAAAAATGGTCGCGGATTTCAGCGGCAGATTCATTTAGGCGGGCATTCATCCAGTGGAGTGCAACCCCGTCCTGCGCCGAAGGCGAAGCGGGCGAAGTCGTCCATCCGTTTACCAGCCGGTAAGCATTCCAGATTTTATTAGCGAAGTTACGTCCTTGTTCAACCAGAGCCTCTTTGTACAGGAGATCATTGCCTGCGGGTGAACTCAGCAGCATGCCGACCCTTACACCGTCGGCCCCGTATTGTTCGATAAGATCTAGCGGATCCGGTGAGTTTCCGAGCTGTTTGCTCATTTTTCTCCGTTTATCGTCGCGGACAATTCCGGTGAGATATACATTGGTAAAAGGTTTTTTGCCCGTGTATTCATATCCGGCGATAATCATCCGAGCTACCCAGAAGAAGAGAATTTCCGGAGCGGTTACAAGGTCATTAGTGGGGTAGTAGTAGTTAAATTCGGGGTTTCCGGGGCGGGTAAGCCCGTGGAATATCGAAATCGGCCACAACCAGCTTGAGGCCCAGGTATCGAGCACGTCAGGGTCCTGTTGCAGATCGTTGAGTGTGAGTTGAGCGTTGCCCGTTTTGATTTTTGCTTTTTCAAGTGCTTCCGATTCATGAGTAGCAACCACAAACTGCGAACTACCTTTGATATAGTAAGCGGGAATACGATGGCCCCACCAAAGCTGACGGGAGAGGCACCAGTCCCGCACATTTTCCATCCAGTGTTTATAAGTGTTGACAAATTTGTCGGGAATTAGATTTAGCTCTCCCTCCACAACGGCCTTATAAGCAGGTTGGGAAATTTCCTTCATTTTGAGGAACCATTGCATGGACAAGCGAGGTTCGATAGCTGCGTCGGTACGTTCGGAATAACCTACGGAGTGGCGATATTCTTCGGTTTTGGCCAGTAATCCTCTTTCTTCGAGATCTTTGGCGATTTGTTTACGGACAAAAAACCGGTCTTTTCCAATGTATAATTCTCCGGCGGGGCTAATGGTTCCGTTGGGATTAAGAGCATCAATGACCGGGAGGTTGTGGCGGATACCGATTTCATAGTCATTGATGTCGTGTGCCGGAGTTACTTTCAGGCAGCCTGTGCCAAATTCCCGGTCCACGTAGGTATCGGTGATAATGGGAATCAGGCGGTTTATCAGAGGCACGAGGGCAAATTTTCCGTGCAGGTGGGTATATCGAGTATCTTCGGGGTGAATGGCGATGGCAGTATCACCGAGGATGGTTTCGGGGCGTGTGGTAGCGATGGTGACAAATTCCCCTTCCGATCCTTGGATAGGATAACGCACATGGTAGAGTTTGCCGGGAGTATCGCGGTAAATGACCTCTTCGTCGGAGACGGCGGTTTGAGCCGAGGGGTCCCAGTTTACCATTCGGATACCGCGATAGACATAACCTTTTTCATAGAGGTCGCAAAAAACCTTAATAACCGAGTCGGAATATTCCTCATCCATGGTAAAGGCAGTGCGATCCCAGTCGCAGCTTGCGCCGAGCTTTTTGAGTTGCTGGAGAATAATGCCACCGTATTTTTCTTTCCAAGCAAAGGCATGTTTAAGAAAATCCTCGCGGGACATATCGGTTTTGGCTATTCCCTGGTCGGCAAGCAGCTTTACCACTTTTGCTTCTGTGGCAATGGAGGCATGATCCGTACCGGGGACCCAGCACGCATTATATCCTTCCATTCTTTTACGTCTAATAAGTACGTCCTGAAGAGTATTGTTTAGTACATGGCCCATGTGGAGGATACCCGTGACGTTGGGCGGCGGAATAGCGATGGTATAAGGCTGGCGGTCGTCAGGTATGGACTTAAAGATTTTCGCCTCCATCCATGCGGAGTACCATTTGTCTTCAATATCTCCCGGGGAATACTTGGCAGAAATGTTCATTGATATAAAGGTCATTAAATTGGGAAAACAGCCATGCTGAGGCAATGGTCGGCAAAGTTACAATTTTTGAGAATAAGCCGGAAGGGTTTTTATAAATGCGAAACGGGTGTTTCCGGAGAGGAAACACCCGTTCAGAAAACTTTTTATCAGTGTTTATCGGATGATCACTTTTTGAATGACATTATTAATACCGTCACTCAGTTGGATGATATAGAGTCCGGCGGCGAGGTTAGCGATGGAGAAGTTGACAACCCCTTGCGATTCTCTGCTGGAACCTACGTGGGTAGTGTGGTAGAGTTTTCCATTGGCATCATAGACCGAAATTTTCGAACTGCCTGTCAGGCGGCTGTACCAGATTTTCAGAACGTCACCGTAGCTCGGATTTGGCGATGCTGTGAGAAGCGGTTGGTTGGCATTTTTCAGTTTGCTGTTTTCGGTATCCTCATTGTCAATATCATCCACATCGTCATAAGGTGTGTAAACAAATTCACCTTCTTCGATTACCTGAGCGATAGAGGTTTTGGGTGCAAAAACCATGAAAAAAGCTGCAAACAGGGCAGATAGGAGGATAGATGATGTTTTCATAAAATTTGATTTTGGAATTTCGTTAGCTAATTAAATTTGAACAATACAAATATAACATAGATCATTAATAAATACAAATTTTAAATATATTTTTTTTGGATTTTTTGTACGATTGTAGGAAATATATACCCCTGAAACTATCCACTTAATTATTTGTTAATCAATCATTTAATTTATTTTCAGTTTGCCTAATTTGATATAATTTTACGGAAAATGAATGTAAAAAACACGTACTGCGAATGAAAAAAGGGGATTTTTTAAATATATATCAGAGTTCAAAAAAACATGAATTTTATACTCTTTTTTCAAATCTTCGATTTGACGTTTTTTATAGGTATTAAGGAATCATGTTTGATTTTTTTTTTTCACAGCAATGCTCCGTCCGGGCTTTTTTCGCCCCACCGGTTTTTTTTGAGCATTATTTGTTCTGAAACCTGATTATTTTGTATATTGTAAGGCCACACGACAACATGCGAATAATTATATCTCTGTTTCTCCTGATCCCCTCTCTTGTATTTGCAAAGGACTTTACCGGGTCTTTAGACAGCCTCACACGGCTTTTAACGGATGAGGTGAATGAGGAAAATGTATCAATAAATCTTCGCCTTACTCAGGGATATATGTCAGAAAATCCTGAACAGGCCTTGGCTTATGGCCTGAAAGCGTATCAGATGGCTCAAAAGCTAAACCTTAAAGATCGGTCTGCCCAGGCTTTTGATTTCCTCGGACGTATTCACGATCAGAAGGGGAATATGATTCTGGCCGCCGACTGCTTTGAACGAGGACTTGCCCTTGCAAAAGAAGCGGGCAGTACCAAACTCATCGCCCATCTCAGCAATAGCTTAGGGGTGATTTATAGTAAAAAGGGAGAAAATAAAATAGCCCTCACTTATTTTATCAATGCTAAGAATGAATGGGAAAAACTTGAGAATTATCGCAAAATGGCCATTATTCTCAATAATATGTGTGCACTTAATATCAAACTCAAAAACTACGATGCCGCCATCTCGGCGGTGATAAGTGCCCTGGAAGTAAACAAAGAAGACAACGAGGCAGGAAGAGCTATCCGCGGTCAATCGTATAATAACCTTGGCTCCATCTATGAAGAAGTCGGTCAATACGATAAGGCGCTGGAAAATTACCTCCTCGCTCTGGAAGAAAAAAAATCGGATAAAAACGAACTTGCCATCATCCCTGCCCTGACCAGCATCGCTTCCGTTTATTCCCGCATGGGCAATGAGGCGCAGTCCTCTCATTATTACGAAGAAGCGCTTGCTCTCGCCCGGCAGCGACAGGATAAATATTGGCTTCAGTCTCTCTATAAACTTTATGGAGAGCGACTGGAGTCTCGGGGAATTTTTGACCAATCCAAAGAATTTTACCTCAAAAGCCTCGACCTCGCTTTGGTCATGGATGCCAAACCTGCCATCCTCGAACTGCGAAAAAACCTATCCCGTGTTTATGCCCGAACCCGGGACTACGAAGCGGCACTTATGCACCAACTGATTTACAACGAGTTAAAAGATTCCATTTTCAATGAAAAATCTATCAAGCAACTCAATGAAATTCAGGCACTCTATAAATTTGAAGAGCAACAGAAAAAAATTGATAAGCTCGAATCTGAAAAGGAAATAAGCCGAACCCGCCAATACGGACTGATTATGCTTAGCCTCCTCCTCCTCGTCGCCGCTGCCGGGTTTTTTAGCCGATACCGGATCAAACAACGATCCAACCTCCTCCTTGAAAAACAGAAAACGGAAATTCAACACCAGAACAAACTCCTCGAATCTCAAAACCACGAAATCGAAGGAAAAAACCAATTACTTGAGCAACAGGCCCGCGCCATCAATAGCCAAAACCGACAGCTTCAGCAGACCAATGATGAACTGGAGCAGTTTGCTTACGCTGCTTCTCACGATCTCCGCGAACCCCTCCGCACGATCCGCAGTTATATGCAACTGCTGGAAAAACGCTATAATGAAAAACTCGATGCTTCCGCACGTGAGTTTATCAACTACGCAACCGCGGGTGCTGTAAGAATGGATGAACTACTTCAGGACTTGCTCGAATATTCTCGGATCGGTCGCATCGAATCGCAAAAGGTTCCTGTAAACCTCAATACGCTGATGAGTTCCATCCTGGATAATCTCTCTCAACAGATTCAGGAAAATCACGCAATAATTTCTTTCCAAAACCTCCCGGAGATTTACGGTTTCCGGGCGGAATTGTCTATTCTTTTTCAAAACCTGATCAGTAATGCCATAAAATTTTGCAAACCGGGTATTACCCCTCAGATTTATATCCGGGGAAAAGTGGAAAATGGCCAGATCGTGGTTTCGGTCAAGGATAATGGAATCGGGATTGAACCTCAATACCGGGAGCAAATTTTTAGTTTGTTTAAACGACTGCATACAAGGGAAGAATACGATGGCAGCGGCCTCGGACTGGCGATCTGTCACAAGATTGTACACAACCACAACGGGAAAATCTGGCTGGATTCTGAGCCGGGAATGGGCTCTACTTTTTATGTTTTGCTTCCCGTTTCTCCGGAAAAACATATCGAAATCTGAGGTTATTACCTCCCATAACCCTTTTTTCTTCCAGTTTAGGGTTTTTTCTGCTTTCTGAAATAAATATCAGGGAGGTTTAATGAATCTCCCTGATGAAAATATATTATATTTCAGCCCGCTTAACCCTAAACTATGAGACATCAACTTTTACGTTTTTTTCTGGCGATAGCCGTTTTTGCCGTTGGCCATTCGATAAACCTATCGGGCCAAAATATTCGCCCGATGTGTGGAACAGATGAATATTACCAGATTCAGGCACAGAAAGACCCTCAATTTTTACAAAGAAGGGCCGAACTGAAAAGATTTATCGCCGATCAGATCGCCAAAGGAGGAAACTCTGCCCGGGGTACCGTCTATGAAATTCCCGTCGTGGTGCACGTAGTCTATAATACACCCAACCAGAATGTTCCTGACGCTCAGGTTCAGTCCCAGATTGATGTTTTGAATGAGGATTTCCGTCGCCTGAATGCAGATACTGTAAACACACCCGCTCCGTTTAAACCCGTAGCCGGAGATGCAGAAATCGAATTTTGCCTGGCGGCTTTTGACCCTGCCGGTAATTCTACCAATGGAATCGTCCGTGTATCCACCAGCAAAACCGTTTTTGCAAACGGCGATGATATAAAATCTGCGGCAACCGGCGGCTCTGATCCCTGGGATCAAACCCAATACCTCAATATATGGGTAGGCCCTCTCAGCGGCGGACTGCTGGGCTTTGCATCTCCTCCCGGTGGCAGTGGCTCCGGAGTGGTCATCGGCCCCGAGTATTTTGGAAGAGTGGGGGCAAATCTTGACCCGGCTTTTGACCTGGGGCGTACCGCCACTCATGAAATTGGACACTGGCTTTCTCTCGATCACACCTGGGCCGGGGGAGGATGCAGTAGTAATGACGGGATTGCCGATACTCCGGTTCAGGATCAGCCCAATTTTGGCTGCCAGACCTTTCCCTCTATTAGTTGTCCGGCGGAGGTTAATGGCGATATGTTTATGAACTACATGGATTATAGCGATGACGATTGTTTTAATCTCTTCACCAAAGGACAATCCACCGCCATGCGTGCCATGTTTGCTACCGGCGGACCGCTGGAATCTTTCCTTACCTCCGGTGGCTGTCAGAAAGCGGGTTTTGACGATATTGGAGTCGAGACTATCCTTGATCCCAATGGAGACCAGTGTGGTGGGAAATCAAGAGGGGAAATTGTGCTTCGAAACTATGGACAAAACGTCATAAACTCCGCCGAAATCCGCTACAAATTGGACGGCAACCTGCTCGCGATTAATTTCTGGAGTGGAACCCTCAACCCGGGAGCCTCCCAATTGGTAACTTTTCCCTCTTTTAATGTATCCATCGGAATACATAACTTTGAAGTTTATTCCGCCAAACCCAACGGCAGTGCCGACAGCGACCCCACCAATGACACGGCGACCAGTACCTTTGAGGCACTAAACAATGCAGGACTGGTCATCCCTTATTTCGAAGGATTCGAAAGCGGGGTATTCCCTCCGCAGGACTGGCAATTAAACAACAGCGACAATCAAACCAGTTGGCAACCGGCCCCCATCGGACGCAATGGGTCGGGTTCGGCCTTTATGGATAATTACAACTATTCGGCTTTTGGACAGGTGGATGAGTTACTTACACCGGGCCTCGACCTTACTCCTTTTGAAAAAGTAGGTTTGTCTTTCCATGTTTCTTATGCTCGTTATGCCGCCAATTCTGGCTTTTCGGATACGTTGGAAGTCTGGGCTTCCGGAGATTGCGGAAAAAATTTCCAGCTTTTGTGGCGAAAATACGGCAACGATCTGGCGACTTCTCCCGCAACTACTTCTTCCTTTGTACCCCTCTCTGCCGCTCAGTGGCGACAGGAATGGGTGGATCTCACCGATTTTTCTGACAGTACCTATGTGGTGATAAAATTCCGCCATATCACCAACTATGAAAATAATCTCTACCTGGATAATATTAATATCAACGAAATTTTCAGCCTGGATATCGAAGGACCTCTTCAAACAGGTAATCTGACCCTTACCCCTAATCCGGCAAAAGATAAGGTAACCCTTACCTACGAGGCTTTAAAAGGTGGGGAAACACAGGTTTCGCTGATAGATATAAGTGGGAGAGAATTATTCCGGGAAAGTTTTAATGCGCTTATCGGCGTCAATCATTTCCCGATTTCGCTTACCTCATTGGCTGCGGGAATTTATTTTGTACGCCTCCGACAGGAGACGGGCGAAGTAGTGAAAAAACTTTCGGTGGAATAAAACCCTTCACCGATGCATAAAAAGAAACCCTCTTCCGGGAAACCGGAGAGGGTATTTTTTCTTTTTGGGGTGAGGAACTACCTGAAACTATCTTTTTTTATCCCGAAAATAAAGCACGGCACTTGCAGCAAAATAGGCGATCACCGCAAATATTCCCAGATAAAAGGCCCATGAAAGAGTCTTGAAAATGGATATTACCAGGAATACAGCCACAGCTGGTACAGCCACTTTACCCCAGAGAGGGAGTTTCATATACGCTTGAATGAGAAGGCTTTTTTTCATTTTCTGATTCATTTTGGGAATATGAATATGTGTTTGTGTTCGTAAAATAATGATTTTAGGTTACAAATAAAAACGCACCTTCTGCTAATGGTTGAGCACAATACAACTGACCCGTCCCTTTTCGGTATTGAGTTTAAGCAGATAGACGCCTTTCGGATGGCCTTTCAGGCTTATATTCTCTTCATATACACTCAGATTTGTCCTTTTTTCCTGAAAAATCATTCTTCCTCCTGCATCGTACAATTCAACATTCACTCCTTCCGGCTGCTGCATTACGATCTTTAGAAAAAATCCGGAGGAAGAGGGATTGGGAAAAATTTGGGCAGAAAGGATTCCTGCACGGTAATAGTCTCGTATTCCAGTTTGTATCGGAATGGTATCCGAAGTAATTGTCAGTTGGCAGCCCAATGAATCCGTAATGGTACACGAATAAGTCTGCCCGCCTTCGAGGTTAAGGGCCGTAGGGGTAGTCTGTAAAAACGGGTCATTCCATTGATAAGAATAGATTCCCGAAGCACCCGTAACGGTTGCCGTTGCCGTACCGTTTCCTGCGCCCATGTCCCCCGTGACAGAAACTCCGGCGGTCATATAGGTAGGGAAACACGGGCCAAATGAGGGCCGTAGTGCAAATACCAATGGAAGCCCCAGGTCTTCAATATTGAGCCAGGATCCACTGTTAAGCGCGTCGGAGCGCAGCCATATCTGCCCGGGAGTAAATTTGTCGAAAGTCAAACCCAAAGAAAGGCTTGTGCCGCCTTTTTGGTTTACCCCCACAAAAAACATCCCGGAGTCGAGATATACAGGCGTGCTGTCCATCGGCAAAGTAAGGGTTACTCCATTGATAGCATCATCGGTAGTTGTCAGGTAGGTGATCGTTTGCCCCAACACTTTTGTATGGTCGGGTCTCCCGGTGATACTGTCAACGGCATAAATGCTGGCAAATACAGGCACTCCGGGTGTGGGTTCCCGAAGCGAAAAGGTGACGGAAGTCAGATAATCCTTTTCCCGGAGAAAAAAATTCTGCCCGAGAATGGTTTTCTGTGAGCCGGCAGAGGCGATAGAAAGTCCGGCGAGGATAAGATTGTCATCACGGGCGTAAAGGGAATCCGTAACCGACAGATTCAGCCGGAGGCTGTCATTGTCGGTATATAAATCGGTCTGACTACCTGTCCCCGTATGGGCAGTGGCCGCAAAAAGGCCTACTTCTCCGGGTATCCAACCCGAGAAAAAAAAGGCCGAAGGCTGATAGGCAGAAACCGCCGGGAAACCGACGATATCGTAAAAAACCGGAGCACCGGAAGAGTCGCTGATTGTCAGATCAACCGATAAAAATTGGAGGACGCTGTCGCCGGAATTATAGGCAGTTCCGGTAAAGGCATATTCTGCATGGGGCAGGGGTATGTGGGTGTAGCGGGGGGTAAAAGAAAACTCCGAAAGAGCCGCATCCGTTTCCCTTGAAACATAGTCCAGATCAAGGCCAAACAACAGGTCAGGGCCATTATTGTCCTGAATCAAGCCGCCCAGCGTTTTTTTCCCGGGTAGGATATCATTGGCAATAAACAATCCTCCTGCCGCACCAATTCCGGCATTGAGTTGGGCGTCTATGTCTCTTGAAAACCCGGTATAAATGCCTTCCGGGAGTTTTAGTTGGGAAATAACGGCGTAGGAGGGAGATTCTGGCTGATCAAAAACCCACAGAAAAGGGCCTCCCGGGCTGATTCTGTCCACGGCTGCGCCGTAAATCGTGATGCGGCCATGCGTGGAAAAAGGCAGGGTATCGAGAGGTTGTCCGGTACGTGAAATCAGTAAAATATCTGTTCCGAAATCCCCGATAAAAAAACCGCCGTTTCCATTGTCGGCAAGAGAATCATAAGCGGCAAACCGGGCATTTTTTCCACCCGCAACGGAAATAGTCTGAACAATGGTTTTGTTTACCGGATCAATCCCTCGTATAACCGCACTGGTATTGCTTGCATAAATCAGGTTTCCATCCCAGGTGAGGCTCCTGACATTAGACAACCCCTGAATTTTAAAGGCTTCCAGGATATTTCCGCCCTGACTGATGCGCAGCAGCGTGTCCGAATTCCATGAGGAAACCCAAAATTCGGAACCGGTCCATACCGCACCGGCAAGACCCGAAAAGGGGCCTCCCAGCAGAAAAGAATCCGAGGGATTATACACAAATTGGGTTTCCCACATGGCTTCCGTTGCGGGAAAAACAGGACTGGCCGGGGAGGTTTGGGGGTGAAAAATAGCGGAAGGATGAATTCCCTCCGGGTTAAACCGGATTTCCGCCGATAAAGGAAAACTTCGGAAAGACTGTCCCGTTAAAATATAACAGAAAACGAAAAAAAAACATCCCAACATCATTCCCCGAGTCAGGGCAGAAGGGTATTTAACGGGCATAAATAAGGTTTTTTATCCTGCAATTCTACCTAAATTTGGCACTAATATCAACCTTTCACAGGTATAAGCATTTATGGTTTTCTCTGTCTCCCTGAAACTACTGGCTCAATTTTATTTTCAGAAAGCGGCTTCTTCCGGGAGATGGCCGCTGAAGATCGTGCTGTTTACGCTTTTTTTTCTGATAAAAACCGATACATTTTCCCAGGTTTTTTATGATCAGCATTTCCGCAAAGTTGCCGCTGAGGGTATTTACAAAACTTATAACCTCGAATACGAAGCTGCGGATAAAATATTTTTGTCCCTAAAAACCGAATATCCACAGCATCCGGCTCCGTTGTTTCTTCTTTCGCTCAATCGCTGGTGGCAAAGTTATATTTCTACTACCCCTGCCTGGCATGCTTATATTGAAAAATCGCTGGGAGATTGTATTTCTCTGAATCAAAAAATGAAAGATACCCCGGGTTATGAGTTGGAATATACTTTTTTTCAATACATGGGGTATGCGTTTCTTACCCGGCTGTATATTCTCCGAAAAGAATGGCTTAAGGCTGCCAATACGGGTCGAAAGGCTCTGCCGTATCTGAGCAAAAGCCTGGAATATACCCGCAAAAGCCCTGAGTTTTATTTTAGTGCAGGCATATACCATTACTATGCGGAAATTTTCCCTGCCCGACATCCTTACATCAAGCCTTTTGCGGTTTTATTCCCGGAGGGAAATGCAGAACAGGGGCTGGAGGAACTGGAATACGCCGCCGGAAATCCCAATTTTACTCAGGCAGAAGCTTTGTATTACCTCGGGGATATTTACCTGGAAGAAGAAGGGAAATATGCCCGTGCCCTGAGTATAAAAAAATCCCTTGCCGCCAAATATCCGGGCAATACCTGGTTTCAGATGGAATACGCCCGGGCTTTGGTTCATAATCAGCGTTATGCCGAAGCCGAAATTGAACTGCAAAGAATGCAAAAGGCGTTTGAATCTCTTCGCGACTATCAAAAAAGGCATATTACAAGCCTGGAATCGAATTATAGTTCCCAGGTGATGTTCCGGGCGTATCATTATCTGGGAAGAATAGCCCTTGAACGCGACAAACAATACAACCGGGCTTTGGATTTTTTTCGAAAAAGCAATGACCTTGCGCGTATTGCCGGCATTGATATGGAGATACACCTGGCGGCCAATCTTTATTTTAGCGGACGGTGTTATGAGGGGCTAAAACAATATGAAAAGGCGCGGGAAGCCTATCTGAAAGTGCTGGACATGGAAGAAAACCACTTGGTAAAATCGAAGGCGGAAGCCTGTCTGGCCGGGCGTTGTCCGGTTTTTTAGGCGTAACCCGCCGGTCCGCCGAAGTTTGGCGGGAGGTGAAGATCTTTGTCGGGTATGATTACTTCGCCGTTGGTCTGTTCAAATTTCTCAATGTTTTCACGCAAGGCTAAAAGCAGCCGTTTGGCATTTTGGGGTGTCATAATGACACGCGAGCGCACTTCTGCTTTGGGGGTTCCGGACAGAATCTGGATAAAGTCCAGAATAAACTCAGAATGAGAATGCGAAATCACCGCAAGGTTGCTATAAACGCCCCGCGCTGTTTCGGCAGAAAGTTCAATATTTATCTGGTTCGCAGTTTTTTTCTTTTGTTGATCGTCCATAATTATTGTCCGGAATGGTTTTGCAGGGTAAAGGTACAAATAATTGATGAGAACCTGATTTTTCAGAAAAATTCCTTAATAGATTTTCCTAAAAAGGATCTATATCAAGGATGATTCGTAAGTTTTTTACGGGAGCCGTTTCGTAGTATTTTTCAATGGCATTACTCATGACCTCGCGAAGTTTTGCCGCAGGGATATTTTTGCCTGCTTTGATAAGAAACTGCATACGGTATTGGTTGCGTACACGTGCCACGAGGGCATAGTCCGGGCCGAGGAGATTTTCGCCAAACAGGGGTTTGAGCAGGTTGTTGAGCCGGAGAGCCTCGGCTTCGATAAAGTTTCGGTCTTTGTGTTTAAATTCGATTTTTACCAGCCTCGTAAAAGGCGGATATCCGATCTGTTGCCGGGTGGGACTTTCCTGTAAAAAAAATTCCTCAAAAGGTTTTTCCACGGAGTTCAATACCACATTGTCGGGCATCATGCTTTGAATGATCACCTGCCCTTTTTTGTGGCTTCTACCGGCTCTTCCGCTTACCTGGGTAAGTAGTTGGTAGGCATTTTCATAAGCGCGAAAATCAGGAAAGGTCAGCAGGTTGTCTGCATTAATTACTCCTACTAGGGTAACATTTTCAAAATCAAGGCCTTTGGAGACCATCTGTGTGCCTACCAGAATATCAATCTGGCGGTTTTCAAACCGGGTGATAATATGTTGATACCCCATTTTGGTGCGGGTGGTATCGAGATCCATGCGCTGAATCACGTGTTGCGGAAAAAGGGCAGCAACTTCTTCTTCGATGCGTTCGGTACCCGCTCCTGCGCGTTTGAGGGTATAGTTTCCGCAATGATCGCATTTGTTGACATTAAAATCGGTATGGCCGCAGTAGTGGCAGCGCAGATGTTCTTTGCCTTTATGGTAAGTGGTGCTGATATCACAGTTGATACATTGTGGCACATAACCGCAGGTTTCGCAAATCAAATAGGGCGAAAAACCGCGCCGGTTTTGAAAGAGGATGATTTGTTCGCCTCTCGCCAGGGTCTCGGTCATAGTATCCTGAAGAACTTTGGAAAAAACCCCGTTGATTTGCCTCTGTTTTTTCTGAATACGCATATCCACAATCCGGATTTGCGGCATAACGGCGGTGGTCGCCCGCTGTTTTAGTTCGACCAAAGTGTATTTATTTAGACGGGCATTCTGGTAAGATTCAAAAGAAGGCGTTGCCGAGCCGAGGATAACCGGGCATCGGAAATGTACCCCGTAATAAATGGCTACGTCACGGGCGTTGTAGCGGGGGGCAGGTTCATGTTGTTTAAAAGAACTGTCATGTTCTTCGTCCACGACAATCATGCCCAAATCCTGAAAAGGAAGAAAAACCGCCGACCGTACACCGATGACTACCTGATATTCTCGCCGGAGCACTTTGTACCAGATTTCTACCCGTTCCTGGTCGTTAAATTTGCTGTGATAAATCCCTACTGTTTCGCCAAAGGCGCTTTTTACCCGGTCAATGATCTGTTTGGTAAGGGTAATTTCCGGTAAAAGATAGAGTACCTGTCTGCCTTGCGCCAGTACTTCGCGGATGAGATTTATGTAAATATGGGTTTTGCCGCTTCCCGTGATTCCATTGAGGAGAATGGGTTTGTCGGGAAATAAAGTCAGGCTGGAACGGATAGAAGCAATAGCGGTTTCCTGGGCAGGGTTCAGCACGATCGTTTGCTCATGTACTTTGTACCCGTACATTTCGAGCCGGTCAATCAGCACTTCTTCCTCTTCGATAAATCCTTTGTTGACCAGCGTTTTGACCACTTGTGCGGTGATGTCCAGTTCTTTCAGCGTTTCGGATTTCGGGAGAATATTTCCCTTATACCAGGCCGAGACGATCCGCATAAGCAGGTTTTCCTGTGCCGCAGAGCGGGTTACGGCATCAAAGGCTTCGTTAAGTTTTGCTTCGGAAGTCCAGGTCTCAGCGAGTTTGAGAAAGGTTTTGTATTTGGGTTTGTATTTGGGTTCTACGAGTTGAAAAAGCCGGATTAATCCTCGGGCCTGCATGGTTTTGAGCCGGGGTGAGGGGTTCAGAATACTCCAGATGGCGGATACTTCTTTGAAGTCGAGGACAGACTGGATGCTGAGTGCTTCCATTAGCATAAACTCCTTGTCATCCAGCGGCAGTTGTTTCCAGTTTAGGTCATCCACCATGGTCACGCGGAGCGAGCTTTCCGGTTTTAACCCGGCGGGCAATGCGGCTTTTAGTACTTCCCCCGGAGTACACATATAGTAGAAGGCCATCCATTCAAATAGCTGGAGTTGTTTTTCTCCGAGGATCGGTACTTCGTCGAGGATTTCTTCAATCGGTTTGAGGTCGCGAAGTTGGGCTTCGGTAGGGTGGGAGATAATGCGGCGGATGGCACCGGTATAAATTTTAGATTTCCCAAAACTTACGAGCACCCGTTTGCCTGATTCAACGGACTCGAGTTGCTCCTCTTTGATCAGGTAAAAAAAATTTGACCGGATGGGCAGGGGTAATATGACTTCTGCGATTGTGGGCAAAGCTAGAAAAGGTTTTGCTAATAAAATTAGGTCAAATATATCACTTGCCCAATGATTTTGCTACAAAAATACACAAAATATCGGCAAAGCCATTGATACCCCTCAAATAGCGGTTGAGGTCATACTATGAACGGATAAATCATTTGTAATATCAGAATAAAATAGTAGGGGCTAAATTTCGTTTCTACTTTTGGATTGTCATGGGATAGAGTGGGAGGGTGCAGCCTAATTCGTCTTGAAAAAATTCTGTGAATGGTAGTTTCCTTTCCTCTAAAGAAGAGCACAGGGGGGAGGAGACGATTGTGGTTGTTGTAAAGTAGGTCAGCAAAAGCGACAGGTTGTAAAAAATATTGAAGGTGTACCGGTTTTGGTGCGCTATTTGAGAATACAAGCACAGACTAACCAGATGTATATGAGGCTTTTCTACCAAGGGGTGATTTTATTGCTGTTTTTTCCGGCTTTTCTTCCAGCTCAGACTGTTTCAATGGTAAGGGCTGAAAGGGCAGGTCGGGACAGTGTGCGTATTTTTTATACCCTTGAAGATCCTGCGGCAGAAAGAACCTACCGTGTGGATATTTTTGCCATTACCCGTACCGATACTTTTTTGCTTACGAAGGTTTACGGCGATATCGGCGACAGCCTTAAAGTGGGGGAACATTCCGCGGTGTGGAATGCCATTGGCGAATCCGGGCGGTTTCGCGGCCCGGTGAGTTTTCGGATTCGGGCAATCCCCAGCTTCCTGATTCATGATCCGAAAGTAGGTCTCACCTTAAAAAGAGGCAATCCCTTTACTTTTTCCTGGTACGGAGGCAATAGTTACCTCGACGATCTTAGCCTGGTTTTGTATCAATACGATAATGCCCTCGACACGATCAAAATCGTCTCGCAGTCGGATCAGTTTACCTGGCAGGTCCCCGCCGATATGACCCCGGGAAAAGGTTACCGGGTACGTATCATTGGTACCGGTAAAACCGGGATTAATAGTTTCACAAATGAGTTTACCATTGCGCGGAAAATTCCGCTGTATTATATCATCGCTCCCGCAGCTACGCTTCTGGGGGGGACGGCTGCTTTTCTCATTCTTCGAAGAAAAGAACTTCCGCCTCCCATTGATCCTACTGAGTAAGTTTCGTTTTTTATTTCCTTAACCCCGATTACCGAACTCCCAAAAGCTATTATGCTCAACACCTACAAAATTTGGTTCAGCAGTTTGTTTTCTCTCTCCGGTACAGGAACTCGTTTCGGGTCTGTCCGGAAAATGCTGGTTTGTGTTTTGCTCTTTCTCTCGATTTTACCGGTGGGTTTTTCGCAAAACTATACGGATTTTACGACGGTACTCGGCTCTCCTGCGGGGCTTGCCAATAGCCGTGTTGCCTGGGCGGATGTGGACAATGACAACGACCTCGATATTCTCGTGACAGGCGAGGCGGCTACAAGCGATTATCGCACGACGATTTACCGCAATCAAATAAATACCAGCGGTAACTTCGCTGTTATCGCCAGTTCAAGCACCCTCGATCAGGTTCGCAATGCCGGGGTGGATTTCGGAGATTACAACAACGACGGTTTTATTGACCTGGTGCTTTGCGGCCTTGATGAAAGTGGCAACCGTCAGGCAAAACTTTATACCGGAAATGGTACGGGCAACTTTACCAACGACCCCACCGCAACTCCCGCATTGACCCCTGTCAGTGACGGCGCTGCGGCTTTTGGGGATTATGACAATGACGGCGACCTCGACCTCGTTGTCTCCGGAAATACCGGTACGGGTTCGCTTACCCGTTTGTACCGCAACGATGGCAATAGCCAGTTTTTTGAAGATGTTACTGCCTCGGCTACCCTGACCGCCGTTGAAAAAGGAAGCCTTGCCTGGGGCGATTATGACAATGACGGCGACCTCGATTTGCTTATCACCGGTACGGGTGCAGGCCCATTGGTCCCCGCTACTACTCGTATATTTGAAAATAAAGGAAATAGTATTTTTGGTAATAGTGTCCCTTCTATCACAAGTGTCAAGGAAGGTAACGCGGTGTGGGGGGATTACGATACCGACGGCGACCTCGATATTCTCCTTACCGGCAATACTGGCTCCACTCTCGTAACCGAGGTGTGGCGAAATGACGGAAGCAATGTTTTTGTCAATATCGGAGCCGGTCTCACCGGAATCAAAAATGGACAGGCGATATGGGGGGACAACGACCACGACGGAGATATGGACATCGTCATAGTGGGACAAAATGGAAACACCACTGCGGACCGCACCGGGCTTTTTTACCGGAACAATAGCGGAAGTTTTACTCAGGATGCTGCTGTTTCGACTGCCCTCACAGATGTAAACAATGGTGCATCGGTGGCTTTTGGTGATTACAACAATGACAAAGCACCCGATTTGCTTCTGGCTGGAACGACCAGCGGTACTACCACTCATACCCTCAAACTTTTTCAAAATACGGGCCCTGCCGGAGGGTTAAACGTTGTACCTCCCACACCCCTGAACCTCTCCGCTGTTCAGGTGGGCAGTTCGATGGTCTTTACCTGGAACCTCACCGGGTCTTCTTATCCGGCAGGTTTAAAACCGGGATTAACATACAATATCTATGTCGGAACCGTTGCAGGAGACGACAATATCGTCCCGGCAATGGCAAATCTTACCACGGGTAAACGCCGAATTTATGCCCAGGCTTCCATCAAAGGGCTTTCCTGGGTGCTCGAAGGCCTGGGAGCCGGTACTTACTACTGGGGGGTACAATCTGTGGATAATGATTTTGAAGGTTCCGCTTTTGCCACTTCCGGACCTTTTACCTTCACTCCCATTACCTCTTCTACCTCGGTATTCAGTGACAATACCGCAGCAACTTTTAATCCGAACCCGATCCCCGCAGGCCTTATGAATGCCGGGATGGATTGGGGTGATTACAACAACGACGGCTTTATGGACTTTGTAATGTCCGGGGCTACCTCTTTTTCCGTGCTGACAGTAGATGCTTCTGTATATAAAAATGACGGCGACGGCACTTTTACCAAAGACAATACCGCCAGCGGCCAGTTGCCCGACGTGTATAATGCCGATGTCGCCTGGGGCGATTATGACAACGACGGCGACCTCGATATTGCGATCTGCGGAGAACTTGCTACCAGCGGGATCAAAAAACTGGAGATTTATAAAAATAATGGACTGGGGAGTTTTTCTTTCGGAAGCCAGGCATCCTCTGTTTTAGTACCGGTGACCCGTGGCAGTCTCGATTGGGGCGATTATGACAATGATGGCGACCTGGATCTTTTGGTTACGGGTCTGTCCGACAATGGGCTTTCGACAACTCTCTACCGCAACCGAAAAATTCCGCAAAATATTGACGGTTTTGAAGTGGATAATGCCGCAGGCTTGGTGTTAGAAAAAGTGGAGTTTGGCGATGCGAAGTTTGGCGACTACAACAATGACGGCTGGCTGGACATTGCTTTGGCGGGAGCCGCCAACAGCCCCGGAAATAATGGGCCTTTTAGTGAGGTTTATCGAAACCAGGGGGACGGTACTTTCACCGCCATCAATACCACCATTCCCGGCGTAAGACTTGCCCGCCTGGCCTGGGGAGATGCCAATAACGACGGTTTTCTGGATTTGCTCGTTTCGGGGAGTATTTCCAACTCGGGTTCCATTCAAGCCATTACCAATGTCTATAAATACGTGGAGTTTCCTCCCTTCTTTTTTGGTTTTATCAATATTACCAATACCAGCACGACGGCAATTCAACCAGTAGCAAACGGTAGCGTGGCCTGGGGGGATTATGACGACGACGGGTTTCTGGATATCCTTCTCACCGGAGAATGGGACAGCTTGGGTACTGCCAAACGAGTATCCAAAATTTATCAAAACAACGGAAGTACCGCCAGCACCAAATTTACCGAAGACATTGCCGCTTCCAACACCCTTACCGATGTGGATCTGGGCAGCCGTGCTACATGGGGGGATTTTGATAATGATAAAAAACTGGACATTATTCTCACCGGAAGAATTACCAGTTCCAACAACGCGATCTTCAAAACCTATAAAAACATTGACCTAAACCCCAATGTAACTCCCGGTGCCCCCGTAAACTTATCGGCTCAACTCAACGGTTTCGACGTGGTACTTTCCTGGGATCCGCCCGTTTCGACTCCTGCCAACCAGGTAAGCGGACTGACCTATGCGGTATATGTGGATAAACCCGGTGGGGCCAGTACGGTAGAAATCCGGTCGCCCATGTCCAACCTCACCAATGGCTATCGGCGAATTGTACACCCCGGCGAGGTTTTTCATTCCCGTGAAATAACCCTTAAAGGTTTACCTCCCGGTGCTTATACCTGGAGTGTTCAGGCCATTGACCAGGATTTTGAAGGATCTGCTTTTGCCACACAGGCACTTTTCAACTATGTGGATCCTACCTTCATTGATACAACCGCCGAAACGTTTCCCTTTACGGCTCCCAAAGCAGTATGGCAGGCTTCCATTGCACTTGGGGATTACAAAAAAAATGATGGATACCTCGATATTGCTTTGTCCGGTCGTACCAGCACTTCGACGTATTCTACCAGCGTTTACGAATACGATGCGCTGACGGATGTTTATGTTATTGACCAAAATTCTACCAATCAGCTTACCCAGGTAAATTCCGGTAGCGTGGACTGGGGAGACTTTGACAATGACGGTGACCCGGATTTGCTGGTGACGGGGCAGTCTGCCTCCGGACCGGTTACCCACCTTTACGAAAACCTTTCCGGCGCTTTCACCAGTGCTCTGGTTTATCCATTGATTGGCGTAAGGGATGGGGTAGGAAAATTTGCCGATTATGACAATGACGGCTGGGCAGACATTATTATTGCCGGGCATAATGGGACCACCCCCATTACCAAACTCTACCGAAACGTCTTTTCCACCAATCCAACGTCTCCTTTTTCCGACAGTGGGGTTGCTTTTGACAACCTGACCAATAGCGATGCCGACTGGGCAGACTTTGACAATGACGGTTATCTCGATCTGGCACTTACCGGCACACAGGCCATTGGTACCAACCCCGTTTCCAAAATTTATCGCAACAATGGCAACGGCGGTTTTTCCAATTTCCCGATCTCCGGATTTCCTGCCCTCGATTCCAGTAGCATTGCCTGGGGCGATTTTAATGCAGATGGATTTGTGGACCTCGCGCTCACGGGAAAAAATAGTTCGGGAACCCTGGTAGCCAAAATTTACAAAAACAATGCAGGGGCTAGTTTTACAGACCTATCTGCCCCCATTACGCCCGTAAAAGACGGAAGCCTGGATTGGGGGGATTATAATAATGATGGTTATAAGGATTTGCTCATCACGGGTCAGTTTGGCCCTGTGAGCAGCGACCGAAAAGCAACCCTTTACCGATACAGTACCTCCACCAGTAATTTTGAAGAAGAACCCCTTGCCGCTGCCCCTTTTCCCCAGGTAAACGGCGGCAGCGATGCTGTATGGGGGGATTATGACCGCGACGGCAAACTGGATTTAATGATTGTGGGAAAAACTTCGGATTCTCCGGCGACCGGTGCTTTTACCCTTTTGCGCAATATTGATCCTGCATCACCGACTTCACCTGCGACACCTTCCGGTCTGAGTTATACCATTGAAGGCAATGAAGTGGTTTTCCACTGGAACGCTCCTGCCAATAAAGGTTATTCCCATAATATTTACCTCGGATCTTCGGCCGGAGCTATAAACTATCGTTCTCCTCTGGCATACCTTACCGATGGTAGCCGTAAAATCGTACGGGCGGGTCAGGTAAATGATACCACTGCTTTTCGGATAAAAAACCTTCCCGGTGGTAATTATTACTGGGGAGTTCAGGCGATTGACGCAGATTTTCAAGCCTCCGCATTTGCCAGTGGGCAAATGGTTCAGTACGAGCTACCTACGTTTACTGATGTTTCCGACGAATTTCCCGTTGCCACTCCCGGCCTTACGCAGGCCGCGCTGGAATGGGCAGATTACGACAATGATGGAGACCTGGATCTGCTGGCTGCGGGTCTGGATGGCGTCACAGCCGCCACCCGCTTGTATAGAAATGATGGAATCAGCGGGTTTGTTTATATCTCCGGTTCCGGACTGGCCAATTTTGGCCCCGCCGATATCGCCTTCGGCGATTATGACAACGACAACGATCTCGATGTCGTTATTGCCGGCGCCAACAGCAGCGGAAACCCCGAAGCACGGGTTTATCGCAACAATGGAACAACCTTTACCTTCGTAAAACTACTTACCGGCGTTACCGGTGCCAGTGTCGCCTGGGGCGATTATGACAAAGACGGAGACCCCGACATTCTCCTTACCGGAAACGCCACTTCGGGGCGGGTAACACAGATTTACGAAAATACCGGAGCCGGAAACTTTGCCGATATCGCCCCCGGAATTACCCCGGTTAAAGACGGAAAATCGGTCTGGACTGACTACAACCGGGACGGTTTTCCCGATGTGCTGATTTCCGGAAATAAAGCCGGAGGAACCATTGGGACACCCGTAATGGAACTCTTCCGAAATGAGGGAGGCCAAAGTTTTACCTTTGTAACCAGCCTTACCGGCGTGGATTCTTCCAGCGTCGAAATTGGAGACTACAACAATGACGGATACGAAGATATCCTCGTTACCGGACGCCTTTCCAACGGGGCAAGAGTCAGCCGAGTCTATCAGAATGCTGCCGGAACCGGGGTCTTTAATCAGGAGGCAAGTTTCACCGCCACCGGAATTTCCGGGGGGGATGCCCGCTGGGGAGACTACAACAATGACGGATGGCTGGACGTAGTGCTTACCGGTAAATCTTCTACGGGAAATATCGTGGAGGTATTTCGCAACGACGGAACCGGTGATTTTGTCAAAAAAACCATTGCCGCACTTCCTCTTGCGGCTGCGGGTGAAGGTGCTTCCCTCGCTTGGGGAGATTTTAACAATGACAAAAAAACGGATCTGGCGGTTTCGGGTTTTACCAACGCTGCTGTATTTCGGCTGTATCAAAACGTGGATACCACGGACAATACTACACGGGGTATTCCCGGTGGGCTGACTTCTACCGTTTCGGGAGATACCGTCATCCTCACCTGGACGGCTCCTTCGGGCGTAAATGCTTCCATTGTCAATGGTTTGTCCTATAACTTATATGTGGGTACAACTACCGGAGGAACCAATATCGTTTCCCCTTCCGGGCGGATTACTCCTTCGGCTTATCGCCGCATTCCACTCTGGGGAAATGCCGGAAACAAACTCGTCTATAAACTTCGCAATCTCTCCGCCGGAAGTTATTTCTGGAGTGTGCAGACCATAGATCAGGATTTTGAGCCTTCGGCTTTTGCTTCCGAAAAAACATTTTCCTACACCCCCCCTTTGCTGGTAAACGTTTCCCCGCTCAATATTCCTTCCCTGCCGTTTGAAGGGCTGAGCAAAGGGAAAATTGCCTGGGGCGATTATGACGGAGATCAGGACCTTGACCTTTTCGTAACCGGGGAGACCGGAACAGCAACCGGAACCACGGCTATTTTTGAAAATTCCGGGGGAATCCTCACGTTAGATAACCTGGCTTCCGGTGACCTTACCGACTTGATTTACAGTAGTTTTGCTTTGGGCGACTATGACGCCGATGGCGATTTAGATATGATTGTTTTTGGCGAAACTCCCCATGCCGGTGCTGCCGGAAGCGGAACCCGCCAGACCCTCCTTTACAAAAATAACGGAGCCGGGAGATACTCCGCCGATGTTGCCGGGGACATTTTTCCCGAACTTTCACAGGCATGGGCAGACTGGGGGGATTACGACAACGACGGTGACCTCGATCTCGTGATGACCGGAGGGGCTTCCACCGGCGCCTTTGCGGCGGTTTATAAAAACGTAAACGGTACGTTCGAAAAAGAAGGGTTAATCGAAATCCAAAAAGTATTAGGCGGTAGTGTAGCCTGGGGAGATTATGACGCCGACGGCGATCTGGACATCGTGCTTACCGGCTCAGAAGGAACCAATCTTTACAGCAAAGTTTATCAGAATAAAGGCTCCCGTGGCGGTTTTGAAGAATTGTCATTTACCGAAGCCCCGTTATTGCCTTTAAAGGAAAGTATGGCCGCCTGGAGTGATTACGACAATGACGGCTACCTCGATCTCCTCCTGACCGGTGATTCTACGGCTTTGTCGGTTATTCCCCGCACTAAAATCTATCGTTACAATGCCCTTTCTTCCCGGTTTGAACTTGGGGTGAACCTTCCCGGGGTGAAACAGGGGCAAGGAATCTGGGGCGACATTAACGATGACGGATATGCAGACATTGTTGTTGCCGGTAAATTTGGGGCCAGTCTCGCCGACCGGACAACCAGAATCTATCTCAACAACAAAAGCGGAGGGTTTTCGCTCGATGTTGCCACTTCTGCTCATCTCAAAGGAGTGGACGAAGGCGCCGGGCTTGCCTTTGGGGATTATGATCAGGATGGAAAACTCGATCTGGCTGTCATGGGCAGGGCGAGAGATTCTGCCCCCCGTCGCACACTTTCTCTGTACCGCAACATTGACCCCAATGTCAACCTTACTCCGGGTGAACCCACAAACCTTAGTACCGTAGCCAGTGCTGATTCTGTGGTTTTCTCATGGGATGCTCCGGCAGGAGGCATAAACTATACCTACAATCTATATGTAGGAACGACCACCACCGCAGACAATCAAATGCCTGCAATGGCGCAGTTATCGGCTCCTGTCGAAGGATACCGCCGGGTAGTGCGCTTCGGAAATGTCGGGCATCGCACCTCCTGGAGCCTGCGCGGGCTGGATGCCGGTACTTATTTCTGGAGTGTGCAGGCCATTGATCCCGATTTTGAAGGCTCTGCTTTCCCCGCTGAAAAATCCATAACCTTTACCCCTCCCCAATATGTCAATGTAACCAATATCCTTTTTAATAATGTGCCCGAAGGCATAAGTGAAGGGGATGCCGTCTGGGGTGATTATGACAATGACAATGACCTGGATTTTGCCATAGCAGGAACCGATGCTTCCGGCGATATTGTTACCCTTCTGTATAAAAACCAGGATAATCGGGCCTTCGAATACGATATTTTTGCCTCACAGGGACTTCAAGGAGTAAAAAATGGTGACCTCACTTGGGGCGACTATGACAACAACGGACGGCTGGATCTTGCCGTCTCCGGCCAGGCAGCTTCCGGGCCTTTTACCCGTATTTACCGAAATACAACCTCTTCCTTTCAACCCATAAATGCCTTCGAACAAGTCCGCAACAGCAGCGTCGCTTTTGCAGATTATGACGATGATGGCGACCCGGATTTTTTCCTCATGGGGCAAAAAGCGGACAATACTGCCATTGCGATCCTTTACGAAAACAAAGGCACCGCCGGATGGGCAACCGGAGCTACTTTCCCCGGTTTACACTCTGGGGATGTCGCCTGGACAGATTTTAACAACGACGGCTTTGTGGACTTTGCCGTGATGGGCATAAGTGGATCCACTCCCGTATTCGCCGTATATAAAAACAAAGGCGATAAAACCTTTACCAATATTACCACAGGTCTTCCCGGAGTTGTTGCCGTTTCCAACGGGGGCATTGACTGGGCAGACTATGACAATGACGGCGATCCCGATCTCTTAGTTACCGGTACAAATGCTTCGAATGTGCCTCTGACCCAGTTGTTCCGCAACAAAGGGAACGAGACGTTTGAACTACTTTCTACCGGCATCAAAAACCTTGAAGACGGCGATGCCAATTGGGGTGATTATGACAATGACGGCTGGTATGATGTTCTGGTTACGGGAAATGACCTTACCGGAAATAGCCGGATCGCTGAAATTTATCGCAATGACCATTCCGGTGGTTTTGCCCTTGTCCCACTTGCTTCCACTCCTCTTTCCGGAGTGGATAAAGCCAGTTCTGCCGTTTTTGGCGACTACAACGGCGACCGTAAACTGGATATTCTTCTTATAGGAGAAATGGGTTCGGGCAATGAGGCATTGCACATTTACCGAAACGACGAAAAAACCCCGAATACCACTCCGGAGCCTCCGGAAAACCTTCAGCAGGAAATCGTGGGTTCTAAACTGCGGCTGAGTTGGAGTATTCCCTCCGGGCACGACCCTGCATTGGTAAATGGACTTACCTACAATGTTACAATGGGTCTTTCCAAAACCCAGCAGGAAATTATTTCCCCCCTCTCAAGCCTGGATTCGCTGACTTTGGGTTACCGCAAAGTGGCAGCTACCGGAAATGTCAGCCAGGTGCTGGAATGGGACATCAGCAATTTACTCGAAGGAAAAACCTATTTCTGGAGCGTGCAGGCTATAGATCCGGATTTTGAAGGGTCAGAGTTTGCGACATTCAGCGCGCTTGAATTCACACCTCCGGCTTTTGAGGATCAAACACCTACGCTGTTTCCCGGCGATCCGCCGGCAGCCGTTTCGGAAAGTGCCATCACCCTCGGCGACTACGACAATGACGGCGACCTCGATATTCTCGCCGCTGGCGACCTGGGCGGAGGCCTTACTTCGACTTCGATTTACACCAATAACGGAGGAACTACTTTCGCCAAAGATACCGACGCTTCCTCCGATCTGGCGCAGGTGCGCCTCGCAGGCCTGGCTTGGGGCGACTATGACAATGACGGCGACCTCGACCTCGTAATCTGTGGGCAGGAAGCCAATAACAGCCTGCTTTCGGCGATCTATGAAAATCAGGCAGGGCGCTTTGAAGTCAGTACTACTGCCTCAGATTCTCTGACCGATGTCTATAAAGCCAGTGCCCGATGGGGCGACTATGACAATGACGGCGATCTCGACCTCGTAGTCGCAGGTGCAAATGCTTCTGGCCAACCAGTGCTGATTTTGTATAAAAATCTCGGCGACCATTTATTCTCCCCGCAAAAAAATGCTTTTAACGGCGGAGCGGGCATTTCTTCCGGCAGCGTGGACTGGGCCGACTATGACCGCGACGGATGGATGGATTTGCTGGTAGCCGGAGAGACAGCCACAGGTGCGCTTACCCGTGTGTATCACAATAATGCCAATGGTACCTTTACCGACGCCGGATTTACAGACCTTGCTTCGGTCAAAAATAGTTCGGTCGCCTGGGGCGATTTTGACAATGACGGATATGCCGACATCCTGCTTGCCGGAGAAAGCTCCGGAAGCTCTTTTGAGGCATTCTCCCGCGTTTATCGCTACAATCAAGTTGAAGCTAAATTTGAAAATATCGGTGCTTCGCTGGTCAATATTTCTCGCGGTAGTGCCATCTGGGGAGATTTTGACGATGATGGATGGCTCGATATTCTGCTCAGTGGAAAAGACGGCGATGGTGCCGAAGACCGCACCACAAGGCTTTACCGCAACGACCGGGCGGGCAGTTTTAAGGAAGATGTATTGAGTTCCTCCGATCTGGAAGATGTGGACTTGGGCGCAGCCGTTTTTGGCGATTACGACGGTGATAAAAAACTGGATATTATTCTTTCGGGCCGCACAGCCTCTAATCCGGTCGAACGTGCGTTTGCCGTTTTCCAGAATATTGACACCGCTGCGAATAAGGTTCCCGGCGCACCGGTTAACCCTTCCCATACAATTGTAGGCCCGGACGTGACCTTAACCTGGTCTCCGCCTGCCGGGCACAATCCCTCCACACGCCAGGGGCTTTCTTATAATGTATATATCGGAACCACCGACAATAAGGCGGAAATCACTTCGCCACTGTCGCTTACCGAAGGTACAAATGCCGGTTTCCGCCAGGTGATAAGAATGGGTAATGCCAGTCAGCGAACCTCGTGGACTTTTACCGGCATTCCCGATGGGAGCTATATTTGGGGCGTACAGGCCATTGACCAGGACTTTGAAGGTTCGGTTTTTGTTGCCGGTGGAAGTTTTGAATTTACCAACCCTGTACCTGACATTACCGGATTCGGTTTTGCCGACATCTATACTACCGGCTCCGATACAAGCAGCTATATCCAGGTATTGACTGATACCATTGTGGATAAGGTAGTGGTTCATTTTAAAGGAATTGCCGCCGAAAACTGGTCCACCGAAAATATAACCTCGGTTGGCGGAAAATATACCTTCCCGGTTACCGCGGCCAAAGTAGATGAAATGGGGCTGGAATATTATTTTGAAGTGAAAGGAACCTTCGGTTTTGACATCAGTACCGATACGATTTACACCTACCGCCGTTATCCCGAAGGTTTTATTGTGGGCCAACTCGATTTTGGAAAAGAGGCCATCAACTATAATTTTGTTTCTGTACCCCTTGTTCTCGACAACAGTCAGATCAGTGCCGTAGTAGAAGATGATTTTGGCGAATATAATACCTACGAATGGCGATTCTGGCATTACCGTAGCGGTACATTCTCCGAATATACCCAGGGGCTTACCACGATCGAGCCGGGACGGGGTTATTCCCTGATTACTAAAGAAAACCGCTCGTTTAATACCGGTGCAGGAGATGTTGTGGAGGCAAATGACAGTCAGCCGTTTGTGTTACAACTTCAGCAGGGGCATAACGAAATCGGCAATCCCTATCCTTATAACCTGGCATGGAATGACATTCTGGCTGCGATGGGCACAAGTGCTGATAAACTTGGCGAACTTCGGGTCAAAGGCCCGGTAGGTTACCAAAATGGCGCGGTCATCAATAAATTCAGCGGGGGATTTGTCCATGCGGATGAAGCCTTAACCCTTGTAATTCCCGTGCGCAAAAACCCTGCGGTTCAGCGTTTTACCAAATCTGTTCCGCTCGTTGAAAGTGAAAACTTTATTCAAACCGGTGGTTGGGGAATGAATCTTAGCCTGAAGAGCGGAAAACTCGAATATCCGCTGGGGGGATTCGGTATGCATCCGGGTGCATTGGAAAGCAAAGACCGGTTTGACGCGATTCCTCCGCCGAGAATGCCTCAGTTTATGGAGATGAGTTTTGCCCATCCCGAACATTTCTCCGGCGAATTTACCCGCGACATTGTGCCCGCTGCCAAATCCTTTATCTGGGAATTTGCAGTAGAAAGCAACCTCGGATTGCGGGAAATTGAACTGATCTGGGACAATAGCCTGCTGAATTTTGCCGGGCAGCAACTGATTTTGTTTGACATAGAAAATCAGCGGGTAGTAGATATGCTGGAGCAAACAGCATATCTTTCGCTTTCCGATCAGGAAACCCGCCGTTTCAGGATATATTATGGAAGCCCGGAATTTGTGGAGCAAAACCTGCGTCCGGATTTTATTCACCTGGGGGATGTTTACCCCAATCCTTCTTCCGGCCCGGTGACGATTCCTTTTACTTTACCTTCTGGCCAGCCGGAGTACGAGGTCAAAGTGGCGGTTTACAATTCGTTTGGTCAGGAAATAAAAACCCTGAATGAAGCATTTTTTACCGAAGGATTCCATGAAATTACCTGGGATGGACGTGATGCAAATGGGAATAAAGTAGCGAAGGGTGTTTATATTTACCATTTACAGGTAGAAGACAAAGGAAATACGCGGCAATTTACCGGACGTATGCTGATTGAATAAACGTGTCGTGGATTTTACGGTTTGCGAAGCTAAATTAGCAGTTAGTTTGAACAGATGTTTTATTTTTATAATTTCTTATGTAAATTGCGATGTTTGGAAATTTCTAAACTTCATTTTGTACATAAGGAAAACTTTTTGAGAGAATATTTTTCTGAGCAAAAATAGTCATGATCTTTACCCAGACCCGATTCATTAAACTTTTACACCAGATGAAGACAAAAATCACCCTTTTGACGGCATTCCTTTTACTGGCACTTCAAGTGCTGGTACAGGCTCAGGCACCTCAGGGAATTTCCTACCAGGCCATTGCCCGTGACGGCACAAGTGTGCTTAACGGTCAGACCATTGAAGTCCGGTTTACGATCCTTCAGGGAGGTAATCAGGTTTATCAGGAGACTCATTCGGCCCTCACTAACTCCTATGGTTTGTTTACACTGACCATTGGGAGAGGTTTGCCGGTTTCCGGTATTTTTGATGCGATTAACTGGGGATTGGGAAATTATTTCCTCCGTGTAGAAATAAATCCTAATAACAGCGGATTTGTCAATATGGGGGTGACCGAAATGGTAAGCGTGCCCTTCAGTTTATACGCCGAAAAAGCGGGTTCGATTGAAAATGTCAATATCGGTGACCTTTCCGATGTCATCGCTCCTCTTCCCGACTCGGGAGATGTGCTGAAGTGGGACGGCAACAACTGGGTGAGTTCTCCCGACCAGGGCGGAACTATTTTTGCCGGTACAGGAATTAATATTATCAATGACACCATCTTTAATACGGGTGACACCAATCCCACGGACGATATTACAGTCGGTACTGCGGCGAATGGCGATTTGGCCGGAACCTATCCCGATCCGGTGGTGGTGAAAATTCAGGGCCGGGATGTTGCTAATACCGTCCCTGCGGACAATGAAGTTTTAAAATGGGATGCTTCTGCGGGTGAATGGCGGCCCAGACCGGATGCAGTAACTTCCGGTGGCGGTGGTGGCGCCGTAAACACCACGGCACGGATTGCCGGTGATGGTTCGGTATCTTTGCCGCTCGACATTGCCCAAAACGGAGCACAATTGGGGAATGTACTCAAGTGGAACGGTTCCAGTTGGAATCCCGCCGTGGACGAAGGTGCGCAGACACTTACCCTGAACGGTACGGTGCTCACCCTCGGCCCCAATGGCAACTCCGTAAACCTTCCGTTTACCAGCTATACCGATGGCCCGGGTATTAATATATCCGGTAGCATCATTTCCAATACCGGAGATACCTTGGCTGCGGACGATATTATCATCGGTACCGCCGCCGGTGGCGACCTTACCGGTACGTATCCCAACCCTACCGTGGCACGGCTGCGCAATAATGCGATTTCTACCAATATCCCTTTTTCCGGTCAGGTATTGAAGTTCCAAAATGGACAATGGACACCTTCACCCGATAATGTAAACGACGCCGACAGTGATCCTGCTAATGAAATCCAAACCCTGAGCATTGCCGGAAGTTCTCTTACCCTCAGCAATGGCGGTGGTTCGGTAAACCTGCCGGTTTATACCGGCGGCTCCGGGATCAACGTAACGGGAAGTATTATCAGCAATACCGGCGACCTCAACCCGGCAGACGATGTGACCATTGGTTATCCCGCCGGAGGTGACCTTGCCGGAACATATCCACAACCATTGGTAACCAAAATTCACGGAAGAACTTTTTCCAACCAGGCCCCTAACAACGACTATGTTTATAAATGGAGTTCTGCTATTCAGCAGTGGGTTCCTGCAATTGATGACGATACCGATGCGGATGCGGATCCGCTGAATGAATTGCAGACACTTTCCCTTACCGGCAATACCCTTTCGCTTTCGGGAAATGGAGGCAGTGTCAATATCCCGCTTTATACCGCTGGATCAGGGATCAATGTGTTGGGAACAACCATTGTCAATACCGGTGACCTTAATGCTAATGACGATGTGACCATTGGTTCGAATGCTGGCGGCGACCTTTCCGGTACATTTCCTAACCCAGCGGTAACGAAACTCAATGGATTTTCGATTTCTAACCTCCAACCCACCACCAACCAGGTATTGAAGTGGAACGGTACTCAGTGGACACCCGCTTTGGATGACGATACCGACGGAGATGCAAACGCCACCAACGAGTTGCAAACCCTTTCCCTCGCCGGAAATACCCTTCAACTCTCTTTAGGGGGAGGTTCGGTAAACCTTCCGGTTTATACCGGTGGTTCGGGGATTAGTATTAATGCCAGCAATGTGGTGACCAATACCGGCGACCTGAACCCCAACGATGACATCAAAATCGGGGACAATGCCGGTGGCGACCTGATTGGTACCTATCCCAACCCCATTGTTGTCAGTTTACAGGGAAAACCCGTATCCAATGTTACGCCTACCAGTTCGGGACAAGTATTAAAATGGAATGGCACCCAATGGCAACCCGGTATAGACGATGATACCGACGCAGATGCTGATCCCCTTAATGAAATTCAGACGCTTTCTCTGAGTGGAAATACACTTAGTTTATCATCAAGCGGCGGTTCGGTTGCCCTTCCGGTATATTCCGGCGGCCCCGGTATCAACGTTTCCGGCACGACGATCATCAATACGGGAGACCTTAATGGAAGTGATGATGTACTGATTGGCTCTGCGGCAGCAGGAGATTTGGCGGGTACGTATCCCAATCCCACTGTCAGCAGACTTCAGGGCAAACCCATTGCCAGCACAAATGCCACCAATGGACAAATCCTCAAGTGGAACGGTACCCAGTGGGCACCTGCCGATGATATTTTTGAAGATGGCGATTTTGATGATGAAAATGAGCTACAAGAGTTGACGCTTATTGGAACCACACTTTCCCTCTCTTTGGGTGGAGGAAGTTTTAGTCTTCCTTATACAGCCGGTGCAGGTATCAATCTCGTCGGAGGGACAGCGATTACCAACACGGGTGATACTAATGCTTCGGATGATATTACGACGACTACTTCTGCCAGCGGTGACCTGACGGGTATTTTCCCCGGACCACAGGTAACCGGATTGCGTGGCCGGGCCATTATTACGGGCGCACCTGCCAATGGCAGTGTTCTGAAATATAACCTCGCCAGCAACCAGTGGGTATATACTACGGATGAGGTAAATGATGCTGACGCAAACCCCACTAATGAACTTCAAACCCTAAGCCTTTCCGGCAATACACTTTCTCTTTCTGCGGGTGGTGGTAGTGTCGGCCTGCCCGTCTATTCGGGCGGAACCGGAATTGACATTACTTCCAATATCGTAACTAATACCGGTGATCTTGATGGTTCTGACGATATACTTATCGGTTCTTCGGCCAATGGCGACCTTAGCGGTACGTATCCCAACCCCACTGTTTCCCGGCTTCAGGGATTTAGTGTAGCGAATGTTACTCCCGCACTCAATCAGATACTCAAATGGAATGGTACTCAATGGCTCCCTTCAAGTGATGCTAATACAACCTATTCTGCCGGAACCGGTATTTCCATCAGCGGACTGAATGTTGTAACTAATACCGGAGACGTAAATGCTTCGGATGATATAACTAATATTTCGGGTGCAGGCGGTGATGTAACGGGTACTTTCTCTAACCTCTCTGTAGGCCGTATTCAGGGTGTTCCGGTTGCGGGGACGACCCCCACGATTAATGGTCAGGTATTGAAATGGAATGGCTCTGCCTGGGCTCCGGGCACAGATGATGGAACCATCTACACAGCAGGTACCGGTATCAATGTGACCGGTACAACCATCACCAATACCGGCGATACCAACGCTTCGGATGATATTACTACGGCCACCGCCGGAGCAGGAGATGTGAGCGGTACTTTTCCTACCTTAACAGTGGAAGGTCTTCAGGGAAATCCTGTTTCCAGTTCTACCCCTACCAGCGCAGGTCAGATACTCGAATGGGACGGTTTACAGTGGGTTCCCGGCTCGGATGACAATACGACCTATACCGCCGGAACGGGGATCAATGTAGCCGGAACGGTCATCACCAACACCGGTGATACCGATGCCGCTAATGACATAACCAATACAACCGCCGCAGCGGGCGACGTAGCCGGTACCTTCCCGACCCTGACGGTGGACGGCCTTCAGGGCACGCCGGTTTCCGCGACGGCACCGACCGTAGTGGGACAGGTACTGAAGTGGAACGGAACCTCTTGGGGACCCGGTACGGATGGCGGTAACACCTATACTGCCGGAACCGGCATCAATGTCACCGGTACGGTGATTACCAATACCGGTGACACCAACGCGGCGGATGACCTTACGACAACGAGCATAGCGGGTGGCGACGCCAGCGGCGTATTCAGCAACCTGAGCGTAACCCGTATCCAGGGCAGCCCGGTATCGGGATCGGTTCCGACGGTAGCCGGTCAGGTATTAGAGTGGAACGGCACCCAGTGGACTCCCGGTTCGGATGACAATACGACCTACACCGCCGGAACCGGTATCAATGTAACCGGAACCACGATCACCAACACCGGTGATACCGATGCCGCTAATGACATAACCAATACAACCGCCGCCGCCGGCGACGTAACGGGAACTTTCCCGACACTCACCGTGGACGGCCTTCAAGGAAATCCTGTATCAGCCACAGCACCGACCGTAGCCGGTCAGGTATTGAAATGGAACGGTTTCTTCTGGGGACCCGGCTCAGATGATAATACCGCTTATACAGCGGGTACAGGTATTAGCGTAGTAGGAACAGTCATTACGAATACCGGCGACACCAACGCTGCCAACGACATTACGAATACCACCGCCGCCGCCGGCGACGTAACGGGAACCTTCCCGACGCTGACCGTAGATGGCCTTCAAGGCACACCTGTATCCGCCACAGCACCGACCGTAGTGGGACAGGTACTGAAGTGGAACGGAACCTCTTGGGGACCCGGTGCGGATGCGGGGGTAACCTACACTGCCGGAAGCGGGATAGATGTAACCGGTACAACGATCACCAATACCGGCGATACTAACGCCGGCGATGACATCACAACCAGCAGCGTAGCAGGTGGCGACGCCAGCGGCGTATTCAGCAACCTGAGTGTAACGCGTATCCAGGGCAGTCCGGTATCGGGATCAGCCCCGACCGTTGCGGGTCAGGTTTTGGAGTGGAACGGCACCCAGTGGACCCCCGGTACGGATGATAATACCACCTACACGGCAGGTACGGGTATCAATGTGACCGGTACAACCATCACCAATACCGGCGACACCAATGCTGCCAATGACATAACGAATACGACGGCAGCGGCAGGAGATGTAACCGGTACCTTCCCGACACTCACCGTGGACGGCCTTCAGGGTAGCCCGGTATCCGCCACGGCTCCGACGGTAGCGGGTCAGGTATTGAAATGGAACGGTTTCTCATGGGGACCCGGCGCAGATGATAATACAGCCTACACAGCAGGAACCGGTATCAATGTAACCGGAACCACAATTACCAATACCGGTGATACAAATGGCAGTGATGACATTACCAATACAACCGCCGCAGCGGGCGACGTAACGGGCACATTCCCAACCTTGACGGTGGATGGTCTTCAGGGCACACCGGTTTCCGCGACGGCTCCGACCGTGGTGGGGCAGGTCTTAAAATGGAATGGTTCTTCTTGGGGCCCCGGTGCGGATGCGGGTGTAACCTATACTGCCGGAACCGGCATCAATGTAACCGGTACGGTGATCACCAATACCGGCGACACGAATGCGGCGGATGACCTTACCACAACGAGCGTAGCGGGTGGCGACGCCAGCGGCGTATTCAGCAACCTGAGTGTAACGCGTATCCAGGGCAGCCCGGTATCGGGATCGGCCCCGACCGTAGCCGGTCAGGTCTTGGAGTGGAACGGCACCCAGTGGACCCCCGGCACCGATGATAATACGACCTATACCGCCGGAACGGGTATCAACGTAACCGGAACCACGATCACCAACACCGGTGATACAAATGGCAGTGATGACATTACCAATACGACCGCCGCAGCGGGCGACGTAGCCGGTACCTTCCCGACCCTGACGGTGGACGGCCTTCAGGGCACACCGGTATCCGCGACGGCACCGACCGTAGTGGGACAGGTACTGAAGTGGAACGGAACCTCCTGGGGACCGGGTACGGATGGAGGTAATACCTATACTGCCGGAACCGGCATCAATGTCACCGGTACGGTGATTACCAATACCGGAGACACGAATGCGGCAGATGACCTTACGACAACGAGCGTAGCGGGTGGCGACGCCAGCGGCGTATTCAGCAACCTGAGCGTAACCCGTATCCAGGGCAGCCCGGTATCGGGATCGGCTCCGACGGTAGCCGGTCAGGTATTAGAGTGGAACGGCACCCAGTGGACACCCGGTTCGGATGACAATACGACCTACACCGCCGGAACCGGTATCAATGTAACCGGAACCACGATTACCAACACCGGTGATACAAATGGCAGTGATGACATTACCAATTCAACCGCCGCAGCGGGCGACGTAACCGGTACCTTCCCGACCCTTATTGTGGACGGATTGCAGGGCAGTGCCGTATCAGCGACACCGCCAAGCGTCATCGGACAGGTGTTGAAATGGAGTGGTTCTGCTTGGACTCCGGGTACCGACGATGGCGCAAATTATGTAGGCGGTAGCGGTATTAACGTAACCGGTACAACAATCACCAATACCGGCGATACTAACGCCGGCGATGACATCACAACCAGCAGCGTAGCGGGTGGCGACGCCAGCGGCGTATTCAGCAACCTCAGCGTAACGCGTATCCAGGGCAGCCCGGTATCGGGATCGGCCCCGACCGTTGCGGGTCAGGTATTGGAGTGGAACGGCACCCAGTGGACCCCCGGTACAGATGACAATACCACCTACACCGCCGGAACCGGCATCAGTGTGGTGGGCACGACGATCACCAATACCGGTGACACCAACGCTGCCAATGACATAACGAATACGACGGCAGCGGCAGGAGATGTAACCGGTACCTTCCCGACACTCACCGTGGACGGCCTTCAGGGAAGTCCGGTATCAGCGACGGCTCCGACCGTTTCGGGTCAGGTATTGAAATGGAACGGTTCCTCTTGGGGGCCGGGTACCGACGATGGCACAACTTATACGGCTGGCACCGGAATTAGCGTAGCCGGTACGGTAATTACCAATACCGGCGATACTAACGCCGGCGATGATATCACGACCAGCAGCGTAGCGGGTGGCGATGCCAGCGGCGTATTCAGCAACCTGAGCGTAACCCGTATCCAGGGCAGCCCGGTATCGGGATCGGTCCCGACCGTTGCGGGTCAGGTCTTGGAGTGGAACGGCACCCAGTGGACACCCGGGACGGATGATAATACTACCTACACCGCCGGAACCGGCATCAGTGTGGTAGGCACGACGATCACCAATACCGGCGACACCAACGCTGCCAACGACATTACGAATACCACCGCCGCAGCCGGTGATGTAACGGGAACTTTCCCGACACTCACCGTGGACGGC
>JANRJC010000035.1:0-52564 GCA_033764335.1 Bacteroidia bacterium | reverse complement strand
GCCATCAAAATTTTATGCCTCAATAAAATGACCGCCCTTGGTATGCCCCTTTCGCAAAAGATTGCCTAACACGGAGGGGCCTTTTTCGAACCATTCCATCACCTTGCCTTTGCGCAATTTTATTCATGCAACAACGCCGTTTCAAACTGGTATCTATCATAGGCAAGCCTTCTAAGTTGATAGTTTAATCCCCCATATACATTTGCCTCAAACCTTTTTTTGGAAATATACTTGTATTGCAATGAAGTAGAAATAAGATACTTTGTTTCAATGTCTGGCAAAAATATTGCCCCTAATTGAGGTAAAATAGCTAATTGGTGGCTTTTAAACCCCCAAATAGTTTTGGAATAAGATAGGTTCACAACAGGATATAATAAAAAAGGATTTTCCAATAAAGAAAGCCCTATTTGTATTCCAAAACTTTGTGAGTGAAATTGTGTTTTATCATTTACGGTATTCTGAGCCATACCTTCACAGAATACAACAAACATAAAAATAGAAGTGGTTATGTAGTTTGTCATTGTATCTAATTTTTAAATTACGATACAATGATAGGGAAGTTTGATAAGCCTCTTTTTGACCTAAGTCAATTCACTGCATTTTTTTTCTAATTCTGCTCAATCTTTCTTTTGTAATGCCCAAGAAAGAGGCAATAAAACTTAATGAGACTTTCTTTATTTCTTCGGGTTGGGTTTGTATAAGCTGCAAATATCTTTCTTCGGCAGTCATACTTCTGTTTTCGTGGAGACGGCTTTCTAAAATTTCTATATAACCTGCAAGCAATAAATAAACACCGTTTTGTAATGCCGGATTGTTTTTTGTTGCTTCCCAAAAATCAGGCCTTTCAAATACCATAATAGTAGCATCCGTAATGGCTTCAATGGTTTCTGTGGCGGGTATTTCGTAGTAAAATGCAAATGGCGATGTGTCAAAATCTCCTTTAAAGGAAAAACCGGTAGTATATTCTATTTCGTTTGTCTCTCTGAAAGTTCTAAAAATTCCATCTTGTATGAGAAATATTTTTGTACATAATTCACCTTTCTCAACAATAAAAGTGCCTTTAGCTACATTTTTTTGTTTTCCATACGGTAGAAGCGAAGCAAAAGAGCTTTTAATTTTTTCGCTAAAGGCCGTTTTGAGATCTATTTGATGTTTGGGACTTATCATTTATTATGTTTTTCGGTTATTAATTATAATTCCCCCCTTTTCCGACCACTACACTCCAATTTTTCATTGATACTCTCAAGTAACTGAGGAACCTCTTGGTACAGAAGCTTCTTATAGCTTTCTTGGTCTTTGTTCTTCGTCAAAGAGTATCCAAGATTCGACGGAGGTCTCGTCCTAAAATAAGTTGACAGGTGAAAGGTATAAAAACGTAAAAAAGTTGACAAAGGATTCTTAAGCTGGAAAGGGCTTGTTCGGAGGTCAGCAGATTACAACTCAGGTGGGGACGTTGGGTGTTGTAGATATGCACGGCTTGTGCCCAGACGCTTTGGGCATGCTCGACACGATCAAACACCTCGCCTACCCGAAGTTCGTCTGTGAGGATGCCATTGAGACGCTCGCTTACGGGATTCTCTTCGCTTTTCCCGGCTTCAGACATGCTGGGCTGGATTTCATACTGATGTAAAAATTGGCGAACGTGCACGCTTTTAAATTGGCTCCCCCGATCGGTGTGAAAAATTAAGGTATTTCCCAATTTCCCCTCGCTAGGTACTTGCGCCTTCACCGCCCTTTCCAACGCCTTCCGCGTTTCCGATGCCGTCATATCGGTGGCCACGTGATACCCCACAATCCGATGCGATTTTTCATCCACCACTAAGGTAGCATAGCAAAATCGCGCGGCCGTACGGAGGCGTAAATACGTGATATCTGCGCTCCAGAGTTGGTTTAACTTCTTGATTTCCAGTTCTTTACGCAGGTCGGGATAGATACGCTCTCCCTTCCCATCGGTCTGCTGGGGCCGGAAGCGCTTACGACGCCGAATCAGTAAACCATTCGTCCGCAGTAAATTCAGCAACGCATCCCGCCCGATTTTCACGCCCTGAATTGACAACCGATCCTGGAGCAAATAGTGCAGCTTCCGTGCACCGAGACGAGGCTGCGTCGTCCGAAGTTTCTCGACCTCCGAGAGAATGAACCCGTTGTCTTCCGCTCGGCTTTCGGCTTCCCGATCCGCTTGATACCACCCTTGGCGGCTTTTGCCAAACACGTCGTACAGCCCTTCATATCCCGTTTCCGGGTGATGCGCTTTCATGACTTCGACCGTTTGGCGCCAGACTTTTTTTCGATCGGAAGTTGAAATTTCTCTTCCGCCCGTTTGATCATCTGAAGATACGACTCACTCCGAAGCCGTTCGAATTCCCGCAACCGCTTTAACGCCGTCACTTCCGCGCTCAACTCCCTCGCCCGGAGTTCGGCGGCCAGGACTTCTTCCGGTTTCTCTTTTTTTTCACTCCTTTTCATCTCCGTGGATTTTGTCCCGTACTTGTTCACCCAACGATAGACCGTCATGCTGCCCCCGATGGCATACTCACGCGAGGCTTCCAACACCGACAGCTTCCCGCTCTCGATTTGTTTCACCACTTCGGTCTTAAACGTCTCCGAATAATACTCGTTTTTTCTCGTTTTTTGTTGACACATTTTGTATTTTGTTGTGTCAACTTATTTTAGGACGAGACCGTTTCAATTCATCCTGCCGGATGGTTCCCATTACCATCGCCTTTTCAATCCAGTTCAAGGTTGAAATCAGCTTCGCCACCGTGTTTTTGCCCGAACCCTGATTGCCGATAAATACCGTAACCTTTTCCACGTCCATCCAGCCATCCCGCTCCTGATGACCTTCTCTGATGGGGCCGAAATTTCTTATTCTTATTTTGCTCATTGTATGCCTTTTCTATCGTTCAAATTCACACTTATTGATCAAACGTCAACTTTGACGGTTAATCGCCAATGTCGTGGTAATATATTTGTGCGTTGCTCATGTTTTTTTGCTCAGTTCAATAAATGTTTCCAGTTTGCTGGCTAGTTCTTCGGTCGAGGGAAATTGCTCGCGGTAGTATTCGGGTAGGGTAGCAGTAAGGGTGTAAGTGGCCACACCAATAGGTTTGCTGCTGTCTTTCAGGGCATATTCCACAATGGTGCGGTTTTTTGATTTGCAAATAATGATGCCGATGGCTGGATTTTCGTGGGGCAGTTTTATCGTGTCGTTCAGTATATTGAGATAAAACTCCATTTTCCCTTTGTACTCAGGCAAAAATTCCCCGGTTTTTAGTTCTATGGCGATAAGGCATTGCATGGCACGGTGATAAAGCATTAAATCAATAAAATACTCTTTGTTTTCGAGTTGAATGCGGTATTGGTTGCCGAGGAATGAAAAGCCGGGACCAAAATCCATCAGAAAAGCACGGATGTTTTTAATTATGGCTTCTTCGAGTTCACGTTCTGAGTGCTCCTGATCGAGTTCCGAAAAATGCCAATTGTATTCATCCTGTAATGCCAGTACGGCCTGGTTTTTAATGTTGTCGGGAAGAGTACGCTCAAAATTATTTTGACCGAGGGCAAATTTTTCAAAGATTTTCAGTTCTATTTTATGAATAAGCACATCTTTGGTCCATCCATATTTTTGGGTTGCAAGGATGTAAAACTGCCTTTGTTGCTCGTTTTTGCATTTGCTCATAATTACCAGATGTTTCGACCAGCTAATTTCTCCAACCAATGGTTGGAGATTTGTAGAGGTGCTGTACTCCTCAAAAAACTGTTTCATATACCACAAATTGGTACTGCTGAACCCTTTTATGCCGGGAAATTCCTTCTGTATGTCTAGTGACAGGGTTTCTACCACAGCTTTCCCCCAACCCGATTTCATCTTTTCTGAAAGACGTTTTCCTAAATCCCAATAAAGACTAATGATAACGGTATTTACGACCTTCGCTGCATCGTATTGAGCCGTGCGGATTTTGTCTTTGATTTCCTGTAGAAAATCACCATAATGCCCTGCCAATTTATCCTTCATAAGCTTTTCTTTTCCTGATTAATAAAGTGAGTGCAAACCAAAATTTTCTATTCTGGTTTTGCTCATCTTAATTTCCTTCTACAATTTTTATCTCTTCTTCCGTCAAGCCGTAAAGCTGGTAAACTAATTGGTCTATTTGGGCTTCGAGGTCGATGGTGTCGGTGGTGGGGGATTTTGTTTTCTTAGCATCTAATATCATTGAAACGATTTCGATTATTTCCTTTTGCTTGGTTTCATCAACAATTGGAATAGGCAGTTTTCTTAATTCAGTTAGAGTAGTTTGCCTAAAATCGTCTTTGGTAGCGATCGAGGATGAGTTTAAATAGATGAATGATATTAGCTTACTTGCTATGATGCCTGTAAGAAATAGACAGTCGAATTTATTATCTATTGGAATAAACGGATTAATATCCTTTTTAAATACTAATTTTTCATCGCAAAAAGTTACGGAAAGTCTATCCTGACGACTAATTATTCGTCTTATTAAAATTTTAGGTTCTCCTTGATAAAATTGAATTAGATTCCTTTTATCAGACAAATCCGTGTTGTAAACACTGTTTTTTGTCAAAATATAATTATAAACATTCCCCTTTGCAAGGAAAGGAAAGGTAAATTCAGAACTATCACCATTTGTTTCAGGGAAGCTGCTGCCTGACAAGCCTTGTGTTGATTTTGTAATTAAACCAAATTGAACAAAAAATTTCGAATCAAATCTTGAAAAATGATGTGCTGTTTTGTCAATAATTACTTTATAATCAGGCGATTTGATTTCGGTTATTTCGAACTTGGTGTAATCCAAGTTCTCTAATGACTCAACTCTTATTTTTTTATCAAAAGCGTAGATTGAATATTCTGTTTTTCGTTCCTTAGAAAGGAAATATAGAGCAGTATCTACATAAGCATCTTCAAAGATGTTGAATGGAAGATTAATAAGTTTATCAAGTCCAAAATTTTCAAAAAAATAATTTCTGAATTTTGAGTAGTTCTCACCAGTTTGCCAAGTAACTGGAGCAATGTAAGCTAATAATCCATAATTATTGAGGATACTTAAACCTTCCAAAATAAAGGGAACTGATGTTTCATATTTCCTTTCTAACTGTGCGTACTTACTGTTGAAAAATTTCCTTTCATTTATTTCAAATGCTTCTAATGGAATATACGGTGGATTCCCAATCACGACATCAAAGCCCATAAAGTCGCCGTCATCGTTTAGGACTTCGGGAAATTCGAACCGCCATTCAAAGGCGTTTTCAAAAATTTTGTTGCCTTTGATTTCTTCGATTTCGGCTTCCAGTTTCTGGGTTTCCTGGGTGAGTTGTGTTAGTTTTTTGTTCCAATCGGCTTTTTCTTTTTTGCTCATTTCAAAAAGTTGAAGCTGATTCGTCATTTGAAACAATTCGCCCGAAAGTTTGCGCAACTTTTTTAGTTTGGGGTCATTCGCCGAAATTTCGCTTCTGAAATCCGATTTGATACCGGCAATCAGGCGTTCCATTTCCCGCTTCTGTTCTTTGTTTTCGGCATTGCGGTAAGTGTCAACGGCGAGGCGGTAGCTGTCAATATTCCACTTGCTTTTTTTTAGGGCTTGTTTCAGGTCGGCGTCTATGGCAAAACGGCTGACGAGGGAGTTTCCGCATTTGATGTTGATGTCAATGTTGGGGAGGGTTTCTAATTCCCATAGACCGCGGTTTAAACCGTGGGTTATGTCGGTTTTATAATAGGCATTTTTCAGCAGTTCAATCCACAACCGCAGGCGGCAAATTTTTACAGAGTTGGGGTTGATGTCCACACCAAACAGACAGTTTTCGATGATTGTCTGCTTTTCGTGGAAAAGGGTTTCCTGTATCCGCTGGCTTTCTTTGTGGGTGGGGTTGTATTCAAACAGATCGCCGTCTTCGTCTGTTACAATCAATTCATCATTTACCACTTCTACCTGGTATTCTTTCAGGCGTCTGCCGTCGCGGTCTTGCAAGATTTTGAGGTCATTTTTTACGGCGATCATTTCATTGAGTGCCGAGACCAAAAAGTGTCCGGATCCCACGGCGGGGTCGCAGATTTTTAGGCTGTTTACAATTTTATTGGCTTCGTGGCGATCTTCAATTTTGTCGTAAAGTTCTTCAATAGTGGCACAGTTCCATTTTTGGGTTTCGTTAAATTTCTGCAAAACGGCTTTTCGAATGGTTTCCCGGCACATATACATGGTGATGAAACCCGGAGTGAAAAACGAACCGTCTTTGTAGCCGTTGATTTTCTCAAAAATCAACCCCAGCACCGAGGCATTGATCAGAGTTTTATTGTCTTCCTGAATTTCTTCGGAACCCTCGCTGCTGAAATCGTAAGCATTCAAAAACTCAAACAGGTATTCAAGGGTGGAAATATTGCCCGTTCTTTTTTTGCCTTGTGGGTCTTTCAGCACCGTTTGCGAAAAAACCGGAATAGTTTTGTCGTCTCTCAGGTTGCTGATAAACAAAGTAACCTGCTCCAATTCGGTTGGCTCAAAAAGTGAGGAATTGAGATACGGCACTTTTTCAAATGCCTTTTTGACATCTTCGTTTCGCTCGTCATACTTACGTGCCAGCACCTGAAAAAACAAGCTGTTCAGGTCGTCGTAGTTTTTGATTTTTTCGAGGTTGAGAAAGGAATACGCTCCGCTTGCCTGCCGGGCAAGTTTTCCGTCCTTGTGATAGGAAATAAGTTGTGCTTCCAGCAATTTCAAAAACAAAATGCGGTTTACCCAGGTGATGGCAAGTTCAAGGGCAACATTAAAAAGTCGTTCCTGCTGCGTGCTTCCAAATTGGCTGGGTTTTTCCAGTCTGCTTAGTTTATCCAGGCTGTCAAGCTGAATAATGGCATCTTCGAGGAGGGTTCCGGTATGTCTTTCTCCCGGTTTGTGTCGTTCAATGAGTTTTTTGCCACCTTCTTTGGTTTCCGTCAGTCCGATAATATGCAACAACTCGCTGTAAAAGCGTTTGTCAAGACTATTGCTGTCGTTGGTGAAGGGAAGTTTTAAGAGGTGTTCGGGCGATAAGAGTTTGAATAAAGCAATCAGCGAATGATCGTCTGCTTTATCCGCATTTCGCAAGGGTTTTTGGTAGTCTTGCAGGTTGAAATAGGTAAATTCAATCTCGGAGGAAATATTTGCGATAAACGGTTCGGCAATTTGTTTGTAGAAAAAATCGGTTTTGGTGTCGGCTAATCGTCCGCCTTCAAAGTCCTGAAATTGTTTTACAAGGTTTTTGTTTTGGGCAAAAAGTCTGTCGAAGAGTGTAGCGTCAAAAATGAACCATTCGTTGATATTGGTTGCCACCAAATGTTTTACTTCAAGATTTTTGTGGGTAATTCTTTCCCGGAGATAATAAAGCACCAATTCCTGAAACGCCTTTGCGTTTAGTTTTTGGGGGGTAATCATTTCCGCTTTGTTGGTCGGTTTTTTCGCTTCGACAATTACACCCACCGAACTGCCCGCATGTTGTCCGTTGTGAATAACCAGATCGTTTCGTCCTTTGGTGTTAATGAAGTGATTTTGTTTGTAGTAAGTATCTTTAAGAAAGTCGGAGACTAAGTTTTTATGAAACTCTTCGCTTTCAATGTCATTTGTGCGGTCGAGTAACGTAATCAGGTTAGACTTGAAACCTTCGATTTCAGTCCGGTTGGGTTTTACTTTTAAGAAAGCTTTGTTCAGTGCCTTTCTCGGTTTCAATTCTTTTAAAATCATCTACAAAAGGTATTTTATTCCCCCCTAAATCTGCCAATATTTTCTCATCATGCCAAATATTTTGGGGGGAGGGGGAATCGAGCGAAAACAATTGGATCTGCTATTTTCAATAACTCTACCCAGTGTGTCCAATTCAATTGTGCGGAAGCTCCGCATAAATTGGAAAGGCAGCATAAAACTGAGAAGCGGCCAGCCATTCGTCATCCTCTACCTTGGCTTCAATCGCCCGGCTCAAAATTTGGATGCCTTCCTTCACTACATGCACCTCCTGCTCTTTTTGTGCTAGGCGTTTTTCATTGATCGCGTAGCCTTTTACCAGGTAGTCTTTCAGTACACCATTTGCCCAAATGCGAAACTGGGTACCCTGTTGAGACTTAACTCTATAGCCTACCGATATGATTACATCCAGATTGTATAATTTGACACTGGAGGTTTGTGTTTTTCCAGCTATCGCACCATGTTGAGTGGTCGTCCGGAATTCCCGGACAACCACTTTCTCTTCAAGTTCACCTTCTTTGAAAATATTTCTAATATGCTCAGAGATAGTGCGCTTATTTTTATCAAACAATTGTCCCATCTGCCCCTGAGTAAGCCATACGGTATCCTGCTCAAATTGTACATTGATTTGCGTAGTGCCATCTTTGGCGGTGTAAATTTCAATTTGGCTTTGTGTGCTCATTTTTTTGACAATCCTACTAATTTTCCCTTAAAATACCAAATTTTTTAGCAGAATATAAAATGGCGTGTATCCATATTTTATTGAAGGAGTGTGACATAATTGTTCATTTTAATAAACCATTAAAATTATCCATAGCCCCCGGTTTAAACCGGGGGTTGTGTGGTCACCCCGGATACGCTACCCCGATCCAGCCTTCGGCTTGGGGGAGGGTGATTTTTTCGCCGTCGCGAAAGAGTTCGCAGCTAAATCGCACTTTCAGCCGGCGTACTTTTTCGCCCTTTTCGTTGTTGCGGTAGGGTTCTTCTTCCAAAATCTCGAAATAGCTTTCGAGGGGCTGTTCTTCTTCGGCAGAGGAAAATTTTTTGCCTTCGCGGTTGCGCCAGTTGATGGTCACGGTGGAGGGCTGCACGGGTTCGGGGGTGGTGGTTTTTTCTACGATGTAGGTGAAGTTGTGTTCGCAAAAATCGGGGTCTGCGGCGACATTTTTGCACAGTTTTGCCTCGCAGCCTTCGGCGTCGGTGACGGTGAGGCATACGGTGTAAAGCCCCGGCGTACTGTAAAAATATCCGGGATTGCCCAGCGTCGCGTTAAATCCGTCGCCAAAGTCCCAGCGATATTTAAACGGTGCTTTACCCGAAGCTTTGGCAAAAAAGGTGACGTAGCTGATGTTTTCGTCGAGTTCGTGGGTGAAGTCGGCCTGGCAGCCGGGTGCGGTAAAGTCTATTTCGTTGCATATGGTGGTCGTGCATCCGGAAGGGTCGAGGGTTTCGAGGCAGACATGGGTTGTGGTAAGGGTTGTATCGGTATAGTCGTGCACAGGGTTTTCGCCGATGAAGGTTGTCCCGTCGCCAAAGTTCCAGTTGTACGCCGGTTCGCTTCCCTGTCCACTGGATTGATTAGTAAAACTTACGCGGTAAATCTGTTTGTTGGCTCCTTTTTCCTGATAGTAGGCATAGTTTCCGGGTGAAAAGTCGTCCCGGATAATGATTTCCAACTCGCCGGGGCATTGGGGGCAGTGGAGGCGGGTGAAGTTTCCGTGAAAGGAATATATATCAAATTGATCTTTCGAATATCCGGTCTCCATATAATAATCGTCTATACCGGCTTTTATCTCTACGGGTTCTCCGGCGATTTCTGCCGAAATAAAAAAGTCGGGGGTGCCAAACACTTCCTCGGGCAGCGGTTTTTCCCGACACCCCGACATGAGCACATATCCGCTGATCAATAACAAAAAGGTCTTTTTCATGTTTTCATCTAAAAATGAACCAGATCATACTCCAATACCAGCCGTAGTTGCAGGTTGCGGTCTGGGGTGGTATTGAGGAAAAATTTCTCATCTGTGATGTCTCTCAGCCCATAATTTCCCTGAACTCCCACTCTTATTCCCTGCCCCAGATAATAACCATAACCTGCGGTGAGGTTTATGTCAAGGGGTTTGAACCCCTGTTTGTAACCCCATTCGCGGGTAGTGCCCAAGTCTTGGGTTTCAAAGGGCAAGATTTGTTGTTTATGCACTTTGCTCCGGGTGTTGGCCAGAAACGATAGATTGACTCCTGCGGTGAGGTAATGTCTGCCGGAGAGGCGTATGTCTGCAAGAAAGGGTATTTCGAGGTAGTGCAGGGTTTGGGGGGAAATGGTCGTAGCCATTGTTTCTGTGCCGAAGGCATATTCTACCGAACGATAAGTCGAGTCGGCATTTAGGCCTCCCCGGCTCTGATAATTGAGGCCGGTTTGCAGGCGGAAAGAGGGAGAAACGGCGTAGGCATACCGGATTCCCAACACGGGTGATACACTCAGGGGTGCGCGGGCAGACCGGGTGTTGCGAAAACCGGGGGAAATATTGTTGCCAAAGGTAAACCCGAAATAATTTCGCCGGTGGAGGGGAATCCCTGGGTCGGAATGTTTATAAAACAACGAATCATTTATTTCGGGCGAAAGCGGTTTATGCCAGGGGCGAACGGTATTTACGGAAGAAAATATTTGCCGAAACGATTGTCCGGGAAGAGTCCCTTCCTGAGCAAGCGCATGAGGAGGCTCTTTTTCTTTCCCGGACAAAACGACACGCCCCGATGGGGCAAATTCGCCAGATATAGTATTTTTTTTGCGATACGCGGCTGTGTTAGCCGTAAAAACCGGGCGGGATTCATCGCAGATTTCTTCGATGATTTCGAGGGTTGTTGCGTGTTTAATGGGTTGGGAGTAGGGTACGGGCGAATGAGTGGAAAGGCGCGAAAGAGTGTTTTCTCGGGGTTTTAGGGAATCTGTAAATGTAAAAAACGTAGCCGAAAGGCCACCTCCGGCGAGGAAAAAAAGGAAAAAGAAAAACAGCCGCCTCCGGCGTTTCCGGGCAGCCTCTTCGGCGAGGATGGCTTTTTCCGCCGCATCCCAGTAAGCCTCCTTGAAGTCGAAAGACCGGCCTTCCAGCTTTCCCCGGAGAAATTCGTCCAGTTTTTCGGGTGTACTCATAACAAAAACGTATGGATTACTTTCATCGCCTTTTGCATCATCTCTTTGATTTTTGTGCGGGCAAATGACACATGCCATTTGGATGTACCGTCGGAAATGCCCATCATTTCTCCGATTTCTTTATGGCTGTATCCGTCAATGGCATAAAGATTAAAAACTTTGCGGCTCATTTCCGGCAGTTCTTGTATCATCTGCCCAATGGCTTCGGCATCAAACTTATGCTCCGCCTCATTGAGGTCAACAAAATCTTGGGGAAATGAGCCGCTTTCAAAATCGGTATAAGTAAGGGTTTCGAGGTGCCTTTTGTTTTTCCGGAATTCGTCTATGATCGTATTGATCATAATCCTCCGTATCCAGGCTTCAAAAGGCACCTCTGCGCGGCGTTTGTCGAGGTTTTTGAGGATTTTGAGAAATCCCATATTCAGGACAGCCACCGCATCGTCTTCGTTTTTCATATAACGCATACATATCCCCATCAGGGCGCTGAAACAACGCCTGTACAGTTGAGACTGTGCCAAACGGTCCTCTTTGATGCAGGCCCGTATCAGCTCCGGGGATATGTCTTGCATAAATGAAACTCTCGCATTTATTTGACTACTACCCTGCGGGTAATTACCTGTTCGTCTGCCTGAATGCGCAGCAGATAAGTTCCCGGAGACAAGTTACGCACATCAAGGGAAATTTCCTGTGTGCCGACAATTCGCCCTTCGGTCTGTGTTGTTACGGTCTGGCCCATGATATTTACCAGTGAAAGGCGGAGGTTGACCGGCGCTGAAAAGGATAGATTTACGTTCAGCGTTTCACTCGCCGGAACCGGGAATATCGCGAGGACTTCACCTGCTGCAAACCGGTCAATAGCGGTAGCTCCTACTGCATGAATCTGGGTACTGCCCACTTCAAAATTGGCGGTTTCAAAGGTAGCACTCGTTCCGCCAATAACTACGGTCCACTCATCGCTGTGTTTTCCGGCTACCTCTACATGCACTTTGTAGGTACCGTAAGCCAGGTTGCTGAAGCTAAACTCGCCGTTGGCGTCCGTGACCGCATGGCCGGAAGGCGAGCCGTCATTGTGCATTAGCAGTACCGAAATGTCGGACAAGGGATCGCCGGGGCCTTTGTTGGCACCCTGGCTGATGAGGCCGCCGATAAAGCCGGGGCCTCCGGGGTTAGTGCCCTGTACGAGGAGAATCGGAGGATTAAAAAGATTGATATTGGTGACAATGGTGCTGGTTGCATTGGACCAGAACAATTCATCGCCCAGGTAAGTCGGCAGGTAAGCCGCGTAGTCGGGAGACGTAGGCAAAAGAGCCGCTTTGACGAGGTATGTGCCCGGGGTTACATTTGCAAAATGATAAAAACTTTGAAGAATATTCACGGTATCTATGGCGGTGAGGGTGCCATTGAGTGAATCGTGAACAATCAGGTAGGCTACCCCGTCGTAAATCATCGTACTGCTATCGGCAAATACCCATCCGCTGACCGAATAGGCCCCGGTATTTTGCCCCAGAATCAACTGACAATAAGTACTGGTACAATTGCCTAAAGAATCATAAACAGTAAGACACACCGACCACGGGCCGGGAGTGACGAAGGTATGGGTGGGGTTTTGAAGCGTGGAAAATGTGCTATCTCCAAAATCCCAGAAATAACTCAGCGGACTGGCCGGCGATCCGCCGGTGGATAGATTGGTAAAACTGTAAAGGCCCAAAGCATTGCTGCTCCAGGCAAAATTTGCCTGGCAATTGGAGCCGCTGTTTCCTACCGTAATGGCCTGGCACGTAGAATCCGCACAACCGCTACTATCATAGATATAAAGGCATACGGTGTAGTTGCCCGCTGCATTATACGCATGAACCGGGTTCATTTGGGAAGAACTGCCTCCGTCGCCAAAACTCCAGCTATAAAACAACGGATTGACCGGGTTGCTGCCAGAAGAAAGGTTGGTGAAAGATACTACGGTTGATTGGAGATTGGTTGCTACAAAACCCGCCTGACATCCCAAAACCTGACCCACAATTAAACTGTCACAAAAAGTATCGGTACAACTATTGATCGTATCAGTTACGGTAAGGCAAACCAGATACGTTCCCGGATTGGCGTAGGTGTGCTGAGGGATCATTGAAGAAGAGGCTGTTCCGTCGCCAAAAGACCAACTATATGTGGCGTTCCAGTTGGCCAATGTGTCACTGAAAAAAGCGAAACTGTTCAGACCCACTGGAAACGGCCAAAACTGTGCGCTACATACAGGCCCTCCCGAACCCCCCGCGCAGGTATTGAGACTGAAATACAGGTTGTTATTTCCTGCCCAATAACCGGAAGAATCACTCACCCAACCGCCGTTACATCCCGGTGTGCTGACAATAGCGACACCCTGCGGCAAAAAGTTTGATATCGTCGTGGTATAAGAAAACTGCCCCGCAGAATCGGTAAACGTCGAGTCCATAAAAATGGCTCCACCGGATTGTAGCGCGATGATCACCGACTGAAAAATCAGCGGTGTGCCGTTGTTGTTGACATCTCCGTTGATAAACAACTGAAATTGTGCGCGACTCATCCCAAAGGTGGCCATCAGCACAAATAAAAAAAGACTGATTTTCTTCATGAGAAATATTCTGATTAGGTTTTTGGTATAGATAAAAAAAGGTTTTGGCGCCAGTTTTCACCGTACACGTCGTGAATCTCGGCGAGGTTGGGTTATGAAATAAAAAAAATACTCATATCGGGCAGGTTTATTTCGTCTGGTTAAAAACACGAATTATGAAAAAACCTATAACCTTTATCCTTTTATCTGTCAGTTTTTACCTGACTTCTTCTGCCCAGATTCTCAACAGCAGTTTTGAAAACTGGAAAACAGACACCCTTTATTATTTGCCTCAGACTTTTCACACCGGAGCCTATGGGTTGTCTTATCTTTTTACCGGGCAAACCAATGTCTCCCGCATAAGCGGTTGTGATGGTTTTGGCGTCCGCCTCGAATCCATCAGCAATGGTACCGATTCTTTACCGGGGTTTATCTACACAGGCAAACCCGGATTTGAAATTGAGGGTGGAGGAATCCCCTACACCGGCATGCCCGACTCTATCAGCCTATGCCTCCGGCATGACATTGTTCCCGGTGATACCGGGCTGATTGTGCTTTTCTTCCAGGCAGCCGGCTCCTTTGTCAATATTGCCCTGTTTCCGCTCACCGGATCCTCCGGTTCAAACTGGACCACCACCACCTTTGATCTCGATACTTTTATCGTGCAGCCCGATACGCTCATTATGCTGGTTACTTCCGGCAATTTTGACAAGGCGCTACCCGGAAGCTGGGTGGAAATGGACAATATCAGCTTTATCGGTACGACCGAACAAATTGCCAACGGTGATTTTGAAAGCTGGTCTGTCATTGCCGACGAGGAGCCGGAAGACTGGTCTTCGCCGGATCCTATTATTGTCGCAGTAGGAGGAACGCCTACGGTCACACGCGACGACGACGCTTTTGAAGGAAGTGCTGCCATAAAAATTGAAACACGGATATTGCCCTTCGAAGATACACTCGCCCTTATCACCAATGGGATCATTGACGAAAACGGCATTTCCGGGGGAAAACCTTATACTTCGTCCGGCAAACCTTCCAACCTCGGTGGGTTTTACAAATACCTGCCGGTAGGAAATGACACCGCCTTCGCCTATATGGTTTTTTCGGTTTATAATGGATTTACGGGGCAAACAGAAATCCTCGGTACTTTTTCCCAAAAACTTCCGCCCTCCGCCGAGTGGGACTATTTTGAGGTTCCGGTTGACCTCAGCGGTGCGATCCTCAATCCTGATACCGTACTTATCGTGTTTAGTTCCAGTGATGCCGACAATCTGGTCTCGGCTGCGACCGTGGGAGTCGGTAGCACTTTGTTTTTGGATGCCTTAGCCTTTGACCTTACCGATGGAATCACCGACTGGGCAGATACCCACAAACTCACCCTGTTTCCCAACCCGGCTACAACGGATTTAGGAATAGAATGGGAAATGAATGGAAGCCCGAAAGACATGAATATTGCACTTTATTCGGCTAGTGGGCAAAAGGTACATCAGCAAAACAACCTTAAAAGCCTATCGGGGAAAAACCATTACTCACTGGATGTAAGTAACTTTTCCGCAGGTGTTTATATCCTTCAGTTGTCGGATTCGGAAGGAGCTTTCCATGTCCGGGAAAAAGTGGTTGTTGGAAAATAAAACGATCCTTTAAACCATCGCCTGAATTTCAGCGATAATCCGTTGCGCCAGCACATCGGCTTCGGCCTGTGTGGGCGCTTCGGTATATACACGGATAATCGGTTCGGTATTAGAGAGGCGCAGATGTACCCACGAGTTAGCGAAATCCACTTTTATCCCATCCACATCATTGATTTTTTCGTGCTGGTAACTTTTTTTGAAAGCAGCCAGCAGCGCTTCAATATTGATGTTGGGATTCAGTTCAATTTTTTCTTTCGCCATAAAATAATCCGGGTAGGAAGCTCGTAGGGCCGAACAGGTCATGCCGGATTTGATGAGGTGCGATAAAAACAGGGCAATACCGACCAGGGCATCGCGGCCATAGTGAAGTTCCGGATAAATGATTCCGCCGTTTCCTTCTCCTCCGATGAGGGCGTCGGTGCGTTTCATGATTTCCACTACATTTACCTCGCCGACGGCGGAGGCATGATAACGACAGCCATGTCTTTCGGCCACATCTTTTAAGGCGCGGCTGGAGGATAGGTTGGAAACTACAGAACTTTTCTCGTGGCGGAGGATATAATCGGCAATAGCCACGAGGGTATATTCTTCGCCAAACATTTTGCCCTTTTCGTCAATAAACACCAGCCGGTCCACGTCCGGGTCAACGGCGATGCCCAAGTCTGCTCCATTTTCACGGATATAGTCGCAGATTTCGGTGAGATTTTTTTCCAGCGGTTCGGGGTTGTGGGTAAACCAGCCATTGGGCTGGCAGTTGATTTTGACCACGTTTTTTACCCCCAGGGCGGCGAGTAGTTTCGGTACAAAAACCCCGCCGCTACTATTGACCCCATCCACTACTACTTTCAGATTGGATTTGCCGATAGCATAATGATCCACCAGTTTCAAATCCAGAATTTTTTGAATATGAATATCCACAAAATCGGTGCGGGTGGCAATCGAGCCGAGATTCTGTACGGGATTAAACTTATAGTATTTGTTGGTGAGGATTTCGAGGATTTCCACCCCGTCTTTTTTGGTCACAAATTCCCCCCGGTAGTTGAGTAGTTTCAGCGCATTCCACTCTACAGGATTGTGGGATGCCGTGAGGATGATGCCTCCGGCAGCTTCCAACTCCGGCACGGCGATTTCGACGGTCGGGGTTGTGGACAATCCCAGGTCTATGACCTGAAAGCCCAAACCGATGAGAGTGCCTGTAACCAGGGATTGTACCATCTCTCCCGATGGGCGTGCATCTTTACCGATGACCACCGTCCGGGAGGAAGACTTAAGCGTAAGCCAGGTTCCAAAGGCAGAAACAAAGTGAACAATATCAACAGGGGTGAGATTATCACCGACTGAACCGCCGATGGTACCTCTTATACCCGAAATGGAGGAAATCAATGTCATAGCTGCATGCAGTAGATTGCCGGACAAAGATAGACAAAAATCGCAATACCCTCTAAATACCATTTCTATTTCTCTAACTTTGAATGATAATACTTCCGGAAATGAATCATAAGGAATCGGAACTTATCGAATCAAAAATATATTCCCGCTGTTCGTCCGATCTTCTGCCGGCGACCCGCATTCACCTTTTGCAGAGTTTCTGCACACCTTTTGCGGCGGTTTATGCAAAAAGAGAGGACGATTCCGGCTTTGGGATTTCGGGTTGCAAACGGCGAAAATACGCTTCGATTATCCCCTTTTTGATTGAAAAAAATATTCAAAAAGTAGCAATTACGGGCGGTTCTCACTCCAATCACCTGCCCGGATTTTTGCAATTGCTTCGGGAAAACCAAATCGAAGCCCGTTTATTTCTCCGGGAAGAACACGATGCCGACCTCCGGGGAAATCGTTTTCTACTCGACCTGCTCACCGCTCCATCGGAAATAGCGTGGATTCCTTCAAACTTATGGCCGGAGGTGGAAAAAATTGCCGGGAAATGGGTGGCCGAAAACGGGCCTTCGGCCTTTTTTATTCCCGAAGGGGGAAGTTGTGAGGCCGCACTTCCGGGAGCATTGACCCTGATGTATGATATTATCCGAAATGAGAAAGCAGCAGGTCTGTCGTTTGACCATATTTTTATTGATTCGGGTACGGGGCTTATTGCCGCAGCACTGGTGTTGATGAATCATTTGTTCGAAAGAAAAACCCGAATCCATGTAGTGCTGATTGCAGGAGATATTTTGTATTTTTCTCAAAAGCTTGCCGAAACCCAAATGTGGGCGGAAAAACTTCTCGACCACCGGTTGGGAGAAGTGGCCGCGCCGGTCTATCATTTCCCTCTTACTGCCCGATCTTTTGGCAGCGTAAATGGTACAGTACTGGCACAAACCCGCCAGCTGGCGGTGGAGGAAGGTCTGCTTACCGACCCCGTTTATACGACAAAACTTTTTATGACTGCACGTGAAGTGATAAAAGCCGACACCTTCCGAGGAAACACAATGATCATACATTCCGGTGGAGGTACCGGACTGATGGGCTGGAGCGATCATTTTTCCCGGAAGTAAACTCCGTTAGGGATTGTCGTTCCCTTCGGTGTTTTCCTGTACTCGTTCCAACTCCAATGCTTCCCGAAGGGAGTCGGTTTCTGCGGCCAATGAATCGAGCAATGCTTCTGTCTCCAAAGAGTCAATTTTTTGAAGCGAATCCGCAATCATTTGCGCACGTTGCTGGTTTTTATCCACAGCCGTTGCACAACCCGGGGCAAACCATACCCCAAAAATTAATACAAAAAATAAAAGCCATGCGTTTTTTTTCATCTTATTCAGGCGTCAGTTCGCAAAGTTAAGAATTGATTCCTATTTTGCACCCGTTTTGTAGTGTCTCGCTTTTTTTGTATCCTAGCGGAGTTAAATTCTCAAAAAATGAAATACCCTAAGGCTTTCTGTTCACTCCTCACCCCCATCGCCGTTTTGGTTTTTCTGTTTAATGGTTGTACAACGGAACTGGAGCCTCTGCTGCCGGCAGACCAGGATCCCGCCATTACAATTCTGGAGCCAGCGTCCAACAATTTTCTACTTGAGGCCGGAGACGAATTTACCGTTACTTTCCGGATGGCGGATGCCGAAGCCCTCAAGGTATTCCGGGCGATTGGAACCATCTATGATCAGGATGACCAGGTTGTCGGTAACGACGTAATCCTCTTCGAAGATGATCTGAGTGGTGTAAATCTGAGTTATGACTACGTGGATGATGTTCCGGCGGTAACGCCTTATTTTAAAATCCGCTATACCTGTTATGCAGTGGATTCCAAAGGGGCTTATGCCTCTGCCGTCTTCTGGGTAAGTGTATTGCCCGCACCTTCGGATCCGTCTCCTTTTGAAGTTCTTTCCTATGAAAAGGATAGCATCTTCAACCGTAAATCCAATGCTCAGTACGGGTTTAACTTCACTCAGCGCAGACAACTTCCTGCCGTGGCAGGTCAGACCCCTAATTTACTGGACCTCGACATTGCCGAAAACTCTAATACAGGACAAGGGATTTGGTCTCCTACCCTAAACTCTCCGAGCAACGATCTTCTGGGCCGGGATTCGGTATTTGTTATCACCGACGCCAGCCACTTTAATTATGAAGAGGCAACCTATCAAACGATTTACGAGGCGTTTTACTCCGATCCGGCACCATATAGTAAAACGCCGGTTCTAAAAGTGGATGATTATGTGATCGTAAGATTGACCAAATCGCCCTTCCCGCAATTTGCGGTGATGCATATCACCAAAGTAAAAGATGACGGAGCCGGGGTAAATATCCGCGACTATGTGGTGTTCAATTATAAGGTGACAAGTCAGTAATTCTGTCCCCATCGCACGTTTTTCAATTTTATCCCAAACCCTCTATTACCTTCGCCACCGCTGGCGAGCGCGGGGAGCATTCCGGTTGCACTCACCGTTTGTTTACCATTTTTATACACAGGTACTTCATGCCCGTATAACCTCCGAAACGGCCAAAATAGAAACTCTGCGTAAGTCTCTCCAAAAAAGTACCCTTACTTTGGAACTGGAAGACTTTGGAGCGGGAAAAGGAGGAAACGGCGGCGGAAAAATCACGCGCTCCCTGCGAGAAATCGCAAGGCTCTCCGCACGCAGACCCCGAGAAGGAAATTTGCTTTACCGGATTTGCCGCCAGTATCAACCCAAAACATGTCTGGAACTGGGTACGAATATCGGAATTTCTGCGCTGTATCAGTTGTCGGGCCTGAAAAACAGCCGTTTTATTACATTGGAAGGTTCCGCCGAACTGGCCGAAATCGCCCGGAAAAATATAACCGATTTTGGTTTTCATGCGGAGATTTATACGGGTGAATTTTCAGCATTGCTGGCAAAAATCAACCTCGCAGAACTAAAACCCGATTATGTATTTCTCGACGGCAATCACCGGTACGAAGCCACCATGTTTTACGCCCAAACGATTCTTCCTCATATACCCGAGGGAGGCATCCTCATTCTCGATGATATTTATTGGTCAGAAGAAATGCAAAAAGCCTGGAAAGAAATCATCCTTTTGCCCGAAGTAACAGTAAGCATTGACCTGTTTTTTATGGGAATCTGTTTTGTGCGCCGCCCGCAAGCCAAACAGAGTTTTATAATGGTTAATGGTTAATGGTTAATGGTTAATGGTTAATTATTATTATATACTACTTGGCCCGTCAGTCCCTCTTGAAAGGGGGACGGCAGACGGAAGGGGGTTCAAAAGCTAACGGCAGACGGAAGGGGGTACTTCACCCCTCAAAAACCTTGATTTTTTCCGCAAAACAGGCATATATTTTGACATATCAGGTTTGCAGTAAGTTTAGTGGCAAAATATTTACAGATATTGTATAAATTTGGTGGAATTTTTTACTAAAGGGCAAATATGAAGGCGAACAAAAATTTACTGATTATCGGGGGAATGGTTCTGCTCACCATTATAGCCTTTCTGTTGATCAGCTATTTCTCCGGGCCGTCGGGCGGCAAAACGGATGCTGAGGTAGTACAGGAACTCACCCGAGAAATCGAAGATCTTGAAAGCAGTCTGCTGGAAGTCGAAGTGGTGCTCACCGAAGTGGATCGCGACCTCGGGCAGAAAAAAGAATTACTCGATCAGAAATACGACGAAATCAACTTCCTCACCCAAAAACTGGAAGAACTGGAAAAAGCCGGCAATGTGGACAAAGCTACGATTCGCGACCTCAAACAAAAACTGGCGGAAGCCAAAAATAAACTCTACGATGCCTCTCAGATCGAAGTTTATAAAAAAGAAATAGACTTACTCGTTATTGATAACTCGGTCTCTACCCGCAGAGTGGATAGCATGAAGCTCCTCATGGAGCGGTACGATAGTGTATTTATTGTACTAAATCAGGAAACTCAGGCCGTACAACAGCAACTGGCCGACTGTGGCGGGCGCACTAATACAAATCAGACCAATACCGACCCGGTTCCAACCACTAACCCAGCAGATGACTGGAAAGGATTTCGGGCCGATAATTTTCGGTTTTACCGCAATAATGATAATACTCCCGCAGGTACCTCTATTAAAGGAGAAGAGTTGGAAAAACTCAAAATTCAGTTTGATGTGGAAGGCAAGGAAATACCTAATGGGGAAAAAGATGTGTATATCGTTTTTGAAAACTTTCTGAAAAACGAGACCTTTTTCAGCAAAAATACCAAAGGAGGAAATTTTACCTACAACGGAATGCCTAAGGTTGCCTCTGCAAAGGCCATTCTTAAATACAACGGAAATAAAGTCACCATGTCTATCCAACTGTTGCAGGATGAAGAAGGCCAGTTTAAGTCCGGAGCTTATAACGTATTGGTTTATTGTGAAGGGGAAATGATCGGGCAGAAGAAAAACATTTCCATTTACTAGCCACCCGTTAAAACGGGCGGCTATTCATAGGCTAAAACGGGCGGCTATTCATAATTGTGGCTACAACGGTTTCATCTGCTCGAAAGTCTCATGGCAGTCATTGCAGTGGTGAATCGCACGGCAGGCCGTCGGGCCAAATGTGCTGAGCAATCGTGTATGGGTCGAATCGCAACGCGGGCATTGGGCATGTTCGAGCATTTCGAGGGTCAATTCTCCTTCAAATTCTTTAGGCGGGCTTAGGCCAAAGTCTTTTAGTAAAACTTTGCCTTTCGGAGTGATCTGGTTGGTTGTCCATGCCGACTTGTATTTGATCTGAACCTCCATTTCCTTCACGCCCGCTTCGCCGAGGGTTTTGATCACGTCGTTTTTCATCATTTCAATGGCCGGGCAGCCTGTAAAGGTAGGCACAATCTCTACGAATACTTTTTCGCCCTCTACCCGCACATCTTTCACCACTCCCAGTTGCACCAGTGAAATCACCGGGATTTCGGGGTCTTTGACCTTTTCCAGCAGGGTGAATATTTCTTCTTTTGTGTACATTTTTTGAGGTTTGTTTTACCACTTCGCCTGCGGGTCAATGGCAAATACTTCTGTCATCTCGGCAAGCAGTGGAGCTAGCCATAAGGTGTGAAAACCACTTCTCCCGCCAAAATGTTCGATCATGTCCTCTGCCAGCGGTACATGCAACCGGCAACTGCGCAGAAAATTTTCTGCCTCCATTCGCCACTCTTTCATCAGGCTGTCTTCCAGTGGTAAAATACCTGCATTGGCCAGAGTTTCATTGTGAATGGTCGGTTCAAAAATGCTGAAAGCAATCGGATACACTTCATTTAGCGCTGCCTGTAGCTTTTGGTTTGCTTCTTCGGAAGAATTGCCCAATTGCTGCAAAAATACACGGGCGTGCATCTGATGGTATTTTTCTTCGCGGGCAATTTTGCGGGCCAGTTCGGCCAGGGGTTTGTACGACGAGTCGGAAAGGTGTTTCAGTCTTACTTTGTCCGCCATGTCAAACAGATAATGCCTTACGAGGCTAAAGGCATAGTCGCCGATGGGGTATTCGACCAGATGGCAGCAGCGATATTCAGCGGCGGGGCGCATAAATGCGTTGGTGTCGGGATCGGTTTCACCGAGTTCTTCCAGCAACTGAAAATACGACCAGGCATGGCCGATTTCGTCCTGCGCCATCGAAGCAAAAGCAATGTCTTCTTCCAGCACCGGGCCGATGCCCACCCATTCGGAGTTGCGGTGGCCGAGGATGATTTTGTCGTCGGCCATTCGGTATAACAAATCTTTTATCGCTTCGGTCTGCATTTTTCGAAAATATTAGTTGCGGATAATCACTTTACGCGTCGGTTTTCCTTCCAGGGTGGGCAGATGAATGACAGTCACCTGTTGCCCTTTTTCCACGCGGGTTTTTTCGGGCGTGGGAGTAGGGGTTTGGGGAGAAATTCGGTTTTCTTTTTCCAGCCGGGCAAACAGGTCGCGTTTGAAGCTTTCGATGGTATCTTTGACCTTATAACCGTTGCCTTCGCGGTAGTTTTTGTCGAAGGAGTGGAGAAACATATCCGAATCTTCGTAGCTCGTGGCGTGAATGTCCCGGCTTTTGACTACCCAGATATTGGCGCATTGCTCCCGGCGGCCAAATTGTTCTTTGGCGAGTAGGAGAGCCATTTCGGCATTGGGCGCATGAACCGATCCGGTATGCACATGTTGTTCGCCGCGATGCTGTTGCGTAAAAACCTCATAGTTTTGCCATTGCAAGAGGTTTTCTTCTTCGTAGGGTATGTCCTGAGAAGGAAGTTCGATACGATTGATGCGGGGGTCGTAAGAGGGGAGAAGAGGCATAAATAATCTCGGTTAAGCCAATGGAGCGACGTATTCTTCTTGGGGATTAAGCAGAGCCTTGCGCACCCAGCGGCCTTTTTCTTCGGCGTACCGGCGCACAGCGAGGCGTTCTTTGTTACAAGGGCCATTGCCATTGATTACCTGTTTAAAAACCTCCCAATCGGGTTCGGTATATTCCCATTGGCCGGTGGTTGGGTTTTTTTTCAGGTTAGGATCGGGAATGATGAGACCCAGTTCCAAAATTTTGGGCACATACATATCGAGGAATGCCTGGCGCATTTCGTCGTTGGTGGCGAGTTTGACCTTCCATTTGACGAGTTTTTCGGTATGCTGGGACATTTTATCGGGCGGACCAAAAAAGTGCATAATCGGTTCCCACCAGCGGTTGAGTGCCTCCTGAACCATTTGTTGTTGTACCGTCGTGCCCGTAGCGAGGTGTACGACGGTGTCGTGGCCATATTTGAGGTGGAAGGACTCTTCGTAGCAGATTCGCTCCAGTGCGCGGCAGTAGGGGCCGTAGGAGCCTTTGGAATTGGTAACCTGATTGACGATTGCCCCGGCGTCAATGAGCCAGGCGATAATAGCGGTATCGGCCCAGGTTACGGCGGGATAATTAAAAACGTTGGAGTATTTGGACTTGCCGTTGATCAGGTCGGAGAGCATGGCTTCGCGCGATTTGCCGAGGGTTTCGGCGGCGGCGTAGAGGAGTTGGCCGTGGCCGACCTCGTCCTGCACCTTGGCCATGAGCGCAAGTTTGCGGCGAAAACCCGGGGCACGGGTGATCCAGGTACCTTCGGGCAGAGCACCGATAATTTCGGAGTGCGCGTGTTGTTCGATCATCCGGGTGAGCTGTCGGCGGTATTCATAAGGCATCCAGTCGGTAGGCTCTATTTTCAGTCCGGCGTCTATTTTGGCTTCAAAATCGGCGAGTTTGAGGGGATCTTCGTCTTCGAGGCGAGTCCCCCGGTTGTCTATTTCGATGATGGAAAGGCTACCGTACATAGTTGTTGTTTGAAAAAGTGGAAAGGTGGATCCAACTGAGGAATTAAGCAATTTCGCAAAAAAATACGGAACAGGCAAATAGAAGAGGGGTGGGGGAGCACCCTCCTGCGTCCGATGGGGATGATTTTAAGGGTATCGGCTGTCAGGCTTTTCTGACAAATTCCGATTTTAAGGCCATCGAACCAAAACCGTCAATTTTGCAGTCAATATTGTGATCGCCTTCGGTCAGGCGAATGTTTTTCACTTTGGTACCCGCCTTTATGGAAGAAGTAGAACCTTTTACCGGCAAATTTTTTATGACAATGACCGAATCGCCATCCTGCAATAGGTTTCCATTAGAATCTTTCACCACCAGAATATCTTCTGCTATTGTTTCAGCGGGTTTCCATTCATGGTTACATTCCGGGCAAGCGTAAAGGTCCCCTCCGGCAAAGTATCCATAAGGAGATTTGCACTGAGGACAGGGTTTCATTTCTTCGGACATCGTTTTGTTCTTAAGGTAAACCGCGAATAAACATGTATTTTGGCAGAAAAACACTGCTGCAAGTCACTTTATGGGGAAAACAATTAATTGCCGCTCAGAGATTATAAGCTTAGGGAGGCGATATTCATGTTTTATTAGTTGTCAAGATTTTCCAGGCGGAAAAAACGCACCGATACCGGCATAACCGAATCGCTATCTACAAACCCCCTCAAAGCAAAAATGCCCACATACCGGGGCTTCATATTAAAGTCGTACCTGCCTGCCTCCTTAAAAGAAAAATTTTCGAAAGGACTTGCCGCATATAAAAAACGGTAAGTTTGTCCGTGTTTTTCAATTCGTAAGGCACTGTATTTTAAATTATTTCCAATAATACTTTTTTCGATAGTACTGTCAATTGCAAAAAGTGGATAATGTATCACTTCTTCTATATTGGCGTAGTCATTGTCATGGGAAGCAATGGCCTGAACCAAAATTTCGCCCGGCCGACTAAACCCTCCGAAATAATCATTGTAAGCAATAGAAATACGAATACTTTTACCTTTAAAAAGGGTATCTTCCATCAGAAGCAAGCCTGCCTGTTGCCAATTTTCCAAAGGGATAAAATTTGAAAAATGTACCTCTGTACTAAAGTTTTCCGTGGGTATCTCTCGGCATAACAGGTTGTAAATGTGGGGTTTATTTTCTTTTGTCCGCCAATTGTCTCCGGGCAGGGTAAACAATGTCATTTGACCCGGCATAAACGCTCTCTTATTCCAATATTCATCTTCCGGGTTTAATAAAAACCATCCTCTTTCCGACAGATCTTTTTCTTCTAATCGTTGAAAGTATTCTTCGATTTTAAAATGCCCGGTGGGTTGAAAAACAATCAACAGGCTTATACCGATAAACAATAGCAATAGGAAAAGTCCGGGTTTTCTCCATGAGTGGCTTGAAATGGAAGTGCCCTGCTTAACCTGCGTTTTTAAAAGCTGGTCTCTATAGACAAACCAATAACCGTAAGGGCTTTCCAGTTTTTTTCGCTGTGCTTCTGTAATGGCCGGAGCGGCTAATACATACCGGGAAAGTGTATCCAAAGTCGCAGAAGAAGGGTTGACCGGTTTGCGCGGTTTCTCTTCCAATATGGATAACCCATAGTTTTTTAAACTTTTCCAGCCGACTACCAGTCCCGTTTTTTCTTCAATATCATTGCTTAAATGTTTGTACTCTGACTCCAAAGGTTGTTTTTCCAAAGGTTGCTCAAAACATTTTTGATATACCTCTTTAAACAGGGTAGTAAAAATGATAACATCAGATGTCGGGGTTTCGGCCATTTTTACTGAAAATTTGATTTATACAAAGATAAGGAATCCGGATTTCTTCTATAATTCTGTTCAAATTCCGTCTCAGCCTGTTTGTTAACCCTAAAATTGGGAAAACATTTCAATATGAGATTTTCCATTTTCTTTATCCTGCTACCAATCGGTGGTTTTTTGCAGGCACAACAACTGCAACTTCACTATGACTTTCGGCATACCCTTGCCCCACAATTGAATGCCCGCAATTTTCTCTCCATGAATTTTGAATATTTCACAGATAAGGACACGACGGGTTCTTTTTTGCTAAAGGTACAGGCAGATTTTAATGGGGAGGATAATAATGTCAGCCAGATATTTATGCAGGTATCAAAAAATTTCCGCTTTTGGAAGCCGAAGCTTTACCTGTCCGTAGGTTACAGTGGCGGTTTGGGCATTGCCCCTCCGTCGTTTGGTTATTCCATCGCGAATGCTTACACTTTAGGTGTGTCATATCCTTTTCAGTGGAAAGGTTTTTATTGTAGCATCATAAGTGGGTATCGTTACAATCGTTTCCCGAAAGGAAGCCATGACGGGCATCTGACTTTTTACTTTTGGAAAGGTTTGTTAGACTACAAAATGAGCGTATCGGGAAGTTTTGTGGGTTGGACCCAGAACCGGGATTTAGGAATAGACTTTACAAAACACCTGACAGGCAAAAAAGCCGCTTTTTTTGCCGACCCCCAAATCTGGTTAAAATTAGGCGGGAGGTGGTCCATAGGGACAAAAGCAAACTGTTTTTATCATGTATTGACCGAGGATAATTCCTTGCAGGTTTATCCTACTTTTGGGATAAAGGCGGAATTATAAACCTATTCCGGTGGTTTTCTTATGATCCAGCACATCCTGTTTTTACAGGTTATGCATCAACTTTTATTCGTTTCGTTACGAAGTTGTTCTATTTGGGCAACGATCAGGTTAGTTCCTTTGGCTATGGTAACATTGTCTAAGCCCATGGCGATGAAGTTTCTCGCAATTTCGTTCCGTTCTTCTTCCCGTTCAAGTGTGATTACTTTTCGCTTAGAAACCTCTATTTTGGCTTGTTCCCACTCTTCGGGGCTGATGTTCTCATAACTTACGATTTCAGTAGCTCGTTTCACACCTGCATTGTGAATATTAATTTTAGGGTTTTCAGGATTGTGTATGCTCTCATAAATAAGGTCTAACCAATCTCGGTAATTCTGGGGCGTATCTTTTCCTTTGTAATTAGGGTTTAAGTAAATAAGTTCGTGGTTAAAAATTTTGCGTTCAATTCCTTTTAAATTTTTAGGATTTATACTTGATATCAAAACTTCATCTTTGTAGAGTTTGTTGGTTTTTGCGTTTATTTTATAGGGTGCAGTCATTAACACAATCGTATAAACGGTTTTTTCTACAGAATAATCTTCTGAACTGCGTTGTTGTTCGGTAATAGCTTGTAAATGATAATGCAGAAATCTATCAAAATTGTGGTCGTATTCCACCTTTTGAATTTCGATTACGATTCTACGTTTGACATCTTCGGCAAAGATATCATACTTAAAAGCAATATTACCCAATTTAGGCTGAAAAGCTTTTTCCGTTTCGATTTTGGCCGGTTCTACTTCAATACCGATAATATCTTTTACAAAAGCCTTAAAGACGATTTCATCCGTAAAGGCTTTTTTAAAAAACACTTCGTTATCTAAGCGGGCAAGTGTCATAACTTCTTTTTGTAAAGATACGCATTTTTACCTACTAATCTACTTTCTCAAGCATATCTTCGCGGAAGATACTAACCGTAGCCCCCTCACGCCTTCCTCAATAGCACGGTCGCCAGCACGATCATTGCGCCGCCGACGCCCATGTTCCAGGTGATGGTTTCTTTCATCAGAAAAACGCTAAGCAATAATGCGCTCAAAATCTCTACATAAGACAGCGCAGAAGCCGTTCCGGCTTTGAGGTGTTTGAGTCCAAAAAAGAATAAGTATGCGCCCAGTGTACCGAGCAAAATCGCATGGCCTGAAGCAAACAATACATCGCTGCCATCGGGTACAGGGCGGTTTATCAGGATAAAGGGGAGGAATATCACCACTCCGGCCATATTCTGGTAAAAAATGATTTCGGTGCGGGAATAAAAATTGGAGACTTTTTTGAATATCACAATGCTCGTCGCATGAATCAGGGCCGTAAATAACGCCGCAGTCATGCCCAGAAAATCGCGGTTGGCGAAGGAAAAGGGTTTGTCCAGATATACAAACAGTATCCCCGAAAACGCCATCATCATTACCGCTAATTCCCGCCGCGTGATTTTTTCTTTTAAATAAATACTGCCGATCAGCGCCACAAATATCGGCCAGGTATAGGAGATCAATACCACATTGGCCATGGAAGTGTAGATAAAGGCAGTAAAAAACAGATAGGACCGCAGGGTATTGAGTACCGAAACTCCTATCATAAAGGGATAATTGCCGCGGAAAATGGGCTGTTTTCTCGACATCATAATCGCTCCCACAATGACAGTCGGGAAAATCGCCCGCATAAAACTCATGGATGTGGCCGCGACATGAATGTTTTTGATAAAAACCCCGCTGGCTCCGGCCATCGTCGCTGAGGTTAAAATCGCAAGAAAAGCTCGTTCACGCATAGGTGGCGCAACAGAAAATATTCTTATTGCGCCGCAAATATAGGGGTTTTCGGATAGGGATAGGAAGTAGTTTTGGGTTAAATTTCAAATTTTCTTATCTTTACATAAATCAAAAAGCTATGTCGGTTTTACCCATTCGAAGACGGATTTCCGTGGACGACTACCACCGTATGGCAGAAGCAGGTATTCTGACGGAAAGGGATCGCGTGGAACTGATTGAGGGTGAAATTATTAATATGAGTCCGATCGGAAGCAGGCATGCAGGGCACCTGAAAAAAATAAATACTCTTCTTTCCCAATTATTCAACACACTGACAATTATCAGTGTTAGAAACCCCGTTCACCTAAACGACTTCTCGGAACCGGAGCCGGATATTGCGGTTTTGAGACCGTCTGCTGATTTTTATATATCCCGTCATCCTCGGCCAGAGGATATCTACCTCGTTATTGAAGTTTCCGATTCTTCGCTTAGCTGGGACAGAGAAAATAAACTCCCGATGTACGCCGCAGCAGGCGTAAAAGAGTGTTGGCTGGTGAATATCGTGGCTAAAGAAATCGAAGTTTACAGAGTTCCTTCCGGCAACATCTACAAATACCGGGAAATTGCCCGTGAAAATGATACGGTTTCTCTCACAGATTTTGACCTCTCAGTCGCTGTAAGCGATATATTGTAATCCTCTCTACGTTTTTGCCTATTGGCGGTTCACGCAAAGGGCGCGAAGGGACTCTTGGCGATCTTCGCGGTTCTTCGCGTGCTTTGCGTGAAACCCTTTGTGCCTCTCCAAGTTTTTGCCTATTTCGGTTGAGTATAAATCAAAAATCGTACTTCTTATTTCAGCACAACTGTGTGCCCCGTCCGAAATGCCTCGTCTGCTGCCAGCACGATTTTCAGGCTGTTGATGGCGTCGTTGACGTGGGGTGTCATGTCCCGATCGTCCCGAATCGCGCGCAAAAACACTGCCTGCTCCAGGTCGCAGAGTCCCTGATGGTCAGGTTCAAAAGTGGTGTCCAACATTTCGTCGGGTTTTAAAAATTTCCCATCCGCGCCCGTAGCGGCGTAATGCACTTTTAGGGCATTGGTAGTGGAATGTCCATCCACATCGTCAGAACCGCCCGCCCGTTCGGAGCCGCCTTTGTCCACAATGCTCACACAACCTTTGGGGCCAATTACATCTTTTACAAAATAAGCGGTTTCACTCATCATCGGTCCCCAGCCTGCTTCATACCAGCCCACAGAACCATCGTCAAAAGTCACGTGCAAGTGGCCGTAGTTGTACATTCCGGGTTTGATTTCTTCGGTGAGGCGTGCCCCGATGGCGTTGACCGAAACGGGTTTTGCGCCCGTCATCAGACACATTACGTCCACGTAGTGAACGCCACAATCCACAATCGGCGACATGGACTGCATCAGGTTTTTGTGTACCGCCCAGGTGCTGCCGTGGCTCTGCTGGTTGAGGTTCATGCGCATGACCAGCGGCTTGCCCAGGGTGCGGGCGATTTCGATAAATTTTTCCCAGGCAGGATGTACCCGGAGGATGTACCCGATAACTATTTTTTTGCCTTTGGCTATGGCAAGGTCGCGGATTTCCTCGGCTTCGGCAACGGTTTCGGCAAGTGGTTTTTCGACAAAAACGTGCGCTCCGGCGTTTAAAGCCATTTTGACGTACTGCGCGTGGGTATCGGGATAGGTATTGATGGAAACAGCATCGGGCTTTGTTTCGGCGAGTGCCTGCGCGTAATTGTCGTACTGCGGCAAACCGCCAAGCTCGGCGGAAAGTTTTTCCCGGCTCTCCGGGCCGCGGGCTACCAGACCTACAATCTGAAATTCCGGCATTTTGTGATAGGCCCGGGCATGGGATGCGCCCATATTTCCACAGCCAACAACCAGTACTTTTATCGGGGGAGTCATATTCCTTTTCTTTAGGGTAAACTAATTTCTGTTTACAAATATATAAGAACTCAACGGTAAAATGTATATTCAAAGCCAGTCATTATTCGCTGTATCATCGTTGTATTTTCTTTTCCTCCGAAATCATGGACAAAAAACTATTGCTTTGTTTCGCCGTTGCTATTTTTTCCGGGTGTAGCGATCCCCGCCCCGTAGCAATCGAGCATATACCGCTTCAACTAAATATCCAGCCTTCGTCCGACAGTCTGTTTTTCCTTCCCGAAGACCTGGAAATCACGCTCTGGGCGGAGTCTCCGCAATTATTCAACCCCACCAATCTCGATGTGGATGCACGCGGTCGCCTTTGGGTGACAGAAGCCGTTAATTACCGCGACTTCAACAATTCACCGGAAAACCACCTTCACTTTGGCGAAGGCGACCGGGTGATGATTTTGGAAGATACCAACGGAGACGGAAAATGCGATCTTTCGAAAGTATTTGTTCAGGACAAAGACCTCGTGGCTCCGCTCGGCATTGCCGTTATCGGCAATCAGGTCATTGTCTCCTGTTCGCCTAATCTGATCATCTATACTGATGAAGACGGCGACGACAAGCCCGATAAAAAGGAAATTTTTCTGAAAGGTTTTGGGGGATACGACCATGACCACAGCCTGCATGCAGTGGTGGTTGGCCCCGATGGACATTGGTATTTTAATACCGGCAACGCCGGCCCGCATACCGTCACCGACCGCAGCGGATGGACACTCCGGTCGGGCAGCAATTATACCGGTGGTACCCCCTACAACCTCGAAAATTCCGGTGGAAGAGTCAGCGACGACGGCAGGGTTTGGGTGGGTGGAATGGCTCTTCGCATGAATCCCGATGGCACGGGCCTCAAGGTGATGGCGCACAATTTTCGCAATGCTTATGAACTTGCGCCGGACTCTTATGGAAATATATGGCAGAATGACAACGACGATCAGGTAGTCACCTGCCGCGTCACGTGGCTCATGGAAGGCGGAAACGCGGGTTACTTCAGTGCCGACGGAACCCGCTCCTGGCAGGCAGACCAAAAGCCGGGGCAGGACATATTTTCGGCCCACTGGCACCAGGAAGATCCGGGGGTAATTCCCGCCGGAGACCGCACCGGCGCAGGCTCTCCCACCGGTTTTGCGGTGTATGAAGGGGATGTTTTGGGCGAAAAATACAGGGGTATGCTCCTCAGCGTGGATGCCGGACGAAATGTCGTATTTGCCTACAAACCCCAACCTTTCGGAGCGGGTTTCAAACTGGAGCGCCACGACCTCATTACAACGATTGGCGGTTCGACGGAAGATTATAAGTGGAATGAAATTTTTCAGGATAAGCGACGCTGGTTTCGACCCAGCGATATTGTTACGGGCACAGACGGTACGCTGTACCTTGCAGACTGGTATGATCCCGTGGTAGGAGGCCATCAAATGCACGATTCCAGCGGTTACGGAAGAATATTCCGAATTAGCCCCAAAGGTAAAAAACCAACCCCTCCCGTATTTGACCTCACAACCGTTGCCGGGCAGATCGAAATGCTGAAAAACCCTGCGGTAAACGTTCGGAATAAGGGGTTTGTCCAACTTCAAAAACAAGGCAAAACAGTTATCCCCGACGTACAAAACCTGCTCAATGACCCCAATCCTTTCTATCGTGCACGGGCCATCTGGTTGCTCGCCCAACTGGGGCCGGAGGGACAGAAGGTAGTGGAAGAAATTTTACAAAAAGGGAAAAACCCCGAGGAAAGAGTTACGGCCTATCGGGCTTTACGCGAAGCCAATCCCGCCGATCTCCTGACTTATGCAGAAATAGCCGCCACCGACCCCTGGCCAGGGGTGCGGAGGGAGGTCGCCGTTTCGCTCCGCACCCTTCCCTGGGAAAAGAAAAAAGACCTTGTTGTTACACTCTTCCGCCAATATTCGGGCGGCGACCGGTGGGAGCTGGAAGCACTGGGCCTGGCAGCCGAAGGCGGAGAGCCGGTCATTTATCATACTTTCACCCAAAATAGGGACCCGTTGGAATGGTCGCAGCCTGTGGCGCAGATCGTCTGGCGGCTTCATCCGGAGGAAGCCATTCCTGCGCTCAAAACCCGTGCACTCGCCGAATTTATCCTCAGCACCGACACGCGCATACAGGCGATGGAAACACTGGCCTTTATCCCTCAGAAAGAAGCCGCACTCGCCATGCACGAGATTTCCCAAAGTGGGCGGAAAGACCTAAGCCCACTGGCACAGTGGTGGGTAGAAAACCGCAGGAACAACGACTGGCAGCCCTGGGCAACGGAGTTGCCCGTAAAAACCGACGAGGCACTCGGCGCAGACTACCAAAGCCCCGGAGTAGAAAGCCTGGGGGTAAACCTTTCCGAAAACACAAACCCGTCAGAAGAATGGACGGTGGAAGCCGTGGCGGGTATGAAAGGCGATGCAGCGAGAGGTAAAACGCTATTTGTAACACACTGCCAGACATGCCACCGCAAAGAAGAGGCGGGGAACGACATCGGCCCCGATTTGAGTCAGATTCACACCAAATTTGACCGGGCGGCGATGATAGACGCAATTGTGAACCCCGGCGGTTCGATTGCTTTTGGGTACGAACCCACCCGCATCAAAACAAAATCCGGTGTTTCTTATTTTGGATTTCTTCTCAGCGATGGAAATGTAAAAATGATAAAAGAACTTTCCGGCGAAAGACGCACCATTCGGAGCGAAGACATTCAGGAAAAAGAAAAAATCAATCAAAGCATCATGCCCGTTCCTGCGGGTCTGGGGCTAAAACCTGTTGACGTCGCGGATATATGCGTTTATTTATTGAGCGGAAAATAGGCATACCGAATTAATGGCAGAATCTAATTACAAGAATAGGAAAAACACCTTCGGCAAAGTATATTTTCGACCTGTTTGACCCCCTACTACCGCTAATCCCATATTTTAAGCAGATGAAAAAAATCAAATTTCCGGTTTGGGCACTGATAATCACGAGCATTGCCCTTTGGATCACCTCATGTGCAGAGCCACAAAAAGAAAACGAAAACAACCTTTCCGAACCGGCGGCGACCGACGAAATAATCAAATACGGCGAATACCTTGTAGGAATTATGGGCTGCAACGACTGCCATTCCCCCAAAGCCATGGGTCCCAACGGCCCCGAAATCATTTCCGAATTACTATTGTCAGGATTTCCCGCCGACCGGCCGATCATCTCCTTTAAAGACAGCCTGGTAAAAGCCGGATATGCCCAGTTTTACCCTGACCTGACCGCAGGCGCGGGACCGTGGGGCATTACCTTTGCCGCCAACCTCACCCCCGATGAAACCGGTATCGGCAACTGGACAGAAAGCCAGTTTAAAGTAGCCCTCACCCAAGGCAAATACAAAGGACAAGAAAGCGGGCGAATGCTCCTGCCCCCGATGCCCTGGCAAAACTACAAAAACATGAAAGACACCGACATTAAAGCCGTCTTTATGTACCTCAAAAGCCTAAAACCCGTCAGCAATCTGGTGCCCGCACCCGTAGCGCCGGGAGAGATGTAGAGGGGGAAGATTTTGACACCATAGAGAACAATGAATAAAGAAAAAATAACGTTATCCCAACTCGAACAATACCTTTCCAAAGCAGCCTGGATTCTCAAAGGTCCGGTGGACGCCTCGGATTTTAAGGTGTATATATTCCCCTTGCTGTTCTTCAAACGGATATCGGATGTCTATGACGAAGAATATCAAACAGCGCTAAATGAGTCAGAAGGCGATGAAGATTATGCTTCTTTGCCTGAATTTCATCGTTTTGTTATTCCCGAAGGCTGCCATTGGAAAAATGTTAGAGAAACCACCGCTAACGTAGGTCTGGCTATTGAGCAAGCCTTGCGCGGAATTGAACAAGCCAACCAGGAATTCCTTTATGGCATTTTTGGCGATGCACAATGGAGCAATAAGAACAAACTTTCTGATCGTTTGCTTATTGATTTGATTGAGCACTTCTCTCAATACAATCTGTCGAACAGCAATGTCGAGCCAGATCTCCTGGGACAAGCTTACGAGTACCTCATCAAACATTTTGCCGACCTCACCAACAAGAAAGCGGGTGAATTCTACACGCCCCGCTCAGTAGTGCATTTGTTAGGATTAATTCTCGACCCCCATGAAGGGGAAACGATTTATGATCCGGCTTGCGGCACGGGTGGTATGCTTTTAGAATGCGTGGATCATCTCAAACACAATAACGAAGACTACCGCACGCTAAAACTGTACGGCCAGGAAAAAAACCTAACCTCCAGTTCCATTGCCCGAATGAATATGTTTCTGCATGGCATTGAAGACTTTCAAATTTATAGAGGCGACACCTTGCGCAATCCTGCTTTCTTTGAAGCAGATGGTTTAAAAACCTTTGATTGTGTGATCGCCAATCCGCCCTTCTCCTTAAAAGAATGGGGAGCAGAAAATTGGGTGAATGATCCTTATGGCAGAAACATTGCCGGAGTACCCCCTCAAGGAAATGGCGACATGGCCTGGGTACAGCACATGATCAAATCCATGAACAGCACCGGACGCATGACGGTGGTGCTGCCACACGGCGCCTTATTCAGAAAAGGTGCTGAAGGCCGCATCCGCGAAACACTGATCAAACAGGATATGCTGGAAGCGGTAATCGGATTGGGGCCAAATATCTTCTACGGGACACAACTCGCTGCCTGTGTCATGGTGTTCAGGCAAAACAAAGATAGCACCCGAAAAGGGAAAGTACTATTTATCGACGCATCCGAACAGGTACGCGTGGGAAGGGCCCAAAACTACCTGGAACCAGTGCACGTGGACCAAATCTACACCTGGTACCAGGCATTTGCCCCGGTGGAAAACTATGTGGCAGTAGCCACCCTCGACGACCTGCGGGAAAATGACTTTAACCTCAACATTCCGCTGTATGTAGAGAAGATCATTGAGGATAATCTGCCCAGTGTGGAAGAAGCGCTTGCGGATTTGAAAGATGCCTGGGCGAGAAGTCAAGAGGCGGAAGAACGATTTAAGCAAATATTAAAAGAATTTATTTGATATGGCATACGAAGCACCAATTACAATTAAGAAGGCAATCGATAACATTCGAAAAAAGCACTATGTGCTACCGTCTATACAAAGGGAGTTTGTTTGGGATACTGAGCAAATTGAAAAGCTTTTCGATTCACTGATGCGCGATTACCCTATCAGCACCTTTCTCTTTTGGAAAGTTGACAAATCAAGAATAAAAGACTTTCAGTTCTATGAATTCTTAAAGCATTACCACGAGAAAAACGCGAGACATAATAATAAGGCAGATTTAAGCCAGGAAGAAGATGTCATTGCGGTATTGGATGGACAGCAACGAATGACTTCTCTTTATATAGCATTGACTGGCACCCATGCAAAAAAAATACCCTATTACTCTTGGAGTAGTCCTCACGCCTTTCCTAAGAAAAAGCTGTTCTTAAACATCTTGAAGAAGGCGAATGATATTGAAATGGAATATGATTTTAGATTCTTAACGGAGCAAGAAGCACAACCTACGGAAACAGATTTTTGGTTTGAATGCGGAAAAGTACTGGATTTCACAGATCTAAGTAAAGTAATGGAATTTCTTATGCTGAATGGCTTGATGGATACATCACGATTCACTAAGGAACAATCAACTTTCGCTTTGAATACAATCAATCAGTTTTACAATGTAATTCATCAAGAAAAACCAATCAGTTTTTTCTTGGAAGAAGGTGAAGAACTGGACAAAGTGCTCCAAATATTCATTCGAATAAACAGTGGCGGCACTAAACTAAGCTACTCAGACTTGTTGTTATCTATTGCTACGGCACAATGGAAAGAGAAAGATGCACGGGAAGTAATTCATGAGTTCGTTGACGAAATCAATAAAATAGGCGATGGTTTTGACTTCAATAAAGACTTTGTTTTAAAATCTTGCTTAGTACTTGCCGACTTTAATGATATCAAGTTTAAGGTGGATAATTTCACCAAGGAGAACATGAAAATTATTGAGAAAAACTGGGAGCAAAGTGCAATGGCGATTCGATCCTCAGTTGAGCTTGTAGCAAAGTATGGCTACAATCGAGATAATTTAACGGCATCAAACGCACTCATCCCTATTTCCTACTTCATTTTCAAGAATAACGTAGCAGACAAAATACTGCATTCCTCTAGCAGTGAGCCGGATAGAAAATCAATTATGGAGTGGTTAGCCAGGGTGCTATTAAGAGGAACCTTTGGCGGTACTCCCGATGCAATTTATCCGGTCATGAGAAATCTAATCAACCAGCATATCGGCCGTTTCCCACTACCTGAAATAGTTGAGCATTATAGAGGTAAACGAAAAACAATTTCATTTTCTGAAGATGATATTGAAAGCATTCTGGACATCCAATATGGCACCAAAAGAGCCCATAGTGCCTTGTCATTGCTTTACGCTTCGCTCAATTTTTCTTTTAAGTACCACCAAGATCATATTCATCCAAAATCATTCTTTAATAAAAGAAAATTAGCTGAATTGGGTATTATAGATGATAAGCTTAAACAGCAATTCATCGAACGATTCAATAAACTAGCAAATCTCCAACTCTTACAGGCTACAACGAATATTGAAAAGAAAGACAAACATTTTGATGACTGGCTTAATGAACAATTTGAGACCGAAACCGACAAAGGAAACTATTTAATCCAGAATCATATTAGCGCGGATACCTCTTTGAAATTTGAAGATTTCGTTGAATTCTATGAAAAGCGGAGGTTTACATTGAAAGTCAAACTTATGCAAATACTGAATGTAAAGGTAGGGGAAGATTTAATCCTAGAAACTACGGAAGAATGACCCAATCCCAACTCGAAAAATACCTCTGGGGTGCCGCCACCCTCCTCCGCGGCACCATTGACGCCGGCGATTACAAACAATACATCTTTCCGCTGCTGTTTTTCAAGCGCATTTGTGATGTCTATGACGAGGAGTTTGAACGTGCCCTGGCCGAAAGCGATGGCGATATGGAGTATGCTGCCTTTGCCGAACACCACCACTTTCAGGTGCCTGAACATGCCCACTGGAACCGCGTGCGCGAAACCACCACCCACGTGGGCATGGCCCTCCAGGAAGCCATGCGCGCCATCGAAAAAGCCAATCCCGATACCCTCTATGGCATATTCGGCGATGCCAGTTGGACCAACAAGGACCGCCTCAGCGACGCCACCCTCACCAACCTCATCGAGCACTACTCGCAGCATAAGCTCAGCCTGAGCCACGTGGCAGACGATAAACTGGGCAATGCCTACGAATACCTGATCAAGGAATTTGCCGACGACAGCGGACATACCGCTGCCGAGTTTTATACCAACCGCACCGTTGTGAAGCTCATGACCCTGATCATGGACCCGCAACCGGGCGAGAGTGTCTATGACCCCACCTGCGGCTCGGGCGGACTCCTGCTCAACTGCGCCCTGCACCTCAAGGAAGAAGGCAAAGAATACCGCACCCTCAAACTCTACGGGCAGGAGATCAACCTGCTCACCTCAGCCATTGCGCGCATGAACATGTTTATGCACGGCATCGAGGAGTTTAGCATTGTGCGGGGCGATACCCTGGCCAACCCGGCCTTTTTGCACAACGATGCACTCAAGACCTTCAACGTCATTCTCGCCAACCCGCCTTACAGCATCAAAGCCTGGGACCAGAAAAGTTTTGCCAACGATCCTTATGGACGCAATATCTGGGGCACACCGCCGCAGGGCTGTGCGGATTATGCGTTTCAGCAGCACATACAAAAGAGTTTGGACGCCAGGAACGGACGTTCCATTTCCCTGTGGCCACATGGCGTGTTATTCAGAGATAGCGAAGCAGAGATGCGCAGGAAAATGATTGAGCAGGATTTGGTGGAATGTGTGATTGGCCTGGGACCAAACCTGTTTTACAACTCTCCGATGGAGGCGTGTTTGCTGGTTACCAAAACGAATAAAAAGGCATCACGAAAGGGGAAAATATTGATTGTGAATGCGGTAAAGGAAGTAAAACAAGAAAAGAACATAGCGTTCCTTGAAAACAAGCACATTGACAAAATTCATCAGGCTTATTCAGACTTTAGGGATGAAGAAGGCTTTTGCAAGGTAGTTTCCATTGATGAAGTGCTTGAAAACAAGGGGAGCTTGAATATTGCGCAATACGTAAGCAATGTAAATAACAACGGTGAAAAATTATCTATAGAGGATGCCTTGGCTAACTGGAACGAATCTTCAAGCCAGTTAAAGAAAAGCATGGATGAACTTTTTCAAATCTTGAATTAACATGGAAACAATGACACAAAAAATAGATTTGAAAAACTTAGATAAATCGGGTTGGCAAACTTTCCGATTTGAGGAAATTGCCTCGAAAATATCTGAAACAGTTGACCCTAATTCGACAACCCTGGAGACTTATGTCGGGTTGGAGCATTTAGATGCAGAGGATATTCATATTCGCAGAAAAGGTACGCCGGATGATGTGAGTGGAGGAAAACTGAAATGCTATCCAGGCGATGTGATCTTTGGTAAGAGACGTGCCTATCAGCGCAAAGCTGCCATTGTTGATTTTGAAGGAATATGCTCAGCACACGCCTTTGTTTTTAGGGCGAATTCGGAAGTCATTGACCCACAATTATTTCCATTCTTTTTGCACTCAGACCAATTTATGCACCGCATGGTGGATATTTCTGTCGGCGGGCTGTCTCCTACCATCAATTGGGGAGATCTAAAACATCAAGAATTCCTCCTCCCGCCCAAAGACCAGCAAGCCCAACTGGCCGAACTGCTTTGGGCGATGGATGAGGTGGTGGAGGCAAGCCAGGAGATTAAAGTAAAGTGTGAAATATTAATAAAATCGTATTCATATCAATTTTTCGAAAGCAGAAATGAACGAAAAGTTCCCTTTGAAACTACGGGGGATTGGAAAAGTGGAGGAACACCAAGCAAAAAAAATAATGGTTATTGGAGCGGGGATATTCCGTGGGTGAGCCCAAAGGATATGAAATCCGAGTACATAGAGGACTCTATTGATAAGATTACCCTCGAAGGTGCAAATTCAGGGAGCAAAATTATTCCGCCCAATTCTATACTGATTGTAGTCCGCGGTATGATTCTTTTGCATTCATTCCCAGTAGCAATTACAGGAAAAAACGTGGCATTCAACCAAGATATGAAAGCTCTTCTTCCTAGTACCGACTTTCTGCCAAAAACTCTTTTTTATTTCCTGAAAAAAAAGTCTTCAGAAATTTTATCTCTTTCCTCAGAATCTTCCCATGGAACTAAGTCAATTCCTTCGGAGGTACTGTTTGGAATGCAAATCCCTTTAATTCCAAAAGAAGACCAGATAGTGTTCGTCAAAAAAATTGAAGTAATTGAAGCAAGCATAACTGATGCTATTGGTCGTTTAGAAACCTCCCGCGCCCTTCAAAAATCCCTCATCAATCAAATTTTTTGACGTATGTACTACGAGCCAGATGAGCGTTGGGAGTTGTTGTTCGGTATCACCTACCGGGAGGCATTCCAGGCTGCTTATGTAATAAAGGGCCATTTCCACGAAGGGGTGCCTGAGGAGGTCCGCGAAGCCTACCGCACCGTCGAGTACCTGCTGGCCAGTGCCTGGCACTACTGGCCGCTCTATGACGAGGGCTTCAACAAAGCCATGCGCCTGATCGAGATCGCCGTCAAGGTCAAAGCAAAGGCGTTGGGAATAGACCTAAACCAGAAAGACAATAAGGGCAAGTCCAGACCAGTCGCACTGGTACATCTGATTGATAAGATTTGTCCCGCTCCACAACATGTGCTGATCAAAGAGAGGCTCAACCGATTTCGCAACCTCCGCAACAGCGAAATGCATCCGGACCGCCACAGCTTTATGGGTGTTATGGGTGGCCTTGTAAAAAACATAAAAAGTGTGGTTAATCTGCTCAACCTGATGTTTTTATCCGATGTGGAGCTGATGGACATGCATAACCGCATAGAAACCTTCAAGTTAAGTCTTTCACCGTTTATGGATCAGCTTTTGGTGCTGGAATTCCCTGAAAAAAAGTACCTCATTCACTCTATTCAATCTTTTGTAGTTGTCAGAGATACCTTTTTCATCTCACTGGAGCCTGTTATGCTGGATGCCTATGAGGCAATCTCTGACCATCGCTATTTACCGGGACTACTCATGATCATTAGCCAACCCATCATTGACAAAGACAGCCTCTCAGGCATAGATATTGGGGGCAACGTCATCAGGCTCACGATCAATAAAAAAGAAGAAAATCGCGAAGCGCATCGCGTCTTCTGCGAGGATATTGCCAAACTAGATGATACTGCACTCAGATTCTACCAACTACAGTTTCGAGATGATTACTATTGGCAGATCGAGGAAGCGATGTATGCGTGGTGGGGGAGATAGTAGTAAGCTAATGAGTGATTATTCCATATTGGAATATGGAATATTTGTTTATAAATCATTGATTATAAACAATTAATTTCCTATTATTGCATATTCGAATATGGAATAATGAAAGGGTATCAACAAATAATCAGTCCTCATGACATTGTGATTTTGCTGAAAATCATCACGTATGGAGAAGAACCCTGGATTCAGGCTACCCTGGCAACGGATTTATTTATAAGCCAATCAGAGGTCAGCAAATCACTTTCCCGGTCTAAATTCGCGGGCCTTCTGGATACTTCCGGGAAAAAAGTGCGCAGGTTGGCCCTGATGGATTTTTTGCAATACGGCATTACCTATGTATTCCCCCAAAAACCGGGTCCCATGGTAAAAGGAGTTCCTACGGCACATTCTGCTGCTCCATTGGATAAGGTAATCAGAAGCCAGGAGCCTTATGTATGGCCTTCGGCAAAGGGCAAACTCCGGGGGGAGGGTATCGTGCCTTTATATCCGTCTGTGGTAGATGCTGCCCTGCGGGACCCGGCCCTGCATGAATTATTGGCACTGGTGGATGCATTGAGGGTGGGGCGCGCAAGAGAAAAAGAAATCGCCATTGAGGAGTTGAAAAATCGAATACTGAATGGAAAATAGATAACAGGAATCAGGCCCGCAAAAAAGAAAACAATAGCCATTTATTATGTTTTATGTTTAATATTTAAGAATTTTTCTTATGTTTAACACATGAAACATAGCGGAAGGACACTTGTTGAGTTCCTGTACCGGGAGCAATTGGAGGTATTCAGAGTGGAAGACCTGGAAGTTTTTTTAGGTAAACTGGAGCCTGGCACCTATGTCATGCTGGAGGAACTCGTAAAAAGGGGATCGCTCACCAAACTCAAGCAGGGGCTTTATGCATGCAATCCGCCGGGTAGGCGGGGAGAAGCCTTTATGCCCAACTGGCACAAGGTGGCCGCTGCATGGCTTCAGCCCCGGCCTTACTATATTGGTTATTATAGTGCCCTCCAGGCCCACAACCTGATCACCCAGCCATCGCTCAAAGAATACATCATCAGCCCGCAACGTGTACAGCCAAAGGAAGTGATTATGCAAGGGGTACCTTTTGAGGTTATATACCTGAAGTTGGAGCGTTTCTTTGGTTACCAAAAAACCTGGATCAATAACCACGACAAGGTCTATTGCAGTGACATCGAAAAAACCATCATTGATTGCCTCGACAAACCCCAGCACGCCGGAGGTCTTGAAGGTATTGTCAAGGCCCTGGACATGGCCGCCAGTAAGATAAATCCCCCCAAACTTCTGGAATATGCCGAACGATTTCATGTTCAGGCAGTGATGAAACGTTTGGGTTTTATTTTGGAAGCGATGGGCCTGTTTCCTGACATACAGGGAAAGTTACACACGCACATTACGGAGTCATACACCCCACTCGATCCCTCTATCAAACTCAAAGGCAGGTTTCACCGCCGCTGGCGGATAGAAGATAATATTGAAATTAGCGATATCCTTCAAACCATTCACACATGATTACCTCAGGAGAAATTCAACGACTGGCTCGGCTACAGGGCGTGCGAGACACGCAGATAGAAAAAGACTATGTGATAGGCTGGATACTCAAAGGCATCAGCCGAGATGTGTATTTGGCAGAAAGTTTGATATTCAAAGGAGGAACTGTGCTCAAAAAAGTGTGGTTTGAAGATTATCGTTTTTCAGAGGATATGGATTTCACCGCAAAGACTGATCACTGGGACCCGGCGAAGTTGGAAATAGGTCTGAATAGGCTATGCGATTGGGTATATAAGGAAAGTAGAATTCACCTGACGATTCAAACAGAGGGAGAAACATCTGCTCATGCCCAATACAAATGTTCCTTTCACTACCAAGGGCCATTAGGTGGAGAGAAAACCCTCAAATGTGATATTTCCTCGGACGAGAAGATATGTTTTGATCCTGTGCAGAAAACCATCTTTGATGCCTATTCGGATGCAGAAGGAACTTATCCATTGCAAGCTTACGCACTGGAAGAAGCCCTCGCGGAAAAGGTGCGCTGCCTGCTTCAGCGTACTATCCCACGTGATCTGTATGATGTTTGGTACCTGACGGAGATATCAGGCATTGATATCAAAGAGATTGCCTTTGCCTTTCAGGAAAAAGCCGTACATAAAGGATTATCCCCTAAAACCATCTTCCATGTGCTGGAGGCAAAGAAGGGAAAGTACCAGGCAAATTGGGAGAAAAGCTTGCAACACCAAATCGGGGAACTTCCGGAATTTGAAGAAGTTTGGCGTGGCCTGATGCGAAACGTGAAAAAAATGATACTTTTATTAAACGATTAACCGCATGCCCTTCAACGAACTCAATAGCGTAGAGCATTATATCATCCACCAGCTGTGTGGGGTGAATCTGAATACCCGTGCCATCCAGGAACGGCAGGCGGGTTATGGGTTGTGGGAATACAAATCTGCCCATGAAATTTCGCGCGGTGTCAACGAGGTACTGGTCGAATCAGAATTAAAAGCCGCCCTGGTCCGCCTCAACCCCGAAATCACCCAAAACCCTTCCCTGGCCGATGAGGTGATCTATAAGCTACGGGCTGTATTTCTGGCCGTCAATCAGGTGGGTTTGGTCAAAACCAATGAGGAGTTTTTTAAGTGGCTCACCGGCGAAAAAACCATGCCCTTCGGCGAAAACAATCGCCATGTGCCCGTGCGCCTCATAGACTTTGACACCCTCTCCAACAATCGCTATATAGCCACCAACCAATACCGCATTCACCACCGCGAAACCAAAATCCCCGATATCGTGTTGCTTATCAACGGCATTCCGGTAGTGGTGGGTGAAGCCAAAACACCCATTCGCCCTTCGGTGAGTTGGCTCGATGGCGCGCATGAAATTCATGATATTTACGAGAACAGCGTGCCGCAATTGTTTGTGCCCAACATTCTATCCTTTGCCACCGAAGGCAAGGAATTGTATTATGGCGCTATCCGCAGCCCGCTGGAATACTGGGCACCCTGGCGGCTGGAAGGTGATGAAAACGCCCTGGCCCGACGGCTGGGCTTGTCAGAGATCGGCAAAGAGTTATCCGACCTGCTGAAACCTGCCCGCCTGCTGGACATCATGCAGAACTTTTCGCTGTTTACCACCGATAAAAAGAAACGCAGAATCAAAGTCATTCCCCGCTTTCAGCAGTACGAAGGTGCCAATAAAATTGTAGAGCGGGTAATAGAAGGTCGGGTAAAAAAAGGACTGATCTGGCATTTTCAGGGTTCGGGAAAATCGCTGCTTATGGTCTTTGCCGCCCAAAAACTGCGAAAAGCAGCCGACTTAAAAAGTCCTACCGTGATTGTATTGGTGGATCGCACCGACCTGGATACACAGATCGGCGGCATCTTTAATGCAGCCGACATCGCCAATGTAGAAACCACCGACAGCATCAGCGTATTACAAACCATGCTGGAGCGCGATACCCGAAAGATCATCATCTCCATGATCCATAAGTTCCGCGATGCCAAGCCCAACATGAACACCCGCGACAATATCATTGTGCTGGTGGATGAAGCGCACCGCACGCAGGAAGGAGATTTGGGGCGCCAGATGCGGGCAGCCCTGCCCAATGCTTTTTTATTCGGCCTCACCGGTACACCCGTGAACAAAGCCGATAAAAACACCTTCTGGGCCTTTGGTTCCGAAGAAGATGCAGGCGGATACATGTCGCGTTACACCTTTCAGGATTCGATAAGAGACAATGCCACGCTGCCCCTGCATTTTGAACCCCGTCTGGTGGACGTACATGTGGACAAAGAAACGATAGACAAAGCCTTTGCCGAGTTTAAAGAAGCCGCAGCATTGACCGATGAAGAAGCCGATGCGCTCAATCAAAAATCGGCAAAGATGGCCGCCTTTTTGAAATCGCCGGAGCGGGTAGCCAAAATCGTAGAAGACATTGCCCAACATTTCAACGAAAAAGTTGCTCCCCACGGACTCAAAGCCATGATAGTTACGCCCGATCGTTACGCTTGTGTGCAATACAAAGAAGAACTGGATAAGTACTTTCCAACGGAAGCCAGTGCGGTGGTGATTTCAACCTCGGCCAATGACACTTTGGAGTTTAAGCAGCAATGGGGTGTGGACAAAAACAAACAGGAAAAGATTGTAGATGAATTTAATGATGCCCAATCGGAACTAGCGTTCATCATCGTTACCGCCAAGTTGCTCACCGGATTTGATGCGCCCATTTTGCAGACCATGTACCTGGATAAATCGCTGAAAGACCATACGCTTTTGCAGGCCATTTGTCGTACCAACCGCTTGTATCCGCAAAAATCATTTGGGCGCATTGTAGATTATTTTGGCGTGTTCGATGATGCCGCCAAGGCTTTGCAGTTCGACGAAGAAAGCGTGAAGAAAATCATTTCCAACCTTTCAGAACTGCGCGCCCAATTACCGGGAGCTATGCGGGATACCCTTGCACATTTTGCAGGTGTGGACAGCACCATCGGGGGCTTTGAAGGATTGGAAGCTGCTCAGGATGCCATCAAAACCGATGAGAAAAAAGATGCATTCGCCAGGGATTACAAATACTTGTCTAAACTCTGGGAATCACTTTCACCCGATAACCTATTGGATCTATACCAGGCAGACTACAAATGGCTGTCCCAGGTTTTTGAATCTGTCAGGCCTGCTTCCGACAATATTGGCAAGCTGCTGTGGTTTTCATTAGGTGCACAAACAACCAAACTGATTCATGAAAACATCCATGTAGGAGAAGTACATCAACTGGATGAATTTGTATTGGATGCCGATGTAATCGAAGATATTTTCAACAATCCCGACCCTAAGAATGCCAGGAAACTTGAGAAAATACTCATCAAACGATTCCAGCGTCATGCCGGGAATCCAAAATTCAAAAAGCTCAGCGAGCGCCTGGAGGAATTAAGAAACAAAGCAGAGCAAGGTCTGATTACTTCAATTGAATTTGTAAAAGAACTCTGCAAATTGGCCAAAGAGACCGTACAGGCAGAAAAAGAATTGGAGGAACTCATACAGGAGAAAACGCCTCAAGCGGCCCTCACAGAGTTGTTTTTGGAATTAAAAACAGACCAAACGCCAGCGGTGGTGGAACGCATTGTGACGGACATTGATGCCATTGTGCGGGTGGTGAGATTTCCTGGCTGGCAGCAATCTGTCTCAGGGGAACGCGAGGTGCAAAGTTCGCTGAGAAAGATTTTATGGGCAAAGTATAAGATCAAAGACCAGATGTTGTTTGATCGGGCGTATGCGTATATTAAGGAGTATTATTAACCCATCATAAACAGCTTGTTAAAGACCTCCATTATGCCTACACGTAGAAGAATGCTCAAAACTGCTGCCGCCGGACTGTTGAGTCTGGGCATGGGTTCTTACCTGGAACCGCTCCTGATGGGTGAAAATCGCCGGTTTCGTATTGGGGCCTGCGACTGGTCCATCGGTAAAATGGCCGATCCCTCGGCACTTGAATTCGCTGCCCGCCTCGGCCTCGATGGGGTACAGGTCAGCGTGGTCAATAATCAGGATCAGGTGCATCTCCACGATGTTTCGATCGGGAAAAATTACCGCCAGACTGCCCGGAAAAATCATACCGCCATCGGCGGCCTTGCCATCGGACGTATGAATGAAGTCCCCTATAAGTCCGACCCCCGCACGGAAGAATGGGTGAGCAGCAGCATTGACCTAGCCCAAAAACTGGGAGTGAAGGCGGTACTTCTCGCGTTTTTTGGCAAAGGTGACCTGAAGGGAGACAAAACCGGAACGCAAGAGGTCATTCGACGGTTGAAAAAAATTGCCCCCAAAGCCGAAAAGGCCGGAGTGATCCTCGGCATCGAGTCCTGGCTCAGCGCAAAAGAACATATCGAAATCATAGACGCCGTCGAATCGCCCAATGTACAAGTCTATTACGACGTGGCAAACTCCGAAAAAATGGGTTATGACATTTACGAAGAAATTCTCTGGCTGGGAAAATCGAAGATTTGTGAGTTTCACTTCAAGGAAAATGATTTTCTTCTCGGCACCGGGCGCGTTGATTTTCAGAAAATACGCACTCTCCTCGACGAAATAGACTATTCCGGCTGGGTGGTCATCGAAGGCGCAACGCCCAAAGGTTTGAGCATCGAAGAGGCATACCTCAAAAATGTGGCATTTGTAAAAGAACTTGTGGGATAACTGATTCCTCCCTACATCCCCAACACCTGCTTGTCTTCAACTAGCCGCGCACGTAAATCTGGTGCGGCCAGTTGCCGTTGTCGGTAAATTCGTCCTTTGCCAGCCCCCACTGGCTCATCTCTGCCCGCACGTCTTCGGGCACGCGGGGGTCATAGGCCAGATACCACATCAGCCCTTTCTGGTAATCTTCATGTTCTTTCAAAATCTCTTTTCTGCGTTCGTAGGTCGCTTCGGGATAGTCGTAGTTCATGCCGATATTGTCGGTCGAAAATGCGCCGTGGTTGTTGGTGTCGGTCTTGCGGTTGGGCGCGGCGTCAAACTTCTGAAATATTTGCCTCCAGCCCTGGTCGAGATAACGACCCAGCAATTCGTACTGCATGGGGTTCAAACACCCACATGGCGTCTTCATCGGCGTGATAGCGGCTGTACTCTTCGGGTTTTTGTTGCCGCCAGGCTTCGGGGGTGTCGTAATGGGCTTTCAGCCGCTGGTAATATTCACGGGCAAAACCTCCCACAGCGTTTTTGTCGCCGGAGTCGGTAAAACCCAGTCCGCCAGCCGTAAGTCCGCCGAGATGGGTTTCGGGACAGACAATCACGACAGACTTGCCCATACGTTTGGCCTGCACGGCAGCAGAAACAGCAGCAGAAGTTCCTCCGTAAATGACAAGATCATACGTGTTGGGATTCTGACAGGCGGTCGCAAATAAAATAGCGAAAAGAACAAACAGGGGTTTCATATAAAATTTTTATTTTCGTGTAAAACAAATCATCATGCTGATTATCGAAGGACTGGAACTGGAAATAAGGAACTATTCCGAACACATGAGTGACGATGAGTTGTTTGAATTTTGTGCAGACAACCCACAGCTCAGGATCGAAAGAGATTCTCATAAAAATATAATTATTATGTCTCCTGCCCATGGTGAATCAGGATATTTTGAGAAAGAATTTATCGTAGATATAGGTATTTGGACAAGGAGTCATTCAGGTGTTTCTTTTAGTTCTAATACAGGTTTTCTGCTTCCTAATAGGGCAATGCGTGCCCCTGATGCCTCCTGGATCAGCCCAGAAAGATGGAAGACACTTAGTTCTGCCGAAAAATCGAAATTCCTGGCAGTCGTTCCAGACTTTGTCGTTGAAGTACGCTCTCCCTCGGACAATATCCACGCTCTTGGAGAAAAGATGCTGGAATGGATCGAAAATGGTGTCCGTCTGGCCTGGCTGATTGATCCTCAGAACAAACGGGCATTTATCTACAGAGAAGATGGCTCTGTGGATACGGTTGAAGGTTTTGACCAGAAACTTTCCGGTGAAACGGTTCTTCCCGACTTTGTTTTTGATCTCTCCCAACTCAGACTTCCGTAGTCAGTCGCTCTCATTGTAGCAGAACCTCCAGCAAATCTTCCACAGGTTTGCCCTCGCGGTCTTTTACCCCAAATCCGCCTTTATAGTCCCAAGTTGACCAGGATACGCCGTTGGCTTCCAGCACTTCTCTCATATCTCTGTACCATGCGAGAAAAGACTCTCTCGGCACGGTGGGCAGACAGCCCCATTCGCCACAATATACCTGCAACCCTCTTTCTCGGGCAAAGGTAACAGGTTTCATGATGCGTTTTTCCAGGCTGTCTTTGGTGAAGGGATGGTTCATCCGCTCCACCGTGGCTTTTACTTCTGCATTCAGGGTGTCCATTACTTCCTGTGGAATGGGCAGGCCGGGGTATTGTACCGGGCCTTTGTAGTTTTTGATGCCGGTCCAGCTTGCGGTGTGGTGGGTCAGGAGAAAGGGTTCGTAAAAATGGAAACTCACGATGATGTGTTTGTCATTTTCGGGCAGGCGCAGATCGCCAAATGTCTCGGTGGACTGCCAGCGGTTCGAACCGATGAATATTTTCCGGTAGGGTTCATTTTCTCTTACGACTGCCGCCGCCTTACCTACGAGCACATTCCAGTCTTCGGGATTGTCGGCGACGGGTTCGTTCATCAGTTCATAGGCGAGGAAGTCGTTGGGATAATTAATCAATTCGGCGGAAAGTTCACGCCAGCATTGGAAAAAACGTTCCTGTGCCTCCGGCTGTGTCCATAGGGGCTTTTCGCCTTCATTAAAATGGTGGGAGCGGAGAATATGCAGATCCACGATGGCCTTGAGGTTGTGGCTCTGGCACCATTTCAGCGAATTGTGCAGCAGGGTAAATGCTTCGGGTTCTTTTTCTCCGGCTTCATTCCACATCTGCATTTCGTCAATAGGAATACGGATGTGGTCAAATCCCTGCGTAGCCAGAAAAGCCACATCCGGCTCGGTAAAAAAGGTTTCCCGCTCTGTGCCACGGCGATTGCTCTGCGAAAGCCAGTGGGAGATATTGGTTCCCCGGTGAATGTCAAAAACGGCTACTTCTTTTTGGGAAGGGGTTTCATTTGCGGGTTTTGTACAACCGGCAAGAACAATAAGGAGGAAAGGAATGAGGTATTTCATAGTAAGTGTAGTTAGAAAATAGAAGTTTAGAAAATTTCTGATTCTTTCCCGGCAGTTTCAATGCCTTTTGTCATTATGGAAGAAATGTATTCGCCTAAAAGTTCTGTCAGCCCGGGAATCTCCGACAAATCTTTTTCCCAAGCAAGGGTCAGTTTCAGCACTTTTTCGGCCAGCAACTGTGTATCGCCGGTAGTCTCCCATTCGCCCCAGACCAAAGCAAAAAAGTCGAGGTACTCCGGGCTGTCATTTAGGGGAATAATGACTTCTCCCGTTCTGCCTCTGTAAAAAATGACCAGTGCCGCCAGTGAAAATACCAGTCTCCGGGGCAAATTTCCCTGCCTCGCCACATAAGTCAGCAGAGAGGGCAGTACTCTTGTTTTAAATTTAGAAACCGAATTCAGGGAAATACTCAGCAGCAGGTGGTGGATGTAGGGGTTTCGGAATCGGTCAATGACATCTTCGGCAAACTGTGCCAGTTCTGCCGCCGGGAGGTCCAGCGTGGGAATGATTTCTTCGAATAGGGTCTCACGTACATATTTACCCAGTATCGGATGTTCGACCGTCTGCCGCACGGCTTCTTCGCCGTAGAGGTAAGCCACGGGAACCATCACCGTATGCGCGCCGTTGAGAATGCGCACCTTGCGGGTGCGGTAGGGCGTCAGGTCGTCGGTAAACAAGACGTTCAGCCCGGCTTTGTCTGCGGGAAATTCTGCCTGCGCCTGTGCCGGGCCTTCGATCACCCAGAGGTGAAACTGTTCGCCTTCGACGACAAGCGTATCTTCATAACCGAGTTCTGCGTGAATCTCCGCAATGCGGTTGCGGGGATAACCTGGCACAATGCGATCCACCAGGGTATTGCAGAAGTAATTGGCAGCTTTCAGCCATTGGGAGAAACCCGGTTCGAGGTTCCAGTGTGTAGCTATTTTCAGGAGAATGTCGCGCAACGTATCTCCGTTTTTTTCGATGAGTTCGCAGGGAATGATGATGATGCCTTTGTCGGCGGCTCCGGCAAAATGACGGTAGCGATGGTACAACAGGGCAGTAAGTTTGCCCGGAAAACTAGCCGGAGGCGTATCCGTCAGGCGGTCTTCTGCACTAAAAGCAATTCCCGCCTCGGTGGTATTGGAAAAAATAAATCGAAGGTCAGGGTTTTCGGCTTCGGAGAGGTAAGCCTGACCGTCTTTGTAGGGATTCACCGTGCGCTGAATACAGTCAATCACCTCATGTTCGCTTACCGCCTGGCCGTTTTTGATTCCGTTGAGATAGAGGGTGTATAAACCTTCCTGCGCGTCCAGTATATCGGTCATTCCCTGGGCGATAGGCTGAACCACGGATACGCCGCCGTTGAAATGTAGCTGTTGGTTCATCCGGTGAATGATCCAATCCACAAAAGCGCGGAGGAAATTGCCTTCGCCAAACTGAAGTACACGAACGGGAAGAGGAGTGCGGTTGGAAATATAATCGGTTATTTTCATCGAAGATGGGGTTGATACAATGACAATGGGAAATTTAGGGGGATATTAGGCAAATGCAAATTTGTATTTTTGGTTATATTAGCTGCAATTGTTATCCAGCCCCATTATGAAAAATTTTACCCTTTCCTTCCTGTTTCTGTCCCTATTTTTGGGTTTTTATGCCTCCTGTGGTTCTTCCAAGGAAAATACCCAAACCGAAAATCCCCGCCTCCCCAACATTGTCATTATTTTCACCGACGATCAAGGGTATCAGGACTTGGGTTGTTTTGGCTCGCCCGACATCCTCACGCCTAATATTGACCGAATGGCGAAAGAGGGCGCGAGATTTACAAATTTTTACACGGCGCAGCCGGTTTGTTCGGCCTCGCGTTCTGCCCTGCTCACAGGCAACTATCCCAGCCGGATCGGCATTCAGGGGGCCTTATTTCCCCGCGCCAAAATCGGGCTGAACCCCAATGAAATCACCATCGCCGAAATGCTCAAACCGCAGGGGTATGCCACCGCCTGTTTTGGCAAATGGCACCTCGGCGACCACCCCGATTTTTTGCCCACCAAGCAGGGTTTTGACGAATATTTTGGCCTGCCTTATTCCAACGATATGTGGCCGCTCCATCCCGAAAATGCCACTCACAAGTTTATCCCGTTGCCCCTTCTGGATGGCGATTCGGTCGTACAATACATCGAAGACCAGAGCCAACTCACCACCTGGTACACCGAACACGCCGTGGACTTTATCAACCGGAAAAAAGATCAGCCCTTTTTCCTTTATGTGCCTCACTCCATGCCCCACGTCCCACTTTATGTTTCCGACAAATTTAAAGGCAAATCCGAACGCGGGCTTTACGGTGATGTGATCATGGAAATAGACTGGTCGGTAGGGCAAATTCTTCAGGCACTCAAAGACAATAACCTCGATGAAAATACCCTGGTGATTTTCACCTCCGACAACGGCCCCTGGCTCAATTATGGGCGGCATTCCGGCACCGCCCTTCCGCTGCGCGAAGGCAAAGGCACGACGCTGGAAGGCGGTGTAAGAGAACCCACGGTCATGCGCTGGCCGGGAAAAATCCCCGCTGGACAGGAAATCAGCAAACCCGGAATGACCATTGATATTTTACCCACCCTTGCCGGGTTGACCGGGGCAGAACTTCCGCAACATCCCATTGACGGGAAAGACATCTGGCCGATTATCTCCGGCGACGAACATGCGCAGAATCCCCACGAGGCGTATTTTTTCTATTACAATCAAAACGAACTTCACGCTGTACTCAGCGGCGACGGACGCTGGAAACTCTATCTCCCACACAAATACCGCTCCCTCAACGGTCGCGAAGGTAGCGACGACGGTTTGCCCATTCCTTACGAAATGAACGAAATGGGCCTCGAACTCTACGACCTCGACAATGACATCAGCGAAACAAAAAACGTAGCCGCAGATCACCCCGAAATCGTAACTCAGATGCAACAACACGCCGAAGCCGCCCGCGCCGAACTCGGCGACAAACTCACCTCAAGAACCGGCACGGGCGTGCGCCCAGTCGGCGAGCAGGTGTGGTAGCGCCATTTGGCGCGCTCCATTTATAAAAATGGGGGGGCGCCTTTGTGCTACCGATGTTTCGGCCCTCCGGGCCTTCGTGTCTGCGACACGACTATTGAGTGTTGACGGCACATTTGATGCGGCCCTATCGGGCCTTTGTGTCTGAGACACAATTATGGAGTGCCGAGGACACATTTGATGCGTGCCTTTAGGCGCAAAGGCCCGGTAGGGCTACGGTTTCTACGTATCTTTACAAAAAAGATATGCTAGGAACGCGTATTTTCTCAGCCGAAAGCAGTTCGGACTTTGCGCCGGGGTTGGCTTCGGGTCAGCGGTATCGCCATTCGTTTGGGGATAAACGCTTAGCG
>JANRJC010000034.1:0-88340 GCA_033764335.1 Bacteroidia bacterium | reverse complement strand
CGCTAAGCGTTTATCCCCAAACGAATGGCGATACCGCTGACCCGAAGCCAACCCCGGCGCAAAGTCCGAACTGCTTTCGGCTGAGAAAATACGCGTTCCTAGCATATCTTTTTTGTAAAGATACGTAGAAACCGTAGCCCTCCGGGCCTATGCCTTCGTCATAAAAACGGTGTGTCGCAGACGCAAAGGCCCGGAGGGCCGTAATATCGGTAGCCAAAAGGCAAACCCTCTCAAATTTTATTCTTGGGGCGCGTCCTCGCACGCAGACTCTTACCGAGTTTTTAATTTATTAGAATTCCATAAATATATATTGAAGGTTCATTTTTTTGTGTTATTATGCAGTAAAATAAGCAAATTCCTGATATTTTATGAATATTCTACCAATCATTCGCTCGCTGATGGTAATAATTGTACTCACAGCGATCACGGGTTCTGTTTGTGCGCAGAAAGATTTACGCCCGGGGTATATTATTACACTGGAAAATGATACGGTAAAAGGGGAAATTGATTATCGGGGTGATATATTAATGGGGGATGTCTGCCGGTTTATTTATGCTGGGCAAAAAGAGATAATTGAGTTTAAGCCTGGCGAAGATGCGCCTGATTTTGATACCCGAATCTCGTCCGCAAATTTCCCATTCACCGCACCTACATGATGCCTGCTACTTTCCGGGTAAGACCTACTTTTTCTATCGGGCCTTTAAGCCCTTCATACGCTGCCGGCCTAAACCTCAGAGTAACCAAAAAAATTAATCTGGGAGTACAAGGGGGGGCGAATTTCTATGGATTTATGGTTTTTCCAACTAGGTTTGAAAGTTATTCTGTAATGGCAAGTATATATTTTGATCTCAGATAGGGCTAATATACAATTTCACTTCCCTCTAAAAATCCCATCGCCTTCGGATCCCATATATCCGCCCCAACGGGGGGCTTCTTTCATTCGCAGATTGCTGGAAATGCGTTTGATCCGCATGCCCATAAAGGTCAGCAAATAGGTCGAAGGATTGTAATACTGGCAATAAACAATGTCCAGATAACCGTCGTTGTCCAGGTCGCCCAGCCAAGGGGTTGAAAATATGTTTTTGAACCCCGGTAACTGGTCTATGGTGTTTACTTTTTTCGACTGAAAATGGATGTTCACCAGCTTGTTCACGATATTGAGCGGGGTCTGATCGTCAAATTTGCGGTTGCAGTCAAATTCGTTTATGCTGATAAGGGCATCGTCTAATCCGTCTTTATCAATGTCGTAAACTACGGGCGATGAAAAACCGGTGCAACCCATCGAGTCCATATAGGCGATATTTCCGTCTTTTCCGTCAAACATCACTTGCAACGAACCGGTATTGTTTGGCCATTCTCCTTTACTTACAAAAGTGAAAAAGTCGGGAATATCATCATCGGTAAAATACCCTACGGCAAAACTATTGCTTGACTCGGTATTGGGAATCTTCTTTTGCCACAAGGGTTTTTCAGTTTTTCCGTTTATGGCGAAAACCGTGCTGCCGTGGGAAATCGCCACAATGTCGTAAAAACCATCCTGGTTTATATCGGCCAGCACCGGCGGTGCGATAAATCCGTGCCCGGTTTCGGTCGCAACTATCCGTGCGTTTGACAATTTTTTTTCCATCAGGTCTGTAAGCCGAGCAATGTAAAGATTGCCGGAAAAGGTTTCTCCGCCCGTACCGAAAAGGATGGAGTACTCCGAACTGCCCGGCTGGGCAAAACACAGCGGTGACATATACGATTCTTCGGCATCGGGCATGGTATCGGCTGCGAGTATAGTCCCGGTTTTCGAATCCATTACCATTAATACTCCGGGGACGCGGCCTACTCGCGAACGGGGACCTGCTTTGGCGTTTCCTCCGTTTACAACCAGAAGATCGGACAGGCCGTCCTGGTTTTGGTCGGGCACAAGGACGCTGTTGTAGAAGTTAAACTGTGCGTATTTTAGTACCGGGTCGTTTTCGTATTGGTATTTATAAGACCAGAGGACGGTTCCCGTTTTTCCGTCCAAAGCCCGGAACTGAGGCCCTCTGCCTCCGATAAAAACATCCCGCACACTGTCGCCATTGATGTCGTAAAGAGTAGCGGAGCCAAAAACCTGGTCGTCGGCTTCTTGCCGCCAGAGTATATTGCCACTTTTCCCGTCAAAAGCAAGTACTCCCTCGTTGCTGTGTTGGTATTCATTTCCACCCGCACCCATGATGATGTCCTGTACTCCGTCCTGATTGATGTCTTCGGTGCGAATGGAGGATTGGGAACCGATACCGGAAAAACTTTTGTCCCAAGTCAGCTCATTTTTTTTTTGAGAACAGCCCGACCCGACAAATAAAATGGCCATACAGACTGTCAGCGACCCTTCCGTGAAAAAGCTTTTTATCCTGTACATTTTACAAAAGATTGTAGTATAAAAGTCCTATTCCTTTTATCAAAACCTGCGTAAATTTAGCTTAAAATTTATCTCCGGGAATGAAAATCAAATCTATAAGGAGTTTCTGTTTCAGTCTGTTATTTCTGATTATTTCTCCGGTTTTTTCCCAGTCTTCGTGGGCAAAAAAATTTCCGGGAATTGGTACTTTTTCCTCCCCAAGGATTGCAGACCTGAACGGCGATGGGACAGGAGACATTATTCTCGGTGCGGGCAGAGAAGAATATCAGGCATCAGACTCTGCTTTTATTGCACTGGACGGTACGAATGGGCAAATGCTCTGGCGTGTTGCAGGCAGAGACCAGGTTTTTGGTTCGGCAGCTCTCCGGGACCTCAACGGCGATGGTATCATGGATCCGGTGATCGGAGGTCGCTCCGCCGAATTAAAGGCCATTGACGGCAAAACGGGCAAAATTTTATGGGAATATTTTAAAACCACCTCTACCACTGAACCCCGTCTGGCAGGTTGGTACAATTTTTACAACCCGCAGTTTATCCCCGATCAGGACGGCGACGGAATGGAAGATATCCTCGTATCCAATGGTGGCGATGTGCTTGTAGAAGCTTACGACCCCAACCGCCCGGCAGGAAGCCTTTTTATCCTCAGCAGCAAAAGCGGAAAACTTCTTTCTCAGGCAAAAATGCCCGACGGCAAAGAAATTTATATGTCCATCGTCGTAGCCGAAATCGCCGGAGAATGGACAGTGATTTTTGGTACAGGGGGTGAAACACTGGGCGGTAGTCTTTTTACCGTTTCGTTGGAAGAAGTGCGAAAGGGAGATATTTCCGGGGCAAAAAAATTGGCTTCCAGCGAAACCAAAGGATTTATTTCTCCGCCGGTGTGTGTGGACATCACCGGTGATGGGGTACTCGATATAATCGCAAATTCGGTCGAAGGTCGCATGTATGCCTTTAACGGAAAAAACCTCAAACTCCTCTGGGAGGTGTTGATGCCTGATACGGAGATTTATAGTTCACTGGCGGTGGGAAAATTTACAGCGGATAAAGTGCCGGATTTTTTTGTTTCGGTAGCGCAGGGAGAATGGCCGAAACTCGAATGGAACCGGCAGTTTATGGTGGATGGAGCCAAAGGTGAAATTGTGTTTTCGGACTCACTGGGTTTTTACCAGACGAGTACGGCCGTAGTCGCCGACCTCACCGGCGATGGCCGGGACGAGGTGCTGATGAGCGTAAACTATCAGATTGTGGATGAACTTTTTCGGAAAACCTTCCAGAATATGCTGGTAGTAGTTGATTTTACCCAAAATGAAGTCATCCAACTCGAAAACACTTTTGAGGGAAATAATATCGCTTCCACCCCCTGGATCGGCGATCTGGATGGAAACGGTAAGCTGGATATTATCTATTGCCATGCCACCAATACCCGTCATACCTTTACTTTCGACGGTATGCAGGTCAACCGGCTGGATACCGAAGTGCCCATATATACTCCGGTAAAATGGGGAGCATATATGGGCAGTAATTACGATGGTATCTTAAAAAAATAATCAGCCTTCGATTTTATCGGAAAGCCCGATCCACTCCAACTGCATCAGGTTGCGGTCGGGCTGCTGTGGTCTGTCAAAGATGAAATAAATATCCTGATTACCGTCAGCCGCTTGAATTTGGGCGTCTCTTACGATCCATTTGCCTCTTTCGGCCTGTGAGGGCACGGTGAGCGTTCCGAGGATTTCTCCCTGAAGCGATCCTTTCCGGATCGTGATAGTTCCTCCGGCTTCCGGTGCGATGCGGAAAGACAAGGATTTTACCCCTGTCATGTCCACTTGTTTGTAATGCAGGAAAGCATTTTCCCGCATCCACCGGACAATCACTTTATTGTGGTTATCCTGATCGGGATTTAAGCCGATTTTATCCTTTTCATCGGCATCATCGGGGCTAAGATAGGGGGCTTTGAGGATGAAGTTTTTGCGGGTGCTGAGCGAGGTAATGCCGTTGGCACCTTTGTCGGAGTAAGTGACGGAAAACAGATAGGCTCCGGTTTCGTCGGCCTCGTGTTTATCCAAAGAGAGCAAACCCTGAGAGGGAAGATTGGTTTCGGCTTTTCCGAGGGAAAGAATATAGCGGGTCATTTCCCGGGTTTCTTCGAGGGTATGCTGCGGGTGGCCGGCCATGATTTTTTCCCCCCATACTCCGTTGCCTCCGGATAGGATTTTCTCTGCAAGGAGGTTGATATTTTCGGAGGACGCTTCATACTTTTCGGCTATTTTAAGATAGCTGGGGCCTACGGAAGATTTGTCCATATCATGACAAGACTTGCAGTCGCTGGCCTGGATAAGTTGTTGTCCTTTGACAAACCGCAGCGAAGCGGAGACGGGGCTACTGCCTCCGAGGGCGACTTCGAGATCGTTGCCGTCGCGGATATAAACCAGTCTTATCATAGCTTTTGTGGGGTCAATGGTTCCCTCTTCTTTATCACTTACCGATACCTGATAGGGGCGGGGTTGTGTGTCAAAGAAAAACTGCTGGTTGCCGGCGACTTGAATATCAATTTCGGGAGGCTGGTTGCCTACCTGAATCGAAAGCGTAACTTCTTCACTTTCTCCGGCCATATCCGTTGCTACCATCTTTACGGGGTAAATTCCGGGTTTTTCGAAGGTATAAGAAACCTGTTTGCCGTTGGCCTGCGGGCGGGTTCCGGTAAAATACCAGGCGTAGCGGAGACTGTCGCCTTCGTCATAGTCTCGCGAACCTTCCGCGGAGAAGCTCACCGTCATCGGTGCCGCGCCTGCTTTTTTGTCGGCGGTTATTTTGGGCACGGGGAGGCGATTGCCTGCAGCGTATTCAATTCTTACAAGCCTTGCCTCCGGGTTTTTGAGAAAATAATTTTGCCCATATTCCAGCATATACAAAGCACCGTCGGGGCCAAATTCCATTTCGATGGGTTTGACAAATTCTTCTTCCGGAAGAAAGGGTTCGATCTGGGTAACATTCCCGTTTGGGTCCATCGTAACTACTTTTATCCAGCTTCTTGCCCATTCATAAATAAAAAACTTTCCGTTGTAGTATTCCGGAAAACGGACGCGGGAATTTTCGGGGAAAAGCTCCTGATAATAAATCGGTCCCGCCATCGCGCTGTTGGAGCCTTTTCCGAGCATGGGGAATTCGGGAGAAATGCCTTTGGGATACCAGATATAAGCTTTTTGAGCCGGCGGCAATAGTTGTACTCCGGTATTGTGGGGAGAATTATTTAGGGGGCGTTCGGGGTTAAACAATTCACCCACCTCATCCGACTCAAAATTGCGGTCGGGATAGGCTTTGTTGTCACCTACAAAATAGGGCCAGCCGTAGTAACCCGGTTTTTTTGCCTGATTCCATTCGTCAAAACTTTCGGGACCATATCTTCCGTTTTCCCCCACATCGGGGCCGACATCTCCCCAGTAGAGGTAATGAGTTTTGGGGTCAATGGCAATACGAAAAGGGTTTCTCGCTCCCATGATATAAATTTCGGGTCTGCCCTGAGAACCATCTTTGGGAAAAAGGTTTCCATCGGGAATCTGATAGGTTCCGTAAGCAGTGGGTTTTATGCGGAGAATTTTTCCGCGCAGGTCGTGGGTATTTGCCGAGGATTTCTGCGCGTCGTAGGGGTATCTTCCGGGCCGCTCGTCAATGGGGGTATAACCGTCGGATTCTTTGCTGCTCGTATTGTCTCCGGTGGAAAGGTAAAGATTCCCGTCGGGACCAAATTTCACGGATCCGCCAGAGTGGCAACAAGTTTCGCGCTGAACGGCCACTTTAAGAATGACCTTTTCCGAAGCGAGGATCAGCGAATCATGATGCAGATAAAACTGCGAAAGGTATTGTTCTTTGATTTCACACGGTGGGGAATAATAGAGGTAGATCAAATGATTGTCTTCAAATTCAGGATCAATGGTAAGACCCAGCAGCCCGTCCTCGTAGTTACCTTCGGTACATACATCAAACTTCGCAAGGAGCTTAGATTTACCCAAAGCCGGGTCGTACAGTTTCATTTTACCCTTGCGTTCGATGTAAATGACTTTTCCATCCGGCAAAACTGCCAGTTCCATCGGTTCGTCCACGTCATAACCATCAAGCACCACTTTGGTAAAACGGCTCCACGAGGGTGCGCGGGGAGAATGGATTTTCGATGGGCTCCAGGTATTTTTTCCGATGATAAAACTTATAGCCTGTGCCCAGTCTTCGGGTTTGATTTCTGGAAGCGCAAAATTGACAAGGGCTACTTTGCCCCCATCGTAAAGGATTTGGGAAATGGCCGCATTATTTCCGCTGGTATTGCTTACCGGTATTACGGATGAGTGTGTGGTATCGGACGAAAAAATACGGTGGTACCACGCCCAGTAATAAGGACTGGAAGTCGGAGAATTGATTGCCAGCAATCCTCCTCCCGCTTGCACATAACGTTCTATATCAGACTGTGCCTGGACAGCTATTGTGTCGGGGTTATAATTAAAAAACACGATACCGCTATAATTGCGGAGATTTTCTTCATTGAGCAAAGAGAGGTTACGGGTTGTATCAACCTTTATATCATTCAAAGCAGCGATAAAACTTTGGGGAAGCATTACTTCCTCATTGGAAACCAGGAGCAGTGATTTTTCTTTGCGGGTGAAACTTCCTTTCTCTCCACAACCCATTCCAAGTGAGAGTATCAGAAATAGCAGCAACCCATAGGTAAAATGTTTCATAAATTTCGGAATTTGCAGCCCAAAATTACACAGCCCTTATGCAAAGGGCATCATGTACTGTTTTGTTATTTTTATATTTGCCGCATGAGCTTCTTCCGCGCTATTTCTCGTTTGTTGTTATTTATCGGTATCGTCATTTTGAGGTTGACGTTGGCTATTATCCATAGCCGCATGTATCCGGGAAACCCCGAAGCTGTATTAATTCATCTGCGTAAGTGGGCCAGCCATACCCTGGCATTTATGGGAATTGAGGTGGAACTGAAAGGGCAGATTCCTACCCAGGCTGCGCTGATTATGCCCAATCACCGATCCTATATAGACATCATCTTTTTCCCCAATTTTGTAAAGGCCGCCTGTTTTGTGGCTAAAGCAGAGGTTCGCCGATGGCCGTTGATTGGTCTCGGGGCAGCAGTGGTAGGAACCATTTTTGTGGATCGTAACAATAAAGACAGCCGTCGCCAAACACGGGAGGACATAAAAACTCGCCTGGCGCAGGGGTATTCGGTGGTAGTATTTCCGGAAGGCACCACCTATAAAACACCCGAATTGGGGGTGTTTAACCCCGGCATGTTTTTCGCCGCCGCGGAGGGCAACATTCCGGTCATACCGGTTGCCATTGAATACGAAGACCCTGAAGATGCCTGGGTGGGAAAAGACACCTTCATCCCCCATTTTATCAAAACCTTTGGGAAAAAAAGCTCCAAAGTAAAAATTGTGTTTGGTACGGTGATGACAAATACCGACGGAGAAAAACTCCTTTCCGAGGTAAGAACATGGATTGAGGCAGAATTGACCCAAATCCAGTCGGAATGGAGAATCAAAAATAAATAAGTGATAGCGGTGATTCGTCTATCATTCGTGTATTCGTGGTCATTTTATCTGTAAACTCGTTGATCTAAGCCACGAATACACGAATGCAAACGAATTTTTCGATTAACTTATTTTCTAAAGTAGTTTCATACCCCAATTAGATAAAAAGCAAATGTGTGCCCTCTCCGGCGGCTCTTTCGTAAAATCCCCCGACGGTAAGCACTCCATCCATTTCATCAAAAATGTCTTCTTTTTCCAGGTGGAACATTTCCATCGCAAGTTTGCAGGCCCATAGTTTTACTCCAGATGCGGAAAGGATGTAGAGAAATTCTTCCACTTCGGGCATGTCCAGCTTTTCCATTTCTTTTTTCATCATAGTAGTTGCCAGTGCCTCCATGCCCGGCAGACCGCCGACCATGGTCGGGATGTGCATAGCGGGGTTTCCGACAGTGGCTACATGAAGATGATTCATCCTTTTTTTATTGACGGCTTCGAGGCCAAAAAAGGTGAAGAATATTTCGGCTTCAATTCCCTCCATGCGTGCGCCATTGGCCAATACAAAGCAGGCATACACATTTTCAAGGGTAGCTTTCGAAAGGATCAAAAGCATTTTTTTTACCGGAGCATTATTTTCCGTATTCATCGTGAATAGCGTTAAGTTTTTACCGTAAGTTTAGATACAACTGGCCGGTTTGGGAATGCCGGCGATTTTACTCGAAATTTTCAACGGGCCTTTCGGAAATAGCCGATAGAAATCTTTAATGGATACTACACCGCTATTGCCTATTTTCCGGATCGAAAGAGGAACGTTTTGTTTGTGCTGATCCTGAAGGTACGAAAGCACTTTCCAGTGTTCTTCGGTAAGCTCGATTCCCTCTTCGCGGGCGATGGATTCACCCACAGACCGGTTCCACTGGGAGAAGTTGGTTAAATAACCTTCTTCATTGACATTTACAGGGTTTCCTACGATTATTTTTTCCATGATCTGAAAAGTGAAAGGTGAAAAATGAAAGATTATTCGGTTATTTCTAAGTGTTTTCCGGCTTCCTGCATGGTCGCTGAAATAAAAGGTATCGGTCTGCCTTTGAGCAGCATATTCCAGTAAACCCAGCGGAAAGCCATTTTTCCAACATGGTTGAGTTTGCTTTCTTTAAGGAGTTTGAGCGGCCCCACTCCGGGGAAGGGAAATACGCCTTCTACCGGCTCCTGAGTATAGTTGAAGTCTATCAAGAGGGCCTTATTGTGACCGGTTTCAATAAAACAGTTGGCGTGGCCATCAAACTCGTCCTTCAAAGGTTCACCCTTGATATAGCGTAAAATGTTTTCCGTGAGAATTTCCGCTTCGAAGTGGGCAACAGAGCCTGCTTTGGAAGTAGGGATATTAGTGGCGTCGCCAATAGCGAAGATGTTTTCGCGAACAAGTGTCTGCAATGTGTTTTTGTGGGTCGGCACAAAATTCATTTCGTCTCCGATTCCGGAGCGGGCCATAAGTTCATCTCCCATGTTTACCGGGATCGTAACCAGCAGGTCATAGGCTACTTCTTCGCCTGCATAGTCAACGATTTTTCGGTTTTCGCCGTCCACATGCTCAATGTTGAAGTCGGGTACGATGTGAATGTTTTTTTCTTCCAGCAGGTAGTTAAGTGCTTTTGTGGCTTTGGGTTTGGTAAATGCTCCGGAAAGGGGGGTTACATAGGAAATGTCCACTTTCTCCCGCATTTCTTTTCCGATAAAATAGCTGTCGGCTAGGAAAGCAAATTCGAGCGGAGCTACGGGGCATTTTATGGGCATTTCACAAATATGGATAACGAGTTTTCCTCCTTTCCATTCCCTCAGTTTGTTTCGAAGCGCCAAAGCTCCTTCGTATGTGTAAAAATCAAATACCTCTTTGTGCCAATGTTTTCCTAACATTCCCTCTGTCTGAGAAGGGGTGATTTTTGTACCCGTAGCAATGATTAGGATATCGTAAGGGACTGTATCACCGTTTCCCAGTTGGATCTGATTTTCATTGGGCAAAATCTTTTCGATTTTCTCCCGTATGAGGGATACGTTGGGGGGAAGCGGTTTTTCGATGGGTTTGTGAACCATCTCCGGAGTGTAAATGTCGAGGGCCAGAAACAAGAAACCCGGCTGGTAATAGTGGTTTTTCTCCTGATCTACCATGGTGATTTCCCATTCCGCTTCGGGAAGTTTGTGCCTGAGATGATTCGCCATCATCGTCCCTGCTGTTCCCGCGCCAAGTATTAATAGCCTTTTCATTGCTTTGGGATTAAATGCTGAAGTCAACCCCAAGTTGAGAAACCCCCTCTACAATGAAAATACGTTATCTCTTTCCTCCAGATGATATTTATCATTATTCAAACGGGTAAAAACATGCAACCGGAAAAGGAAAAAATGACTCTTTGGAAGGTAATCCCCAATGAGGGAAAATTAATATTTTGGTAAAAAAGAAAGTATTTTTTTAGAAAACTCACAAAAGGGAAATCCTTTTCGCGTTGAAACTGTGACGATAATTTTCCACTTTTACAAAAATAATTCCCATGTTCTCCCATTTACCTTTCCCCCAATCGAATAGAACCGGTTCGCTTCTGATCGCGTTGTTCTGCTTTTTGTATGGTTTCCCGACCTCAATCCTCGCAACTGTGGATGGTGGGCTTAAAGTTTATCTGAATTGTTCCTCCTGTGATCATTCTTTCATTAAAAGTGAAATTACGTATGTGGATTATGTCCGGGATCAAAGTCTGGCAGATGTGCAGATTTTCATTACCCGGATGACTACGGGGAGTGGTGGCGGTATTTATGAAATGAACTTTACCGGCTATAATGAATTTGGCGATATCAAACACCAAATCCGGTATGAGGTTTTGCCTACTTCAACGAGCGATCTGGTGCGAAAAGGTTTGGTCAAACGCATCGAAGCCGGGCTTATGCTTTTTCTGGCAAATACTCCCCTGGCCGATGAAATCAAAATATCGGTACCGGTAAATAATCGGGTAACAAAAGAAGAAAAACCGCAGCATGATCCTTGGGATCACTGGGTTTTTAGCATATACGGGGATGGCAACTTTAGCAAAGAGACCAGCAAAAGTGCTGCAAATGGAGAACTGGGCTTCCGCGCCGACCGGGTTACGGAGCTGTGGCGGGTTCGTACCAATGGAGAAGTGAATCATTTAAAAAATAAATTTTTCATTGACAACGAAGAAGTTATCAGCGTAAGGGATCGGAACTATTTTAGCGGAAGCCTTGTGCGCAGTATAAGCAATCACTGGTCGGCGGGTTTTTTTACCGATCTGGCTCATAATTCTTATCAGAATCTGGACTTTACTGCCAGTTCGATGCCTGCTATTGAATACAGCATTTTCCCCTATACCGATGTAAACCGCAAGGAACTGACGGCGGTGTACCAGATGGGTTATGTGTATAATAATTATTTGGAGCAGACTATCTATGAAAAAAATCAGGAGCATTTGTTTCGGCAGACAATGGCCCTGACCGCCCGGTTTAATGAGACCTGGGGGAATATTTTTTCGCGGCTCGAAGCTTCGAATTATATGCACGATTTTTCGAAACGCAGTCTTCAGTTGGATAGCTATGTTTCGGTAAGGGTTTTTAAAGGGCTTTCTGCCCGGGTTTCGACGAATCTGGATCTCGTTCAGGATCAGATAAACCTCCCCCGTCGCGACGCGACGCTCGAAGAAATTTTGCTTCAGCAGAGGCAACTCGCCACCAATTTTAATATGGGCTTTGGTATGGGGTTGAGTTATACCTTTGGTTCGATGTACAACAATATCATCAACACTCGACTATGAGAGTTGCCGCCGACCCGGAGGTCGGCGGCGGTTTTTTATAGGAGTTCGGTTACTTTGGCCAGGGCACTGTCCAGACCTTCGGGGTTTTTGCCTCCGGCAGTGGCGTAAAAAGGTTGCCCTCCTCCTCCGCCCTGTATTTCCCGGGCGAGGGTACGTACCATTTCTCCTGCATGGTATTTATTGCTTTCGGCGAGGTCATCCGTCATGATGATGCTCAGCAGGGGTTTTTCATTGATCACCGCCCCGAGCACGATGAGTGTATTTTGTGCCGACTTTTTCAAATCGTAAGAAAGGTGTTTAAGATCTTCGGCATTGGATACTTCTACTTTTTTTCGGATCAGATTGATACCGCCCACCGACTCAGAGAGTTTAAGAAGATCCTCTTTTAACCGGCTTACCTGTGCAAGCCGAAACTGCTGGAGTTCTTTTTCCAGTTCGCGGGTTTTGTTTTGAAGTTCTTCCACCGCTTTTTCCGGGTTACCCGGCGATTTGAGGGTTTCGGCGATACGGTCAAGAATGGTGGCTTTTTCGTTGAGATAGGCGAATGCGCCTTCGGCTGTATAGGCTTCCACCCGGCGAATGCCGGCGGCAACAGAGGCTTCGGAAACCAGCTTAAACATTCTTACCTCGCGGGTATTGGACACATGAGTTCCTCCGCAAAGTTCTACACTATAGGAAGGGTCGAAGACAATCACACGCACCATGTCTCCGTATTTTTCTCCGAATAATGCCATGGCTCCCATTGCTTTGGCTTCCTCTATGGGTTTGTTGCGGTATTCGGTGAGTGGAATGCCTTCGGCAATTTTAGCGTTTACCTGATTTTCTATTTTTAGCAGTTCTTCTTCGGTTACTTTGGCAAAATGAGAAAAGTCAAAACGAAGAAGTTTGTCCGAAACCAGCGAACCTCGTTGTTCTACATGAGTGCCCAGAATATTACGGAGGGCTGCATGTAGCAAGTGTGTTGCGGAGTGATTAGCCATTACTTTCGCGCGGAAATCCGGTTGAACCGCAGCGATCCATGCACCCGCAGGGTCGTTGGGGAGCCGATCCACAAAATGGACAATCAGTTCGTTTTCCTTTTTCGTATCCAGGATTTGCAGGGTTTCTTTTCCGTTGGAAAGGGTTCCTTTATCCCCGATTTGGCCACCGCTTTCGCCGTAAAAAGGGGTTTCTTCGAGTACGATCTGAAAAAGCGATTTACTCTGCGTTTTGATGGTGCGGTATTGAAGAATGGAAGTTTCGAGGTTTAGGGTGTCATAGCCGAGGAATCGGGGCAAATCCTGGAAGGGTTTTACAATCACCCAGTCTCCGGCGGTCATTTCGGTAGCCTGCCGGCTTCGGTTTTGTTGTGCTTCGAGATTTTTTTCAAAACCAGCCATATCCACATTGCGGCCTTTTTCTTTTGCCATGAGGCGGGTGAGATCAATGGGAAAACCGTAGGTATCGTAAAGTTTAAAGGCAAAACCTCCGTCAATATCTTCCGCACCGGGATGAGTGCGGAGATAATCTTCAAACATGTGAGAGCCACTTTCGAGTTTTCGGAGGAATCCCCTTTCTTCTTCAAGGATAATACGTGCGATAAAATCCTTTTGAGCCTCTACTTCATCAAAAACGCCTTTATAATCCTGGGCAAGGATTTGGACCATTTCATGGAGGAAGGGTTCGGTGAGGTTGAGATAAGAAAAGGCATAACGCGAGGCGCGTCGCAGAATGCGACGGATGACATAACCCGCTCCGGTGTTGGAAGGAATCTGTCCATCGCCGATGGTGAAGACGATGGCGCGGATATGATCCACCACTACACGGAAGGCAACCTGTTGGGCTTCGGTAGCGGAAACATAGGCCAGCCCTGTTTTTCTTTCAAGGAAAGCGCGGGTATTGTCAAAGATATCGGTATCGTAGGTAGAACGTTTGCCCTGAAGAACCATGGACAGACGTTCGAAGCCCATACCTGTGTCTATATGTTTGTCGGGAAGTTCTTGAAGCGAGCCGTCGGCGATGCGGTTAAACTGGATAAAAACGAGGTTCCAGATTTCGACGACCTGGGGGTGGTCATTGTTGACGAGGGTAGCTCCGGCGATTTTTTGGCGTTCTTCATCGGGTCGAATATCCACATGAATTTCAGAACAGGGGCCGGAAGGGCCTACGTCGCCCATTTCCCAGAAGTTGTCTTTTTTGCCAAAACGGAGGATACGGTCGGGAGAAATCCATTTTTTCCATTCATTTTCTGCATCCTCATCGGGGGCGATGTTGTCGGTTTTGTCTCCCCCAAAAACTGTGACATAAAGGCGGTCTTGCTCAATTCCGAAGACATTCGTAAGTAATTCCCAGGCCCATTCGATAGCTTCTTTTTTATAATAGTCACCAAACGACCAATTTCCTAACATCTCAAACATGGTGTGGTGATAGGTGTCGTGACCGACTTCTTCGAGGTCGTTGTGCTTGCCAGAAACCCTCAAACACTTCTGTGTATCGGCCACTCGTTTATGGCTTGGATTTTTCAAACCCAGAAATATATCCTTAAACTGATTCATACCGGCATTGGTAAACATCAGCGTAGGGTCGTTTTTTATGACTATTGGCGCAGATTTTACAATCTGGTGTATTTTTTGGGTAAAGAATTCAAGATAAGATTTTCGAATATTTTTTGAAGATTTCATTGTTTTTCCGTCCTCCTTAACAGATGTGTAATAATTGCGAGATGGTTTGTTTTGTTTATCAAAATTTTTATTACCTTTGGTTCAGTGAGAATACAACGTTAAACAAACGGTAAAAACCTTACAAGTAATTTTTGCATTTAAAACCTGTTCTTGGATTCCATAAGGTAAAAAAACAAACCCCTGTTCATATGGCAAAGAGAATACGTTATTATTATGATGAAGGGACCTGCACATTCGAGCCAGAGCGAATAACCATTGCGTCCGTGGGACGCAAGGTGTTATCCTACATTTCGGTCTCCGGATTGTTAGCGGTCATGGGGCTTGCTCTCTATTTTTTCGTTCTGGACGATCCCAAACATGCATATTTGAAGTCTCAGAATGTCATGCTCCAAAGCAAAGTCACCGACCTCGACGGGCAACTGGCCGCGTTAGAAAGTCAGGTTGACGCTCTTCACGAACAAGACAATAAGTTTTATCGCAGTTTGCTCAACTCCGACCGTATTGATGACGGTTACTGGAATGGCGGTATCGGTGGTGCAGCCAATTTCAAAAAATCGGAACAACCGGACGCGCTGCGCGAAGCCGAAAAAAGAATGGATATTCTCAATAATAAAGTGAAGATTCAAAACAAAAGCTACGACGTGCTGTTTAGTCTTCTGGCAGAAAAAGAAGATGAACTCCGCCATACACCGGCAATCAAACCGGTTCCGGGAAGAATTATCTCCGGCTTTGGTATGCGGATGCACCCGATTCATGGCTTCCGTAAAATGCATACCGGCCTTGATATGCAGGCAAACACGGGCACAGCCGTTCATGCCAGTGCCGATGGCATCGTCAAACTCGCAGGCACCAGCAGAGGCGGATACGGAAAACAAATCGAGATTGATCACGGTGGGTATGGTTATGTAACCAAATATGCGCACTTGTCGGAAATCGCGGTGGCTCAGGGTGCTAAAGTAAAACGCGGAGACGTTATCGGTTATACCGGTAATACCGGCCTCTCCAAAGGCCCCCACCTCCACTACGAAATCGCCAAAAACGGCAATAAAATTGACCCGATTGATTATTTCTACGGAGACCTCACTCCTGAAGAATATGTAGCTCTGCGGGAACAGGCCACTCTGGATACCGAGTCTATGGACTGATCCAATGCTGGAACCTATAAAAAAACAGTATTACACCATCGGAGAGGTTGCCAGGGAACTTGACCTGACAACCTCTCTGATTCGTTTTTGGGAGACGGAGTTTCGCGAAATTAACCCCAAAAAAAATCGTAAGGGGAATCGCGTCTATACCGACAAGGATATTGAAACCCTGCGCAAAATTCAGTACCTCCTTAAGGTCCGAAAGTTTACGATCAAAGGCGCCAAAGACCGCCTCAAAAATGAAAACGTCCTACTTGAGCAGGAGATTCAAATGCGTGAAACGCTGCTGAGATTAAAGTCTTTTTTGTTGGAACTGAAATCTTCTCTCTGACTACATCCAGCCATATAGCTGGGCGGGATTTGTGGTATCTTTCTAAAAAAAAATCTCCCTGTACGATTCTTTTGTCAATGGTTTCGTATAAAAATCCCTGACTAGAGTAAAAGACTTGGCTTTTATCTTATCTTCCGAAAAGATCGAAGAAGAAAGTACGACAATATCAATTCCGTCAGTTTGGTTCCGAGGCAGCTCTTCAAGGGCAGCCAAAAATTCCCAACCGTTCATTTTCGGCATATTGATGTCCACCAAGATAAGGTCAGGTTTTTCATTTTTTTCCGAGATTTCCTTTAAGGCGCTCCGTGCATCTGTGAATGACCGTACCTTTACATCGGGGGTTTCTTTTGCTGCAATCCGGGTATGGATTAAATTGGTGACGGCATCGTCATCAATCATGAATACCATCTGGGTATCTTGGGGTTTTCTTATTTTTTTCTGGTGAAAGGTCATGGGATTGTCGGCTTCTGAATATACCGACAGGGTTTGATTGAGATCATTCACAATGCTGTTTAACTCTTCTCCCACTTTCAGCACGTTTTCTGTCCACAAGGGAATTTCTTCTGCATTCACCCGTCCTTCTTTCATCATTTGCATCAGCCCGATAATATTAGCGACAGGTGCACGAAGATTATGGGAAGTGATAAACGAAAACCTATTCATGTCTTCGATTTTCTTCTGAAGGGTTTCGTTCAGTTTTTGCAATGCAATTTCGACAAGTTTTCTTTCCGTTATTTCCTTACGGATGGCAATGTATTCTTTTATCGCCCCTTGCGGATCCGTAATGGGCACAATTGTAGTATCGGTCCAGTAGAATTCTCCGTTTTTTTTTCTGTTTCGGATTTCTCCTTTCCAGATTTCTCCTTTCTTAATCGTTTGCCAGAATTGTTTAAAGAATTCTTTGCTGTGGTAACCGGAGTTGATGATACGGTGGGTTTTACCGATCAATTCTTCTTCTAAATAGCCGCTGACTTCGCAAAACTGCTTGTTGACGTAGGTGATAACTCCTCGGATATCCGTTTTTGCTACAATATTCGATTCGTTGAGTGCCAGATTCAAATCATAGATCATCTGGTCTTTGATTTCCATCCGGTATTTAAGATATGCAGGGCTGTCCTGTTCGGGGGTCAGAGTCTGCGGTGATTGAACTTCCTTCCGATTTTCCATTTCTTCTGAAAAATAACTCTCATTACAAATGAAAAACATTCTATTCATACATACTCGTTGATTTTGAGGGATAGCTGACATGATTATTGTGTCTGGAAAAAAAGATGAAGGTCTTTCACCTTAATCGAGATAATCTTTTTGATTTTAAAAGATATTTGTAACTTTACGGCCCGATTTGATGAATAATCGAATCGGTTTCGGGATGTAGCTCAGTCCGGTTAGAGTACACGTCTGGGGGGCGTGGGGCCGGCAGTTCGAATCTGCCCATCCCGACTAAAAAAATTCGGAGCCGTAGGCGTATTGCTTACGGCTTTTTCTGTGACCAATTTCGGTAATAATTCGTATCTTTAGGAAGATGAACGCAGAATTAAAGCCATATATTGACGCAATCAGAAATCTTTGCCTGAAGTATCACTTCAGCAAGTTATGGCTGTTTGGCTCTGCATTAACTACCAGATTTGGACCCGATTCGGATATTGATTTTTTGTATGAATTAAATCACGCCAATCTGTCTGGTGCAGATTCGATAGACTATTTTTTTGCTTTTCAGGATGAGGCGGAGAAATTGCTGGGGCACTCTGTCGATTTGGTGTGGTATCCAGGGCTTAGAAATCCCTACTTCAAGGCTGAAGTTGATGAAACCAAGGTATTAATCTATGACCAGGAAAGAGAAAAAATATCTGTTTGATATTCTTCAGTGTATCGAAGACATCGAAAAGGTTCATCTGGATGGGATCAATACGGAAGAAGAATTTTGTAATGATCTGAAAACCATTCTTTCTGTGGAGCGGGAACTCGCAATAATAGGGGAAGCTGCCTACCAATTACTGAAACTCCAGTTTTATTTTCCTGGTCAGGATCAGGCAATTAACAGGCGGAATACACTGGTACATCAGTATGATTCTGCTCGTCCTGCAAACTTGTGGAACTACGTCACTTATAAAATATCTGAACTAAAGCAGGCCGTAAGTGGATTTTTGGATGACTAGTTGGCAGGCTATATAATTTTCTGTAATTGTAATAAAGGATATCCTGGTTTTTTAAAAGAGGAACTCGCGGGTTTCGTTGGGGGTTTATACCTCAAATTAACCATTAACCACTGTTGGCGTCAGCAGCTCCCGAAACTGGAAAAATATCCTGTCCAGCAGACTGATGTCCTGGGTAATGACCTCCGCTTGGCCGTACATTTCTGACTGAAACCGGATGGTTTTTTTATACGTCGTTAGAAGCCCGTTACTCAGTTGAATATCGAGGATATATTGTCCATCTTTTGCAAGGCTTGAAATGTTCCTGATTTCACCGGAAAGCATCCCAAACTCCCGATAATCGTAGTTGTCAAGTTTAATATTTACTTTTTGTCCGGTTTGTATTTTACCTGCGTTGAGCGAAGAAACAATTGCTTTGCCCAAAACTTCCTCTGAATCGGGTACAATGCTGATTACTTCTGCACCTGTTTTTACATACTGATTTTCGGCCCAGATATCGAGGTATTCCACACGTCCTTTCTGCGGGGCGACAATCAGGTAGTTTTGTTTCCAGTTTTCAATCCCCGCACTCAACTGCTGAAAGGCATCGCTGATGTTCAGATCAAACGAAAAACCGGAATGTAGATTTTCCTGCCGGATCTCCTGTATTTTTTTTTGGTATTCACTGATCTGTATATTGTTTTGGAAAATAGAGGAATGTAACTGTTTCGCCGCCAATTCTTTCTGAAGCAGGGTAGCTTCTTTGGTTTCGAGTTCTACTTTAGATATGGCGCCTTCGGCGTATAGGGTTTCCGAGGCTCTAAATTGCGCCTTTGCAATGGCAGTTTCCCGCTGAAGTAAAGTGCGTTGCTCTTCGAGGTTTTGGTTCATCGCCCGTAATTCTTCTGCCTGCTCCGACAATAAGACCTGCTGTGCGCCGCGAAAGGTGCTGCTCTGTGCATAAAAATGACCATTTTCCCGCGCATGGATAAAAGCTGAATACGCACCTTGCAATTCTCCCAGATCGTCAAAAGCAGGCCACTCGGTGATTTTTGTATGATCAGCGAGGCCTTTGTTTAAAAGTTTTTCCAATGCAAAAACGGAGGCGGTATTCGCAGCGTTTTCAATGACCGCCAAATAAGTTCCTTCTGACACAATAGCCTGATTTTCAACCAACAATTGGGTGATTTTCCCGTTTGCACGGGCGAAAATTCTTATGGGGGGAGACGTCGTGGTCAGTGTGATCCTCGCAGAAATCATATCGGGATAATGAACCAATGCTGAAAGCGCCAGCAATCCGAATACCAGGACTAACATCACTACCATTCCTCGCCGAATTATCCAGGGAGGGATAGTCCCCATTATTTCTTGTACTTCCTCACTATAAAGCTCAATTTGAGGTGCTTCAAGCTTCTGTCCGTTATGGTAAAGGTTCTCCGTCATTAGTTGCCCAGTTCCAACTGGTTTTTGATCAGTGAATAATATTGCCCACGATGGTCCACCAAGGTCGAATGATGCCCGGTTTCTACTACTTTTCCCCTATCCAAAACGATGATCTGGTCTGCATTTTTTACAGTGCTCAAGCGATGCGCAACGATGATTACGGTTTTGCCTATAAAAAAATTTTCCAGATTTTCCATGATCTGTCTTTCGTTGGTGGCGTCAAGGGCACTGGTGGCTTCGTCAAAAAATAGATAGTCGGGGTTTTTGTAAACCGCACGAGCGATCAGAATACGTTGTTTCTGCCCCCCACTCAGTCCCAGTCCTTCTTGCCCGATTTTGGTATTAAACCCCAGTGGTAATTCGTCAATGAACGGGCGTATATTGGCAATAGCCACAGCCTGCTGGAGGCGATACTTATCTATGGTTTCCTCCATGGCAATATTATTGGCGATGCTGTCGGAAAAGATAAATCCGTCTTGCATGACTACGCCACAACTGTTTCGCCATTTGTGGCTGCGTATATCTTCCAATCGAATATTACCGATCTGAATCTGTCCTTCCTGGGGCGGGTAAAATTTAAGCAGGAGTTTGATCAGGGTGGTTTTTCCGCTGCCACTCGCTCCGACAATCGCCGTAATTTTTCCTTTGGGAATATGCAGGCTGAGGTTGCTCAATACCTCTGCACTTCCTGTCCCCCCGTAACGAAAACCGAGGTTGCGGATGCTGATACTTCGGTCAGAGGGGAAAAAATCATTTGCTATTCCTCCCTCTTCATCTTCGTCCTGGCTGTTATGTATTTCCCCCAGACGTTCCAGGCTTATTTTGGCATCCTGTGCCTGTTGCAGAAAGGATATCAACTGTCCGATAGGGGTGTTCAACTGCCCTGAGATATAGGTGATGGCCATCATCATGCCCATGGTCATATCGCCTTCAATCACAGCCTGGGCAGAAATGAAAATAATGAGTATATTCTGTATCTGGTTAAAAAACCGCGCACCGCCTTGCTGGTATTGGGTGAGACTCAGTTTTTTGAGATTAATACGAAACAACTTTGCCTGAATGCGTTCCCATTCCCACCGCCTTGATCTTTCGATATTGTTAAGTTTGATTTCCTGCATTCCGGTGATCAACTGGATGATATTGCTCTGTTCTGCTGCCATTTGGGCAAAACTCTTGTGATCCAGTTGTGCTCTTTTTTTCAGGAAAAGCAGAATCCAGCCTACATATAAGGTACTTCCGGTAAGGAAAATGAAAAATACGGGCAGGCTGTAAATAGCCAAAACGAACCCCAGAATCACAAGGGTAAATAGTGAGAATAGGCTATTGAGTACCGCATCGGTAAGAAATAGTTCAATCCTCCGGTGATCGCCAATTCGCTGCATCAGGTCGCCAGTTTTTTTACTGTCGAAAAAGCCCACTGGCAGTTTCATCAGCTTAATCAGGAAATCTGAAAGAATGGAAATATTTATGCGTGTACTAAGGTGAATAAGTATCCATGCCTGAATAAACTGCATCGCCATCTGGCTCGCAAAAAGCACCAGTTGAGCGATAAGGATCAAATAAACAAATCCCACATTTCGCGTACCTACGCCAAAATCTACTACGGCCTGAGTCAGAAAGGGAAATATCAACTGAAACAAACTCCCGAGAATCAGGCCAAAAAACAACTGTGTGAGGTATTTGCGGAATGGGGATAGGTATCGGAACAGAAACCGGAAGCTGCTTTTATCCTGTTTTTCTTCTTCTCTTTCCAAAAAATCGGGGCCGGGTTCCAAAAGCAGCAAGATGCCGCTTTCGGCACCATTTTGACGGTCCGATGCCCAACTTTTAATAAAATCCTGCTTCGAATAGACCAGCATACCGTAGGCGGGGTCGGCTATGTAAATCTTGTCATTTTTTATCTTATAGACTACGACGAAATGGTTCTGGTTCCAGTGTGCAACGGCTGGAAGGGGGGCTTCTTTTGCAAGAGTATCAAAGTCCAGTTTTACCCCCAAAGACCGAAAACCAACGGCTTCGGCGATTTCACCGATCCCTTGTAGCGAAATGCCTTCCCGATCCACCGTACTTTTTTCCCTGAGGGTTTTTAGTGTATAATGGCGCCCGTAATGCCTGGCGATCATCCTTATACAAGTAGGACCGCAATCCATCACATCCAACTGTTTGTAATAAGGGAAACCAGCCATAGGGTTTACTATTTTTATTGCCACTCGCCTGTTCGGGGATTATAAGTGCAAGTAGTGAGTCTGTAAATTTTTTCACCTTTTTGCACAACCTCGCTATTGTCCGCACACATATATCGAAACTCACATTCTTTACAGTTTTCAATCTTATCAACAGGGGTTTGCCAGACAGCCTGAAATTCTTTTGTGCCCACGACTGCGGTCAATGTATCTGACGATATATGCCCAAATACCCTGCTATGACCCGGAAAATGCCGAATATTGCCCCTTATATCTACCGTTATTTTCCGATTTAGTCCGAGGTTGAAATGTTGTGCTTCAGTAAAGGCATGAATATTGGTCGTAAAAAACTCGGGACCGCTTAGCTCTTTTGAATATGGGGTGACGGCTTGTCGGGTAAGGTAAATAATGTCTTCGGAAGCGGGGTGTGTAGTGTTTGCAAATCCTTCATTTTCAGCCCCATACAGTGTCAGCGAAACAATCCGACAGTATCGCAGTATCATTTTTTCTGCTTCACTTACAGAGCGGAAAGCAGATAAGGGAAGAATCATTTCCAGCGAAAAAATTCCGGTATCTTCGGCTGCCTCCAGCCATTCTTCCATAGAGAGCGTATCAATCTCTCCAAATCCTCTGATTTGTAACGCTTTACATCCCTGTTCATCCAATTCTTTTATGACGGGTGTTAACTCATAATGCCTTGATTGATCTATATCCAGAATGGCATGAGTAATCGCCGATGGATGATCCCATTCCAGCGATAATGGCGGGAAACAGTCAGGGTCTTCTGTAAAAAATCCCCATTCGGAGCGGGCCAGTTCCTGGAAATAGCTATCCAACCCTTCGTCATACTGATGCTGATACCGGTTTTTGATTTCACCTATAGAAACCCCTCGATTTTCAATCAGGATATCTGCCAGAAGGTTGGGCACAGGCAGGTATTGTTCCCGTTGAATATCGGCAATGATGCTTTTGGCAAATCCTTTTACAGGAATGCAGGAGGCAAAAAGCATAAAACACTTATTGTCCGTCCGGGTCATTACAGGTAGTTCCATGTTGAGATACAAATCGGGATAGGGGTTTATAAAAAAATCCGGTTCCGTAAAGGCGGGTCTGATGGCGAGTACTGGATACAAAACGAACCAGAGAAGGATCGCTTTTCATTTCTTTGAGAAGATTGTACAAAACCGGCAATTCACCGGTTATTTTTTTCTGTAGTATTTCGGGCTGTTTCATGCGGTATTACTCATTAAAAACTGCGCGATCTTTTTTTCGAGAAAATAGTTACAGGGCTTTGATACCATCCCAAATTGCCCGACCGGATTGACTTCAAGGAAAATATATTTCCGGTCAGTGGATTTGATTATGTCCACAGAACCAGTATTGAGCGAAAGAGCACTCATTAGTTTGCGAATCTTGTCTGTGATATCGTCCGGGAGTGCGTAGGGCACTACCCGGTTGTTTTTTTCGTGGTTGTACTGCCGGAAATCCACGGCAGTTACAGGATCAAGCTGAGAGAAAATAGCCATGGAGAATACTTCCCCCGCGAGGTAAAAGACCCTGAGTTCAAACTCTTTTTGAATATTTTGCTGAAACAACGACGGTGCGAAAAAATCTGGCAAATCTTCAACTTCGGCGATGTCAAGGGTGCTGGTGTACATGCCCATCATTTTCCCTTCCAACTGAAATGATCTGACTTCCGATAGGCATTTGGTAATCATTTCGGGGTATTGCCGGGCAAAAGTTCTGAGTTTTTCTTTAGAATTGGTGACAAGTGTCGCGGGGACTTCCAGTCCTGTGGCCCGAGCCATTTGCAGGACAGCGAGTTTGTTCATGCCTTTTTCGCGATAATTGCCCAGTGTTTTCTTGTCGGAAAGCCAGGAAAAAAAAGCGGTTTGTAAAGCGGATGACTCCATGCCCAAATGCCCCAGCATTTGTTTTTTTAAGTCTGGCGAAGCAGAGTATGATTCCAGCCGGGAAGCGGCGGTATTGTCTATCGCCGAACGCCGAAACCAGAATGCGGTAATGTCTTCGAGTGCAACCGGTTTTCCTTCTACTTCGAGGGTCAGGGAAGCAGGCATTTCCGGGCGGATGTTCATCTCAAATTCACCTAAAGCCGCCTCAAAAACTTCACCATTGATACGGTAAACGGGCGTACCCATACTTCTCAGCCAGTCCATGACTTCGCCGGTAGAAATGTCGCTGTTTTGGGAACTGATGATGACCATTGGGTATAGGGTAAAAAAACACGCCAGCCATCAGGGCGATTACTGGCGTGTTTACCTGATGAATTAATAAATCATTTTGGGGTAATTATTTTCCCACCGCAGCAAACTTATCATCCGTATGGAATATATGATCGAAAGAAATCCCATCATAAGTGTGCTCAACATAGGACGCAGTGTCGCCGGGCTTCTGTCCACCTTTGATACGGCTGGAAGTTTTCACTTCGTTGAGTTTGAAAGCATCAAACTGCTCAAGCAATTGATCTTTTTTGTTTTTCATAAACCATTAATTTGAGTGTGTTACAATAAGTTTTGTGATTTCGCAGATAAAACGACATGCCGCCGCCTGCGTCCTCAATTATTACAACACGTAAGGTTTATGCTCTAATCATCGGATTTTTCATTTTTTTTCTGAGAAAAAAAATAAATATAAGAACGGTACTTATCAAAGCTAAGATTCCGATATAAACCCAGCCCGGTATTTCTGTATTTAGCGGCGCCGGGTTGCCAATAAGGATATGATTGGCCCAATAATAGGGGTGCACCAGGTCGGGTGTGCATTGATCAAGGAAACGCAGCCTGGCCTGACGTAGAGCCGCAGTTTTGGAATGCCCCTCAAATAAATCGTGGTAAAATGATTGTAAAATATCGGATGTTGAACGCCCGTCGGCTTTCCACAGGCTACTTACCATGGCGGCACTACCTGCATATCGGAAAGCTCTTGCCAGACTCATGATGCCTTCGCCCGGTATTAATTTTCCATCTCCGGTTTCACAGGCTGCTAAGACGACCAAATCTGCGGGAATGAGCATATTGTATAACTCAAATGCGTAGAGTTGGGTGCTGCTATCGGGTTCACCTGAAAAAAGCAAATGTGCAAGCAGCGGTTCTTTTTCGTTTGAAAATCCGTGCATAGCAAGATGTAGTATGCGAAAATGCCCAGCCTGTGTTTTAAATGTTGATTTAGTAGCGTCGTGGTCGAGAAATAGGGTCCCTTTTTGGGTGGCCGTAATGTCTATTGCGTTTTCTCTGCTGTAGGTGAGTAACAATGAATCGGGGTAAATGGGTGAAAACGCTCCCAACAGTTTCCTGGGTTTGGTTGACGGGGGTAATTCATGGAAAAATAATCGCGCAGAAAGTCCGTAGCCGATTTCAAACTTCCGGATAAGATAGGGCATAGAACGAAAATCCGAAGACTTCAGTAGGGAATCGCTCTGAATAGCTTTACTAAGCAGAATTTCGAAGGGAATATAGGAGAGCGGTCCATCGGGAATGATCAATAATTTTCCGGAATCGCGATTTCCTAATATGGGCGAAATCAGCCCTTTATATAAAATGTTGCTGTTTCGGACAAATTTCTGTAAAACCTCCGGCGAATAATCAGGCTTGTGTAGAAAATAGCGAAGTCCGTCAACGGCCTGGGTCATATCATCTGTTTTGGACAACGAATGACCGCTAATTCCCTGAGTGGTAAGGAGGAAAATGTAAATATTTTTTTCTCCCCAAAAATACTCCAACAGTGTAGTATTTTTGTCCGGAAACTGTTTCTGCACCTCTGCAATAGATAAAGAAGAGGGGTCATATTTTAGCTGAAAATAAGCCGGAAATGCAGATTCCAGATAGCGGATAAAGCGGTGGTAAGCTTCTTCTGCATTAAAAAGTGCCTCTTTCCATTTTTTGATTTTTACGGTATCTGCCTGATCTCCTTTGAGGGTTTCCTGAAATAGTTTTTCCTGATAAAAAGTTCTATTGATGAGAATTTGTTGTTCTTTTCTGCTAATGCTATCGGGAATACCGACGCTGAGTTTGGCACCTGTGGATTGGAGTGCGTCGGTCAGAGCCATAGATCGCGATTTTTCGGAAAAAAGGAATGCTTTTTCGAGAAAGGCGGTATTATGGGTTTCCTGAAATTGCTGAAAAAACAGTTTTATCCCGGTTTCATAGGTGTTGCGGAATTTCTGGCCCAGTTGTAGTTTGGCATTATCTTCCTGATAAGTATGGCGTAAGCGAGCAATGGTTGTATCTGCCAGCAAACAGGCTTGTATAGCAGTTTTTGCATACGATTTTGGGTTGCCGGCCATAGAAGTCCGGGCAATAGATTCCAGCACGGGGATGACATCAAAGGGGTGTAGTATGTCAGCCGCTGCGGGAAGTTTGCCTTTGTAGGGTTTACATAAAAACTGCAACGCCTGGTAGTAGTTGACAATGGCAGAGTCGTATTTACCGGTTTCTTCAAACAGGCTTCCGATTGTTTTAAAAGAGTTTGCGATATCAGGGTTAGTACCCAGGCTTCCCCATTCTTCCAACCTCATTTGTAAGGCTTTTCGATAATGAACGAGTGCCCGAGGGTAATTGTGTTTGATTCGGTCAATTTCTCCTCGAATATTCTCTCCTACTTGTTCCCGGTAATGGCCAAACCGGGCGTGAATACGGTCTGCCTGGTCAATATAAAAAGCAGCACTATCCGTTTTTTGCTGATCCAGATAAATCTGAGCAAGCTGATGATGCACATTAATTTTTTCCCGGAAGGTTTTCTCCGGATTACCGCTTTCGAGTAGTTGCAGGCAGCGGAGGTTGGTATGGAGAGCTTCATTCCAGGCTTTTTGATCGGTATATACTCTTGCCATCGCAAACAGAATCTGAATCAACCGGGGATCGTTTGATGGTAACTCCTGACTGCCATTGGCCAGAGCCTTTTCATGAAATTTGATTGCGCGATCCGGTTCCCCTCTTCTTCGGTAAATAATACCCATATTGTAATATAGGCGGGATATGGCAAGCGGCGCGAGCGAGTCCTGATTTTCGGTAATGGACAGCGCTTCTTCATAGTTCTCCAACGCCAGGTTGAGGTTGCCCTGAAGCCGGTATAAAGTACCCATGTTATTGAGGGCATCGGCGTAAACTTCCACCTTTTTACCGAGGTGTTTCCGGATAAAAAGCAAGGTTTCCTGCCCGTAATTTTCCGCCAACAGATAATCCTCTTTCCCCATGTAACAGGCAACAAGGCCATTCATACAACTGCTATAAGATTCCCATTCGGAATGTTTTTCAAATAGCGGCAATGCCTTTAAAAGGTAATAGATGGCTGTATCGGGATTTTGCTGAAAATATATATAGGCTTCGTCCATCCATTTTTGTGCATGGGCCAAATCTTCTGCTTGCTGGGAGGACTGAGCCATGGCAGCAGGAATTCCCATATATAAAAACAAAAAAAGCGGGTAAAACCGAATTGTTGACAGGGAGTAATACATAGGCTTCTGGCAATTTCTCAAAAAATCAGGATTCCGGGCCAAAATTCAAAATTTGGCCCGGAATACCTTTGTCAATGAGTTTTTACCATGGGAAGAGTTTCAATACCGTAGGAGGTCTGTTTTTGCAGAAAATACAAACCTGCGGGAATGTCTTCGGTAGGAAAACGAACGGGGCGATCTCCTGCCGGAACAGTCAGCACGCGGATCGTTCTGCCTTGTGAATCCATAATTTTTACAACCGATGTTTCGGTTTCAGCAACGATATAGAGGTAATCGTTGAATGGATTGGGGTTTGCCTGAATCTCGGTTCGGCCAAACAGCCCGACTCGGGCTTTTCCCATCAGCTTGTTACACGAAAGGCTGTGTTTATACCAAGAAGTTTTTGTCTGCCCGTCCAGCAATTTAAATACGGACCCCGGGACAGAAGCATCTTGGGTCCAGACTTCGTAATAGACTTTAATAAAACTTCCGGATGTGGGTTGTACAGTCTGGGTATTCAGTCGGAAACTCAAATCCATACCGGCCGGAGAGGTACTTAGTGTGACATCCGCAGGAAGGCTCGATAAGTTGTAAGTCAACTCATAAGCTTTTGATCCGACGACAGGGTAGAGAACATCAAGAATTTTTCCGGAGGAGTCTTCAAACTGGAAAACAAATTTAACATCCGTAGCCGTGGTTCCCGTGGGGAATGCATAACTCACAGAATCGAGCAGGGCCATGGTTTGGCCGACTGCCGTCCAACTCGGGGGAGGTGCCATCATGCCTTGCCCATCGCAGTCCCACACGGCAAAACTTGGCCTATTGCCCGGCTGTGCCTGAAGGTTTAGCGAGAAACAAAGAAAAACGACGTAAAGCGTAACGACATGTGTGAAGCAGAGGTTTTTCATACCGCTTAAAGATTTTGTATTTCGTCTTAAGTTACTATTTTTACAATCGTTGACTTTGTATAATTCTGCTAAAGGAAAAAATTGTCAGCAATTAAGCCTCCTGTACTGGCCTACAGGAGGCGCTTTTCATATATTACACGACAATTTATTCTGTCAATCACCCATTTTTTTTAGTTTCTTCGATATTTTTGTTTTCCGCCTTCACTATGCGCAATGAAACCGATCAAAATTACTCTGATGCGGAAATCATTTCCGGAATCAAGCAGGGGGGCATGTTGCGACAGCGTATTACGAGCTATCTCTACCATCGGCACGTGGATTTTGTGAGGAAAGGACAACGAAAATATCACCTTGGTGAAGACGAGGCAGTTGATGCGTATGGAGACGCGATAATTGGCCTTTGTAACCGGATTAATAATGAGGCATTTCAGTCGGAAGGCAATCTGACCGGATACCTGTACAAATCTTTTTGTAACCGGTGTGTTGATCGTGTCAGAAAAAATTCGTCTTCTTCTATTAAGGAGCAGGTAGAGCTTTTGCCTAATATGAAAACAGAGGCAAAAACCACACTTATGCGATTGATCGAAAGTGAGGACATGAATCAGATCCTCTTATTGTTGGATAAAATCGGTGGAAAATGCCGACAGATTTTGGTTGAGTCTGAATATTATGGTTTTGAAGTGGAGGAACTCACGGAAAGGTTGGGATTTAAAAATGCAAACAGTCTGGCAAGTCAGAAACATCGCTGTATGAGTAAACTCCGACAATTACTGGAAAAAAGAAAAGATCGCACGATATGATTTCGGAAAACATGGAATCAGAAGAAAAATCGGAAACCACCCGGCAGATAGAAAAATACATTCAGGGTAGGATGACTCCTACGGAATCGGCGGATTTTGAGCGAGTCTGCCGAGAAAATGAAGATTTTAATGAACAATATCATTTACAACTACTGACTCATTGGGCAATCTGGACGGCCGGGCAGGAAGACCAAAAAACAAATCTTCGCAAAATCTACCAGGAGATTTCTTCAGAGAAAAAACGAATATCGGTTGCTCGAAGAAAATGGTTTTCTCTTGCAGCAGTTGTACTCATTCTCGTTGCCGTTGCCGGAATAAGTGTGAGCATACTCCGCTCAAAACGATTGTCCCCAGAAGCTTTGTTTTCGGCTTATTATGAGGTTCCGCGCGCGCCTGAAACCCTCGGAGCCGGAGGCGACCGGGAACAGCTCAATCAAATGTATGCAGCTTACCGCAAAGGTGATTACCTCCGATATACTGAAAAATATAGAGAACAGCTATTGATTGATACAACGAAATACTCTGAAGCCGATTTTTACTTCGCCATATCTTTGCTGGAACTCCACGCTCCGACAGAAGCTGCGGAGGTTCTTGACCGAACCTCTTTTGTACCCGAACAGACGATGTGGTACAAGGCACTTGCCCGGCTAAAAGCGAGTGATCTGGAAAGGACCCGTACAATTCTGGATTCGATCATACGCGACCCCGGACATTACTACCACAACCAAGCCGTAGAATTACAGCGTAAACTACCCTAAGCAATACATTCTTTGCCGCCCGCCCGGATTTTTTCTTACATTTGACACATCGCCCGTTGGTGTGTTTATTTGTACTTATTGTCCAATCCTATGTCTGTAACCAAAGTAAAAATCCTGGACCAAACCGCCATCTTTGCCAAACTAAAAAGAATGGCTTACCAGATTTATGAAGCCAATTATCTGGAAAAGGAAATTTATATTATGGGGATTGATGAAAGGGGTGGTTTTCTCGCTAAAGAACTCGCCGATTTTTTGCGGGAACTCAGCAACCGGGAGATCATCCTGGTAAAAGCCGGGCTGGATCGCTCTGAATCTCCCGGAATGGGGGTAAGTCTTTCTGTTGACATTGAAAAACTTTCCGGAAAGGCTGTTGTCGTCGTTGATGATGTGCTTTACAGCGGGGTGACGATGCTGAATGTGGTTTCGATCTTGTTACAGGCAGGTACCAAAACGATACAGGTCGCGGTAATGATAGATCGGGGGCATCGCCTCGTGCCGGTTTCAGCAGACTTTATCGGGATGGAACTGGCTACCACTCTCCAGCAACATGTATCGTTTGAAACGACAGGCGAAAAAAAAGAGGTTTCCGTGTATTTATTGTAAATCTTTTATATTCGCGCAAAAGATTTAACCACCGCTTTATATGAAATTACTCGAAGGAAAAACCGCACTCATTACCGGAGCAACCCGGGGAATCGGGAAGGCCATTGCAGAAGAGTTTGCCCGTCAGGGTGCAAATGTCGCTTTTACCTACCGGTCATCTGCTGAAAAGGCAAAAGAACTGGAAAACTACATCACCGGACAGGGTGTCCGGGCCGTTTCTTTTCAGGCCGACGCTGCCGATGCCGCAGTGATTCAGAAAGTGGTGGACGATGTTTTTGAGCAGTTTGGCGCACTCGACGTTGTGGTGAATAATGCGGGCATTACTCAGGATAATCTTCTGCTTCGGATGAGTGAAGATCAGTGGAACAATGTCATCAATACGAACCTCAACAGTGTTTTTTACACCACAAAAGCGGCTCTTCGATCCATGCTTCGCAAACGTGCAGGCAGTTTTATTAATATTAGCTCGGTGGTAGGCCTTCAGGGAAATGCCGGTCAGGCAAATTATGCGGCTTCTAAAGCCGGAATGATTGGCTTTACCAAATCGCTTGCCCGTGAAGTAGGCTCCCGTGGAATACGTGCCAATGTCGTAGCTCCCGGTTTTATCGCTACGGAAATGACCGCGGAACTTCCGGAAAAGGAATTGGCCGCATGGCTGGAAAATATCCCGCTCAAACGCGCAGGGGAAGTGGCCGATGTGGCAAACCTTTGTGTGTTTTTGGCCTCCGACCGGTCTTCCTATATCACCGGACAGGTGTTTAATGTGGACGGTGGAATGGTCATGGCCTAGTACCGCACCTGCGAAAGTTTGTCCGAATCCAAAATCCGGATTTCACTTTTCTGGGTTTCAATGATATTTTCGGATTTAAATTCGGAGAGTACCCGTATCACACATTCTTTGGATGATCCTACAAGGCTGGCGAGGTTTTCGCGGGAAATAGGCATGGCAAACGTACTCTTTTTTTCTTCCTGATACCGCTTCTGAAGCAGGAGCAAGGCATCGGCTACTCTCTTTCTCACGGTATCGTATGCCAGATGCAGCAACTGATCTTCTTTTTCATTAAGGTCGTGGGAAAGGAGTTTGATAAATTTGTGTGATACATCCCGGTTGTTGTACATCAGCGAGAAGAAATCCTCGCGGGGAATCATCAAAACTTCGGTGTCCTCCAGTGCCATCGCAGATTCGGTATAGGGGGTATCCTGAAGCAATGATGTATAACCAATAAAATCACCTTGTTTGTAAAGTCCGGTGATATATTCTTTGGCGTCTTCGTTGGTGCGATAGGTTTTTACCTTTCCGCTGTTGACAAACCAGAGTCCATGCGGGTGCCTGCCTTCAGAAAAGATAATGTCTTTTTCCCGGTAAATCCGCGATTCCTGGTTTTGGGAAAGCTCTTCCAGCGCAGACATTCCCCTTGCCTCGTCAATAAACTTGTTGATCCCTTCAATATCCCTTTCCACTTCTTTGTGGAGGGATTCGTGTTTTTTCATACGCATTTCGACGGCGTCGAGCAATTCGAGTTCATCAAAGGGTTTGGTGATATAATCGTCTGCGCCGAGGTTCATGCCTTTGCGGAAGTCGGTTTTTTCGGCTTTGGCGGTAAGGAAAATAAAGGGAATTCCGGCAGTTTTTGTATTGCGGCTCAGCATGTGTAAAACTCCGTAACCGTCCAGTTCCGGCATCATAATATCGCATATAACCAAGTCCGGCAGGTTTTCCTGAGCAATTTTTACGCCTGCTTTTCCATTTTCGGCAGTCAAAATATCATAACCTGCCAGCTCCAGTATCTCTGCGGTATTTTCCCGCATGTCCGCGTTATCTTCGATGAGGAGTATTTTTTTCATGATAAAAACAATTTTCGAGGTAGTTGAAGGGTAAAGATTGTCCCTTTTCCATAAATGCTGGAAAAAGAAATATGTCCATGCATAAGCTCAATATACCTTTTTACAATGCTGAGTCCAAGTCCGGTTCCCTGAATATTAGTGGCGTTTTTGGCCCGGAAAAATCGTTCAAACATATAAGGCTGATCGGTATCCGGGATGCCCATTCCTTCATCTTCGATTTTCAGAATTAGGCGGTCCTCCGTGATCTGGGAGTAAATGCCGATTTTTTTATCTTCCGCTGAATATTTGATCGCATTGGAAACGAGGTTAAACAAGATGTTTTTCATCAGATGCGGGTCTAGTTCGACTTGGTTTTCCGTTCCTTGATGGGAATACAAAAATTGCTGCCCTTCCTTTTTATGTTCTTCCAACTCTTCGATCAGGTCATTTATCCATTGGACAAAATCAAAAGCCACGGGATTGATTTCGACGACTCCTTCTTCGAGTTTGCTGAGGGACAAAAAATCGTTGAGGATATTGGTCAGGTGATGAACATTGGATTTAATGCGGTTGATATGTTTTTCCCGTTTATCTTCCTGCTCTTTGCCTTCGTATCGGGTGACGAGGGAGATTGAAGAAAGTATGGTAGCGAGCGGTGTGCGAAATTCATGCGAGGCCATCGAAACAAAACGCGACTTAAGCTCGTTGAGTTCTCTTTCTTTTTCCAGAGCCATCTGGATTTTTTTTTGGTGTTGAATCAGCGTTTGTTCGGCTTGTTTGCGCTCTTTTATTTCAATTTCAAGCTCATTGATTGCCTGGGCAAGAGCTTCGGTGCGGGCCTCTACACGTTGCTCCAGTTTTTCCGAATATTTCTTTAATTCTGCCTCGGCTTCTTTTTGCTGGGTGAGGTCGTGAATAATTCCTGCGAATATCTTTTCTTCCCCGTGATCCACTTCACTTACACTGAGATAAAAAGGAAAAGTCGTTCCGTCTTTTTTCAGTCCGGTAACTTCTCTTCCGATACCAATGATCTTTTTCTGCCCGGTGTTCAGATAGTTTTGGATATAACCATCATGCCGGGAATAAAAAGGTTCCGGCATGAGTAGGTTGATTTTTTTACCCAGTAATTCCCCCTCGTGATACCCAAAAAGTTTTTCCGCAGCGGGATTGGCGGATTCAATAAATCCTATCTTCGAAATAATAATAATCCCATCCACTGCCGATTCGATGAGGGCTATCAGTAAGTTTTTATTCCGGATCAATGATTTTTCATCCATTTCCGAAGAATTCATTTCAGGTAGCTCCATGCATGGGGTCGTTTGATGCAGGTAATTTACGATTTTCCTTGCTATTTCCCATTGGATAAGGAGGTACATGTCCGATCTGAAATATCCATAGGGGAACCTTTGCCTGGAGGGCCATTTTACGGGTATTGCTGGAATAAAAAATCTGGCTGAAAACCCCGCGATGATGAGTTAAGAGTACCAGCAGATCAATTTCAGCGATATCCACAAAATGATTAAGCCCCTCGACTACATTTGTGTAATCAAGAGTATCAAAATCAATGGTATCCATGATAAGGTCATGCTGATACGCTTTTTGGAGTATCTGCTGTTTATACTCATTATCGGTATTGCCATTTTTTCGGATATGGATACAGTGAACTTTGGCTTTCATTTTCCGGGAAAACTGAAGTACCTGGCCAATGGCTTTGATGTCGTCCTGCTCAAAGTTGGTGGCATAAGCGATATTTCGTATTTCGGAAAAGGCAGATGTTTCGGGAATGGCCATTACCGGAAAAAAAGACTGCTGGATTACCGAATGCGTAACCGTACCCATAATTTTCTGAAGGGTATAGTTTCCTCCGCGCATTCCCATCACGATCAGATTGGGCTTGATTTGTTCGCTGAGGGTAAGGATTTCCTGGACTACCGGCCCCATAATCAGCCTAAATTCGAGGCTGATTTTCTCTGCGATATCGGAGGAGAGATCTTTTCTTAATTCCTCAAAATGCGAAAGCGCGATGTCCTCTTGTTGGTTCATCAGTGCTTTTTGAAAAAATAAGGGAGCAAAAGGTTCGACGGTTTCCGGTGAATAAACATGAAGGAGTATAACTTTGGATCCAAATTGGGATCCCAGCCTTGCAGCGTATTGAAAGGCGTGTCGCGAAGGTGGTGAAAAATCAATGGGAAGCAGGATGGTTTGCATGTGAATTTTCCGTTTCAATCAATGATGAAGTGCCAGTAAAGGGGTTTCGCTCTCCAAAACCGCTTTTCGGGTGAGGCTGGTATGCATAATTCGTTCAAAAAGACTATGCGGATGCGTAAGGGTTACTAAAAGGTTTGTGGGATTTTTTTCAAGAAAACTCTGAAGCCCTTTCCATACATCGGTTTCATGCAATACAAAAAAGTCCATCGGTTTCTCCTTAGAAAGCAAACGATCTTTTTTCACGGCAACACTCAGCCGGTTCCAGGGATCTTCGGAATTTTTATTAACATGGATACAGGTCAGATGGGCGTTAAAATGGGCGGCAAGGTCTGTAACGAAAGGCGGCACAGTAAAGGACTCTTCCTCAAAATTGGTGGAGTAAAGAATGTCTTTCAAATCTTCATATACGGCTTTGGCAGGGATTGCCCAAACCGGAATTTTCACCTTTTCGATTACCTGAGAGGTAACACTTCCAAAAAATCTGCCGACGGCATTACCTGCGCCTAAAGTGCCCATGACAATAGCATCGGCTTGGGTTTCTTCCACCGCGTTCAAAATTCCGTCAATGGCAAAAGAATAGGAAATTTTGGATTGAACCGGAACTTCTTTGTTCAATTCGGTTTTTACACGGTTTATATACCGCTGAAATTCTTCCTTTGCCAGGCCTTCCTGTTCAAGATTTACCCGGTCTATCAACTCCGGGGAAATATAAAACTCGCCCGTAGCGGCATAGTGGAAAGTATGGAACAATACAATTTCAGCCTGATATTTTTCAGCCAAATGCAGCGCATAGCTAAAGGCGTTATGCGCTGCAGGTGAGAAGTCTGTGGGAAATAATATCCTTTTCATTTTACCGTAAGTTATCCGTGAAAGGCCAAAAGAGGAATATCGGTATAAAGGACCATCTCCCGGGTCAGACTCTGATCAAAGAACTTATCTATCAAATCTCTTTTCTGTGTAGTCAGAGACAAAATATCTATGCCATTTTCATCTATAAACCGGCGAAGGCCTCTTACAACGTCTTCATGATTAAATACATAAAATTGCAGTTTCCCTTCATTTTCAAGGTGGTATAGGTGTTCAAAGGAGTTGAGTTCCAGTTTGCTCCAATACTCTTTATCGGTACGGACATGGGTACAATACACCTTTGCATCAAAAAATCCGGCAAACTCAACCAACTGATCAATGACGCCAAATTCGTTTTCGTCCATTCGCATCCCGTAAAGGATTCGGTTGATCGGTTTATAAGTACATTCAGCGGGAATTGCCATGACCGGGCAGCCGGCTTTTTCAATGACTTTGGCGGTGACGCTGCCCAGTATTCTTTCGGAAACACTTGCTGCCCCCAATGTTCCCATAATAATCAAATCCACATCCATGGATCGGCTAAGCTCCGGAATGATATTTTCCGGCACACCGCTCTGTAAAATAGGGCGCACCTCGATACTTTTACCCAATTGCAGTTGTGCTTCCCGCTGATATTCATGGAAAAAGTTGATCGCTTTTTCCAGTTTTTCCTCTTTGAGCGACTGGAGAATTTCCGTCGGGATATACCCGTTATGGGCATTAGCCTCCTGATACACATGCAAAAGCACAATGTTGGCTCCTATATGATCGGCAATATTCAAGGCGTATTCAAACGCATTATGCGCCGTTTCCGAAAAGTCTGTAGGGAAAAGAATGGTTTTTAGCCGTTGATTTTCTCCAATAAGACTTTCTTTTTTTATGGATGGGTTCAGGATAGACATAATATTTGGTTTTAATAATCGAAGATAGCCCGGCTTTTCGGGGTGGGGAATGAGAATTTACAATCGCCAAAATGACTTTTGTCACTCTGGATATTGCCGAAGAGTATTTTCTCCCTCATAACCCGATTCTATTTTTGTTCCATGCTAACACCCGTTACTGACACTCAAAAAAATCTGGCCTGTTTTCATTGCGGGGATACCTGCCCGCCGGAGCCGATTACCCATGACCATAAGACCTTCTGTTGTGAAGGGTGTAAAATGGTCTATGAAATCCTGAACCAGCATGGATTATGCACCTATTATGATCTGGAAAAACATCCAGGGATTACGCTTAAACCCGGAAAAATACAGGATCGGTTTGCTTATCTGGATTTACCCGAAGTTGCACAGCGTATCTGGGATTATGCCGATGAGCAAAAAATAAAGGTTACTTTTTTCCTTCCCGGGATGCACTGTGCTTCCTGTATCTGGCTGTTGGAAAACCTGCACAAACTTCATCCCGGCGTTGTGAGTTCTCGCGTAAATTTTCTCCGAAAAGAAATCTATCTCACTTACTTCCGGGAAAAAATTTCGCTCCGCCAATTGGTCGAACTCCTCGCTTCCGTGGGTTATGAACCGGAAATCAGCCTCGATCACCTCGAAAAGAAAAACACCTCTCCGGGTAATAAATCTTTTTTCTACAAGCTGGGAATTGCCGGTTTTGCCTTCGGCAATATTATGTTGCTCAGCTTCCCCGAGTATCTGGGCTTAAGCTGGGAACTGGATACGCAGTGGGGGCGTCTGTTTGGCTATTTGCAATGGGTGCTGGCGTTGCCGGTATTTTTTTACAGTAGTTCGGTATTTTTTCAATCTGCCTGGCTGGGGCTTCGCCAAAAAAACCTGAACATTGATGTGCCCATCGCTCTGGGGATACTGGCGCTATTTATTCGAAGTACTTACGATATTTTTTTCCTCGACGCTGCCGGTTACCTCGATTCGCTGGCCGGACTCATATTTTTCCTTCTTAGTGGGCGGTGGTTTCAGCAGAAAACCTATGATTCGCTGTCGTTTGACCGCGATTATAAGGCTTATTTCCCGGTAGCGGCCACTAAAATTTCCGATGGAAAAGAACAAAAGGTGATGTTGTCGGAACTTCAGGCGGGTGATAGGATTGTCGTCCGAAATCAGGAACTTATCCCTGCCGACGCGCGGCTTTTGTCGGGAGAAACTCAGGTTGATTATAGTTTTGTAACCGGCGAATCCGTACCGGTAAAGGCGAAAGCCGGAGACCTGATTTATGCCGGCGGGAGGCAGGCAGGCGTTTCGGCAGAAATGATCCTGCTAAAAAATGTTTCCCAAAGTTATCTTACTCAACTCTGGAATCAGGAGGCCTTTCAGACGGATGGGAAAACCCGCATGGACAATCTGACCGACCGATTTGGTAAAAAATTTACGGTGGTCATCCTGCTGATTGCGGCTATTGCTGCCGGATACTGGCTGGTAAACGATGCATCGAAAGCCGCCGAAGTTTTTACGGCGGTATTGATCATTGCCTGTCCCTGTGCCCTCGCCATGACCGGACCGATTACTTTTGGCAATACCCTCCGGATACTGGGGCGGTGGAAATGTTACCTGAAAAATAGCCGAGTGATTGAATCTCTGGCCGGAATTACCCATGTGGTTTTTGACAAAACGGGCACGATTACCCGGACAGGAGATATGGCCGTTCGCTGGGAAAATGGAAACCTGACTGAAAAACAACAATCTTGGGTCCGCTCGCTGGTGCGCCACAGCGTACATCCGGTGAGCCAGGCATTATATGTTTCGCTTCGGGGAAATGACCGTCTGCCGGTAAGTCATTGGGAGGAAATAACGGGTCAGGGTATTTCGGGAGAGGTTGCCGGTGTGCATGTGCGAGTGGGAAGTTGGATTTATGTAACAGGGGAAAATAGCCGTTTGGATACGGCAGGCACTTATATTTCGATCGGTGAGGAGGTTGTGGGCAATATCCGATTGGGGCACCGCTACCGTGACGGACTTAAAGACCTGGTAAACGACCTGCGTCCGATGCCGATTTCTTTGATTACGGGCGACAATGACCGGGAAATTGCCGGATTGGAAGATATACTGGGAAAAAACACGAAAATGGCTTTTCGGCAGTCGCCGGAAGACAAGCTGAAATTTATTCAGCAACTTCAACAAACCGGAGCAAGGGTAATGATGTTGGGTGACGGACTCAACGATGCCGGCGCACTCCGCCAGGCGGATGCCGGCGTTGCGGTGTCTGAAAACATCAACCACTTCTCCCCGGCTTGTGATGCCATTCTCGACGCGGAAAATTTCCGCCGGATACCACAGATTCTGGCCTACGCCCGCACAAGCCTCCGGCTTGCCAAAGCGGGAATCGTGATCTCATTGCTCTACAATGTCGTGGGTTTGAGTTTTGCCGTTCAGGGTTTACTTTCTCCGGTAGTTGCGGCGATTCTTATGCCTTTAAGTTCTGTTTCGGTAATTGGTTTTGGTTTGATATCCACACATCTTGTCAGTAGAAAATACCGATAAAAACAGAATTAAATTTTTGTCAGCCAGGATTGTAATTCCTGCCTGACGGTTTCATCGGACATATTGGGCAGGGGAATTTCCGTTGCGCCGTGTTCCTGTTCGAGGCGAATGACATGGTCTCTTAATTCCTGAAAGCTATTCTGCGCTTTTGCCAGATCAAGCAGTAGCGGAATCATTTGTTTGTGGTCGCGGTGGATAGAATGTGTTCTCACATAAATGAGCCAGAAAAAATCAAGCAGATGACGGGTACACCGGGCATTGGGGGTTGAAAAATCGGCAAGGCGGGTTGTCAGGAGTTTTTCTCCGATGGCGAGGATTTCGGCAACGGAATAAGGACATGCGCTAAGGTTTAAAAAAATATCGAGGCAGATGTCCACATTTTCGCGGTCAATGTCCGATTGTTTTTCGGAGCGATCTTTCTGCATCTGCTCATATTCCGCGAGAATCTCTTCGATTTCTTTTCTCCCCATGCCCACTCTTCGGGCAAAATCCAGGCATAACTGGTACTCGCTTTGTTCGATATCGCCATCTACCAGCATCATATAGACCAGATTTTTGAGGGAAAAATACTTCTCCTCGTCATCTTCCGGGATGATAAAGTCGAGGTTCTGATGATTTTCAAGGATATAGTCCACATCTTCCGGATCAAGTCCGAGGTTTTCGGCGACATCCCGAAGAAATTCCTGCTCTACGGGAGTAAGCTCCCCGTCAGCGACAGCTACCAGAAAGAGGTTTTGGAAAATCGCTAGGTGCTGAATATGCTCATGTTGTTTGGAAATATAAAACTCAATTACCTTGTCCAGATAATCCGGTTCAATGTGCATAGCTGCAGCGAGTTTTTTGCACTGTTCGTACTCTTTGGGGTGAATTTCTGCGTCGGTGACCATCATCAATACGATCCGGCGCAGTTCGTTTCGACAGTCTTCCGGATTTTCGGGTACCCGAAAATTCAGTTTTGGAGCCTGATGAATGATTTCATTGGCAATGTCCGGGTCAAGACCGAGATTACCTGCCAGTTCAGCCAGGATGGCGATTTCATTTTCATGAATAATCCCATCAGCAAAGGCCATTACGCAGAGGTTCTGGAAGGTGGTTAAGTTGCGTTCTTGTTCGGTCATAATCATCCAGGCATTTACCCGGGGCAAAGGTATAAAAAAATCCGGCCAATCATGGGCCGGATTTTTGACAGTATCATTGGTAATATTTTTACTTGGTAGAGAGGTCCACTACCTTGCTCGTTCCGTTTTTGGTAAGGGTTACGAGGTGGTCGCAGTCTCCGTCTCCGAAATCCACAAGGAGGTCAGGTTTTCCGGTGCGTTTAATTTCTTTGATTCCCTGAACCGGGATATGGATTCCCTGGAGGCGACATTTGCGTTTGAAGATCAGGGTAGAAATAATGTCGGCACTATAAGCGTCGCCGTTCCGGCGAGTGCCGTTGACGGAGCCGTCCACGTGAAACTCATCGTTGATGGGGTTGGGTTCACGCACCCAGGTGCGGGTACGGGTGAATTCACGGGTAGCAAAAGTGCCGTCCGGCCAGGTAATTTTTCCGTCTTCCAGGGTAGTGGTGAGGCTTATATTGGAAACGATGGAAGCCGAAACGTTTTCGATGGTTTTTTTGCCTTCAACCGCCAGTCCGTCCACGGAGTAGTTTTCCAGTTCGATGGTGAGTTTTGCTCCGGGTATGTACAGGCGTTTGGTGTAGGTTACAATGATTTTTCCGGCGCGGGTTTTTCCATCGGCTCCCGTACAACCTGTACCAAAGTCAATAGTAATGGTTTTGGTGGCTGAATCGTGGGTGACTACCGCACATGCCGGAAGGGTTTTCTCGGCATATACCCTTCCCATAGAGGTGAAATCGGTAATCTCTACGGCTTCCATCGAATATTCGTCCACCATTTCATACGAGTCATCCACTTCGGCTTCCAGGACAACGAGGTCGGAGTCTTCTTCGGAAATTTCGTTGATTACGTTTTCAGGCTGACAAGCGGTAAGGCTCATCATCAAAATAGCAAGGAGATAGAAAGCAAGGCGACTAAGGTTCGGGAAAATTAAATTTATCGTTTTCATAATTTTTAAGAATAATTTTATTTGTGAACAGGTTGTTTTCGAATTCGGAGTTGACAGATAGACCCTCGGTCATACCGAAGGTTTAATCGAAACGAAAAAAAAAGTCACAAAAAATTATTCGGAACCCAGCCCGCCTATTTATCAATCTTGCGCAACACTGCCCGGTAGTATTCTTCCGAGATACCATAAACAGCAAGTGCTTTGTAATCGTCTTCCATGCTGTGTTGGAAGAGCATTTTATCGGCAAAATTGCGTTTGCTTTCGTTGTAATGGCGAAGTGCTCCGGCTTCATCTTTCCGGATGAGACAACAATGCCCCAGGTTCATGTTTGCATAGTCTTTCAACCCGAGTTCCAGTGCTTTTTGGAAATCGGGCATTGCCTCATTTATTTTACCGGTGCGGAGAAAACAAAAGCCAATATTGTTGTGCATAAAGGCATTGCCAGGGCTTAGCTCGGCTGATTTTTGATAATGGGGCAGCGCCTCCTGCCACATTCCAAGGCGCTCATAATTGAAACCGAGGTTTTGTTGTAGTTCATAATCGTTAGGATCAAGACGTACCGCTATTTTGAAAAACTCGACGGCTTTTTTATAGTCACCTTTTCGTTCCCACGCTACGGCGAGATTATTTTGGGCCGAAACAAAATCGGGCTTTAACCGGGCCGATTCTGCAAAACAATTCAGCGCACGATCCACGTCGCCTTTGTTTACCCATATATTGCCCAAATGATAAAAAGCTACGGAATCCTCGGGATTCAGGCTGATAGCTTTTTCAAAACAGGGCTGAGCCTCGTCGCGGTTTCCGGCTTTTTCCCAGGCAAGGGCCATGTTAAACCATCCGTTGGATTCTTCGGGGCGTTGTGCCGTCGTTTTTTCAAAACACTCCACCGCCGGGAGATAATGCTGCGCCGCTATATATGCCACACCGAGATTAAACCAGGCCGAATAATAATCCGGATTGATTTTAAGGGCTTCCCCGTAAGCGTTTATGGCTTTTTCGGCATTGCCCATATTATACAAGGTAAGCCCGAGGTTATACCAGGCTCGGGCATTCTGCGGATCTAGGGCCAACGCTTTATTGTAGCAGTTGAGGGCTTCTTCGCGTTTTTCGAGATTATCGTAGGCACTGCCCAGATTGTTGTACAAATCAGGGTTATTGTCGGATATGTCCAGTGCCAGAAGGTAAAAGTCAATGGCTTTTTCCATATAACCCTGACTATAACACTCCGCGGCTCGTTTGCAATAGGATTCAAATAGTTCTTTCATAGCCACCAAAATAGGAAATTTTGATGGCTATGAGAGAAAATTTTGCCCTCAAAATCACTCAATACCCATAACCATAATCAAAGCTGTCTTCGTAAGGCTCAAACAATAAATCGTCTTTGCTCATCATCAGACCATTGTCCACCGGCAACTCAAAACTGATGGGATCCATTTCCAGTTTTTCGATATATTTTCGGAGGCTTTTTTGTACAATTTTGGGGAGACTCACGTTTAGCCCGTCAAGGGAAAGTGAATACCCGTTTGTTCCTTTTGGCAGGAGGCTGACTTCCTCAAAACAATCCATTTCCATAATCGAAAGCTCTATTGGGGTGCGTTTTCCATCGCTCAGACGGGCAGCATTAATGTGCCGTTTCGTTACTGTAACTTTCATTTTTGTATTCTTTATAATTACCTGTTGTTCTTCTTTCAGGGCTAAGTTGAGGATTTAACCAGTGATGGCAAGACGCACTCCGTGGTTTTTCTTACAGCAGGCAGTATCTTGTAACATCTGTTTAATTTATTTTAAATATTTTTCTATCTAATGGAATAATTTTTTGTAAAACAGGCTTCCAATTGCTTTCTTATGAGTAAAATAGGTGTTTGCAGATGAAGGCTTATATAAATTGGAATGCAGGCAGGATTGGTGTAATTTTGGGAAAAGGCAAATATGCAATTAACAGCAGAACATATTTCGGTAGTCCTGATACTGATAAATGTTTATGTTTCTTACCAGGGTTTTTCCAAACCGGGGTTTCAGGATCAGTATATTTTTGATGTAGATCGGATACTGATTGGGAAAGAATACTACCGAATGATTTCTTCGGGTTTTCTTCATTCAGGGTGGGTACATCTTCTGTTTAATATGTACACCCTTTATATTTTCAGTTCTGCACTGGCTACGCCGGTTATCGGGTTAGGTATATTGCCTTATCTTGTGGTTTATTTTGGCAGTTTGATAGGGGGGGATGTCGTGGCATTGGTTGCCCATCGCAATCACGGCGATTATCGCGCTTTGGGCGCATCGGGTGCAGTAAGTGGGGTGATGTTTGCGGCGATCATTATTTTTCCGGGAATGGAAGTTTCGTTCATTTACCCCCCTGTGCCGATCCCTGCGTGGATTTTTGCGGTGGGTTATGTATTGCTGTCTATCTATGGAGCAGGTGCGAAATTAGGAAATATCGGCCATGAGGCTCACCTGGGCGGAGCCGTTGCGGGGATGCTGATCGGAATTTTATTTCGCCCGCAATCCTTAACTCAGCAGCCAGGCCTGATTGCAGCTATTTTGATTCCAACGGTAATTTTCCTCATTGTTTTGATCAAACAGCCGGAGTTTTTATACATTCCCTATCTGAAAAGTCGTCTTTCCAATTTGCGGCATCGCCCTCGTATGAAGGTGATCAAAAATCCCGAAGTAACCGGAGGCAGGCGAAAGTCTGATTTTGCTAATAGGGAAGAAGAGTTGAATTATTTGCTGGACAAAGTTAATAAAGTGGGTATGAAGGGGTTGTCCGCCATCGAAAAAAGACGGCTGGAAGAACTCTCCGGCGGCCGGGGGAAATAGCAGGCAAACATTGAAGTTTAGGGTATGAATAATCCTTTCTTTTTCCTGGTTTTGTTATTCGTCTTTTCCACAGACCTCCGGGGGCAGGATATTTTTGTTAAAAGTAAAGCAAAAACAAAAGTATCTGCCGAGGGAGATTGGGAAATCAGTTTCATAAAAATCTACACGGAAAGTGGTCATGGGCAGATTTTTCTGAAAAATAATGGACAGATGGCAGATTCGCTGGAGGTATGGGAAGTATTTCCGGAGCCGGGCGGTGAGGTTGAAATTGGTAGTAAAGGATTTTTCTGGGGAAAAGCCCGCCTCGGGCAGGTATATGTGGAGATCGAAAGGGTAAGGAATGATGCAGACGGGTTTTCCGGGTGGCGTATGTTTACTCGAAAAGATACCGTCTATCTGAGCGAATTAAAAACACCTACAGGCGAACAGAATCGCTATTCGGCGAGTTTGTTTCGCCGCTATCATCACCTTCCTCGCCCTTCCGGCGAACCTTTCGACATCAACCTGCTGAACTTTCGACAGGCGGAACCCGGAAAAAATACATTTGATATTTATGAATCCGGAAAAATTTCTGATTACCCCCGTGAATTTCGGATTCTGGCGACCCTTATCCTGATGAAGGCATTGATGGCATATCTGCCCTGGCAAAAACAGAGATAAGATTATCGGTATCAAAAGAACCTTTTTGATGTTTTAAGAAAAAATATCGTCCCTGTTCATGCAATAGGTAAAATTATTTTGTCTTAACCGATGTAAGAAAAAAAAGGAGAATGCACATATTTTCCGATCAAAATGGTTTAACCTTATTTTATCTCAAAGCCCGATTCAAACCCAAACGTATGATACCACAGCGCATGATTCTTTTGATTTTCGGATTGTCCGCAGGCATGGTTTGGGGGCAACCCACCACCGGGACAACTCGCAACCAACTCCCTGGCGAAACAAAAATTGTTTTGGAAGAATCGTTTGATGATAATACGCGCAACTGGGAAATTGCCGATACCAAACAACTTACTTCGGAAATCTCAGAAGGTTTTTTTCAACTTAAAGGAAAAACTCCCTATTCACCCGCTTTTCTTTCCCAACCCATCGAACTTGATCCTTCACAAAACTTTTCCTTTGAAACAACCATTACCCAGTCTTCCGGAATGAAAAATATGGGTTACGGCATTTGTTGGGGGGCAAAAGATGACCGCCAGGACTGGTTTGCCTTCCTCATTAGCTCTAATGGCCAATATACCATTCTCCGAAAAGTACGCGAAGACTATAATGAAATCAAACGCTGGACCGAAAGCTCCAATATAAACGGGCAGGGAAAACCCAATACCCTGCGGGTTCTGAAAAATAAAGACCGGATGGAGTTTTATATCAACAATAAACTGGTCTATATGAGTCAGGTTGAAGAAATGCGTGGAAAAAAAGCCGGCATTTTACTACATGGAACCATGAAAATCGAAGTGGATGATTTTGTGGTAAAACAAGAGCCGTAAGTTTCGGTATAAACCATAAATAAAGAATACAACTCACTACTTTCTTCTGTGAAAATACTTCACTGAGGTAAAAATCGTATCTTTGTTTATAGCTTTATACCTCTTTCTTATGTCAAAATCCCTTGCTTTTTTATTGTTCCTGTTTGGTTTTTTGCAGGCAAAAAGCCAGGACTATCTGCTGTTTCAAGACGAATTTACCGTCAACACCCACCGCTGGGAGTTTAATAAAACCTCCTCTTTCCAGGCAGGATTGCGTGAAGGAAACCTGCATATCAGTCATCAGGAGACCAATGAATTGGTTTGCCTGCACGAAGTTCTGCTCAATGCTTCCCGCGACTTCCGGATAGAAGCGGCAATGACGGTTAAAACAGGGGTGTCTTCGGAAGGAAATGGCCTTATATGGGGAGGCAATGACCGGTTTGACCGCTATTATGCTTTTGTAATCCGCCCGGAAGGTTATTTTGCCGTCGTACAACAATTGCCCGGCGAAAAAAAACTGCTCTGCCCTTGGACCCGCTACAAAAAAACGGGCGGCCCCGGTGCTGAAAATATCCTTTCCGTAAAAAAAACCGGTTGGAGCCTGGAATTTTCCATCAACGGAAAGGCCGTTTATGAAATGCCCTTTACCAAATTATTTGGAAAATATCACGGGTTTCTGGTCAACGGAATATCCGAAACGGCGATGTCGTGGTTTCGAATCTATCACCCTCCGGTGGAGGTATATCTCGCTTCTACCAACTTTAGCCAGGCAGTAAAAATTCTTGCAGATTCAACCCTCAACTCCCCGCTGAATCATGAGACGGCTCCCCGGCTCGCCGCAAACGGACGAACACTCTGGTTTACCCGTTCTCCACTGGAAAAACCGTTTGACCAGGGGGACATCTGGACTTCGGTGCTATCGGGAGATACTGCCTGGGGAGAACCGGAAATCCTGCCACCGCCTTTAAATAATGCGGAGCGAAATGAGGTAGCCCACGTTTTTCCCGGTAATCAGTCTTTGCTGCTGGCCTCCGCCTACTTTCCCGATGGCACGGGCAACGGTTATGGTATTTCGCAGACTTATAAAAACCGTGAAGGAAACTGGGACATCCCTGTGGAGATCGAAATACCGGGATACACCAATGAATTCAGTCCGGCGACCTGCCAGATTTCGCCCGACGGAAAAACCCTGATGATCAGTATAAGCGGAACCAATGGATATGGCGACCTGGATATTTATGTGAGTTTTCGGGAAAATAACGAATGGAGTTCTCCCCGGAATCTGGGGCCTACCTTAAATACTTCCGGAATAGAAATGAGCCCCTTTCTGATGCCTGACGGGGAAACCCTTTTTTTTTCCAGCACCGGCCATCCCGGTTATGGGAAAGCGGATGTATATCGTACCCGCCGGTTGAGCAATACCTGGACAAAGTGGAGTGAACCCGAAAACCTCGGCCCGGCAATCAATACCCCGGAAGGCGATATCTATTATACTCCGGTGGGCGGGGAGCGGTTTGCATGGATGGCTTCAGAGGACAGCAACTTTCACCAGTTTGACCTTTATAAAGTCCGGATACCCGAAGACATTACTTTGCAACCCATTGTAAGAGTTTATGGCCGAGTGCTTCACAGCAAAACGAAGGAACCATTGGGAAGCGAAATTACCTGTAGCGATCTTTCTCCGGATTCCTTATTAAACAAAACCCAGTCCCATGCAGCTTCCGGGTTTTACAATATCTTTCTGCCGTATGGCAGAGCTTATCAGCTTTTCGCAGAAAAGGTCGGGTTTTACGCCGTCACCGATACCCTTGACCTGCGGCGGATCAGCCAGTTTCGCGAAATCCGCAGGGATTTGTACCTGGCCCCGATTGAAGTCGGGGAAACCATCACCCTCAACCAGGTATTTTTTCAGCGGGCACGCGCAGAGCTGATTTCGGATTCGTATCCGGAACTCGATCGGCTGGTATTGCTTATGAGGTCTATCCCGACACTTAAAATCGAAATTCGGGGCCATACCGATAATATCGGAAATGAAACCGAATTGCAGACCCTCTCCGAAACACGCGCCGCCGTAGTAAAACAATACCTGACCGACCGGGGAATATCCGCAGACAGAACCTCCAGCAGAGGTTATGGCAGCACTTTGCCCATTGCCAGTAACGAAAACCCCGCCACCCGTTCACTCAACCGCCGGGTGGAATTCCATATTCTCAGTAGATAGATTTCAATTTTTTTTCGTAAATTTCGTTCAAAGTTTGAACCTTTGGGTGCAGAAGGCTCAAATTACCCCTACTCATGGATTACCTGTTGGAAAGCGATTTCCTTGCTCCGCCTGTGGTAAACGTGTCCGTATTGTGTGCCAATTACAACAATGGACATTACCTCCCGGATCTTATTGACAGTATCCATCAATCTACTGTCCGTCCGGAAGAATTTATTATTATAGACGATGGCTCCACCGACAAATCATTGGAAATCCTGGAGGCCTATCGCCACATTGAATACCTCAAAGTTATCAGCCTGCCGAAAAATACCGGAATCGCACACGCGCTTAATGCGGGGCTGAAGTACGTTTCCGGTAAATACATAATGCGTGTGGATGCCGATGACTATGTAGATCATACCCGGATAGAAAAGCAGTATGAATACTTGGAAAAGCACCCCGACGCCGACCTGGTAGGCAGCAATGTCACTTATTTTGAAAACGGCACGGGGAAGCTGATCAATCACTCTAATTTTCCGATCGGCTCAGATTATATCATGCGGAGATACCTGCGAGGAGAAAACGGGGTACTGCACGGTTCGGTGATGATCCGTAAAATCTGTCTGGAAGAGGTTCTATACAATGAAACACTGGATTTCTCGGTTGACTACGACTTGTTTGCCCGGATGGTGAGGAAGGGATACAGCCTGCACAACCTCAACGAATCGCTCACCTACGTAAGGCTTCACAAAACCAATACGGCGGTTTCATTGGCGTTTCCGGTGATTGAAATGAATTTTCGGCTTCGCGACGAAATTTTCCAAACCCACACCCGCCGTTTCCATATTTTCACCTATTACATCCACCTTCACTACTACCGCAAATACCTGTTTGAAACCAGTTCTTTGCTGAGGTATTTATTTTTGTTTATATCGGTAATTTTTATGCCAAGTAAGCTTTTGCGAAGATTTACCGGCTGGCGCTGGGTACGATAAGGCATTTTTACACGTTAGGTGTAGATATGTGGAATAAAGCGCAACTACATCATCGTATTTTTCTGGCAGGGCTGATTCTGGCAGTTGTGGCACTACCCTTATCCCGGGCCTTATTGTCAATTTCACTTTTGGTACTGGTAGCAAACTGGGTCGTTGAAGGTGATTTCCGGAAAAAGTGGGGAATTATTAAAAAAAAGCGGTTTATATGGCTGTTTATGGGGTTTTATGCCATCCATTTGTTTGGCCTGTTATATACCGTAAACCTCGAACCTGCGAGCAAATCGCTGATTGTCAAACTTCCCTTACTCTTTTTTCCTTTGGTAACTGTTACCGCGAAAAAACTCACCCGGTCGGAATTTAACCTCATTATTCGAGCCTTTGTTTCTGCAAGCCTGTTTGCCGGAGCGATATGTGTGGGGCTTGCTTTGTATGAAAATTACCATACCGGTAAGGTTATCCCCGATCCGTATTATTTTACCTACTTCCAATTTTCCGGATACATTTTCCTTCATCCTACTTATTTTTCTCTTTTCCTGAATCTGGCAATTTTGGCATTAGGCTGGCTTTGGTACGATCGCCGCCGGTATGGGGAGAAGGTTTATCCTATTCGGAATATTTTACAGATGGTCGTGTTATTCTCCCTGGTTTTGATGTTGTCGGCGCGAATGCAGATTTTGATTTTGCTGGCCTTATTTGGTATGATCCTCCTCTATATTTTCTATCAGCGGGGGAAACTCATGGCAGGTTTGGGACTTACGGTAGCAACCGGCGTGATAGCCTTTTTACTGATATTTTCCAATCCAGCCAATCAGGCGCGATTTAAGGATATTTTTTCCTCGGGAGAATCTTATACCGGTAAAATTGAACATAGCGGCAAAGCCGTCCGGGTTTATATCTGGGATAAAGCCTTTGGCTTAATCGTCAACCACCCCTGGTTAGGGGTGGGCACCGGCGATTCGCTGGACGAATTGGCGGAGTCCTACCGAGATGGCGGATTTGCTTACGGCTACAAAACCCGTCTGAATGCCCATAATCAGTACCTTGAAACCGCCGTAGCACTCGGCCTGGTGGGTATGATCTATCTTATTGCCTGTTTTGTCTTTTCCGCAGGGTTTGCCATTCGGCGAAAAAACTACCTTTATCTGGGTTTTGTGATACTTTTTGCACTTTCCTGCCTGACAGAATCCCTGCTGAGTCGTCAGTTGGGGGTGAATTTTTACGCCTGTTTTAATGCAATACTGGCTTTTCAGGCTCCTTTCCTGCGAAATGCACATGTGCCCCCTGTGCAAGTATGAATCCCACGTATAAATAATTATCTTCATAGTCGGAAGATAAAGGCTGATTTTCCGCATACAAACTTTGATTTTCCGGTTACAGTCAGTTTTTATTTATAATCCCGACACGAGGATATAGTTTTATCCGCATATAATAAGCCCATGTTATTTTTTATTCACATCCTGTTTTTTCCACTCACACTGCTTAGTGTTATTTCTCCCTCTGCGGCGGGAATATTCGCTACCACAGACGGGAAAATAGACTTTACCTCGAATGCACCGCTGGAACTGATCACAGCATCTTCTTCTAGCCTCCGAGGCGCACTGAACACGGAAAAAAACACTTTTGCATTTACCATTGGGGTTCAGAGTTTCCGGGGATTTAATAGTCCGCTTCAGCACGAACATTTTAATGAAAAATTTATGGAAAGTGATGTTTACCCTCATGCTACTTTTCAGGGTAAAATGATCGAATCCATAGACATTAACCGCAAAGGCGAAACAACGGTGCGCGCAAAAGGGCAACTCACCATTCATGGCGTATCTCAGGAGAGAATTATTCGAAGTACGGTAACTGTTGCAGAAGGAAAAATCACCATTGATGCAAGGTTTTCCGTACTTTTATCGGATCACAATATTTCGATTCCTAAAATTGTAAGCCAGAAAATCGCGGAAGAAATCGAAGTTCATGTAAATGCAGAAATGGTCCAAAAAAGCGCCTCCGAACGCTAAATCAATCGGGAAAGCCATGCGTGATTTGCCCCTGTTTTTATCCTCTCATACTCTTTTTCGATGGCCTCACTGGGTGTTGTTTCTCCTGTTTTGTCTAATTCTGAATGTTAAAAGTTACGGGCAGGTACCCATTTTTATTTCGCATCCCTCTCCCGGAGAAAATGTCCACGCAAAACTGTTGTACCAAGATAGCAACGGCTTCATCTGGGCCGGCACAAAGTCGGGACTGTTTTCTTTTGACGGGATCAACTGGCGGCCTGTGTTGGTTTCCGATTCAACAACAGAACGGTCGGTAACCGCTATTTATGAGAGTGCAAACCAGCAACTCTGGATCGGGTATGAGTCGGGGAAAATAGACATTCTCTCTCAGGGAAAAATTGCGGCATTTGAACCGGAGGAGGGAACACCGGTCGTTCCTATTACCGGTTTTCAGGAAGACGCAGAAGCAAATATCTGGATCAGTACCTACGGCGAAGGTTTGTACTATTGGTTTAAAAACCGATTGTATTCCCTCAATGCCGACGATGGATTGCCCGACAATGATGTTTATGTTATTGCCGCTGACAATCAAAAACGAATATGGGCAGGTACCGACCGGGGAATAGGCATTTGTTACCTAGAAAAAGGAGAAAAAAAGGTGGAAATCCTCGACCAAAAAGACGGATTGCCCGACAATATCGTGCGCGAAATCGTCTATGCACCCTCGGGTGAAATGTGGATCGGTATGTATGACGGCGGGGTGGGATATTACACGCTTTCTACGAAAAAATTCCACACACTTTCCGGCTGGATTTCGGGATCGGTTTCCAGTCTGCTTCCGCTGGCTTCTTCGGTATGGGTCGGTACCGAACACGACGACCTTTGGGTATGGGAAGATGGGCAATTTCACCCAATCGAAAAGGAGAAAACACAAATCTATGATATGCTCGCCGACCGCGAAGGAAATGTTTGGGTGTCAGTGCATACCCGAGGAATACAAAGCACCTACGAATCCCTTTCTTTCGAACCGGCAGAAAAGCAGGTATTGAGTATTCATTGCGGGAAATCCAATGTCTGGTATAGTACCGAAGACGGGCTATTTTGTTATAACCGCACCACGGGGAAAACCGAAAAAAAAGCATCGAGTTTTTCGGCGAATATCGTCAGCATTTACGAAGATGAAACCGGCAACCTTTGGCTCGGTACAATCGGCGACGGAGTATGGCATCTGGATATAAAAACCGGGCAGAAACGCCCGTACAGAGAAAAAGATGGCCTCGCCAACGACCATGTTATGTCCATTGACGGAAAAGGCAATGAAATATGGTTTGCAACCTTTGGCGGAGTTTCTCGCTTCCGACTTGATGACCAGGGAGCGGTTGTGGGATTTGACCGATATAGCCGGGCAGACGGTCTCAGCATTGATTATATATACCAGGTATATGTGGACAAAAAAGGCCGCGTATGGTTTGCCACCGATGGCAAAGGAGTAAGTATGTGGGAAGACGGGGAAATCAGCACCATCGAGGGGCTGGATCGCGAAACGGTTTTTGGCATAGACGAAGACCCTTCCGGAAACTTATGGTTTAGTACCGAAGAAAAAGGCGTCTGCCGGATTCCGGAAAACGGAGAAGAAGACACCCTGATCTTTGCCCGTACCGATGTCGCGACTATTTCCTCCTTTGCGGTGGTAAGCGACCAGGCTTTATTGATTACCTATCCTACCCATATTGATATGTATTATCCTTCCTCGGGGCGTATTGTCGAATTGGAGCAGGATGTAGGTGTCAGTAATATCGGAGAAGAATTGAATGTAATAGACCGCGATAAAAAGGGACGAATATGGATCGGAGCCAACGGCAAACTGATTCGTTTTAGCCCTTCGGAACTTCAGACTCAATTTGCCCCGGCAACCCGCATTACCGGCGTTAAAATTTTCTTGGAAGACATCGGCGACCGCGATCCGATGAATCTGGCCTATAACGAAAATCACGTCAGCTTCAACTACGTGGGACTTTGGTATCAGGCACCTCGTAATGTCCGGTATGAACACCGACTGGTAGGATACGACATTGACTGGGTAGAGTCGCGCAACCAACAGGCCATTTATCCGAGCCTTTCTTCGGGTACATATACTTTTGAGTTGCGTTCCTCTTTATTAGGCGATTTTTCCCGGTCGCGGGTGGTAAGTTATACCTTTCATATCAACAAACCGTTTTGGCAGACCTGGTGGTTTTTTTTATTGGCGATAACTGTGGGAATAACCCTTACCTATATTTGGGTGAAAAACTGGGAAAAACGACTTCGCCGTACCGAAAGACTCGAAAAAGAAAAAATCGAATCTCAGTTTGAAACCCTGAAGAGTCAGATTAACCCTCATTTTTTGTTTAACAGCTTTAATACCCTGATTTCCATTATCGAAAATGATCAGGAAGTGGCGGTGAAATACGTGGAAAAACTGTCCGATTTATTCCGCAATATATTGGCTTACCGACATCAGGCGGTGATTTCCCTAAAGGAGGAACTGACCCTTTTCGAAAATTTTCATTTCCTCCAGAAACACCGGTATGGCGACAATTTCCAGGTGAATCTGGAAGTTGAAGAATCCCTTCGAACCGGAAGCAGCGTGCCCCCGCTTACCTTGCAGTTATTGGTTGAAAATGCCTTAAAGCACAATATTGTTTCCCGGTCAAAACCCTTGCGAGTGGACATTCATTCCCACAAAAGCGGTTATCTCACGGTACAAAACAATCTTCAGGTGCGGCGTGAAAAAGCCCCATCAACCCAGATGGGACTTCAGAATATCGTGCATCGTTATCGGTTGTTGTCCGACCAGGAGGTGATTATTGAAGTTACGAAAACCCATTTTCTTGTGCATATTCCTCTGTTGAAAAACGAAACTACGTTATGAAAATCCTCATCATCGAAGACGAACTAAACGCCTCTCAACGGCTGGAAAAAATGATCGCTGAAATATCGCCGGAATCGGAGATTGTAGCGGTACTTGACAGCGTGGAGGCTGCGGTAGAATGGTTTCGCAGCCATCCGCATCCCGATTTGATTTTGCTTGATATTCACCTTGCCGATGGCTCTTCTTTCGAAATTTTTTCGGAGGTGGAAGTAAAAGTTCCCATCATTTTTACCACGGCTTATGATGAATATGCGGTCAAAGCATTTAAAGTGAATAGTGTGGACTATTTGCTCAAACCCGTCAAAAAAGAAGAATTGAGTAGCAGCTTGGAAAAATTCCGGCAGATCTACGACAAAAATAAACTAATCCTCGAAAACCTCGATTACACCAAACTGGCAGCGGCGCTGGAAAAAAACCGAACCGAATATCCGCAACGTATGGTCATCCGGTATGGCCAGCATATCAAAGCCATAGAGATTACGGAAGCCGCTTATTTTTATGTGGATTCACGCGTCACTTTCATGAAGACCCACGGAGGAAAAAGTTATCCGATGGATTATAATCTCGATCAGTTGGAGGCTATGTTGGATCCCAAAAAGTTTTTCCGCATCAACCGTAAATTTATCATCAACATCAGCGCCATTGACCAGATGTACACTTACTCCAAGTCTCGCGTCAAAATCAATCTGAACCCCCCGGTGGACGACGACACCATTGTAAGCTCCGAAAGAGCCGCGACATTCAAACGTTGGCTTACGGGAGGGGGAGAATAGCGGTCGTGGACAAAACCGGAGAGTTATACTTTATAGCTCATCTTACCTAACCCTACTTCCGCTTAAAATAATTGTCGCATCCGTCGGTATAGCTGTCCTGAAACTCTACTCTGTCGCCACAAAGTATAATCCGACCCACTATCTGCGGAACGAGGGGTTCGACCTTCATTATCCAAACATTGGCCTCTCCCGACTTCAAATCCCAGGTGACGGTCTGGGTGATTTGCTCATTCATTTTTACTTCCAATGTATTATCGGCTTTAAACTCCACGAACATGTCTTTATAATCATCGTAGTTTGCCTCTTCCGGATTTCCATAACAAGTGATATACTCCCATTGCCATTTTCCGATTAAAGCATTGCGAGTCGTAATGGAATCCCATACGATAGTATGATGACAGATCAGCATATCGCTGTGACTCACCGGCGGTTCCTGTATGACGGGAGGCAGATCTTCTTTGCAGGATATTGCCATTAGTGGGATAATAATCCCCCATATTTTAAATAAGGCTGTTTTTTTCATTGGATACTTCATATCGGCAATTTATAAATAATCTCGATACGCTGTATTAACCTTTATTCAAGGAAGTTCAAGAAAAAATAATTGTGATCTATGATTCTTCCCGTTTCAGTCACTCTTTTTCCCGTTTCAGTCGAAGGAATTACCGTTACAACATCAAACTTTTCTTTGTCAGATGAAGGCGAGTTATGTTTATCGTAGCTCTCCAATTCAGAAGCGAACACCCTGCCTAAGTCAAACCGAGGGCAGGGTTTCGCATGATTAAATTTTGCGATTACTACTTACTTAAACACTACTTACCTATGAACAAAACTCAACTCCTCCTGCTCAAAAACAGGGTTTTAAAGCAAATCCCGGCTCTGCTGCTGATATTTTTCTTCAGCGGCATGACGGCCATTGCCCAAACACAATTTGTGGCAAAACTCAGCGGAAACCAAAGTACATTCCCCATCCTTACCACCGGAAAGGGAGAGGTAACTGCTACCCTTACGGGTACCGAACTCGTGGTTACAGGGTCATTCAGCGGACTTGTGAGTGATTTTAACCCCAATGTCGCCGGCGGCGCACATTTTCACCAGGGATATGCCGGTCGTAATGGCGGTATTCAGATTCATTTGCATACCGAACTCGACGCTAACCTCAGAGGTGGCACTTTTCCGGCAGATTCCAACACCTTTACCCTTACTCAGGCACAGATTGATGCCTTAAACTCCCGCCAGTTGTATGTCAATATTCATACGGCAAAATATGCTTCGGGAGAAATCAGGGGGCAATTGCTTCCCGCTTCCGACGATTATTTTAGTTCGAGGATGTTTGGCAGCAACTCGGTTCCCGCCGTTATGTCTGACGGACAAGGATCGCTCGTGCTTGAGCTTACCGGCAACCAACTCGTAGTAACGGGCTCGTTCAACAACCTGACGGGTGATTTTAACCCTGCCGTGGCAGGCGGCTCGCACTTCCACAAGGGACTTGCAGGGGAAAATGGCGGCATTCAGATCGAACTCGTTCCCACCCCGGATGCCAATCTTAAAGGCGGTATTTTTGTGGCAGATTCCAATACATTTACCCTTACTCAGGAGCAACTTGACCTCCTGAATGGCCGGGGATTATACACGAATATTCACACAACGACCGTCGCCTCCGGCGAAATCCGTGGGCAAGTGCTTCCCATGCCGCAAATTGTGTTTCGCACCCATCTTTCCGGCAGCAATGAGACCACTCCGCTTACTGTAAGAGGTACCGGCCAAACGATTTTGGAATACAAAGATTCCACGCTCACCGTGAGTGGCACTTTCCAGAACCTCGGCTCTCCCCTCAATGGGGCAATTGCCGGAGGCGCGCATATCCATACCAATATCGCCGGTCGTAACGGTGGTATCAGCTATCATTTACATACCGAACTGGACACCACCGGCAAGTTTGGCCGCTTTGAGGCTGACAGCAATTCTTTTGCAGTAAGTGCAGCCCAGCTACAAAACCTGATGAGCCGCCGTATGTACGCCAACATTCATACCGCCATCAATCCCAGCGGTGAACTCCGCGGACAGGTATTGCCACAGAGCCAGTTTGTGATGAATGGGTTCCTTTCCGGGATCAATGATGTTTCCCCCCGGATTTCGACAGGGATGGGATCACTGAAAGCGGAAATTCTCGGCAATCAGATGATCGTAACCGGCTCTTTCAACAACCTTCAGGGCGATTTTAATCCGGCAGTAGCGGGAGGTTCTCATCTGCATTTTGGACTCGCAGGTTCCAATGGAGGCATCGCCATTCACCTTCATCCTACGCTAGATGCCAATGGCAAAGGCGGGATTTTTGAAGCGGATAGCAATACCATTACCCTTTCTGCCGGAATGCGTGACACATTGAAATCGAGGATGTTGTATGCTAATATTCACACAACACTTTACCCCCCTGGTGAGGTAAGAGGGCAGTTGTTGCACGAAGCTACCAGCTATTTTGTGGCTCCGCTTTCGGGAACAAGCTCCACAACCCCCGTAAAAACTAATGGAACCGGTGCGGTGAATATCGAGTGGACAGGAACCCGGCTTATAGCTACGGGATCATTTAACAACCTCAACACAGAGTTTAATCACAATGTCGCCGGTGGTGCACATATCCATGTCGGTTATCCGGGGCGAAATGGAAGTATTCAACTTCCGCTGGAAGCTACCGTGGATACAAGCGGGTTTTCCGGCCAGTTTTTGGCGGTGGACAATACCCTTACCGCACGTAGCGGCCAGATTGACTCCTTGTTCAACCGACTGTTTTATGTAAATATTCACACCACTGCCAATCCTTCCGGAGAAATACGGGGAACCCTGTTGCCGTTTGCCGCTACTTATTTTACCGCTCACGCCAAAGCAGACAATGAGTTGAGCGTATTGTCCTCACCGGGACATGGGGCGATTAAACTTAGCCTTACGGGCAGCAACCTGGTGGTTACCGGTTCCTTTAATGCACTTACCCTCAACTATACGGCTTCCCACCTTCATATCGGAGCAAACGGAACCAATGGCGGTGTGAAGATCGGGTTAAAACCGACGGTTGATCCCGACCAGTTTGGTGGTGTATATCAGGCCGACAGCAACCGTTATGTGCTGGATTCTGCGCAGATTGCAGATATTCGCAGCGGAAACTATTATTGGAACGTACACTCTGCCGCCAATCCTCCCGGCGAACTCCGTGGGCAGGTATTGCCGGAAACCAACTTTTTCCCTAATGACGATGCCGTTATCACTACCCCTGCGGATGGTGCTTTGATTGAAATCGTCGGCCCGGAAGATTCTGTATTTACCGCCGATTGGTCGGCGGCCAGCGATCCTGACAACGACCTGATAACCTATATTTGGGAACTGGCTTTAGACAGTGCTTTTACCCAGATGATCACTCGTGAAAAAGTACGCATCAATCAAACCTTTTCCACCACTTTTGAAGTGATTGATTCCCTGCTTGCCCTAAATGGTGTAAATATCGGCGATACCGTAACCCTCTACCATCGCGCTTTATCTTTGGATGGAAATGTGAGCACGCCGGGTATGGGAGCTTCGGTGCAATTGATTCGCAGCGGACTTACGGGACTTGACGAATTGATTTTTGATCAGTTTACCCTTTCTTTTTTCCCCTCACCGGTACAGGATGTCGCACATCTGGTCATCGAAAGCCAGATACATACCCGCGCTACCCTTCGGGTGATGGATATGGCGGGCCGTACTGTGTCCAGCCGTGAAGTTGTGATTGGCTCCGGCCATAACGATCTGGAAATTGATTTCAGCCAATTAGGCTCCGGGGTATATTTTGTAAAACTAGAGCAAACAGCCGTGGCCCTGCCCGCGCTGAAAGTTTTGAAAAAGTAACGTGGTTTTTTTTCGATTGCTAATGGGGAGGTCCCTTTATAAGGGACCTTTTTTTATTTATAAAACCTGCATTTACCCATTTTTCCAGACTATAACCGAAAAAAAAGGCCATATTTCTCGGTTATAACCGAGAAAATTCGTTTGTTTGATCTAAACAAAAGCCATGTACATAGATCGGGTTTTATTGAAAACGATTGAGGAAAAGCTTGTGCCCGGTAAAGCGGTACTATTATTAGGGCCACGGCAGGCGGGAAAGTCCACCATTCTGGAGGAAGCCGCCCGGCGAAGTAATTTTCGGGTACTACGGTTAGATTGTGATGATGCCGCTGTGAGGGCAAGGTTGGAGATACAGATGTTGCCCAACCTTCAAAATGTGGTGGGAAATGCGGAACTGCTGATGATTGATGAAGCACAGCGGGTGAAAAATATCGGCTTGACTTTAAAAATTATTCTTGACAGAACTGAAAAAAAGCCGGAAGATTTATTTCTACGATAATGGTATCCGGAATGCAGTCATCGGAGACTATCGGCCACCGGAATTGCGCACGGACATAGGAGGCCTTTGGGAAAATTTTCTAGTGAGCGAACGCCATAAACGCAACTTGTTTCACAAGTTTTACGGAAAAACCTACTTTTGGAGAACCGTAAATCAGCAGGAAATTGATTATCTGGAGGAATATGACGGTGCGCTGCACGCTTACGAATTTAAGTGGAATGCAAAAAAGCAGTCCCGCCTTCCCGGCAGTTTTACCGAAGCCTATCCCGGAACGTCGCTAACAATAGTAAACCCCGAAAACTATCAAGCCTTTTTGAGACCGGAGTAGCTTTGATTTTTTGTAAGTTTGAGATAAATAAAAACGCTTTTAAGAATCAAATTTTGATCCGTCCCATTCCACACCGGGTGGGAATAGTTTTGCTCTTCTTTTTTTCATTTCCAAAGCAATCAAAGCACTATTTCCGCCTTGTTCTTCCAATTTTGAAATGATATTCAGATAACTCTTTTCATCTCTATTTTGGCTTAGTTTAAAGACATTGTCCATTTTCTCCGCCTTAATCTCAAAACCCACAATTGCCGGCATCATTTTACCTAAAAAATTTTCGGGGAGATTGTCGTAAATCGTCAGCGACTGTGTATTGCCCTTTTCAAATTTCAGGGTAAATTTTCGCATAAACGCGATTAATTCATCGGAAGACATAAAAGTCACCTGCCCGCTTATGTGAACACTCATGTAATTCCAGGTTGACCCTATCTGCGGGTTGTTATACCACGAAGCACTTACATAAGTACTCGGCCCCGTAAACACCACTAAAGCGTTTGGATTTTCAGCGAAAGCCTTATGATGGTCAGTATTTCGCATAATGTGGCCTTGCAAAAACAGTTCGCCATTTCTTTCTTCAAACAAAACGGGTATCTGAGTAGCCACTTGTGCGCCCGATAAGTAACTCCCCGTCAGAAAAGCAAACGGATTTTCCTCCATGAAATCCAAAATGGTTTGCTTTTCTTTTTCTTTAAAGTATGAGAAATTGTACATCTTTTAATTTTACTTTTTTTGAATGGCTCGGCTTTAGTTACTGCCGCCCCTTCTCTAATTGTCCCAGAAGCCAGCTCCTTTGTTTGGGGATTGTGGGGTTGCAAGATAAGTATTTTCCGGGCGAGTCGGATGATATTCTGATATACCTGTTTATGGTAGCTGTCCCTAAAACTTGTCTCTAGTTTTGGGGTGTATTTTTCGATAAGTGATTAAGTCCAATCGTATTCGCCTAATTTCAGACTGACTGAGACGATTTCCTCAAAACCACCCCAAAAATCACGGCGCATATCAGCGAGATGATCAGTCCCACGGGGAAAATTTCGGTGAAGGTGAGGGCCAGGCGGAAGGGCATATTGGTTTTGTAGGTGTCCATCATGCCTTGTTGTTCGGCGATGTTTTTTTCTATGTCGGCGGTGCTCATGCCTTCTTCGGTCCATTTTTGTTTTTGGTATTCGACATATACTTCGCCAAAATTGCTCCCGAAGTTGGTGTAATAAATTTCCCAGGCAACTACATAAATCACCGATGCTACCAGCGTGATATAAAGGCCTATCAGAAAGGATTTGCCGAAAGAAATTGTGCCTCCCAGATACTTGTCCCGGTATTGCCGCACCGCGAAAAAAATGCCCGAAAGCGAAATGATCATGGTGGCATAACCGATGATCATGCCTCTGTCCATGTCCATTGTCGAGACATCATCGCCGGGGTGGTTGATGAAAAACATAAGTCCGCAGATAAGCCCTGCGATGCTTCCGAAAATCAGTACAATTTTTCTCATGACTTTAAATGTTTAGTGAAAATGTTGCCGCTAAATAGGGTTTACCTGCGGATATTTCTCTCATACTTTCAGGTGATTTGCAGATTGGGGGTGGAAATCACTCTTTCGGAGGAGGAAAAATCAGGGAAGGACACCCAGTTCTTTGGCGCGTTGTACAGCCTGCGTGCGGCGTCGGGCTTCGAGTTTGGTAAAAAGGTTGGAAGTATGGGTTTTGACAGTATTGAGGGAAACAAACAGTTTGTCGGCGATTTCCTGATTGGACAGGCCTTGGGCCAGGAGTTCGAGCACTTCGTACTCGCGGGGGCTGATACCGAGGGTTTCGAGGCGGTCGGCCTGGGGCGTAAATTTTTCCATCACCGCCGGTGGAACCGCCACTTTGGGCCGTGTCAGCTTCAGCCCCATCCAGATGCCCACACCCGTAAAAAGCGAGGCAATAAGACCCATGTAAATTTCCATGGAAATGTCCCGCACCAGAAAACGATAGTCCAGGTACTTGAGCAGCCAGACAAGGGCCGCCATGAGTAGTCCGTAGAGGAGGATCGTTTTTTTCATAACATGAAGATACGGCACATCGGGAAAAACTCCATATTTTCCGGTTATATTCACGCTAACGGATTCTCAGTATCAAAAACCAGATTCTTATGTTTTCCAATTACCGTCTTTGGCTCTTCATTCCTTCAATAATACTGATTCTGTCTGCCTCTTCCTGTCCGCCTTCTGCGGAACAGACGGCGGATTCCTCCCTTCGTCTGATTACCCACAATGTATATTACGGATTTACAAAAAAACCCGAACGCAAAACCCAATGGCTCGCATGGATGCAGGCTCAAAAGCCTGATATCGTCTGCCTTCAGGAATTGAATGAATACACCCCCGAACAATTACAAGAAGAAGCAACAAGCTGGGGGCATGCCTATTCTGTACTGCTTAAGGAAAATGGCTTCCCTACGGGCATCACTTCCCGTTATCCTTTGGAGGACATTGTGCGGACAGAGGAAGGGTTTCACCACGGACTGATTCGGGTAAAAATCAGGGATATGTATTTGTATTGCATTCACCTTCATCCCTCCAACTGGGAGTTTCGAATCAGGGAAATGGAAAAAATACTTGCGGATATTGCTACTCTGCCCGACGATGCCCCTGTAATGCTGGCAGGCGATTTTAATACATTCAGTTTACACGACTCGATCTATTATGCTCATGGATTGCTGGAGCCTTTTTTTGCGGGGCTGGACTCCGCCAATGCGCAGGCGAAAAACCTGCGGGAAGGGAAACTGGACTATACGCCATTGGCCCTGCTGGAGGCAGCAGGATTTACCGATATGGAGCATTCATTTCGGGGAGAGGATTATACGTTTACCGGCACTTTTCCGGGCTTGCTGGTGAAGGAAGAAAATCACGGTGCGCGTCGGCGGTTGGACTATATTTTTGTGAATGACGTGTTACACTCTCGTGTGCGCCGTGCGGAGATTATTGCAAATGATACGACAGAAGTTGTTTCAGACCATTTGCCGGTTGTGGTGGATGTGGAGTAGGGGAATAGTCAGAATTTTCCCCCTGAAAAGCCATCGCTCAATCTGCGGCTGAATTTCGCGTCGAATCATAATTTGTGTAGCTAACTACACAAATTTAGCAAAATCTGTGTAGTTAGCTACATAAATTTGGGGAAAACTGTGCTGCCTCACGCAGAAGAGATAATCTCTTTAACCATAAGCCAGGGCTTCTCTTGTCGAAATCTTAGTTACGGCACTCACGGCAGGTAGCCGGCTGGCCATCCAGCCAAACAAAAGCGTGATCATCAGCGTAATCCCGAATCCCCATGGACTGAAGGCGTACCGGAGTATCGCTTGTTCTCCCAACATTAGTCTGCCAAAAAATACAGAGGCCGCCTGACTTAGCGGGTATGCCAGGATTAAGCCCAGAATAATACTGCTTACACTCACAATCATTCCTTCGTTTGTAAACAACGAATAAATTTTTTGCGGTGTCGCGCCTATTGCCCGCATAACGCCGATCTCCCGGGTTCTTTCGCCAATATTGATCGTTGTGGTGGAAGCCATTCCCACCGCGCTAACGAGCAAAACCAAAAAAGACAGAATTAAAATTGTGCTTAGGATAATGTTCAAATGGGCATAAATCACCCTCACTCTTCCGGCATTGGTCATCACATAAAGCACATCCAGATCTGAGGTGAGTATCGCTTTTTCGATTTCCTTTTTGAGGGTTATCACTTGCTCATAATCATCGTTCTGCGCAGCAAAGGTAAGGGTGTTGACAAGGTGAGCGGGATTAAAAGCGGCATCGTATTTTGCCCTATCCATAAATACTTTTGCTTTGTCAAATTGTTCCACAATTCCCACTACCCGCACCACAGCCGAAGAATCACCTACGGTTAATTCAATATCTGCCCCCGGCTCCGGAAAATTGTACAGTTGCCAGGCCTGCTGATTAAGTACAACTTCGGTTTCATCCGACTTTTGCAACCATCTGCCATTGATGATTCGGGGCTTCAACAAATCCGTATTATATGGCAAGGCAACAATGCCCGCGGTTGTATTCGTCGCCATAACGTCTGACTGTATAACCCCGCTTCCGCCGCTCCAGGCCTGTACCGTTTTTACATTGACAAGGTTTTCAAAAGGCAACATCGCCGCTTCTTGGGTTATCTTTTCGCCTAAAACCACCTGTACGTCATATCTGAGCTCGTTTTCCAGGTCAGTGAGTAAGTTCCAGAGCGATTGCCTGACATTAAAGCCCGTGCTGAAAATGGCAACGCCCAGAGACATGGTAATAATTGTTGCAGCAAGCCTCCGGCTGTTTCGTGCCGAATTTCTCACCGCAAGAATAAATGAACCCGTCAGCCAGGGAAACTGCGTGATCTTTTGAAATTTCCCGTTTAACCCTGAAATGCCTGCAGAAATACCGTAATCTCTGACCGCTTTCAAAACGGAAGTTTTTGTACCCCTTATCAGTAGGGGAAAGGATAGTACCAGCGGAAGTAAAAGACCCGCCATCACCAGCAAAAGATATATATACACCGGAACCACGGAGAGGATATCAAAATTCAGAATTTTTGCCACAAACCTCGAAAACTGGACGCCTGTAATCACAGAAGCCGGAACGGCCACCAGACTCGCTGTCAGTCCCATTATCAGAAGCATGAATGTATAAATCTGGAATACATGGAAGGGGGTTGCACCCAGCGACTTCATGATCCCGATCTGCCGGATTTGTCCTGCCATGATAGATTGCATAAGTTGAGAAACCAAAACCGCTCCCATCAGAAACGCAAGAAATCCGACCGAACCTATCACAAACAGCAGGGTATTGAGTTGCCATTGGTGCGGGTGCTCATTAAACAACGGGATACTTGTGCGGGTCATAGAAATTCCTTTTTTCCCCAAAGCCGCAATCATAACATCTGCCCGGTCTTTCACCTCCTTCGCGGAGGAAACCCCTTTCAAGCGAATAATCAGGCGGTGATTGACAGATAATCCCGTAAGAGCAGCATAGGAATCCTTTTCGGTATAGGCGTAAATAATATGATCCTGAGTAGCCGGTGCCTGTGCCGGGTCAAAACAAATACCGCTTACCGGTACATTTACTACTTTACTTCCCACTCTCATCCGGGGAGATGCGCCGGTGTGTATATCCGAGATTAATTTGCCGTCGCGTTCCATCAGGATGCTGCCTAAGGGCGGATGGATGGCTCCTTCTTGATGAAAAACCCTTGCGATTTCAAAAGATTCGAAGTTTTCCACTCCGTACAAAAGCACTGGCACCCATACATCCGGATAGGTTTCTATCCGATGTAAAGAGAAGTCTCTAAATTCTGCGGATTCGACCTCGGGGCGTTGCCGGAATTCGCGGAGGTTGAGTCCGGAAAAATCATCGGATTCCAGAATAAGATGTGCGGGAAGGGTGCGTTGAAAATTCTGATTCAGATCACGGGTCAGGATATAGTAGGATACAAAAACCGAACCTGCCCCCCAGATTCCAAGAATCAGGGCAAATACAGCCAGAAAAGTGCGTCCAGGATGTGTTTGCAACTCTCGGATGGCTTTTATAAATTTCATACTCATGGCAAATGAATGGAGATTTTAAGTAGTTAGAATTTTACCATCAGACATTGTTAGTGTTCGGTCGAAACGGGTTTCGGCATGCACTTCGTGTGTAACTACAACTACCGTTTTTCCGGATGCAGCCAGAGACTGTAAAAGGTTATGTACCGCGGCGGTATTTTCACTGTCCAGATTTCCCGTAGGTTCGTCTGCAACGATGATCCGGGGGTCATTGACCAGGGCGCGGGCAATGGCCGCACGCTGCTGTTCGCCTCCGGAAAGTGAGGCGGGCATTTTATCGGTCTGGCTTTCAATGCCGACCTTTGCAAGGAGGGCTTTTACCCTTTCCTTTCTTTCTTTTTTGGGGATGACCCCTACAAACTCCATGGCCAATAGCAGGTTTTCACCGATTGTAAGCGTAGGGATCAGTTGAAAAAACTGAAATACAATCCCGATATTTTCGCCACGCCACCGGGAAAGCTGGTGTTCATTCATGTTGCCCAGTTCGGTATTGTGGATTTTTATGGTTCCCGATGTGGGATGGTCTATGCCCGTAATCATATTCAGAAGGGTGGACTTCCCACTCCCCGATTTACCGGTGATGGCCAGATATTCACCGGCTTTTATGTCTAGGTCAATAGCGTTTAAAGCGGTAAAATGTCTGTCTCCGGAGTTGAATGTTTTTGTAACATTTTGAACGGAAATGGCAATTTGTGTCATTTTTTGATTGCATTATAGTACGGGAAAAACGATATTCTCCGTGATATTTACTGACACAAAGCTAGGCGCCGCCGGAATCACTTTCTTTGCAATTCTTGCTATGCTCTTTCAATTTTTATGAAAATGGTTCTCTGCACGGAGAGAAAATCAAAATCCGAAGCATTAACCGGAAGGCGGATTCTTTCAAATCCAATCAGCGAACTAATCCTGTAAGAGGAAGGATCAATTTGCCTTTTTTTAAATTCAATCAGTTGATTTCCAACCTGCTGGAAGTTACCCGAAATATTAAAAAAAGTGTAGTAACCTTCTTCTATTTCATAGGAATCATCCGGATGTTGTTTTTCGCCTGCATTTTTTTCCAAACCTGCATAATATCGGCAATGCTCTGGTTTTTTATGCATCGGGGCATCCAGATAAATGCCATAAGCATACGCCGGTTTGTCCAAAGCCTGAATCAGGTTGTCGTACAATTTTACTACGTGGCCAATTTCAAGCGTAGAACGAAAAACCCTGATGGTTTTCTTTTCAAGGTACGTAACCGGCAGTTTCACTTCACTTATCGGACCCGTTACTTGGGTATGAACCGCTTTTTTCTTTTGAAAAGCCGAAGGTGTGGTATCATAAAACTGCTTAAACGACCTTGAAAACACCGCAGGGGATGAAAAACCGCATTCAAATGCGACATCTGTTTGTGTGCAGCCGGGATACATCACGAGGAAATGCGCAGCATATTCTATGCGGATGGTATGGGCATATTGGAGGGGGGAACGCCCGGTTTCCTTCTTAAAGAGTTTCTGGAAGTGAAATTTTGACAAACAGGCCACATCCGCCAGTTCTTCCAGCAACAATTCTCGCCGGAAGTTCTTGGAAATAAATAAAATGGTTTTTTCTATTCTTTGATCCATTTCAACCGGTTATAGGGTTTGGGGTTTAGGGTTTAGGGGTTTGGGTTTAGGGTTGTTTCGTTATTTCTCAGAGGGTTGGAGAAGATCAATCAGCAATAGACTTTTGTCTCTAAAACGCCCATTGCCTTCCGTACATTTTTCGTCAATCATGGCAATCGGTTTCAGGTTAAAAGGCTCGCGTTCCATATTCAGCCTGCGCCATTCGCCCATTTGTATATCCTCGTTGAGAGTCGTTTCGGGAAAAGAAGTAACCAACAGGTAGCGACTACCACTTTTGCGGATATTGTCCAGGCTTTGTATAATCAGGGAAATGGGGAAATGGACAAAACAATCCCTGCACAAAATCAACGCTACGGCGGGTAGCGGGTCTTCCAGGATATTCATTTTCAGAAATCGCCGGTTGGGGGCCGAATATTTTTTTTGATTTTCCGCAACAATTTTTTCCACGATATCCCCGCCGGTGTAATCAATTCCCTGTAAATCCACCCGACACATCCACGAGAAATCTCCGCAGGGGATATCCAGTAAAGTTTTAATACCATACTTTTCCAGAAGTAGGGGGAGTTGTTCGACCAGTTCCCGGGTCTGATCCTCCGTACTTCCACCACCGGATTTTACTTCCCGAGTCCCCCAGATGCCCGCCCGGTAGATGAACTCAAACACTTCTTCCGCTGTTTTACCGGCGATTTTCCTTCGGTATCGGGCGATGGAGAACTGCTTCACCCGTTCAGCCAGAAATGGCGGGAGGTATGGGAGGATTTTTTTCAGCATGGTGAGCCATAATACTCATTTTTTTCATACAAAAACCCGCCTGAAACACCATTCTTCCCTAGTCAGTCAGGTTTATTTCTTTCCGCTGGGACAGCCTTCTACTTTTAGGGCATAAAGTTTTGGAGGCAAATAATCAATGGTCTGTTGTGAATCAAACCCTAATTTCATGAAAGTTATTGTAAATTTAGTGATCGGTTTTCTGCTGTCTTCGGTTTCTTTGGCTCAGGGGGACAGTGGAGTTGCCTCTCGTATGGAGACGGCTTTTAATTATGCCTGGAATCAGGAATTTGAACCGGCGAAGGCTCTCTTTGCCCAAATTCTGCGTGAAAATCCCAAAAATGCGGATGCTCTTTCGGGTATGGCTTATACGCTGGCCTGGAACGGTGAATATTCCCGCGCTAAATCTTTTTTCAACCAACTCGTCTCTCTCTACCCCGAAAATCCCGAAGGGGAAAAAGGTCTCGCTTACGTAGCTCTCTGGGAAGGCAATGAAAAAGAAGCCATCCGCCGCTTCGAAGCCATGCTGGACAAAAATCCTTTCCAGGATGAGTATATTCTCGCGATTGCTCAAGCCTATGCTTCCCTCGGCAAACAAAAACAGGCTCGCCTGTATTTCGACTCTACGCTCGAACTCGCTCCGCAAAGAAGTGAAATTACGCATTTCCTTCAAGGGGTACAGGAATCTCCCGCCCTGCTCGAAGCGGATGTCTGGGCCGGTTATACAAACCTCCAGGGCACCGATAAAATCGGTTTTCGCGCTGCACAGGTTAGCTGGCGCCCCGCCAAAGAATACCGCGTCTGGGCCAGGTATGACAATTCGCTTACGCTCGACAATTTTTCGCTCGTACAAAATAGCCGCGGTGCCGGTACGGTTTACCTCGGCGGCATCAACGACTGGAACCCCCGCCTCACCACCAAACTGGAAGCCGGAAGGCGGTTCTGGGATGAGGGCAGCGACCAGACCATTGTACAGGCAGAACAAATTGTTTTTCTCGAAGGTGGTTACGCCGTCAAAGCAGGAGGATTTGTGGCTCTGGGGGCCGAACGGTTTACGGAAAAAATGATTTTTGCCGGAGGAAATATTCCCATCACCTCCACATTTGCTCTGGAGCCGGTCTATTTCCTCTCCAATACGGGTGCATCGGTTGTGGAAAACCGTCTGCTGGTTTCGGGTAAACTCCGGATGAACGAAAAGTACTTCCTTGATGCGGGGCTTGTATATGGGCGAATAGCCAACCTGGATCAGCGGATAGGGGATAATATTCTCGGTACTAATATGGTATTCCGGCTCCCTCTCGGCAGTAAACACTGGCTGCAATTCCTTTTCCGCTACGAAAGACAAGGCGGACAAAATTTCACCACCGCAGCAATGGGAATCCGTTACAGGCTCGAAAAATAATTTCTCAAACAAACATCAAAATTTAAAGCTAAAGGACCATGGCGAATAGCGCATATATAACCCTGAAACAGCCGGAAGAAAGGGTTGTTTCAACTCCCCTAACCGCTGCTCTCAAAAAATCGCAGGTTTCCAATCCGCCCAAACCCAATATGTACATCGCCATTCTGGCTGTATGGGGGCTTTCGCTGGTCTGGTTTCACCCCCGGCTGATCCAATTGCTCTACATGGCGGAAACACCGCTGCAATGGGCTTCACTGATATTTTTTATCCTCTTTATCGAATTTGCCTGGCTCTACGGAATCTATAACCTGGTGCTGATTTCCTTTGCCTGGTATTACCGGAAAGTGCATCACAGAAAGGAAATGAACCTGGTATCTATGCCTTCTGCCAATGCTCCCGGCGTAGCGTTGCTTCACACGGTTTACAACGATTTTAAACCCGAAAGTGCGCTCTCCTGCGTAAATCAGGACTACCACAATTTTACGGTTTATATCCTTGACGACAGCACGGATCCCGCTTATCAGATGCAGGTGGACGATTTCGCCAGCCGTTTTCCGGACAGGGTAAAAGTGGTGCGCAGGTCCGACCGCAAAGCCTTCAAAGCAGGCAATATGAACAACGGACTGAGCACAGTTGCTACGGAAGAGCCTTATTTCGCCATTGCAGATGCGGACGAAATCCTTCCGACCGACTTCCTCGCCAAACTGGTTCCTATCATGGAGTCTGACCCGATGTGTGCATTTATTCAGGCCAACCACCGCGCCAATCCCAATACGGAAAGCAAACTGGCACAGGCGATGGCTCCGGGTATTGACCTGCACTGGAAATGGTACCAGCCGCTGCGCAATCGCTATGGATTTGTGATGTTTCTTGGCCACGGAGCCATTCTTCGCCGCAAATGCTGGGAAGAAATCGGGGGTTTTCCCGACATTGTGAGTGAAGATCTGGGTTTTGCGATCCGTGCGAGAGAACTGGGCTATCGCGGGCGGTTTGTGGAGGACGTGGTTTGTTATGAAGATTTTCCCGATACGGTGCGCGCTTTCCGGGTGCGGCACATGAAATGGACACGCGGCACCTGTGAGTTTTTGTATAAAGAAGGGTTAAACCTGCTACGTGCGGAAAAAGTAACCTGGATGGAAAAAATGGACATTCTTTTTCCGACGTTGAATCTGCCGCTGACCCTGTTGTTTTTCCTCTTTATGGTGAATGCAAATCTGCTGTTGCCCCTGATTTTGGGTCAGTCGCAGCCGCTGACGTTTGCCATCGCAGGGAAGGAAGTGGTAATACCTATCGTGTCGCTGCAATCCGGCTTTAATGTGATTTTTACCCCTGATTTTTACCTGATTACGTTGCTTACCTTTTTTGCGCCGGTACTATGTTTTATTGTAGGAATGTGGAATACGCCGCTGAAACTATATCGGTTTTTGAGCCATAGCACGGCGTTGTATGCAGCTTTGGGGCCATTGTCCACGGTGGGTGTACTGTCTTTTCTGGTAACGAAAAAGGCCATATTTCTGGTAACGGGCGATAACTCCAGCCAGAAAGCCGTAAGTGAAAAGCCGGCGGAGAATAGGGTGAAAAAAATCCGCACCTGGGGACGGGAACTAATTGGCAAATCACATCCAGACCAGACTGCTATTCAGGTTTTTGAGATCGGAGTAGGGGTGTTATTTGGAGTTGTGAGCATTTACCTTTTCCAGATTTCGTTTTTGGGTTTGTGTTTAGCGTTTATCCTGTTGCCCTTCATGCATCATGTGACGTGGAACAAACCCCTGGTAAAAGCCCTCGTTTTTGTGCCATTTGCACTGATATTGTTTGGATTGGGAATCGGCGCACTAGGCTCATTGGGAATGCAGACGGTATTTTTTGGATACGGATTTCATTTTTAAAGAATTCTGTTAAGGTTTTCGGATGTGTGTTTTTTATGTTGGGGAATCCGCCTGCCGGAAGGCAGGCGGGTCTTTTTTGTAAGGGTTCGGTTATGAGGAGGTAAAATATTTTTTTGCTGAAAAAGGAAGGCAAATAATCATTATCATAGGCATGATCCGGGCAAATTTTGGGGATTAAATGGGCCTATCCATAAGATGTAATTGAGGGATTCGCTCAAAATGTCGGGTGTTTAATGTTGCCAGCTTAAAATTATGAGCCCTTGCTGTTGCCCCAATGGCAAGATCTGCAAACCCGATTAATGTATTGCTTTTAAGCAATAATTTTTGAATGTCAATCGCTTCTTCAACTTCTTTATCACCAAAAGGAATCAGGGTCAAGTTTTCCAATAATGAATTCCAAAATAAATCCTGACCAGTTTTGTTTCCGATCAGGATCTCATACTTTGTGATACTGGAAATCGCCATTGATTCGCTCTGGCCTGCCAGATTATAAAAGAAAGTCAGATCTTTTCTCTGCTTTCGAAAGTATTCAATCAATACAGAGGTGTCAAGCAGAATCATCTTTCCCAACCTGATTAATCTGTTCTCGGGTTTTCAGTACCTGCTGATAATCATTTTCAGACCAGGTTGGCCCCTGCAAAAGGAGTTTTTGAAGAGCGGTTGGTGCCGCTTCTTTCTTTTTAAAAACCATATCTTTTTGAATTTCAAGGACAAGCTTTTCTTTCTCAGAAAAAGAAAGTTGCCTGATATAATTCAGAAGCTGCTCAAAACTTATTTCTATACTTAGTCTCATGAAAAATAAATTTCTTCTCCAAGATACGATTTCTTCGGGGTTTAAGGTATAAGCCATCCGATTTTTTCTCTACAAAAAATCCTCAAATCTTTTCGATTGGATTTATCTTTGGAGAAATGTGTATATTTTGGGTGGATTTCTCCAAAAATAAATCGAAATCACCATGAACAAACTCTTCAAAGCGGATGAGTTTTGAAAAGAGGTTATTTATTAGGGAGCAATATATTTTTTGTATATTTACCCTAAGCAATCGCCAAAATCATGAATAATACCCATTCCGATTCATTCCCCTATTTTTCTTCCTTAAGTGTGCGGAATGTTCGCTGTTTTGGCAATTTGCAGGAGCTTAAACTGACTGCTGAAAACGGCAACCCCGCCCGGTGGACGACCATTCTGGGAGATAATGGCACGGGGAAAACGACGTTGCTTAAGTGTTTGGCAGCGAGCTATTATGTCATTCCTACTTTCAAGGCCACTGGTAGCTTTTTAATCCCGGAAGCAAATCAGCGATATTTTCTGCGGATGAACGCCTCATTGGGTAGTCGTGTTGATTTCCACTTTGATTTTAAAAAATCTCTATCAGACACAATAAAAAAAGAAGATTTAACCTTCAATTTTTCAATAGATCAAAATTTTATTGGTCGTTTAGGTAAAGCAGGTGAATTCGAAAACCTTAAAAAATATATATTCCCCGACGCCTGTTTTGCCTACGGGGCGGCGCGGGTAGTGGATGATTCTGCGATAAAAAAAGAGCAGCGTGAGTCCGGAGTGGCAAGCCTTTTTGATGAAAAGGAAAAACTCATGAATCCGGAAGAATGGCTGCTTCAGCAGGATTACCTCGCCAAAAGCCAGAACGGCCAAAGCAAAATCAACCGCGACCGGGTAAAAGAAATTTTATTGGAACTATTTGCCGGAGAAATTTCGGATATAAAAATCGAACATATCGAGGACATCCCCAATGTGCTCTTCCAGACGGATTATGGATGGGTAAAACTCCACGACCTGAGCCTGGGTTACAAAACCCTGATTGCCTGGATGGTGGATTTTGCCAGTCGTATGTTTCGACTTTATGGGAAAGAAGAGGGCAACCCACTTTCAAAACCCGCTATTGTGCTTGTGGATGAAATTGACCTCCACATGCATCCCCGGTTTCAGCGGAAGCTTTACCAGTTCCTGACAACTACCTTTCCCAATACACAGTTTATCGTTACAGCACATAGCCCTTTGATTGTCCAGGCTACACAGGATGAAAATATTGTTTTGCTGAAAAAAGAAGGGGACCATGTGATTATCAATAATGACCCTGAATCTGTACGAAACTGGCGAATTGACCAGGTTTTGACTAGCGACCTGTTTGGCCTTGAATCGGCCCGTCCACCAGAAACCGAAAAACTGTTGTCGGAAAGGGCAATGATTCTGAGCAAAACGACCCTTTCGGAACAGGACGAGAAAAAACTGGTTGAAATTGAATCTCAAATCAGAGACTTACCCGTTGGCAGCACACCCGAAGAAAGACAGGCCTTCTCTATTGTTGACCAAATCGCAGCGATCCTGAAAAAGGAAGGGAAATAATCATTAGCACAGGCATGATCAGAATTCGTAAGTCGAAAACCGTTCCGGCAATTCTCCAATCAAAAGGAAAACAGGAAACGAGTAATAATATAAACGATTATCGTTCAAATCCACAGGCCTATATTGATGGGGAAAAGAGTTTTGACTTCGATTCGGGGGTTTATGGACATCCTTCGGTAAAAAAACAACTGATTGCTGACCAGTATGGGAAATGCTGTTTTTGTGAGTCAAAATTTACAGCAACCAGTTATGGCGATGTAGAGCATTTTCGCCCGAAAGCTGGATTTAAACAGCAATCCGGCGACCGGCTTAAAAAGCCCGGCTATTTCTGGCTGGTGTATGATTGGAACAATCTTTTGTTTTCCTGTCAGATTTGCAATCAAAAACATAAACGCAATTTTTTCCCTCTTCTCACAGAACAAAATCGGGCAAAAGATCATAACTATCCACTTGAACCGGCAGAAGAGCGCCTGCTTGTTGACTCGATAGAGGATGATCCGGAGCAACATATTTCTTTTCGACAGGAAATCCCCTATGGACTGGATGAAAAAGGAAAAACGTCAATCAATATTTATGGTCTGAATCGTGAAAATCTAAATGAGGAAAGAAGAGAGTATCTTAAAAAATTTGAACTTGCCTCTTCTTTTTACGAACTGTCTCAGGCGAAAAAAGATCAGATACGTGCACTATTTCCATCTAAGCTATCTGACTCTGAGCTAGAAACTATGCTTACTGAAAACAAACAATTTGTTAAAAATGCTTTTTCAGATGCTGCCCCATATGCCGGAATGATCCGGGCAAATTTTGTGGATAATACCTCTTTGTAGCGATTGGACTTTGATTTAAAGAAAAGACAATTCAGTTATCTTTCCTAACACGATTAACCTCTTCTCGGGTTTTTAGTACCTGTTTCGGAGGTTTTCCAACAGTGTATCCCCCCTCAAAAAACAAATCCTGACCGGTTTTCCCGATCAGGATTTAGTGGTATAACAAGTCGTAAGACTTTTTCGCTACTCAAAAAACGGTACGCCGGGCGTTGCATACTTCCGCATGCCTTCTTCGTTGATCTCGACGCCGACGCCGGGTTTTTCCGACAAAATGATATGCCCGTCCACGATCTGCTCTCCTTCGTAAGTCACGAGTTCCTTAAACATGGGGTCTTTGTGGAAGTAAATCTGCCACTCCAATATCATAAAATTGGGGACGGATGCACATACATGCGCCGAGGCCATCGCTCCCAAAAATGAAGCCACCATGTGTGGGGCAAAAGGCACGTAATAAAGATTGGCCAGGTTGGCAATGCGCTGGCCTTCGCCCAGCCCTCCTGCTTTCTGTAAGTCGGGCATGACGATGTCCACACCTCCGGTTTCTAATAATCTGCGGAACCCATGCGCGAGGTAATGGTTTTCGCCTGCACAAATCGGGGTAGAAGTGGATTGGGTGATCTTCAGGTAGGCTTCGGCGTTTTCGGCTGGAATCGGCTCCTCCAGCCACATGAGGTTGAGGGGCTCCAGTCGTTTTGCAACAAGCTCGCCGGTGATGGCGTCGTAACGGCCGTGCATGTCTGCGCAGATGTCAATATTGGGTCCTACGGCTGCTCTTGCCGCTGCCATCTGGTCGTACATCCGCTGAATTTCCGCCGGGCTGGCCGTCCAGTTGTACAGGTCGTATTTGTTGGGGTCGTTGCGCTGATCGAGGTCAAACTTCACAGCGGTAAAGCCCATATTTTTGGCTTCCAGAGCACTTTCGGCAAATTGATCGGGTGTGGGCAAGCGGTTTTGGTATAATGCGGTGTCGCAATACACGCGGATCTTATCCCGAAATTTTCCTCCCAACAACTGATATACCGGCACTCCCAGTGCTTTTCCCGCCAGATCCCAGAGCGCGGACTCTACGGCGGAAAGCACGGCGATAAACATGCCCGACTGCGCACCTTCAAAAAAGCCGGAGCGGCGTATATCTTCGTGAAGGCGGTGTACATTGAGTGGGTTCTGTCCTTTGATACGTGCACCCATCATCTTCACGAGGTGATAAGTCCCGGGGGTTGCGTCCACTCCTTCTCCGCATCCCCAGATGTCCTGATTGGTATAGATTTTTACAAACAAGCTGTGTCCACCGCGGATATATCCGCACTTGATGTCGGTAATCTTGAGGTCAGACGGAGCCGAAGGTTTGGGCGCGTGGTCGGTAGCGTCGGCCAGCACCTGAAGGCCGGAAAAAGTCATCGCACTTGCCAGTGCGGCTTTTTTGAAAAAATTTCTGCGGTTTTGTGAGTTAGTTTTCATTACCAAGTTCTGTTTTTGAGGAATTCCTGAATTTGTTCTTTTGCGACGGGTAGTTCGTTGATATGGTCGTTGAGCCAGGCGGAGAAATCGCGTTCGATTTCATCGGTCCAGCGGTTGTCAATCTGACCAGCAGTGTATTTTTTTTCGCGGAGGCGCTGATGGCCAAACATGTCGCGCAGTCGCACGATTTCGGAGGTGGTCACCACTCGTTCGACCAGATGGGGCGGAACAAATGTCACCGCTCCTTCTTTTCCCAGTACCACGTCGCCGGGCATGACCATGACGTTGCCGATCCTTACGGGCACATTAATGCCAATCAGGGTTGTGTTGAGTTGTCCTGGTCCGTCGGGATTGTTGAGGTGGTGAGAGGGGTGATAACCTCGGACAAATGAAGTAAAACCAGGGATATCCTTTAACCCTTCGATGTCGCGGATAGTGCCGTTATAGACGATACCATTGCCCGAATTGGTGTAAATGGCGTTGCCGAGGTTGTCGCCGATAGTGGGACCGTCCACGTGGAGGCCAAACTGGTCGCCCACATACACATCGCCTTTGACGAGTTGATCCACTGGCCAGGAGTTCTGGCTTTTGATCCGCCCTTCAGCATGGCCCAGGCTGTCAATGACACGGTGTACATCGGGTCTTCCGGGCATAAATACTGCCGTCATGGCTCTGCCCACCAGTACACTTTCGGGGTGAATGCTCAGCCAGCCTTCTTCGTACTGGTACTTATAGTTAGCGTTGCGCATCACCGCCCAGGCTTCTTCATGAGTTACGAGTTTCATCCGGGTCAGGAGTGCGTCGGGTACTTTCGGACGCCCATCGGGAAAACGTTCACCCTTCCATTCGGGGGAGAGGCGAATCATTTCTTCTTTGCTGAGAGAGAGATTTTGTGCCTGTAAAACAGGAATTGCCCCATGTAGAAGGGCAAACAAAGTTAAAATCACGAGGAGAAATCCACGCATAGTCAATCGTTTTTGAGTAAAAGGAAAAGTTAGGGACAAAATCTAGGGATATTTGTCTGAGTACAAGGTCAAATTTTTCCGGATTTAAACCAAATATATCCCGCTTGAGTACTATTTTTTTTCGTAAGGAAAGGGATTGGTTTTTATTTGTAGAGTAAATAAAAAGAAAATATATGTCCAGGAATCTCCGAATTATGCTTATGATCGTTGCTGTTAGCGCTTTTATTGGCGCAAGCGCAGGGATTTATATGTTTAACAAACCCCACGAAGACGTTTCCTCTGCACAGGCAGACTATTCGCTTTCTGTAGATGAGCTTTTTATCGCTTTTAGTAATGATGAAACGGCTTCCAATGAAAAATTCCTCAACAAAATTGTCGAGGTGAAAGGGGTAATAGGCGAAAAATCCGATAGCCCCGAGGGCGTTACGCTTATTCTGAATGCCAAAGGAGAGATGTTCGGCGTTAGTTGTGGTTTTGTGGGGGAAGATGCGGCTCCTTTAAAAGATATTTCCGTGGGTTCTGAGGTTACGGTCAGGGGTATCTGTACGGGTTTTCTGACGGATGTAAACCTTGCCCGTTGTGTATTGATGTAATTCTGAAATTTTTAACCCATCTTCCAAGAGCCATGTTTAGAATAAAGCTTTTCCCACTTTTCTGCATAAGTTTGATTCTGTTTATCTGGGCCTCGTCCTGCGTTCATGAGCCAATTTTTCCCTCAGACGGAGGCAATGGCCCGGTGGACACAATCGGAAACCCGGTGGACACCACCACTCAGACGATTCACCTTTGCGATCCGGATACGGTATATTTTGAGCGGGATGTATTGCCGCTGCTGATTTCCAACTGTGCCAAAAGTGGTTGCCATGACCAGGCTTCAGCCCAGGATGGGGTCATTCTTGCCAATTATGCTTCGGTAATGAGCACCGGGGAAGTTATCCCCTCTAATCCGGGAGAAAGTGACTTATATAAAGCCATTACAGAAACGGATTTAGAGGATATAATGCCTCCTTTGCCTAATACTCAATTGTCTCAGGATCAAATCGCTCTGGTCTCTCGCTGGATATCGCAGGGAGCAAAAAACCTGACATGTTCCGATAGTGTTGGCAGCGGATGTGATACCACAAACGTCACTTATTCAGCTATGGTAGCACCGCTCATGTCTAAATACTGTACGGGTTGTCATTCGGGTACAAGTGCCTCGGGGGGAATTTCGTTAAATAGTTACAGTGGCGTATCTGCGGTTGCTACTAACGGAAAACTCTACGGTACGATTTCTCACCAACAGGGATTTGTTGCTATGCCTAAGGGGGGAAATAAACTTTCTGAGTGTGACATAGTCAAAGTCAAAACTTGGATAGACAGCGGAGCGAATAATAATTAACCTAAAACCCGGATAGCGATATGATCCCCAATTTGCTGATAAAAACGATGATCTTCTGCCTGGTAATTTTTGTCGGCACAGGCTGTTATTACGACAACGAAGAAGACCTCTACCCCGTCGGAAATAATACCTGTGATACAACCGGCGTAAGTTACGTCGCAACGGTTGTACCGGTACTTCAGAACAATTGTTATGTATGCCATGACGCCGCTACTAAAAGCGGAAATATCGCTCTGGATACTTACGATGGGCTAAAACGAATCGTGGACAATGGAAAATTTTGGGGATCTATCAATCATGAATCGGGCTTTGCTGCCATGCCGCAAAACGGAAACAAACTTTCCGACTGTACGCTCAGCAAAATCAAAGCCTGGATCAATACCGGTGCTCCGAATGACTGATCTTTTTGTGTGAATTCTTTTCAATAAACATATTTATTAATCATCATGAAAAATCTTTTTGTTTTTGTTATTGCATTGCTGGCAAGCCTTTCTCAGCTTCAAGCTCAAAAATTTATGACTCGTACCGGTCATATTAAGTTTTACTCGCATACAGCCGTGGAGGATATTGAAGCCAATAATCACCAGGTTACGAGTGTACTCGATACTGGCACCGGTGATCTGGTTTTTGCCGTTCTGATGAAAAGTTTCCAGTTTGAAAAGGCGCTTATGCAAGAGCATTTCAACGAAAAATATGTGGAATCAGAAAAATTTCCCAAGTCCACTTTCAAAGGCAAAATCACTAATCTAAGCGAAATTAACTTTGCCAAAAATGGTTCTTATAAAACCAAAGTAGAAGGGGTACTCACTATCCACGGCATAGCGAAAGAAATTGTTACCGAGGGAACGCTTGTGGTAGAAGAGGGGAAAATTTCGGCTAATGCCAAATTCCCCGTAACCGTAGCCGATTACGAAATCAAAATCCCGGCAGTCGTAAAAGACAATATTGCTAAAGAAATGGAAGTAACGGTTGAAATGAACTATCAGCCTTACAGTCAGGAAAACTAAAATTATTCACCCCCAACTATTTCTATATGCGCACCGCTCGAAATCTTTTTTTCGCTTTGTTACTGGTTTTTTCGCCGGTCTGGACATTCGCTCAGGAAGACCTGATGGACCTTCTGGATGATATGGATGGGGAAACCACTAATTACGCTTTTGCAACTTTCAAAACGGTGCGTATTGTCAATGCTCATTCCATCGAATTGCCCGCCGCAGGTGTGCTTCAACTCATCATCTCTCACCGTTTTGGAAGGATAAATGACGGTGCATATCAGTTTTTTGGGCTTGATCAGGCCAATATGCGGCTGGGTTTCGAATATGGGGTCACACGCTGGCTCAATGTGGGGGTCGGCAGAAGTAATGTGAACAAAACCTACGACAGCTTTGTCAAGGTGAAGTTCTTTCGTCAAAGCTCAGGTAAACGGGTTATGCCTTTTTCCGTTGTGGGGGTATCAGGAATTCAGGCAAACACCCTTTACTGGGCTGACCCCGACCGGGTGAACTATTTTAGTTCTCGGTTGTCTTTTTCGCACCAACTGCTCATCGCCCGGAAATTCAACGAAAATCTTTCCCTCCAACTTATGCCTACCATGATTCACCGCAATCTGGTGGCTACTCGCGCCGAAGACAATGACGTGTTTTCGGTAGGTGCCGGCGGAAGGATAAAAATTACGCCCAGTATGAGCATTAATGTGGAGTATTTTTATATCCTCGATATTCCAGGGTACTCCCATACTGCCAATAATTTCGAAAATAGCCTCTCGCTGAGTTTTGATATCGAAACCGGAGGCCACGTTTTTCAACTTATGTTTACCAACTCACGAGGCATGACCGAAAATCTTTTTGTCGCCGAAACCGTCGGCGACTGGGGCAATGGCGATATCTATTTCGGCTTCAACCTGGCTCGTGTTTTTACGGTATCGGATAAACGGGAAAAAGTAAAAAAATGAAACAGATAATTATTGCATTCTGCATGCTTACAACAGGACTCGTGCATGCTCAATCAAGTTTAACGGCTACTTGGTTACGACATACTTGTGGCTACACCAATGGGGTCAACTTGTTAGGCGGAGACGTTTGGGGGGATGCAGTTTGCGCTGACAATTTCGGGAATTCCTATAATTCCGGTTCGGCTATGGGCTATTGGTTTACAATGGACACGGTAATAGACATGAATACGAACCGGTTTTATATAAACAAGTACAATTCAGATGGCCGGCGAATATGGACAGCAATGGCAAAAGGCACAACAATCAATTCTATCATGACTTCTACTCGGATGAAGTGCGACAGCCTTGGAAATGTATATGTCTGCGGCATATTTAGCGTTGATGATAGTGTTTATATGGCACCTAACTGGTATCCCATCGGAAGCGGATTTGTTGCTAAGTATGACAGTAGTGGAAATAATATCTGGTGTAGATACATACCCCGAACCGGAACAACAGCCATTTCCTTTACGGATATGGCCCTTGTAAATAGCAAAATATATCTCTGTGGTAACATGGGTTTTGGAACACAATCCTTTGGCACATTCAACTTTAACTCTACCCAATCACAAAATGGAATAATTGCTCAATTAGATTTGAATGGAAATATATTAACCGCCGAACAATTGGACCCCCATTCCGTGAATGAAATTCATGGAATTGAAGTTTCCAAAAACACTAACCAAGTTTACTTGGTAGGACGACACATTTCTAGTCCACTTTCGGTAGATGGCCAAAATTTAAGCCTTACACCTGATGCACAAAATTCATTCATTATTAAAATGAGTAATTCATTCACAGCTATTTGGGCAAAAAAATGTGATACGTATTTGCACATCAACCAAACAGTGGGTAGTAGTGTAACTTGTTTAAGACGAATTGAACTTGATAAATTTGATAATATTTATGCAATAGCCAGTGGCAATGGGGATTCAACCGTAATTGGATCCCTAAAATTTAACCACAGAATTTCACCCAATGGAAGTTATGCCCAAGATATCTACATTGTAAAATTAAATAGTAATGGGCAGGAGGTTTGGTTACGAAACGGAGGAAGTGATGGAATGGATGAGGTATCGGATATTGCAACAGATGAATGGGGTAATTCCGTGATTTCCGTTTTTTCTAACCTACAATCGGTAAGTGGATTGATTTTTAATACCGATACCATTCCGCAATGGCATGGAGGAATTGTAAAATACGACCCTGATGGAAATTTACTTTATACGGCGAAACTTCAAGAAGCAAGGTCATTGCGAGCTTTAGCTATGGGAAAAGATTCTGTATTTTATGGAACTGGACATGGCTTCTCTACCGGACTTCCCTACTTAAATTTATCCATAACCCAATGTGAGGACACCGTCAATGGTTATTATAATCCGCCCTACAAGATGGTAATGGTTAAATTTTTTGATAGTACTTCAGTTCAAACAACAGGTATTGAAAACTATGAAAATAAATTTCAAAATTTAATTGTTTACCCCAATCCCTTCTCTTCAATAGTAAACTTGGAGTTTAATCTGCTGGAAAATAATAAAAACGTTTCCATTTCAATTATGGATATCGCTGGAAGAACGGTAAAAAATATTCCTTCAGAAAATTTGCAACCCGGAAAAAACAAAATCACCCTTGATTTATCAGATTTGAACAGCGGAATTTATTTCTGTAAAATAAACTCAAGCGAATATTTGCAAATAGTAAAATTTATTAAAAACTAAAATAATAAGGGTTGGCTGCCTCTATTATAAATTTAGTTGTCACCGAGAAGGAGGTTTTTCGTAATTTTCCTATCTTTTTACGCAAAATCTCTTATTCTCTTTTATGAGTACCCCACAACTAGAGGAAATTTCGGCAAAACTGAATGAACTGATTCGCCAACATAATCAGTCTCATCAGGAAATTCTGGAGTTACGAAAACAACTCCTTCTGCTGAAAAAAGAGGCAGAACCGGAAAGTGTTGTTTCTGCCGATAAAAAAATCAGCCCGCCGCCGGTAGTTATTTCTCCTCCGACCGAAAAAACGCCCCCCCCTCCTGTAACCCGCCCGGCTCCCGCCGACCGGAAAAAAATCAAACAGGGCCGCGACCTCGAAGAATATATCGGTGGAAACCTCATCAGCAAAATCGGTATCGGTATTCTCGTAATCGGGGTAGGTTTTTTTGTTAAATATGCCATTGACAATGACCTCGTAAGCCCTGTGATACGGGTAATCGGCGGTTTTCTCGCAGGCTTGAGCCTGGTGGGACTGGCCTATATATTAAAGGAAAAGTACAAAAATTATAGCTCGATTCTGCTGGGAGGCGGACTGGCGATTTTGTATTTCACCACTTTCGCTGCCTTTGATTTTTACCACCTTATCCCCAAAAGTCTGGCCTTCGGCCTGATGTTGGTGTTTACCGCCTTCGGCGTTTTTGCGGCCTACTGGTACAACATCCAGGCAATTGCCGTCATCGGCCTCGCCGGCGCTTACGCCGTGCCGATCCTATTAAGCGATAATACCGGCGAAATCCGCAACCTATTTATCTATATCTCTATCGTCAATGTCGGTATCCTTAGCCTGGCTTTCCGCAAGTCCTGGCGTCTGCTCAATTATATCGCCTTTGTCCTCACCTGGGGAGTATTTCTCTCCTGGATGGAAGACCGCTATGAAGCCGAAAAGTTTTTTGGACTTTCACTGACGTTTGCTTCTGTATTTTTCCTCCTGTTTTACGGGGCATTGCTGGCCTATAAACTCATTCACCTTGAAAAGTACAACTGGCGCGACGTGGTATTCCTTCTGGTAAATTCTTTCATTTTTTACGGCACGGGTTATGGCTTGATTGAAGGCATTGAAAACGGGGACCGCTGGCTTGGGCTTTTTACGCTCGCCAATGCACTGGTTCACTTTGTGGTAACGGTTCTCATCTATAACCGGAAACTCGCCGACCGCAACCTGTTTTTCCTCGTCGCCGGGCTGGTACTGACCTTCCTTACGCTGTCTGCTCCTGTACAACTCGACGGAAACTGGGTGACGGTACTTTGGATCGGTGAAGCGCTCGTCGTCTTTTGGGTGGGAAGAACGCAAAAAGTCTTTTTTTACGAGGGTCTGGCGTATATTTTAGTGATAATGAGTTTTTTCAGCCTCGTTCAGGATTGGAGTGAAGGTTATTCGGCTTCGGTGTATCTGCTCGACGACAAGTTTCTTACTCCGCTGTTTAATATTCATTTTCTCACTTCTTTCCTGGTTTTGGCGGGACTTACGGCCATCAACTTTTTGCATGTTCGTTATCCTTCCGACGAAACTCGCTGGCAAACGCTTCGGAATTTCGGCGGAGTTTTACTGCCTTCGGTTTTGTTGATCACGCTCTTTACGGCCTTTTTACCGGAAATCCAGCAATTTTTTACTCAGCGTATGGTTACAACCAAAATTGTGCTGGATGGGATTGACAATTTTAATTACGACCTGTCTTCCTTCTCCACCCTGTGGACGATCAACTACGCTTTTGTTTTTATGGCAGGGCTACTGGTGGTAAATAGTCGTTTCTGGAAAAATAAAGCCCTGAATATTGTAGCAATGGCTGCCTCGGGATTAACGGTTCTTATGTTTCTTACCGAAGGTCTTCCGGCTCTGTATCAACTCCGGGCCGTTTATCTTAATCCGGGGGAAAATCCGATATTTAATCCAGAGGCCAGTTATCTCTATATCCGCTATATCTGTTATGTTTTTCTGGGGCTTAATCTTTGGATGAATTACCGGACGATACCGATATTTGCCGATACTCGTGTGAAAATCGCGCTGAACCTGGCGTTGCATCTGATTATTCTGACTGTGTTGAGTGCAGAACTCCAGCATCTGGCTCATGTCATTAACCGGGCAGCAGATACCTATGCGCTGGAACGTAAAGTACAGCGGGTAGGGTTTAGTGTTTTATGGGGGCTTTACGGGTTGTTTCTCGTGATAATAGGTCTTTGGAAAAAACTACAGTACCTGCGGGTGGCATCCATTGCGCTGTTTGCAGCTATTTTGATTAAGGTATTTATTTTTGATCTGGACAAAGCAACACTGGGCAATAAAACCGTAATATTCCTTGCGTTGGGTGTATTGATGTTGATAATTTCGTTCCTTTATCAGCGCTTTAAAAATGTGATTTTGGGAGATGATCCGGAGAATGAAAAAACCGATGAAAAAAATGAATAAAGTTTTTCTTGTTGCGGGCATTTTGTTGGGCTTACATCCGTTTTTATCTGCCCAAATGACCGAGTATGCTTTTCAGCGATCCTTGACACCGGTGAAAACCACGGGCTGGTACGAACTGATAATACCCGAAGCTGTTCTGCCAAAACTTAAAGAGGATTTAAGCGATATTCGCATTTTTAAAATATCGGCAGAAGATACCGTAGAAGTCCCGTACCTCCTGGCTGAAAGTGCCGACCGTTACGAAATCGCAGACATACCTTTTCAAATGGTCAATAAAAGCACAAGTGGTGACAATGAGTCCTTTGTGACTTTTCGCCCCGAAGAAGAAGGTACAATTAATCATATCGAACTCGAAATACGTCCGATGAACTATGATCTGCTGGCGACGCTGGAAGGTAGCAATAACCGGCTGAAATGGTTTATCATCGAAGAAAATGTTCGCCTCGTGGGCATATCGAATGATCAGGTGAGTTACCATTTTTCTACCCTGAACTTCGCTGATTCTGACTATAAGTTTTTCCGTGTAAAATTAAATGATGCTGCCGCCGAAATCGTCCAGGCGAGTGTGGGCAAATTTATCAAATCGGAAGGTGAATACCAGCCGGTTTCGGTAGTCAATCAGGTGATAAAAAACGATACTGATACGAAAACCACCGAAATCACGCTCGAACTTAAAGACCGCTATCCGGTGAGTCGCCTGGCGTTCGAAATGACTCAGGGAAAGGATTTTTACCGGGCGGCATCGGTCTCCTGGTTGAAAGAGTCGGTAGAGACACAGGAAGGGGTAAAAGAAGTATGGAGGGATTTTGGCGGATTTACGCTTTCTTCTTTGGAGGAAAATGTGTTTGATGAGGAGATGCAATTCACCAGCCGCCTGAAAATATCGGTCTATAACTACGACGATATTCCACTGGATTTTGGAGCGATAAAAGTTTTTGGCCCTGCCTATTCGCTTCAGACAAATCTCGAAGCACAAGGCAACTATGTATTGGTTTATCAAAACCCCAAGGCCTATTTGCCCCGGTACGATATGGTTTATTTCCAGAAAAAAATTCCCGACACGCTAAAGCCTGTTTTACCCGGAGAAGAAAGTCCGATTGTCACCGAAAATATAGCCGATACTCTTTCCGGAGAAAAAGGATTCATCGCCATGGAAAGCCTGTTATGGGTGATTATGGGACTGGTGATTTTGGTTTTAGGATTTTTTACGGTGAAAATGATGCGCAATTCTTCCGGAAAAAATAATACCGCAACATGAGAAAAAACATAGGAAACCTGCGCAAAATGCGCACAGTGTATGAAAACCCGGTGAAATACAGCCTAGTATTGGGAACAGATGAAGTACCGATGAATGAATACATCGGCAGCCTGATACAGCTAAAATACGATGGAATTATCCACTGCAAAGTCTGTGGGAAAAAAATCAATAAGGTATTTGGTGAGGGATTTTGTTATCCGGATTTTCTCAATCACCCGGAAAATTCGGAGTGTATTATCCGGCCGGAACTTTGTGAAGGCCATCTGGGCAAAGGGCGCGATCCGGAGTGGGAACTTGCACACCACGTGCAGCCGCATGTGGTTTACCTGGCGGTAGCCAGTGGGATCAAGGTGGGGGTAACCCGCCGGGACCAGGTGCCGGTGCGCTGGATGGATCAGGGCGCATGGAAGGCCGTGCGACTCGCCGAAACGCCCAACCGTTATACCGCAGGCCTGATTGAGGTTGCGCTGAAAGACCATATCTCCGACAAAACTCACTGGCAAAAAATGCTCAAAAATGAACTCGCCACGGACGTGGACGTGCTCGGAGAAAAGGCTCGTGTGCAGACGCTGATCCCTGCCGACCTGCAACAATACCTTTCTGATGACGACGAAATCACGGAAATAAATTATCCGGCAGTGGTCTTTCCCTCAAAAATAAAAAGTATCAGCCTCGATAAAACTTCCCTCTTGGAAGGTAAACTCGTCGGCATCAAAGGCCAATACCTTATTTTCGAAAATGGAGAAGTTTTGAATGTGCGCAAACACACCGGTTATTTTGTGGAACTAAACCTGGGCTGAAAAGGATCATTTTACGGCTTTGCAAGATTGCACAAATATTTCTTCTACCTTTTTAGGGTTGTTGATGGTTTTATAAAAATCTTTGTAATACTTCAAACTTTCTTTGATCACCTTGGAATCAAGGTAGGGGGAGTTTTTATACAAATTTTCAATATCATCTTCAATCTCCCTCAATTTCCCGAATATAACCTCATACTCTTCTTTTGTGCGGCAAAGGGGTTTAAAGTTTTGCCGGTCTTCATAAGTCGGCCCGGCCTCGCCGGTGAGTTTGGTGTAAGAAGCATCCACCATACCCGACCAGTCGAAATCGTAGGGGACAGGCGTGGGTTTGGCATTGCCCTGGGTGATGATTTTCATGTTCTGCGAGGGTGTCGGAATCCGGAAATCCCGATTGGCAATCATATAATTAAATATGTGAACAAGCGTAACCTGATTTTCATCCACATCCTCATACGTAATAGGCACGTCGTCTCCGATAGCATTTTCGCCATTTCGAAGCGCCATATCTTCTTCATCTTCGATGAAGAAGGAAAAAGCCTCCTCCGTAGGCATTTCGCCTTGGGTGTCCACATATTTAATCTTTGCCAACCTCACCCGAAAACTCCTTTCGGTAATAAGATTGTAAACCTTATAGATATAGTATTCCCGTAGCACAAACTGTTCGTCCGCACAATGGGTAACAAGTTTCAGCTTTGTTTGGCCCTTAAATACAGCAGGGGATTCTTTTTTTTTCGAAAATTTCACCCTTATCGGAGGATAATGGCAGGTTAATTCATCCCTCCGGAATCTTCCGCGAGCTTTAATTTCAACCTCTCCCTGCTCGATTTTTCCATTGGCATCGGTCAGCGATAGTTTTGCATCATGGTAAGAGGGATCTCCCCCCCTGTCATTTAGAAATTTTTTCAGATCGGTCTCAAGGGTAATTTGAAGCAATTCATCCGAGGCAAAAAGTGGAGAAACATTCTGCTGGGCATTGATACTGAGAAAAAAACATACAGTCAGTATCCATAATAAAGCGAAACGTCGTTGCATGTGGTGGTAGTTTTGTCTGCCAATATACCCAATTCATTTTTTGCAGCAAAAAGAACGGGACTATGTTGTAAATGAATTTATCCCCGTATCTGACATTTGTACCAATTACTCGATTTTGCGTATATTCAGGCAAAAGTTTCCTTATGCCACAGTTTCCGCTCACCCGATACCGTCTGAGTACTTCCGACTACCACCGCATGATTGAGGCAGGTATCCTTACCGAACGAGACCGCGTGGAATTGATTGACGGTGAAATTATTCAAATGAGTCCCAAAGGAAGTAAACATGCCGCTTGCGTCAGCAAGATCACCGAGTGGCTTCTGCCGCTGGTTGCCGGAGAGGCACAAATGAGAACCCAAGACCCCATCCGGATTCCCGACCTTTCGGAACCGGAACCGGATCTGGTGCTGGTAAAAAATCGCGAAGATTTTTATGCTACGGCTCACCCCGCTCCTGCCGATATTTTTCTGGTTGTGGAAGTGGCCGATTCTTCCCTCGCTTATGACCGCGAAATAAAAGGGCCGCTTTACGCAAAAGCAGGGATTCCGGCGTATTGGATCATAGATTTGCAGGGACAGCAGATCGAAGTATTTGCCGAACCCTCTGACTCAACGTACAGCCGCCACCACCTAGCCCGTCCCGGCGAACAAATAATGATCCCCCCCCTAAACCTGAAAACCCGCGTCGAAGACTGGCTGATTTGATTGGAAGAAATCGGCAGGAAAAATATCTTTCGTTTTGTTTAAATTTTGAGTTACGGAATACGTATATTAAACACCACACAACCATTCTGAGCCAGGCCAATGCTTCAAACGTATGAAAAAAAAACTTACACTTTTGCTGTGGATTACTTTCTGCGTGGGAAATATGACGTCTGTACATGCAGGGTTTTCCTTTACTTATGACGTGGATTACGTAAAAATCCCGGTTGAAATTCAGCACAACATTATTCTGATTCCGGTCAGAATCAATAAGTCTTTTGAGATGAATTTTATCCTGGATACCGGCGTGCGTACTACCATTCTTACCGAAACCATGGTGGCCGGTTTTCTGTCGCTCGATACGCTGGAGACTATCTCGGTGCGTGGGCTGGGAGAGGGCAGTGTCATTCAGGCGGCTCTTGCCCGTGATTTATCGGTTTCTCTTCCCGGTCTGGAAGGTCATGGAATCAATCTGATTATCCTGCCGGAAGGTGTCATTTCCTATTCGGGTATTTTTGGCAAACCGGTTTACGGCATTATTGGGTTTGAGGTCTTCCGTCAGTTTGTAGTGGAAATTAATTATACCCAAAAATACGTAAAACTCTACAACCCCTTTAAATACAAACCCCACCGGAAAAGCACGGCTATCCCTATCGAAATCCGGAAAGCCAAACCTTATGTGACCGCTACCCTTACTGACCACCGAGGCCATAATATCAAGTCTCAATGGCTGCTCGACACGGGTGCTAGTCAGGCCGTTTCGCTGTTTGATGATGATCTTCCACTTCCCTATCCTTCCGTAGATGCTTATCTGGGAATGGGCCTCAGCGGGAATGTCTATGGCAAACTGGGGCGTATTCAGGAGTTTTCGCTGGGAGAATTTAGCTTTCAGGACGTGATCGCCGGCTATCCGGAAGCCAATTCTATCAATATGATTGACACCGTGGATACCTGGTACGGAAACCTCGGAGCGGAAATCATTTCCCGGTTTCATGTGGCGTTTGACTATACGAGGGGATATGTCTATCTCCGGAAAAACAATCTTTACAAAAAGGAATTTTTCTACAATATAAGCGGGCTGGAACTTCTCACCATGGGCAATAATTACGACCAGTACGTGATTAGTTACGTTCGCCCTAATTCCCCTGCGGAAGAGGCTGGAATAGAAGTAAATGACCAGATCGTAGGCATCAACGGTTTTACCGCAGACCAGCTAAATATAGACGAATTGTACGGCACACTCAGCCGCCAAAACGGGAAAGTAGTTTCCCTGAGACTCAAACGGCAGGAAAAAATCGTCAAGGTAAAATTTCGGCTTCTTTCGGAGATATGATTTTTTCTCCGATAATTGTAGTATGAATCATATCTGTGTTTTTTGTGGATCTAATGCCGGGCACAACCCGGTCTATACCCGTGCCGCTGTTGAATTGGGTCAATTGATAGCTTCCCGCAATATAGGTCTGGTCTATGGCGCAGGCAATGTCGGCCTCATGGGTGTCATTGCCGATGCCTGTCTCGAAGCGGGGGGAAAAGCTATCGGCGTCATTCCGGAATTTCTCCTGGCCAAAGAAGTCGGGCATAAAGGACTAACGGAAATGATCGTGGTCAAAACCATGCACGGTATCCGCCCAAGCAACCGCATCTTGTCGCCAGGCATGATCGCGTAGTAGCTTGTGTGGATGAAAACTAACAAAAAAACGCGAAGCGAATGGCTCGCGCTAGTTGAGAACTGGAAGCAGAGCGGACAGAGTCAGCGGGC
>JANRJC010000017.1:0-408341 GCA_033764335.1 Bacteroidia bacterium | reverse complement strand
CCGGAAAAACACAAAAACAGACCAATCCCCACGACCCTACGAGTTTGGCCTGGGCCGCTTGGGTCATTGCTCGAATGGGCGGATGGAAAGGCTATGCCTCGCAAAGGCCCCCAGGCCCCATAACGATGAAACGCGGCTTGGAGGATTTTGAGAAAATTGCCTGGGCCGCCCGCGTCTTAAAAAAACGTAAAGATACGTAGAAACCGTAGCCCTAACGGGCCTATGCCTTTGGCACAAAATCGGTGTATAGCAATACCCATTTTCCCGCCAGTACCCCTTCAAAGGGGTACGACCCGGCGGAAGGGGTTCATCATAGGCGCTACCCCTTCACAAAACTCCGGCTTTTCTGCACCAACGGGTGGAAAACCCGTAGGTGATAGATGCCGGGGGGATATTCTCCCGTGGGGACGGTCAGTTGGTTTAGGCCTTTCCTGCCGGAAAGGATTTGGGTGTATATTTTTTTGCCTTCGTGGGTGTAAACGGCAATCTCTACGGGTAGATCGAGGGAAAGCTGGAAACTCAGGGTGGTGGTTGCTCCGGCGGGGATGGGGTATAGTTGGATTTGGGAGAGGATTTCTTCTTCGCGCTCGGGCATTTCGGTAAAAAATGTGTGAAGGGTGGCGGTTTCGCCGGCGGCGAGGTAAAAGGCAGGGGTGTTTCCGCCGGGATCCAGCCCGGCGCCGGGAACGAGGGTTTTGCCTGCCGATTGGCCCAGAAACTGGAGGTAATACATTCCCTCGGGGAGGAATTCCAGCCGGTATTTTCCTTCGGTGTCGGTGGTGGTAATCTGGTAAAGGGTGTCGCTTTCGGGAATTCGCAGTAAAACGGTGATGTTTTCCAGCCCCGGTTCTGTCAGGTCGCGGGCGTAGTTGCCGTTTTGGTCGAGCCAGACAGTTCCCTCCACGTTGGAGGGGTAAAATACCGGGGAGGGGTACAACTGCCGCTGGGGCACGATTTCTTTTTCGATCCGCGGGCTGCTCCAGGAGAGGTTGACTTCTGCCCCGCCTTTGATTTCCTGGTACTCCATGCGCAGGGGGTATTTTTTCCCGCCTTGCAGGGTGATTTTTCCGGAAATTTCTTTGGGTGCCTGGGCCACCCAGTTGTCTATGACGAGGGAGTCGCCAATCCACAATCGCGCGCCGTCGTCGGAACGGATGTAGAAGGTGTATTCGTCTTCGTATAGGGACAATACTTCGCCCTGCCAGCGCACGGTAAAGTAGTCTTTGGGCAGGGAAGGGTGGGGGGCGCTGTTTCCCCAACGAAAGTCTATCACGCTGTCAATCCGCTCAAATGCGGGTTCGCCGTCGAGGTCGAGTTCGGGGTCGTTGAAGTAGGCTCCGGGCAGGCCGGGGCCGTTGCCACGGGGAATGGCTTCATAAATCAATGCCAAATTGGCTCCGCCCGAAGGCGCGTAAAAGGTGTAGCCGGGGTCTGTACGGCCATTTCCCCACCGGACAAACGAGTAGATCGAATCTCCCGCTACCTGCCGCTCGGGTGCCTGAATCACGCGTTGAATTCCTTCGAGGCTGAAAAAGGCATAAGGCAATTCGCGCAATCTGCCGTCCACGTTTACTTTTAGTCCTGCCGGCCCGCTGAGGTTCATCGGGACGAGTGTGGGGTAAATGTCCTGAAAAACGGTTCCGCTCAGCCCCTGGCTGTCGGTGGCGGTCAGATAGACCCTGTACCAAACATTGATGTCGGTTTCGTTTACCCGGGGCACGGTCCAACTGCCGCTGGTTATGCCGGTAAATGGCCCTGCGCCGGGATGTACGTGGTCGTTGTGGTGCCAGTCTATGCGCCAGGTGAGGGCCGCTGCCGGGAGCATTCCCTGCTCCGGATCGGTGGCATACCCTTCGTATCGCAAGGTGTCGCCTGCCTTAAACCGGATCCCCGCATCGGGCGACAAGATCGTCGGTTCGGGGCGCTGATTCAGGGTAACGGACAGGAGGGCGGGTTCGCTGATTTCTTCGCCTTCAGTATTGGTAACCACACACCGGAAATTGGCGTCGTCGTCTGCCATCGAAACCTGTGGGTAAATAAGTTCTGCGGTAGTCGCGCCGGGTAGGGGGACATCATTTTTTGTCCATTGGTAGGACAGGGGCGCAGAACCCTGTACCTGCACAAAAAACCTTACATTTTCACCCACGGGTACAAGGGCAGACTGGGGTTGCCGGGAAATAAACGGTGCCCCGCTCCCGGTGTAACGCACACGCCAGAGTTCGCCCGCAGCGGTGGAGGTATTGTCGTTGGGCGATCCACCGCCGATACCGGCGCGGGAGAGGTAATACATGCTGCCGTCGTTTTCGTCAAAGAGGATCGCCAGGGGACGGGCAATCCCGGTGGCAAAGGTTTCGATGATGGTACCCGTCTCAGGGTTTAGGGCATGGATATACCCGTCGCAATAGTCTCCGTAAAAAAATGCGCCTTCAAACCGGGAGGGAAAAGTCAGTCCGTGGAAAATGGCCGCGCCTACAATGGCACAGCCGCTGTTGTGGTCGTAGGCAAAAAGGGGATCCTGATAGTTTAGTGGGCGGGGCTGTCCTGCAATGGGGCCTTCCACGAGGGGCCATCCGTAGTTTTTTCCGGGAAATATTTCGTTGATTTCTTCAAATTCTCCCGAACCTACGTCGGTGGCAAATAACCTTGCCTGGCCTTTGTCATAAGTGAGGGAAAACGGGTTTCGGAAGCCGTAAGCATAAATTGCCCGAAAATTACCGCTGCGGCTGTTGTAAAAAGGGTTGTCGGAAGGAATCCCTCCATTGGGATCTATGCGTAGGATTTTGCCGTGGAGGCTATTGAGGTTTTGCGCCAGGGGCGGGTTGGCGGCTTCGCCGGTTGCCACGTACAACATGCCGTCGTTGCCAAAGACCATTCCTCCGCCATTGTGGATAAATCCGTACAGGGAGTCGAGTTCCATCAGCACAACTTCGCTTCCGGGCACGGCGAGGTCTCCGATGACGGTAAACCGGCTGATCCGATTGCGCGCCACGTCGGGACGGGTATAGTATAGATACAGGTAGGGGAAATTGTCAAAATCGGGGTGAAGGGCGATGCCTTCCAGCCCGCGTTCGTTGTAATCATCCACCGCCAGTTGGATAACCGGGTCGGGCAAAATGTTTCCGGTGGAATCTATAATCCGCACGGCTCCGTGTTTTTCGGCCAGCCAGATGCGGCTGTGGTGGTCGAGTGTCATGGCTACCGGATTCAGGCCGGAGGCCATAAGTTCTTCAATAAACCCGGTGGGGAGATTGCCGCCGCGTACCGTGTAGATTCCTCCGGAGAGAAAAAAAACAAATAGGGTTGCGTACAGGTTGCGGATACATACATTCATGGAAAATAAACTTTGGCCGAAAGAACGCCCGGATTAAATCCGCACAAAAAAAAACTATCTGAATAAGGAAATCCTTTGGCCGAAGCAGGAAAAGTTTGTTGTTTCGACTCGAAAAATTTACAAAATGAGCCCTGAAATTTATTTGCCGGTATATCGCGATGGCCTGCTGGAGGACGTGCTTCCTTTCTGGGTAAAAAATGCTCCGGACATGCAGGCGGGAGGTTTCATTTTTAACCTTGACCGGGAGGGAAAAGTGATCAGTACGGACAAATCGGTATGGATTCACGGGCGGTTTGTCTGGTTGCTTTCGACTTTATACACGGCGGTGGAGCCTCGCGAAGAATGGCTGTCGCTGGCTCGTCACGGACTGGACTTTCTCGAAAAACACGCCTTTGATACCGATGGGCGAATGTTTTTTTCCCTGACAAAAGAGGGCAACCCGCTGCGGAAAAGGCGTTATGTGTTTTCGGAATTTTTCGCCATCGCTGCTTATGCCGCCTATGGCAAAGCCGCCGGGGATGCGGTTGCGGTTCAGAAGGCGGTGGATTTGTTTCATTTTACCCTGCACCAACTCGAAACACCGGGCCTTCTCCCTCCCAAAGTTTTTCCCGAAACCCGCAACACCAAAGGCCTTTCTATCCCGATGATTACGCTGGTTACTGCGCAGATTTTGAGGGAGGTATGCAAGGAGCCCTGGCTCGAAGCGCGAATCAGTCAGGTGATCGCGGAGTTGGAAAAAGACTTTCTCAACGAAGAATTTCAGGCGGTGATGGAGGTGGTGGGGCCGAATGGAGAATTTTTGGATAATCTCGACGGTCGTCTGCTCAACCCCGGCCACGCCATCGAGGCGTCGTGGTTTGTGCTTCACGAGGCAAAATACAAGGGAAACGACCCCCGGCTGCTGACTCTCGGACTCAAAATGCTCGACTGGTCATGGAAATGGGGCTGGGACGAAGAATACGGGGGAATAATTTATTTCCGCGACTGCAAAAACCTGCCGCCGACGGAGTACTGGCACGATATGAAATTCTGGTGGCCGCAGTGTGAGGCCATCATTGCCAATCTGCTCGCCTGGCAACTCACGGGAGAGGAAAAATATGCCCGGCAGCACCGGATGATTCACGACTGGACCTACGGTCGTTTTCCCGACCCGGAATACGGCGAATGGCTGGGATACCTCCACCGCGACGGGCGGGTTTCTACTACCGTAAAGGGCAATATGTGGAAAGGCCCTTTTCATATTCCCCGCATGTTATTGTATTGCTGGAAATTGTTGGAAGAAAAAAACTAATACTTTTGTAGATTCGGGTAAATGGTAAAGCCAATTGTTTTGATGCCCTTCTTCTTAGGGTTTTCGTTCCTGCCCCTTCTGAATGCGCAAACCCCGGATACAACTCTGGCAACGTCGTATCACAGCCGGGGAGAAGTTTTTATGGATTCGGCGCAGTACGACAGCGCGATTTTTTATTTCCGGGAATCGGTGGAGATTTTTTTGGGGAAAAAGTTATGGACGCATTATTCGGCTGCTTTGGAGTCGTATTCGACGGCTTTATATACGGTGGGGGAATATCAGCAAGCGGAAAACGCCCTGAAGGAAGGATTGGTGATCTGTAACCGCGAACTTGGCAGTGAGTCGTTACAGGTCGGAGAACTGGAAAAAGCCCTGGGTTGTGTCTATAACGCGGTCGGTGACTGCGAAAAAGCCTGGCCGCATTTAAAAGAAGGGTTGCGACTGCTCCAAAAAACGCTTCCCCCCAATCACCCCGAGATCGGGGTTGCCTACACCAACCTGGCAGGTTGCGCCGATGTAATGGTGGGGTATAAACAAACCCGCGATTATATGGAGGCCGCGCTAAAAATATTTCTTTACCACTACGGGGAAGACCACGAAAAAATCGCGCTTGCCTATTCGAACCTGGGTTGGATAAACAGCATGATGGGGGACTACGATCTTCAGATGGCTTATTATGAAAAATCTCTTGCTATCCGAAAAAATCTCTATGGTTCCCACCATCCCAAGCTGACGAATAGTCTGCTGAATATGGGCGCCGCCTATCTTCGCCGGGGCAAAGAGTTGGAAATGCTGGCTGTCGTGCAGGAGGCTCTGGCGATTATTCAGAAATCCGGTATAGAAAATCACCCCCATCTCTCTACGGTTTATGCAAATATGGCCAGTTATCATGCTTCCATCGGCGATTTTACGCAGGCAGGCCGTTATTATGAAGAAATGATAAACCTCGATACCCGCAATCTCGGGGCAAATCACCCGTATCAGATATTAAATCATTATGGTCTGGGGGATATGCTGGCGGAAAAAGGGGATTTTGAAGAGGCGCTTAAACATTTTTTCATCGGCATAACCATTGCAAACGAAAAGTCCGGAAAAGCGGCACTGGATCGGGCCATGGGGTACGAAAAAATTGGAAAAATCTATCTGCGGAAAAAAGATTATGAGCAGGCGGTGTGGCATTTCCGCAAGGCGGTGAATGTGCTATCCGAGACGGGTATGATGAGCCATCCCAATATGATCGCTAACTATCTTTCGCTGGCAAAGGGTTATGGTTTTCAGAAAAATTATTCGCTTCAACGTTCGACCTATTTTCTCGCATTAAAGCTGCAAGAGAAACAGGGGCGGAAATTGTTTTATTCCACGGGGAAAATTTACTTTGATCTGGGTTCTTTTTACCAGGAGCATAACCAGCCCGACAGCGCGGCTTATTATTTTTCGCTTGCGCGTAAAAATATGATTCCCTCCGGTCAGTTTTCACCGGTTCAGACGACGCTTCCTCCGGTACGCGATGTTTCCCTTCCCGGGTTTTTTCTGGACGTTCTCACCGCAGAGGCCGAAATTTCCCGCCTGAAAGCCTTAAAAATGCCCGCTATGTGGGAGGAAACCCTGGCGAAGTATTCTCTTGCTGCACGGTTTGCCGATTCGATCAAAACGGTTTATCCGACCAAGGAGGCATTGCAAACGCTTTCTGCGAAAGCGATGGTGATTTATGAAGGGGGGATTGAATCCGCTTTCGCTTTATACCAATCTACCCAAAACGCGAAATACATAAACCAGGCGCTGGAATTCGCCGAAAAGGGCAAATCCACGCTGCTCTATGGAACGCTTCAGGACAACGAGGCCCGCAGTTATGCAGGTATTCCGGCGGCGGTACTTCAATTGGAAAAAAATCTGTCCATTGACCGGGATTTTTACAACAAAAAAATTCTCGAAGAAGAGGAAAAAGGCGAAGAAAAAGATCGCGAGAAAATAAACCTCTGGCGCTCGCGCACGCTGAATCTTTCGTACCGACAGGACTCGCTGATCCGCGCCATGGAGAGGGTTTACCCTGAGTACTACGACCTGAAGTATGAAAGAAGGACTCCTTCAGCGGGGGATATTCAGGCGTATCTCCGCCAAAACAACGCCGGGGCTTTGGTTGAATATTTCTCCGGCGAAAGAAACCTGTACCTGTTGTATTTTACGGCTGATTCTGCGCGGCTTTTTAAGTCTCCCTATGAATATGACCTCGCGCAGGCGGTAACCGAACTCCGGGAAAGTATATACGCCCCGTTTTTGGTAAGTGCTTCAGACAATGAAAACCAGAGGTTTTTTGAACAAAAATACCTGCGCCGCGCCTGGGAGCTTTACCAAAGTTTAATCCTCCCACTGGGCAATGTTCCCGAAAAACTCATCATTATTCCCGACGGGGTACTGGGTTATGTGCCTTTTGATGCACTGCTTACCGAGGAGGTTTCCCATTACGGTCAGTTTCGCACGCTTCCTTATTTGATTCGAAAACACCCGCTTACTTTTGGCTTTTCGTCTGCGCTGTTGATGAAGGTGAATACCCGGGAAAAACGCCGGAAAGCGGCGAAAAAATTTCTCGCCTTTTCTCCGGGTTTTGGCGAAAAATCAATCGGAGAAAAAATGCCCTCGCGCAGCAATCTTGTCCCCCTGATTTATAGTAAACCGGAAGTGGAAGAAATCGGCAAACTAATGGGCGGGGATGTATTTGTGGATGTGTTGGCGACGGAAAAACGGTTTAAACAATTTTCCCCTGACTACCAGATTATCCATATTTCCAGTCATGCACAGGTAAATGACGATCAACCCATGTTTTCGCGGATTGTTTTTTCCTCGCCTGAAGATTCGCTGGAGGACGGGTTTCTGGAGGTCGCCGAACTTTACCATCTCCAGATCGGGGCAGAGATGGTTGTCCTGAGTGCTTGCGAGACGGGGATTGGAAAATTGATCCGTGGAGAAGGCATCGCCAGTCTGGCGAGGGGATTCACTTATGCCGGTGCGCGGAGTATGGTTACTACCTTGTGGCGAGTCAATGATGCCGCAACTATGGAAATCATGCAGGACTTTTACCGATTTTTGAAAGAAGGAAAAACCAAAGATGAGGCTCTTCGCGAGGCAAAACTGCTTTATCTCGACCGCTCCGATAATCTGCTGGCTCACCCGTATTATTGGTCGGCCTATGTGCCGATGGGCGACATGGCCGCAATCCGGTCTTCAGAAACAAAAAAACTCCTTTGGATCGGAGTTTTTCTGTTAGTTCTTTTTTCAGCCTTCGGCTTTTTGTGGTGGCGAAGACGCAAAAGATGAATCAGACTACGATATTTACAATCCGGCCCGGCACAACGATGATTTTTTTCGGCGCGTTTCCGTTGAGCCATTGTTGCACGACTTCGTTGGCAAGTGTGGTTTTTTCGATCTCCTCAACGGGTGCGTCGGCAGCCACGGCTACCCGTACCCGCACTTTCCCGTTGATCTGAACCGGATATTCGATTTCTTCTTCGGTTATGTATTTTTCTTCCCAGTCGGGGCTGATGGAATGCAGAATCGAGGCTTTGTGCCCCAGGTTTTGCCATAATTCCTCGCAAAAGTGAGGGGCAAAGGGCGAAAGTATCTGGAGGAAAGGTTCAAGAACGGCGCGTTTGTGGCAGCCGAGACGGGCGATTTCCTTGACAAAAACCATATAGGCAGGCACGCAGGTGTTGAAGGCCAGCCGCTCAATTCCTTCTTCCACTTTCTTAATGGTTTTGTGGAGGATTTTTAATTCTTCGGCAGTAGGGTTTTCCTCCGTAACCAGCCACTCGTCATTTTCTCCGTAAAAAAGATTCCAAGTGCGTTTGAGGAAAGTGTGTACCCCGGTAATGCCGTCGGTGTTCCAGGGTTTGGCGATTTCGATAGGACCGAGAAACATTTCATACAGCCGCATGGTATCCGCGCCATATTGAACACAGATGTCGTCGGGGTTGACGGTATTGTAGAGCGATTTGGACATTTTTTCCACCATTGGGATGGTGCGAAATTCTCCCTTTTCATTCAGGCGGAATTTTGCGGTGGTATCTTTGGTCCAGGTTCGGTAAGCTTCGATGTCCATTACCTGATTTCGGGTAATGTTTACATCGGTATGAATGAGCGAATACTGATCCGTTTCGTTTTCCGGGATCAAATCCGCCGATACGTATTCATTGGTAGAAATGTGGCGGTACATAAGTTGGGAAACTCCCTGGATCATGCCCTGGTTGACCAGTCTTTTGAAAGGTTCCTGTACCGAAACACAGCCGAGATCATACAGGAATTTGGTCCAGAACCGCGAGTAAATCAAATGGCCGACGGCATGTTCGGTACCCCCTACATATAAGTCCACGGGCAGCCAGTATTTTTCGATTTCCGGGTTTACGAGTTGTTGGTCATTGGCGGCATCGGGGTAGCGGAAAAAATACCAGCTCGAACCGGCAAGGCCGGGCATGGTATTAAGGTCGTACTCTCCGCCGTCGGGACGGGTTTTCCAGTGAGTGGCTCTGCTGAGCGGGGGTTCACCGGTTTCGGAGGGTTTGTATTCATCAATATCCGGCAAAACGAGTGGTAGTTCGTTTTCCTCCATTGAATATGCGATTCCGTCTTTGTAATAAATCGGGGTAGGTTCTCCCCAGTACCGCTGGCGAGACCAGATCACATCGCGCTGGCGGTAGGTAACTTCTTTTTTCCCGATGCCCATTTCTTCCAGTTTTTGGATAATGGCCGGAATTGCCTCATAGGCTTTGAGGCCGTTGAGGAAATCCGATCGAACCATTTTACCGTCTTTGGAGAGGTATGCCTCTTGGGAAATATCGCCGCCGGAAATTACTTCCACGATGGGTATATCAAACTTTTGGGCAAACTCGTAGTCGCGTTCGTCGTGAGCAGGTACAGCCATGATTGCCCCTGTTCCGTAGGTGATGACCACGTAGTCGGCGATCCAGATCGGGAGTTTGTCGCCGGTAAGCGGATGAAGGACAAAACCGCCGGTGAATACACCGGTTTTGACCGTATTGGCGATACGATCCACTTCCTGTCGGTTTTTGGCCCATTTTACGTACTCTTCTACGGCGTTGCGCTGGTCATCGGAGGTGATTTTTTCTACCAGGGGATGTTCCGGTGCAAGTACCATGAAGGTATTGCCAAAAAGCGTATCGGGGCGGGTGGTGAATACTTCGATGGTATCCTTCACACCATCTACCTGATAGACGATGCTGGCACCTTCGGATCTGCCGATCCAGTGAGTCTGCATGGCTTTCATAGACTCAGACCAGTCCAGTTGCTGAAGGGAGTCGAGGAGGCGATCGGAATAGGCAGTGATGCGCAACATCCATTGTTTCATCAGCCGGCGTTCGACGGGATAACCGCCGCGCTCCGACTTGCCGTCTTTTACTTCTTCATTGGCGAGGACAGTACCGAGTGCAGGACACCAGTTCACGGTTGCATTGGCCAGATAAGCGAGGCGATAATTCATCAGAATATCGGCCTGGTCTTTGGGCGAAAACGACCGCCATTGATCGGCGGAAAAAGACGACTTCTGACTGGTGGCGGCCACAAGGCGAGTGTTGCCCTGTGTGGCGAATATATCTTTGAGTTCGGAAATCGGGCGCGCTTTTTCGAGGTTTTTATCATACCAATGGTCAAAAAGTTTGACAAAAATCCACTGCGTCCATTTGTAATAATTGGGATAACTCGTAGCTAAAAGCGCATCGGGGTCGTAGTGAAACCCGAGGTTTTCCATTTGTTCGAGGTATCTTTTGATATTTTGAGCGGTAATCTCAGCGGGATGAATGCCGGTTTTGATGGCATACTGCTCCGCGGGCAGGCCAAAAGCATCAAATCCCATGGGGTGGAGGACATTAAAACCTTTGAGTCGTTTGAAGCGGGTGACGATATCCGTGGCGATATAACCCAGCGGGTGCCCTACATGCAGACCTGCACCGGAGGGGTAAGGAAACATGTCGAGGACATAGTATTTGGGTTTATCCGAAAGTTTTTCCGCAACAAAGGTGCGATTGACTTTCCATTGTTGTTGCCATTTTTTTTCGATACTGCGAAAATCGTACTTTCCCATGGGTATTTCATTCGTTGTTGACCTATCATTAGATAAATCAGGGGGCAAATTTAAGCCAAAATCGCGGATACGCCAATATTTTCGGAGGAATAGACGATCCCCGTAAAGTATTTTCCGGAAGAAAAAATAACAGCAGGTTTTTTTTCAGGTAAAATTCGTATCTTCCGGGCCATTATGGATAAGATCATGACTGGTCTGTGTCTCCCACAAAAATGGATTCGACTGTCCTTTGTTTCTCCGGCAGTTGTTTTTCTTTTCTCCCTATCGCGGGTGTTTGCTCAACCGCTAGACTCCTCGTCGGAGCATTCTTCGTATCAGATTGATTTTACGCAGACACAATTGTCGCAGCATCAACTGAATGTGATCAGCACTTCCCAGGGGCTGATGCCTTTGCGACAGGGCGAGGAATCGTACTATGTGTCTATCACAGAGACGATTCCGATTTTGAATGCCAAACCGTTTCTGACCCTTACACCCGTTGCTGCCATCAGCAATTATGACCCTGCGGTGGTGGACATTTCCGTTCGGTTTTCTACGGATCAAATTGGCTGGGGCACCTGGTCAACAGTGGCCCGAAACCATGAATTGGAACCCAACGACCCCCGGTTTATCGGCGAAATGGTGTTTGTGGACTCTTCTTACAATTATTTTCAATACCGGATTACTTTCAATACGAGTCAGCCTTCCATGCCTTTTGCACGGGTGAGCAATATCCGTTTTGATTTTTTCAGCCCGGGTTCTACTCAGCCCGTCAACCCTGAAGGGCTTACCGGTTTTTCCATAGACGGAATGAACGGCGGCTGTCTGTGTCCGCTGCCGGTGTTTGCCACACGCTCCGACTGGAACTGCCCCGACGGGGACACTCCTTCTTGTAATACGGTTGAGACTACCTCGGTTTCTCATTTGATCGTACACCATTCTGCGGGCATAAATGTCAGCGACAATTGGGGAGCCGTGGTGCTTTCAATCTGGAACCTCCATGTGAATACGAACGGCTGGTGTGATGTGGGTTATAACTGGATTATAGACCCTAATGGAATGATTTACGAGGGTAGGGGTGGGGGAAACAATGTAAAAGGTGCTCATTTTTGTGGGGCTAATTCGGGCACAATGGGCGTGTGCATGCTGGGCAATTTTGAAAATGCGGAGCCTACTGCCGCTGCTCTTACAAGTCTGACTCAATTGCTGGCGTGGAAAAGTTGTGATGTCAATATCGGCCCTAATTCGTCTTCTTATCATCTCTCCACCGGTAAAACCCTAATGACCATATCGGGCCATCAGGATGGCTGTGCGACTTTATGCCCGGGCGATAATCTTTACAACAAACTTCCTCTTCTTCGCAGTAATGTAAATCTGGCGATGGAAGCTTGTGAGGCCAACACCTCCGTAGAGGGTTTTGTGTATGATACTTTCCATCTTTTCCCTAATCCTAATTACGGATCCTTTTCGCTCGTTTGGGATACTCCGATCCGAAAATCTTCTCGTGTGGAAATATTTAACCTGCTTGGCGAAAAAGTTTTTGTTCAGGAAACACCAATAGTATCCGGTAATGAACAGATGGATATAAATACCGGAAATCTTCCCGCCGGAATTTACAATCTCCGTTTTGACACGGGGGAAACTTCAATTAGCAAAAGTATTCAGATACTTCGCTAAGATTTGCCCGCAAAGTAGATAATCATAAAGAGGGTTGCTGCCAGCAGGCATAAGTTTAAAATTACGATGCTAAGCCGGAAAGAAGGGGTTTGCGGACTATTTTTTTGTTTATGTTCTGCACAACGGATAAGGGCAGCCTCGATGTCTTTTTTTTCCGCGAGAAAAGCCTCGTCGTAAAGCTCCAAGGCTCTTGAATAGGCCATTTTAGCCTCGTTCCAGATTTTTTGAGATTCATAACCTCGGGCCATGTCCATATTTTGGTCAAACCGCAAACCCTGGCTACAAAGGCGCAGGGTTTTATGAAGTTCGGTAGTGTCGTAACCAAACTCTTCCCGGATCGTTTTTAGGGCTTGCTGGTAACTCATGCCTGCGTTTTCCCAGGAGCGTACGGCGAAAAAATTATTTCCGGTTTCGATGTATTGGTTAAAGGCCAGAGCTTCGTCGCAGAGGCGTGATTTTTGATTTAATTCGGCGATGGAGAGGGCATAAAGCGGCAAATGTAATTTGCCGGCAAGCTCAAAATTCAGTTTTGCTTCTTTCCAGTCTCCGCTGCGAAATTTTTCTTCAGCCAGAAGCAGATGTGACAAAAATCGAAGCTGGGCGCTTTCTTTTTTTTCGAGGAAATCCAGGAAGGTAAGAAGGGTTGCTTTCGGATTAAAGGCAAGGCCGGAAGAAGATGTCTGAGGCGAGGCCGTAATCCGCTGGGAAAGTCGTTTTATTTGCTCCTGTAATTGTTTTGTCCCGTATTGTAAGGTGTAAGCAAGAAGTTTGAGGGCTTCGGGATATTCTTCCCGATTTACAATGATTCTGATCTCGTCGGTAAAGTAACTCATGATGGAATACAGTTATAGGCCCTTCTAGGGAAGGCCGTTTGTGGGTTTGGCTATCATGATTTCAGCAGCGACGAAAACACGAATTAGTGGGCTAAACTTTTAATATAAAAAGCAAAACTCCTCGACCGTAAAGATTTATGTTTGACGGGGATAAATTGCCGGATAAATGGTTAGGATCGTAAGTTTCGGCCTTAGAGGTTTGTCTTTAAAAGAAAAACACGAACAACTTAGCAGTTATTCGTGTTTCCTTTAAAAAACCGGGGGACTCAATACCATTGGCAGAATCAACCCCAGCCCTTGCTCTAAAAAAACCGGGGGACTCAAACACATTGTGCGAATCAACCCCAGCCCTTGCTCTAAAAACTAAGTCAATTATTCTCTTCGAGTCATCCAACTTAGCTGGCTGCGATATGTAGTGTCTATATCAAATACCTTGCCGATACCTCATCGTCACGGGCCAATTTTGGAGCAGACACGTTAAATTTTGATTAAATGGTTATTTTTTTGGTCGGAATGGTTATGATAATGGGTTGATCTGAAAATATTTCTTATTCTTTTTTTAAAGCGTAAGATTGTTGTGATTATAATTTCCGGAATCAATAACCAATTGAAATACAAATCGTCTATTTATCAGACAATTATGTATAAATAATAGACTTCACTTATTGTATAAATGAGGTTTTTAGTATAATATAAAATGTAAGAATAAATTGATTTTGCGCGCAATGCAAACCCGAAAAAGGGAGGTGAAAACAAAAAATACCGGTGAATAACGAACAATGATCCCGATGTATTGCGGGAAAGATTGTACCAAAAGTGAAAATATATGCCCCTAAACCCCAATTACTTGCAAAAATAAATGAAAGAGGCCACCCGGAAGGGTGGCCTCTTGATGTAAGAAATTATTTTTTTTTGCTACTTTTTTACAAAGAACGTGCAAGTTCCTTGACCCAGGCGGTTAACTCTTCGGACATATCCTCTCTTTTTAGACCAAAAAGCAGGTTGGTTTTGATGAAATCCACCTTGTTACCGATGTCGTGACGACACCCGTCGAAGTGTAAAGCATACATGGCACGGTCTTGCAACATGAGGCTCATGGCATCGGTGAGTTGGATTTCGTTGTTTAGTCCTTTGGGTACCACTTTCAGGTAATTAAAAATATCGGCAGTGAACACATATCGCCCGGCGATGACGAGATTGGAAGGGGCATTTTCCGGCTTGGGTTTTTCGATAAACTGATTCACTTTGTAGATATGATTGTCCATTTCTTTACCTCCCATGACTCCGTATCGGGACACGAGGGAAGGATCCACCGACTCAAGTGCCACTACCGGGGCCTGGTAGCTGGAAAAAACGTCAATCAACTGTTTGGTAACAGGGACACCCGAATAAGATTCCATGATCGTATCGCCCAAAAGCACGGCAAAAGGTTCATTACCTACATGATGCCGGGCATAACTTATGGCATCCCCGAGGCCGTTGAGTTCTTTTTGCCAGACAAAATGAATATCGGCCAGCCGGGTAATATTGCGGATGGATTCCAACTCTTCCATTTTTTCTTTGGACTCAAGGGCTAGTTCCAGTTCGAAGGAGCGGTCAAAATGTTCCTCGATAGCGCGTTTTCCTCTTCCGATGACCATGAGGATATCCGTTATTCCGGATTCAACCGCCTCTTCCACTACATACTGTATGGTAGGAGTGTCCACGATAGGGATCATTTCCTTGGGTTGTGATTTTGTAACTGGGAGCAAGCGTGTGCCGAAGCCAGCGGCAGGAATAACAGCTTTTTTTACCATTGAATTGTATCAGTTTTTTTTTGTTTTATAGGAAATAATTTCAGGTTTTAAGAGGGCAATTTTTTCGGCGTCAAATACTTCGGTGAGTTTTTTATACATTTTTTCATCCTTGTAGGTGCCAATAATGGCGCCGCCGGAACCAGTAAACTTGGAACTTGCGCCTACGGAGCGAGCGAGTTCGACCATTTTTTTATTTTCGGCACTGATTTCCATGATGGTACACCGAAGGTCAAAGTTGGCATTGAGCAGTTCTCCCAGTCGTGAAGAATCTCCTTTTTCCAGACAGGTTTTGGCTTGTGTGGTCAGGTCGGCAAAACCTTTGATTGCCTGATGGACTTTTTCGTCGCCGAGTTCGTATCGTTCGCGCAGGTTGTTGTGTACAACTTCCGATCCTTCGGAGAGGTCGGTACGGTAGGCAATATAAAGCGGCGGGAATACAGAAGGATCAAGGGTTTGGTAATTGCCATAACCCTGATGTTCCATAATGGTTTTATCAAAATCCATATATACAGGCGTTTCGTACGCCTGTGCTACCCGATCCTGAAGACCGGCCCCAATGCCAAGTTCTTCGGTCTCTACCGATAAGACCAGATTTGCCTGGAGGGGAATCGGAATTTCCACCTGGTAAAAACGCATCAGCGCTTTGACACAGGCGGTGATAATGGCACTCGAACCCGCAAGCCCGAGGCGGTTGGGGATAGTTGTGGAATAACGGATGGTAAAATTTTTGTTTTCGAGTTTGATTCCGTTGTCCCGGCAATGTTCATAAAACTTCTTGATTGCCGCCTTCAGCAACCGAATCCCTCCATAGTAGCCGTACATCTCCACATCTTGGCAGAGGCCCTCTACACTGGAAAATATACTCCGGTCTCGCTCCTGCGGGATGATTTCCAACTCAGGCGTTTCGTACAACATTACCTTCGCGTGGAAGTTGCGAAACACAAAAGCAATCGTCTTGCCATAATATCCGTCGGAGGGGTTGCCGATCAATGCGGCGCGGGGGAATGAATAGGTAGTGATAATCAAAGGTGTATCATTTTATACCCGTAAAAATAGCCGCTAATCGCAGAATTGACAAGCAACTTTTCGCCCGGAAATGATATAAAAAACCAGGGGACTCGATCCTATAAGGAGAGCCACCCTGGCCCTTGCTCTTGTAATTCCAGGATTACCGTCCTGTAATGATTCAAACATAAGGCTTATTTCAGGATAGATATTACGGTTTTGTATCAATGGTTATTTTCGCCGACAAAAGTGCCTCACTACGGGGGCTAATGGTTTTGTGGAATAATATTTTTTGGAGTGAAATTTTTAATCAAAAAAAAACTAGGGGATTCAATGCCCTACGGCAGAATCAACCCTAGCCCTTGCTCTTGTAATTCCAGGATTACCGTCCTGTTACAATACAAACATACCCATGATTGACAGGATGGCAAGTCTCTTTTTGTCGGATTGGTTACATACCCTGTGGTGGTGAAAAAGATTTTTATCAGAAATTTAATCGTTTGATTACCAATAACTTAATTAAAATGCAAAAACTCCGACCGGGATGATTTTGTAAAGTAAACCGGGGAATATTACACATCTCCGCCCAAAACTCTTACCGGAATTCGGTTTTTTCGGGGAAAAAAAGAAATGATTTTTCGGGATGAATGATTCTGTGAAAAAATTACTGAGTTGAGGGCAAAAAAAAACTAGGGGATTCAATGCCCTGCGGCAGAATCAACCCTAGCCCTTGCTCTTGTAATTCCAGGATTACCGTCCTGTTGATACAAACTTAGATACAAATTGCCGACACACAAATACCATTTTGTGTAAATGGTTACATAATCGGTTTCAGGTGTTTTCCTGCCTGTATTAATCGGTTTCGGCGATTCGTCGGTACATTTCCCATTATTATGAGTGAAACCCGCATATTTCTGACAAGAGGTTTGTTACACAGTCTGAAAACCGTTAATTTTCTTTACCATTAACGCAGTCAATCTTTCACCTTATGTGTAAAATCTTCCGAATAACCTTTCTTTTTTTCTGCATGGAGGTGTTTTCCTTTTCCCTGTACGCTCAGGGTGAATCGAAAATTACGGCAGGTATCGCCAGCTATGACAGTGGCGAATATGAAAAAGCGGCGACATTATTGGAGGAAGGATTGAAATTTCCGGAGACCCTTAACGGCGATTTTATTTCTAAAGGGCATTATTATCTGGGCCTCGCTTATGTACGGCTTCAGCAAAAGGCTATCCTGGAGAATGAATCTGCCATTCTGGACAAATATCCCGAACCCGCACTTATGGCTTTTTATCATTTCCGCCGATCGCTGGAAACCGATGTTGCGGGGCGTTGGAAACTGAAAACCCAGGCGGAGATTGAGGCGCTTGAACCGATGCTGATGCAAACCGGGCTTACGTATTTTAATATGGGCACGACTTCCGGTCAGCTAAAGGCACAGGAGAAGAAGGTTGTGCTCGAACTGGCGTATGACTATTTTGATGCACTTACCCAACTTGCCCCCACCCATTATGTAAATTTTGACCTCTTGGGACAAGTGCGACTTGCTCAGCAGGACTCCGTAGGCGCGCTGCGCGATTTCCTTTATGCTATCGAACTTTACAAAAAATACCCTCCTGAAATGCCCGATATGCTGGTCGGATACATTCACTATCGCGCAGCTCTTTTACACCGCTATCTCAACCGCGACAAAAAAAAGGCTTTGACCGAACTTCAAACCGGCCTCGCTGTGCTCGATCAGGAATATACCAAACTCCAGAAATGGAGCGGCGGCATGGAAACTCATCGCGTCCAACGCTCCGACCGCCAGTATCAGGACGCCGTGGACAATCTCCGAAAGTTTGAACGAGAGATGTATATGACTTCTCCAGACCTGGCCTCAGAGGCTTTGATAAAGTTTGAAAAGGCCGTAAACGACGATCCCGAAAATTATATGCTCCGGGTTGCTTATGCCTCCTTACTCGAAAATTCGGATACCGGAAAAGCCATCGCCCAATACCACAAAGCCATCGAAATAGACGATAAACAGGAAACGGCTTTGTTTAATCTGGGCGTTTTGCTCCTCAATAAAGGAGTATATCTTTTCCGACAGGCCAGTGAAACTTCCGATGAAAAACAGTCCGCCGAATGGAACCTACAAGGTGAGGACTATTTCCGCCAGTCCCTTCCCTGGCTCGAAAAAGCCTATAATGCCAAACCCAATGACCCCAATACGGTGCGGGCGATTCTGCAAGTGTCTCGCCAACTCAATGACACCGAAACCTATCAGAAATACAAAAACCTTCAGCCCAAAATAAACGGGAATTGAAATTCACCTTCCTTGTAAATAAAACAATCTGTGGAACTCTGAGGGACTCTGTGATCCCTCTGTGGAACTCTGTGTTCACCGCTTAAATTGTTTGTCAAAGACAAATTTTATGTAGTAAAAACACAGAGTCCCACAGAGGAAGCACAGAGTCTTACAGAGGTAAATTGTATTTTTTTTGCGATCACGAATAATTTTTTTTCGGCACATCTGTCACTTTCACCCAACAACAAAACGGTTTATTTCAACAACAAATGACCATTTTGGAGGACGGTTGACTGACCAAAAAAGAAAACATCCTCATTTCACTGGCGTATAGAACTGTATAGAATAACAAACATACACAGTAATCTTACGCTTATGAAATCGAACATTTTACTCCTCGCTTTTTGGTTCGCTTTTTTGGGACTCAGCGCTCAGCATGGGGGAACCTACACTCCCTACGACAACAACTATTCGTACCGGGATGATGACGACGATGACAATCATTATCACAATGGCCATCGTGGACAGGAAAAAATCCAATTAGCATTGATCCTCGATGTCAGTGGAAGCATGGAGGGATTGATAGACCAGACCCGTGCGCAGTTGTGGCAGATTGTCAATGGCCTCACCATGGATTATGAATATGGCCGCGGCCCTGTATTGGAAATTGCCCTTTATGAACTGGGAAATGAAGGACTGGGTTATCACAGCGGTTATATGCGTCAGGTCGTGCCCTTTACCCGCAACCTCGACTGGATTTCTGAAGAACTGTTTTATCTGCGCACCGGCGGGCGTTATGAATACTACGGCCAGGCAGTAATGATGGCGATGGACCAACTCAACTGGAGTCGCCGCCCCTCTGACCTCAAACTAATGTATATCGCCGGAAACGAAGAGTTTGATCAGGGCCGAATAGATTTTCGCGACGCCATTCAGATGGCCGTTCGTCAGGGCGTGATTGTCAACACCATTTACTGCGGAAGTTACCATAAAGGGATTGGTTATGGCTGGAAACATGCTGCAGAATTTGGAAACGGGGATTATCTGAACATAGATCACAATTACCAGATTCATTATGATCCCACTCCCCATGACCATTTTTATTACGAAATGAATACTCGGCTGAATGCTACTTATATTCCTTACGGAAGAGACGGACGTAAATTTCAGGAGCGCCAGTTGGAACAGGACCGCAATGCCAACCGTTACGGCCAGGGAAACCAATCGCAGCGCACACTGACAAAAGCTTCGAATAGTTACCGCAATGAAGAATGGGATTTGATTGACGCGATTGATGCAGGGATTATAAATATCGAAACCGTTTCGGTCAATGATCTTCCCACGGAAATGCGCAACATGAGCCTTTCCCAGCGGAAAAACTACGTGACGCAGAAAAAAGCCGAACGTATAAAAATTCAGTCGGAAATTCGCACCATAGCTAAAAAAAGCCCGCAACCCGTAGTCAAAACCCAACCCGTTAGGACGCCCGTTTCCACTCAGGGAAATACGATTGAAAAACCTCAAACGCAGATGGAAGAGGCACAAACCCTGGACAAAGCAATCATCCAATCGGTGAAAAAACGCCAGATGGAATCGCCCGGAAATGTTCGTCAGAGTGAAGTTGAACAAAAAACAGAAATCCAAAGACCGCTAACTCCCAAAACACAGGTTCCCGTTCAGGAAAATAAGGTTCAAAAGATCGAAGAAGAGAAACCGAAAATGGAAGAACCTACCGGAACTCCTCCGCGCCGAAACCTTCAGACCACGGAGCAGACACGCCAGCGTATCCGGCAGTTCTGAGAAAGGAAAATACGTGACTACAAGCCGTTCCGAAAAGGGGCGGCTTTTTACGTATTTAACAAATCCTGAAAACGCTCCAGGTGTTGCCCTACATGATAGCCGTCGGCGAGGGCATGGTGAACATGGACAGATACCGGCAGAGTGACTTTGCCGTTTTCAGCGGTGATTTTTCCAAAAGAAATTTTCGGGATGGAGTCCGGGAAATGAAAAGCCCTCGCATGAGAAATCGCCGTAAATTTTACCCACGGGAGCGAAGAGTAGTGAATGACATTTTCGGAAGATCGCGCAGGCTTAAGCCCGGTACTGTTTCGCACCCGCTCGATTTCGGCTTTGGCTCCCAGAACGAAAGTTTCAAAATCCTCCGCATAAGGAATATAGCTAAAACCGAATGTACCGTCGTCGCGATTGATCGTAGAGGAAGCATTTATCGTGTCGTGAATAATCACTTCTTCACCTTCAATCCGGTAGCGGAAGGCTTCGGTCTGGTTTACCGCTACAATGGATTTGTGTAAATAGGAAAGAAAAAACGAATGGCCTTGTTCTTTTGCTTTTTGATAGGCAATTGTACAGTCCACTTCGACACAAACTCCCCAGAAAGGTTCATCAAACTTGCGAAAAAAGTGGAAATGTTCTTTTCGTGCCCAAGTGGATATATCCAGTTTTTGTGTCATAAAGAAAGGTATTGAAGGGTTTCCCGGATATTGGCAAGTTCGCGAAAATGAGGGTGTTCGATATTAATTTCGACCTTTTCTAGTTCCCAGGTAGTGTGAAACGGCACATGAAAACCGTACCCGCCGATATTAAGCACAGGCAGGATATCGGACTTGAGTGAGTTGCCGATCATCAGAAATTCAGCGGGGGCGATGTCAAGGTGTCGAATCAGTTTCTGGTATTCTTTTTCCTTCTTTTCCGAGACAATTTCGATATGGTGAAAATATTTTCCCAGGCCCGATTTGATCAATTTTCTTTCCTGATCCAGAAGATCTCCTTTGGTGGCCATCACGAGCCGGAATTTACCCTGAAGTTGCTGAAGCACCTCCTCCACGCCGTCAAGGTTTTCCACTTCTTTATCCAGCATTTCCTTTCCATACCGAATAATCTTTTCAATGGCCGCGATACCAATCGTGCCATCGGAAATCCGGATGGCGGTTTCGATCATGGAAAGCATAAAACTTTTTACCCCATAACCATAGTACCCAATATTCTGGATTTCGATCTGAAGCAACTCCCGCGACACACTGTGGTGAGGAAGATAATCTTCCAGCATATCACAAAATTTTTTTTCCAATTCCTGAAAATGCGGCTCATTGACCCAAAGGGTATCGTCGGCGTCAAAAGCAATGACTTTAAGGTTTTCCATAGAAGTATAAAAAATTTCAATAAACGCCTTTATTCCGATGATCTCCGCCCCTCAATTTGACGGTGCGTTTCAAGGGAATCTGCATGCCTCCGGTGGTTTCCAGCCAGTCGTAGATTTCTCCGGCGAGTTGTTTGATCATATCCTGATGTTGGGGGGAGGCGATAAGGTTATTTTGTTCATAAGGGTCTTCCCGAAGGTCATAAAACTCATTGGTATCCCAGATTCCGTGATAGCGAGTGTATTTGTACCGGTCCGTGCGGACCCCGTGCATAGTGGGGGTTTGAGGAAAGTCGTATTCCCAATAGTATTCATAAAAAATCCGATCGCGCCATGCGACGTTTTCGCCTTTCAGAAGCGGAACAAAGGATTTGCCATGCAGATAACTCGGCGGAGTAAGCCCTGCAAGCTCTAGTACAGTAGGGGCAATGTCAATGTTTTGCACCATTTGAGGGATAGTTTTACCGCCTTGAAACAGTTCCGGGCAACGTACCAGGAACGGTACTTTTACCGATTCTTCGTAGAATTGACGTTTGTCAATCAGTCCATGTTCGCCGAAGGCGAAGCCGTTGTCGCCCATATAGATGATCATGGTGGACTCGTCCAGGTTGTGGGCTTGCAGCCAGTTGAGCACGGCTCCCACACTTTCGTCCACCCCACGGAGTGTTTCACAATATTTGCGGAAAAAAGTGGCGTAGTCCATGTTCCCATGATACATATAGTCCACTCCGTGCCAACTTTCTCGTTGCATCTTTTGCCAGTCGGGCATACGGCCTTCGCCGTAGTATTCATCGGTTTGCCAGGGTTGTTCGCCCATACGGCGATTTTTCCCCTTTACTTGTGGTACCGACGAATAAAAAGACGGAGGATAGATCAGGGGTTGTTCCGCATAACTTCCCGCGTGACGTGCTGCGGGCTGAAAATCGGCGTGTACAGCTTTGTGGGAGAGATACACAAAAAATGGCTTCTTCGGATCCTGTTTGTCCAGCCATTCAAGGGTATGTTCGGTGAGAAGGTCGGTAATATAAGTCGAATCGCCGTAAGCTACCTGCTCGCCGTTGATATTCATCGTCGGGTTGTAATATACTCCCTGTCCGCGAAAACTCTCCCAATGATTGAATCCCGGACGAGGATCGTCGCTTTCGTGTCCCATGTGCCATTTACCAAAAAAAGCCGTATTGTAACCGGCTTTCTGGAGGTATTGGGGGAAAAAGAAAAGGTTTTCGGGAACGGGGGCCTGATTGTCCACAACGGTATGAGTGTGGGAATATAGACCTGTAAGGATCGAAGCCCGACTGGGCGAACAGAGCGAAGTGGTCACAAAAGCTTGAGGAAAATGTGCGCCTTCACTAGCCAGCCGATCCATATTGGGAGTCTGTAACCAGGGAACTTTCCCCGTAAAACCCATAAAGTCGTTGCGGTGGTCATCGGTGAGAATAAAGATGACATTGCGGGGTTTGACGGATTTGTTTTTGGTGAGTTTTGGAAGTTTTTGCTGCGCGTACAGCGGTATTTGCCCTAAAAACAGGCATAAAAAAAGCAGAAACAGGTGGGGTGTCAACCGATTCATGAAGCTAGTATTTTAGTGAGACAATCGTTTTCGGAGGAATTCAAGGTCTTTTTTCATCGTGGCTGCAACGGCTTGCCGGTCAAGGGCAATTTCCCGGTTGCCATGTTCCGCACCGCCGAGGTCATATTCGTAGTGAAGAGAAATGGGAGCCTCGATTTTTAGTTTTTGTAACAGAGCCAGATAGTGGTCAAAATTGACAATTCCTTCTCCTAAAGGCACGTTTTTCACCTCAAATTTACCGTCAGCCTTCATTTCCCAGACAAAATCCTTAAAGTCAAGTGTATTGATATGGGGGGCAATTCGCTGTAAAGTAACCGGCCATGCATTGGCACCTTCGACCGTAGCATGGCGAATATCATACTGACAGCCCAGCCATTCGGAGCCGATTGGGTCAAGTACCTCGGCGAGATCCCAGATCGCAGCGCCAAAGCGGTCACCGGCATGGTTTTGGTAAGCGCCCTTTATGCCGGTGCGTGCGTTGAGTTCGGAAAGTTCTTTTAATTGGGCGGCAAGTTGTTCCTGATTTTGTTTTAGTACAAGTGCCGGGTCGTAGGCAATCCACCCCATTCGGTAAAAATCCACCCCCAGGTCGGCAGCAGTTTTGAGAATTGTTTCGGTATGGGGTTCCTTCGCAGCGGTAATGGCCGTAGTGATAAGTTTTATTTTCAGCCCGACTTTTTCCACCGCTTTTACCGCTTTAGGCAAATCTTTTTTTACATTTTCCGGAAACACATGGCCTCCGGGTCTTACCGTGAGGTCAATGCCGTCAAATCCTACCTCGGCGGCAAAATTGGCCATGCCTTCATAATCCAGCCATTGAAGGTGTTTGGAGAAAACGGAAATATCCGGTAGCTTTTCCCGCCGGAGGTGCGGAAAACTTATTTCCGGAAACCCTGCGGCAAAAGAAAATAAAACACCCGCTTTGGCGGTTTGAGAAATAAACTTTCTCCGGGAAAGGGGGTTGTAGTTTTTCATTGGTGTAGTAGTAAACAGTGAGAGCGTTATAAAAGTACAATATTCTTTCGATTCAAATGCTAACCTTATGATTCGTTTTCTGGTTTGTCTGACAATGTTTTTTCCTTTTTACCTCTCTGCCCAGCCTACCTGTGCGACCGGGAGGTATCAGCAGGTGGTTTTTCCGTCGGTAACGAAGATCTCCGGGGTAAAATACGGCTGGAATGTACAACCGGAGTTGGGAAACCCCAATAATGTGGACACACTTTATATGGACATTTATATGCCTGCCGGGGACTCCCCGTCGGTGCGGCGTCCTGTGATCCTGTTGGCCTTTGGGGGCAGTTTTTTCTTCGGATCACGCACCAGCCCTGACGTTGTGGAGCTTTGCAATCGTTTTGCCAAACTGGGGTATGTGACCGTTTCGATTGACTATCGGCTCACCCCTGATTTGGTGTTAAATGGAAGTGCTTATACCCTGTATCTTGCCGTTACTAAAGCCAGCCATGACATGCGGGGGGCGGTTCGGTTTTTACATAAGGATGCGATGACAGAGGACAAATACCGTATCAACCCCGACCAGATTTTTATCGGAGGCGTTTCCGCCGGAGCGATTGCGGCGATTCACCTGGCTTATCTGGATGAGGCCTCGGAATATCCGTCGGTGATTGCCGGCAGCCTTCCCGCCATCGGCGGGGTGGAGGGCCTTAGCGGAAGCATGGGATATCCTTCCCGCGTAGCGGGCGTCATCAACCTCTGCGGAGCCATCGGTGACACAACCTGGATTCACCCCGGCGACGAACCCATCGTAAGTATGCACGGAACTCAGGATGGTACGGTTCCTTACGGATCTTCTACGTTGCAACTCTTTAGCGTGAACCTGCTGGTGCATGGCAGCGCCAGCATTGATAAAAAAGCCGAAAACGCCGGTATTCACCACGCTTTTTACTCCTTTGTGGGTGCGGATCATACGCCGTTTGTCTTGGGAACCAGTGCCCCGCAGTACATGGACACTACCTTCTGGTATGTACGTGATTTTCTGGCCGGTATCGTTTGCGAAAATGCCACATCCATTGACCATGAAAAATTACCCCCTGCACTGGTAGTTGCGCCTCATCCCTTTTCCTCTACCACCCGCATTTCTCTGGAAAATCACCTCCTGAAAAACCTCGAGTTATGGGACATTCAGGGCCGCAGAATGGAGATACATTTTTCCCGCCAAAATGAATCGCTGCTGTTGGAAAGAGGTTCTCTTACCCCGGGCCTGTATATCGTGCGTGTGCAAGACGAAACCGGAGCCTGGGCCGCAAAAAAGGTTTGGGTGGAGTAGGGCCAGATGATCATCTGGCCTACGGGATATAAACCCCAATCCAAACATTTTTCTTACCTTTGGGGTTTAAAAGTGTATTATGAAACGAGTGGTTGTGGGTTTATCCGGGGGCGTGGACTCCAGTGTTGCGGCCTACCTGCTCCAAAAGCAGGGATATGAGGTTATTGGCCTGTTTATGAAAAACTGGCATGATGACTCCGTGACGATCAGTGGTGAGTGCCCCTGGCTTGAAGACAGCAATGACGCCCTCAGCGTGGCGCAAAAACTAGGAATTCCCTTCCAAACACTGGATTTGAGTGCGGAATACAAAACCCGGATCGTGGACTATATGTTTGCCGAATACGAGGCGGGCCGCACCCCTAATCCCGATGTGCTCTGCAACCGGGAGATTAAATTTGATATTTTCCTGGAAAAAGCACTCAAGCTAAAGGCGGACTTTGTCGCTACCGGCCATTACTGCCAAAAAGCGGAAATAGAGGTAAATGGCCAAATCGTCTATCGCCTCCTTGCCGGAGCGGATTCCAACAAAGACCAGAGTTATTTTCTCTGTCAGCTTACGCAGGAACAACTCAAATACGCGCTTTTTCCCATCGGTCATTTGCAAAAACCGGAAGTCCGTAAAATTGCCGCAGACCTTGATCTCGTTACTGCCGGAAAAAAAGACTCACAGGGGCTTTGTTTTGTGGGTAAGGTTCATTTGCCAGAATTTCTGCAACAACAACTTCTCCCCAAAATCGGGAAAATCGTCGAAATAGACGCGCAGTCCCCGGTTTACCAGATTCCCGTGCCCGTGGGCATAGCTGCTTACAACGAAGGGCAAAGTTTGAAAGAAATTTCTCGCCCTTATAGTTACCAGCCGGAAGACGGAAAGGTTGTGGGCGAACATCACGGGGCTTTTTATTTTACCATCGGCCAGCGCAAGGGATTAAACGTGGGGGGGAAAGCCGAACCTTTGTTTGTGATCGCTACGGACACTCAGGCAAATGTGATTTATGTAGGCATGGGCGAAAACCATCCGGGTTTGAACCGCCGGGGACTCTTTATTCCCAACCCCGATATCCATTGGGTGAGGTCGGATAGGGCACTTTCTCCGGGAAATTCACAAAAACTCTCGGTGCGTATTCGTTATCGGCAGACACTCCAGGCTGCGACCTTATACCAGGAAGCAGAAGGTTTATATATTGTTTTCGACGAATTTCAACGGGGCATTACACCCGGCCAGTTTGCTGCCTGGTATGACGGTGCAGAACTGATCGGCTCGGGGGTAATTTCCTGATAAACAAATGAATAAATGAAGATATTGAAATACACGGCAATCGTTTTGGCTATTGTCGTCGGTTTGGTTTTGTTGTTGATTACAATAGGTGCGATTGCGGCGCATGAGCCTAAACCGGAAGGAAAAGTCTGTGCCGAAGCCGGTGAAATGGCGACTCAGCTTATGGCAGCTGTGGATTGTGTCGCCTGGGACACTACGGGGGCTGTCAGTTGGTCTTACGGAGGTCGAAATAACCACCTTTGGGATCGGGAAAGAGAGTATGACCGTGTGAGGTGGGGAGATTACGAAGTGTTGGTAAATCTCAACACGCAGCAGGGAGTCGCATTCAAAAAAGGCGAAAAACTGGAAGGGGAAAAAGCCGAAAAAGCGGTTCACCAGGCTTGGCTGCGGTGGGTGAACGATTCTTTCTGGCTAAATCCTCTTTGCAAACTTTACGACCCCGGCACGGTGCGTTCACTGGTGAAACTCAAAGACGGGCGTACGGGCATGATGGTTACTTTTCAGAGCGGGGGGGCTACTCCGGGCGACTCTTACGTATGGCTGGCCGACAGCACAGGGCTGCCTTTTGAGTGGAAAATCTGGGTTCAGATTTTGCCCGTAGGAGGAGTTTCTTTTAGCTGGGAAGGCTGGGAAGAAATGGGCACCGGCGCAAAAATTTCCACTTTGCATAAAGCTCCCCTGGGGGTCGAGCTACGAGTAAAAGACCTGAAAGCCGCTGCAACCTTTCAGGAAATGACCGGTGGCCAAGATCCTTTTCAGTTGCTGGATGAAAAAGGTTCCTATTAAAGATTGGGATGGGTTTTTACCAATGCTTTTGCCGATAGGGCCGCTCCGATAATGCCTGCTTGGTTGAGCAGTTTGGCCGTGATCACGGTTGTAGGCACATCAATCACGTCTTCAAATTTGTCGTATTTTTTGCTGGCACCGCCGCCGAGAATAATCACGTCGGGGTAAAAGAGGCTATAAACGTAATTCAGGTATTCATTAAACCGCTTTCCCCAGATATGCCAAGAAAGTTCCTCTTTTTTCCGCACGGCGTCGGAGGCATAATGTTCGGCGATACTTCCTTTAAAACGGAGGTGTCCCAGTTCGGAATTAGGGACGAGGAGGCCATCCTGAATAAAAGCACTGCCAATGCCTGTACCCACCGTCAGAAGAATGGCGAGGCCTTCGATTCCTTTTCCAGCACCGAAAGTAGCCTCGGCGAGGCCGGCAGCGTCGGCATCATTTACTACTTTGACGATGCAGCCAGTAGCTTCTTCAAAAAGCGACTCAACGCGCGTATCAATCCACTTTTTGTCAATATTGGCTGCAGTAAGCACTTTGCCTTTCTGGATGACGGAAGGAAACCCGCAGCCGATGAGACCTTTCCATTGGAAGTGTTCTGCCATTTTAGCCACGGTTTTGGCTACGGCTTTGGGCGTAGAGGGAAGGGGCGTTGCTTCTCTGTATCTTTCGGAGGTAAATTCACCATTGGTAATATTTACAATGGCACCTTTCATTCCCGAACCACCAATATCAATACCTAATATTTCCACAGGCGTAATTTTTTGACAAACCGGATAAGGCGGAAAAATAGTACTAATATTTTGCCGGTCAAACCCTCAGGAAATAAAGTCTCCACTAACTCCTGCTTTTTGGCAGAGAATTTTCAATTCCAAGCGAAATTTATAGGGAATCAGCCGTTCGAGCTTTTTTTCCCGCTGTTTGATCGAACGTTCAATACTTTTTCGGCGCTGGTCACAGAGATTACCTCCCAGCTCTTTCTGAAGGTCAGAAAGCTGGCGAAGCAACTGGTCAATAGTGACCCTGTATTGATCCTCTGCACTCATGTTACGAAAGATACATATTTTTTGGGGTTTTTTCGTTGAAAGGTAAAATCAGGTTAAATTTGTAATGTAAGGTATGGGATAAAACATAAAAGTCTGGACCCCACAAAAACAACAATTAAAATGAAAAAAACACAGCAAATATTTCGTCTGACGGCTTTGGCCGCGATCTCATTTTTACTTCTGTCGGGTGTATATGCCCAAAAAGCGAAAAAGGGCATTTTTATTGGCCTGAATGTGACCAATAATAATTTTAGCCCCGAAGACTTTAACGGTTCGTCCATTGTCGTCGGTACAACTGCCCCCTTCACCACTTTTTCGGTACCCGAACTCAATAGCGCAACGGGTATTGGCGGAAGTATCGGCTATCGCGGCAAAGACGGATCCATCGAGGTAAACTATACCAGCTATAATCATGAGGGCACCTGGCTCGTATTCAGCGGCGATGCCGCCAATACCACGTTGAGTATCAACCTGAAAAGGTATTTTTTCAAAGACCTACGGCTTCAGCCTTTTATTCAGGCGGGCTGGATTCCGCTGGCAACCCTCAATGTGGCCGACGCCGGAGTGATTCCGGTAACGCTTGAAAAAACCAATGCTCGCTTTAAAGGTGATGTCGGCAGTTTTCAGGTAGGAGGCGGAGCCGCCTTTTATTGGACTGAGCGTTTTGCGGTTCATGGTACCATCCTCTATCGTTATACCAACTACGGTATGGTCGAAGATGACAACGGAGCCAGTTTTGAACCCGAAAACTCCATCAACGGTACGGGCTGGAATGCGGGTATCTCGCTGACATACACCGTTTTTTAAGCCAATCTTAAGGCAGTTTTTTATAATCCTTCGGCGGCCATTTGTTACCTTTATGACAAAATGGCTATGCATATTCTTATTATTGAGGATGAACCGGGGATATTAAGCTTTTTGCAGCAGGGACTGGAAGAAGAGTCCTATACGGTGGATACTGCCCCGGATGGAAATCTGGGGCTGGAAAAAGCATTGAGTGATGATTACGATTTGCTATTGCTCGACTGGATGATACCCGGAATTAGTGGAATCGAGGTTTGTCGCCGGTTTCGCCGTCAAAATGAACATACGCCGGTGATTTTCCTTACGGCTCGTGATACCGTGCAGGATACGATTTTGGGTTTACAGGCCGGAGCCAATGACTATATTCGTAAACCCTTTAGTTTTGAAGAACTGCTGGAGCGCATCCGCGTGCAGTTTCGCACCTCGCGAGGCGAACAAAACCAGCTTTCTCTCGGGCCCATTCGTATGGACATCAATGCCCATCAGGTAATAAAAGACGGCGAAGAAATTGCCCTTACCCAAAAAGAATTTGCCCTCCTCGAATACCTCCTCCGAAACAAAGGAAAAGTCTGCCGCCGCACGCGTATCATTGAAAATGTCTGGGATATTCACTTCGAATACAACACCGGCGTGATTGATGTTTATATCAATTCCCTCCGAAAAAAACTCAACCTCGAAAAAGACGAAGATTATATCCAAACCATCCGGGGTATCGGTTATATAGCTAAAGAAATATGAATCAGTCTTTTCAAAACCGCGTGGCATCCGGGTTTATCATTAGTACAGCAACCGTCGTAGCGGCGGTTTTTCTTATTACTTATTTTATTGTTCGCACTACGGTATTTCTCCACCTCAACAATGATATTTCTTATGAAGCCAATAAACATATTGGCGAGCTTATAATTGAAGATCAGAAACCCGTCTTCCGCGATAAAAGCGAATGGATGGAACGCGAACACCGCACCATTGAAGTAAATCCGGTATTTGTGCAGGTTACGGATCGAGAGGGAAAACTCGTGGACAAATCGCCCAACCTAAAAGATGGAATCCTCTACTACCTTCCCAATCAGCCCGAAGGGGCATTTTTTAATGCAATGTTATCCGGTAAAACCATTCGCCAGGTACAACTTTCGATGAAAAAAGACGGACAGATTTTTGGCTATCTGCTGGTAGCCATGTCTTTGGAAGATTCGCAGATGGTATTGCTCAATCTGAAACGAGTATTGCTGATTGCCTTCCCGGTGGTGCTGATTGTATTGTTTCTCATCGCTCGGTTTATCACCGGCAAAAACATAAGCCCGGTGACCGACATCATCCATACTGCCAGCAAAATTACCCGCGAAAATCTCAGCGAACGTATCCAAACGCCCAAAAACGAAGACGAACTCCATACCCTCGTCATCACCATCAACAATCTCCTCGACCGTATTCAACAAGCGGTGGAGAGGGAAAAACAGTTTACCGCCGATGCTTCGCACGAATTACGAACCCCCCTGGCCGTTATCAAAGGTACGCTCGAAGTCCTCGTCCGAAAACCCCGAAACCCGGAAGAGTATATAACCAAAATTCAATACGCCATTGAAGAAATCAACCGGATGAATCATCTGGTTGACCAGCTACTGCTACTCGCCCGCTTTGAAAGCCAGAAAGCCGCACGGGAATATCGAGGCTTTGACCTGACGGAATTACTGGATCAGGTACTTTTCCGGCAACAAGGCATCATTCATCAGCATCAACTGAAAATAAATCTCGAAGTCCCCCAGCGCATGGAAGTGTTTTCCGATCCTTATATGATGGACATTATTTTGGAAAATCTGGTTTCCAATGCCGTAAAATATTCACCTTCCAGGGGGGAAGTAATGATCCGGATGGATGAAAACCCCGGCGAAGTGATCTGTACTTTTCACAACGGAGGCGAAGGGATAAAAGCGGAAGAATTGGCGCAGATTTTCGAGCGTTTTTACCGTTCCGACTCACTGGCACATCCACAGGTGAAAGGTGCAGGTTTGGGTTTGTCTATTGTCCGCCGAATGTGCGACTTACTGCATACCGGCATTTCCGTGCAAAGCCAGCCGGGAGAAGGTACTACGGTCATTCTCACCGTTCCACGCCCGTGAGGTCTTCAATTTTAAGCAAACTTTAAGGAAACCCGAAGGAAGTCTTAGGTTTGGATTCCTTAGGTTTGTAATATCTTTAAATACAGACAGATGTCAGAGAAAATCATTTCCTTTAGTATCCGGAATAAACTCATTATTCTCCTTTTTACGCTTTCGGTAATTGTTTTTGGCGTTTTTTCCCTGACCCAGATACCCATTGGAGCGGTTCCTGATGTTACCAATAACCAGGTTCAGGTAATCACTACTTCCCGCAATCTTTCGACTCAGGATGTGGAGCAGTTTTTAACTTATCCGGTCGAGCTTGAAATGGCGAATCTTCCCGGAGTGAAAGAGATTCGTTCCGTATCCAAATTTGGGCTTTCCGTCGTGACCATTGTTTTTGAGGACAATATGGGCACTTATCTTCCCCGTCAATTGATCGCGGAAAAAATACAAAGTGCTATGGAAAAAATCCCTACGGGCTTTGGAACGCCCTTTATGGGGCCAATTTCCACTGGCCTGGGCGAAATTTATCAATATATCATTGACACAAAACCCGGATACGATTCGGTCTATTCTGCCATGGATTTGCGCACCATTCAGGATTGGGTGGTAAAACGCCAGTTGTCCGGAATACCGGGCGTGGTGGAGGTAAATACCTGGGGTGGTTTCCTCAAACAATACGAAGTGGCCATTAATCCCTCCGCTCTCAGAGGATTGAATATTTCAGTAACTGAGGTCTTTGAGGCCCTTGAAAAAAACAATAACATCGCAGGCGGCGGTTATATCGAAAAAGGAAAAGAAGCTTTTTTTATTCGGGGTGAAGGGTTGGCAAAATCCGTTGAAGACATCGAAAATATCGTTATAAAACAAATAGACGGGGTTCCGGTATTTGTCCATGACGTAGCCCGTGTACACGACGGTTATGCCACAAGGTTTGGTGCCATTACCGGAAATGGTCAGGGGGAAAAAGTACTGGGGCAGGTGATGATGCTTAAAGATGCCAACTCCAAACTTGTGATTGAGGCCGTCAAAGAAAGAGTCGCCGAAGTACAAAAAACCCTGCCGGAAGGCATTTATATTAACCCTTTTCTGGAAAGGAGTGAACTCATTGCCAAAACCACCTTTACCGTCGCCGAAAACCTGATTCTGGGTTTTCTCATTGTGGTTTTTGTCGTGGTATTACTGCTGGGAAATTTTCGTTCCGGGCTTGTGGTGGCTTCGGTGATTCCGCTGTGTCTGCTTTTTGCCCTGAGTCTGATGTATATCTTTGGCGTAGATGCCAACCTGATGAGCCTCGGAGCGATAGACTTTGGGATTATTATTGACGGAGCCGTGATCATCGTGGAGTTTATCGCCTTTCAGATTACCCGCCGGAAAAACGAACTGGAGGGCCTTGCCCGGGAAGAAAAGCAGGATCTGATGGATAAACTTACCTTGCAAGGGGCAAGTAAAATGATGCATTCGGCGGTTTTCGGGCAGTTGATTATTCTGCTGGTATTTATTCCGATTCTGTCTCTCAGCGGCATTGAAGGAAAAATGTTTAAACCCATGGCCATGACTTTCTGTTTTGCGCTGCTGGGTGCCATTATATTTTGTTTTACTTATGTACCTGTCGCCGCTTCTTTACTGCTCCGTCCTTCGGAAAAACAAAAAGTTACTTTTTCCGACAAACTCATGGCCTTTGCCACCCGATTGTACCAGCCGGTAATACTGCTTGCCCTTCGGCATAAAAAAATCGTGCTGGCAATTGCCGGGTTGGTTTTTCTTTTGTCGGTTGGGTTATTTATGCGAATGGGAGGGGAGTTTGTGCCTACCTTGGACGAAGGCGATTTTGTGATTCAACCGGTGTTACAGACGGGAACCTCGCTGAGTGAAACCATCGAAATCACCACAAAAATAGAACAAATCCTGCGGGACAAGTTTCCGGAAGTAGAGCAGGTGGTCAGCCGGATCGGAGCCGCGGAAGTACCAACCGATCCTATGTCCATGGAAGAATCGGATGTGATCATTAAACTAAAACCTAAAAACGAATGGGTTTCTGCTCAAACCAAAGACGAACTCGCCGACAAGTTTAAAGAAGCACTCTCTGTCATCCCCGGCGCAGAGTACGAGTTTACCCAACCCATCGAAATGCGTTTCAACGAACTGATCACCGGGGTGCGTGCGGACGTAGCCGTTAAAATATTCGGAGAAGATTTGTCTGTCCTCAGCCGTAAAGCCGATGAAATACGGGATTTGATTCACGATGTGGAAGGAGCTTCGGATATTTCGGTCGAAAAAATCGAAGGTCTGCCCCAGATGAGTGTCGTGTATGATCGCGACAAACTGGCTCGTTACGGCCTAAATGTGGCTGACATGAACAGGGTCGTTTCGATGGGTTTTGCGGGCGTAACGGCGGGCAATATTTTCGAAGGAGAAAAACGGTTTGACCTGGTGATTAAACTGGACGAAGATTTTCGGCAAAACATCCAGAATCTGCGGAATTTATACGTAACCCTGCCCGACGGGCAGCAGATTCCACTTCAAGAGGTATCCGATATTTTTTACTCTAAAGGCCCTGCCCGGATTTCCCGCGACAATACCCGGCGGCGGATTGTCATCGGGATCAATGTGCGAAACCGCGACATGGAGTCGGTGGTGAAAGATGTTCAAAGATTAATCGAGACAAATATTCAACTCCCCTCCGGTTACACGATTTCTTATGGCGGACAGTTTGAAAATCTGCGTTCCGCCAAAGCGCGGCTAAGTATTGCCGTTCCGGTCGCTATGTTACTGATTCTGATTATGTTACATTTTGCTTTTGGTTCGCTCAAGGAGGCTCTTATGGTCTATTCGGCGATTCCACTCTCTGCGATCGGTGGCATATTGTTGCTCTGGATGCGGGACCTGCCCTTTAGTATTTCGGCAGGCGTGGGTTTTATCGCTTTGTTTGGCATTGCGGTCTTAAATGGACTTGTATTGATAGAACATTTTAAAGAACTCAAAAGCCATGGGGTAATCAATATTCACAAACGTATTATTCGGGGGACGACCGAACGGTTACGCCCTGTCTTGCTGACGGCTTCTGCGGCGGCTTTGGGTTTTTTCCCGATGGCAATCTCCTCTTCTGCCGGAGCAGAGGTTCAGCGGCCTTTGGCAACCGTTGTAATCGGCGGGTTGGTGTCGGCCACTTTTCTTACGTTGGTAGTTTTGCCGGTATTGTATGCTTTATTTGATTCTCCTGCAAAACCGCGCAAAACCCGAACCCGCAAATCGGCTGTCGCCGCAGGTTTACTCGGCTTGGGGTTGTTGTTTCCGATTTTTTCTTTTACCCAAACCCCGGGGCCGGTAGTAAACCTGGAAAAAGCCTTGCAAACTGCCCTCCAAAATAATCCCGCGCTAAAAGCCGAAGCTTTAAAAACCCGCCAGTCTGAATCGCTGATTTCTACTGCATGGGACATTGACAAAACCGGGTTGTTTTACAATTTCGACCAAAATAATATCGCCGAAAACGGATTCCCGATTCAGGTATGGGGCATTCAGCAGACCTTGCAATTCCCAACCGTATATTCTGCCCAAAAACGAGTAAAAGAAAACCTCGCCGAAATGCAGGGGCAGCAATATAGGCTGATGGAGTTACAGTTGAAAAAAGAGGTCTCTCAGGCCTATTATCAGGTGATTTATGCTCAGCACAAATTACAGATTTATACCTACCTCGACAGCCTTTACAGCGATTTTGCCCGCGCCGCCCAAAGGCGTTACGAAACCGGAGAAACCAATTACCTCGAAACCGTCACTGCCCAGGCAAAACGCAATCAACTGCAAACCTTCCTCCGGCAGACCGAAAGTGACGTTGATGTTGCTTATCAGGAGTTAATGAAACTAATGGAAACCGATGTGCCGTTTATCCTTTCTGAAAAACAGCTTACCGAAGTATTGGCGGATACTACTGCCCTCCTTCAACATCCCGGAGTGTATTATTTTGAGCAGAACCGCCAAATGGCAGAAGCGGCGTGGAAACTGGAAAAAAACCGGTTTTTACCCGATTTCCAGATCGAATATTTTATGGGGACAAATGCCCGAGTCAATTCCCGCTTTTATCAGGGAGTGCAGGTGGGAATCGCCCTGCCTCTGTGGCGGGACGCCCAAAAGGCACGGGTAAATGCGGCTTCTTTTGAGCGTGAAATCGCCCAAAATAATGCCGATAGTTATACCCGCTGGCTCAGCACAAAAACCCGCCAACTGGAAGCCGTTATTCAGAAACACCGCCAGGCAATCCGTTATTACAATGAAACCGGGAAAAACCTCTCCGTGGAGCTAATCAAAACAGCCGAACGCAGTTTTCGTGAGGGAGAAATAGGTTTTCTCCTTTATATCCAAAGCCTGGAAAGTGCCCGCGAGATCGAATTAACTTACCTCGAAAGCCTGAATCTGTATAACCAAACCGTACTCGAATTAACCTACATCACCCGCTAATTATCAAATCATGAATCGTTTACATAGTTTTTTTTATTTGATTGTGATTTTCGCAATGGGGCTTTCCGCCTGTAAAACCACACCGGAGATGGCGGAAACGACCGATGAATCCACCCCTGAATCTCAGGAAGATGACGTGATTGTTTCCCGCGAGCAATTTGAATCGGGCGGTATGGTTTTGGGAGAAATAACCGATTACGCCTTTCCGGATAAAATTCAGGTAAACGGTTATATTGACGTGCCCCCCAGCAATCTGGCAAAGCTGAGTGTATTTATGGAAGGGTATGTGGACAAAATAGACCTGCTCGAAGGCGACCGCGTGCAGAAAGGGCAATTTTTATTGAGCATGGTAAATCCCGCTTTTATCCAATTGCAACAGGAATATCTCGAAACCCGTGAACAAAGGCATTATCTTAAATCCGAGTACGAACGCCAGCAGACGCTTGCCTCGGAGAATATCGCCTCACAGAAAAACTTCCTGAAAGCGGAAAGCGAATACAAAACCCTCGAAGCGCGGTTTGCCGGCCTGACAGAAAAACTGAAACTCCTTAATATTGACCCCGAAAAAATTCAGCCGGAAAACCTGACCTCACGAGTAAATATTTATGCGCCCATTCCCGGTAATATCTCCGATATATTTGTCAGTAAAGGTCAGTTTGTCGCCGCCTCGGACATTGTGCTGGAAATTACCAATGTGGATCATATTCACGTGGAGTTGCAGGTTTTTGAAAAAGATATTCTGCGGGTAAAAGAAAATCAGGAAATCATTTTCCAAATACCCGGCGCAGGCAGCGAGACGTTTGAAGCTACCGTACATCGCGTAGGCCGTGCCATACACGGCGAAAAACGCACGGTTCCGGTACACGGTCATCTGAAAGACGAACAACACACCCTCGTTACCGGCATGTTTGTGGAGGCAGAAATCATTGTAGCAGAGAAAAATGCTTCCGCAATTCCGGTGGAGGCGTTGATTGAAGAAGAGGACAAATATTTTATATTGACAACGCGGAGTACCGGGGAATCGGAAATGGTTTTTTCCAAAAAAGAAGTTTCCATAGGCATTATTACCGAACAATGGGCCGAGATTCAAAATCCGGAGATCGTAACCCCCGGCGAAAAAATACTGATAAAAGGCGCATTTTACCTTTCCGGCGGTGGGGGAGGGCATGAGCATTAAAAATTTTCATCCCTCATTAAACTTTCCTTCCTTCGCTCAGTCACAATAGCATCAACAATTACAAACGCTTAATTTTACTGAAATGAAAATCAAACTTGTTGCCCTTCTGCTTTTTTTTGCCGGTATCGCTTTTACTGCTGCTGCTCAGACCGCTACGCCTAATGTAACCCAATCACAAGCGCATCAGACCAAACGCATCAAACACGGCGTAAAATCTGGCGAGCTTACCCCCGCCGAAACCCGCGCACTTGCCAAACAACAACGCCGCATCAATCGGGGCAAAAAAGTAGCCAAAGCAGACGGAACCGTAACCGCAGGCGAAAGAGCAGCCTTAAACGCCCGTCAAAACCGCGCCAGCCGCAATATCTACCGCAAAAAACACAACTAAAATTTTTTTGAAAATATAGATACAAAAGCCACCCCATCAGGGATGGCTTTTTTGTTTCCCGGCCAATCTCCAAATCTACTCAAAACACTGACAGGTTTCGTAGTCAAAATCCCCGCCGCTATTTATACATGCCTGAATATCCGCTTCTTTGGGCGAGCAGGTTTCAAGGCATACACATTCTTCGTAGTCAAAATCCCCACCCCCGGGACATCCGTCCACCGGAGGGCTACACGGTTTACATCCGGGAAGAAAAAAAATCATCACATAGATGATCAAAACAAGCAGCGATAAAAGGTTCTTTTTCATAAATTTGAAGTTTTTCAGATAAGTTCATACGATCTTTACTGTCGTATAAAAGGATTTTTCATCACCCCCAACTTCCATGATCCCAAAATTTTCTAAAATCGCAGTCATCGGTGCCGGCACTATGGGCAACGGCATCGCCCACGTTTTTGCCCAGTATGGCTATCTCGTGAACCTGATTGATATTTCAGAGGCGGCTCTTCAACAGGGGCTGAACACAATTTCTGCCAATATGGACCGCCAGGTGAAAAAGGAAATTCTTACTCCGGATGAAAAAATGGCTGCCCTTGCTCGTATTCAGATACTGACTTCGCTGGAAAATGGGGTCAGCGACCGCGACCTGATTGTAGAAGCTGCAACGGAAAAGGTTTCGCTCAAACTCCAGATTTTTCAGGATATGGATACCTTCTCGCCCTCTCAGGCAATCCTGGCTACCAATACTTCCTCCATTTCCATTACCCAGATTGCTGCCGTCACCAAACGCAGCGATAAAGTCATCGGTATGCACTTTATGAACCCCGTGCCGATGATGAAACTGGTCGAAATTATCAACGGCTACGATACCTCTCACGAAGTCACGCAGGCCGTGGTCGCACTGTCCGAAGATTTAGAAAAAATACCCGTTTCGGTAAAAGATTACCCGGGTTTTGTCGCCAATCGTATCCTCATGCCCATGATCAATGAGGCGATTTATGCGCATTTTGAAGGGGTAGCCGGTGTAGAAGAAATTGATACGGTGATGAAACTGGGCATGGCGCACCCGATGGGGCCGCTCCAATTGGCCGATTTTATTGGTTTGGATGTATGTCTGGCTATCCTCGAAGTGCTTTTCCAGGGATTCGGCAACCCTAAATACGCTCCTTGTCCTCTCCTGAAAAACATGGTCGCCGCGGGTCACCTCGGCAAAAAAACGGGCAAAGGTTTTTATAATTACCAACCCTAACCCTCGGTATTTCTCCGCGTTCTCTGTGGTTTTTTCTTGCGTAGGGTTTAAACCACAGAGAACCCGGAGAAACGCGGCGAGCTATTTGTTTTTCTTTGCCTCTTTCTCTTTTTGCTGAAGCCACCACTCCTGAAAATCGCTCATAGACAGCGGAAACCAGAATTCATCGCAGTCCAACTCATCCATAATCTCATCAGAGGGGAAGGTAAAAGGCGTTTTTTTCATGTAGGCAAATTCTTTGTCTGCATACACTTTTTGCAAAAACTGCGCAACAATTGGCAAAGCCGTGCTCGCCCCCTGCCCCTGTGCTAGGGACGGAAAATGCACCCGCTGATCGTCGGCACCTACCCATGCACCCACCACAAGATCAGGCGTTGCTCCGATAAACCAGCCGTCGGCCTGAGACTGGGAAGTACCTGTTTTTCCGGCAATATCGTTTTTTAGGCCGTAACGGGTACGGAGACTGCGTGCTGTGCCTTCATTTACCACACTTTCCAGCATGTAAGTCAACATCGAAGCGGTGCGCTCGCTAATGGCTCTTTGGGGTGGAATCGCCGAGGTTTCCAGAAGGATATGCCCCTCCCGGTTTTCAATGCGGAGAATATGGGCGGGTGCATAAAAATTGCCGCCGTTGACAAATACACTATAGACCCCTGTCATCTCTTCCAGCGACAAATCCGCTGCGCCTAAAGCCAGGGAGGGCACTTCCGGCAGATCGTGTTTAATCCCCAGCCGCCTCGACATTTCCACTACTTTTTCCATGCCGATTTTCATGATCAGATTTACTGCTACCACATTCACCGAATGGGCCAGTGCCCCCTGCATCGAATATTCTCCCCCATAGACATTGTCCACATTTTTGGGTGCCCAGTTGTTGTAGGCTTCGAATACGGTCTTTTCATTGGAAATAAATTCGCAAGGCGACTCGCCCGCTTCCAGCGCCGCAGCGTAAACAATCGGCTTGAAGATTGAGCCGGTCTGCCGGAGGCAGGTTACATGGTCATATTGAAAATAGTTATGGTCTATGCCACCCACCCACGCCCGCACCTGGCCATTTTGAGGGTCAATGGCCAGAAGGCCACAGTGTAACATAAAGGCATCGTGAAGCACCGAATCATGGGGACTCATTTCAACGGTTTGCGCGCCTTCCCAGGTAAATACTTTCATCGAAACCGGAACTCGCATCATGCTGTCAATCGCCACAGGCGGAAAGCCTTGTTTTTGCAGGGACTGATAACGTTTGCTTCTGCGCAGAGCCTGACTGACCATCTCTCCGGTAATTTTTTCTTTGTTGCGGGTTTTCCAGTTCCGGTCAAACGCCTGCTGAAGGGCTTTCATGTGATTTTTGGAGGCAGATTCGGCATACTGCTGCATACCGGAGTGAAGGGTAGTGTAAATTTTCAGCCCATCGGTATAGAGGTTATAGTTGGTTCCGTCTTTGCGAAAGGTCTTCTTGCACCATTGGTCCATTTCCATGCGCAGGTGTTCGCGGAAATACGGCGCGAGGCCCGTATTGTGCGACTGAAAGCTGTAATTGAGGGTGAGAGGGATAATACGAAGTGAGTCTCCCTGCGATTTTTCCAGGAAATCGTATTTCACCATTTGATCAAAAACGACGTTACGACGGCCCCAAGCAGCCTCCGGATGCAGGCGGGGGTTGTAAGTGGTGGGTGCTTTGAGCATGCCGATAAGCAGCGCCGATTGTTCGGGAGTGAGGTTTGCGGTTGTTGTGCTAAAAAACCGATTGGCAGCTACTTCAATGCCAAATACATTTTCGCCAAAAGAAACGGTGTTGAGGTATAAAGCGAAAATTTCTTCTTTGGAATAAATTTTTTCCAGCCTTTGGGCAATTTCGGCCTCGCGGATTTTATTGATGGGAAGCGAGAAAAGGGCAAATGCCTGACGAGGAAATAGGTTTTTGGCGAGTTGTTGGGTGATCGTACTGCCTCCTCCGGCAGATTCGCTGCGAAGGATGAGCGACTTAAAAAACACCCGGATCAAACTACGGGTATCCACCCCGTCATGCGAAAAAAAACGCACATCCTCCGTTGCCACCAATGCGTCAATCAAATATTGAGGAACTTCCGCAAAGGAGATATCCTTTCGGTTTTCGAGGTAATATTTGCCGAGCAGTTTTCCGTCCACCGAATACACCTCCGAGGCCGTAGGATTGCTGATATGCGCTAGTTCGTCTAAAGTGGGAATCGGGGTAACCCATCCCCAGGTTACTGCCTGAATCAATAAAATGCTGAGAAAACCTCCCCCCGAAACGGTCGCTAATCCTAATGACAATCCCGGTCGGCGAAGAATCATTTTTTCACAGAAAAGATAAATCTGACCAAACTTTGCTTTGAGTATAGCTGTGTCCATTCGGTGTATCCGCTTTCTTTTCACTAAGATAGGATATTTTTCCAACTTAATTATCAAGAAGGAAAACAATCCAATTATCACCGGACATTCGCATTCTTCAGGGAATAACCTACGCCTACTCCCACCCAATGTTGAAGTTTTTTTCCCAGCCGATAGAACGGTTCCATCAACGGATTGTAGGCAACGCCCCACATCGGAGTATAACTGGCTCGGAAAAAGAAACCGCCCATGTCGGGCTGATAACGATAACCCAGCAGGGCATGGGTGTAGATTTCTTCTCGGGAGAGCCGAAGGCGGTTGTAAATGTAACGGTGGGTAGTCAACTCACTGTCAAACGGCAAAACCAGTCCGCCTCCGGCTTCCAGATGATGAGGCCCCGGGCCGTAAAACACCGAAAAACTTAGCGGAAAATTGATTCGCTGAATGTCCGGCGCGATTCCCGCCTGTACGCCGAGTTTGATCTTCGGGGCAGGGATATACCGGCGTTCGTAGTTTAGGGAAAAGTTTACCGCTCGTCCCAAACCTTCAAAGAAAAAGGTATTTCTACTGTAATATTCGTGGTACTTTTGCGACTGACCCGATACAAAACCTGTCCAAAGGAGGGTATATAGGAGCAGGGGAAATAAAAGGTATAGATATTTCATTGGAATGGGCTTTAATAGGGAAGGTAATTCAGGAAAAAGGAGGAATTCAAGTAAAAATTTTCAACTGAATTTCACGGCAAACGAATAAGTTGTAAATTTTGGGCTGAATAGTAGCATGCAGAACCTGATACAATTATTACCGGACGCTATTGCAAATCAAATTGCTGCGGGGGAGGTTGTCCAACGACCTGCTTCCGTGGTGAAAGAATTGCTTGAAAATGCCGTGGACGCCGGAGCAAGCCGTATCGAATTGCTGATCAAAAACGCCGGAAAAACCCTTATTCAGGTTTCAGACAACGGCTGCGGAATGTCAGCCCAAGATGCCCGGATGTGTTTTGAACGCCATGCTACTTCCAAAATCCGCACACAGGACGATCTTTTTAATATACGTACCCTGGGTTTTCGCGGCGAAGCATTAGCTTCCGTGGCCGCTGTGGCGCAGGTACGACTCCGTACCCGGCAGCATGACGAAGAACTCGGCACCGAAATCCAGATTGAAGCCAGCGAAATCAAAAGTCAGTCGCCCTGCACAACTCCTCCCGGTACGGTTTTTTCGGTGAAAAACCTCTTTTTTAATGTCCCCGCCCGGAGAAATTTTCTCAAATCCAACCCCGTGGAGGCCCGTCATGTAATTAACGAATTTATTCATGTGGCTCTGGGCAATCCACAGGTATATATGAGCCTGAAACACAACGATACTCCGGTATATGATCTGCCGGAATCCACGCTGGAACAAAGGATCGTGGAACTCCTCGGGCAGGAACTGAAGGGCAAACTTAAATACGTCGAAGAGGCAACCGGTTATGTCAAAATTTCCGGTTATATCGGTGACCCCACCATTTATCGAAAAAGCCGGGGTGAACAGTTTTTCTTCATTAACAACCGCTTTATTCGCAGCAACTACCTGCACCATGCCGTCGCAATGGCTTATCAGGAGTTTATCCCCGGTGATTCTTATCCTTTTTATTGCATATTTCTCGAAATAGACCCGGTACATGTGGACATCAATATTCACCCGACCAAAACCGAGGTGAAGTTTGACGATGAGCGCACGTTGTATGTCCTGCTCCAAAGCATCGTAAAACGTGGACTGGGCGAAACCCACCAGTCTCCAGAGTTTGATTTTACGGACTCCGACATCAAACAGAGCATTTATAATTCTGAACCGGAATCGGGGGGCGGACTTACTGTGGGGAGTTTTTCCCGAAGCCGGAAACCCGATGTTCCGGGCAATATGATGAACTGGGATATACTTTACGGAAAAGAAGAAAACAGCAAAAAAGCTATTTCGGGAGAAAAGCCAGAGAAAACCTCCCGCACTTTAGGGTTGTTTGAATCTCCTTCTTCGACAAAGCCCGTGCTATCGGAAGACGCGGTGGTTGCACAATTTATGCACTCCTGGATACTGGTGCAGAAAGAGGATCAATTGTACCTGATAGATCAGAACCTGGCTCATCAGCGGATTCTGTACGAAAAATTCCTCCGCGCAGATAAGGAAACCCGGTTGCCCTGCCAGCAGTTGTTGTTTCCGCAGACGATGGAGTTTTCACCGATGGATTTTTCTGCTTTTCAGGAAGCCGAACCCGTACTGACGCGGATGGGTTTTGAGGTGAAAGAATTTGGGCGTAATACAATGATTTTTTACGGAATGCCCGCAGGAATACCCCCGGGAAAACTCAAAGAAATCGTGGATCAGGTGCTGAATGACATACGACATATCGGCACTACCCGCGTAGCAGAACGCCTCCTGGAAGGAGTCGCGAAGTCGGTGGCTTTTCGTTCGGCCGTAACCTCCAGCCAGAAATTGAGTATGTTAGAGATGAAAAATATCGCTTCTGATTTGTTTCGCTGTGATGTACCAGGGTTTTCACCCGGCGGTAAACCCACTTTCCGGGTCATTACATCCATCGAATTAGAAGAATACTTCAGATAAAAAAATATGGTACAGATTAGCCCCGTTGTCAAAAACCTGATTATTGTCAATGTCATCGTCTTTCTGCTGCTGTTTATCCCTTTCACCAGTTGGTTACAGTTTTTTTTTATTTTGGGGAAAAGCAATGCACTGGGTTTTCGTGAAGCAGGAGCCTTTTTCCCGTTTCAGCCCTATCAGATCGTAACGAGTTTTTTTGCTCATACTGCTATATTTCACTTGTTGTTTAATATGCTGGCGCTGTATTCGATTGGCGTTCCGGTAGAAATGGCCTTGGGAAGTAAACGATTTTTGAAGTTTTATCTGTTTTGCGGGGTCGTAGCCGCTTTGGTACTGGCATTTCTCGACCCCCAGGATAACCCGGTTATCGGTGCTTCTACAGCCATTTCGGGTATTTTGGCCGCTTATGGAATTATGTTTCCCACTTCTCGTATCAGCTTCTTTTTTCTTCCGCCGATAGAGGCAAAAACATTGTTTATCGGAGCCGCCGTAATTTCGGCGATTCTGGCTTTGTTGCAAATCGCCGGAGAAGGTATGGTGGAAATGAGTAATGTTTCGCATTTTGGGCACCTTGCAGGAATGTTGGCAGGAGTGTTGTTTTTTTACCTTGAAAAATATATACCTTTCCTGCGGAATTGACCTCGGGTATTGATGATCGAAATCAATTGTTTAAATTTGTAAGACAAGGAAAAACAGGCATCCTTTTACAGAATAAAATACGTATAATAGTTCATGGACGTCCAAAAAGAGATAAAAGACTTTCTTCAACGGAATAAAACCGTCGGTTGGCTGATCGGATTAATGATCGGAGGGTTTTTATTGCAGGTGATTTTCCTGTTTGTTTTTTATCTTCTTGATAAAAAACCTGCATACGAATCGCTGATGTATGCACTTACGCTTCCCTATTCGCTCAAAAACTGGCTTAGCCAACCCTGGAGTATTATTACCTGGCCTTTGTTTCTGGCCCGACTCGATCCTCTTCGTCTTCTCGTCAATGGACTGATTTTATTTGCTTTTGGCCGCATTCACCAGCAGGTACTGGGTGAACAACGCACCCGCCGGCTCGTTTTGCTCACCGTGCCCCTTATCGGTCTGATGACCATTACCTTGTCCTCACTGCTTACAATTGAGCCGACGTCTGTTACGCCAGACCCTGCAAAAGCGGTCACTGCTGTAACTGTTACTCCCAATACTTTCACCGAGCCGGATCAACCCGCAGTCCTCAAAGCAGCCGTCCATTCGGCTTCCGCTCATCCCAACCATCTCCGCCCTTCCGGAATGATTGCCCTAATTATGGTACTCGTGTTTTCTGCCGTGGCGGTTGTGCCCAATTACCCGATTCAACTCTTTTTATTTGGGCAGGTGCGTATCGTGTGGGTTGGCGTGATCCTGCTTGGGGTCGAACTTCTCTGGGCCGGGTTTTTCACCCCTCTGGGTATTGCCCTTATTATTGGTGCCGGGCTGGGTTTTTTACATGTATTCCTCCTGAAAAGAGGAACCGACATTACCGAAATCATCTGGTCTTACTATCAGGATACCAATCCCAAACCTAAAATGACCGTGAAATACGGCTCGGCAAAACCTGAAACCCAAAAACCCGGGGCAACAAAAGCCGAGCGGAAAAATGTGGTTACTCAGGATATTATTGATGATATTCTGGATAAAATAAACGATAAAGGCTACGAAAGCCTTACCCGCGAAGAAAAGGAATTATTATTTAAGGCATCAAGCCAGAAAGAGGATGAAAAAAAAGAATAGAGGATTTTTTTTCCTCTTAGTTACCGGCTTGTTTCTAATACTTACCCTTATAACCTTTCTGGGCGCAATTGCGCCCTGGGTGGATGTTAATGTATTACCCGCCATCCAATTAATTCCTTCTTTTCTGACTTTTTTTCTTCCGGTATTTATCCTCACTTTTTTTTACTACTTCAAAAAATCTGTTCGCTGGATGGCTGTTTCTCTGGCAGCCATTTTTTGTTGTATCTGGGTGGCAGGTAAAGACGTCGTGTTTCGCAATCAGAGTACATCGAAGTCAGACGGACTAAAAATAGCATCCTTCAATGTTGGAACCTTCGACTTTAATCCTGAAAAAATTGATACCGTAGCAGCCCTGATCCGAATTATGAACCCCGATGTGATTTCTTTACAGGAATTTCGCAACCACAAACTGGATGGGGATGTTTATTCATTAGACTATCTGAAAAAAAAGCTGGAAATGCCCTTCGCTGCATTCGTTCACCTTCCTATACATATTCACGGAGCCGTATTATTTTCCCGGTATCCAATCGTTGCAATTGATACACTGTTTTTACCTCAAAGGGAAATCAATAGCGGGATTCTGGCTACGATTGAAACACCGATGGGGAAAATCGGGGTGGGCAATGTTCATCTGAGTTCTTTTCAGGCTTCCCAGACATTGGATGAAAATGAAAAAGTGAAAGACAAATTTCAGGCGATATTGGATCGGGTAAAAATTGTGCTGCCGCTTCAGCAGGAAAAGGTGGACTTGGTGCTGGAAAAAACTCGTCAATACCCTTATCCGCTGGTAATTGCCGGTGATTTCAATTCATCGCCTCATACGCGGATCGGTTATCAGTTTCGCCGCCGATTTAAAGATAGTTTTGCGGAAGCCGGAAAAGGTTTGGGCTGGACTTATCCGCTCGCAGGGCCAGTGGGATTGCGTATTGACTATCAATATTTTACAAATGAACTTCATGCGGTCAATCACAAAATTTTCACTTCCCGGGTCTCCGACCATTTTCCGATTCAAGCCACTTACCATCTGGTACCGTAAAAATTGTATATTTGCGACGTTTATTAAAACTTAAATGCTCCTTTGGATGAGCATATTTTTTTATGGAATCTCTAACAGTATATAATTCAATCTCGCGAAAAAAGGAAGTATTCGAGCCCCTGAAACCTCCCTTCGTCGGTATGTATGTCTGCGGCCCCACCGTATATGGTGATGCCCACCTGGGCCATGCCCGCTCCGCGATTACCTTTGATACGGTGTTTCGTTATCTGCAATACCTGGGCTACAAAGTCCGGTACGTGAGAAACATCACCGACGTGGGACATCTGGAAAATGACGGCGACGAAGGCGACAGTAAAGTCGAAAAACAGGCAAGGGTCGAACAATTGGAGCCGATGGAAGTCGCTCAGCGGTATTACAACTCCTATGTCAATGACATGACCGCTCTGAACCTCCTTCGTCCCAGTATTGAACCCCGCGCTACCGGACATGTTCCCGAACAAATCGAGGCAATTCAGGAAATTCTGAAAAATGGCTACGCTTATGTAGTAAACGGCTCCGTCTATTTTGATGTCGAAGCTTATCATAAAGATTTTCACTACGGTATCCTTTCCGGGCGCGACCTGGAGAATATGATGGCCGAGTCCCGCGACAACCTCGAAGGGCAGGGTGAAAAGAAAAATTCCGCCGATTTTGCGCTGTGGAAAAATGCAAGCCCTTCGCATATTATGCGTTGGAACTCTCCCTGGGGAGAAGGTTTTCCCGGCTGGCATATCGAATGTACCGTCATGGGTACCAAATATCTGGGTATAAAATACGATATCCACGGCGGTGGTATGGATCTGATTTTCCCTCACCATGAAGCCGAAATTGCTCAGTCTAATGCCTGCAACTGCAAACTTCCCGAGGATCAGCAAGGAGAAGCCAAATACTGGCTGCACAATAATATGATCACTTACGAAGGGCAAAAAATGGGGAAATCTCTCGGAAATGCCATCAATCTTCATCAGTTTTTTTCCGGAGAACATCCTTTGCTGGAACAGGCTTATACGCCGGCCAATATCCGTTTTTTTATCCTTCAGGCGCATTACCGCAGCACCTTGGATTTTTCTAATCAGGCGCTTCAGGCCGCCGATAAGGCTTTGAAACGAATGACCGATACAATCAAACGCATGGACACCCTCGACCCCGATTCTCGGACCGAGGTGATCAACCCTGAGTTTGAAGAAAATCTGGCTTCCTTCGCCGCCGATGTGACCTCTTTCATGAATGACGACTTCAACACGGCCAAAGTCATCGCCCGGATGTTTGATACTCTTCCGGTAATCAACCAGCTATTTAAAGATAAAACCGCCGGTTTTGCTGTAAAAGCTGAGACTTTTCGGAACTTTCGCACGTTTTTCCATACCGTATTTTCCGGCTGGCTGGGGTTAAAACCGGTTTCCGAAGAAGGTAGTCAGGCACAGGAAACCATCAACGGACTGATGAAAGTGATCATTCAGTTGAGAGGCCAAGCCCGAAAAGAGAAAAACTGGGCCGCATCGGATCTGATTCGCGACGAGCTTTCGAAAGTGAATATTAAACTGGAGGATACCAAAGAGGGTACCGACTGGTATTATGAGCAATAAAATATCAAAAATAGGTGTGATATCCCTCCTGCTACTGGCCGGAGGGGTATTGTTTTTTCTTCTCTCCTGTAACGGAGGCACAACGGAAAAACCCCGAACGGAACCTACACCTCCGGTCAGGGATATTTCGGTGCCGGTTTTTCAGGCGGACACTGCTTATCGTTATATCGAAAAACAACTGGCTTTTGGCCCAAGAGTTCCCAATACGCCCGCTCATGCGGCCTGTGCGGACTGGATTATCGGTCAACTGGAATCTTTCGGAGCAAAAGTTACTACCCAGCCGGCGGTTGTAACTGCTTTTAATAATACCCGGCTGAATATGGTAAACATCATCGCTTCCTTTCAGCCAGAAAAACAACGCCGTGTAATGCTGACTGCTCACTGGGATACACGGCCTTTTGCGGATGAAGACAGCATAAGAAAAGACGAACCCATTCCCGGTGCTAATGACGGAGGCAGTGGGGTAGGGGTGCTGCTCGAAATTGCCCGCATCCTGGGGCAAGATTCTATCGCAATCGGAGTGGACATCGTTTTCTGGGATGCGGAGGACTATGGCAATTCTGATGTGCCTAACTCCTATTGCCTGGGTTCGCAATACTGGGCCGAAAATAAACATAAACCCGGCTACACAGCCATGTATGGAATTAATCTGGACATGGTAGGAGCGAAAAACGCCGTCTTTTCCAAAGAAGGACATTCGCTTCAGTACGCCCCTAATACCGTCGAAAAAGTATGGCGACAGGCCCAATTGCTGGGTTTTGGGCAATATTTTTCCATTCAGCGCACCGATCCGATTATTGACGACCATGTTTATGTAAGTGCAAAAGGCGGAATCGGAACCATTGATATCATAGACCAACCCGAAGGCCGGGGATTTTTTAAACACTGGCATACCCACGGCGATGATATTTCGGTCATTTCCAAAGAAACGCTTCAGGCAGTCGGCCAGACCCTGCTGGCCGTAGTGTATAAGGAGGAGTAATAACTACTTTCACTTATGCTGTGGCTGGTAATCATTTTCGGATTGACCTATCTGGCTTTACAGGCATGGATACTGAGGGGCTGGTTGTGTATTCCGGAAAAACAAATAAAGCCATCGGACTTGCCGCTTTCGGTTATCATTGCCGCACACAACGAAGTTGAAAACCTAAAAAAATTTCTCCCCCACGTACTCCGGCAAAATTACCGGGATTATGAAGTGGTACTGGTATTGGATCGCAGCAACGACGGCAGCAAGGAGTGGTTGGCTGAATTAAACAACAGCCGATTATCCTCTGTTATCATTTCAGAGACCCCCGAAGGCTGGGCACCTAAAAAATGGGCATTAACCCAGGGCATAGAAGCAGCTAAAAATGAACACCTCGTTTTTACTGACGCAGACTGCCAGCCGCAGGAAAACTGGCTGAGTGAAGTAGCCGGGCATTTTACCGGAAATACCGAATTAGTGCTGGGAATCGGGCCTTATTTTCAATATCCGGGGTTGCTTAATGCCTTTATCCAATTTGAGACGGCCTACGCAGCGTTTCAGTATGTAGGACTGGCGGTCAATGGGTTTCCCTATATGGGGGTAGGCCGCAATATTGCCTATACACGCTCTTTTTTTCAGCGGAATGGAGGATTCAGAAAATTTAAAGACAAACTTTCCGGCGATGATGATTTGCTGGTAAATGCCTTTGCACGAAAAGAAAACACAACGGTAATGGTCAGCGAAAAAAGCAAAGTGTTCTCCGAGCCAAAACACACCTTTTATACCTGGTTTCGGCAGAAATTGCGACATATTAGCGCTTCGACAGATTATTCCTCCCCAACAAAAATAATTCTCGGTATTTTCCACCTCTCTCATTTGGGATTTTATCTGTTTGGTTTGCTTCTTTGTATGACCAACTTAACGGGTTGGGCGTTTTTTTCGTTATATATCCTAAAAATGGGGATAAGCGGGGTAATGTTTGCGCAGGTTGCTGTAAAGATAGGGATGAGGCGTATTATCTGGGCGTATCCTGTTTTGGATTTTTTGTTTTTTATCTACAATTTATCAGCCGTTCCAATTGGATTAATCAGAAAGCCTTCATGGATTTAACACCCAAAGTCTCCAAAAACACGCAAGAAGACCGCGATCTTGTGGCGGCAGCGAAAAGAGGAGAGCCTAATGCATTTGAGACTTTGCTAAAAAAATACCGCAAGTCGGTGTATTATATGCTTCTGAAAATGGTCAAAAACCCCGATGACGCGGAGGATTTGACACAGGAAGCTTTTGCCAAAGCCTTCAACTCCATAGATAAATTCGACTCCAAATTTGCTTTTTCGACCTGGCTATTTCGTATTGCCACAAATAACTGTATAGACTACATTCGGAAAAAAAGGGTTCAAACCGTCTCTTTTGATGCTCCCGTCGAAGGAGACGATGGGTCAAGCATGAGGTTTGATGTGAAAACCGAAGACCTCGATCCTAATGAAAGTATGCTCAAAGATCAGCGTCGCCGGTATCTTAATATGGCAATAGAGCGGCTGCCCGAGAAATACCGCATGCTGGTAGAACTTCGCTATTTTCAGGAATTGTCTTACGAAGAAGTCGCCGAAGAATTACAGATTCCGCTGGGAACAGTCAAGGCGCAGCTTTTTCGCGCCCGCGAACTCCTCAACCAGGAGTTGAAAGACCTGCGGTCGCAGATGTGATTAATGCTTAATGAGGTCTTTATAGCCGATTAGCTGGATTCCTTTTTCTTTAATATAGGCTTTTACCTTCTCGCTGGTGAATAGATCGGTCACGCCCTGCCGGTCGGTAGCGACATCTTCATAGCCAATATGATGCACGGCCCGCAACTCTTCGTTGTCAAGGCCGGGATGATCCACAAAAAGATAGGTTTTACCCGGTTCGAGTTTGTCGAGCATATTGATAAAACTCCGAATTTTTTCTTTCCCTGTTTTTTTCGGGCCGTCGTAGCTTACATATTCAACCTGGTAATCGGCGAGGTCTATGTCAATTTTGTATTCCTGGGCCAGTCTTTTTTCTAATGCTCGAACTTCTTCGCTGATTCGGGTGCAGCCCATGTGAGCAGATATGTGGCTAATATCGGGAAGGTGACGAAGCGCCATTTCGATCTGGGCACGAAGCTCTTTTTCCACATCTTCGATTTTCCATTCATTTTCCTTGATAGACTGGCCGGGATAGTTGGGATTGGGGAAAACCATGGGGTAAAAATAACCGTCCTCATCGGTGATACTGGGGCAGTCGCTCAGCGGGCGCCATTTGATATTGTCCCATTCGCTGGTGAGTGCGAGATGAATACCGACATCAATCCCCGGATTTTCCTTCAACATTTTTACCGCTTCGGGAAACCAGGGCGAAGGAACAATGATTTCGATGGAAGACTGAATACCCTCCTGCCAGGATTTCATAATGGCGAGATTACCCGAATGGGAATACCCCATGTCGTCGCCACGGACAATGAGTCTCGTTACGGGCTTTTGGGCGACACAGGAGAGGACGGAGAAACAGATGAGGATGATAGCGATAATGGGTTTCATTGGATTCGATAAGATTTTGAGGATGAAATCTAATAAAAGGTTTTATTAGCTAAAAGTTAGCTTAAAATCCGGTGAGCCATTCTAAATAAATTTCCTGAAAATCACTAACTTCACGGTACATGAAAAAACCACCCGCAAAGGAATTCCCCATTCTGCCTTTTCCCACTCAGAATGATTTTGAGTTATGGTTATCCGAAAATCATGACCAATGTGAAGGAATATGGCTGCAATTTTTCAAAAAAAGCTCAGGAGTGCAAAGCATTATCTATGCCGAGGCTCTTGACGTAGCCCTGTGTTATGGCTGGATTGACAGCCAGGCCAACAAATACGACGAACTTTCCTACGTCCAGAAATTCACGCCCCGCAGGAAAAAAAGCCTCTGGTCCAAACGCAACCGGGAACATATCGAAAGGCTGAGCCAGGAAGGCCGGATACAGCCTCCCGGCTGGAAAGAAATCGAAGCCGCCAAAGCCGACGGACGTTGGGCGGCCGCCTATGACAGCCCCGCAAATATTGCAATCCCCGACGATTTTATGGAACTGTTGGCACAACAACCCGAGGCACTCGCCTTTTTTCATACACTCAACAAAACCAACACTTACTATATTGCCTTCCAACTCCAGACGGCAAAAAAAACCGAAACCCGCGAACGCCGGATGATAACCATTCTGGAGAAATTGACAAGAAGAGAAAAATTTTATTAAGGAGAGTCGAATATATTTTTTTGTGAAACAAAACGAGGCACATCCGATATCTCCTTATATTTGATTACATTATGCAATTCACCAATCAAATACCGGATTTCTTCTACCGAAGGCAGAAATGGTTTCTTCCCGTAGCGATTTTCCTGGCACTATGTGCCATTGCATTTCGCTTTGACGGGGCAAAAACTCAGTGGGCATGGGACAATTACCCTTTTATTGCGATTTTACTGACTCTTTTAGCGATTCTTGCAGTTTGGATTTGGGTGAAAATGGAAACGCAAAAACTTGCCGACCTGACCGAAGAACTCAAAGTAAAGCTTATCGGAAAAGAAGGCGAACTGTCGCAAAAAATGGCACAACTCAGCGAAAAACAAAAAGAGGTGTTTGACCTCATCGCTGCGGGAAAATCCAATAAAGAAATCATGGATATCCTTTCGATCGAACAAAGCACCCTCAAAACCCATATCAATCAGCTTTACAAAAAGCTGGGAATCACCAGCCGCAGGGAAGCCCGAATGCTGCGTAAAACGGAGGATTTTTTCTTCTAAACCCTTTTTCAACCCTGGTATCAACCTTTTTTCAGCCCCTGTTTTCTTTTTCACAGGCAGGCATCCCCGTATGTTAGTGTCTGGCGCAGGCTGGTACAGAGTGTCCCGGAAAGCGGCGGATTAAAGCTAAATTTGGGTGGGAGCGGAAAGAATGATTATTTTTGACTCCCACTTATTTATCCTCCAAACAGTGAAACAACAAATCGCCCAAATCGCCCTTGTCGTAGCAGACTACGACCAGGCGATTGCGTTTTACACGCAAAAACTCCACTTCGACCTGCTCGAAGATACCCCTTTGAGTGAAACCAAACGCTGGGTGCGTGTCAGGCCCCGAGGCTCAGAAGGCAGTGGCCTTCTTCTTGCCAAAGCCGTAGGCGACGAACAAAAAAGCCGTATTGGCAATCAGACCGGCGGACGTGTGTTTTTATTTCTCTACACCGACGACTTCAGTCGCGATTATCAAAATCTTCTCGATCAGGGCGTTGCAATCATCCGTACTCCTTCCGTGGAAGAGTATGGCAAAGTCGCCGTATTTGCCGATCTGTACGGCAATCTTTGGGATTTGATTGAGCCAGCCTGAGTGTTAGGGTGATTTTTTATTTTTCGAAAAAGTACCTGCTACCCAGAGTGTGTAAAACACAATCGCGACGATTCCTAAGGTCCACCAGATCATAGCTTTAGGGGTTAAAGGGTATTAAGGAAACCATTATTTCGGGATAATCAGCCCATCTAATAAATTTTCAAGTTCCTCTTTGTATTTATCCATTAGATTTTGACCCGTAAAAGTGTGAAACTGAATGGCTCCTTTGGTGTTGGAAAAATAATAAGAGTAATAAGCGATTTTGATCCCGTTTGCGGTTCCATCCATTCGCATCCAGACCAAAGTATCGTTATTGACAACCCTGTATTCCCGGTCAATCATTTTTATATCCGGGGCAACATTTGCGGCGTTGTCAATGGCGATTTGAGACAGATTTGCCGCAGGAATCTCAACCTCTTCATAGATCACCATTGCATAAGCGTCGCCGTCCATAAACTTTAAGGCAATATCCGCTTCCGGGTTTAGCTCTCCTGGCGGAACCCTTTTCCACTTTTTCTCATCATACCAAACCTCATAAGCATCATTTAATCCACTGATTTTTTTGATTGATTTTTCGGGTTTGGTGTGTGGCTGGTCATTCATTCGGATTTCAATCGTGGATTGGCCTGTTTGCATTCCCTCATTATAATAAGACCAAGTTCCATTGGCATACAAAAATACCGTGTCTCCCCGTTCTGTAACAGCAATTTCCTGTGCCCATAAACGGATAGGCATAAAACATACAATAAATAAAAGGAGGGTAAATAGTGTTCTTTTCATGTTTTGTATAATTTGGGCTGATTTGTTTGAATCTTGTTCTTTAAGGTAAATCTAAACGGACTTTTTGGGGGAAACAATAAAAGTCTAAGAAAGATAACTCAAAGACATGGTTTTGATCAGAACATAGAAAAAGCAATATTCGTATTAGGGAAGTGTCTTTTACTTCGTATGATTGAGATGAAAAAGAACTTATTGATCGCAATTTTCGGGATTTCGCTTTTGAGTTTGGGGATTGATCCGGTTTTCGGTCAAACGGAATTGGACAGTATGAATTACGGGCGTTTTAAGGTTTATACCTACAACGGGGAAACGTTCATGATTGGAGATATTGAGGGAATTGATATTTACGCTCAAAAACCCAATCGCCGCCAGATTCAACGGGGAAAAGAACGGCTCGCCCGGTTTACACGCCTTCGCTGGAATGTGCATAAAGTCTATCCTTATGCCGTGAAAGTATCGGATATTCTTAATGAAATCGAAGCCGAAATGGCATCTCTTCCCGATAGCACCTCCCGAAGGGAGTATGTAAAACAAAAAGAAACCTCTCTTTTTGGCTCTTATGAAGATGACCTCCGTAAAATGACCCGGACTCAGGGTAAAGTTCTCGTCAAACTGGTACACCGCCAAACAGGCTATTCTACGTTTGACCTGATACGAGAAAATAAAAGTGGCGCATCGGCGGTCTTCTGGCAGTCAATCGGATTGCTTTTTGGCATTAACCTCAAAACTCAGTTTGATCAGGAAGAGGATGAGATGATTGATGAAATTGTGGCCGAACTGGAAAACGGTGGCTACAACATCGCCTACCGCCAATACAATTACCGCCTCAATTAATCATCCTCGCCGTGTTACTTCCCGATTAATTCTCCCTGATTTATTACCGCAGTCCAGACACTGGTTTTTCCATCGTCCATTCGCGTCCATATCGGACATATTCGCCCGGAATATGCACTGATGTGGTTGTAATCACCGAAAAATGATTTTTCCGTCGGAACAAAGGGTTTTTCGCTGATTTTCCGATTCGTAAAGGTTTTTCCGCCATCGGTAGAGTAAGCGAGGTAAACATCAGTCTGAAAGTCTTCGTAATTCCGACGGTCATAAAAAACAATATAGAGATACCCCGTCGTCGGATCCAGGCTCATCCAGGTAAAAAACTGCTGTTTCCCCGGGCGATCATCATTGACTTTTTGAGGTTTTGACCAGGTTTCTCCTTTGTCCACAGACTTTGCAAACCAGATGTCCGTGTCATGGTCTCCATTTCGCTGATCCGACCAGTTGAGATAAAGCGTACCGCGATTCGGGCCATTGCTAAGATCACAGGTCAGAATGGGCATGCCATTGCAACGACTGATACCCGGAATGTCAAAGGCCCAGCCTCCCGGTTGGTCTGCGGCGATTATATCCTTTTCCAACCAGGTTTTTCCATTGTCAAACGACCGGTCAAACCATATCTGATCATTCAACGACCAAACGACATAAATTTCTCCTTCCGGCCCGACGGTGGGGACTGCACCTTCGGTTGTACCGTCATCGTCAAGGCAATCGCCGTCGTACTCGTTTATCTGTACTGCCTTTTTCCAGGATTTTCCTCCGTTTTTGGAAAAAGAAAACAAAATATTGCTGCGATCCAGCGGATCTTTGCTGTCGTAGCGGTCAAATTGTGTCCAGGTTGAAAGAACCTGATTGTTGCGTGGATTGACCACTGCCCATTCTTTGTCCTGGTCTTTGGGATGGTGCGACCCCATAAAACCTCCGTTATTCCAGGTTTTACCCCCGTCGGTGGATTTCTGGCAGACGATCCGGTCGAGCAAACGTTCACTTTGCCATCGGTTGTTTTCCGGGTCTGATAAATGGAAATAATAAAAACTTCCATCGTAACCTGAAACCAATACAGGGTCTCCGAATACGCCGTAGGAGGAAGTCAGCGTCTGTTTTGTCCAGTTTTTTCCTCCGTCGGAAGTGTAATAGATTTTGTTCAGGATGGCCCCTGCGACAATGATGTCCGGATTCGTAAAACTAATGGCAATGGCCGGCTCACAGGGAGCGTATCCGGTGACGTCATCGTCGAGAAGGATATTTTTTATCGGAACCTGGGCTTTTATATCGGTCGGATAAGTGGCAAAAAACCCTGAAAAAACACACAAAAGTAATTGTATGAATCGCATTTTCCTCAGCTAGGTGTATATTCGGAGTAATTTACAAACCTGCGGCTGGAACTGAAAAAATATTTCTCAGATGTACAAATTTCCTGATCGTGAAGTTCGCTGGGGCATCATTGGTTGTGGTGATGTGACGGAGGTAAAAAGCGGTCCGGCCTTTAACCGGATTAAAAATTCAAAACTGGTGGCCGTCATGCGACGCGACGCGGCTAAAGCAGAAGATTACGCACGGCGGCACGGAGTCCCGTTTTGGTTTAATGACGCGACAGCACTGATTGATCATCCGGAAGTAAATGCGATCTATATAGCCACTCCTCCGGACTCGCATGCCCATTATACCCTTATGGCTGCCCGGGCAGGAAAACCGGTATATGTGGAAAAACCGATGGCCCGGAGTTTTCAGGAATGCCAGCAGATGATTTCTGCCTGCCAGGAAGCAGATATTCCGCTGTTTACAGCTTATTACCGGCGACAATTGCCGCCTTTTCTAAAAGTAAAAGAACTCATAGCCAGCGGTGCCATTGGGGAGGTGAGATTTGTCAATATCCGCCTGTATCAGGCACCGAAGCCGGCTATCCTGGCGGCGATTGTGGAAGGAAGGCCCGAGAACTGGCGGGTAAACCCTGAGGTAGCAGGTGGGGGATATTTTTACGACTTGGCCTCTCACCAGCTTGATTTTATGGATGATCTGTTGGGGCCGATAAAAAATGCCTCCGGATTTCACGGCAATCAGGCCGGATTGTATGCCGCAGAGGATATTGTGGCAGGGAGTTTTATCTTCGAAAAGGGGGTGTTAGGAACGGGGATATGGTGTTTTTCGGTGGCAGAAAAGGCGGCGTTTGAAGAGACTGAAATCATCGGAAGTACAGGCAAAATTACTTTTTCTTTTTTTTCCTCCGCGCCGGTAGTTTTAGAAAAAGATCAACGAAAGGAGGTTTTTTCCTTTGAGATGCCTCGTCATGTCCAGCAGCCATTGATCGAAACCGTAGTAGCGGATCTGCTGGGCAGGGGGAAATGTAGCAGCACCGGGGAGACAGCCTCCCGCACGAATGCGGTAATGGAACAAATAGTACGAAAAAACTAAATTTTTTTCGCAGATTCCTTTTTTACTGCAACGTAAAGAAAATAGATAAAACCTCCTATATTGAAGGTGAGGATAAGAACCATGCTGAGGATGGTAGAAATGCTCATAGCCTATTTCGATTAACCATTTGATTATCAGATAAAAATAATCTATATTTTCGTAAAATACTACTACTATGGGACAATTAACCATTAATCATCTGGCTGTTTGGGCCGGAATTGTTTTCCTTACCATTCTGGGTTTTGTCTGGTACGGACCTTTATTCGGTGACCAATGGATGGCTATGGTAGGCCTGGATATGGCCACCGTAGAGGCTAATCCTCCCGGCGCGGGTGTCTGGATATCCAACATGATCGCTACCATTATTCCGATGTATGTTTTGGCATGGTTGTTTGTAAAACTCGAGATTGAGTCCGCGCTTTATGGTGCGGGTATCGGGTTGCTGATTGCTTTTTCTTTTGTATTCCTTTCGGATATGACCGGCGATATGTTTGCAGGAAATCCCTACGGGCTTTCATGGATTACCGGCGGTTTTAGCATGGTCGGCCTGGCGGTCGGAGGTGCGATCCTCGGCGGCTGGCGAAAGTATAAAGCCCGCGCCTGATCGGATTTTTTTTACAAGGTAGAAAGCCGAAAGAGCGATCACGAACAGGAGCGTAAGTAACGCCGGTAGGAGATAATCAGAACCGGTACGGAGGGGTTTCATATTGCCGGAAGGCAGAGTTGCTGCCCAGAAAAACGGGTGCGCCAGGCGGTTGTCGCTGTTTTCCAGGTAGTCGAGTTTTGCCTGTCGGAGAGCAACATCCTTGTCGTAACCGCTGTGCAAATAACGATAAAACCGCTTCATGATAAGAGCCGTCGCCTGATCATCCACCTGCCAGAGTGTCGTGATGATACTTTTGGCGCCGGCATAAGTAAAGGCTCGTGCCAGGCTAAGAATCCCTTCTCCTTTTTGGAGAGACCCTACTCCTGTTTCACAGGCACTCAATACTACCATATCAGCCCGGAGACGGAGGTTGCAGATTTCCGCTACGGTGAGAAAATCCGGAAGGGTGTCGGAGTCTGCGGCAAAAGTAATGCGTGAGTAGCGGGAATCAGTATCATTTATTTGTGCATGGGTGGACAAATGGATCATTTCAAAGTCCTTTGCCCGCGCCAGAAATCGGGCGCGGGTGGCATCCTCTCCCAGAAGTGTTGTACTCTGAAACAGCGATGTAATCGCCGAAATTTCGTCTCTGGAAAATAGTAAAGCAGGAGGCCCGTTGCTGTTCCCGGCGCGGGGTTCGGTCCATGGTCCCAAAGCGAAAATTTTTACTTTTGACGGGTTGTCCGATTGTGCGGGGGACAAATTTTGCAGAAGGGCCGCCGAATAGGCGTAACTGATTTCAAATCGCCGAATCATATAGGGAAATTGGCGAAAACGTTGAGAACGTGTAGTCGGGGCTGTAAGCAGGGCATCAAAAGGAAGATAACCGAGTATGTCATCGGGTACAATAATGAGTTCTCGGGGTAGTTTTGCGCCGTTTTTTTCAAAAGGGGCAATCAGGTTTTGATAAAGTTTGCGTGCATGGATGATATATTGAAAGTCGAGGGCAGAAAATTCGCCGGTCGAGTCGTTTTTGTGGGTCCAGTTTTGATAAATCCCTTCCCGCATGGCGTTGATCCAATGATCCAGCGAATCTCGCCCCAGGATTTTTTCTACCTGAATTTCGTTATCTGTAATCTTAAAGGCGTAGGTCGCACTTTCCCCACAGAAATATTCCAGCCAGGCTGCGCCTTTGGGAAGAAGTTTCCGAACTTCGGATACGGTAATTTCTTCCTGCGGGTATTTTAACTGATAATATTGCGGGTAATGGGTTTCAAGAACTTTTTTGAATATTCGGGTTTCCTCCTCCAGATGGAAAATTTTTTCCTTCCAGCGTATTAGTTTTTCGGAGTTTTGGCCGATAGTTTTCCGACTTTCTTCAAAAATTTTTTCCTGATAAAAGGCTAACTCTGTTTTTATTAAATTTTCTCTTTCGGTAAGAGAGTCAGGTAAACCGAGGGATTTTATTTTTTCTGCCTCGCTGAGGGCAAAATAGAGCAAGGCTGCTTTATTTTGTTCTGCCAGATAAAAAGCAGTTTCAAGATGTCGTTTGTCGCTGGTATGACGGGCAAGTTCGAGTGTCAGGGCAATGGCCTGTTCGTAGGTATGAACGGCCTGCCCGGCCATAAATAGGCGGGAATCTTCGTTTTGAAACTCCCGATAGATGCGCGGGATGAGTCGTGTGGCCAACAGATAAGCATCCGTTGCTTGTTGAAGCTCATTGGCTACACCGGATTGCTGAAATTTTTGAAGATAGGCAGAGCCAATGCCGCAGATCAAAGGGACGGCATCTACGGGATATATGACCGATTCCGGGTCAGGCAGATTTCGGGAGGAAAAATCCTGATTTACGAGGCAGGCCAACCCTTTTGTATAGGAGAATTCGGCGTCGTCAAATTTTTTAGCTTTTAAGAAAATATCCCCTAAATCCAGCCACGCTTCGGCGATCAACGGATGCCTCGGCAGGTCGGGAAGGCTTTGAATCAATTGGCCTAAAGCTAGTTGGGCGTAAAAAACGGCACTGTCCGTTTTGCCCGAAGCGGAATAAATCCGTGCGAGAATACCATGGGTAATTTCGGTGCGATAACCGTCGAGACGAGACTGGATTTTTTTCCCCGTATTTATAACTTCAAAAGCTTTTTGTGGATTGCCGGAAGCCGTTTCGATCAGCCCTCTGCCGAAGGCAAGTTCCAGTTTTTTTTTCAGGGAAACTTCATCGTTAAATGATTGGAGATGAGACAGGGCCTGTATATTATTTTTCCGGGCCTCCTCCCAATTTTGCAGGCGGATGTAAATTCTGGATTTTAAATTGAATATTTCCGCACGAAAAAGGCCTGTCTGATAGAAGGAAAGGGTTTCGGCCCGGTCAAGCATTCGCAGGGCCTCCGAGTAATCTCCCTGCTTTTTTCGTGTAAGGCCAATATTAAACAAAATCTGCGCAATGTCCTCATTATGAAGGTTTTCCTTTAATGATTTCTCATAAAGTATATCTGCCTCGCGGAAATTGCCTTTGAGCAAATGGTAAGAAGCCAGATTATTTAAGGCAAGGTAACGGTATCCTTCCGCCAAATTGTCGTGGAGGCTTGTTTTATAAAGAGCCATTTGTGCATACTTTCCAATGCTGTCAAATTCTTCTCGATAATTATATACGTTGGATAAAAATAAAAGCGTCTCAATAAATTCTGACGTATTTTTGTTTTCCAAATAACTTAATGATTTTTTGGTATAAAATATCGCACTGTCCGAAAAGGCTGGATATATATGATATTCTCTCTCCAATGAATGGATTCCGCTGTTCAAGGGCAGATATTCACGGTTTTGAGCGAAAAGAGTACCCCTTAAAAAAAAACATAAGGATATGACCATTAAAACAACGGCGATATGACCAGGAAAAATATTTCCGGAAGAGGTTTTGGCTTTTGTGGCAAGTATCACTGTTCCCAAACCTAAGAAATTCCTAAACCCCGTACAAATGTCAATTTTTGCTAAACCTGCAATTTTTCAGAAATATTCGGATATTTGCGGCATGAGCGTTGTTGACAATCACATCGAAATCGCCCGTCTTCAGACGGAAATCGCTAAAAAGCTGGACCTTTCGCAGGCCAACCTCGTTTTTAACTTCACCAACGAAGGCGCGCAGGTATTGCTTGACCTGATTACCATTAATCCCAAACACGACCAGTCCTTCCTCTATCATTCGGTACAGGCAGAATCAAAAGGGGAGGCCTTGCGCCTTATGCTGGAGTATGTCACCAAAAATTTTCGACAGGAGCACTCCTATACGGTACAATGGACGAAAAAAGGACAGGGGGAACTTCATACTTCTTACTTCCGCGCCCGGGATATGTACGAGGTACTCGACAAATTCAGCCATGGCCGCGATGTGAGCGACTATACGATATTTTCCATTACTCTCAACCCGATTGCCTGAAGCTCAGACAAATTTTCCCTTTTCCAGTCCCAGCCACTCCAGTGCAGAGCGATAATAGATATTTTCCTTATCAAAAGGAGGCAGTCCCATTTCGTCCACCAGTTTACCGATAGAGAGATCGCCCAGAGGGAAAGGATAATCTGAGCCGATCATGACCCGGTTGGAGCCTACCATATTCATCACATAACGCAACATCGTGGTGTCGTGAGTGATGCTGTCCACCCAAAACCTTCCGAGGTATTCGCGGGGAGGTATGGGGTTGTCTATGGCCACGAGGTCGGGGCGACAGTTGAATCCGTGCTCTACCCGCCCAAAAGTCGAAAGAAAAGAGCCGCTGGCGTGCGAAAACATTACCCGAAGTTGAGTGAATTTTTCAAATACACCGCCAAAAATCATGGAGCAAATGGCACGTGAGGTTTCGGCGGGCATTCCGACCAGCCAGGGCAGCCAATAACGTTCCATAAGGTTTTTACCCATCATATTCCAGGGGTGAACCATAACGGCCATGTTAAGGGCTTCACAGGCCTCCCAGATCGGGTAAAACTGAGGTTCGCTGAGATTTATGTCATTGATATTGGAACCAATCTGTATGCCGGGCAAACCGAGTTGTTTCAGTCGGTGCAATTCTTTCACGGCGAGGTCGGCATCCTGCATGGGAACCGTTCCCAGTCCGACAAAATGTCGGGGGTCTGCGGCGACTACTTCAGCGATATGGTCATTGAGAAAGCGGGAAAGTTCGAGGGTGTCTTTGGGTTTTGCCCAATAGCTAAACATAATCGGCACGGTGCATACGACCTGTACCTGCGTCTGACGCAGGGCATATTCTTCCAGCCGGATGGCAGGATCCCAGCAATTGGTTTCGATTTCGCGGAAAAAGACATTGCCTTTCATCATATTGGCGAAGCCGGGTTTATGATGATCGAGGTGAATGAAGTCTCCGTAGCCAAATTTTTCCGAAAATCGGGGCAGGTGTTCCGGCAGAATATGCGAGTGTGCGTCTATTTTGAGCATATCACAACTTCTTCACTTTCTGGAAAGTGGTTGCAGCGTCAACCATCTTGAGATAACTGACCTGTTCTCCCGTTTCCAGCGATTCATAAACATAACCGGTTTCAGCCGACACAATGATACATTGGCCGAGGTTGTATCGGAGCGATTCGACTTTATCTCCTTCCGCCAGCGGAACACCGTTGATGTCCACAAACGGGATGGCCGGTTTTTTACTATTGCCGTTAGAGCTGTTTTTGAAAAACTTAAACATGAGTGGAGCACTTTAAAACTCATTAGCAATTAAGCAAAAAAAAACGGGCCTCAAAAAGGCCCGCGTTTTTAAGGTAGATGTAAAACGTTAACACGTATATAAAAAGATAGTAGTAGTTGTTAAATTTTGCGCTAATCTGGCAAAAATCCTGCGGATTTCCAATTTCATGCGGGATATGTCAGATGTTTCCGGCGGTTGAATTATTCCATTGCAAGTAAGCGACTATTTTCTCCGACTTTATCTAACTTTTTTTGTTGTTGAGTAATGGCTTCGTGGAAATCTTCCCGGTATTGCTCACAGATGGGATTGGCAGAAGGCGGTTCAACCTGAAGCGGATCCACGGGCACACCATTTTTGTAAAAACGAAAATCGAGGTGCGGCCCGGTTGAAACTCCGGTACTACCGACATAACCGATCACCTCGCCCTGGCGTACAGCCGCCCCTTCGCGGATACCTTCGCCATAACTGGAGAGATGGAGATAAGCCGTAGTAAAATTGCTGTTATGTCTGATTTTAACCATTTTCCCCGCACCTCCGTTGTAGCCCACGCTCAACACAACTCCGTCTCCGACGGTGACTACCGGTGTGCCCACCGGCGCGGCATAGTCAACCCCCAGATGAGGTCTCCGGATTTTCAGCACAGGGTGAAAGCGGTTGTAGGAAAAATGAGAGCTAATCCTAGAATACTTTAGCGGTGCTTTCAGGAAGGTTTTCCGCAAGCTATTTCCTTCTTCATCAAAATATTCGGAGCCTTCGCCTTGGTCAAAACTGTAAGCCCGATATTCGCGGCTTGCATGATTAAAAGAAGCCGTGAGGATACGCCCAAAGCCGGCAGGTTGTCCCTGCACTTCAAGCGTGGTATAAACCATTTTGAAGCAATCGCCTTCCTGTAAACCAAAAAAATCAATGGCCCAGGCATACACATCTGCCAGTTCGCTCACAAGCGCAGGAGTACCCCCTTCTTCGATGATAGACTGGTAGAGGGAGGAGGTGATGGTTCCGGAGAGTACATGTTCTACCGTATCTACCCGATGCTGACCGGTTTCGACTTCAAGCGAATCGTCAAGGTTGATCACTACGTAGTCTATGGCATTGGGGTAATAAATAAAACTTTTTGCCGTCTGCATAGAGTCTTTCTGATGAATGATGGTGTAGGATTTGTTCACCAGAAGACGCCTGACGTCAAATATTTCACGGGGAAGGGTGGCGATTTTGAAAATAGTGGCTGCGGGTACGTTGTAACGAGCCAGAATCTCGGAAAGATTTTCATTCGCTTTTACCACTTCATTGATGACAATCATCGAATCAATGGGAATACCGTAAAGCAACTTTGGAGAAGTAAGTTGATTCTCCGTAACTTTGTGGGCGGCAGATGAAAGCGAAAAGGAGATGTCTGATTGGGAATTTTGGATGAAAAAGTATCCAAAAATAAAGAAAACCACTGCGGAGCCAATGATGACAGACGTGGATAATCGGTTTTTCATTTGTCGAAAATAATGGCGGCAATAATATTTGTGATGGCAAGTATTGCAATATTGTCGCAAAAACACAAATATGCAGAGAGATTTTTCCAATAAATGGGTTATGGCTTTATTTAACAAGATCAACGGACAGGAGCTAAAACAGGCTTTAGCGAGGAGCGCTGAAAAGCGAATGACAATCTCCTTTTACCAGTATGCGAAAATTTCCGATCCCGTAGATTTTCGTAACGATTTATACCGAAACTGGGAAATCTTAAGGGTCTTGGGACGGGTTTATATCGCAAAAGAAGGTATAAATGCCCAAATTTCGGTACCGGAAGCTAATCTGGAAAATTTTAAGGCGGAGTTGGACAAAATTGATTTTCTGCGCGGAATCCGCCTGAATATTGCGGTAGAAGATGACGGGAAATCTTTTTTCAAACTGAAAATTAAAGTTCGCCCTAAAATTCTGGCCGATGGCCTGAATGACGAAACTTTTGATGTCACCGACAAAGGGGTTCATCTTTCCGCTGTGCAGTTTAATGAAATTACCAGCCAAGAAGATACTGTGGTGATTGATATGCGCAATCACTACGAAAGTGAAGTAGGCCACTTTCGGGATGCAATATTACCGGACGTGGATACCTTTAGGGACTCGCTGCCTATTGTGGAAAATATTCTTCAGGACCACAAGGACAAAAACATTGTCATGTACTGTACCGGAGGCATTCGGTGTGAAAAGGCCAGCGCATGGTTTCGCCACCGGGGGTTTGAGAAAGTTTTTCAGTTGGAAGGGGGGATCATCAAATACGCCCACGACGTGGAGCAAGCCGGGCTGGAGAATAAATTTGTTGGTAAAAACTTTGTTTTTGACGAAAGGATGGGGGAGCGGATTTCCGATGAAATCGTCGCCCATTGTCATCAGTGCGGAGCTTTATGTGATACCCATGTCAACTGCAAAAATGTAACCTGCAACCTGCTGTTTATCCAGTGTCCTTCCTGCGCCGAAAAATATGAAGGCTGCTGCTCCGATGAATGCAGGGATTTTACCCATTTATCGGAACAGCAGCAGCGAGAATTTCGAAAAGGTACCGACAGCGGGATTCGTATTTTTTCGAAAGGAAGACTACATAAAAATCTTTCTCCGAGCTGATTGTTCCGAATCAGAGGGTTCGCTTTACGATTTTTGCATAACCTCTTTGAGTAAGGCCTCCGATACGCACAAAATAAATTCCGGCGGCGAGGTTCATATCCGAAACGGTGAATTGATTTTTTCCGGCTTCAGCCAGTACCCGTTGTTTTACAAAGGTACGGCCTGCGGTATCCATGATTCGTATGTCCACGATCTGAGTTTCATCCACTACATATTCAATGGTCAGGTTGCCATCGAAAAAAGGCGAAGGATAAGCGTTTACCGCGAGGCTTGAGGCGCGAAGGGCAATTACACCAAATTCATCAATATTGGTTTTCCGCACAATATTACTTTTGGTAAGCACGCGGCCTCCCAACTCCTCAAAGTAGTTTTGTCCAACTTTTGTTTCCATTACCAAATCTTCTTCCACGGCTCCGGAAAGCTCGTGTTCCATATAGGTAAATTCTACTTCTGCTCCGAGGTTGGTATTGTTGGTGGGGAAAACTTCAAAATAGCGGTCAATTTGCCCGGGTTCATACGCGGAGCCGGTTGTTCGGATCACGAGAGTAGGCCCCATGGAGTTTCCGGAAGAAACCTTTACTTTCAGTCCCATTCCCCCAAATTCGCGGGTAGCACCGCTGCCGATATCGCGAAGAGAGGCAACTTTTCCGGTGATATAAGCGGTTTCTGATTCCTGAATCACTCCGGCTTCGGAAAGCAAAACATAAGCGGTGTCCGTGTCCATTGTTCCGGAAACCATAAACAACCCGTCCTGAATTCGTATGTGGTGATGCAAAGTCACGCTCCCGGAGGGTTTTTCTACGACCATCGTCGGAAATACAGGATCTCCCCAACCAAGGATTTCCTGCAGGCTGTCGCCTACAAGATAGACGGATCCTGCGGTGAGAATATCATCCCCGGCGCGGAGTTCTACCGAATTATAAATATTGCCACTAACGATAATATCGCCAGAAGCCAGCAGTTTTCGGGTTCCTTTTTCAAAACCAATATTGTAATAACAGCCGCCCGGAATAAGTTGGTCTTTTTTGGTGGAGGCAAAAACGAGGGTATTTCCCGGATATGTACAGACATCCATCTTCCCGGTTGGCATGGGGATACCGGTATTGGAAGGCTGGTAAATCAGCAGGCCTCTGTTGAGGAAAACCGATCCGTTGCCTGCGCCATTCAGGTTTCCACTCATACGCAATCCGCCGGTATTGGAGTTTACGAGGGTATCATTGTCGGGAATCGTAACACTGTTTTTTAAGGCTATTTCTGCGGTTCCGCCGATTTCTTTTCGAATCCACAAGCTATCGGCATCGAGGATAAATCGCCCATGGTTGAAAATACCTTTGTTGAACCGGAAAGTACCTTTCGAAGAAAGTGTAATAAATACGCCCGAATCGCCTACCGTCGTTACCGGACCGTCAAACTTATGAAAGCCTTTGTCCAAGGCCATTGCTCCGGCGATATCCACGGATCCATTAAAGGAAATCAGGCCGGTACTGGAAGCATCCACAAACTGCCCCCCTTCGGCGACTTCTACGGTATTGAATATTTTATCGCCAATAGGAGAATTGAGGAATAGTTTACGACCGGCAGCAATGGTAGTTTTTCCGGTAGAATTGATTTTTGCTTCTTCAATATTGCCATCTCCGGTAGAAATAAAAAAATCTCCGGAAATCGTAATCACCGGGTACTCATTTCCCGAGCCGTCAATCAACCCACCCGATAAATCCACATTGTGAAGGGCATTGGTGCCTGCGAGTGCATTGTCGTAGAAAGTTCCGAATATTTCCGTCAAACCTTCCGAAATGAGGTTATTATCATCGGGCTGGAAGGTTGCATGGGGTTCAATGGTCAATCGGTTTAATACTCGTGTGGTTCCGTCTGTAAGGGTTCTTTTGGAATTAGCATTCGCCGAATCCGTGGCAATGACCAGGTTGTAATAGGTAGTTGCCCGCACCTTCATCGAGCCGTATTTGCTGTATATAACGGTATTTCCCTCGGCGGAAAAATCGGCTTTTGCCACCTGTACGGGGGCGTTTCCGGTATGGGTTTCAAAAATTCCTTTGTTGACAAAAGTTGCAGTGGAATCGTCTCCGTAAAAATCTCCCACCGGGAAAAAAATAGTTCCCTCATTATAAACCTTAATTCCTGCTGCGATATAAACATTATCCTCAAAAACCAAGGGGGAAGTTCCGGAAATGGTCTGATCATTTTCCCCAAATTTACACCGTTTAAAGCTTACCTGTCCGTGATTTTCCAGTCCATTTGTAAATAATATCCGCGGTGCGCTGGTCACTAAGAGGGTATTCCAGACACCGGTTTCGGTAATGGTAACCTTTCCCTTAAAAAGATTAATCCCGGCATTGTCAATATCGGTAAAAGTACCTGAAATTGTCGTATTTCCGTGTATGGTCAGGTTTTTATTGAGCACTGTCATTTTCCCGCCCGGTTCAATTGTGAGGTCAAAACATGCCGACGCGGGGCCGGTTGTGGGAAGTGTGATGGTATGGCCGTTTTTGATAACGACGTTCTGGGAGGAATCCGGAACCGTATTGGTTGACCATGTTGCCGGATTTAACCAATCGCCGGTACTCAGGCTTTCGACGGTGACGGAAAAAGCAATGTAGGGAGAGAACACGAGACAGAATACAAAAGCGAGGGGGTAGTAAAAACGAGTAAAATAAGTGTCCATATATTTTCAGGCGACTATAATCCGTTGAAAATCAATCTTCACAGTTTGAACTAAACTCGCTAAAAAACAATCACCGGACAAGGTTTGTCCGGTGAAAGGTATATTTTACTGTATGAGTTGTAAAGGTTTTTTAACCCCAACCTTTAACAGCGGCTACTTAATTACGCGGACGTATTTTACCGTATCTCCGGACTGGACTACCACGGTGTATATACCGGAAGCCAGATTTGAAGCAGGTACAGTAAAATTGTAGGTTCCGGAGTCGGTAGCGATTATTTTGCTCCACAATACTTTTCCACTCATATCGGTGAGTTTAAGGTTAGAGACTCCTGACCGGTCGTTGAGGAAAAGCTGGATGGTCAGTTCTTCGGAGAACGGGGAGGGGAACGCTTTCAACTCAAGAGAAGCTGAAGAATTCAGTCTGATTTCAACGATATTGGAGTAGTCAAACTGTCCGTTATTGTCCACTTGTTTGAGGCGATAGTAAAGCACCTGACCGTTGAGATTCAAGGCATCCCGGTCGGTGAAGCTGTAGTCGCTGATTTCGCTGGTAGTTCCTACTCCTTTTACCTGGCCAATAGCCGAGAATAAGTTTCCGTCTATGGATCTTTCTATAGCAAAGTAGTCATTGTTAAGCTCAAAAGCAGTGCTCCAGTTGAGTTCTACTCCTACAGGTGAGGCGACTGCCTGGAAATTGAGCCACTCCACCGGGAAACTTGCGGGGTCTCCGAGAGTAAGCGAGCCAAATGAACTGATACCGGAAAGGGTCATCTGGTTGGCACCTGCATTGAGGGAACCGCCGATATTTACAAATCCACCGCCAGTATTGTTTAGCAGGACAAAATTGGCCTCGGTCAGTCCGTTGATATCGGCATCCAAATAATTAAATTCAAGCGAAGCATTCAGTGCGGCATTAGTGGTAGGAGTTACGATGAAGGAGCGATTGATGGCTCCGGAAAGTAAAGCTGTGGCATTATTGCGTATTACCGTCGTTGCTCCAAGTGGATTACCGGGAGAAGAGGTAATGGTAAGACCAATGCCTCCAAAATTATTTACTGATCCTCCGCCCATGCTGCGTTCAACTTCGACAAATCCGAATACATAGGAAGTAGTGGTTTCACTTATCGTACCAGCGGTTCCAAGGTCAATAGTATTAGCTCCGGTGATGACGAGTCCGTTGGTAATGGTCAGTGAAGTACTCACCACAATATCACTGGTTACAGTCAGGGATCCAGAAGGTTTGTTGACGGCAAGGTTCAGGAACGACCCTCCTCCGGCGAGGGTTTGGGCGCCTGTGCCTGCAAAAGTGATAATACCAGCACCTACCTGACTGATAGAGTTGGTCAGATTGCCATTGACGGTAACATTGCCATCATTTAGGGTGCGTACGGTGCCATTTTCAAATACGAGGTGGTGATAAGTGGTTCCTTTAATGTCCTGATCACTACCTGTACGAGAATAACGGAAGGTGTTGCCGACCGTTGAGGCATCGAGTGATCCGACCGACATAGGCACATTCCTTAGCGCGGGATTGTAGGTAAAGGATTGCTCATTGCGGAAAACAGAGTTTACGTCAACCCCATTCAACACACCGTTTAGAATAAAACCTCCGGTATTGCTGTTGATTGTGGTAAAACCCGCGTCCACAAATATATCGCCGTTGATTAGAATGGGAGAAGTTCCTCCGATGGTAGTATTTTGAAAGGTGTAAATACCATCGGCGAGGTTTCCGGTACCAAAATTCATGAAGTCAGACTGAAAGAGGAAAAACCCATCCGAAAGAACATTACTTGAACCGGTGGCGGAGTTGGTAAAAATATCTTGAAAGGTATAACTTCCCTTTTGAGCGTTGAGGGTTCCATTATTAGTGAAGGGGCCGGTAAATATAGCCGTCGTCGCATTATTATTGATTCCCACGTTAAATGTACCAGTGGCGGCAACGTTCACCTGACCAAAGGTTTTGGTACCATGCTGGCTATTTAAAATGAGGGTAGCTCCGGCTGAAATGGTGGTGATGCCGGTTACGGTCAGAATGGCTTCATTCAACGTTGCTGTACCAGCAGTTACGTCAAAAGTTCCTCCCACATTGAAGGTTCCATGATTAACGCCGCTGCCGTCAATGTCTCCACCATTGGCGAGTTCCAGGTTATTTAAAGTATTGGTACCAATCAGATCGGAATCGGTAAAAATGCCCTCAATCAAGGTGTTGCCGGTAACATTCAGGTCAAATCCTTCAATCAGAAACTCAGCGCCGTTCTGGATTTCAAAGTTGGTAGCCGTAATATTGCCCGTTGCTTCATGATTAAAATTGCTTAACAACGGATCCGGAGCAATGGTAAGATTGTAATAGGTCGTACCTAAAATGGCCTGTTTGATGCCATTCCGATTATAAATGACGGTATTTCCTACGGGCGTAAAATCCGCTATACCGATCAACATCGGGGCGTTTTTGTGCTGGTAAGTAAAAGTTGTCTGGTTAATAAAAGTAGAGGTACCATCCACACCCGTGAGGTTGGCTACCGGGCCAAAGGTAAGCCCGGCAGAGTTGTTATTCGTAACCGAAATACCGCTGCCAATGGAAACCGTACCCGGAAAAGAGAGCGGGCTGGTTCCGCTGATGGTTTGATCATTGGTGTTGAAAGTACATTTGTTGACAATAAAACTGACGCCGTTATAGTCAATTCCACCTCTGAAAACGATATTATTGACATTGGAAACGCTGGTCGTATTCCAGGAGCCGGTAGCGGTGATCGTTACAGTACCGGTAAAGATATTGGCACCTGCATTTTGGGTATCCATCAATTGTCCGCTGATAGAAGTCGTGCCATGAGTGGTATGATCTCTGCTCAGAAAAGTAAGTATTGCACCGGCTTCGATTGTAAGATTATTACATTCGGTAAGGGCAACACCCACAGACGGCATCGTAACCGTATGACCAGACAAGATCGTTACATCATCTGCTGCGGTAGGAACGCCTACAGGGTTCCAGTTGTTTGCATCTGTCCAGGCTCCGGTTGCTTTGCTAGATTTATTTACCGCAAAAGCTGACATAGAACCCAACAAACACATAGCTAAAAACAGTACAGTAAGAAACGAACTTCTGTACATACCTGACTGACGAGGTTTATCAAGGTGGAGTGGGGAAAAGTATTGCATCATAGTATGAAAGTTGAGGGTTTGGAACATTTTTTCATTCAGAGTGAAATAGTTTGGAACTCAGAGAGTGTAGATTAGTTTCTGTCTCAAAGATTTTAGTCAATGGAATAACTAACCTTGTGTAAATGTACGAAATTCGCCGAAGCTGATGTAATATATTTGTTCGAACCGTATTTTTTTCGGGTTGATACAGCCGAAACTATCAGTTATTTGCATATAAGATGGATTTTATACGAAAAATCGGTGTGTAAGATCAATTGGTAAACTGGAGGTCGAATAATCGTTTATAAACTCCGTTTCGGCTCAAAAGTTCCTCATGAGTACCCATTTCCACAATTTTTCCATCTTCAATGGCCAGGATAATATCTGCTGAAAGTATGGTCGAAAGTCGGTGGGCAATCACCAGCGAAGTTCGATTGTGCATAAGGTGGTCTAATGCCTCCTGAACCAGCTTTTCAGACTCCGTATCGAGATTGGAAGTGGCTTCATCCAGAATCAGTATAGCCGGATTGCGCAGCACGGCGCGGGCGATGCTGATGCGCTGTCGTTGCCCTCCGGAAAGGCGTGTGCCTCGTTCTCCGATAATCGTATCGTATCCTTTCGGTAAATCCGTGATAAAAGCATGGGCATTGGCGATTTTGGCTGCTTCTTCCACCGCCCTACGGTCGGGATGGGGCAGGCCGTAGGCAATATTGTTGAGTACGGTGTCGTGAAACAAAATACCCTCCTGCGTAACCATGCCGATAAATGCCCGTAAATCGCTCACAGCAATATCCCGTATGTCTATGCCATCCATCCGGATTTCCCCCCTTACCGGGTCATAAAACCGGGGAATCAAGTCCACCAGTGTGGACTTGCCGCCACCACTCGGGCCTACAATCGCTACCGTTTTGCCTTTGGGTATGACAAAATTAATGTCTTTGAGTACATCGGCTTCCTCATACCGAAACCATACATGTGAGAACTCGATCTCCCGATCGAAGGAGGTTTTTCGGATCGGGTTTTCACGGTTTTGGATTTCGGGACGCAAAGCCAGTAGTTTTTCCACCCGGTCAAAAGAGGCAATTCCCCGCGAAATTTTGGAAATGATGCCGGAAAAGGTTTTGATAGGGGCCAGGAATTGTGAAAAAATGGCAATAAAACCAATAAACTCCGAGGCTTTTAACTCGCTTTCTTCGCCCAAAATCATCGTTCCCCCGAAAAAAATAATGGCACATACTACGGCTATGCTCAACACCTCGGTCAGTGGAGACGCTAGTTCGGTTCGCCGCCGTATGCTTATCTGGAGATGGGAATAAATTTCATTCAGCCGGTTGTGCCGCTGCTTTTCGAAGTCTTCTTTTTGAAAAGCTTTGACAATTCGTATGCTCGATATAAACTCTTCATTCTGCGCCAGAAGATCACTCAGTACTTCTTGCCCGCGTGTGGCTTTTCGCTTTAACGGTCGCGCAATCAGGTTGATCGCCAGAGCAGTTATCGGTAAAACAACCAGGGTGAAAAGGGTGAGTTTCCACGAAAGCAAAATTAGTGTGAAAAGAAAAACTAACATGGTCAGTGGCTCCCGCAGGGTTCCCTGAACGGTACTAATGACCGATTCCATGATGATCTGGAGATCGCTGGTGAGAATATTAAGGGTATCGCCTTTTTTATTGCGGGAAAAAAAGGGAAGGTCAAGTGTAGTTAGATGGCTGAAAATATGGTCGCGTATGTTGCGAATAATTCCGAACTCCAGCGGAGCCATACAATAACTGGCAAGGTAACGGGCCAGGTTTTTGAGAATGATTACCCCTAACAGAAAAAAACAAAAGTACAAAAGCACCGTTTGTCTGCCGTAAATATCCATCCAGGTGCTTAGATGATAATACCCGTAAGCCTTCAGCGATCCGGTATCCAGCAGATTAAAAGGAGCTTCCGGCACAGGGATTTCCTGTCGGGAAAACAATATTTCCAGAAAAGGAATCGCCGATACCAGTGAAACCGCACTGAATAAGGTGTAAAGAAGCAAAAACAGAAAAGCCATTCCTCCCAGCCAAAACCAGGGGCGGCCAAAAGAAAGAATTCGGAAATAAGCATGCATCCTTTTACCTTTGCGGATATAATATCTTTTCGGGAATGTTTACAAAAGTATATGTCTGAGTCCATTCAACAAAAAAAATCAGCCAAACTCATCCAACAGGAACTTAGCGAGATTATTCGTACCCACTCTTCGTTGACTATGGGCACGATTGTTTCGGTTACCGTTGTGCGGCTGACACCCGATAAAGGAATGGCCAAAATTTATATTACCGTTTTCCCCGATAATCAATTAGAGGCTGTCACCGCCCGAATGAATGAGCACGCACCGGAATTGCGCCGCCAGCTTGCCTCCCGTATTAAAAACAAGTTCCGGATTATTCCCGACATCCGTTTTTATGAAGATGACTCCTTTCGGGAAGCCGCTAAAATGGACAAGATTTTCAAAGAATTGGAGGAGGGAAAAGAGTAATGAACCTCCCTTTTTATATAGCCCGGCGGTATCTTTTTTCCCGCAAATCAAGCAACGCTATTAATATTATTACCTGGGTTTCCATTGCCGGTATTGGCGTGGGTACAGCGGCTCTGATTCTGGTTCTTTCTGTTTTTAATGGCCTTACCACTTTTATCGAAGGGCTGTTTGCCGCAATGGACCCCGATATTAAGATTGTCGCAGCAAGGGGACAGGTATTTGAACATTCCGACGATCTTTACCGTCAACTCTCCGAACACCCCGAAGTAGTAGCTCTTACCCGTACCATCGAGGGGCGTGTATGGCTTGAATACGTGGACAATCAGACTTACGGCACGATTAAAGGAGTCGAAGCCGATTTCCTTACGGTCAATCGTGTGGACACATTTGTCTATGCAGGCGAATATGACTTTAAACCCCGCAGCGGGGTCACGCAGGCAGTTTTGGGCAGTGTGATTGCTGCCAACCTCAACGCCGATCTGGAAAATGATTTCCGCCCGGTAAGCGTGTCTTATATTCCTCACGATGCCTCGATTTCCAATCCCATCAATACAGAGTTTTTATTCCCTTCCGGGTATTTTAGTGTGCAAAAGGAATACGACGAAAAATACGTACTCACCGACTTTTATTTTGTCCGTGATCTGTTTGAACTGAAAAACGAAATTACTGCGTATGAACTCCGGCTCACCCATACCGACCGCGCAGGCCCGGTGAAAAAAGAGATCGAAGCCATCGTAGGCCCTGACTTTGAAGTGCTTACCTGGTATGAACAACACCAGACACTCTACAAAGTCATGCGCAATGAAAAGTATGTGAGTTACCTTATTCTGGTGCTCATGCTGGCGATTGCGGCAGTCAATATTGTAGGAAGCCTTTCAATGATTGTACTGGAAAAAACCCGCGACATTGCCGTATTAAAATCAATGGGCGCTACTCGTGGAATGATTCGCAAAATCTTTCTAGCCGATGGCCTTCTTGTAGGCGGTGTAGGCGGCATATTTGGGGTAATTGTAGCACTCATTACGGGCCTCGCCCAAAAATACCTCGGTTTTATCCAGTTAAATGGCGGCGAAAGTTTTCGGGTGAAAGCCTTCCCCATTGAGTTGCAACTGAGTGATTTTATCCTTGTGGCAATTACGGTAATTACGCTTTCCGTACTGGCCTCGGTATATCCCGCCTTTCAGGCTTCACGAGTGAAAGTAATCCGAGGACTCCGGATGTAGGTCTTCGACCGTTGTATGGGATTTTTCCAAATCAAGTAGCCACTTTTTGCGCCAGAGACCACCGCCATAGCCGGTTAGGTTTCCATCATTCCCGATTACCCGGTGGCAGGGGATAATGATGGCGATCCGGTTCATCCCGTTGGCGTTTGCCACGGCCCGCACCGACTCCGGCTTCCCGATAGCAATTGCCTGTTGTTTGTAGGAACGGGTGGTAGCGTAGGGAATGTTTTGTAATTCCCTCCATACCTGTTGTTGAAAATCGGTGCCGGGGGTAAAAAGCGGAACGTTAAAAGTTTTTCTTTTCCCTTCAAAATATTCCGAAATCTCTTCCCGAAGGTTTTCAAAATGAGGGTTTTCGCCCTGGACAATGGTTGCGTTGAGTTTTTTTGCGAGGTGTTTAAACTCCGTTTCCAACATTTTCCGGTCGGAAAATTCGAGCAGGCATATTCCCTGTGATGTGCCGCAGGCAATCATCGTGCCGAGCGGTGTTTCGAGCCGGGTAAGGTCGAGAACCTGCTTTTCCCGGCTATGGGTAGGGGAGACTCCAAATACCGATTTGAACGAATCGTTAAAACCGCTCAATGACTCGTACCCGGAATCGAAAGCCGTTGCGGTGACAGAGGCTCCACTCTGGATTTTTTTGAACGCAGAATTTATCCGCAGCATCCTTTGATAAGCTTGAAAAGTAATGCCGTGATTTTTGAGAAACCACCGGCGGATTTTTTCCGGCTCAATGCCCCGGTTTTTTAAATCCCAATCCTTAAACTTTTGAGAAGGGTCCGCGCTGAGTTCTTTCAGCAAGTTTTGAATATACACGGGCGTTTCTCCTGGTTTTTCCAGCGGGTGGCAGACCTTGCAGGGGCGATAACCGGAAAGAATGGCCTCCTTGGCGGTTTTGAAAAATTCTACATTTTCAATCCGCGGCTTCCTCGCGGTGCAGGAAGGCCTGCAAAAAATTCCGGTGGTTTTTACCGCGGCAAAAAAAACGCCTTCAAAAGAAGAGTTTTTTTCCACAAGTGCCTGATACATAACTTGTTCTGTCAACATACTTTTTTTCTTAAAGATAAGACCGCCCCTCCGGCAGTACAACCGAAAAACAGACAAGTATTTTTTAGGTAAAATTTTTACCCGCAGAGGCAACTGATTACATCGGTGTCGTAGTCATCAAAAGGCGGCACAAGCGCAAGAATATCTTCCCCGGCAATCGTCCTGCCGTTCAGCGTCAGGACGCTGATTTGGCTGTCGTTGGCGGTCACTTTTTTGATAAATATTTTTTGCCAAAGGTCGGGAGCTTCGCGTAGGCGAAGTTCGACCACTAGCCGCCGGACGGCGGCGTATTCGAGGTGATTGACAAAATCAATTGCGGTATTCAGAATAATTTTTTTCTCCACGAGCATAAAAATAGGCTTCCGATTTACATAAAATACTTTAGTACGAGTTCGCCGATAAAATAGCCAACCGCGGCAATGCCAAACCCTACAATAAACATATCAAAGCCGCTGCGCCAGAAATTTCTTCCGGTGAAAAAACTCCGGACGGCTCCCACACCAAAATGTGCCACCATCGAAATGATAAAAGAAACCGCAATGGCCGGCAAACCTTTCCAGATAAAAAAGGGAAAAATCGGGATCAATGCCCCCAAAGCCGTAGCCAGACCCGTAGTCCATGCTTCTCGGAGAGGACTGATATTTCCCTCCGAAATGCCAAGTTCTTCCCGTACTTTTTCTTCCAGTGCTCGTTCCGGCTGTTGAATCACTTCATTGGCAAGCTTTACGGCTTGTGCCTGTGACATGCCTTTGGCTTCGTAGATTAGGGCGAGTTCGGCGGCTTCGATATCGGGCATCAGGAGGATTTCGCGGGCTTCCATTTCTTTTTCGTAGGCAAAAACTTCGCGTTCGCTTTTAGCGGCGAGGAAACCCGAGGAACCCATGGAAAGTGCATCGGCAATCATCCCGGCGAGGCCGGAGATAAGGATAATATGATCTGAAGAGCTTGCCCCGATCACCCCGGCAATCAATCCGAAGTTGGCAGTAAGCCCGTCATTAAAACCGTAAACGACATTACGCAGCATACCTCCGGCATTTACGCTGTGCCAGGGTTCGCCGGCATCATCCGCGGTAAGTTGCCCCGCGTGCTGGGCGGAGTCTTTGGCCAGGTCAAGGGCCAACTGTTTGGCCGCTCCGGGATCGCTTTTCTGGTAAAGATCGAGGTAAAGTTTGACCTCCAGGCCTTCTTCCCGCAACATCGCATCGCGCAGGAACCCGGGGCCGATTTTTCGGGCAAACCCGTTCATCACTCTTGCTTTGAGGGAGGGGGTGATGGTCGAAAGGCCGGGATTTTCGGCCATTATTAGTTCGCGCCAGCGGGTAGCGTGGCGGTCTTCGACTTCGGCCAGTTGCTGATAGATTTTGGCAGATTTTGGGTCGGCTGACAACTCCGCCAAAGTGCGGTATAAAAAAGCCGCATCTACTTCATCCTGAAGGTAATTAATCCATTCTTTCATTTTTCAATAATTGATGCGGTTCGCTATGGAAGCAGGAAGCCGGTAAGCCCGCAGCGTTAAAAAGATTGGGTTCGGCGGTATTGGACCAACCAAACCTGACGGCTACGGGTGATTTTACTTCTTTCGAAGAGAGAACAATGTTTTGACCTTTGATTTCGGCTTCTGCTGGTCGGAATACCTGATCTTCTCCTGCAATTTCAAAATGCGTGGGTTTTCCTCCTCGTGCATTTAATCCTTCGGCGTGATCAAAATAAACGGTAATTTTGTTTTGTAAAGTGGAATAACCCCGATACAAAGGGCCGGAAGATTCTGCCTTCAAAACTTTATAATGGCTGGTAAGCGCCAACAAGGCAAAACGAAGGCCTACATCCTTTTTATTTCGGGGGTGAATATCCTCAATATTTCCGATGTCGCTGGTTACGACCATACCGGTACCGTGCAATTCCAGGCTTTTGCGCTGGGCGTCGCGCAGCATGGCTCCGCCAAAACCTTCGCCATATTTGTAGGGAGCAATTTGTGCAAAGTAGAAGGGAAAATCGTAGCCCCGCTCCTGCCGCCAACTGCTGATCATGGCCGTAAACATGTCTTTATAAGTTATGGCGTTGCCCACATTGGATTCCCCCTGATACCAGATGGCCCCGGCAATCCGGTAGCGAGTCAGGGGCGCAATCATGGCATTGTAGGCTCTGCCCGGCTCCACCGGACCCCAGGGGACCGGTTTGAGTGTTGCGGCAGATTTGGCAAACACTTCGTCTGATTCGATGACCTTTGCCGCCATCCAGATTTCTACGGGAGTGCCTCCCCAACTGGCGTCTATCAACCCGATGGGCACCTTTATTTCCTGATGAAGTTTCTGTGCGAAAAAATAAGCGATGGCACTCGAATTTTTCATGGTTTCCGGGGTGCACGAAACCCATTCTCCGCCCAAATCCTCCTGAGGGGCCATGGCCGTGCGGTGGTGTACCCGGAAAAAACGGATGTCGGGATAATTAGCAGCCGCAATGGCTTCTTCCGCATCGTTAATCCCCATGCGCGGTGTCCACTCCATATTCGATTGCCCGGCACATAACCACACTTCTCCCAGTACCACATTGTGAAACACGACTTCATTATATCCTTTGATCGTGAGATCAAAAGGTTTGCCGGCTTCCGGGGTGAGTAGCGCGACCGACCAGGTTCCCTGGTTGCTGGCTGTCGTTGTACGAGTGGAATCCAGCCAGGGAACTATAACTTGTATCTTTTCACCGGGTTTTCCCCATCCCCAGAGAGTAATTTCGGCTTTTTGCTGAAGAACCATGCCGTCAGCAAAAACATCGGACATGGAAATATTGGCTTTAAGCAGGGAGTGGCTCATTACCAAAATGAAAACCAATAGAATCTTTTGATAGCAAATGATTGAAGATTTTGGCATATTTTTCGGTTTTTCTTAAAAAGAAATGGGCGATACTATTTTACGGTGTTTGGCAGGTCAAATATCCTACATTTTTCCCGTGGTGTAATTATACCGGATATTCTTTAGTCTTACAACCCGAAAAATGCAGGCAAAGCCACTTTTGTTTTGCCTTCAAACCCGTTGTGAGAATTTACAATGAAAATAATTCTTATAAGGGTAATATTCTTTCTTGGAATTATTTACTCAAACCTGTATTGCCAAACAAGGGGCTGTTTTTCAGTTACTTAATCCTGTAGATTTATTCCTGTTAAATCTATAAACATTTGCTTTGGATGAAAGGCTTAACCAGCACTCTCATCTTGCTTGGGATTACCATTCTTTTTTACGCACAGCCCTTAAAGGATTCTGAAGCCCGTGAGCCGGGTGTTCATGAGTTTGTTTTTGTGGAGGAAGAACCCGTACCGCTCAATCTGTCCGAAGTGCAGAGTGAAATTGTGTACCCTGCCAAAGCGCTTTGGAACCATATCGGCGGGAAGATGTATCTTCGGATTTTGGTCAGCGAAGAGGGAAAATACGAAAAACACAAAGTTACCCGACCGATAGACCCGGGGTTGACGGCGGAGGCTGAAAAACACCTGGACAAACTCCGGTTTATCCCTGCAAAAAGAGACAACCGTCCGGTGAAATATTGGGTGAATTTGCCCATTGTTTTTAACCCTAAAGGCAACAACATCAATACCCAGGACCTGCGTCACCCGGTTTTGTTTCAGCAGACACTTGCGCATAAACTTCTGAGCAACAATCGTAAGGGAGATAAATACCTGACTAAAGGTTTGGATTTAATGGACGAAAAAAACTATGCGGGAGCAATTGAGACCCTATCTCGGTGTATTCGTTACACTCCGCGAAAACCGGACAGTTATCCTTTGTTATTATTAGCCTGTTATTACCGGGGAAAAACGTATGGAAAAACCGGTGACTGGAAAAATGCGCACAAAGATTTTACCGATGCCATTGGTTACCTTCATACTATCGAATCCCTTCCCCCCGAAATATCCGAAATCGGCCCTGCCGTTTTTATGGATCGAGCCTTGGCTTCGATGGCAAGAGGCGAAGAGGTGATGGCAATGAACGATCTATGCTGGGTTTCTCGGATGTTTTCCGCGGATTTATGGGCACACCAAGATATTTTTGCTGCATACAATTTGAGTGAGCGCGACCTCAGCGTTTGCCGCAGGGTACTAAATCGTATGCGAACGATTGATCCCGAAGACCGATTGCTGAAAATACAATCTGAGAATCTTTTGGCTTATTTTCTGAAAGAAGAAACCCCTGCTAACCCGATCATGCGGGTTGCAGACCGGCCCGAAACCAGTGTTTTTTCTGGAAAAACGCAGGAAGCATGGCTATCGGTAAAAACACAAAATTTTGAGGCTGCATTTGCCACCGTTGCAGAGATTCTCGAAGAAGATCCCCATAATGCCAACGCCCATTTGGTAAAAGCACTCACAATGGTTGCCATTGGTGCGGATTCCGAAGCCTGTCCGGAACTGGATCTGGCCTTAGGATATGGGCTGACCGAGGATAAACGCGAACGGGTATTATCACTGATGCAAAGGATTTGCCATTAAGTATTTTTGCGATTTTGTGGAATGTGAAGGCCTGGTACTATGTATCAGGTCTTTTGTTTTGGGGAAATCAGGCAATATGCTGTAATATTGCAAGTACTAATCCCTTCGCTCATGAAAGTTTTTACCCATATTTTTCCGACCACCCTCCTATTGTTGACCCTTATCGCCTGTCAGTCTCCGGATTCCACGGATGATGCGCTGATGGCGAAAGCACAGGAACTGGCTCATCGGTTTATCCTGGCCGACGGCCACGTGGATTTGCCTTACCGGCTCAAAGTTGAAAACTTTCGTCTGGAAAAGGAATACCTCGATATGGCTCTCAACGATAAAGGCGATTTTGATTACGCTCGGGCCAAAGAAGGAGGACTCGACGCTCCTTTTATGTCCATTTATATCCCTTCCGACAACCAAAAAACTCCCGGAAGATCGCGTATTCTTGCAGACAGCCTCATTGATATGGTCGTCGGTATTACCCAGCAGTATCCCGACAAATTTGCTCTGGCTAATTCCCCCGCAGAGGTAGAAGCCAATTTTCAAAAGGGCCTGATTTCGCTGCCGATGGGCATGGAAAATGGAGCACCGGTTGAAGATGACACTGCCAGCGTACAATATTTTTACGACAGGGGCATTCGCTACATTACGCTTACGCATGGTACCGACAACAAAATCTGCGATTCTTCTTATGACACCACTCATACCTGGAACGGCCTGAGTCCTTTTGGCGAAGCCATTGTCCGCAATATGAATCGTGTGGGTATCATGGTGGATATTTCCCATGTCTCCGACAGTGCTTTTTACGATGTGTTAGCCATTACACAGGCTCCGGTGATTGCCTCACATTCCTCCTGCCGGTATTATACTCCCGCATTTGAACGCAATATGAACGACGATATGATCCGCCGCCTGGCGGAAAACGGTGGGGTCATTATGATTAATTTTGGTTCGACTTTTTTAGAAGAAGAACTTCGTCTGGAGTACGATAAAATGAGCGAACACCTCACCCAATGGGCTGCCGCCAATAACCTTACCCGGAAAGATTCGGCGTATAAAGTTTATGCAAAAGCCTATCGTGAAAAAAGTAAAAAACAATATTCCAACGTATCAGTTGTAGCAGATCATATAGAGCATGTAGTAAAACTGGTAGGCGTGGATTATGTAGGCCTGGGTTCCGATTTTGACGGGGTGGGGGATAGCCTTCCCCTCGGGCTGAAAGATGTTTCGGATTACCCCAACCTGATCGCCGAATTGTTGAGAAGAGGATTTTCAGAAGAAGACATCCGGAAAGTTTGTTTTGACAACCTGGCACGTGTCTGGAATGAGGTGGAAAGAGTCGCAAAACATTAATTTTTTAATTAAAACCCAATAAGTATTTTTGTGCAAAATATTCAAATCAATTCATAAATGGCGCAAGTAAAAACATCCTATCTCCCCTATAAAGTCAAAGATATCACACTGGCCGAATGGGGCAGAAAAGAAATCCAGCTCGCAGAAGCTGAAATGCCGGGGTTAATGGCACTGCGTGCGGAATATGGTGCAAAAAAACCCCTCAAAGGTGCCCGGATCGCCGGTTGCCTGCACATGACCATTCAGACAGCGGTATTGATTGAAACCCTGATTGAATTAGGTGCCGAAGTTACCTGGTCTTCCTGTAATATTTTCTCTACGCAGGATCACGCTGCCGCCGCAATTGCTGCCGCAGGTATTCAGGTTTATGCCTGGAAAGGAATGAATGAGCAGGAATTTGACTGGTGTATTGAACAGACGCTCTTTTTTGGAGAAAACCAGCAACCGCTTAATATGATCCTCGACGACGGTGGGGACCTCACCAATATGGTGTTGGATCGTTATCCCGAACTGATCAAAAACATTCGCGGCCTCAGCGAAGAAACCACCACGGGCGTTCACCGTCTGTATGAAAGAGTGAAAAACGGTACGCTTCCAATGCCCGCGATCAACGTCAATGACTCCGTAACCAAGTCCAAATTTGACAATAAATACGGCTGTAAAGAGTCATTGGTGGACGCCATTCGTCGCGCTACCGATGTGATGATTGCCGGAAAAGTTGCCGTAGTTGCCGGTTATGGCGACGTGGGTAAAGGTTCCGTTGCTTCTCTCCGCGGTGCCGGTGCACGGGTGATCGTTACCGAGATTGACCCCATCTGCGCCCTCCAGGCTGCAATGGACGGATTTGAAGTCAAAAAAATGGCGGACGCTATCGCCGAAGCCGATATTGTAGTAACCGCTACCGGTAACTGCGACATCATTACCGAAGCCCATTTCCGCCGCGCCAAAGACAAAGCCATCATCTGTAACATTGGCCACTTCGACAACGAAATTGACATGGCATGGCTCAACAAAAACTACGGCCACACCAAAAATGTGGTGAAACCGCAGGTGGACATTTATACCATCGAAGGTAAAGATGTGATCATTCTGGCCGAAGGCCGACTTGTCAACCTCGGCTGCGCCACCGGACACCCTTCTTTTGTGATGTCCAATTCGTTTACCAACCAGACCCTCGCGCAACTCGAACTCTGGGCTAATAGTGAACACTACGAAAACCAGGTTTATACTCTGCCCAAACACCTCGACGAAAAAGTAGCTCGCCTCCACCTCGCCAAAATTGGCGTCGTTCTCGACGAACTCAACGACAAACAGGCAAACTACATCGGCGTCGAAAAACAAGGCCCGTATAAACCGGAATATTACCGGTACTAAGTCATCGAGATAAATCGGTTGATTTTAAGAAATAACACTCCCGGAGCGAACTTCGTTTCGGGAGTTTCTTTTTGGGGGAAGGGGATTTCTACTCAAATGAGATTGGTTTGCGAAAAAGAGGTTCTCGCAAAGTGCGCAAAAAACTCGCAAAGTGCGCGAAGAGGCACTTGGCGGTCTTTGCGGAACCTTAGCGAACTTTGCGAGAACCTTATTCTACGGCGAAAAAATTTGCAAGCGACTTGTGTTTGAGTGTAAAAACTAGCTAAACGCCAAATAGGCGTGCGAGGACGCGCCTTTTGAGCTAAAAATAAGGAGATCGGCTTAGAGCTACAAACATTTGACCCCTCCGGGGTCGCGCTTCGCGCTCTTAAAGAATCGAAGACGGATAAACCCGTATTTCAGGGTACCCCTCCGGGGTCGAACTTCTCGCTCCTTAAAGGGGAATCTTCGATTCGTAAAAGCTGATCGCAGATCAAACCCCGGAGGGGTTAAATGTTTGTAGAATAGATGCTACCCCTCAAATTTTATTTTCGGGGCGCGTCTAAGCACGCATAAAGGGACTTTACCTAGTTTTCAAAAAGACTAAGTAACTATATTAGCAGCAGTTGAAAAAACGTATTTACCGCTGTCATTTCCCCAACTCATGGCTCTTATTCCTCCTCAAACAACACATCCATTGTCAGCACCTGATCAATCAGGCCCAGGCTGTGTTCGTTGGGTTCCAGCCCAAAGGTGGTCATAAGGGTAAAAAATAGCTGCTTGCGGGTTTGTGTATGGGCCTTGAATGCGGCCATTTTAGTGCGTAATTCTTGGGCAAAAGTTTTTGTAACGGTAAAATCGGTGTTGTAAAATTTGAGTTCAAAAAGGTTGATTACATGGTCATTTCGGTCAATTAGAAGGTCTATCTGTAAGCCGGGTTTCCCGTCTTTTTCCTGCTTGCGGTAGGTCGAACTTTCGGAATAAACTCCGGATATACCCAGCGCCTTTTTGATTTGGGGAATGTGTTTCAGGCATAAATTTTCAAAGGCATAGCCGGTCCAGATTTTATACATTTGGGTTTGGCTGAATTTATTCCATATACCTTTTTCTTCCAGCCTTTTATTTTCGATGAAGGTCAGGTAAAAAATAGAATATTCATCGGTCAGGCGATAGGTAATGTCTTTTTTCTTATTTCCAAAAGCGTAAAAAGGGAGAATAAATCCCGAATGTTGCAGTTCTTCAATTATTTTTGTGATCGTCCCGCCATTTTCCAATATATCCAGCTAAAACTAAGTAAAAAACCCTGTTTTAGCTGGACATAAAAAATGATTTCCAGCTAAAACTCTCCTAAAATACAAGTTTTAGCTGGAAATCGCAATCGTTACTCTTTTACCGCTCCTGTTTTTCTTCGGGTAATAGTAAAAACTCAGCGTAGTTGCCGGGAACAAAGTATTTTTTCGCGGCTTTTTTCACGTCGCTGCTTTTGAGTTTGTCTATGGCTTCGTGTTGTTTGAGCATGTTTTCCGGGTCTCCGTTATATCGGTAGGCGGAAACCAGTCCCTGCATCCAATAGCCATTGTCTTTCAGTCCGACCTCAATATCTTTCCGCTGGGCTTCTTTTACTTTCTGAAGATTTTTTTCGGAGGCTCCTTCTTTTTTGAGGGTTTCGATGTCTTTTAGGGCTGTCTCAATCAGGCTTCGGGCATTTTCGGGAGAACAAGTAAAGGAAATCGTAATGTCATACTCCGACTTGGGTTCTTTGGAAGGGGTTACATTTGCACCTACTCCATAAACTCCGCCTTTGTCTTCCCGCATGGACTCCCGCAGCATAATGCGAAGTACCTGAACCATCGAATTGAGGTTGTAGCGATTTTTGCCGTTCCACTCAAAATCTCCCTGCCATTTCATTTGAACGAGGCTTTTGGGTTCGCGGCCTTTATAAAAAACTTTTTCCAAAGGTCCTTCCGGGCTTACGACTCCGACATCTTTCCAGTTTTCGATACGGCCATTGGAGGGAAGGCTTCCGAGATAGGTTGCAAGAACCGGCTTGATGGCCTCCACGTCAAAATTACCCACAAAAAAGAAGGTAAAATCCCCCGCATCGGCAAACCGCTCCTGATAAATCCGGAAAGCGTCGTCGAGTTTGATCATATCGAGTTTTTCGGGGGAAGCGATATATTCCCGGCGAAAATGGTCGCTGCTCATAATTTTTGCCACTTCACTGCGGAAATACATTTCCGGGTTTGAAAGCAGATTGGCAAAATAACCTTTAGTTTTGGTCATCAGAGAGGTGAATGCGGTTTCGTCTTTTCGCGGACGGGTAAAATAAAGATTGACCATTTGCATAAAAGTGGTCAGGTCTTTGGGCGAACAACTGCCGTTTATACCTTCGTTCAACTCGCTTATATAAGGAGAAACACTGGCCACCTTGTCTGCCAGGAATTTATCCAGTTGAATATTAGTGAAATCGCCGAGTCCTGACTGGCTTACGATGCCACTGGCAGTGGAGGCAGACATATATTCTTCATTGGAATAGAGGGAAGTACCGCCGGGGCTATAAGACTGCATGCTGATAGCATCATTTTGGAAGTCCGTAGGTTTAAGGATTACCCTTACTCCGTTGGCAAAAGTGATTTCGGTTACGCCGATGCTTTCGATGGTTTTGGTTTCGGTAATGGTTCCCGGTTGGGGAATTTCTGCCATCAGCGGAGCATCCATCACTTCGTCCTGATAGGGTTCCAGTTCTTTTTGGGAAATGCGGATTAAGAGGTCTTTTACATCGGCTTCTTCGGGCATCACTACCCCTTCTTTGCGGATACCGGCGAGGGTAATCACCCGGTTTTCTTCAGTGATAAAACCGCGAAATTCTTCATTAACCTCTTCGAGTTTGATCTCCGGCAGAAATTTCCGGTGAAGCATCAAGGTATTGCTGATACCGGGCACGGGATCGCCGGAAAGGTAGTGATAGACATAGGACATTACCAGGCGGTTGGAAGGGGTTTTGTCTTTTTCTCTTTCCCGCTGTTCGAGTCCGGCGATCAGGCTTTTTTTGGCTCTTTCGAGTTCAGATTCGGTAAAACCAAATCGAATAGCTCTTTCATTTTCGGTCAAAAGTGCTTCCAGTCCACGCATAAAACCACCGTCAGGCACAATGGCCAGGGAGGTATAATCGTCTTTGGAGCGAGCCAGTCCGCTGTAACCGGAATAGGCAAAAGTAAAGGGCGGATTGTCGCTCTGCATCAGTTCTTCCAGTCGCAGGTCAATAAGTTGGCTGGCGAGGCGCTCCAGGATAGACTTCCGGTAGTCGGCCAGGGTGTTATACTCACGTACTTCGTGTTTGTACTGGACTTCGATCCGGTTGGAGGAGGCTTCTTCGTCGGAAATAATGGAAATAAGGGTTTCTTTGTGGTTGGGTACTTCAAAGATTTCGCGGGGTTTCGGATTGCTGACCGGAGCGATTTTACCAAAACGTTCGCGAATCATTTTTTCGACGGCTTCTACTTCAAAGTCGCCTACGGCGACTACGGCCATAAGATCTGGCCGGTACCAGTCGCGGTAGTACTGGCGCAAAGTTTCGTATTCGAAGTTTTCCAGAATTTCTTTTTTCCCGATCGGAAGGCGGTCGGCATACCGGGAGTTGTAAAAAGTTTTGGGAAGGGTTTCCTGCATAATACGGTTGGATGCTCCGAGCCGGGTTCTCCATTCTTCTACCACAACGCCTCTTTCCTTGTCAATTTCTTCCCCCTCAAAGGTTACATTGTGTGCCCATTCTTCGAGGATGCTCATACCTTTGTTGAATTTTTCTTCGTCGTTGGTCGGCACGCGGAGCATATAGACGGTTTCATCAAAGCTGGTAAAAGCGTTCAGGTGCGCGCCAAATTTGGTGCCAATGGATTCGAGATAGTCAACAAGGGCACTTTTAGGGAAATTTTTGGTTCCATTGAAACACATGTGCTCCACAAAATGCGCGAGCCCCTGTTGTTCGTCGGTTTCCTGAATCGAACCGGCGTTTACGGCGAGGCGAAGTTCTGCGTAGTTTTCCGGCAGGGCATTTTTTCGGATGTAGTAACGCAACCCGTTTTCCAGGGTTCCGGTGCGGGTTTCCGGGTCAAAAGGTATCTCGGCGTCCTGCGGATTTACTTTTTTCTCTACATCGGCGGCGATGTTGAGGGTAGCGGTACTTTGGGCGGTTACGGAAACCGGTGATAAAAATATCATCCCCAGTACAAACCCTAATGCAAGGGAAATTTTTTTCATAATAGAAGGTTTTGGTTGTCTTACTTTGGATAGGATTGACAAATATACAAGGATTAAAGAAATATTGTTTTTACCAATGAGCAATAGTATCAACCCGCTTTGGGGCGGAAGGGTTTGATGATGGTTTCGTTGCAAACTAAAAAAGGGCCTTCCAGCAAATCTATGCAATAAGGCACCGCGGGGAAAATGGCGTCGAGGCATTCGCGTATGGCTTTGGGTTTGCCGGGAAGATTGACAATCAGGGTGCGATTTCGGATACCGGCGGTCTGCCGGGAAAGGATGGCCGTCGGCACATATTTGAGGCTTTCGGCGCGCATTCGTTCTCCAAAACCGGGCATCATCTTGTCGCATACTGCCTCGGTTGCCTCCGGGGTGACGTCGCGTTTGGCGGGGCCTGTTCCTCCGGAAGTGACAATAAGGCAACATCCGGCTTCGTCGGCCATGTATTTTAAGGCGGCTTCAATCTGGTCTTGTTCGTCGGGAATAACTTTATATACCGGCTCCCAGGGGGTGATCAGGTACTCTTGTAGGGTTGCGACGATGGCCTTCCCGGGAAGGTCTTCATAAATACCCGCGCTGGCGCGGTCGGAGACATTAATAATGCCGATTTTTACGGGGCGGTCGTTCATGGGAAATTTCGTTTCCGCAAAAGTAACCTTCCTTATTTATCGGATCAATGTAATGGTACCGCCTTTTTCAATAATGGGTTCGTTTTTTCGATTATAACGCAATTTCCACACATATACTCCCTCCGGGCATTCTTTTCCACGAAACTTTCCGTCCCACTGATAGTCGGGGTTTTCTGCCGAATCTAAAAGTTTGCCCCAACGGTCGTATATTGTCATTTGCCAGGAACTGATTTCGCAGCTATAGACTGCTCCGAATGTTTCATTTACGGCGTCATCGTTGGGGGTAAATGCATTGGGGAAAAATACGTGGCAGTCGCATAGTTCTTCCTCCACCTGAATTTCGTCGGTGGTTATGCCACATTCGTTAGAAATTTCTACCCGATATAAACCTGCTTGTTTGACCTCAAAATAGGGTTTGTCGGATCCGTCCTGCCAGCGATACCGGGCAAAGGGCTGATAGGCGTAAAGGGTAAAACTCTCTGCTCTGTCTGTGCAGAGGGTGGTGTCTTTGCCGAGGTTTATTTGTGGCGGGGTGAGATAGTTTACGAGGATTTCATCCCGCCAGGTGCCACATTCTGTGGTAACCCGCACGGAAAATATTCCGGGTGTTCCTATCTGAAGAAAGGGCTGCTGGGTGCCGTCGGACCACAAATAATCGGCTTCGCCATTTTGTAAAACGTCCAGCACCAGTGATTCGTTATTGCAAAGGGTTGTATCATTTCCCAAATTGACCAAAGCCGAAAATCCCATCTTCACTCTCACGGTATCGCGGGCAAAACCGCAATGGTTGCGCACTTCTCCGGTGAATAAACCTCCGCTCCGGATGGTGCGGAGGGGGTCTCTGCTGCCATTTTCCCAAACGATTCCCGGAACCCCTGTGAGTATGATTTCTTCTCCTGTGCAGAGGGTGGTTTCATCGTCGCCGAGTTCCAACCGAGGAGGCTCCTGTGTGGAAATTTGCAGGGTATCGGTAAGAGTTCCGCAGGCGTGGCCGACGGTGACATAATAAGTTCCCGCCTGCCCGACGGTCAGTTCCGGCTGGTCCGACCCGTCCTGCCATAAATAGCTTCGAGTATCGGGGGTAAATGCCCGGAGGGTCAGTGTTTCTCCGGTGCAAAGGATCGTATCGGAGCCGAGGTCTAAGGCCTGGAGGGGAATGACAAATACCGTATGGCGGGCAGTATCGGTTCCGGAAATTACCTGATAAGTGGTAGTTGTTGCCGGGCTGACGGAAAGGGTTTGCGAATTTCCGATGTTGTGCCCGTCGCTGGTTATCCATTTCCAGGAAGGAGCTAATGTGGCGGAAAGAAAAGCCGTATCACCCTGACAGATCGTATCATTTCCGCTGAGGAGCAGGGTAGGAACTACCGAAACTTCATCCACATAGAAGTAGGAGGCAAAACTGAATGGAATTGTACCCGACGGATGATATTTAAGGGTGGCACTGTCCGGTAGGAAATTGCCAATAGTCAGGTATTCAGCCGGGTCGTAGGAGAGGTAAAAAAAAGTAAATTTCTGCCAGCCGGAATCCCATAGAATATCCGGAAGGTGCCAGTCGGCGCTGAGGTTGATAGGCCCGGTATAGGCAGGTCCCGTGGCGGTCTGGCTCACCGGTAATACCGAAAAAAGAATACCGGCTCCATTGGTACCTCCAAATGCCGGTGGTTTGGTATTGCCATTGGAAAGAGCCATCGAAACCCGGTATGCCGTTCCGGGGATAAGGGGAGAAGTCAGCCGGGTCTGAATATATTCGCGGTAGGTGAGGTTGCCGACTTTTTCATAGGCATAATACCCCATAATAGCACTGTCGGCAAAAGGAGAGATTCGGGCAAACTGAGAATTAGGGAGGCCTGCGGCAACCGAGACACTACCGGAGTGGTAATAATCCGGCGTAGTAATGCCGTAGCCTGCATTGTTCCAACCGTTTACGAGAGACCAGCCGGAAAGAAAAACTGGCAGGGCACTGTGTTGTTCAAACCCCGGATTGCTGACAAGGTTCTGCCCAAAGCCATACAGCGGGAAAAAAATTATTGCGCAAAACCATTTTTTAGTGTTGATATTTTTCATGGAAAAATTTTTCCTAAACGGTCGTTTCATAAAAAATAGCGGCCTTATTTGGCTTTTTAACTCAACTTACAGAATTTGCCGGAGAAAGAAAATGAGCATGTTTGAACAAATTCCGGGATACTTCTCTGAGTCAGAAAAAAAGCAGTTGGCGGCCATTCAGGGTGAAACGCTGGAGCGGGTGTTTTATACGGTCTGGAAAAATCTGTCTGCCCATGGCGAAGGGTTTGAATCATTGGACTGGGTGGAGCTTTTTTTTTCGGAAAATGTGCATTTGACCATTCACGCAGGGGAAAACAGTTCGGGTATCACAATCAAACCATTGAACTATGGATTTGAGCAGACCAGGGTATTCCGGCAATTTCAGGGGCAGGTAGTACTGGATCGTATTGACATGAGTTCTTCACCGGTATGGGTTTCTCTTTTGGGTAAAAAAGTGATTTCAGTAGGTTTGGAAGAACACGATCACGGGCAGTTTGCCAACCATATTATCCAGTTGGGGTTTGAGGAAAAAAGGGTGGAAATCAGGATGGATGAGGAAGGATTATGGGTGTTTTGACCTTGTTAGGTCACCTCCAAAACAGGATTTGTCAAAATTATGGGTGTGTCTATCTTTCGGTATGAATGACAGATGACAAACTTAATTTTCTATGTTTCGGGTACTCATACTTTTTTTTACCTTCCTTACTCTTGGTACCTGCTCACTCTTTGCACAACTGATGATTTTCCCCACGCGGATTTATCCAACGGAAAAAAACGCAAGCACAGCAACCTCCGAAGTAAAATCGGAAGCAAGCTGGATTAGTAAGTTTTTTGATTTTGGTTATGTGCCGGTCGGAAGTGCTCAAACCTTTCGATTTCAATTTAGAAACACGGGAGGAAAACCCCTGCGTATTACCGGCGCGACCAGCAATTGTAGTTGTATGGTTGTGAATGAACCTTCAACCGCGATTCTTCCTGATAAAAATGGGATGGTAGAAATTAAACTTTCGCCGGTTTCTACGGGCAACCTTAACTGTTATATAACTCTCGTTACCAATACCCGTGAGGTGATTGAAACCCTTTCGGTTTCGGCGATTGTATATTGATTTTGTTCTCTGCGGCTAATTTGTGCCTGAATTTGCCTCCATTTGGGAATTTTCCTTATTTTCGCACAATATTAGCCGCTGTAGTTCAATGGATAGAATAGGAGTTTCCTAAACTCTAGATTCAGGTTCGATTCCTGGCAGCGGTACAAACGATCAGACACTAATGATTAGACACAAGGCTGTTTCCCTCATGGAAGCAGCCTTTTATTTTATCCGAACATTTCCCTTTCTGTAATAGTTAGGATGAGTATTGATTCTGCATCCGGGAAGTAGTACATTCATGGGTGATTTTTTTGGAATTGGAGGCCAGAATACTAATCATGCAAGATTATGAAAATCTCTATTTTCAGAATTATTTTTTCGATTATTGCCATTTCATGTAGTGCCTCCTTTGCTTTCGGGCAGAGTGAAAATGCCCGAGAATTTGGGAAAATATCCGTAGAAGACATCCAATCGGGTAGCGACGACTGGGCGGAGGGCACTCAAGCGGTAATTTTATTTGATTACGGGGCAGTGTCTTTTGAACTTATCAGCCGCGCACCCCGGATCAAATATACCTTTCACCGAAGAATCAAAATTCTCAATACCCATAATCAGGCAAACCTCTCCCGTGTGGTTGTGTCTTACCTTTCTCCAATAAGAGGTGAAACTCTCTCCGAGATAAAAGCCGCAACTTACAACCTGAATGCGATCGGAGAAGTGGTTTCTTTCAAAATTAATCCCCGGAAAATCCACGAAGTCAGAAAAGGAAAAGATTCTATGGAAGTGGTGCTAAACTTCCCCTTTGTCAAACCCGGATCGGTGATTGAGTTTTCGTATGAGATTATTTCGCGAAACTTTGCTCAACTCAAACCGTGGATATTTCAGGGAAACCTGCCGGTAGTACACTCCGAATACCACACCTATATTCCTGACGGGTATAAATATGTGCGGCTTTTACAGGGGGCAGAAGGCGAAATTTCCCATTATACTTCGCGGTTTCAACAACAGGCAATCAATACCTCCGACCTCTTTACCCGAAATATGCAATATACTTTCCGCGATTTTGGAAATAGATTTTATGCCAATTTTGCCGGATCCCACGATATGTATATGATGATCAATCTTCCGGCTATCGTTGCGGAAAGTTTTACCCCGGAAACCAAAGATTATCTTCCCGGTATCCGGCTGGAGCTTGCGGAGGATTTTCTCTCCCGCAGCGTAAAAAATGCTGTTTTTGATAACTGGCAGGAACTGGCGGAGTTTGTGGTTAAAAAATCGAAGATTCGCAACAAAACCGACCGCGCCGAAATTCAGCACATTTCCCGTAATGCTACCGACACCCACACCTGGCAAAGAGATCGTGCGAGGGCGATTTATGAATACGTCCGCAAGGAATATTCCTGGGATAAAACCTATTCCACCGAAACCTGGAACATCAGCCAGACACTCAACCGAAAATCCGGTTCTTCTTCCGAAATCAACCTCCTCCTGTTGTACCTGTTGCAGGATGCCGGGTTTGAAGTATGGCCGGTAATGATTCGCACCCGCGATCAAGGGCTTTTGCAGACGATTTATCCGGCGATGTCTCAGTTCAACCACCTCATCGTAGCGGTAATTCTTGAAGACAAAGAAATCTTGCTGGATGCTGTCGGCGAGTCGGAGGTTTTTGGCATTTTACCCAAAAACGACCTCAATGAACTCGGTTATCTCGTGGATGAGGAAGGCGGAAAATGGGTAAAACTCCGTGACCAGAATAAGATTGTGCGTACAACTTACAGCCGTTTTGACCTGGACAAAAATGGCAGCCAGCTCTCCGGCGATATTTCGGTTATTAATGAAAATTACAGCGCAGTGCTTGAAAGAGATCGCTTGTCTCAGTTTCAAGATCGGCAGGAAGAATACCTCCGCGACTTTGTACTCATCGGCATGAAAAACCCCCAAATCATCAGTGATGAAGTTAAGAATGCGGAAAAAACGGATGAGGAACCCCTTATTATTAATTGTGAGGTTGCAACCGGTGATTTTATCCGTGCGGTTGACGATTTAGTATTCCTGAAACCAATGATGGTAAAAATGGTGAGCGAAAATCCCTTTGTCGAAAAAAATCGCCTGACGCCCGTGGATTTTACCTATCCGCTCCGCGACTCTCACATGCTCGGATTGCGAATCCCGGAGGGGTACGAAGTGGCCCAGTTGCCTCAACCGATTCGGGTAATTTTGCCCAACAATGGAGGCTCCTTTACCTACAATGTACTGGAAATGGGCAAAATCCTCCACCTTACCAGTACCATTCTTCTGAACAAAACCACTTTCCAACCCAGTGAATACGAGGCGATCCGAACCTTTTTTGAATACGTGGTAGCCAAACATCAGGAGGATGTAATCCTTCGAAAAATCTATGTTCAACCCTGATGATAATATAAATTTTAGGAAAAAATTTGCAAATGATGTTTCGGTCGCTATATTTGTCTGCAAGAATATTAAAAAAATGACTCATCTTTTGCATAATACATATTGGTGGCGTCCTCTGATTTTATCACAGGGAGTCCCGGGTATATTTATGCAATAACTCATAAAATATCCCTTCTATATGGGCTTACTCCCTTCCCGGAGTAAGCCCTTTTCTTTTGTCAGATAAAACCCTTACAGAATGAAAACGGAAACATTAAATGTCCCCATACACTCTTTTCCGCTAAAAACCCGAATGAAAAAACGGCTTGCGGATACGATCACTCCGGTAAGTGTTTACTTACGGCTCAGAGATCATTTCGAAAATCCGCTCCTGTTGGAAAGTTCTGACTATCACGGCAACGAAAACTCTTATTCCTATATCTGTCTCGAACCTATCGCCAGTTTTGAAGTCAGCAGGGGGGAAGTTTTCATTACCTATCCCGATGGCAAATACGAGTCGAATAAGTTGCAAACTCCCGGAGAACTGCCGGTAAGGCTACAGGCATTTTCCCGGGCCTTTGAACCCGAACCTTCCGGCCTGAAATTCAGCAACAACGGCCTTTTTGGCTTTCAGGCTTATGATACGGTGCGATACTATGAAACCGTTGAAGTTCAGACCTATTTGGACGAAGCGCGAATGATTCCCGACCTGCTTTACCGGGCTTACCGGTATATCATTGTGATTAATCATTTCAACAATGAGATGTACCTTTTTGAGCATATATACAATGATCGGGAAAAGGGCCTCGACCGCATTGAAGCACTGCTCAATAACCCCAGCCTGCCCCTGTATCGTTTTCGCACCCAGGGAGAAGAAGACGCCAATAATACCCCCGAAGAGTACCTGGAAATGGTAAAAAAGGGCATTGAACACTGTCAGCGGGGGGATGTTTTTCAAATTGTGCTCTCCCGACAGTTTTCTCAGGATTTTGAAGGCGATGAGTTTAACGTTTACCGCGCACTGCGCTCCATTAACCCCTCTCCCTATCTGTTTTATTGTGACTATGGAAGTTTTAAGCTGATGGGGTCTTCTCCCGAAGCGCAACTGGTAGTACAAAATGGACGTGCGACCATTCACCCCATTGCCGGTACATTTCGGCGCACCGGCAATGACGAAGAAGATTCCCGGCTTGCGCGAAAACTTTTTGACGATCCGAAGGAAAATTCGGAACATATCATGCTGGTGGACCTCGCCCGCAACGACCTCAGCCGGAACGGCAGCAGCGTGAAGGTGGATACTTTTAAGGAAATACAATATTTCTCCCATGTAATCCACCTCGTATCGAGAGTTACGGCAGAGATTACCCCTAATGTATCTTCTCTGCAACTAGTGGCCGATACCTTTCCCGCCGGAACCTTGTCAGGCGCACCCAAACACATGGCAATGCAACTGATCAATAAATACGAAAACCAAAACCGGGGTTTTTACGGAGGGTGTATCGGGTATTTGGGTTTCGACGGAACGTTTAATCAGGCGATTATGATCCGATCTTTTCTCAGCCGGAAGAATACCCTCTACTACCAGGCGGGCGCCGGCATTGTGGCGAGATCCCTTCCCGAAAATGAATTACAGGAAGTCAATAATAAACTAATGGCTCTGCGCAAGGCGATCCGCCAGGCAGAAGAAATTTAACCCCCACACGATGAAAATCCTTGTACTGGATAATTACGATTCCTTTACCTACAACCTCGTGCATATCATCCGCGAACTCGGTTATGGAGGTAATATGGATATTTTCCGCAACGACGCTCTTTCCGTGGAAGATATCGAAGTGTATGACCGAATTCTGCTTTCACCCGGACCGGGCGTCCCGGCAGAAGCCGGAATTATGCCGGAAATCATCCGCCGATACTCGCCCCATAAACCCATTCTAGGCGTTTGCCTCGGGCATCAGGGCATTGCAGAAGCATTCGGAGCAGAACTTTATAACCTCCCCGAAGTGCTTCACGGCATGGCTACTTCGATTCAGATACTACGACCAGAGGATTCTTTGTTCAAGGGAATTCCTACTACCTTTCAAATCGGCAGATACCATAGCTGGGCAGTGCGAAAGGCAACCCTCAACGGACAGCTTGATCTCCTGGCCGTGGACGAACTCGGGGAAGTAATGGCCATTCGCCATAAAAAATACCCGGTTTACGGTCTTCAATTTCATCCCGAATCGGTCATCACGGAATACGGAATCCCGATTCTACGAAACTGGTTGGAAAATTAATCTTAAGTTAACATACAGGTGGTTATATCGAACCGTTCAAAGCCTGTGCAATTCCGATAAAATGAAGGCAATTCTGAACTACCTTTTTGAACATAACACACTTACCCTGGAAGAGGCGAAAGAAATTTTGAAAAAAATTGCACAGGGGGGACATTATAATCCGGCACAAATTGCCGCTTTTCTCACCGTTTTTCAGATGCGAAGCATAACGGTGGAGGAACTTTCGGGTTTTCGGGAAGCCATGCTGGAACTTTGCCTTCGGGTAAATCTGGACGATTATCAGCCGGTGGATCTTTGCGGTACCGGTGGCGATGCCAAAGACACTTTTAACATCTCCACCCTGGCCTCTTTTGTCACTGCCGGTGCCGGCGTGGCCGTTGCCAAACATGGCAATTATGGCGTTTCCAGCGTCTCCGGCTCCTCCAATGTCATCGAATACCTGGGCGGAACCTTCACTAATGATTATGATAACCTGCGCCGGCAAATGGATCGGGCAAACATCTGTTTCCTCCACGCACCCCTGTTTCATCCGGCGATGAAAAACGTCGGACCTATCCGCCGAGAGTTGGGTATAAAGACTTTTTTTAATATGCTTGGACCGATGGTAAACCCATCCTTACCCAAAAATCAACTGGTCGGGGTATTTAGTCTGGAACTAGCAAGACTTTATGGGTATATTTACCAAAAAACAGATAAAAGATTTGCAATTTTGCATTCATTAGATGGCTATGATGAAATTTCTCTTACCGGTAATACCAAATGTCTTAACAACGAAGGGGAAGAGATTATTTCACCGGGCGATCTGGGGTTTCAGCAGTGGAGTCCCGAAACTTTATTTGGAGGAAAAACCGTGGAAGATGCAGCTAAAATTTTTATAAATGTTCTGGAAAACAAGGGAACACAAGCTCAGCAGGAAGTGGTTTTGGCAAATGCCTGCATGGCTATCCAATGTGCCCGACCAAACCTGAGCCGGGAAGACTCGATAAAAATCGCAAAAGAGTCCCTGTTTTCCGGAAAGGCAAAAATGGCTTTTCAAAAATTCATTGATAAATAAATCAGAATGTCTATTCTCGACGAAATTCTCTCTAACAAAAAGCAGGAAGTTGAAAAAAAACGGGAACTGTACCCGGTCAAACTGCTGGAACAGTCCATCTATTTTGACTCTCCCTGTGTTTCACTGAAAAAATATGTGAAACGTCCCGACAAGGTGGGTGTTATCGCTGAAATTAAACGAAAATCGCCCGCCCGAAATGACCTAAACCCCTATATCCAGGTGGATCAGGTGGCCAATGGCTATATGCATGCCGGAGCCTCTGCTGTCTCGGTATTGACGGATGAAAAGTATTTCGGAGGCAAAAACGAAGACCTCACCAAAGTGCGCCAGATGATTTATGGCCCGGTACTCCGCAAAGATTTTATCATTGATGAGTATCAGATTGTGGAAGCACGCTCTATCGGCGCGGATGCCATCCTGCTGATTGCTGCGGCACTTTATCCCGAAGTTATTCGCCGTCTGGCCGCTTTTGCCCATTCCCTCGGCCTGGAAGTATTGCTCGAAGTACACGATGCCAACGAACTCGACCGCAGTGTGAATGAACACGTGGACATCATTGGGATCAATAACCGCAACCTCAAAGACGGGAGCATTTCTCTGGATACTTCCCTGTCTTTGTTTAGCAAAATTCCTTCCGGCCTTGCTACCGTATCCGAAAGCGGAATCACTTCCCCCGAGGATGCCTTTATGCTCCGCAAAGCAGGGTTTGACGGGTTCCTCATCGGTGCTCATTTTATGAAAACTCCGAATCCGCCGAAAACCTGCCTGCGTTTTATTCAGCAGTTTCGCAAACTTCTGGAAGCCGAAAAACAAAACGCCTGAAAAAAATGAAGCTAAAGGTCTGCGGGATGAAATTTCGCCCGAATATTGAATTGATACTAGGGCTGGAACCGGATTTCCTGGGGTTTATTTTTTACGAAAAATCTCCCCGAAATGTCGGAGACTCTCTGCGACCGGAATTTGTACGCTTTATTGATTCTGTAAAAAAAGTGGGCGTTTTTGTCAATGCAGACAAGGCTTTTATGGAAGAAAAAGTCGAAAGTTTTGGCCTGGATATGGTTCAGCTCCACGGAAATGAGTCTCCGGAAACCTGCCTTTCCCTCCGCCGTTCCGGCCTGGAGGTAATAAAGGTTTTTTCGGTAGGAGAAGAAATGGACTTTTCGCAGCTTTTACCTTATCAATCAGTGGTGGATTATTTTCTCTTTGATACCAAAGGAAAAAAACCCGGAGGCAACGGAGTGACTTTTGACTGGGATATTCTGTCGGACTATGATCTTAACATTCCTTTTTTTCTCAGTGGAGGAATTGGCCCGGAAGAAATCCCTGCTATATGCCGGTTTTCGCATCCGCATTTTTTCGCTTTGGACATCAACAGCCGATTTGAGGTACGGCCAGGAGAAAAAGACCCGGAAAAAATAAAAAAGCTGAAAACCGAAATTTCCCATGTTTAATCAATTATCAAACCGACAGACATGGACAAGGTAAAAACCTCCAGCCGTTATCAGGCAGATGCCCGTGGTTATTACGGTGAGTACGGTGGCGCATTCATTCCTGAAATGCTTTTTCCCAATGTGGAAGAACTTCGGGAAAAATATCTGGACATCATCGCAGAACCTTCCTTTCAGGAGGAGTTTTATGCTTTGCTTAAGGATTATGTCGGCAGACCCTCTCCATTGTATGAAGCACAGCGGCTGTCGAAACGTTATGGCTCGCGGATTTTTCTAAAAAGGGAAGATCTGAACCATACGGGGGCGCATAAAATCAACAATACCCTGGGCCAAATCCTGCTGGCACGCAGGCTGGGCAAACAAAAAATCATTGCCGAAACCGGTGCAGGTCAGCACGGCGTGGCAACGGCTACGGTATGTGCTCTCATGGGCATGGAGTGTATTGTCTATATGGGTGCGGTGGACATCGAGCGGCAAAAACCCAATGTCCAGCGCATGAAAATGCTCGGAGCCGAAGTAATACCGGCAACGAGCGGCAGTCAAACCCTCAAAGACGCTACCAACGAAGCCATGCGCCATTGGATCAATCATCCCCGCGACACACATTACATCATTGGCTCTGTCGTCGGACCGCATCCTTATCCCGATATGGTCGCTCGTTTTCAGTCGGTGATCAGCGAGGAAATTCGCATTCAACTGACCGAAAAAACGGGCAACCCATTGCCCGATATCGTGATGGCCTGTGTAGGCGGTGGGAGTAATGCGATGGGAGCCTTTTATCACTTTCTGGATGAACCCTCCGTTCGCCTCGTAGCGGTAGAAGCTGCCGGGCATGGACTTAGTTCCGGACTTTCGGCGGCAACAACCTACCTGGGAAAACCGGGGGTTTTGCATGGAAGTAAAACGCTCCTGATGCAAACCCCGGATGGTCAGGTGGTGGAACCGCATTCCATTTCGGCAGGACTGGATTATCCGGGAATTGGCCCTGTTCATGCCCACTTGTATTCTTCCGGTCGAGCGGAATTTCAGTACATAACCGATCAGGAAGCGGTGACAGCAGGCTATTTACTCAGCAGAATGGAAGGCATTATTCCTGCACTTGAGTCGGCACATGCCCTCGCTGCTTTGGAAAAAATGACCTTTTCACCCGATGAAGTAGTGGTAATCAACCTCTCCGGACGCGGGGATAAGGATCTGACAACGTATATGAATTTTCAACCTGAAGTAGAATGAACAATCGCATCACGCGACTTTTCCAGGAAAAAAGCGGGGATATATTGTCTATTTACCTCACCGCAGGTTATCCCCGGCTCGAAGATACCGCGCCGCTGATCCGACATCTCGCCGATGCCGGTGTGGACATGATCGAAATCGGAATTCCTTTTTCCGATCCGGTCGCCGATGGCCCCACCATTCAGCAAAGTAACCAGCAGGCATTGGAAAACGGCATTTCGTTGTCGCTGATTTTTGATCAGTTAAAAGACATCCGGGAGTCTGTGGACATTCCCCTTCTGCTTATGGGGTATATAAATCCGGTTTTGCAGTTTGGGGTGGAAAAATTCTGCCACAAAGCTGCCGAAATAGGGATTGACGGAGTTATTCTTCCCGATCTTCCTCTCGATGAATACCTCGAAAACTATCGTTCTTTATTTGAATCCTGTAATCTGTCAAATATTCTTCTGATTACCCCACAGACAAGTGAGGCTCGCATCCGGAGAATTGATGCAGAAACCAAAGGGTTTATCTACGTCGTGTCCACCGACAGTACCACCGGCAAAACCGATGGTTTTGGCCCGGCGCAGTTGACCTATTTTGAAAGAATAACCGCGATGAAACTCCAAAACCCTACACTGGTAGGATTTGGCATCTCCGGCCCTGAAAGTTTTCGCAAAGCTGCCGATTACAACGCCGGCGCAATTATAGGCAGTGCCTTTATTAAAGCGATTTCTTCGGGCGCCGATGAAAACGTAATCCGTTCTTTTATCCATAAAATCCGCACTGGAACCGATTCAAAAATTTTTTCTTCCTCATTCTGAATAACCCCCAATTATCAGTTAAACCAACCGAAGAATTATTATGATTATTCATTTAGACACGAATATCTCTGCGGAAGCGCAAAAAGCCATTGCAGAAGAAGTGAAACAAATCGGCTATAAATCCCGCGAAGTCAAAACGCAGGGTGGCCATTATCTTGTGGCCGTTGGCAAAAAGGAAATAGATCCGCGCCGGATCGGCACTCTTCCCGGTGTCCGGGACATTCATCGGATTAAGGATGACTACAAACTTGTTTCCCGCACCTGGAAAGTGGAACCTACGGCCATAGATCTCGGCGATGGGGTAATCATTAAAGAAGGTAGTTTTACCATGATGGCCGGTCCCTGTTCTATTGAAAATGAAGAGCAGATTCGGGAAATTATCGAACACCTGGTGGAGCAGGGCATTAAAATTATGCGGGGTGGCGTTTACAAACCGCGCAGTTCTCCGTATTCTTTTCGCGGTCTGGGCATTGACGGGCTTCGTATGTGGTCTGCCGTTGCCCGCGAATACGGAATAAAAATCATCACCGAAGTGATGCAGTCTTCCCAGATTGAGGCGATGTTGGAATATGTGGATGTCTTTCAGGTGGGCGCCCGCAATACCCAAAACTACAACCTCCTTGATGCCCTGGGAGAGGTGGACAAACCCGTACTGTTGAAACGTGGTATTTCCGGAACCATTGAAGAATTGCTTCATTCTGCGGAGTATATTTATTCCGGAGGAAATGAAAAAATCATGCTCTGTGAGCGCGGAATACGCAACTACGAAAATGCCTACCGCAACATCATGGACATTAATGCTATTGCTATCCTGAAAGAAAAAACCCATCTCCCGGTGATTGCCGACCCCTCTCACGGGATTGGTATCCGCAATTTTGTCGAGCCGGTAGCTCTGGCTGCGATGATGGCAGGAGCCGACGGGGTGATATATGAAATCCATCCCGTACCCGAAAAAGCGGCTTCCGACGGTCAGCAGACGCTGAATTTTTACGAATCTGCCGAACTGGTGCGCAAGGCACGGGCAATGCGTAAACTGGTTAAAGCTGATTTTCAAATTTGAGATGGAGCAACTGCCTCAGATCGAAAAGATATTTATAAGGCTGGAAGTAAACCAGCAACAACTTTTGTACATCATGCTGAGCAAATCCGGCGCGGTTAACCGCGCCGGAGATGGCTCTCCCGAAGATGCCGCCAATATGTTTATGGGAAATTCTGACGAACCACTTTTAGACGATTGGCTGGAACTTTTACCCGAAGATATTCTGACTATGGCTGGGCGTTATACCTTCCCCGACCCTCAGGGAGATGTGTGTAATCTCACCCTCGCATTGGAGGGGCCGGAGGTAAATACCGGCTTTGAGTTTGTTTACGGTTCGCAATCCGACGGTCCCCCGGAGGACATTATTCAGTTGGTGGAGGCCGCAATGGAAATCACCGACGAATGGTATGAAAACCAGAAGTTTTCCCGCCAGCAAAAGCGGAAAAAAGCATAACTTTTACCGGGAGAAAAAAGTAAATTGCCCGTTTGTACGAATAACCTGAATCTCCTGCATGTTTTCTCCCCGCAATATCGCCATTCTGGGTTCTACCGGTTCGATTGGCACACAGGCACTGGACGTAATCAGCCGTTTTCCGGATCGGTTTGCGGCAGAGGTGCTTACCGCCCATTCCAATGTGGATTTACTGATCCGGCAGGCAAAAACTTTTCGCCCCTCCCATGTGGTGATTGGCGACCCCAAACATTATCCGACACTTAAAGAAGCACTGGCCGGTACAGGCATAAATATTCACGCCGGAGATGAGGCTCTGGCAGACATAATGACGCTGGAGTCCATAGACATGGTGCTTACTGCCTGTGTGGGGTTTGCCGGGCTGCGCCCTACCATACGGGCGATTCAAAGCGGAAAACCCATTGCGCTGGCAAATAAAGAAACCCTGGTTGTAGCCGGGGAAATGATAACCGCACTCGCCGCAAAACACGGGGTCGAAATCATTCCCGTGGACAGTGAACACTCGGCTTTGTTCCAATGCCTCGCCGGGGAAGCGGGCAATCCGGTAGAAAAAATCCTTCTGACGGCTTCGGGTGGCCCGTTTCGTGGTTATTCTTACGAAAAACTCCAACAAGTAACACCCGCTCAGGCACTCAAACACCCCAACTGGGATATGGGCGCGAAAATCACCATTGATTCTGCTTCAATGATGAATAAGGGCCTCGAAGTGATTGAAGCCCGCTGGCTGTTTAATCTCACCGTCGAACAAATTGAGGTGGTGGTTCACCCTCAGTCCATCATCCACTCAATGGTACAATTTGAGGATGGCAGCATCAAAGCGCAAATGGGCCTGCCCGACATGCGTCTTCCCATTCAGTACGCGCTTGCCTACCCCCAGAGACTCAAAAATCCCTTCCCGAGGTTTCAGTTTGCCAATTATCCCGCATTTACTTTTGAAACCGTGGATACAAAAGTCTTTAAAAACCTGGCACTGGCTTTTCAGGTTTTGGAAAAAGGCGGAAATGCCCCCTGCCTTTTGAATGCAGCCAATGAAGAAACTAATCGGCTTTTTAGGGAAAACCGAATCTCCTTTACCCGTATCGCGGATTTGAATGAGGCTGCCCTGGAGTGTGCTGATTTTGTGGCAAATCCCAGCCTTTCTGATCTTCTTGCCTCCGATGCGGCTGCGAGAAAATGGGTAAACCAACAGTTTGAAACGAAATAATCGAAAATTTTTTATGTCAAAAAAACACACCTACAATTACGGATTAATCGGCAATTGTGCCTACCTCGCCCTTGTGGATACGGAAGCAAATATCGGATGGCTTTGCTGGCCAAAATTTGACAGCAGTTTTTTATTCGGTGGATTACTGGACGATGAAAAAGGCGGCGAGTTTTCCGTAAAACCTGCAACGGAAAACTACACTTCCCGCCAATATTATATTGACAATACCAATATTCTGGTGACAGAGTTTGATTGTGTGGACGGGAAGTTTAAAGTAGTGGACTTTGCCCCGAGGTTTTTTCAGTATGAACGTTATTACAAACCCCTGCTCCTCGGCAGAAGGGTGGTTCCTATTGAAGGTACACCCCGCATCCGTGTAGTGTGCCGTCCTCGGGGAGAATATGGCGAAGTGATACCCGAACTCTTATTTGGCAGCAGCCACCTTCGGTTTATGGGGCTGGAGCGCCAGGTGCGTCTCACTACTAATATTGCGCTGAATTATATTGCGGAAGAAAAAGCATTCATCCTGAATGAAAATAAACACCTGGCCCTCACCTGGGGAATTCCGCTCGAAGCAGAACTGGAGACTACCCTTGAAACCTTTTACCAGAAAACGAAACTCTACTGGCAGAGTTGGGTAAAACGCACTTCCATCGGACAGTTTCACCAGGAAAGGGTGATCCGGTCGGCTCTCGCCTTGAAACTTCACCAGTTTCAGGATACCGGCGCCATTATCGCGGCTACGACCACCAGTTTGCCCGAAGCCCCCGGCAGTACCCGTAACTGGGATTACCGTTATTGCTGGATTCGCGATACCCATTATACACTCAAAGCACTTACCAACCTGGGGCATTTTACCGAATTGGAACAATACGCCCACTATATCGAAAATATCGCATTGAATCTCGGCGAAAAAGACCGGTTTCAGCCCCTGTATTCGATCACCGGCGATGATAAACTCATCGAAAAAATCCTTCCGCTGAAAGGATACGAAAACAATACGCCTGTCCGCGTCGGCAATCAGGCCTATGAACACATCCAGAACGATGTGTATGGCCAGGTGCTCGTTTCCCTCCTTCCTTTGTTTGTGGATAAACGTTTGGTGCAGGAAGATAAAACCCACCTTTTACCCTTGATTATGCGAATCCTTCGCCAGGTAGAAGCCACTATGTTTGAGCCGGACGCAGGATTGTGGGAGTTCCGCAACAAGTCACAGTTGCATGCTTACACCTATCTCTTTCACTGGGCGGGCAGTCATGCTGCGTTGAAAATTGCCAAACATTTTAATGACCCCGAAATGAAGTCTCTGGCAGAGCGGCTGATCAAAACTGCTTCCGAACAACTCGAAAATTGTTTTGACGCCGACCGGGCGGTTTATACTCAGGCTATCGGCACCAAAAACCTTGATGCCAGCCTTTTGCAACTGGTGACGATGAATTACCTCAACCCCGAAAGCGACCGCGCACGCTGGCATGTGGAGGCATTGGAAAAAGAGCTTAAAACAAAAGAAGGGTTATTTTATCGCTATAAACATGCCGACGATTTCGGTGAGCCAGAGACTACGTTTCTGATTTGTGCGTTTTGGTATGTGGAAGCACTTGCCTGCGTGGACAGACTCGATGAGGCAATCGAAATTTTTGAAAGACTGGTGAAGTATTCCAACCATCTGGGACTCCTGAGCGAAGACGTGGACGCTGCTGCAGGAAGCCAATGGGGGAATTTTCCTCAGGCATACAGCCACGTCGGACTGGTAAACGCGGCTTTTGCGATTTCCAAACGACTGGATACGCAGCCTTTTTTATAATCTATTTTCCATGAAACTCATTATTTCGCTGTTTTTTCTGTTGGTCATGTTTTCGCTTCAGGCGCAGGAAATCCGCCCGGTTGCCTATTGGGATTTTGAATCGCCCGAATGGGAAGCCGGAAAAACGGGCAAAGCCCGGTGGCAGGCTGACCCCGGAATGACGATAGGCAGTCGGGAGCCTGTGGCCGGCAAATATCTCTCACTGGGAGCAGACAAATCCCGGCAGATGTCGGCAATGGTGGATTTTGACCAGGCGATTTCAATTGAATTTCTCTTTCGCCTTCGAAAAGGAGAAATGAACCCCTCCTGGCGTTTTTTCTGGACACAGGACAACGGGCTGTTTCTCTTTATGAATGCCTCCGAAATTTGGTTTAATACCTGGGTCAAAACAGCTTCGGGTGAAGTGTTTAACGATAACCTCAAAATTCCCCTCAACGGTTCCGGCCCCTTTTCGCTGGGGTATTATACGGATGGGAAATGGCATCACATGGTTTTTAAGTACCATGCAGGAAGCGGGGCGAAAGAAGTATGGGTGGATGGCGAAATGCCGGAAGGTTTTTCAACCTTTGTGGCACAGCGGGGAACGATTTGCCGAAGTGTTCAATGTTATAAGCAGATTTTTTTTAGCGACCGGGGGGATGATGCACGCCAGTATTTTGTGGGTGATCTCGACGAAGTAGCCATTTATAACCAGTTTATCCCCTCCACTCTTCATCGCAAACATTACGACGAATGCCGCAGCGGGAAATCTTATTCTTTTCAAAATGATCGCAATGTGGCCATTCCCCGCCCGCAGGAAAAAAAACTCGCCGTTGACATCCGCGAATATGCACCGGGACATCCCGAAGTAAAAATAAGCCCTATTGATCAGTTGCGCTCCTTTGTTGCACCGAGGTTTAGCCCCGGCCACGGCCTTCGGCGTAATTTCAACTGGATGGGAATGACCTATTTTGCCGAAGGAAATTTTCCCGGAATCAGCCAGGCCCAGTCTTGCGCTAATTCGGTAGCGATTCAGGAGGAACTGGCGATGCACTGGAATTATATGATCGTGCTTCAGAATACGCTGGGTGCTTCCCGTGAATCAAATCTTACCAATCCCGTGGCTTATGAGGCTGCCTGGATTAAGCTGGCTAATGAACATCCGGAGATTCCTTTTTCCATCACAACTCTTTGGCCCCAGGTACGAATGATAGACATCGGAGAAAAAGAACCCGATGCTTTTGTGCGAAGAAAAAACCTTCCCCCTCCGTATCTCCTTCGCGACGAAAAAGGAAATGCACTGGACAGAGCCGGAAAACCTACCCAAAAGGAAACCCAAATTAGCCCGGCGGCGCCGGACGAACTATTCGCCCGCGACGGACAGGTTCAGCGTTTATACCTGGAACGTATCCTCAAACACCTCACCCGTCCGGTGGATTTTATCAATGAAAATGGAGAAGTACCCCCGTTGCCGTACGACAACGCCATATTGGAAAAAATTCCCTCCGTGGTCGCTCATAAAAAAACCTCGGGAATTACCGACTGGGATCAATATCAATCGCGGCAGGTAACCCGTTTTCGGAAAGCCTATTCTTCGCAGTTTCTGTCATTGCCCCCCTTAAAAAATACGACCTTCTCCTGGTATGGGGTGGATGCCGGGCCGTATAACCTCGACCGTTTTGAATGGACCGAAGCCCGCAAAGTGGCTACACCGATTAACGGGCAATATTATTCCACTCCCGACTTTTACCCTCGCTGGCCGCGAAACTGGGAAAAATGGGCAGGCCCCTGGCGCGGCTGGGATTGGATTCGGATTTGCCGGGAGCGAGAAATTGCCGCAGGAGACCGGCTGTTTTCTCCTTTTGTTGCGGCGGGTTGGGGCAAAGACCCGGAAGAAAATATCCGTCCTTCGCAATGGTTGGGGCTGCTTAAAAACCTCGGTGTAGTAGGCGCAGAATTTTTCTATACCGGGTTTTTTAATGAATCCCAATGGCCCAACCTTGCTCATCCCCGAAATTATGCCTGGCAGGCAGTAATGCCCGTCTATGCACAGGCTGTTACCAGCCGGTATGAAGACGTGCTCCGAAACGGCAATGTCCTTAAAAACACCGAAGGGGTTCCGATCATTCGCCATTGGGCGGGAGACCCGAGGATTCTCGTTACGGTGCGAAAACACGACACAAAACCCCTCTATATCATCGCGGGTAATATCAACCCCAATAGCAACTTCAAAGGAAATGTGGAAGACAAAAAAACGGCGGTTATTGAACTGGACGGGCAAAAACTTCAGTTTGAAGTAAGGCGACAGGGCAGTGTATATGTCTATGATAAGACCGTTGCCGGAACCCCTGTTTTTTACCAACTCGATACCTGGCACGAAGCAGGGCATCCTGCCCTGTGGTCAAAAAACTTTTTGTTTGAGGCAGAAGTTTTTGACAAAACAAAAAGTGGCGAAGTTCGCACAGAAACCGCTTCTTCCATTGACGGTGATTATGCTTCTTTTACGAGTTATTGGACGCCGACTTCTGGAAAAGGCTGCGCCGAATATGTATTTGAACCGCGAACAACGGAGCAACAAAGCCTCTACCTTCGCCTCCGGCTACGTTCGGCAGACGGTAAACCCACCGGCGTAAGGGTTTTCCTCGACGGAAAACCGGCGGGTGAATTTACCTGTGTCAATTCTCGCCAATGGGAATGGACGGAGGCCTGTGGGGGTAAAAAAGTGATATTCAACAATCTGGCTCCTGGCCCTCATACGCTGGAACTGAGGGCTGTAAACACTGCTTTACAACTCGATCAGTTGGAACTGAGGGCAAGTGCCTCTTCCTCTGAATAACCCAGGCTGAGAAGGATTTCCATCGAATGCTGCCCGCAGTGGGGTGGGGGAGTGAGTGATTTCGTGGCAATTCCTTGTGCAACAAATGTGCGCAGACCTCGAAAAATGTCTTCTTCCAAAACGAGATTTTGGGCAAGAGGAAGTGAAAAAACTTCCTGAAGGTCGTTGACCGCTCCGGCAGGAACAAGGGCCTCTTTTAATTTTTCGAGGAGCAAATCACGGTTCCAACCGAGGATTTTTTCCGCCAGAATAAACCTTACCCTTTCGCGGTTGCGCACTCTTCCGGAATGGGTTTGCAGGGTTTCTTCGGGAATTATTTCCAAAACTTCACACAAGGCCCTAAACTGAGAATCTGTACCCACCGCCAAAACGAGCGATTTTTGATCGGCGGTAGTAAACAGCGTGCCGTAAGGCACGATATTCGGGTGTTCGGAGCCAATGGGTTGGGGAATTTTTCCCGAAACCAGCCAATTGGTTGCCTGGTTGGCGAGGGAGGATATCCCTGATTCGAGGAGAGAAACGCTGACCCTTCCTCCTTTTCCGGTTTTCATCCGTCGGATCAGTGCCAGGAGAATGGCCTCCTTTAGCTGATGAGCGGCCAGCAAATCCATGAGTGCTACGGGCATTTTTCCGATTTTTCCGGGGGTTCCGTTGAGATAGGTAAATCCACTTTCCGCCTGAATGATGGCGTCGTAAGCCGGGCGGTTTTCGTCTTCGCCGTATCCGTTGATTTCCGCACAGATCAACTGCGGGTTGAATCGTAGGAGAGACTGTGCATCCAACTGGAGACGCCGGGCAGAGTCCGGCAAAAAACTGGAGATAACAATGTCCGCCGTTTCCACCAATTGATAAACCACTTTTCGACCTTCCAACGATTTCAGATCCAATACAACCGATTTTTTCCCCCAGTTGATGGCACTAAAGTAGGCCGTTATATCCGACGATGCTGACTCCACCGAATGTCGCCACAAACGGGTAATATCCCCACCGAAAGGATTTTCCACTTTGATAACCGTTGCCCCTTGCTCGGCAAAAAACATACCGGTAGCCGGTCCTGCCAGTACGCTGGCAAGTTCAATTACTGTAATATCTTCAAACATAATAATTACTCGACATTCATTAATCGGGCGTAAGCAATAGGTGGCTGAACCGATTCATCCACACGGGTTTCAACGATATGTGTATATCCGACGAAAAACCGCGAGAGTTTTCCATATTTTACGCCTTTTTTGCGCAACAGAATGCCGATTTTCGCAAGGTTTGCCCATCCGGTTTCATCTGCGGAAACCGAAATGACTTCTCGTATGATATTTTCAAGTTCTGCTTTATCCATAATTACTTTATTAAGGGAAGCCAGAACACTCCGTCGAAATGAACGAACTTTGAACTTATTACAATAGTAAATAAGTTCATTCCAACATGCAATACTTAGATGGAATAAAACCATCCAGTGGTTAGTTTTTTTTGTGTAATGACGGAGGTATGAAATAATTATACTTACTTCATCTTTTCCTGCATTTCTTTTACGGCTTTTTGGGCATCGGCGTAGTCGGGTTTGTTTTTCAGGGAAATCTGGTAATAATAAAGAGCCGTTTTATAATCTTTAAAATATTCATAAATAGACCCCAGCATAAAAGCCGCCGATACATGGGCAGGATTGTTTTTCAGGCACTCTTCAAAATCCTTCATGGCTTCCTGATGCCGATCAGCCAGAAAATAACAATACCCCCGGTTGTACCATGCCTGGGCATAAGCCGGGTCGCGATTGATGGAAATAGTATATTCTGCTACGGATTCATTGATCCGCGTGCGGAATAATTCCATCTGCGATTCATTATAAACGTTCATCGCCCGTCGGAAATAATAATTTCCTTTGTAAAACCGGGCCAATGAATGTCCGGGATTGACTGCAAGAAGTTCATCGAGGTATTTGACGGCTTCGGTTTCATTTTCGTAATGTTCAAGGTAGAGATCGTGCAGCCGAATCAATGCCTTATCAAAACCGGGATCCAACTCTAGGGACCGGAGGTAAAATTTAATTGCCGCGGAGTGTTTCCTCCGTCTTTCTTCCAGAAATCCTTTCGCAAAAATATAGAGGGGATCGCTGTCATTGAGGGCAATGGCCTTGTCGTACATCTCAAATGCCAATTGATCATTGCCCTGAAAAAAATAAATCTGCCCCATCTGATAGAAGGTTTCCGGGCTTTTGGAACCCAGCCCGGCCGCGGCCTGATATTCGGCCATTGCTTTGGCCGTGTCATTGACAGTAAAGGCAAAAAATCCCCGCCAATAGTGAAGGTCGGGACTATTGCGAAACAAGCTGATGCCGGTTTCAATGTCATTAATGGCTTTTTGAAGGCTGTCCAGTTCGTAATAAGTCACCGCTCGCTGCTGATACAGGGTGTAATCCCCCGGATTCATTTCCAACTGTCGGTTAAGTGATTGTAAACGAGCCGCAGGATCTGCGGCGGCAGAGTCGGAAAGAAAAACGTTAACATCTTCGGCGGTTTCGGTTTGCTCGGCTGCGTCCTTGCTACAACTTCCGATTGCAAGGGCTAACACGGCCCCCCACACCAGACGCAATCCCCAACCATATTTTCCAAGCATAATTATTGTTTTTACTAGGGCAAAATTAGGGGATAATCGTTGAAGGAAAAGTACAAATTCAACCGTAGATGACAATCTTTCCGATCTGCTGACTGGCAGCAGTGATTTTTACGCGGTCGGCAATGCGGTATTCGGACAGAAAAATAATTCCCTCTTGGTCTTCCAGCACAAAAGCCTTCGCTTTGGCCCGGGGATCCGACTTATTATCGGTAAATATATCGCTGAGTTTTTTTTGCCCTTTCATTCCCAACGGTTTCATACGGTCGCCTTCCTGCCAGGAGCGGATTCGGAGTGGAAAACGGATCATATCTATGTCCATCAGGTGTTCGCCGTGAAAAGCGGGCAATACAGCCGTTTTCTGAACGGAAAAAACAATTTTCCAACCGCCGAAAGAAAGGTTTTTTTCTTCTGGAAAATGCTCAATGACTAATGGCGGCTCGGGGGGGAGATTTTCGATTTGGGGTTGAAACAGCAGTCCGTTCCGGATGCGGGTAAGAGTTCCCTCGGTAGTTTCAATCCATTTTCCGGGCTGACTTTCAATCAGCGAAACACTTTGCCAGATTTCATTGCCGTGGAGTCCCCATCCGCTGACAGTTTCTGCCACGAGTACAGGCAGATGTTCTGCCCCGTATTTTTTTTCAAATATACCCCAGTTGAGCCTAAAGGTTTTTTCACTTTGGGAAATCATTTTTTTTCGGTCGGCATCAATGATTTTCCGGATAAAGGTTTGTTGTTGCTGATACCAGAGTAAACGTTTTTGCAGATGCGATTCGACGGTCGGATTGATTTCGACGAGGAGGGGGATTACCTGGTTTCGGAACTGATTCCGGAGGTAATCGTTTTTTTCATTGGTATAGTCGAGCGAATAAGCCAGTCCGTTTTCCTGCAAAGCCATTAGAATTTCGCTTTTAGAAATTTCGACTAGTGGGCGGATATAAGGACCACGTTGGACGGGAATACCGCGAATGACTGATTCACTATTTCCCCGGATCAGAGACATGAGTACCGATTCGGCTTGGTCATTGATGTGGTGAGCGGTGGCACAGCAGTCAAAATCTTGGGTTTCCAATATCTGTTCAAACCATTCATACCGGATATTGCGACAGGCAACCTGGAGGGATGTTTTATGCAGCCGGGCATACTCGTGAGGTTCGGCATTACAGACAAAAACCGGGGCATTCCATTGCCGGGCATATTCGCGGATGAGGGATTCTTCGTTTTCGGAATCCTGCCCTCGTAAGTGATAGTTGACATGGGCCAAACCAATGGAATAGCCCAGTTCGCGCAAGGCCCAGGCGAGAAAAACAGAGTCGGGACCTCCGCTTACCGCTACGAGGACCTCTTGGTCGGGAGCCATCAGATCGCAATTACGGATGGTGGAGGCGAGCCGGGATAACAGTTCTTTCATCGGAAATAAATCATTTCTCAAGGTACATAATTTCTCACAAAGCGACTTTAAAGGGCAAAAATAGAACAACTTTTCAAAAATCTTACGCAAATGGTCAAGTCCAAAAATGCCCGGTTTTTTACCGTTCAGGAAAAATTCATTTGCAACTAATATTCGTAATATCCGTTTTAATATTAATTTAGTCTGAATACTAACGAATTGAAAAATGAGTTAAAATATTGATTTTTAGTACTTTGTGATACAATTGTTTGCAATAATCTGATCAAAAACGCGAAAATGGTTTTTCTCTTTTGATTTTTGTTACAAAAAATGCTTTTCCGAAAACCGCTCTTTTTTACACCATAATCCTACATACCGATGAACCATCGGGGATTTGGAACAGTAATTGTCATTGGTATATATTAATCTCAACGAGATCAGACCCAGGCCCCGAAGTTTTATTTTATGACTATTTATTTTGTATGAAAGCACTCTTGTTATCCCTCTATGTTTCAACCTTTTGGCTCAACTTTACCCCCGAGGTTTCGTATTCTGATGTGAGCAAATTTTCCGGTATATGGGTGAATGCCCAACCCGGTGCTTTTTTACCTGAAATTGAAGTGATGGCGGAAAACGACCTGCTGTTTATTCAGGCAAAAGCAAATTGCATCGGAGCGGACTGTATCTGGACAAAAACGGAGGCCCTTCCGGTTTCTTTTGCTTCCGAGGGCAGAACCCGTGAATCCCTTAGAGCGGTTTATTACGGCGAAAATCGCGAAGTGCAGATTGAGATGGAACCTTCCGGAGAAACGATGACGGTGCGTGTGCGCGAGATGATTGTGAAGGAAGACGAAAGAGTTTCGAAGAATTATCTTTATACTTTCCTGAAGAAACAAAATTCAGACAGTGATGCTGGCCATTTGGGTGCTATCTCGGGAAGTGTTTTCGGCAAAGCAAAAAGTACCGCAAGCATATTTCGTATATCCCTTTACGGCCCTGACAATGGCAACCAATATATTTCCACCCATAATTTCAGTCAGGGACAGGAATATCGGTTTGAAAATCTACCGGAAGGCACCTATATCGTGATGGTGGAAGCTCGCGGATCAACGGAAATCGAAGCTAATCCTTCTTTTGCCAAAGTGATCATCAAAAACGGCGAGACCTTTACCCACAATGTAGAACTTCGCTAAGATTATCCGCCGCTGTTTATAGCGATTTGAAAGACTACAGAGGAGCTATCTAAAAAGATGGCTCCTTTTTTATTTATATTGGGCAAATTTACCTCATTCTCCTATATTTACCGATCAATCGGAGGGCATGAGAAATTTCCTGTTATCCATAGGGTTTGTGTTGCTCCTTTTCGGGAGTGGCTGCGATATTTTTGACCGCCCGGAACCGCTTCCGGTTTACCTCAATCTCCCCCGTGCAGAAGTGCGGCTAAATGCCTCGGGATCAATAAAAAGCGAACTGGGCATAAAAGACCTTTGGGTGGACTACGGCCCGGGTCAGTTGGGGGTGTTTCGCCTGCCTTCGGTAGTGCCGCTGCTTCCCCTTGATGGAGTGGACTCGGTAGTCGTGCGGGGAGGTATATTTGAGAGCGGCCTGTCGCTGGTGCGATCGCCGTATCCCTTCTGGAAACCTATAATCCTCTCTCTTACCACTGCACCCGCAGATACCCAGCGGATTAGCCCTGTATTTGAGTATTACCCCGACACGGTTATCGCTTTTCCCTTTGTGGAGGACTTTGAAAGCGCCTCTCAGGCTTTTGAAAATGTCTCATCCAGTTCTACTACCACCTCACTGACGGTTTCTTCCGAGTCGGTTTTTATGGGGCAAGAATCGGGCAAGGTCTCTTTTTCTCCGGACCAATATCAACTCGACCTGATTGCAGCGGATTTCATTCGATTGCCTCAAAGTGGGAGCAATGATATTTATATGGAGATTACGTATAAAAACGACGTTTCTTTTACCGTCGGTTTGTTTTATTCCACGGGTTTGGACGTTGGAGAAATCCCTGCGGAGTTGTATTTTAATTCCAAAGGCGAATGGAATACGGTGTTTGTCCATTTAAATGACGGGGTGAGAAGTGTGCAGGATGGCGCATTTTTTAAACCCTATATCCGGGCAAGCAGTTTTAATACCAGTACCGGGCAAGCCACATCCGGTGTGATTTATCTTGATAATATTCGCATCGTTCATTTCCGATAATGATCCGCAAACGACTCCAACGTTTTATCTATTTTGCCGCAGACTTTTTGACTACTTACGTTGTATGGTTGGGGTTTGTCTATTTCCGACGACAGACGCTTGAGGGATATGCTTATCTTGACAGTCAACAGTTTGTAAACGCCTCGGTAATTTGTTTCTATTGGATTGCACTGTATGCCATCGCGGGTCTTTACAACAACCCCTTCCGTCGTTCCCGGCTCAAAGAAATTACCCAATTGTTTAAATATTCGCTTATCGGGGTGCTCGCTATTTTTTTCCTGATTTTTTTGGATGATCCGATTCCTCCCGAAAACCCTTCCATGCACCGAATATTGCTCACAACCTATCTGGGGCTTCAGTTTGGCGGTGTGGCGTTCATCCGGTTTCTGATTACGACCCGTACCAATGTCCGTATCCGACGAAAACAGTTGGGTTTCCCGACCTTATTGGTAGGTTGTAAAGAGCAAGCTTTTCGGATTTATTCGGAGCTTGAAAATATGCGACGGTCGCTGGGGTATCAGTTTCGCGGGTATGTTTCGTTGGGCGAGGATACCGGCGAAAACCTTTTCAAAGGCAAACTCAAACACTTTGGTAATATTGACCGTCTGGAGGAAATTATCCGAACCCGAAAAATTGAAGAAGTGATCATCGCACTGGAAAAAGACGAAGCGGAGGAAGTAGGCAGAGCCATAGAGCTAAGCGAAAGGACGAGCGTCAATATTAAGGTTGTGCCGGGTGTCTATGACTATATCGTGGGGAGTGTCAAAATTTCCCATATTCTGGGTGCGCCGCTGATTGAGATTTTCCCGCAGATTATGCGGCCCTGGGAACGGTTTGGAAAAAGATTATTCGATATTATCGCTTCCGTTGGGGCCTTGATTATACTTTCGCCTTTGTATCTGACGCTAAGTATTCTGATCAAAATGGATTCCCCCGGCCCGGTTTTTTTCCGTCAGGAGAGGGTGGGCAAAAATGGTCGCCCATTTTTTATCATCAAGTTTCGCACCATGCGGATAGACGCCGAAAAGGCCGGACCGGCTCTTTCGAGCGACGACGATCCCCGAATTACACAAGCAGGTTTATGGTTGCGAAAACTCCGGCTGGACGAATTGCCCCAGTTTTTTAATGTGCTTCGCGGGGAAATGAGCATCGTAGGCCCACGGCCGGAACGGCAGTTTTATATTGATCAGATTGTACAAAAGGCCCCTCACTACCGCCATCTGCATAAAGTAAGACCTGGCATCACATCGTGGGGCCAGGTCAAATTTGGTTATGCTTCGAATGTGGAAGAGATGATCGAGCGACTCAAGTTTGATATCCTTTATATGGAGAACATGTCGCTTGCACTGGATTTTAAAATCATTCTCTATACACTCATTGTCATTATCGAAGGGCGGGGAAAATAAGTTTGTCGGTAGGGGCGATGATCAATTTGCAGCCACAATCTCACTCAGCCGTTTGTTTACGATCTTTTCGCGATTGGCTTTGCGAAATTCAATGCTGGTATTCACTTTTTTCAGGGCGTCCTGTAAGGTCTGAATGTCTTGAGATCGGGTGCGGAACTGGGGCGTATTTTCCATACTTTCCAGCTCTTCGGAGAGACGCTGAGCTTTGCCTTCCATGTCTTTAAGTCCGAGGTCGAAAAGATCAAAAAGCGTTTGGCTCATTTTTTCCTGAATAACTTTTTTCTGACTGTCGGGGGCCAAACCGTAATCCCGGATCAGTTGATTAAGTTCTTTCTGTTTAAGCTGTTCCTGAAGTTCAAAATCGTGAGCGGATTCATACGAAACAGGAGATGATGGGGTTCTCTCATTAGAACTAATGGATCGAAGCGTTGACTGGGCGAAAAGAGTAGGGGAATTCAGCAAGAAAAGAAAAACATAGATGATAAATTTCATATCCAAAGAACATTTGGGGTAAATCATAGATAAAACTACGGTGCAAGGTGTAAATTCACAATACAGTATATCATGAGATGTCAATTTACATGGGTGAAATAACACAATCTGTGGATGATCTATTCAGTAAAATATTTTATTAAATAACTGTTTAATAAATACAAATTCACGGCGGTTTCCTGTTTAAAAGAAACGCCGAACCCCGGTCAGATATTGGAGTTGTTATTAAATTAAATCAGTGGGCATTTCGACCTTAAGCGGAGTTTCCGAAATAAAACCTTCGCCAAATGCCACTCCAATCATGTGGCCAAAAATTCGCGCCCGTGCTTCGACAAAATCCCAAAATTCTCGGGAGGAAATATAGGTTTCCGGCTCTTTGCTTTCGGGATCGAAAAACTGTGAGGTAAAGGCACGGAGGGTTTCTCTCTTTTTGTCGTACCATTCGCTGACATCCACCACAAAGTCCGGCTCCAGTGCGTGATCCTGAATGTAGTAGAAAAGTCGCTTGGGTCGCCATGCGGCTTGCTCACGGCCTTCAAATGTAGTTTCGATACGTCGGAGGCCGCTGAGGAAAGCGGCGTCTCTGACGAGCTTACTGGCCCTGCCATGATCCGGATGCCGATCCGAAGGGGCATTGGCAATAACCACTTCGGGCTGATATTTACGGATCACTTCAATAATGGCCTTTTCATGGATTTCATCCTGTACAAAAAAGCCGTCCCGAAAACCGAGGTTTTCCCGAACATGGACGCCCATGATTTTCATCGCAGCCAGGGCCTCTTTTTCTCTTATTTCCGCCGTCCCTCTCGATCCCAGTTCGCCTCTTGTAAGGTCTATTATCCCTACTTTTTTGCCACGGCTGATCATTTTTACAATTGTCGCTGAGCAGGCCAGTTCTACATCGTCGGGATGGGCTGCAAAAACCAAAATATCAAGTTTCATCATATAGCTTTTAGCGAAGAATCAGGATTTTTTCCGCTATAACCGTTGTTTTTCCATCGGGTTTGCGGAAATAGTGTTTCCATATCAACATTCCTCCCGGAATATCGGCTCGTAAAGGGATGCGGATTTGTTCCGTCGTGGTTATCCCTGCATGAAAGGTTTGGAGAATTTTTCCCTGGAGATCAAAAACCTCGGCGCGATAGGTCGTTCCTGCACCGATATTTTTAAGGTTTACAATGACTTCATTTCCCGAGATCGGATGGGGAAATATTTTTACTTCCGGGACAGAAAGGGGTTTGTCCAAACCGGTAGGTAATGGCGTGGTATTGTACATTTCCGCCCGGATCATCAGGCAACCTCCCAACCGGGTATTCACCCAATGCCCCAGCGAATCCCAATAGGTATAACTATCGTTGTCGTAATTGTAATCAAAACCTACGCCCAACGGGTCGGTATCGGTCTGTTGTACTCCCACCCAAAATGTCTCCGGAACAGCTAAAGGTGCCGAAAGCGCATACCGTTGGAAATGGTTGGGCGAACTGCCGTAATTTACTTTCATGCCACCGATCTGTTGCAGGAGAAGCGAATCGGGATGGTCATTTTTCCACACCGCCAGCCGGAAGGTTTTATCCTTCATATAAGTGGCTTTTCCGGTTACAGCGTTGTAGTTGACAGTAGGAACAAAGCTAATCCATACGGCGGCCAGCGAATCGGGATGGGAAAGGGTAAATTTCATGCCGTATCCCAATGCCTGATTCAGGCCAAAAGAGGCATCGGCTTCTCCGTCATCAAAGGCAAATAAAGAGTCTATTCGAAAAACCTCCTCCAGTTCATTGTTTTCCGGATGAATATCTCCCGAAGCAGGTACGGTCACAGATAGCCGATAAGCCGAAATTCCCGTTAGTGTCTGGTCGGTAAAAGAGCCAAAACTTACCGGGTTTATCGCATAAGGAGGAAAACTGACTACTTGGTTTTGTGTCAGTGTAAAAGGCGTATTTCCTACCGGATCGGTCAGTGTTGCCGATACGGATATATTTTGTGTCTGTCCCGAAAGGTTTTCCAGGTTGAGGGTAAAGGGCTGCATCCGGTCGGGGCCATCGGCATAATGCGGGAAGGGGATGGCGGAATAAGGATGAAGTACAGAACGGGAAAGACTGACGGGCGAACGGTCGTTGTAAAGGGTATCGGAGGCGGTTCTGTTTATACCGAGAAAAACATAATCCAGATGCCAGAGGTCAAGCGGGCCATTTTGAGAGCCTACGGTTTGAAAAAGAATCTGAAATCCGGTATGAAAATAGAGTGGATCATCGAGGGGAATTAGGTATTGCCGGAAAGGTTTTACGGGAGAGCCTCCCGCAGCAAATACTTTTTTGAAGTCATTGGGCGGAGGAAGCGGGGTGCGAAAATAGACGAAAAAAGAATCGGTGTTTTCCGGTTTTTCTCCCAACCCTGCCGGTTGCAGAAAAAAGGAAAGTTTAACCTGACTGTTTACCGACCAGGGTTCTAAATCAATATAATGCGAAAGCAGGCGGTCGGTAACTCCGCTTCCGATATTGGCAGGGTTATAAACCTCACCGCTTCGGTTGGAGCCGTCAAAAGTTGCCACCCCCCGGGAGGGCGGATTTACGGCCTTGTTGCGGGTGAGTACGGGGGTTGTGAGATCGGAGGCCGGAAAAAACCAGCGGCTGGTATCGGGATACAAATCCTGATGGGAAAAATCGTCAAAAAACGGATTGGAAGGGCTGATAGATAGCGTGTCCGGGGTTCCGTTTCTTTGTCCGGAAGGCGGGATCAATACCGCCGGTCGCGAAAAAACCGTGTCATTGTTTAGGACAATCACAGACTGGGCGGGAGACAGATAAAAAGTCCCTACGACAAGCAGCGTGAATAATCCTTTTCTGATAGGGTTAAGCATGTGGCAGATTAAACCGCTAAGCGGAAGATGTCGTTAAAAATGATCAATAACATCAAGCTGAGAATCAGCACCATGCCTATCTGTTGAGAGATAATGCGGATTTTCGCGGAAGGTTCTTTGCGGGTAATGGCTTCAATGAGCAGGAAAACCACATGGCCACCGTCGAGGGCGGGTATGGGCAAAATGTTTACAAAAGCCAATACCATACTGAGCATGCCGGTAAGGGTCAAAAATGCCTTTACGCCTCCATTTTTAAAAGCCTGGAGATAGACATAAGCGATTTGAAAAGGGCCCATGATGGATTTGCCGGGTTCAACGCCTTCTTTGCTGAAATTGCGGATGCCTTTTACATTGGCAGAAAGAAACGTAAAAGCGTCGCGGGTTCCGGGGATAAACGCGCCAAAAAAACCGAAGGTTTTAACCTCCGATTGAAATACCGAATCAATCGGTGCCCGACTTACTCCGAGTAAACCTTTGGCAGTTGTCGTTACGAGAAAGGTTAAAACTTCGCCGTCCCTTTCAGCGACGACGGAAATCGGATGATTTTTTTTCCCTTTTACATACCGGGTGATTTCGGAAAAAAGTCGAACATCGGTACTATCGAGTTTGAGAATCATGTCTCCGGAGCGAAGTCCGGCGGCAAAAGCCGGTGAGGCGAGGATTTCTTTTTTGGTCTCATCGGTGCTGATATTCATGCTGTCCGTTACCGAAATAATGGGCGGAATGGCCGGATAAATAAAATCATTTACACTAGAGATCGTGTCGCTGTTGAAATAGTTCTGTACATAACCGGGAATAGAAATTTTTACGAGTTCGCCCCCTCGTTTTACTTCGTAATAAGCATCGTCTTCAAGAAGGTTCTGCTGATTGATATAATCGTTGAAATACGGCAGTTGTTGTCCTTTGAAAGAAACAAGTTCGTCGCCGGTGCGGAAACCGAGGAAATAGCCGAGGGATTGTTTTTTTACCGAATCTTTACCGTCTTCCGATTTTTCGTACCAGGGTTCATTTACTTCAATCCCGTATTTGACTTCGGACATGGGCAATCTTTCTTCGCCAAACTGCCACTTCATCATGGAGAAGATAAAAACCCCGAGGATAACATTCATAATTACTCCGCCGGTCATGACGATGAGTCGTTGCCATACCGGTTTGGCGCGAAATTCATAAGGTTTGGGGGCTTCGTTGATGTGTTCGGTATCGAGCGATTCATCAATGATTCCGGATATTTTGACGTAACCGCCCAGGGGGGTAGCACCGATCTGGTATTCAGTATCCCCTTTTTGGAAGCTGAAAATTTTGGGAGGGAAACCGATGGAAAAAGTTTCCACACGCATTCCGAATGCTTTTGCGGTGAGAAAATGTCCCAGTTCATGAATGGTGACGAGGATGGTGATACCTACCAGTACCAGTCCGATCGCACCCAGAATATCAAACACCAATGCCTGATAACCTGTAACGTATCCAATGAGGATGCCGAGCAAAATAACACCTGCAAAAATGCCCAGCCGGATAAAACTTCTGTTTCTCAATGCACTCATAACTTCCCGGAAAATTTTATGCAAAACTAACAGATACTTACCTGAATAAAAAGCCTGTTATCTCATTTGTTTGGCCTGATGAAGGAGGAACATATCTGCGAGGACTACTGCCGCCATCGCTTCGACGATGGGCACCGCCCGTGGCACAACACAAGGGTCATGCCTGCCTTTTCCTTCAATGACCACATCGGTCAGGGTTTCATCTATGCTTGTCTGACTACGCATAATGGTCGCCGTAGGTTTGAAGGCTACCCGAAATTCAAAATCTTCCCCGTTGCTGATTCCTCCCTGTACGCCTCCGGATCGGTTGGTGCGGGTTCTGACTTTGCCATTTTCGGTATAAAACAAATCGTTGTGTTCCGAGCCTTTGAGCCGTGTGCCTTCAAAGCCCGAGCCGATTTCGAAGCCTTTCACTGCATTAATGCCCAGCATCGCGGCGCCCATAATGGCCGACAACTTTCCGTAGATCGGTTCTCCCAGTCCGGGAGGCATTCCACCTACCCGGCATTTGATTACGCCTCCTACGGAGTCTCCAGCCTTGCGAATATCGTCAATAAAGTGAAACATTTTTTCTGCCACCGTCGGGTCGGGGCATTTGACGGCTTCACAGAACTCCGTGGAAAGTTCAAAGGAAGTCGGATCCTGAGTGAGCGTTATATCATGGATACTCTGAACCCAGGCATGGATTTGGATTTCGGAGACTTTTTGAAGAAATAATTTAGCAACGGCTCCACCGATTACCCTTGCAATGGTTTCCCTCGCCGATGACCGGCCCCCTCCGCGGTGATCGCGTACTCCGTATTTGACCTGATAGGTATAATCTGCGTGGGAAGGTCGGAAAGCCCTTGCGAGGTGATCATAGTCTTTGGAGCGTACATTTTGATTGGGAACAAAAAACCCCAGGGGAGTGCCTGTGGTAATATTGTCCATGTGGCCGGAAAAAAGTTGAAACTCATCCGCTTCTTTGCGTTGAGTGGTGATCCGGCTTTGGCCGGGTTTCCGGCGGTCTAATTCGGACTGAATAAAATCCCGGTCGAGAAAAATTCCGGCGGGGCAGCCGTCAATGACCACACCGATTCCTTCACCGTGTGATTCACCGAAGCTGGTTATGCGGTAGATCGTACCAAAGGTATTTGACATAAGACAAAGATACGGGGATTATCAGCCTTTGAGGAACAAAAACATTACAATTTCAGGGAAAAGAATAACAATCCCTAGGAAGATAACCTGAATGGCGATAAAAGGAATAATTCCTCGATACAGATGTCCGGTTGTAATTTCCGGAGGGGCAACTCCTTTGAGATAAAATAAGGAAAATCCAAAGGGCGGAGAAAGGAAGGAAGTCTGAAGGTTTAATGCCAGCAGGATACCAATCCAGATCATAGCACCACCCGGTATGCCCAGGGTTTGAAACTGGGCAAATATTCCTTCGCCGGAGGCGGCAAATTTGACAAAAACAGGATTTACAACTGGAACGATGATGAAGATAATTTCGATAAAATCTATAAAAAAACCTGCAATAAATACTACCAGCATTACCAGTAAGAGAAACATTTCGGCGGAAAGTTGCGAGTTTTCGATAAAACCGGTAAGCAGGTGGTCGCCCTCCATTCCTTTAAAAACAAGGGAGAAAGTTGTAGCTCCCACGAGGATCAGAAAAATCATGGAGGTCAGGCGGGTGGTTTCTTGCATCACATCCTGAAAAAGCTTCAGCTTTAGGGTCTTTTTTTTCCAGGCTGCAAGAATCGTGAGAATCGTTGCCCCCAAAGCACCGACACCCGCGGCTTCGGTCGGAGAGGCAATCCCGACAAAAATAGAACCCAGTACCGCCAGAATCAGGAGAAAAGGCAGCAGAAAAGCGTACAATATTTTAGATGCCATTTCGGGTTTTGTGCCGCGCCAGAAGGCGTCGAGTTCTTCTTTGGGCATTCGTGGCACAAATTCGGGTTTTACAAAAGCAACAACAAGAATAAATACCAGGTATAAGACCACCAGCAGTAATCCGGGCACAATTGCCGCTTTAAATAGATTGCCGACGGAAATTTGCATGACATCTCCCAGGAGGATCAATACCACCGAAGGCGGGATAATCTGTCCCAAAGTACCGGAGGCGGCAATGGTTCCGGTTGAGAGTTCTGGGCTATAACCTCTTTTTAGCATTGTAGGAAGACTGATCAGGCCCATCGTAACGACTGTCGCACCGACAATCCCGGTTGAAGCGGCCAGCATAGCTCCTACGAGTATAACCGAAATCGCAAGCCCGCCCCGAAATCGCCCAAAAAGTAAGGCCATTGTTTCGAGCATACTCTCGGCCAGCCCCGATTTTTCCAGCATGATGCCCATGTAGATAAATAGCGGCACGGAGAGCAGTACAAAATTGCTCATTGTACCCATAATCCTCAGGGGAAGAAGGTTGAAAAAATCCGGGCCTAAAACAATGATTCCAAAAATTGTGGAAATCCCTCCCAGGGTAAAGGCTACGGGATAACCTGCCAGGAGAAATAAAAATACCAGTGCGAAAAAAATAAAAGGCAGCGCTTCAGGCATGGTTTTGTCGGGAAGAGATAAGCGTGGACAATGACCGCATTAATTCAGCGAAACTCTGAATCAATAAAAGAACAAACCCGAGGGTTATAGCGGATTTTATTAGATAACGAGCCGGTAAACCGCCGGGGTCAGCGGAAGATTCACCGATCATCCAGGATTTTTCGGCATAAGAAAAGGAAGATGAAATTACAATCAGACAAAAGGGAATGAGGAAAAAAATCGTACCCAGAAGATTTAACAACGCCTTTCTTTTGGGGGACCATTCTGCGTAAAAAACATCTACCCGGACGTGTTTATCTTCTTTCAAAGTATAAGCAGCAGCGAGTAAAAAAATCAGCGAAAAAAGATGCCATTCCAATTCCGAAATCCAGACAGCCGTCTGATTAAACAGATAACGCATGGTGACATCATAACACATAAAAACCACCAGAACAGTTGTCAGCCAGGCAACCGTTTTTCCCGTCCAGTCATTAATGGCGTCTAGTATTTTTATCGGGGTATTAAAAAATGTAGCCATTATTTATTTTCCTCCGAGTTCTTCCAGCCGTTCAATTGCTTTGAGAAAATTTTGATTAGCTGCTTTAATGAGCGATTGACGGGCCGTTACGGTGTCTCGGGCAAAACGGCGTTCCAGCAGTAAGTGAGCATAAAGATAATGCCCGGCGGGCCATTCGTGCAGAGCAGATACCTGTGCGTATTTGAGTGCTTTGGCTTCGTCTTTATCCATTCCCAGGCCGGAATTGTAAACATAAGCCAGCATATAAGCCGAAGGGCCATCGAGGATTTGTGCAGCGTTTTCGAGGTTTTCTGCGCTGAGGCGGTATTCGTAAGCCGACTGAGTATCACGTGCTTTGACAAAGAGGCGTTTGCCGGTGGCGAGGAATTTTTCCAGTTCTTCCTGCTCTTCTTTCGAAATACTGCGGGTATTGATAGCGGTACGCCGGGTTTCGGGAGCTGCCGTGGTGGTGGTAGGAGTTGTTGTGGTCGTTGGTACGGGAGAAGTCGTCGTTTTGGGGGAGGTTTCCGGTAAATTGCCGAGGGAACGGGTTTTGGTTTCGGGCGTTTCGGCGGGGGTTTCGGTTTTTACGGCTAAGGTTTCCGGATTTTCTTTTTTAGGAGGAGTAATTTCCGTTATGGCCGGTTTAAGCGTATTGTTTTCGGTAGTTTCTCCAGCAAGAAGTGCTTTACATTCTTGTGTCCTTTCCTGAGCGCGTTTGACCATTTCCGGATCACTACTGGTGATTTCAGGGCTTTCATATACCTTAAAAGCCTGCGAATAAAGGGCAACCACCTGCTGGCAGTCGCGTTCGGGTTGCTCAAAAACTTTATCGGCCAGATGAATATAAGCAAGAGCGACGTTGTCGCGGGGAATTTCCGGCAGCCTTGCTTCGGTATTGCTTTTCACTCGTTCGGAGCGATTGTAAGACCGTAGTGCTTCTTCATAATTTCCCAGCCGGAAAAATTCATCGCCGGCTTCTTTATAGGCTTCCGCGGTAAGTTTGAGCGAATCCAGCGGCTCGGCTTCCAGGTTAAGCCCTGCAAATCCAAGATTGGTCAGTGCTTTGGCTTTCAGGCGACCCGCAATTTCTTTGTCGGTGTCAGTTTTTGCTGCCTGAAGGGCACTGTCATATTGAGCGATAGCCAATTGAAAATTGCTGTTTTCCATGGACTTATCGCCCCGGTTTACCAGTTCTTCAAATTTATTTCCATCCCCGAGCGATGCCCGCCACGCGAGGAAGACGAGGCATAAAACCACCACGATCAGAGCGGCAAACGCGAGGTTTTTCAGAATCTTTGCGTTGCGTTCTTCGGTTTCATCTACGGTTAAAACCGTTGGCTCTTTTTCGCCTGCCGGTTTACCGGTTTCTCTCGTGGAGGAAGTCGGTGAGGAGGTAGAACCGGCAGTATTTTCTACCTGATCAACCTGAATGAGGTAACAACTGTAATTATCTTTGGCAAACCCGTGGCTGAATTTGTGAATATCTTCAACGAGTTGTGCAGGCTCGGTTTTGTTTTTTCCCTTGAGTACTGTTTCCAGAACGGAAGAATCGGCATGGTCGGTGATTCCATCGGTAGCCAGAAAAAAACAATCGTCCTTATGAATATCCGAATAAGGAATAGTTTTAAAATTGAGTTTGACCGGCTGGTGGTTTCCGGAGATTCGGACAGAATCTTCTTCGGAGGGGGGATTGAGCAGATTCAGGCCACCTTTGAGGCTGTCGAAATGATAAATGCGGCTATTTCCTATCCACGAGAAAGACACCTGCGTCTCACCCAAAAACATCAGGGCGAGGGTAGTGGACATGACTGCACTTTCCGGGTGCGCTTCTTTGTAGGCGGAGATCGCTTCTTCGGCCGTACGAAGTGCTTTTTCGAGGTATTGGGCAGTCATTTCGCCTTCGGGCGAGGTGCTGGTGATATATTTTGCGAAACTGAGCGCAACGAGTTTAGAGGCAACTTCACCTGCATTAGGCCCGCCTTCTCCGTCGCAAACAATAAAAACCGAATCGGTGCCTTCACTTCCGGCTTTGCCGGCAAGGGGGTAAATAAAATCTTCATTTAGTTCCTTCCCACCGGATTCATGCAAGGCGGCAGGTTGTTTAATCTGTATTTTCATACCTAAATATAATCCTATAAACCTAAATTTTCACGAATTAAGTGAATTTTCCAAGAAAAATGGTTACAGAATCCAATAAGCGGTGTGAAAATCCGGGAAATAAGCAGATTTCCGCTAGGGAAGATCTGCAATAGAGCGTATTTTGTTTCGGAAAAAAGTAACGGCCTGGCTGGTGTTCAGGTAGTTTTGCAGGTTGGGAAATTCTGCCAGTATTAGCTGGACTTCCGAATCATTTAAAGGACGGCTTTTTCCTGTATAGTTGTTGTGAACCGCCCAATTTCCAGAATATTTACGTATGTAGTACATGCCTTAATGTATTAAATAAAACACAATTAACGCCACTTTCCCATCAAAAATACAAGAAACAAAATAGCAATTCTTAACATCGCGGTTATGGAAAATGGAATGAATGGTTAAACTTTCTACACGAACCGTTTTTTTTTGACTCCTCGCTCAAAATTATTGTAAACATTCATTGAAAAGTTGTTTAATAAAAAATTACAATTATTGTTTTATTTTAAATACTTACGATATATATTATTGTTAATGAGTTACTTATGTCAAAATTTGGCCTTTCGTTTTCTTATATCGTATATTTTATATTATTGTGTATTCTGTAATATTTTTTCAATAAGCGAAAAAATAAGCGGAAACCCGCTGTAAGATTTTTACCGGAATTGTTGAAAAATAGGCGCGGGGAAATCATGGGAAACCAGAAACAAATTTTCCGATTTCCGTCAGAATGAGATAAAACGAGCGAGCCGAAAAATCGTATAAACCAGTATGGATCATAAATTAAGAAGAAAACTGATTGACCTTGCGAGAATTAAAGGCGCAAAAATTTCTTATCAGGCTCTCAGCGATGAATTTCAGTTGCAGCTGGATATGAAAACAAAAGGAGACAGGATGCTTTTTTCTCGTATTCTGGAAGAAATATCTACCCAGGAATATGAAAGTGGACGTCCCTTACTCTCTGCTCTGGTGTTGCCTAAAGGAAAAGCGGGCAGACAGACCGACGAGTTCTATAAGTTTTGCGAAAGCCTGGGTTTGGGAAATTGGGAAGCACTTAAAGCTGACCCTGTATTTGAACAAGTCCAGCGCCAGGCGTGTTACGAGTTTTGGCGCAATGACACCAATTACAAAAGTTATACCTACCTAGTAGAGCAGTAACAATAGCTTTAACTAAACAAAACAGGCATACACGGTTTTACAATGTATGCCTGTTTTGTTTTATTAGGTTGTCGAAACGAAGGCTATTTTTGCTCGTAAACCCATCCTCCTTTTTCCCCTTTTTTAATCATGGACTGATTAAACAGGGTTACCGCGTTTTTATCGGTGGAGCGGAAAACCGATACCCGGAAGGAATCATATTTGCCCAACTCCGGAAACATAATCAGCGGATCGTACCCTTTGGCTTTCATCTTGTCGGCGTATTCGCTGGCCTGATCAAAACCCTTATAACTTCCGCCAATCAGGTGGTAAGTCAAACCCTCGCCGGCAGAGATTCTTGCCTGTGCCGCCATCGGTACTCCCAAGGTGGACTTTTGGCTGGTTCCCGGTTTTTCTTCCAAAATCCATCCGGAGGACTCTCCTTTTTTCTTCAGCAGATCGGAATAAGCTTGTACTTCCTCCCGGTCGTTAGAGGCATAAACCGAAACCCGATAACCGGTCTGGTTTCCAGTCGGGAAAAGAATATAGGGTTCATATCCTTTGGCGGTTAAGGCATTTGCTTGCTCCTGCGCCGTTTCAAAACTGTTTACACTGCCACGTATGAGGTGATACACAGGTTTGGTCTGATCCAGTTTGACTTTTTTCTTTTTCTCGTCTTTTTTCACTCGTTTGTTGCTGTCCCCGCTATCGGTACTCCGGGTAGTCTGAGCCTGGGCAAACGTAGGATCCTGCTGGGAAAAAATCCAAAAAGACTTGGTGTTTTTGTCTTTGGCTTTTAAAGCGGTGGAGAAAGATTCCACTTCTTTCCGGTTGAGTGAATGGTAAACCGAAACCCGGTATTTTTTGGAAGTGACATCCGGGAAAATCACCAACGGGTTAAAACCTTTGGTTTTCAGGGAAGTAACCATTTCGCTTGCGGTTTCAAAGCTGTCAAAACTTCCCGCAATCAGGTAAAACATCTCCTGTTGTGCCTGAATTTTTACCGGATGAAACAGGAAAAAGCCTGCCATAAAGATGGCGGCCAGGATACCGGTAATCCCGTTTTTCGCTTTGTGTTTGTTTTTTAACATTGTTACAATCTTTGGGTTAAATTTTATTTACTGAATTTCCGTAATTTATTCTATCAGTAGCAAAATTTTTTTTTCATTTAAGGTATTTACTTGCAATTTCTTTATAACCGGGTGCTTTTTTCAGGGGTTTAAGCCAAATGTGGGTCTTTAATTCTTTGGCTGTAAAGGCTCCGGTCTGAAATGCTTTACCCAGCCATTCTACGGCGGGTTCTAATTGGTTCTCTCCGGCGAAGGTGCTTCCTTTTCCATACAAAGCCTGAGCATTGCCGGGTTCGAGTGCGAGAACTTTCTCAAAATAGGCCCGCCCGTCTGCCCATTTTCCCAGGTAAAGGCAGGCATTTCCCATCCGATTGTAAAGCTCAACGTTGCCGGAGCTGGTATTTTCTGCCATTTGGTAGTCTTCGAGGGCCTTGGCGTATTGTTTTAAGGCTTCCTGGGTTTTGCCCCGCAGAAAATATACGTATTGGGCCGTTGTATGATAGTTGATAGCTTGGGAGAAATCGGCTACTGCACCAGTAAGATTGGCGTTTTTGCTGTAAAGTTTTCCGCGTTCGTAATAGGCTTCGGCGTATTGGGCATTTTCTTTAAGGGCTGTTGAAAAATCGGCAATGGCTCTTCGGTCGTCTTTCATTTCATTGTAGGACAACCCCCGATAGTAAAAAGCCTGACTGTAAGTGGATCGCAACCGAATCGCAACCCCGTAACTTTCAATGGCTTCGGGGTGCCGATTGAGTTTTGCGAGCATAAGTCCTGCATGGAAATGCGTTTCGTGCAAATCGTTGTTCAGTTTAATTGCCTGTTTATAAGCATCCAATGCAGACTGAAATTGATCTTGTGCGCGGAATGCGTCTCCTAAGGCCACAAACGCGGGGAAATAATCCACTTTTAGCTGGGTAGCTTTTTGCAATTCTTTTGCGGCAGCGGAATGTTCTCCCAGACTGCTGAGGTTTACACCTTTGCGGTAATAAGCCATAAAATAAGTAGAGTCGTGTACCACGGCTTCGGTGTAATCTTTGTTGGCCGAGGTTATATCCGCCTTTTTTTCAAAGCTTTCGGCCCTTGCATACCAGGCCTCGGTATAGGCGGGGAAAATGGTAACGGCATTGGTGAGTGAGGTAATGGCATCGTCGTAGTTGCCGGAGTTGAAATAGGCTTTTCCGGTATTGTAATGGCCGGAGGCAAGGTTTACAACGGTCTGCCAGGTGGCGGGGTCAATGCCTTGTTTTTTTGCCTGTTGAAAATCGCTGGAGGCTTTGAGAATGTCTCCCTGATCTATGCGGCAAAGGCCGCGCTGATACCATGCTTCGGCGAGTTCGGGGGCGATTTTTACCGCGTGTGAAAAATCGGCAATTGCTTCGGGAAGTTTTTGGGTTTTACGGTAAAGTAAACCTCTTTCGAGAAACAGTGTGCCGTTGAGGGAATCAACGCCGATGGCCCAGGTATAATCCGCAATGGCATCGTTCATATTGCCGGCAAGTTGATGCACTTTTGACCGCTGGGCGTACAGTTCTACGTCCCGGTTTTCAAGCGTGAGGGCCATGCTGAGGTCGGCAATGGAAAGCGGATAATTTAGCTCTGCTTGATGAATTCCTGCCCGCAGTATATAAGCCTCGCGGAAATCGGGGTATAATTCAATGGCTTTGGTAAAGTCAGCAAAAGCCTGTTTTCCTTTGTCAAGCCTGAGGTAACATTTTCCTCTTCCGAGGTAAAGATCGGGGTTTTCGGGTTCGTCTTTAATGGATTTGGTATAATCCTTTAGCGCACCGTTATAGTCTCCTGCGCGGTATTTGGCTTCGAGAGTATGCAGGGGAATAATCAGTTTTTCGGCTTCACGGAGCCGGGCAGCGATTTTGTCTTCGCCCGGGCGCAGGGTTTTTGCTTCACGGAACAAAAGAATAGACTTCTGGAAATCCCGGATTTTGAAAGCGTATTCGGCGTCCTTGACCAATTCGATATAATATTTTTCGGCTTGTTCGGCTTTTTGTTTTCGGGTATCAATGGCTTTTTGGGTGCGGTTGATTTTTGAGAAAGCCATGGTCTGGTAAGGGTTGATCAGTTTTGCTTCGCGATAAGTGCGCAGTGCCTGTTCATAATCTCCTTCGGCAAAAGCTACGTCTCCTTCTTCAATCAGCTTTTTACTGGCTTCTTTTTTCTGTTCTTCTTCTTTTTCGGCCAGGCGGCGCACTTCCACCATCATTTTTTCAAAAAGCTCTTCCTGAAGCTTGCGCTGTCTTTCGGCTTCACGGATCATCGCTTCGTTTATCTGTAGTGTATCGGTGGCGCGGGTAGAAACGATATGGGTGGGTGCCGTTATTTCGGTCTGATAATCAGCCGATTCGATAGGTTCGGAGTCGTCGTAGAAGATAATGCTCGCAATCTGGGTTTCCCATTGTTTGTCCAGTTGTTCGGCACGTACCTCTGCTACCCGACGGGTAGGTTTATAGGGTGTTTTAAGGGTTTTATGTTCATTGGTAAACCGGCTTTCAAAGTAAACCCTTACATAGACATATTCGGCTTCGTAAACGCGCGAGACTTTGATTTCGGAAAAGGTGATGGAAGGTGCTTCACTTTTGGTGTAAAGGAGATTGAGGTCGCCGAGGTATTGGCGAACGGAAATGTCGCGGGAGGATTTCCCATCCACCGCGAGGGGATCAATATCGTCCTCCAGGGTGATTTTGTCGTTGTAGAAAATTTTATTGTTGGATTGACCGTAACTGAAGGAAATCAGGTCATCAATTTCGGATTTATAGAGGTCGGAATTGGAGATGACATTCATAAGGTTTTCCAATTCCTTTACAATGGCTTCTGCCTTGTAAGTGATTTCAACCTTATCCCTTGTAGTAAGGTTTGATTCTGCGACGGGTTGTGCCCCGAGAGATCGGAAACCCAAAAGCAAGAATAGGAAAGCGAACTTATGCATAGTGTGAGGGTTGGATACTGGCGTAAAGGATTATTTCTTTTTTTTCTTTTTTACCGGATTCAGGCCTGCGAGTTTTTCTACAGTACCATTTATATAAGTAATAAAGGCAATTTCCGATTTTGGAAGAGTGTGATTTACCGAATCTCTCCGGTATATGACGTTGTTTTCATTCACTTCGACAATTTCAGCCCGGATTTCTTCTCCGCTGCGCAGGGTGATCACATCCGGTGAACGAGGGACAAAGGACTCTTCAAAGCCGTTTTCGAATACGATTCTGACGATTTGTTCTCGTGTCAAAGTAAATACCGGCCCATCCGGGAAATCACTTTTTTTGTACCGGACTTCTTCGACTCCAATTTCGATAACTTTCGCCATAAAAGGTTCCCCTTCGCGAATGAAAATACGGTCCTGGGCTGCGCTTTTTTGCAAAATCCCCATCATGCCTATAAGAAGCGGTAGTCCGTATCGAATAAAAGTCATAATTTCTCAAGTAAGTTTCAGGATTTAACGGACAGGATTTCGGTCAGGTATTTTTCTTTTCCATTTCCTTCCAGACGCAAAAGATCATTGATCAGCCAGCCTGAATTTCCGCTGTTTCGGAGAAAACGTTCCAGTTGAAAAACCCATCCTTCCACCTGCAAAAAGTGATAACAGATTTGATCCACCTGCCGAAAAACGATTCGCCCGTCCATAAGCCCGGATAAAAACAGGGTCATCTGATCGGGGCTAAAATCGTGGGTCACATAGTTGCGGATGTTCCGCACATCGGCCAGGGCTTTTCCCAGACCCATAAAATCTGTGCCGTGACTGACCGGATTCAGGGAGCGGGATTCATCTTCTTCACGGGGCAGGTACAAAAAATCGGTCTTCACTCCGCGGATGACCCATTTGGAACTGCGGTTGGGAAGGAGTTGAATCTGCATAATGAGTGTGGCTTTTTCCGGCTTTCCGTTGTAAAACACCGAACATTCGAGCTCGGCATACCAGTCTCCTTCAAAAAAATTGAGGTACTCCGGGTGGCAGGTGTCGGCCACCTGGCGAATGAAGGCCAGCACATCGGCTTCGTTCCAGTTGGTGCGATTGTGGTTAAACAAGGTTTTTAGCAAATCGGTTCGGTCGGGAACCTGATTGGGAAAATGTGTTTTAATGTATTGAAGCACCATCGTATTTTCCTCGTAGTTAAATCGTTCGATAAATTCATCCAACTGCTTGACTTCGAGGGCAAAACTAAGTTCTTCCGCAGAAGAAATGTTTCCGGACTGCGCCCGGGCAACGGGAAGGGTTAAGGTAAAAAATGAACAAAAAAACAGGGCAATATATCGGGTCATAAATTCAATTATCCTTTTCGGGTGTTAACAACGCCAATGTCGGAAAGGAAGACGTCCCATAGTTCGCGGGTCTGGCCACCAACCTGCTTGGTATAACCTTTGAGCACGATTTCAATGTTTTTGCGGGTATAATCGGAATATACCGGCTGTCCGTCCCGGTAGCCGGTAAATTTTTGAACGAAAGAAATGATTCCGTAATAATTCCCGTCAACGCCTTTTTTCAGGTCGCTTACATACACGATATCCGACCAGGTGATGTCCACACGGTCGTATTTCAGCAGTTTGAGTCTTTCAAGGTATTGGCGGATGGGATATAGTTTTTTCTCCGGAGCACCGGCACTGGAGACTTCGACAGTGGCGTGTTCTCCTACAAAAAGTGCTACTGCGAGGTCTATGGCATCATTCGCGTCTTGCCAGTTGGTGGCTTTGTCGGCGATAATGGAAAAATACTGGCCGAGGTTTCGGGTACGATCCAGTGCTTTTGCCTTGTACTCGTTCATGTCTATGTTGGAGATTTCGCTGCCGCCATTATCCGGGCTTCCCGTAGGCGTATCGGTTACCGTTGCGGTTTCTTCCGGTATTTCTTCTGTCAGAGGCGTTTCGACAATCTCTTCGGTTTTTTCAGGCTCTTCTGCCAGGGGATCGGGCTGTTCGACAGGAGCGGGTTGTTCGGCGATGGGTTCAGACTCGGGTTCGGGTTCCTGAATAATCGAAGGAGTCGTCGCCGGTGTAGGGGAAGTATGGATACTTTCGAGAACACGAGCGGCCTGCTCGGCACTTCCGGTTAGTTCATGTTGCCCGTCGCTAAAAAAGATGAAAAGAATATCGGAAAGCGGAGCGTCAAGCCTATTTCCGGAATTGTCGAGGTAAACAATGGATTCCGGGGTGCGCCTTTCCAACTTACAAGGAAAAACCGAACCATTGCGGAGAATGATGCGGTCATTTCCGGAATTTGCCTCAAAACTTTGCATTCCTCCCGGTAAGGACTTCGAAAAAAGCGTGTATCTTCCATCCTGATAAAACAGCATGAGCACCCGATCCTGAGGAACGACATAATCCGGCCCCCGGCGGTTTTGCCACATTTTGTATTTGACTTTTCCGCCCTGAGTATCCGAGACGAGGCATTCGAGCCTTCCTCCTCCCTGCATATACAAAATATCCTGAGCGTTTACTCCCGTGGCGAGGAGAATCAGGAGGGAGGCAATCAGGTAAATTTTTGCGTTCAGATTTGCCATAAGGTTTGTGGTAATTAGGTTAATCCTGCATACAGTATGCCAGAATTGGACACATATATCGAAAAACCACCCGCTGGTTATTTCTTTTTCCGAACCTTCTTCCCTTTAAATCCCCCGCTCCATCGGATTTGAGTACGAAAATCAGCCGGAGCACTTTCATTGTGAAACCGGTCAAGTCCCGTAAGAGTATAACTGTATCTTTTCAAAAATCGTGTATCGCGGTCAAGAAAATAGGGTTCTTGTGGGTCAACGATGTCGAGGAGGTTTTCGGGAACGATTTCCGGCGAAATCGCTCCTTGTTTGCGGTAAATCGCAAAATATTTGGCACCGCTGTCGGTCGGCGGATACCAGTTAAGCACAATTCCCTCTTTGTGGGAAGCCGGGTCAAGCCCTTCGGGCAGAGGTTTGGGGGCTTCGTCGTCCACCCAGCGGATTTCCGGCAGCAGGGCAGGGTAGCGGTATAAGCTCGTGGTCAGGGAATCGGTTACTCCGAGGGGGTTTTCTTCCAGGCGTTTGGAGCTAAAAAAAATGCTCCCCTGTATTTCGGGCAGATAGCGGGTCATCCGTATTTGATTGGGAATCTCCGAAGGGTTGTTCCAGTTGGTGTCGGCATTGTTGCCCACTTTGTAAGGGCCATGTCCGATATAGACATGTTTGCCGTAACTATGGGCATTCCACCATTCGGCAAGCACGTCAAAAGCTGCCGGTGGATAGCCGATGCTCCAGTAAATCTGCGGCGCAACATAGTCTATCCAACCCTTTTCCAGCCAGAGCAGAATATCGGCGTAGAGGTGGTCATAACTGGTCTGTCCGGCACGAGTGGCAGAGCCCTCCGGGTCCATGTCCTGATTTCTCCATACACCAAAAGGACTGATCCCAAACAAAACCTCCGGTTTGTAGATGAGCATGCTGTCGCGCAGCATGTGGACAAAGGTGGTCACATTGTTTCGCCGCCATTCGTTTTTATCGGAAAAACTCGCGCCATAGGTTTTGTAGCTGAGGGTGTCGGGAAATTCCGTACCGGTGATCTGGTAAGGATAAAAATAGTCGTCAAAATGTACCGCATCAATATCGTATCGCTGCACCACATCCATGATGACATTGATGACATAATCCCGCGCCTCGGGAATACCGGGGTCAAAATACAGGTTGTTCCCGTATTGAAGCATCCATTCGGGTTTGAGCCGGGCGATATGGGTGGGATCAAGGACTTTATTGGGTTTCCAGTCCATGACTGCCCGGTAGGGGTTAAACCAGGCGTGAAGAGCCATGCCTCTTTTGTGAGCTTCTTCGATGGCAACTTCCAGCGGGTCGTAAAGGGGCGAAGGAGCCTGTCCCTGTTTTCCGGTTAGCCATTCCGACCAGGGTTCAAACCGCGAATTGTAAAAAGCATCCGAAGAAGGCCGAACCTGGAAAATGACCGCGTTCATCCCTTTCTGATGGTGAAAATCAATCAGTTCTCGAAGGTTGTCTTTTTGTTCTCCGCCAAAAGATTCAATGGAATAGGGCCAGTCAATGTTTTTAACCGTAGCAATCCATACTCCGCGAAACTCTCGTTTCAGCGGTTGGGAGAATGCTGGAAAACAAGCTGTAAGAGAGAGTGTTAGCAGGAAAAATATTCGTGGCAGCCTGTGCATAAACTTTTTGGGAAAGCTACACATAATTCCTCATTTGAGGTATTTTTATGCAGATTTTTCGATAAATGCATCTACGGCGTCGCGTACATTTCCGTGTTTGAGCAAAAGGCTTTTCGCCGTTTCATAATCGAGGCCGGTAGCTTCGGATACCATCCTTGTGCCTCTGTCCACAAGTTTATGGTTGGTCAGTTGCATGTCCACCATTTTATTGCCTCTTACTCTGCCGAGTTTGACCATTACCGAGGTTGAGATCATATTGAGAATAAGTTTCTGGGCAGTTCCTGCTTTCATCCGGGTGCTACCGGTCACAAATTCGGGGCCTACAACGGCTTCAATGGGCAAATTGACGCGAGCCGACAGGGCGGAGTTTTGATTGCAGGAAATTCCGGCGGTCTGGATGCCATGGGCGCTGCAAGCATCCATGGCGGCGAGAACGTAAGGCGTGGTACCGGAGGCAGTGATGCCTATGACGAAGTCGTGGCTGCTGATCTGGTGGGCACGCAAATCTTCCCAGCCTTGGGTGGTGCTGTCTTCGGCATATTCCACCGCCTTCAAAATGGCGCTGTTACCACCGGCGATCAACCCTATCACCCAACCGTGAGGCACCCCATAAGTAGGGGGACATTCGGAGGCGTCCACAATACCTAATCTTCCGGAAGTACCGCTGCCGATGTAAAATAGTCGGCCTCCTTCTTTCATTTTGGCATAAACTGCATCCACAACGGCTTCAATTTGCGGGAGGATTTCGCCGATGATTTCGGGTACTTTCCGGTCTTCGCGATTGATATTTTCCAGCAGGTCTCGGGTGGACATCTGCTCCAGACGGTCGTAGTGAGAGGGTTGTTCGGTGGTTTTCATTTTTATTAAAACTTATAACGGACAAATGCTTCAATGGCTTCGTATTCGGGCAGGCCGAGTTCATCGTAAATCTGGGCCGTGCGACGATTGCGGTCTTCGGCTCTTTGCCAGAATTCACGGGGGTCTGAACCGGGAAACAGGGCGCTGTCCTTTTGGGACTGGTGTTTGAAGATCGCATGGCGTTTGCGCTGTAATTCGATCGGGCTGATCGGCACTGCCATTTCGATATCTTCAATTCCCCACTCCTGCCATGCCCCGCGGTAAAGCCATACCCAGCAGTCTTTCATCCAGTCTTCGTTTTTCAGGCGATCCAAGGCGCGAAATACGGCTTCAAGACATACCCGATGGGTTCCGTGCGGGTCGGAAAGGTCACCGGCGGCATAGATCTGGTGCGGTTTGATTTTTTGCAGCAGGTCAACGGTGATTTGAATGTCTTCTTCGCCGAGGGGTTTCTTTTTTACGGTTCCGGTTTCATAAAAAGGAAGATCGAGGAAATGGGCATTTTCATCTGGGATACCACAATACCGACAGCCGGATTTGGCTTCTCCTCTGCGGATCAGTCCCTTGATGTGTTTGATGTCTTCGGAGTCGGGTTGCCCGGGTTTTTTATTCGCCAGAAACTCCCGACTTTCTTTATACATCTTGGCAATCCGCTCGTGGTCCTGGTTGAATTTTTGGCTGAAATCCACGGCAAAATCAATAAATCGAATAGCGGCGTCGTCGAAAACAGCGATATTTCCCGAAGTCTGGTAAGCGACATGTACATCGTGTCCCTGATCTACAAGTCGAATAAACGTTCCTCCCATCGAAATCACGTCGTCGTCAGGATGTGGGCTGAAAATGACTACTCGTTTGGGGAAAGGAGAACGTCTTTCCGGGCGGAAAGTATCGTCGGCGTCGGGTTTTCCTCCGGGCCATCCGGTGATGGTATGTTGGAGTTCGTTGAAAACTTTGATGTTAATGTCATAAGCCGGGCCGTGGTCGGCGACAAGTTCGCCCATGCCGTGTTCGTTATAGTCTTCGTCGGTAAGTTTCAGAATGGGTTTTTTCACCTGCTGGCAGAGCCAAACAACGGCTACGCGGGTGAGTTTATCGGTCCATTCGCAGGGACCTACAAGCCACGGAGCTTTCAGACGGGTGAGTTCTGCCGCGGCGGCATTGTCGAGGATGATCTGGGCGTTGGGGTGTTTCTGGAGGAAGGTTGCCGGAATCAACTCCGTTACAGGGCCTTCGACCGTTTTGCGGATGACGGGCGCTTTTCCTTCGCCCCATGCCATCAGGATTACGGATTTCGCTTCCATGATGGTTCCCACACCCATTGTGATGGCCCTCCGGGGAACGTTTTCCTGGGCGAAAAAATCACTGGCGGCGTCGCGTACCGTAATTTGGTCAAGGGCGATAAGACGGGTGCGCGAACTTAGTGCTGAACCTGGCTCGTTGAAGCCAATGTGGCCCGAGCGGCCAATACCGAGTACCTGAAGGTCAAGCCCTCCGAGGGCCTCAATTTTCTTTTCGTAGTTTTCGCAAAAGGTTACAATCTCCTCCAGGCTAAGCGTTCCATCGGGGATATGGATATTCTTTTTGTCAATATCTATATGATCAAAAAGGTATTCACGCATGAAACGGTGATAGCTTTGTAGCGCACCGGGATCCATCGGGTAATATTCGTCCAGGTTAAAAGTGACTACATTTTTGAAAGATAGTCCCTCTTCTTTGTGCATGCGGACCAATTCGTTATACACCCCAGTGGGGGTAGAACCGGTGGCGAGGCCAAGAACAGCCGTTTCGCCTTTTTTGGCTTTGTGGCGGATCAGGTTTGCGATCTGTTGGGCTACTTCTTTGGAGGCCGCCGACGAATTGTCGTAGATGCGCGTGGGGATTTTTTCGTACTGATAGACGGTGGGATAAGCGGTTTGTAGCATAGTGATAATCGGTTATAGTTTTTTCATAGGATTTCGATTCCAGTTTCGAGGAAAGGCTGGAGGATTTTATCTTTTTTGTCGAGGGTGGTGACGATGGTGGAAATTTGGCGGGTTTCACCGATGATATAGGGCTGTACCGTGCCAAATTTTTCGGGTATGACGAGGCAGATGATTTCGTTGGAATGGTTGAGCATGGCGCGTTTGACTTTCGTCTCATCCCAGTCAATTTCCGAAATACCAATCTGGTGATGGATGCTCCGGGTACCGAGGATGCAGAGGTCTGCCCGAATACCGGAAAGCGTGTCTATCACTTCGGGGCCAATAGTGACCTGCGCCGATTTCAGCATTTTCCCCCCAATGACTACCAGTTCAATGTTTGGATGTTCGGTGAGTAATGCGGCAATGGGGATGCTGTTGGTGATAATGGTTGCATTGAGGTCCGGCGGCAGCCGTCGGGCAAGTTCAAGGTTGGTTGTGCCTCCGTCCATAAATACAACCTGCTGATTTCGAATCAGGTATTTGGCTTTTTCCGCAATTTGAATTTTCTCCTCAAACGCATATACCGCCCGGTCTTTGTAGTTGTAGGGGTTTAGCGAATGGGAAACGGCGCCTCCATGCACTTTTTTGATCTGTCCCTGGTCGGCAAGCTCTTTCAGATCGCGGCGGATGGTGTCTTCCGACACGGCGAAGATATGGCTTAACTCAAAAGTAAGAACTTTGTTTTTCGTCCGGAGTTCTTCCAAGATAAAATTATGCCGTTCTTCTTTAAGCATATATCTGCGTGTTTGTGCGGGTTTTTGCAAATATATGAGTATTTTTCAAATGTGTATGCATTTTTGTGCGGGTTTTTTCTTATTTGATCAAAAAAACTTATACTATCTGCGGATTTATCCTCTAACTACCCTTGTATATGCGTATCGTCCCTGCTTTTTCTTCCTTTTTTGCAGTTTTTGTGCTGCTGTTTGCCGGTTTTAATAGCCCCGGTTTTCTCTTTGCGCAGGCGGATCCGGCTCCTTTTCGTCCCTGGTTTTCCGATGCTTCTGCTGCCGGGGTTGATTCGCTGATGCAATCGCTTTCTCCCGAAGAAAAAATCGGCCAACTGGTATGGCGGGCGTGGCAAGCGCCGGAAAGCGGCCCTTTTACGATCTCCGATCTGGTATCTTCGATCCAAAACTGGGGCCTCGGTGGATGCCTCATTCTCACCGACGACTACGGAAAACTAAGGCAAATATCTTCACAGTTAGGCTCTTTCGGGCGAATTCCTTTACTGAAGGGTGCTCAATCGGGGGCTTGGGGTTTGCCGGGAACGGCAGAAGACCCGCTCCCTTTGCCGGAGATGATCGGTGCCGTAGCGGATTTGCGCCAGGTGTCGGTTTGGGCCAATGACCTTGCCGGAAAATACCAATCCGCCGGGATTCAATTCGGCTTGCCGGAAGTGCTGAACCTGACTACTCCTACGGCTAAAATTGCCTTTCAGGGAGACCCGGGACGCATTTCTTTATTTCTGGACGGGTTGCAGGAAAAGGGTGTTTTTCCGATTGCCGGAACAACTCCTGCGGGAACGGATGGCTCGCTAATGACCCTGAGCAAACGGGGATTGGGAGGCGTAATAACTTCCGATCCCGGGTTTTCGCGGGAGGTTTACCTCTATCAGGGATTGGTCGTCGGCGATATGCGGGGAAAATCGGAGAATGCGGGAGAATGGCTGGCCTCGGACAAAGATGTGGTTTTACTAAATACCGATATTGCCACCGCCATTTCCCAAATAAAAGAAACTCTCAAAACCGGAAAACTCACTTGGGCACAGATTGACCAGAAGTGCCGCAAAGTACTGATGATCAAACAGCTTACGGCGGGGACTTCTTCTGCCGCCCGGGTTTCTCGGCGCGCTTACCGTCCGCTTTTACCGGCGATCCAGCGTGCTGCGGGAGCCTTGACGGTTTTGCGAAACGACGCACCCGTCATTCCCTATCAGAATTTGGGCGAAAATTCGTTTGTTTCGCTTGTCATCGGTGCAGCAGAAGAAAATACCTTTCAACAGACATTGGAACTCTACACCGACTTTGAGCACCGGCAGCTTTCATGGGATGCGTCTGCTACCCGTGTCGCCGAATTAAAAAATTATCTGGAACAAAAGGATAGAATTGTTGCCGGGGTTTTTGGAGGATACGATCAGATTTCCCCCGCAATGAAAGATTTGCTGGAATGGCTGAAAACTTCGGGTAAATCAACCCTGGTATTTTTTACGGAAATTTCGGCCCTTGACGATTTTCCCGGTATCGAGTCGGCTTCATCGCTGGTTTTTGCCTTTCATCACTCGGACATAAGCCAGTCGGTGGCGGCTCAGTTGTTGTTTGGGGGAATAGGTGCAAGGGGGCGTTTGCCCATAGACATGGGCGCGTTTCGCCAGGGAGAAGGACTTTCCACGATGGGAGGTTTGCGGTTTTCTTATACGGTTCCGGAAGCCGTAGGACTTGACGGACTAAAACTGCGGCAGAAAGTCGAAGCCGTGATTGATGAGGGCCTGGACAGTTTGGCTTTTCCCGGCTGTCAGGTTTTAGTGGCGAAAAATAATCAGGTGATTTTCCATCAGGCGTATGGGTATCATACCTATGACAAAAAACAACCGGTTGACCTCGATGACCTCTACGATTTGGCCTCTGTTTCCAAAATTTCCGGTGCGCTTCCGGTGCTGATGCAACTGGTGGATTCGGGAAAATTGGATGTGGATCAACCGTTAAAAACCTATTTCCCTTACTTTGACCGTTCCGATAAAGGTGAAATGATAATAAGAGATATGCTCACGCATCAGGCCGGGTTAAAGGCCTCAATTGTGTTTTGGTCGCCGACCCTCAAAAAAAACGGTTCGTTTAAAAGGAATACTTTTTCACGAGATTCTTCCGAAACTTTTCCCATCCGTACCACCGAATTTTATTACCTGCACAAAAACTATCAGCAGAAAATGTACAAATCCATCCGAAAATCCCCGCTGGATGTCAATCAGGGGTATGTGTATTCAGATCTTGGATTTTTATTGTATCCTCCAGTGATTCAGCGCCTTACCGGAATGGAGATGGAAACCTACCTGAGGGAGAAAATTTACGATCCCTTGGGAGCGACGCGGCTGACCTACAATCCGTGGAAAAAATTTCCCCAAGCGGACATTGTTCCTACGGAAAACGACACTTTTTTCCGCCATCAACTGGTTCAGGGATTTGTACACGACGAGTCGGCTGCAATGTTTGGCGGCGTTACGGGCAATGCCGGTTTATTTTCCAACGCCAACGACCTCGCCAAACTCATGCAAATGTACCTTCAGATGGGCGAATATGGAGGAAGCCGCTACATATCCACCGCGACGATGAAGGAATTTTCCCGCTACCAGTTTGCCGACAGGGGAAATCGGCGGGGACTTGGATTTGACAAACCCCTTCTTGCAGACAAAGAAAAAGGATATTGCGCCATTGACGCCAGTGATAGCAGTTTTGGGCATTCGGGTTTTACCGGAACCTTCACTTGGGCCGATCCCGAAAACCAACTACTGATCGTGGTTTTATCCAACCGGGTTCACCCCACCCGCGCCAATCGCAAGACCTATTCGTTAGACATTTACCAGCGCGTACACCAGGCAATATATGAGGTAATAAAGGAGAAATAGGAAAATGAGCGTAATCTGTATTATTTTTGTAAGATGAATATAATACGGAAGTTTTTTTCCGGGCTGATGATTCTATTGATCCGGTTTTACCAGGGAGCGATATCTCCCTTTACCCCGGCGACGTGCCGGTACGTGCCCACCTGCTCCCATTACGCAGCGGAGGCGATCCAAAAACACGGACCCCTAAAAGGCGGCTGGATGGCGATCCGGCGCATTTCCCGGTGCCACCCGTGGGGAGGAAGCGGATATGATCCCGTGCCGGAGAAGGAAATAAGAAGTACGAAATAAGAAGTACGAACTGCTGAACGCCTCCGGCGCATTGCATTCGTCGCGGGGGAATTCATTCCCTCGTTTGGCGGCGTTTCCGTGGGTTTGCGCCCCGTCCGTTCCCCTTCACAAGGGGGACGAAATAGGCGGAAGGGGGTTACCGCATTACTCTTTCTCCTCCGCTTCGCGGATTTCTTCTTTGAGGTGATCGGTGAATACGATGCCGTGGAGGTGGTCTATTTCGTGCTGAAAAATCACGGCGGTAAAATCTTCGATCATTTCGATATGATGGCTTCCGTCGGGATAGTCGTATTCGATCAGGATCGCGTAGGCGCGGTTGACGGTGTCTCGTATATCGGGGATAGACAGGCAGCCTTCCATGCCGTTGCGTTGTAAATGGGAATACTGCCTGATCTCGGGGTTAAGATAAACCTCGAAGGGAAATCCTTCTTTGTCAAATCGTTGTACCCAGATTATCTGGCGCAAAAGCCCTACCTGCGGGGCGGCAATGCCCACACCCATGGACGCGGAGTCAGTCACGGTGCGGTACAACCGGGCGATGAAATGTTGCAAAACGGAGTCGGCAGGATTTGCTTTTACCGGAAGGCTTTTGGATCGCAACAGGAGGGAATCCTGGTATTTTGTAATTAAAAAGACTCTCATGGGTGTGGCGGTATCGGCCTCCAGGATGAGGGCGTTTTCTTTCGCTGAAAGCGGGGTTATTTCTGGGGTTTGTGCAAAAACCGGCAGAAATAAAAACATAAAACCGAGGGGTAAAAGCAGCTTTTTCATTCGACAAAGCTAAACATTTTACCTCAATCAATCTCCGAATGGGTGACAAAAAACGGGATGTCGGCGATGGTGGTGGTTTTTCCGGGGTCGGATATATAGACGAATATGCGGTAGGGACCGGGCTGCTCCGGAGCGGTAAAGGACATAACGCCGTCATTTACGCTTTGAATAAGTCCGGGAAGGGGTTGCGGCCGTTCTTCTTTGTCGCCACCGGTGATTTTGATATAAAGTCCTTCGGCCCGGATTTCCCACTTGTAGGTAAGTTTTTGTCCTTCAGGGTCGCTAGCAAGCACACGGGCGGAATATTGTTGTTTTTGGTAGAGGTAAATGTTTTCCGAATCTATCCGGTTGTTGAGTTTTACGGAGTCAATGACCGGTGCACGGTTATCGGGCCATTTGCCGGTCCAGTTGTAACGGGCGGCTTCGACCATAGGAGTGGGATTTCCTTCTTCGGTAAAAAAACTAAACCACGTATGGGTGCGCTCCTGTTTGTTTCCCCAGAAAAACAGGTAAGAACCCAGGCACCAACTCGTATCTTCTTTCATGGAGGCGGAATAAACCTCCACGAGTTTTTGGGCTTTGAGGGTTCCGGGCATATCAATGGGTACATGCCATTGGGTGGTTTGCCTTTCCCACCACCCCAGTCCGCCCCATTCGGAGATGATATAGGGGCCTTTCCAGCCCCACCAGGGTTTCCGCAGGTTTTCATTGAGTTTGCCGGCTGCGCCGAATACGTTAAAAGAAAGTATGTCTATTTCGGGTGCTTTTTCGGCGATCAGGCGGGTATTGCGGGCATTGGGCATGATCATGGTGGTGGTCGGATGGTTCGGGTCAATCTCATGGATCATTGCCGCAATGTCATTGACGGCTACCCAGACATCTTCGTTGGCATAACCGAGATCCAGTTCGTTTCCGATTCCCCACATCAGCAGGGCGGGATGGTCTTTGTAGGTGAGTACATCTTTGCGGATTCGCTCTTTTTGGTCGGCGACCATTTGGGCGTCGTTATAATTCATTCCCAATCTTTCAGGCCAAAGATCGAGACCTGCCAGTACGGTAAGCCCGTTAGAGTCTGCCCGGTCAAGGATCTCCTTGAGTTGATAGGTGGACCAGGTGCGGACGGAATTGCCGCCGTTGGCGGCGAGTTCGCCAAAATACTCATCGCCTCCGGCTCCCCGGATATAGTAGGGTTTCCCGTGCCGATAAAGCTGGTAGTTTTTCCCTACCTGGCGGATTTCCACGGTCTTCTGAAAAGGAAGTTCGTTGCCCGGAAATTTTTTTTCAGGAAACAGGCATCCACTCTCTGCCAGAAACACCATCAGACCGATGAGCAAAATCGTTAAGGAACTACTTTTCATAAGCCGCTGAGAGGTTTGGGGGTGGAGGCCACAGGTTCTTTCTCCTGAATATCAATCGGTTTGGAGGCGGTTACGACATTGCCGTAATAGTCGCTGATGTAGAGATACAGGCGGTAAGAATAATTGTCCTCTGGTATATAAATGGATGCTTCTTTTCCATTAAAAGCGAGTTTGACGTCGCCCGAATCATCGAGGTATTTTTCGCGCATGAGGAACCACTCGTAGGTCATGTTCCAGCTTCGGTTGTTTTCGGTAACGGCCCGGAAGGTATAGGTTTTGCCTCTTTCGAGGGCGAAGCCGGGGCCATTGATATAAGCTTCATACAAAGGCGGAGCATTTTTTTCTTTTTTCCAGACATTTTTCAGGGCATAATAGGAAGGCTTTAGCCGTCCCTTAAAATCGGTAACTCCGAACCAGGTGGCGGTTCCTTCCATTCGGTCTGACCAGCAGAAGGCAATGCCTCCGACATTGGAGCCTTTATGTTTTTCGACATGTTCGCTCCAACTGCGTCCGTATTGTTGTGCTTTTTCGAAGCTGGTATTTTCTTCCGGAATCAGGTTTCTCGAATAGTTGGGGGTGCTGGGATCCCAATATTTAAGCGGGCCAAAAGAGGAGACGAGATAGGGCCTGTCGGGGATAAAGGTATTGGCGATTCCCTCCAGGGTCTCTATTCTTTCTCCGTAATAAGTATTGATGCCGATAATGTCCACCGAAGGGGCAAATCGCCGGTATGCGTCCAGACAGGCTGCCAAGTCCTGGTTGTGTTCCAGTGCTACAAATACGGGTCGGTTGGGGTCAATTTTTTTGATTTCCCGGGCAATTTCTTCCACGAGGTGAATATGCGCCCGACGTACTCGCGAAAGATAGGGGGGGGCATAGTGGTATTTAAGGCTTGCCCAGGTTTCATTTCCGAGTGTCCAGCCCAATACCGCAGGGTAGTCCTTAAACTTCCGGACGGTTTCCAGGCTTTTTCTCCGAATTTTTTCTACTTCTGCCGAATCGGTATAATAATCAACCGCCGGATCAAACCACAGCCCGTACAGTACTTTCAACTCGTGTTCTTCGGCAATGTTCAGGACATTTTTTTCATAAATACCGCTGTTCCCGTATCGCCGGATGGTATTGGCTCCCATTTGCTGGATTCGGGAAAAGTCTTTGGTCAACTGACGCCTTGTCAGCGGAAGATAACCGTCCCGCCAGTCATGGGTAGCATTATAGGCCACTCCCTGAATGTAAAAGGGCTTCTGATCTACGATAAGCTCAAATCCTGTTTCGGTTTTCTTTACAAACGGTGAATGCCAGGCCTCTTCGGTTTCATGCGGATATAAATCTTCTGCTGAGGTGAAAGGTGCTGCTTGATTGAAGGTGCGGCTGCTGGCAAACTGGTCAAAGGTTTTTTTGAGGTTGTCGGGCATTTCTCCCGAAACCAATCCATGAATTTCGGGGAATAATTCTTCGATATCTCTCAGCGCTTCTTCCAGCCACAGGTCTGTTTTTTCTCCGGAAAGCCCCTCTGCAAAATTCTGAATAATCACCGGCTGGCCTCTCCATCCTTCAAAATTGCGCAAAGTTTGGGCGTACTTTTCATACCTTTGGCTGAAGGAACCCGGCTCGTCGTGAAGGGAAACTCCTATCCAGTTTACATAGTTTTCTCCGGGGAAAAAGACCGGTATGGCTTCCGGGCTAGCGGGCGAATAAACCCAGGTGGCATTGGAAGCACCGACGTTTACAAATTCGGCGACCATGTATTTCCATGCTTCGCGAAACTCCTGCGGGTATGTCGCGGTTGGCTGGTACCACGGGCTTTGCGGGTCGTCAGAGCCGGGGGCAAAGTTCAGGAAAACCGGTCGGTCTATTTTACGCAGGGCAATTCCCAACGCACGTATTTCGCGATCGTATTTGTGCTGGAGGATTTGGGCGAATATGGAAGTCGTATCGGTCGGATCCGGGTCTTTTAATACCGGCAGCCAGTTTATCAGCGGAACTACCCCGAGGTCCGATATATTGCGAAAAAAGGTATCGGTAACGGTGATGTTAAAACCGGAGTAATTCAGTGCGGCTACACCGGGATTAATCCCGGTTTCCTCCTGAAAATCTTTGAGTTTTTTACCAGCAATCTCCGGATTTTCGCCTTCTAATTGAATGCCGGTGTAAAAAAAATTGATCTGGTTGGTCTCCCTTAGGGCCAGTTCTTTCATCAACTGTCGTTGTTTCGTCTCATAAATTGCATAACTGCTCAGGGTAAAAATCATCACCACAGAGAGCACGAGTGAACTGTTTCGTATGAGGCGGTAAAGGATATAGTGGCGCAGGTTCCACCAGAATGCTCGTATCCCGGTAATTAATTCGTCCATACCGAGCCAGTCATAAATACTGATCATCATTTTCTGCTGACTCATCAGCACCACAAGGGTGAGGATCGTGGCATTCACGAGGGCATAACCGGCCATAAAAAAACTATACGGATTCCAGTCAATGGATAAACCATAAATAGCCGCAGCGATACTGGCAATAATGGCAATGATGTTAGGGAGGCTTAAAATCCATGCGTTGGAGGGTTTGTCGTCTTTGGGTGTGGGAATATAGGGAACCTTGATCCGGAAAATACTGTAAACAAATCCTACCAGAAATACCCACCACGTACCAAACCGCAAAAATCCTCCGAGGACATGAAACCCCCTTTCGTGTTCTTCGAGCATATACTTTTGGGCAAACTGCCGGATAAGCATAGACAAAGCCAGCATGGGTGTTACGACCATGAGAAATTGATCCATCTCGACATGCCAGGGCACTTGTGCCAATACGAGCGAGAGGATCGGGATAAGAATATCTATGAGGCTGATCAGGCCGGAAAGAAAGTACAGCGGGATCGTAAAATAGTGAATATTCTGCCGCCAAGTGAGTTTGCGGATCAACCGGGGATATTCCAGAAAAAGCAATTCAAAAGCACCGCGTGACCACTTCATCTGCTGTTTGTAATAAGCAGAAAGCGTAGCCGGTACAAGGCCGCGGGTGAGAAGTTCGGGTACATACAGGGATTTCCAGCCTTTGGCATGGATCTGCATGGCGGTGTGCATGTCTTCGCATAGTCCCGGGGCATGTCCACCGATCGAATCAAGCGCCGCCCGGCGGAAGGTACAATTGGCACCGATAGCCTGAGCCGTTCCGTAGCTGTTCATGCTCATCATCATCGGGCCGTAGAAGTGGTAGGTCTGCTCCGCCGCTCCTTTTGCGATAAAACTTTCCGTACGGTTGCTGTATGCCTGCACGCATTGTACATAACCGATTTCCGGATTTTCGAAATAGTTTACTACCCGGTCGAGGAAATCGGGCGCAGGTTCATGGTCGGGGTCAAGGATGACCGCAAGTTCGCCGTCGGCTACATTATAGAGGGCATAATTGATATTCCCGGCTTTGGCATTCGTTTTATTTGTGCCCCGGTAAACATGGATTACCCCCAGTTCTTCACATACTTTTTTCAGGTATGGATCATTGGCTTCGTCACAGAGGTAGGTTTTGTGCGGGTAAGTAACCTCCTTCATCGCCCGGAGAGTGTTGATAATCATGGGATAAGGTTCACCGGCACAATAGGTAGTAAGCATGTCCACCGTCCAGGTACGGGTTGACTCCGGCATTTTGGGCACCGAAATCGCTGCATAGTGATACCACTCATGCAGCAGTTCAATCATTTTAAATCCCAGAGCAAAGGTAAGCGGCCAGAAAAGAAGCCCGGTTCCTATATGTTCGGAATCAATAAACCACCCCAAAAAGAGGATTACCGATCCGATGCCCAGCAGAATTAGAAACCGCATCCCCCACATTTCGGAGGGGGAAGGGGGGGTAATTTGTCGCCGCTGCAAGGCATGTTTTTGCCAACGTCCAAAGTCTATCATTCAATGTAGAATACAGTATTACCAGTACCATGTTCTTATAAAGGACATTTTCACCGATAATGATTTATGGGAAAAGGTTGAGTTAGTATCACTTCCCAAACTTCTATTTTTATGCCAAAAATTCCCGGCTATATGGTTTAAATGGTAAGTAATCTAATCTCAGTGGTCGAAATTAATTTTACTTTAGCCGAAATAGTTAATCTTTCCGGAGTTTTGGAAGCCTAAAGAGGGTTATTTCGTTACTTGCCAAATGCAAAAACAGGCCCGTTCATGTTAGAATATCGTTATTATTGCCTTAAAAGCTAAGCGTTAACTTCAGGGTTTTAACCATTCCGGATGCTGGTCTTCAAAATCCGTTACTTCCTGGAAATTTTTGGCAAGCCGGAGAATTTGGGCCTCGCCAAATAAATTTCCCAGAAAGCTAATGCTCGACGGGCTTCCATTTTCATAAAAACCATTGGGCACAACCACCACCGGATGCCCCGTGAGATTGGTCATCAATAGCTGGTTTCCCTCAAAGCTGGGAGTTACCACGACATCTACGGCCTGCATACATTGAAACATCTGCTGAATCAGCAGGGTGCGGATGCGGTTTGCCTGAATATACTCTACTGCCGGAATAAACCTCGCCGTGCGAAATACATTGGGCCAGGCGTTTTTGATTTGTCTGGTGAGAAGGCTGTCCCGGTTGGAGCGGGTAAGCTCGTCAAAAGCAGCCGCAGCCTCCGCCGAAAGGATAATGGCCAGGGCATTTACGGGTAATTCTTCGGGAAGTCGAATCGGAATGAGGTCTATGCCCAGGCTGCGTAAGGTTTCGAGCGATTTTAAATCGTTAGCTTTTCCGGGGTAATTGGTTTCAAACAGGTCGGCGAGGTATCCTACCTTTAGTTCGGAAACGGGCGTCCGTGCGTCGTAGTTAAACGGTGCGTCAATGAGTGAAAGGTCGTCGGGATCCAACCCCCGGATGGCTTCAAAAACGAGGGCGCAGTCCTCCGCAGTTCGGCATATAGGGCCGATTTTGTCCATGCTCCAGCTCAGGGCCATCGCCCCGGAGCGGCTCACTCTTCCGTAGGTAGGCCTTAATCCGGAGTTTCCACAGCGGGTGGAGGGCGAGACGATCGAACCCCAGGTTTCGGTGCCAATGGAGAAAGCCACAAGCCCGGCGGCAGTTGCCGAGGCAGAACCCGCGGAGGACCCGCTGGAGCCTTCTTGCAGGTTCCAGGGATTGCGCGTAACCCCGCCAAACCATACATCGCCCCAGGCGAGTGCGCCCATCGTGAGTTTGGCCACAAGTACCGCCCCGGCGGAATCCAGCCGCTCCACTACGGTGGCGGTTTCTTCCAAAACCTGATCCTGATAAGGCCGCGCACCCCAAGTGGTGGGATAACCCTCTACCGCCAGCAAATCTTTGACTCCGTAAGGAATTCCGTGGAGAGGCCCCCGATATTTGCCCGATCTGATTTCCCGGTCTGCTTTTTTGGCCCTTTCAATAGCCCTCTCTTCGGTCAGTGTTACTACACATTCGAGCGTGTCGCCGTATTTTTTCAGGCGGTTGAGGTAAATCCGTGTTAATTCTTCGGAAGTGATTTTTTTTGTTTTAATCAGCACGGATAGCTGGGCAACGGAATAAAAAGCGAGGGATTCGCGGTTCTCGGGCATAGTTACTTTTTTCGGGAGCAACCAACGGATCGGTTCCTGTTTCTCCGCAATCATAAAACCCGGAGGAAGAGGCTGGAAAGTAACCGAGGGCACAACCGAATTGGGCAATGCAACCGAACGTAAGGCCTCATAGTCTTTTCGCTGATCGGATAAGCCATCTTGCATGGAATCCCGTTCTGCGGCATCAAATTCCAGCCCTAAAAGTTGCTGCGCAGCAGCAGACAGAGAAGGGGAAATTTGTCCGTACAGGGTATTCAGGGATAAAAATAAGGTGAAAAGTAGGATGAAATATTTCCCCTTTGGTGGTAAAACCGTAAAAAAGTGCGTCATGTGTTAAAGGTTCTTTAAAATGAACAACAATTTACTCACAATTTTGGCTAAATTGTCATCGTGAAGTTGGATAAGTCTGATAAAAATTAGCGGTATGAAATTGAGGATTCTCCCCATTCTGGTAAGTTTTTTTGTCATCTTTAGTTTTAAAAGCACAGCGCAAGACTCTCTGGAGTCGCATGGAATTTTGGAAATCGTATTGCCCCGCGATACGATGGTTCAACGGGTGATCCGTGACCGTTATATCTACGCCGAAAGATGGGATACGCTGGCACAGATGCGTTTCTGGCGAAGGGTAATGACGCTTTCTCCCGACTCCAGTGTATTAAATGTGGCCGACACCCGGCAGATCCTCCACACTTTCCCCACGGCTTTTTACGACTCGCTTTCCGGCGATGAAAAACTGGCGTTTAAAGATTCCATGCTTACGCAGTTTAGTCTGGCCAAAGGCACAAGGTTGTATGTAACTTACGGCAAAAGTGATTATTATCAACACCGGGCCGTTTTGCCGACCATTGGCAAGGCCATTGACATCTTTAACCAATATGAAACCGACCCATGGTACGGTCAGGCCATTCTCCTGATTGAAAGCCCGGGACAGATACGCAAGTCTTCTGCGGGAGCCAATGGTTCTTTTCAACTGATGAAGTATGTTGCGGTTGAAGGCGGACTTACGGTCAATAGTGTGGTGGATGAACGCGAAGATTTTGAAAAATCGGCCATGGCCGCTGCCAAATACCTCAAAAGAACCTGTATCCCGGAAGTTCGGGGGATGCTCAACGCTTACGGTTTGCCCTATGACGAAAAAGAGTTGTGGTTTCGCCTGCTGGTTCTTCACGTGTATCACGCAGGCGCGGGCAATGTACGCGGGGTGATGCGGATTATCCAACCCCAGGCCGGCGGCATGGATTTGATCCGGGAACTCTGGACTACCGAGTATAAAGGATTTCGCAATGCTTCGCAGAATTATTCGCAAGTTGCATTAGCGTCTTTTCTGGAACTGGATCGTATTATTGAAACGGAATACAGTATCTTGAAAGGCCAATAGTTGGGTTAATAGCTTCTGACATGGTTCGTTTTTTTGCTCTCGTGTTTGTGCTGAAAATGGGTTGGTTTTCCCTGGCTGCCCAGCCGGGTGTTCCTTCTTTTTCGGTGAAAGACTACGGCGCTTCCGGCGAAAAATCTCAAAAAGCGACGGCTTTTATCCAAAAAACCCTCGACATTTGTGCCGAAGCCGGTGGGGGAATTGTCTATTTTCCGCCCGGCGAATATGTCTCCGGCTCTCTTCGTATTTTCAGCAATACTACCCTGTGGCTGGAATCCGGGGCTACGCTTTACGCCAGTCAGGACACATCCGACTATACGACTTACCGAAGCCTGAGTGAACCGGTACTGCTTTTCGCCGACAGCGCTCATCATATAGCCCTTCGCGGGAAAGGAACCATACACGGGCAAGCCCGACGGGTATATGAAGACCTGAAAGCCGTGGATGGTTTTATTCGCGATATTACGGAAAATGCCCGTGAGGCAGGGGTCGAAATGAAAATGTATTACAAAGTCAAACCTCATGTGCGGCTGGTAGTATTTGAACATTCGACAGACATCACCATCGAGGACATTTCCCTGATCGAATCCTGCTCCTGGACGCTTGACCTCAAACAATGCCAGCGGGTCTATGTACGAGGCGTTTATATTCAGTCGAGTCTGGAGGCGGGAGTTAATGCCGACGGGATAGATGTGGACGGTTGTCGGGATGTGGTGATTTCGGATTGTATCGTTACTACCGGCGACGATGCCATTGTGCTGAAAGCCAATTTTACCCGTGGTGTTCAGCACAACTGCGAGAATGTTACCATCACCAATTGCGTAGTCACATCCACTTCTGCCGGACTTAAACTGGGAACCGAAAGTTATGGCGATTTCCGCCATATTACCTTTAACAATTGTGTGGTGCGCAATTCCAACCGAGGACTCAGCATCGTGGTACGAGATGGTGGAACGGTAGAAAACGTTTTGTTTTCGAATATTACGATTGAAACGAACCGCAAACATTTTAATTGGTGGGGAAACGGCGATCCAATCTGGATCGTTTTGCGCAAACGACGTCCCAACTCCAAACTCGGTTTTGTGCGCAATGTCGTATTTGAAAACATTGTCGCCACCGGTCAGGGTACCAGCCGTATCGAAGGATACGCGCCCGACTCGCTGCATCCCGAAGGGCGGAGGCTGGAAAATATTCAGTTTCGCAATGTACAGTTGAAAATGGAGGCTGAAAATTATTTGGATAAACGTGCAGACTGGGGCTTTGAGGCACATGATGTCAACGGCCTGAAAGTAGAAGGAATGGAAATCACGTGGGACACCCAAAAGACCGAACCCGGCTGGAAAGGAGCCGTTCATCTTTACGACTGCGACGAGGTGCGGATGAAAGATTTTACGGGAAGACAGGGATTATCCGGCAGTAATTTTCCCGTGATTTTTTTGGAGAATGTGCCCGTAGCCGTTCTCGACAATATCGAAGCCCTTCCCGGTGCCTCTACGCTGGTTGAGATAGGCGGGCAAAATGTCCGTTCCATTCGTTTGATCCAGATTGACCCTTTGGAGCGCGCTTCAGAAAAATTTCGCTTAGGTAAGGAAGTGAATAAAAAAGTAGTTCAGGTGCGATAAATTAATTCGTAATTTGAACTATCTGACTGTTCCGAAACTTTTGCCGTTGATACGGAAGTAATAACCGTATAAACATCGGGACGAGTAAGCAGGATAGTTTCAACGTATTTTAGCAGCTAGGAGAATAATAAATTTTATTATTCCCGGCCTTGTTTTGGAATCTCTTTACTGTCTGTAATGTGAAAAGGAAAAGAATCTGGTCTCTCGGGTTAATTACCGGCTTTTGTGGTCTGATTTACCTCCCTGCTCAGTTTGCGATGCCCCACTTTGGCGGGAAAAATGCGGCTGCTCACCTCAGCGGCAACCTTCCGGCAATGCCTGCCGGAATCGAGGTTACTCTTTTCAACAACGATAGTGTCGCTCATCTGTTCACAACACTCGGTGCCGAATGCGTGGATTTTTCCGATACACTCGACCCCGACTTTGTCTTTGAAGTCAACCCGCGCTTTCTCGAATGTATTACCACCGTCATGGATACCCAACTCTATCGGGAAAGATGGGACACCCTTGCTCAGCCAACTTTCTGGCGAATAGTAATGAATATGGGCATGGACTCCTGTGTGGTCAATATCGGTAATTCCCGGAAAATCATCGAAATTCGCCCTACCTGGTGGTGGGAGACGAAAAGTGATTCCCTTCAGGAAAGTTATCGCGACAGTATCCGCCAGGAACTGGGGCTGGAGGCCGGTACTCCGGTATTGGTTACTGCGGGTAAAAGACATTATTATAAGTTTGATAAAGTATTGCCCAGCATCGGCAAAGGTATCCGTAAATTTGAGTCGCTCAATGTGGATCCCTGGTATGCCCAGGCGATTTTGCTGATCGAAAGCCCCGGGCAGTTGCAGTATTCACCGGTAGGCGCTTACGGATCGTTTCAGTTGATGAAACAGGTGGCGTTGGAGCATGGCCTTGTGGTCAATGATTCGGTGGATGAGCGAGAAGATTTTGAAAAATCGGCGGGTGCTGCAGCGGATCTGATTGCTTCGCGTTGTATCCCGCAGACCCGTTATATGCTCCGAAAAAGAAATATAACCTTTACGGAAACTGATCTTTGGTTTCGACTGCTGGTGCTTCACTCGTACCATGCCGGTGCCGGAAATGTCGAAGCGGTGCTTCAGAAAATCAACCCCACCGAAGGGGGGCAACAATTGTTGCTCCAAATGTGGAAGACCGAATCAGGAGGCTTCAAAAATGCCAGCCAGAATTACAGTCAGGTGGCACTTGCTTCTTTGCTGGAACTCAATCACCGCATTGAAGTATTACCTGACTCCGTATGCAGGGATACGGCCTGGGGTATTAGTTCTAACCTGCCTCGTTTATAACAATCCATCAAAAAAATAGTTTCTGTATTTCACAGCAGTAATAACTTCCCGGCAAAGGATACTGCGAAACATTTGGTATTATGAAGGTAAAAAAAGGCGTAATAACCGCCGCAGCACGTGGCGCCAGGCTTTATCCGGTGGCCGATACCGTGCAAAAAGCTATGCTCCCGTTTGTGGATATAGACGGACTTACCAAACCCGTTATCCAGATCATTGCGGAAGAGGCCCTTGCCGCAGGTATTGAAGAAATCTGTATCGTATGTGCGCCCGGCGATGAAGAACGGTATCACCACGCTTTTCTTTCGCTGCGGGAAAACCTTATTCGAGGATATGAGGGCATAGACTGGGCAGAAGCAGAGGCCGCAAAAATATCGGCTCTCCTCGCCTGCCTGCATTTTGCCGTGCAGGAAAAAGAAAAAGGTTACGGCCACGCGGTTTTATGTGCCGAGGAATTTGTAGGCGAAGAACCCTTTTTATTATTACTGGGAGACCATTTTTATAAATGTCATCACCATTCCCGGAGATGTTCGGAGCAGTTGATTGCCACTACCGATTTTTCACGGGGTGCTTCGGTTACGGCGGTCAATGCCACTTCGGGCCACCTGATCAGCCATTATGGTACTTTGGCGGGAAAACCCACCGGCCAGCCGGGGTTACATCAAGTCGAGCGTGTGGTCGAAAAACCCAGCCTCAGCTTCGCTGAGGTTGAACTTATGACTCCCGGACTGAGGCAAGGCCATTTCCTCTGCGTATTTGGAATGCATATCCTCCAGCCGGAGATATTCCGTATTCTCCGAAACCAAATGGAAAACCTTCCCTCCGGTGAAGAACTCCAGCTTACTTCTGCTTTGCAGGCCCTGGCCGAAAAAAATCTCCTTCTTGCCTGCGAAGTGGACGGAACCCGGTTTGACCTCAGTGATTCCTACGGCTTGTTTCAGGCACAGTTGGCTTTTGGCCTTGCCGGAGGCGACCGCGACGAAATGATTAATACGGTGGTTCAAATATTGGGCGAAGCAGCACGGCGATCATGAATCCCTTTATCGAAACGATTACCCGCTCAGATCGGGACTTGCAGAACCGGTCCTTTTTCCGTCTGGCAGCCGCCATGCCTTTGCCGGAGTTATTGCAAAATCTTGCCGAAGTGGATGTTTTCCGCCGGAAAACTCCCAACCTCTACCATCGGGTTCGCGCCTGTCTTTTCCTATATGCCGGTTACCGGTTTTTTGTGCAGGAACACCCCGCGCTGACCGCAACCGGCCACCTGCCTTTTGCCGGTTATGAAGATTTGCTGAACCGCCGGTTTGAATACGCCATTACCGCTTTTCAGCGCGTGGCGGATTCCGAAGGAATGAACGGAGGCCTCGCCAGTGGTCTGGCGGAGGCGTATCACCATCTTTCTTTTCAGATCCTGAGTGATCAGGTGCGCAAAAGTGTGCGTGCCAGCCGGGGAAACCAGTGGATGTTTCGCGGAGGAAATATTTCCGAACATCCCATACGCCTTCACCCGCATTTGCTCAAAAGAGACGGCGACCGCCATTTTTTTCCGGTATTAACCGAACAGACACCTGTGCGACTTGATCTCAGTCACAGTTGTTGGTCCGATATTTTTTTTCTGGGAATGGATTACCCTGAAGGTGCCCGCGTGATTAATATTTCGGTGGATCTGGGGGTATTTGGCAGAGACAATGAAGTGTTGCCCCCGATTTCGACCTATGTGCGGGTGATCGCCGAGCCGCTGATACGGGTGACAAGCATTGACCTCAACGCCACGAAAGACATCACGGACCTTAAGGATCTGTTTAATTTTGGAAACGATTACCTTTCGCTTCTAAAAGCAGGTATAATCGCTTCGGGGTTTATTCCGCCCTCTTTTGAGGGAACCGGGCAGTGCCTGAAGGAAATTCTTTCGCGGATTGTGGGTAAAGGTTTGGGCATTGAGCTGGTTACGCGGGTAAATGACATACCGAAAGGCTCTCGTTTTGCGGTTTCGACTAATCTTCTGGGTTCGGTGATTTCGGCGCTGATGCGGGCCACCGGGCAGACCCGGTCGCTGGAAGGCGGTCTTAATGAAGGTGAAAGAAGACTTATTGCTTCCCGGGCGATTTTGGGCGAATGGCTCGGCGGCTCCGGGGGAGGCTGGCAGGATTCCGGCGGGATATGGCCGGGGATAAAAATTATACAAGGGACATTTGCAAAGGAGGGTGACCCCGAATGGGGTATCAGCCGCGGCACGTTGCTGCCTCAGCATAAGGTCTTAACGGCTCCCGATCTTCATTCCGACATGGAGGAAATCCTCACCCAAAACCTGCTGCTGATGCACGGGGGAATGGCGCAAAACGTAGGCCCCGTTCTTGAAATGGTTACGGAAAAATACCTTCTCCGGGCAGAAAAAGAGTGGGAAGCCCGCCAGACAGCCGCAGGTATTTTTGATTCGATTGTAGAGTCATTGAAAACAGCGGATCTTTCCAAACTGGCAGCGGCTACTTCTTCTAACTTTGACGGCCCGGTCAAAGCGATTATTCCCGCGGCTACCAATGCATTTACCGAAAAAGTAATCGCCCGCGCTAAAACCGAATTTGGTAAGGACTATCGGGGTTTTCTGATGCTCGGGGGAATGTCCGGGGGAGGAATGGGCATGTTTGTGCGTTCGCAATCTTTGCATGAAAATAAATTGCGGCTTCTGGAAATCCTGCGACAAACTCGCCGGGAATTTGCTCCGGGGTTGCCCTTTGCGATGGAGCCGGTGGTCTATAATTTTTCCGTGAACAACAACGGTTCCTTCGCACACCTTCGAAAGGCGAATGAAGCACTGATGCCCGCCGCTTACTACAATATCCATGTGTCAGGCCTTGTCAATGGCGAACCTGCACAAATCCCGCTTAACCGGAAGGAGGAATTTGACTACTTCACTACCGTAGCCCGCGCAGGGGAGGAGGCTTTTCCTTTCCTTCGTGCCCTGGTGAGCAGCTTGTTTAAAGTGAATACAGCCACAAACAGTAAAGGTTCGGCAGAAGATCATAAAGTGCTGGAAATCAAGGAGAAAAATGGTTTTGACTCCATTCAGCATGAAAACCTTCGGCGGGACATGATTCGGGGTCGTATTGGTTTGTCGCGAAACCGTCTCCCTTCGGAGACGCTGGTCGAGGATGTGGATTTAAAAGAGGTATCTTTTCTGGATAAACTCACCGACTTCGCGGAAAAAGGCGAGTCGGCCATTCGGCAAAACAAACTGGCGGTATTTTCTCTTGCCGGAGGGGCCGGAAGTCGTTGGACACAGGGAGCAGGAGTGATTAAAGCCTTAAACCCTTTTGTGGAAATTGCGGGCAAACACCGCAGTTTTCTCGAAATTCATCTTCAAAAGACTGCCGCCACGGCGGCCCGCCTGAATGCCCAAATTCCCCATGTGATTGCAACTTCCTACCTTACCCATGAGGCGATTCAGGAAGAGCTTCTCCGCACCCAAAATTACGGGTATTCCGGACTTACCTATCTCTCCGCCGGAAGATCCATCGGGCAGCGGTTTATCCCGATGGAAAGAGACCTTCGGTTTTTGTGGGAAGAAACCCCGCAGGAGATGTTGGATGAAAACAAACAGAAGGTAAAAGACGCTGTCCGCAGTACTCTTATCCGTTGGGCCACACAAAAAGGAGAAGGTAACGATTATACTGAAAATCTCGCCGGTCAGCGGCTAAGTCCTTTGGGACATTGGTACGAAGTCTCAAACCTGCTGCGCAACGGAACCCTGCATCGCATGTTGCAGGAGGCGCCTTCACTGGAAACACTGCTGTTGCACAATATTGATACCTTGGGAGCCGACCCCGATCCCCGTGCTTTGGGTTTTCACCTGGATTCCGGGAATATGCTCACTTTTGAGGTAGTGCCACGAAGGATTGAAGACCGGGGCGGCGGACTGGCTAGGGTCAACGGAAAAGTGCGACTGTTGGAAGGCCTGGCGCAGCCGGGCGAAGAAGATGAACTCCGACTCAGTTATTACAACTCAATGACTACCTGGATCAACATAGATCAACTTTTGGCGTGGTTTGGATTGACTCGGGAGAAGCTCGCCCAGGGAGGCCCGGAGATTGATGCGGCAGTGAGAGAACACGCAAGGCGTTTGCCAACCTACGTTACCATCAAAAACGTGAAATACCGCTGGGGGCATGGACAGGAAGACATTTACCCGGTTGCTCAGGTCGAAAAACTCTGGAGTGATATGAGTTCGCTGCCCGATGTTTCCTGCGGTTATGTGGTCGTGCCCCGCCTTAGGGGGCAGCAGTTGAAAGAACCCGCGCAGATGGATGCGTGGATTACCGACGGCAGCCGGGAATACCTGAGCCAGTTATGTGGTTGGGAAAAAGTTTAAATCCGATTATTTGATCACCCGCGTTTGTATTTTTTCATCCGAATCTATCCAGCCATCCGATACGCGGATGATGCGGCTGCCGTATTCGGCATTTTTTTCGGAGTGGGTGACCTGTATAATGGTAATGCCTTCCCGGTTGAGTTGTTGAAACAATTCCATGATTTCTTCGCCCTGCCGGGTGTGAAGATTGCCGGTAGGCTCGTCGGCGAGAAGCAAGTCCGGTTTGCCGATAATGGCCCTGGCCACACCTACAAGTTGTTGTTGCCCGCCGGAGAGTTGGTGGGGAAATAAATCCTTTTTCGCCACGATCTGAAAGCGGTCCAAAATTTCGGCTACCATGCTTTTGCGGTCGCTGGGTTTGATTTTTTTATATAAAAGCGGGGTTTCGATATTTTCATACACCGTAAGTTCATCAATCAGGTGGTATGCTTGAAAAACAAAACCGATGTGATGTTTGTGGATTTCCGATTTTTGCCTTTCCCCAAGTTTATGGGTAGCCATATCGCGAAAAAAATATTCCCCCTCCGAAGGTTGTTCTAATAACCCCATGATATTGAGAAGGGTGGACTTCCCGGCCCCGCTCGGCCCCATGATGGTTACAAATTCCCCTTCTTTGATGTGCAAATTGATATTGCGGAGGACATAAGTCTTTTGAAGACCCGCTTTATAGTAGAGAGAGAGATTGGATAGTTGAATCATGAGAGAAAGATAACAAAATCTTATTTTTTCGCCAAGCCCCTCTGTTTTTAGCAAGATTTACCCCATCGCCGGTTTTTAGCGCTGAAGGTTGAAAATCTAAAGTTTAATTTTTAATTTACAACCTTAATTAATGAAGATATGTATCCCCGCAATGTTACAGCCCTTCTTTTAGAAGATGCACGATACTTTCCGGTTCTGGGTATTATTGGTCCCCGGCAATCGGGTAAAACGACCCTTGCCAAAGCCCTTCGGCCCCTTTTAGGGAAAGAGACCCTGTACTTTGATCTGGAGCTTAGCGATGATGCGCGTCTTTTGGAGCAGCCGAGTAGGTTTTTTCAGCAAAATGCGGATAAATGCATCATTATTGATGAGGTACAGCGTATGCCGGAGTTGTTTACACTTCTGCGCGCGATTGTGGATCAGCAGCGCGATCCGGCCCGGTTTATCTTGTTGGGATCCGCTTCTCCGTGGCTATTGCGCCATTCCTCGGAGTCATTGGCGGGCCGGATTGCCTACACCGAACTGACTCCTTTTTCCCTGGTTGAATTGCCGGCGGACATTTCAATGGAAAAACATTGGTTTCGCGGCGGGTTCCCCGATGCTCTCTTGGCTCCTTCGGACACAGTATGTGAGCGATGGCTCGACAATCTGGTCAAAACTTTTGTTGAAAGGGATGTCCGTTTGCTGGGCTACGAACTCGCGCCTGCCGCATTATCTCGACTGATACTGGTTCTGGCTACCGTACATGGCAACTTATTGAATGTTTCCGATTTATCGCGAACCCTAGGCATATCTCAACCTACGGTAAAACATTACCTCGACATCTTGGAAGGGGCATTTATGATTGACCGGTTACAGCCTTATTTCCTGAATATCACCAAGCGCCTGGTAAAATCTCCCAAACTCTATATTCGGGACTCCGGCATTTTGCATTTTCTGGCAAATATCCCTTCAGCCGAAACTCTTCCCAATCATATCCTTGCAGGAGCTTCCTGGGAAGGATACGTAATCGAACAAATCCGGCGATGTACGTTTCAGCGGTGGCAATACTACTTTTACCGCACGCAAAAAGGCACAGAGGCGGATTTATTGCTGGTATCGCCCGGCGGAAAAAAGATTTTGGTGGAAGTGAAATTTACCTCCGCACCGGTACTGCCCAAAGGTTTTTTTGAAGCGAAATCCGACATTCAGCCGGATTTCACTTATATCATCACTCCTCACGGGCACAACTACCAGCGGGACGACGGGATTCATATTTTACCCCTGACCGATTTTTTGAATCAGGAGTTGCCCAAACTTCACTGACGGCGGGTTTTTCCTACAAATGGATGACCTCATCGTAAGCAGCGGCAGCGGCTTCCATCACGGCTTCCGACATGGTAGGGTGGGGGTGAACCGCTTTGATGATTTCATGGCCGGTGGTTTCGAGTTTACGGGCAACCACGACTTCGGCGATCATGTCCGTGACACCTGCGCCGACCATGTGAGCGCCGAGGAACTCGCCGTATTTGGCGTCAAAAATGACTTTGACGAACCCGTCTTTTTTGCCGGAGGCGGAGGCTTTTCCGGAAGCAGAGAAGGGGAATTTCCCCACCTTGATTTCGTAACCCGCGTCTTTGGCGCCCTGTTCGGTATAACCCACGGAAGCCACTTCAGGCTGGCAATAAGTACAACTCGGGATATTGTTGTAGTCCATCGGTTCGACGTGCATACCCGCGATTTTCTCCACACAGATAATGCCTTCGTGAGAAGCCACGTGAGCAAGAGCTGCGCCAGGGATCATGTCTCCAATGGCGTAAATATTGGGCACATTGGTGCGGTAAAATTCATCCACGACCACGAGTCCGCGATCCGTTTTGATGCCGAGGTCTTCGAGGCCCAGTTTTTCGATATTGGCAGTGATGCCTACGGCAGAAAGCAGGACATCTGCTTCGAGTTTTTCTTCGCCTTTTTTGGTTTTTACTGTAGCAACAACCCCTTTACCCGAGGTGTCCACAGCCGTAACCTCCGAACCCGTCATAATCGTATAACCCGCTTTTTTATAAATACGATCCATCAGCGCCGAAACCTCCACGTCTTCGCGGGGGAGGATACGATCCAGAAATTCCACTACAACCACTTCCGTACCCATCGAATGATAGAAGTAGGCAAATTCCATCCCGATCGCTCCGGAGCCTACCACGATCATCTTTTTGGGTTGAGTCGGCAGGGTCATGGCTTCGCGGTAGCCGATGATCTTTTTGCCGTCGAGCGGCATAGCCGGGAGGTTGCGGGAGCGCGCTCCGGTGGCGAGAATAATATTTTTAGCGGTATAAACACTGGTTTTGCCCGCGGCATCCGTTACTTCCACTTTTTTGTCCACGGTAAGGCGGCCATTTCCGGTGAGGACATCCACTTTATTTTTGCGAAGGAGGAAACTCACGCCTTTGCTCATACCGTCGGCTACACCCCGGCTTCTTTTTACGACCGCATCAAAGTCATGGCCGACTTTATCGGCCTTGAGACCATATTCTCCGGCATGGTGGAGGTAAGTCATCACTTCTGCACTTTTCAGCAGTGCTTTGGTAGGGATACAACCCCAGTTAAGGCAGATGCCTCCGAGCGATTCCCGCTCCACGACAGCCGTTTTCATGCCCAACTGAGAAGCGCGGATAGCAGCCACATAACCGCCGGGTCCGCTACCAATTACGATAAGATCATAACTATTTGCCATATTTCTAATTATCCTTTGGATTCAGCGGGCAAAGTTAGGAAAAATGTTGGATTGGCAAGCGTTGGTTTACTACCTTTAGCCCATCAATTGCTTCTGTATGCTCAAACATTTGTATATCAGGAATTATGCATTGTTTGCCGAAACACACGTCGAATTTCCCGCCGGACTAAATATCCTTACGGGAGAAACGGGTGCGGGGAAATCGCTGCTGATCGGTGCTTTGGGGTTGATTAATGGCAAACGTGCGGATAATTCTGTGGTGTTCCGTACCGATGACAAATGTATCGTGGAAGCCCGTTTTGGCCGCCTAAGCCCCATTATAAGGGAAAAACTTAAAGGAAACGAAGAGTTTGACCTCGAAGACGATGAAATCCTCATCCGTCGGGAAATCCGCTCCAACGGAAAGTCCCGCGCATTTATCAATGATACCCCGGTTTCGCTTCAAACCCTGCGCGATGTAAGCGCCATTCTCGTGGACCTTCACAGCCAGCATGAAAGTTATTCGCTGCTCTCTGCCGACCGCCAGTTGGAAATCGTGGACGCCTATGCAGGCTGTGAAAGTTTAACCGCTACTTTTGCCGCCAAACTTCGTGAAAGCCAGACTTTAAGCCGCGAAATCCGCGAACTGGAAGCAAAAGAACAACAAGCCAAACAACAACTCGACTATTACCAGTTTCAGGCGAAAGAACTGCAATCCGCAGGTATTCAGGCCGATGAAGAAGAAAAACTGGAACAGGAACTCAACCTTCTCCAACATGCAGAGGAAGTGCGTGAAGCTTTGGGAGGATCCGTAGAACTGTTGTATAATCAGGAATTTTCTCTCTACAATCAATTGAGTCAGGCAATGGAACCCCTCCGGAAAATACGCACCGTAAGCACGGCGATTTCCGAAGAAGTTGAACGCCTGCTTGATGTGCTGAACACTCTAAAAGAATCGGCCTTTACCTTTCAGGATTTGCTTGAGACCACCGAATCCGACCCCGAAAGACTCTCCTTTATCGAAGAGCGCCTGGCCGTTTACCACAAATTCAAACTCCGCTACAATGCCCGCAACGGTGCTGAACTGGTACAAAAATACCTCGAATTTGAGGCGAAAATAGAAGAGTTTGGTTCCCTCGAAACCACCATTAACCAGAAAAAACAAACCCTCCATAAAATAAATGGTTTGCTGGCGGAAATCGGGCTGAAAGTCGAAACCGCACGCCTTGCGGCCAAAAAACCGCTGGAAGAAAAAATTTTCAGCTTGCTTAAAGAAGTGGGATTTGAAAAATCCCGCTTTGAAATAGGCATTGAACGAAACCGTGCGGAAGACGGCGAACTTACGGTGGAGGGCGAAAACCTGAAAGTTACCGCCAGCGGTTTTAACAAGGTGTGGTTTATCCTTCAGACCAACCCGGGTATGCCCGCAGGCCCTCTTTCCCAGATTGCTTCCGGCGGAGAAATTTCACGGGTGATGCTGGCGCTGAAAGCAGCACTGGCCGATAAGTCCGAGTCTCCGGTACTGATTTTCGATGAAATAGACGCCGGAATCAGCGGAGAAATTGCCCATAAAGTGGGAGATGTGATGCACAGACTTGCCCGAAGATTTCAGATACTGTCTATTACCCATTTGCCGCAGATTGCCGGAAAAGGAGACCAGCATTTCCGTATTTCAAAAGAAATCATCGGCGAAACCACCACCTCTACGGTCACCCGCCTGACCCATGAAGAGCGGATCAATGAGCTGGCGAAAATGATCAGCGGGGACAAAGTATCCGAAACCGCCTTGCAGAATGCGAGGGAACTGATTCGCTCCGACTTCAAATAGAGGAAGTTAGAAATACGATTTACTTTTTCCGAGCAGCACAGGGCAGCACAAAAAACAATTCTTTCCTTTATAATTTCTGTTCAAAATCGTTTCCGATGACTGAACAGCTACTACTCTTATTATCAGTAATCGGCATGTCTGCCCGTTTGTTTGCCCAAACTCCACCCGATGCAGATTTTGTATGGGTAGATGCTTACGGTCAGGGTCGTTTTCAGGCTGCCGAGTTTCGTTATGAGGCTGAATGGAAAGACATGCCCCAAAAAGCCGTCATTCACCTTTTTGCTGATTCCCGTTATCATCTGATTGTCAATGACAAATTTGTCAATTTTGGTCCTGCGCGGTTTTACCCGGCCCATCCGCAATACGATACCTATGACATTTTGCCTTACCTTACCCCTGGAAAAAACCATATCCATGTTCGTGTTTTTTCCAATGGTACCGATTCCTACCAACTCAAGCGAACCCCACCCGGGTTTATCGCCTGGGGAGAAATCCTTTCTTCAAAAGGCGATACGTTTTCCCTGAAGACTCCCGGAAAATGGCGTTGCCAGCGTATGACAGGATACGATCCACAAAGCCCTAAAATGTCTTTTGCTCTTGGGCCTTTTGAGGTATATGATGCGCGCGTAGATTTCAACGCCTCCAACTGGCACAAACCCCAAAAACTCGAGATTCCTTTGCCTTGGGGCAACCTTACCCCTCGCACCCTTCCTCCCCTGACACAGGAGCCTTTTTTCCCCCTTTCCCAGACAGGGCCGTACACCTTAAAAACCGATGAAAAAATATACTCCTTCCGGGTAAAAGTACCCGATGAAAACAATGAAGAGTTCCGCTTGGGAAGAACGTTGTTTGGCCATACATGGATTTATTCCCCACAGGCACAACAAGTAAAAGCAGGAATATGGTGGGGGGAACATTTTCTCAACGGAGCCGGCCCATTACCCCAAACCAACGCACCCGAAAACCAGCCCCATCGGCAGGAGGTCATAATGAATTTTCATGCAGGTTGGAACGAGTTTTTTGTTCGCCGCAAATCCTTCTGGGGAACATGGGATTTTTTCCTCGCTTTCCCCGATAGTGCCGGCTTGATTCTCTCCTTAAATAAAAAGTCAGACGACATGCTGTGGTTTGAAACCGCAGGCCCCTTTTCCAGAGAAGAAGAAGAACGATTACAGCAGCTAACTATTCCTTTTTCTGCCGATCAGCTTCCCGGCAATCTTTCTGCCCAATGGAGGCCTCATCACCGAAAGGACGATGCCAATAACCCCGCAGTAGATATGGCGTGGCGATATTTTTCACAATCGTTGTCACCTGAGCCAGTAAAACCGGTAACCCTCGAAGCCGGGAAAAATATGGCAATGGTATATGATTTTCGGTATAAAAAACTAGGGCGAATTGTCGTCGAATACGAAGCTCCGGAAGGAACGATTCTCGATGTCGGATTCACCGAAGATTTATTGGGCGAAAAACCGTGGATGATGAAACGCGCCGGGCTATATATGGGTGCGAGGCATATTGCGCGGGAAGGCGTTAATCGTTTTGAGACACTCCGGCCTTACGGCCTTCGTTACCTTCAATTGAATATCCGAAACCACAACCGGCCCGTGAAAATCACAAAAGTTTATGTGGTCAATCAGATTTACCCTTTTGAAGAAAAAGGAAGTTTTGAGTGTTCCGATCCTCTTTTCAATGCCATCTGGCAACTGGGCTGGCGAACCCTGCGCGTTTGTGCGGAAGATTCTTATACCGACACACCCTTTCGCGAAAGAGGACTTTATGCCGGAGACATGTTGCCTCAAATGGCTATTACCCTTGCAGGAAGTGGAGATTTGAGGCTGGTAAGACAGTCGCTGGTATTGTTTCAGGATATGTATGCAGACCTGTTTCACCCGAATACCCCCCGCCACCCCGATGAAATCGGGCTGCTGGAAGATTATCCGCTGCTTACCCTGGAAGCACTGTATTGGTACGTCAATCATACCGGCGAATGGGCCTTTGCCGACAGCCTTTACCCCCGGTATGTTTATCTTCTTCAGGAAATATTAAACCGGAGAACCGAAGACGGGCGGATTCTGAACGAAAGAGTATTTATCGAATGGACGCAAATACAAAAAACCAAGGTCTATAATACCGCTTATCATGCCCTTTTGGCCCGTTGTTGCCTGCTTATGGCGGATATGGCGAATCATTTAGGGAAAAAAGAGGATGCCGAAACCTACCAATTCCTCGCTGCAGAGCTTACCTTTTCCCTACAAACACACTATTGGGACGAGGAAAAGGGAATGTTTCGCGACGGGATTGCGGGAGATACCGCCATTTCCCATCATTACCCCATTTCGAGTGCATGGCCTTATATTTTTGGGCTTACAAAAGAAGCGCAGGAAGATCGTTTTATGCCACAGATGGGGAAAATGCTGGAAAATATCGGCAATATCAACCGCCAAAGACTGGCCACTCCCTACGGGTCTTTTTACCTGTTTGCTGCCTTGTATCGGCACGGAATGGCGCAAGAAGCCGAAACCTTTATGCGCAAACACTGGGGACCCATGATCTACAAACACGACGATACCGCGTGGGAAAATTTTGGCGATACGGGCATCGGCACACTCAGCCATGCGTGGAGTGGCGCACCTACCTTTTACCTTACCACACAAGTGCTGGGGGTTGATCTGGGTTATCCGCATCCCTATTCTCCCGATACTGTGCTGATTGCACCACAGACCGAAACCGTCGAATGGGCCAAAGGCGATGTGCCTCATCCCAAAGGTAAAATTCATGTGGAGTGGAGGGTGGTGGGCAATCAGTTGTGGCTCAGTTATGAGGCGCCCGAAGGAGTTATCTGTCGGGTAAAACCACAAGGCAGGCTGGGAGAAAAAACGCTTTTTGTGAATGGAAATCGGGAAAATAAGTAATACCATAATAGGCGTCTCATTCTATACTCAAGTATCAAATTGCAAAATTCCGGAATTCTGGTTATATTTTCCCGTTACATTGAAATCCCTAAGCCATGAAAAGGATATTTCTCCTTGTCGCTGCTTTTGCGGCTATTCCGATGGTTTTCTCCCAAAACACCGAACTGATCAAAAGCGTCTTTTTCGGGGGAGGAAGTGCTTATATTGATCCGACTCAGGTCGCCGAAATCCGCGAATTTATTCAATCGGTGCCCAATCTCGAAAGTTATCAGATTTCTATTTCCAGCCATACCGACAATATCGGCGGTGCGGAATACAACCAATGGCTTTCCGAAAAACGCAGCGATGCGGTGACCTACGAACTGGGCCAAAACCAGATTCCCCCCGAAAGAATTGGGCGAATTGACAACGGTCAGTTTAACCCTTTGTATGATAATTCCACTTTACATGGAAGAATGGCCAATCGGCGCGTGGATATTATCCTGACTCCGTTATTTTTGTAGGATAATTTTTATCCTATGCTACGAACTAACCTCCTCCTTTGGGCATTCACCGTTATTATTTTCGGTTGTAATACCCACACTCCGTCCAACAATACCGATTCCAATACCTTTCCTGTACCCGAATGGGCCAAAGAAGTGGTTTGGTATCAGATATTCCCCGAAAGATTCCGCAACGGTGACCCCACCAACGATCCCACTCCCCACGATATTGAACAAGGTATGGTGGATCCTGTGCCCGCCGACTGGAAAATCACCCCCTGGGGCTGGGACTGGTACAAAGCCGACCCCTGGTTTTCGGCCCTCGATGAACACGGCTGGGGACAGCAGTTCAAAATCCAATACCGGCGTTACGGCGGTGACCTTCAGGGCGTTATGGATCAACTCGATTACCTTCAGGAACTGGGCGTAACCGCGATTTTTTTTAACCCCCTCAATGACGCCTCTTCCCTTCACAAATACGATGCACGGAACTATCACCATATTGACCGGAATTTTGGCCCCCGTCCGCGGCAGGATGAGGCACTTATTGCTAAAGAAAACCCCGCCGACCCGTCCACCTGGACTTTTACCGCCGCAGACAGCCTATTTGTCGAACTCGTAAAAGAACTCCACCGCCGCGAAATGCGGGTGATTATGGACTACTCCTGGAACCACACCGGCAGAGATTTCTGGGCATTGGATGATGTGCGGAAAAACGGAGAAAATTCGCAGTACAAAGACTGGTATGAAATTTTTTCCTACGACGATCCCAACACCCCGGAGGATGAATTTAAATACAAAGGATGGTTTGGTTCCCCGTTCCTCGCCGAGGCCAAAAAGGCAATTATCGGTCAGGACACGATGTTTCCCTTTGAGGGCAATCTTCATTCGCAAGCCTTCAAACAGCACGTATATGACGTATCGGCCCGTTGGCTGGACCCCAACGGCGACGGCGACCGGAGCGACGGCGTGGACGGATTCCGACTGGACGTTGCGGCAGAAATTCCCCTGGGATTTTGGGTGGAATACCGCGAAGAAGTCCGCAAAATCAATCCCGAAGCCTATCTCGTGGGCGAAGTATGGTGGCAGAAATTTCCCGACGACCTGATGGACCCGCGGCCCTTTGTGCAGGGCGACATATTTGATGCCATCATGAACTATCGCTGGTATCGGGCGGCGCGGCAGTTTTTCGGCCACCCGGTCAATCCCCTCACAGCCACCGGACTGAAAGCAGCCCTCACCGAACTCAACGACAACGTGCCCGAAGGTTCCCTCTACGCCATGATGAACATGAGCGCGAGCCATGACGCCCCGAGACTCGCAACCTCCCTGTTCAACTCCAACAAATACAAATATCAGGCAAAAGCCACCGACGACCCCGGTTATAAAATCCACAAACCCGACGCCCATACCCGCGCCCTGCAAAAACTGTTGTTGATCCATCAGTTTACCTTTATCGGTGCGCCGCAGATATGGAACGGCGACGAAATGGGTATGTGGGGGGCCGACGACCCCGACTGCCGCAAACCCCTGATCTGGCCCGACCTTGCGTTTGACGATGAGACCGTACATCCCCTTCCCGACGGCACAAGACCCGTGGACGCCGTAAAAGCCGACACCAGCCTCATCGCCTTTTACCGCAAACTCATCACCCTGCGGAAAAACAATCCCGTACTGATCCACGGCGACATAAGCTACAACCTGGCCGACGATGAAAAACAATTGTTTGGCTACAAACGCAGCTATGAAGGCAAAGACATTTACATTCTGTTCAACCGTTCGGAGCAGGAGCAGGTAATTCCGGAGGGGACAATTCCTGCGGGGACTTACCGGGACTTGCTGACAGGAGATGCGATCAATAGCAGCGAAACCCTGACGATGAGCGCATTGAGTGCACGAGTGTTGGAGTTGTAGGGGGGATAGCCATTCCACTAATCATAATGGAATCTACATTTTGCAATTAAAATTTCGTCATCCCTAACTTGGTAAATCAAGCGATGTTCGTCATCTATTCGTCGGGACCAGAACCCTTTATATTTGAATTTTAAGGGTTCTGGTTTCCCAAGTCCGGAGAAAGGCGTTCTTGAAATATCTTTTAGCAAAAGATTTATTTTGGTCAGCATTTTCTTATCGGTCTTTTGCCAATATAAATAATCTTCCCATGATTCATCAACGAAAATATATTTCATGGTTCGAGTAGCTCTTTGTTAAACGATACCCCTTTTTTCAATTTTTCAATCGCCCAATCGAGTCTTTGTTCATTTTTTTTCGAGGATAATTCGTGCTGCGTCGCGGTCAACGAATTGTATTCTTCTAAAGATATGATTACAACCCCGGTGTCTTTTCCTCTATTAATGATAAGCGTCTCAAAGTTCTCCGTTACTTTGTCAAGGTATTTTTTGATGTCTTTTCTAAAGTCTGAAAGGCTTGTTGTTAACATATTTTTATACTTTATGTACGCGATTTTGTACAAAAAAACGTACAAAAACTTGAAAATCCAAATTTTTTGAAACCTTCTTTCAGAAGCAGCTTTACCCGTGAGGGAGACAAACGTTTCTCCGTTGGAGAGACCGGGCAGATGTAGGAGTTACGCCGTAGCGCGCCAACCCAACAGCCCGCGTTGAAGTCAGAAATCAAAAGCCAATAGCCAACCCCCAACAGCCAATGGCCAGACTCGTGTCGAACCACCGGAACTTCTGTTCGTTTCTTCATCTCCAACCTTACTCATACCCCCTTTTTTCCTATTTTTGCTAAAGAGAGAATTGCAGGATAAATTAATTAGTTATGAGTGAAAACACAGGAAATAGTTCGAAGTTCATCCTCTTCAAAACGGAAGATGAGCAGGTTTCGGTGGATGTTCGTTTGGAAGAAGAAACCGTATGGCTTACCCAAGACCAAATGAGTTTGCTTTTCGAGAAAGCCAAATCAACCATCAGCGAGCATATCAAACACATTTTTGAAGAAGGTGAGTTGGATGAAAAAGTGGTAGTTCGGGATTTCCGAATAACCACTCCACATGGCGCCATAGCCGGAAAGACACTATTTGGAAAGTTTGAAAGACATTGAGTAGAAAACGAGTAGCTAATGTGAATCAAAAAGATTGAAATAAATGGTTACAAGGCATTTTATGGCTTAAATAAGTTTAATGTTGAAGGCAAAAGCACGGGTTGTTCTTCCCCAGATACAGCGAGATATAATTTTTATACTTCGCGGTAAGTGGTAGGTTTAGGGAAACCACCTGAACCCCAAAAACGGTCTCGTCCTAAACTATTTTGACACAACAAAAGCAAAAAAGGGTCAACTTTTAAGACGCATCCCGCCCTCAAACCACCTTCTTCTCAATCGCAAAGCGTACCAATCCTGCGATGCCGTTGACTTCGAGTTTTTGGATGAGGTTGTTGCGGTGGGTGTCCACGGTGCGGGGGCTGATGAAGAGTTTTTCGCCGATTTCGGTGCTGGAAAGGCCCTGGGCGATGAGGCGCAGGATTTCGATTTCACGGCTGGTGAGCCGGTCGAGGGATGGAGTAGGGGAGGTCAACAATACGGCGGCGACTTCGCCGGTGAAGAAGGTGCTGCCGTTATACACCCGCGTGATGGCTTCGCTCAGTTCCTGTACCGAGGCGGTTTTAAATAGTACGCCGCGGGCGCCTTCTTTTACCACTTCTCGTATCCGGTCAGGGTCGGGCAACATCGTGATGATGATGGGTTTTACCTCCGGAAATTCCTGATGTAATGCCTTTACGGTTTCGGTGCCGTTCATTTCGGGCATTTCGAGGTCGAGCAGGGCGATGTCGGCTTCGTTGCGGCTGCGCAACCACTGGATGACTTCTTTCCCATTGGCGGCCTCGCGCACTACTTCCACAAAATCCAACATTCCAACCAGGGCGACAATGCCTTTGCGCACCAGTTGGTGATCATCGGCGACGATAACCTTCAGCGGTGAATTCATGCAATAAGGGGTATGGTGATGGTAGAAACCGTCCCGTGCGGAGTGCGGGGAGCGGAAGAAAATTCGCCGCCGAGGGTGCTCACGCGGCTTAGGATATTGAGCAGCCCCATGCTGCCTTTTTTGCGCGCCTGCTCAAAGTCAAACCCCTGGCCGTCGTCCTCGACTCGGAGGACGAGCAGGTTTTCCTGGTGAAACAATTGCACCTTTACCTGCGCGGCGCGGGCGTGTTTGATGATATTATTGATAAGTTCTTGCGCAATGCGATAGAGGCCGAGTTCGACTTTCATGTCAAATCTTCCGGGCAGTTTGCATTCGAGTTTGGCTTCCAGTCCGTTGCGGGTGAGGCTGTTGCGGAGCAGCAGTTCGAGGCTGCCGGCGAGGCCCTGGGATTCGAGTGCGGGGGGCAGCATGATATGGGCGAGGTTTCGCACTTCTTCGCAGGTTCCGGTGAGTTGTTGGGAGATTTCGCCGACACGGGGCGAGAGTTCGGGTTGGGTTTTCCCGACGGAATATTCGATGGCGCGGAGTTGGAGGTTGAGGGCAACGAGTTCCTGAGCGATGCCGTCGTGCAGGTCTTTGGCGATGCGTCTGCGTTCGTTTTCCTGGGCTTCGATTACTGCATTGAGGCCGAGTTGTTGTTCGCGGATCACGGCCTGATTTAGTAGTACCTGCTGGCGGAGGCGGTAGCGGTTGTAAAAGAGCCAGGCTCCAATAGCGAGGGCAATGATTCCGAAAAACAGGCTTCCGATCCATATCTGCTGGCGAAGGAGGCGGTTGTGCTGGCTTTCGATCTGGAGTTTTTGATTGGCGATTTCGGTTTCTTTTTTCTGTGTCTGGTAGCGGGTTTCCATGTCGGCGATTGTGCGCACATTTTCCTCTTTAAAGAGAGAGTCGTCCAGTACCGTAAATTTTTTCCACCAGTAGCTGGCTTCTTTAAAATTGCCGAGGCCTTCATAAGAGATGGCAAAATTTTCGTAATAGACTTCGAGGGGATTTAGCTGATGGGTTTCGAGCATAATGGCGTAACCCTCTTTACCTGCGGCGAGGCCTTCGGCATATTTTCCGAGGGTATTATAGGCTTCTGCTTTATTGGCGAGGGGAAAAACGAGATTGGCGATACGATTGACGGATCGGAGGTCTTCGACCGACTCGTCGGCCCAGCGGATGCTTTCGGCATATTTTCCCTGTTGGTTGAGTAGGTTCGCCATTCCGCCTTTGAGCACACCGGCGACGTAGGTATTGCCGAGTTTTTCGGCGAGGGCAATTCCTTTTTGGGCGTAAAACATCGCGGTGTCGGGCATACCGTTATTGCCGTAGGCGGTGGCGAGGTTGTTGTAGGTATAAATGAGGCGATTTTCGTCTTCAAGATGGAGGCGGATTTCGACCGATTTTTTCAGGTATTCGATGCCTTTTTCAAAAGTGATTTGGTTTACATAGAGGTTGCCGATATTGCTGTAAGCGGAGGCGAGTTCGGCTTCCGCTTGGGGGCCTTTTTTATGAAGAATTTCGAGTGCAAGCAGGTAATAGTGAATAGCAGAATCGGGCTGGTATTTATCGGAAAATACCCGGGCCATGTTATTATAAATTTTGACGATTGCCATAGAATCGCCGAGAGACTGAAAGCCGTCGAGTACGCGGTGATAGAGGACGAGCGCGGTATCATGGGCCATTTTTCCCCGAAAATAATCTGCCCGGAGCATATCTGCGCGAAACAGGCCTTTTGGATAACGGGCGGCGGTGGCCATTTTTTCGAGTGAGTCGGCATAAAGAGGGATAGACTCAAGGTCCCGGTCTTCGACCTCTTGGGCGATTTTGTAGAAAATATCCGCCTTTTGCACAGGATTCTGTGCCTGTTGAAAAGTCCGGCGCAGGCTATCCGTCTTACTTTCCGGCTGAGCAGAAAGTAAACAGGGCGAAAGAATCCCGAAAATGATCCCGAAAATGATCCCGAAAAAGTAATTCCATCGCATAATCACGACTATTCTTGCGATAAATTAAACATATTTTCGGATAATTTTAACGAAAGAAAAAAGATTGGTATTTCGGTGGCCCCTCCGGTGGCTGAGGCTCCCGAAGCCACCGAAGCCACCGGAGGGGCGCTCAAAAAGTATTCATTTGTAAACTGCGGCGAGGCAGGGCGAGGAAATAGGCTTCTTTGCCGGCGATGCCTGCGTGGAGCAGAGCAGCTACCTTAAAATCGGTTGTTTCATACAAATCACAAATGCCGTCGTAATCGCCTGCGGCAATCAGTCGGTAATCATTTTCCGGGCTGTGATTTTGGACAAAATCCATGACCTTGTTTGTGTCAATAACATTGGAAGTGAGTCCCCGGGGGTCAAGCGGAAGTGCGATTTTGAAGAAAGCGCCCAAGCCTGAAATATTCGGTTCAAATCCGTCGCATATCCACCCCACTTTGTTGAGGTTGACGTGCAGGCTTCGGAGGTTGAAAAACTCGATCAGGCCGCGTTTGACTCTTGCGCCTTGTTCCATCGCTTTGAGGCTGGAGAAAATCATCACGTGATACCCCAGGTTTTTCCCTTTATAATCTTCTGAAACTGCCAGCCGCATGGTGTAGGAGGTTTTTTCGGCTGTACCATATAACTCCTCAAAAATAGTTCCTTGAATTTTTCCCAGTGAATCTTCGAGCAGGATTCCATGACCGAAATTGCGAAAACGATAAAGGTCAAAAGGGCTGATTTCGCTGGCAATATGCGGCGGATACCGGCGAGACAAAAACTCAAGGATTCCCGGCGTATCTTCGTTTTTCATCAGCCGGATCTGAAGTTTGTAATAGCGGATATAACTTTCAATTTGTTGCCCCCATTCCTTTGCAAAGAGGTTTTTGTCCTTCCAGTACATCGGCAGTGCCTGGTCCGTGGTTTTGCAGATTTGGTGCGGCTTCTGATAGAAAAAAGGCAATGCTCCGACCTCCGGGGCACCCGGAGAATCGTCCCTTTTTTTCGCTCGTCGAAGGATCGAGTTCTTCTGATAACCTAGAAAAGGGTAAGGTTGCCCGGTTTCGGACTTCGGCTCCAAATTCAAAGGATTATAATTTTGTTAATCGTATCGTTATTACATCCGAAACATAGCATAAACGGAGGCGGTTTCACACCGAATTTTCAATGAAATCTTTCACATAATGGATTATTTTTTACCTAAACAGACCATACACGATCAACATCTGCCCGTTCATCGCCGGAAGGTTGCCCTCCACCGGCAAGACTTTTATATTCGAAAAAATTTACCCCTGGATGGAAATTGGAATCGTAAGTTTCTTCAATGTAGAACGTGGTTTCGGAAGAATCAAAACCCCGGACAGGCCGGAAGGGGTATTTGTGCATTTCAGTGACGTTCAGGGAGATGCGAAGATTCTGGTGGAAAACGAACTGGTAAGTCTGATTATTCAACAAACCGAAAAGGGGCCGAAAGCGAGTAATGTGTCACGGCTCACCGGCAGGCTCAAAGGCGTAATCACCCGTTTCAGCAAAGGGTACGGACAAATCACCGATCCGCAGACGGGAAAGTTGTATTTCATTCATCATTCGGACGTGCAGGGACAGGGATTTAAACGCATTGAAACGGACTTTGAAGTAGAGTTTAGCCCTTTTGAATCGGAAAAAGGCCTTCAGGCCAAAGAAATTATCATTAGCGATACACGATTTCCGTTAGAAAAATTTGCACATCTGGGTAATTTCTATCAACACCTCGAATCTCTCTCGGCACTCGCGCAGCCCGAAAACTGGGATTATCCTTATCATCCGGCGGGAGGATTCCCGGTTTTACAGAATTACCTCCGACAGACATTCAAGCGCCTTCAGGAGGAAGATAAAATCCTATACGCTCAGTCGCCCGGCGGCAGCCCGGTTGCTGCGATCAATACCGGACTGGTTACGGAAAAACAGGAGGAAATATTCGCCTATTTTGTGCCCAGCAAAAGAAATGCTTTCCCCGGCAGTTATATTCGGTTTCCGCAATGGACGCTGAAAAATTTTGACCGGGAAAGTTGCCGGTTGATGAGTTATTTCAGCCAAAGGCCGCAAATTGCGCGGTATTTCAGCGACCCTTCGGATTTGGTTTACGATCCGGGTCGGCGATTGATCCCTGATTATGACCATATTGTGGACGAGCGGGAGGAGCGATTTCCCGAGACCTTCCGCACCTGGGGCAAAGCCGAACTGATCGCAAGGCTGCGCAACGCGATTTTACTGGCCGAAAAAAGAGTGCGGCGAAACTACAAAACCGCGATACCACAGTATTACGAAGGAAATATCCAATTGCTTTTGCCGCTGTGTCTGGAGACACCGACCCGCCCGGACATGGCGCTGGTTATCGGCAAAGAACACGAAATCTATCGCGCCAACACCGTGATTCCCCTCGATTGGGCCTATCAAAATGCACGCTTATTGGCTCCTCATGACAGCGGGTGGCTGTAAATGGGTAATTACCTCCGGATTTCCAGCCTGCCGGTCAGCGCATCGTATTCGGCGAGGAAGGTTTTGTCGTAGGCAATGCGGTTGCGGAAAGCCGGTACGAGGTTGCGGAGTTTGGCGGAAAAAGGCTGTGCGCGGAGTTTCATTACAAAAAACATTTTCTCTTCGTCGTCAATATTTTTCTGCCATTTGTCAAACTCATCCGTGAGCGCATCGAGGGCGAAGGCATTGTCGGCAGCAAAATCGCGGATATGAGTCATGGCAGCCTGGTCCGTTTCGATAGCGGCAGCTTCTTCGAGGAGGAGGGCGATTTTTTCAGCCATGCGCAGGTATTTATTGCCGACGTAGGTATCGCTGGAAGAAAGCAAATCCAGTTCTGAACGCGCCTCCGGGCTGTTAGCTCCCTTACCGGGGCTGTTGCAGCCGGTATTGAGCAGAAGAATTACAACGGGTATCCACACAATAAATCTCCACATAACTGCATATTTACAGGCATATTCACCTTTGTGAAGGGAAAGATACAATTTTGCTGTTTTCTTAACCATGAGTTTTTGATATTTTCGCGCCTGAAATTTTATTTGAAATCCAAAACCCATGCAAAGATCGCTGAATTATACTCTTTTGTTGTGTTTATTGTTTCTGCTTCCGGCCACTTTTTACGCGCAGGACAAAACACCCAAACCTTCGAAGAAAGACTATGTTTTCAAAATTTCCACCCGATTGGGGGATATGTATCTTCTCCTTTATGACGAGACGCCTGCTCATAAAGCCAATTTCCTGAAACTGGCAGAAGAAGGTTTTTTCGACAGTACTGCTTTTCACCGGGTGATTAAAAATTTTATGATTCAGGGAGGCGACCCGAACTCTAAGCCGGGGCAGGACAATTCGAAGGCAGGTCTGGGAGGGCCGGGATATAATGTTCCGGCAGAATTTGTGGCTAAATACAAACACATCAAAGGAGCTTTGGCCGCCGCCCGTCAGCCTGATCAGGCAAACCCGAAAAAAGAGTCCAGCGGCAGCCAGTTTTACATTGTCCATGACCCCAACCGCTGCAAACACCTCGACGGGCAATACACCATTTATGGACAGGTGATTCAGGGGTTTGAAGTGATTGATAAAATCGCCGAAGTGCCCGTCAACCGCAGAGGCGATGTGCCAATTGAACCGGTTTATATGACGATTTCCGTGGAGAAAATGTCGAAGAAAAAAATCACCAAAACCTATAACTATACCTGGCCGGAGTAGAGGTGATTTGATCTTCCCGATAAAGATTCGAAAACATTAAATCTGATTTCCGCCTGAATTCAGGATTTGGGCGATTTTTTCTCGAAACCAGTCTGTTCGAGCCAGATCACTCTTCGCAATATTTTGCCTTTGAGGTAGCTGCGTACAATAATTTTTCATGGGTAAAGATTTGTAGAAAACCTCAAAATCATTGCTATTTACGTAGCCCAAAATGCTAGCTGCCTGATCTTTATTTTCTTGTTTATTTCTAAAGCGGTTTTGTAAAGGATTACTATTATACTCTGATTCCCCAAAAAATGGGTATGACGTACGATCCATCGTTAAATTAGGGATGAAGGTATCTTTCTCCTTATTTTTTGCTTCTGTCAATAGTGAAATATATTCTTTTTTGTCGAAGGGTTTGTTTATGTTTTGGTAATAGCTATCCAAATTATCCGGATGATATAAGTAGTTTTCAATGCTGTAATAAGCCAGAACATAAAGATTGGGGTAGTGTTGTCGGATCAAAATAATATCCTCGTCACTTAAAAAATCTCTGTCCACAATTCCTTTGTAGGAAGTGGTTCTTACTTTGTGATAAACGTCGTTACGGTTATTGGCAGAAACAAAAACCGTTTCGTTTATTCCCGTATTTGCATAATATTGCCGGTCTTTATTTTCGACAAAACAAACGGTCAGATGTTTAAATAATGAGGGAAGAAACTCTTTCCCTACGGCAATTTCATACACATCCGCATTATCTTTAGGTTCCGGTGATAAACTCCGGGGAAGGTCAAAATCGAGATCATCAAAATCAATAATTGAGGCGAATTCTACCTGGCGAGCATATTCGATAAACCCCAGTGAGTGGGAGGCTGTCCATAGCTGACAGTTTTCCGGAATCCAGTTTTCAGTGATTTCTTTTAGCAAACGGAATTGCAACTTTGTATTTAGGTGCAGGTCAATTTCATCAAAAAAATAAATGGTATCCTGATAAAGGGAACTACGGCTCAGGAAGTTGACCAGCAGATTAAAAACCTCTTTTTCTCCGGCACTCAGGTAGTTGTAATGGATTTCAGAGTCGCCTTTTTTAAAAGTGATTTGCGCCACTTTTCCTTCGAGCGGAGGGATAATCTCTATTAGTTGTAATCGTGTGCCATTATTGCTCCCGAAAATATTGTCCAGTGCCGCATTGAGGGGATTTATGTATTTGTTTTTGATTTGTTCGTTGGACTGTTGGGAACGGAAAAGATCCCGGAGAATGATTTCGGTTATTTTTTCGACATCATTTTCAAACCGATTATCTCTTTCGATAAAAAAATGCGGTCGGTCGGAATCGTTTTCAAAGTTTACATTTCCACCTTGCCCAAGAGCGGTTCTTGTCAGACGGGGAATCTGGCGAAAACTGGTTCGGCCGTAAAAAGTTGTAACCGGCAAACGACTGTCCTTGTGATAGTTGGATTTGTCAACCGAAAATTTTGTCTGGTTGTTAAAGTAAACTGTTACAGAAGATGTGCTGTTCTTGTCTTTCTGGAAATAGTTCCAAAAAGATTCATTAAGGTGAATATCATGTTTTATCGCTCCATCCAGAAATCCAAATGCGTCAAATAGGGAAGATTTGCCGGATCCGTTTGATCCTATGAGTAAAACCAATTTGGAGGTATCCGGGATATTATCAATTATAAGGTCCGTGAACCGCCTGAAATTTGATAAATGGATTTTGGAAATTTTCATAAAAGATTCCTCTTGCTGTGGCAAATTTAATACTTTCAGCGACTTTTACATGTTTTCCCTTTTGTGCCTCTTATCACTCACTCACTACCAGTGCATTGGGGAATTCGGCGACCTGGGTTTCCCGGTTTCGCAGTACGCGCAGGGTGTTTAGGTCAATGACATTGTATTTGCCGGGAGGCTGGCTATTGCCTTGCAAGGGGTGGTGTAGCTCGTCCACACCTCCGGTGTTTTCGGAGGATACATACAGCCGTCTGCCCGCCACATCTACGCTTACACCGTGAGGGCGGTGACCTACGCGGTAAATATTCTGCACAAAACTGCGACTGCCCACGTCTATCACCGAAATACAGCCCTGCAAACTGCCCTGCTCGGCAAAACTCTCCTGGTTGCGACAGGCCACAAACAATTGGTTGTTCTCCGGGTCATAAGCCATCAGCCGGGGACCGTCTCCCACCGGGATAACCGCCATCAGGGTATCGGTGGCGGTGTCAAATACCCGCACTTCATCCGAGGCATTACAACTCACAAAAAGGGTGGACTCGTCCGGTGTCAAAAATAGCTGGTAGGGTTTGTACAGGGTGTTGGCAAAGGGGACGGGCGAATTGATAGGGTCCACCGGGTATTTTTCTTCGCCGATAAATCCGCTTTCATCTATTTCCAGTTTGGAATAATAGTTTCCTTCATTTGCCCCGACATACAAGGTGCGGAAATCGTCCGTAATTTCCATCCCATGCGGAAAACTCAGAAAGTCGCTGCTGGCTTTGACTTGCTGAACAATGCTCATGTCTTCGGTATTGATCATGCTGAGTTTGGCTGCCGCGCCGGAGGCGTTCCAATGGGTAATGACGGCTCTTGTCCCGGTTGTATTCAGGTGAATAATGGAAGGTGCTGCTCCAATAGCTACTCTTCCTTCAAATTCGTAGTTGTCGGTTCGGTATTTTTCCACCAATCCACCCTCAATAAGGGTCACGTACAGGTACTGCCGATCGGGTGAAAGCACAATAAAATGGGGGGCTTCAAGGTCTTCGGGGTACTGACCGACTTCAATCATACGCATGATACTGTTGGTCGGTATATCGGTTACGGCGATCCGGTCGCTGCCCGCACAAAGGGTAAATAATTTTCCGGAGGCCTGTGTTTCCTGCGCTGCCCAGTAAAATTGCCCGAGGCGATTGGGGGCACCGGTTTCAATCCATTCCCGAATCAGCAAGACCTCACTTTGGGAGAGTTTTTCCATACTGTCGGGAGGCATCACCGGGGTTGCTTGTATGCCCAGATCGGTATAGGTGTTGATATGCTGGAAAATATGCGACCAACGCGATGAACCGGGAATAATAACCGAGCCGAAGTCTGACCCTCGGTACATGTTCACCCATGTACTGAGGTCCAGGCTTTCGGGCGATTCTGGCCCGGTATGGCAAGTGTTAATCGCGCAGTTGCGCAGCAAAAGGGGCGCAATATTTTCCGGATATCCGGAGTTGACAACGTCTTTTTCCGAAGGGTATTCGTGTTCACACGATACCAGCAGAATAAGGCAAAAAAACAGGAGAGGACGGAAGCGATAAAGGAACATAAGGGTGGGGGTTTCCGGTACAAGTAACCAAATTATCGTTTAAATTTGGGCCATAAATTCGAAGTGGGTCTTCTAAGGAACGATAGAATGATAAAAATTGGTTTGCTCGGTGCGGGTCACCTGGGAAAAATTCACCTGAAACTGCTGAAGGAAATCCCTGAATTTCAGGTTGTCGGGTTTTATGACGCCAGTCCGGAAGTGAGGCTGAAGGTGGAGGCAGAATTTCAGGTAAAGGCTTTTTCCGACATTTCTTCTCTTCTCGATGCCGCAGAGGCTGTGGATATTGTCACCCCTACTTTGTCCCATTTTGACTGTATGGTTGCGGCTTTGGAGAAAGGCCTGCATGTATTTGTCGAAAAGCCGCTGACCCATACCGTAGGCGAAGCCGAAAAACTGCGGGAAATCGCCGCCGAAAATCCGGGTCTGAAGATACAGGTAGGACACGTGGAGCGGTTTAATCCTGCCTTTCTGGCGGTAAATCAGGCTTCGGTTCGCCCGGTGTTTATCGAAGGCCACCGCCTCGCGGTGTATAATCCGAGAGGGACGGATGTCTCGGTTGTGCTGGATCTCATGATCCATGACCTCGATGTCATCCTCAGCCTGGTAAAGGCTCCTGTGCGTTCGATCAGTGCCAGTGGGGTAGCGGTAATCAGCGAAAGCCCCGACATCGCCAATGCCCGGATTGAATTTGCCAATGGCTGTGTGGCAAACCTCACGGCCAGCCGTATCTCGATTAAAAATATGCGGAGGCTGCGCATATTTCAGAAAAATACTTACCTGGCTGTAGATTTCCTGAAAAAAAGTACGGAAGTTTTTCGCCTCGCCGAACCGGATGAAGAAGGACTCGAAGGGAAGATGAAGTTTGAGTTTAACCGGGGAGATGATAAAAAATTCCTCCTCTTTGAGCAGCCGGAAGTCAAACCGGTCAATGCGATTCAGATGGAATTGGAGGAGTTTGCGGCTTCGATTCTCCGCCATCAGCCGATCCGGGTTTCACTCGAAGACGGCTACCGCGCACTGAAAGTCGCGCATGAAATTCTGGCAGAAATTGACCGGAATACCCAAGCGTATGACCCGGTTTTTTAAAGTATTGGCAGGGTTTACTTTGGCCCTGATTCCGCTTTCGTTTCCGCTTTCTCTTCCCGGTGGTGTTGTGCTGAATTTTCCCTCCGAATGCCTGCTTGTGCTGCTGGGTGTGGGAGTTGCTGTGGCATTATTTCAAGGGAAATTGCCCGAAAAAGAAAAACTCCGCCATCCCATCACCCTGTTGCTATTGTTGGATCTGCTGATTACGTTTTTGTCGGCACTCAATAGTGAAATTCCGCTGGTTTCTTTCAAACGGTTGGCCGTGAAAACCTTGTATTTGGGGGTTTTTTATATAGGGATGTTAAGGGTTTTTAGCGACCGCCAAATGATCACAAAGTATTTTTCGGCGGTTTTGACAGGTCTAATGGCGGTAGTGGTTTGGGCGACTCTTCGCCATTTCAGTTATGGCCCGGAGGTGCGGTTTGCTCCGGCTATGCCCCGGCCTTTTTTTTCCGACCACACGATATACGGAGCGGTAATTGCCTTTTTTCTTCCTTTGGTTTGGGCAAAAATGCAGGAAAAAAAAATTTCGCTGAAAAACCCGTTGCTGCTTGGTGTCGTGGTGCTGCTCTTCATGGGCTTGATTTTGTCCTTTTCGCGGGGAGCGTGGTTAAGTGTATTATTTGCGGGCGTTGTGTGGGGTTTGTTACAAGGAACCTTTTCCCGAAAAGGGGTTTGGGTGCTTTTCCCGGTGCTGTGGCTGTTTTTGGCGGGTACGCTTTTTTACACCGGAAAGACCGCTTATGTTTTTGAAAATGTCTCCAATCAGGAGCACCTCAACCGCTGGCATACGGCCTGGCGACTGTTTGAAATGCGGCCTTTGCTGGGCTGGGGACCAGGCACTTATCAGCACGTATATGGCCCGTATCAGCAACCGAAGGAGATGACCCGTATCAGCACCTACCGGGGCGATGGCGGCAATGCCCATTCGGAATATTTAGGGCCACTGGCCGAAACGGGCCTTGCCGGGGGAATTTTACCGCTGTTGTTGGTTATTTTTATCGTAAAAACCGGCGTTAGCAAGATCGGCAAACGACCGCAGGAAACGCCGTTGTTTACCGGCATTTTTCTCGCCCTGCTCACTTTCTGGTTTCACGGGTTAATGAACGGTTTTCTGGATCAGGATAAAATGGCCGTATTAGTATATGGGGGAATGGCGGCGCTGGTGCAATTGCAAAAAAAACCGGAATAATTCTTATTATGTAACATAGATTACATTCTTTCGCTGCAAACAGCCTTACTTTGAGGACTATTCAGTGATACACAATTATTTTATGGATAAACGACAAAATTTTCTCTCTGCCTACCCCGATGGGTTTTTTATGGATGCTGCCGACCTTCCATCGCTGACTTTTTACCTGCAAAAACAGGGCTGGATTTCCAACGAAGAAAAAATAGAATCTGCCCAAAAACCCGGCGAAGGCAATATGAACTACGTTCTCCGAGTTAATACCGGCAGCCGTACTTTTATTCTCAAACAATCCCGCCCCTGGGTGGAAAAATACCCGCAGATTCCGGCTCCCACGGAACGAACCCTCGTAGAATCAAAATTTTTCCAGACCGTTGAAAAATACCCTGAAACAGGTTCTTTTACCCCAAAATTACGGGGATACGATGCCTCCAATTTTATCCTTGCTTTGGAAGATTTGGGCGAAGGAGCGGACTTTACTTATCTGTATCAAAAAGGAAAACAACTCACCGACTCCGAAATCCAATCTTTGGTGTCTTTTATCTCCGCGCTTCACCGGCGGACAAATGGTTCCGCATGGGGCGACTTTCCCGACAACCGGGAGATGCGGTTGCTAAACCACGAACATATTTTTCGTTTTCCCTTTAAAGAGGAAAATGGGTTTGACCTGGATACAGTACAGCCGGGTTTGCAAAAAATCTCGATGATTTTTAAACAAAATGAATCCCTGAAACAACGCATAACCACTTTGGGAGATGTCTATCTTTCTCAGGGCACGACATTGCTTCACGGTGATTATTATCCCGGCAGTTGGTTGAAAGTAAAGGACGGGGTAAAAATCATTGATCCGGAATTTGGATTTGTGGGTTATCCCGAATTTGACCTGGGGGTATTTCTGGCGCAGATGGTAATGGCCGTCCAGGGCGAGTCCGTTATCCGCAAAATTCTCAAAGACTACGACTCCGGAACACTTCCTGACCGAGAGTTACTGGCAGGTTTTGCCGGTACAGAAATCATGCGTCGGCTGATAGGACTTGCACAACTTCCGCTGGCACTTTCCCTCGATGAGAAAAAAACGATGCTTGAAAAAGCAGCGGAGGCAATTCTGACAGGTAAAATCGAAAAACTATTCTAATGAAAAAATACCTTATCCTGCTGGCGGTCACAACAATTGTTGCCTGTCAGCCTTCTCCGCAAAAACCCGCAGAAAAAGAGATGGATATACTCGAAACCCCGGCACCGGATGCCGCACTTCCCTATCTGACTATGAGCCGTGAGCAGTTGTACGACAAGGTGCTGGGCATGATCGTCGGCTCTGCGATTGGAGACGCGATGGGCGCACCTACGGAGATGTGGAGCCGAAACAATATTCAGGTTGAATACGGATTTGTAGATAGTCTTGATGACATGGTACGGGACCCCTCGCCCGAAGGCACCTGGGCGATGAATTTACCGGCGGGAGGCACTACCGATGATACCCGTTGGAAAGTATTATTCAGCGAATTTTTACTGACGCAGTCTCCGGCGTTATATGCAGAAGGCGCGGATCCCTACGAATTTTCCCGCTTCCTTGTCGGGAAATACGAAGCGGAAATGGCCGCGCTGAAAACTACCGAAACCTTTGATCCCGAACCCCTTGAATACCAGTTGCGCCGTATGGCCTGGCTACAGGAATGGGCAATTGTGGCAAAACCCTTTTCCGAAAAAGATATGGAAGGTTACAGTTATGCCGTCAACCATTTTTACGGAGGTGAGATGACCTGTGCGGGAATGTTGTATTCGCCGATGGTAGGGCTTGCGTTTCCGGGAGCGGAGACCAAAGCCTACGAAGCCGCGTACCGGCTGGGAATTTTTGATTTGGGTTATGCCCGGGATATTACGGCTTTGACGGCTGCGCTGGTTTCTGCCGCGATGCGGCCCGATCCTACTCTCCAATCCGTGATGGCCGTGCTGCGGGATACCGATCCGAATGGCTACTTTAAAAGCCGGCTCGTAGGACGAGCTTCCTATCGCCTTTATCGTGACGCCCTTTATATCGTGGATGAAGCCCGGAAAATCAAATTGGAGGATGTGGATGCCTCCAAAATCAAACTTCCCCTGAAAGGCCGCGATCCGCTTTATATGGCACAGATGCAACGCGCCTTCGAACTTCTCGACGCCAAAAATCAGGATATGCCTTTTCATGCAGGAGAAATTCACCTGATCAATCTGACCGCCCTGCTTTTCGGCGAATTTGACTTCAACCGCTCCCTCGAATTTGCCATCAACTTTGGCCGGGACAACGATACCGTAGGCGCCGTTACCGGCTCGATTTTGGGCGCTTACTACGGAAAAAATAAACTGCCGCAAGACATAGTAAACACCGTATTGACGACCAACAAAACCCGGATGGGCATTGATCTGGAGCAAATCGCTTCCCAACTCACCGATAAACTGCTGGCGGGAGGAGCCGTTTCTTCAGGAAATTAGGGGAAGGACGAGATAAGAAGTACGAACGACGAAGTCAGAAGCGGAGTCTCAGTGATTTTCTTCTTTCTCGGTGGTTTTTTCGATTGCGAATCAGAGGTAGTTTATAATTCCTATTTCTCAACCTAACTTTCGGAAGAAATTATGTATTTTTGGGTATGAACTATCAAGCATATATTTCGATTAGTCCGGAAATCCGTTTTGGGCGTCCCTGTATCAAGGGCACACGAATATCCGTGTATGATATATTGTCCTGGCTTTCTGAAGGAATGCAACCTCAGGAAATCATGGATGATTTTCCGCAGGTAACATCCGTTCATATCCAGGCTTGCCTTGCTTTTGCTGCAGATCGTGAGCGGCGAGTAAAAATCGCTTCCTAATGTTATTACTGGACGAGAACCTCTCTTTTAGGCTGCTAAAGAAGATTGAAGCCGTTTTTCCCAACTCCGTGCATGTGAATCGGTGCGGTTTGCCGCAATGACAAAAATTCCGAAAGCAGAGAATCATCTTTTACATCATTTCCTATATCAGGAAAGCGGTCATCGCGGTCAACTACATAAAATCTATGGGATTGAGGATGAAGAACCACCCGATAATCACCGGAATGATTGGGTTCCAGAAGATATTCCCATACCATCAGCCCTTGGTCGGGAAACACATTTTGTGAGGTTGGGAATACCCGTATTGAATCGGGATTAAGGCCGTAGATACTCAGGAAAGGGTATTGATTGTTTTGATTTACGGCATACTCGCGAATAAAGGGATCCACTGTATGAGGTGTCAGATTTTCCTGATCGTAAATTTTGTGAAAATACTTGTCGGAGAGGGGTATATTCAGACAGCCCGTTATAATCAGGGCGATGAATAAATTCATTGACCATGAGAGAAGATTATTTATTCTCATAAAAATATTTTTTTATCCGGTTAGTTCCCAATTGTTACCATTTCGGAAACAAACACAAGCTCAATTGTGTAATATTAGGTTTATCAATGAATCTAATGTTTGTTTATCTTTCAGCGTAGCGGGGATTGAGCAGTAATGGGGACAATTGTTTTTATATCCCAATTCAGTGCGTAAATTTCAAGCTTAAGCACAGGGGGCAATGCCTTCTGGCTACAAGAAAGATTAAGGCAAACAGCTATAATATAGCCTCCAGTAGCAAGAGTCTTAATGCCTCTAATAAGAGTTGATATTGTCATAAGCGAACTAATTTATTCCTTTTTTCTACGGAAGTGGCGTCAAGGACTTCTGCTCCCAGTTATAAGGACTCATCCCATGGTAGCTATCAGATAAAGCATCCACCCCATTCCACCGCCCCGCCTCCGGCAGATACATCCGCGCCCCCCTCGGCTGAGCTCAGGGTAAACTCCGTCGAGCCAGCCGAGGCCGTGATCCATCTCTGTAAAGGGATATTCGAACGGGAGTTCTTTGAGGGAATTATTTCGATCAAAACTTAAAATGCCTTTTCGCTCCCCTAAAAACTTCATCCCACATCGGTAAGTCGTGAATTTGAGAAGCCAATTTTTTGTCCCAATCCCGCCTAAATGCGGCTTCTTTACTCAATACTTTTTCCATGAATTTTTTCGGGTCATGGTTTTTGTGTTCAGCTTTGTTATAAAACGGAAGGATGTATTCAGAAACATCTAATCTTTCTATCTCTGTCAAATACCAAAAATCATATAAATCCCTTGGCTCCGTTCTTCCCATTAATGCAGTCATTTTCTCAATTAGGACTTCGGCTAATGAATAGCATTGCAATTTGAAATCTTCTTCAAGATCGGAATACGTTCTGAATATAAGCCGATTTTCAACATTGGTTTCTAAAATTTCACCTTTTGTAATGTCAATTTTTAAATCCCGGCTGCCCATATTTCCCTGCAACGAAGCAACGTAGTCAATGTAAAATTGTGGGCTACCTGTATCGTCCATTTCTTTTCGTCAATTTGCAGATCAATATTTGCTTCTTCTTTGATGAAATCAAACAGATTGTTGAACTCGGTCAAAATTTGTTCGTTTGTTATATGTTCATCAATCAGTGTAAAGTCCAAATCTTCCGAAAAGCGGTAATGTTCAAAATAGGCTTTCTTCAATACAGTTCCGCCTTTGAACACCAAAACACTGTGTAAGACTTTGTTTTTGGAAATGCCATACAATACCCACGACAACACATAATCCTTTTCAATTTGCCTGTCGCTAACCCTGCTCTTTGCTGCTACTTTGTTGATTTCTTTAGGTGTAATCATTGTTCAACTGTAAATGGGGGAAAGAAGAGAATCGTTGTTAATATTTTGTTGAATTGCCCAGCGGAAAATCGTTTTGCCTTCTTTGGGATAGGAGGGTTCTAACAAGACAAACGAATTTGTCCGCAACTTTTGCAGTTTGTCAATTTCAGGGTTTTGAATTTCTAACAATTCTAAAAGAAACCCCAATCGCTTTATTACTGCTTGTGAATGGAAGTCTATCGCATAATCCCGTAATTTTTGGTAATTAATTTGTTCTTTTGCTTTGTAAAGGGCTTTGGTAATTTCCGTAATTCCACCTGAATATTGTGGTTTGAACAGAGAGTCAATAAAAGTTTTCTCTAAATCCGAACACTGTACTTGGTTGAACCTGTCAATCCACGTTTTTTTATTGCCGAAAAAATGTTCTTCGTTGTGATAAATAAACTGAAAGGGAATATCTTTTACCGTAAGTGTTGAAGGCTTGATTTGTTTGTTTACCACAATTTGCTCTTTCAGAAGGGGCTGGGTTGTCAGACTGTGGATTTGCAAAGCGGAAAAATAGCCAATATAATAATGGGCATCGCCCGCCAAATACGGTGAAAGCAAATGCCAATCGGGCATAAAAGTTTCAGGGTCTTGTTCAAAGGGAATAACGTAATAAAGTCCTTCCTTTACCCGCATAAGCAAACCCCGTTTTGTCATATCGCTCAATAGTCGTCTTACGGCATCGGTAGTAGAGTTTGGCAAAAGCTGATATGCCTTGTCAATATCAAACCCCAACTGTTTTGTTTCAATCAGTTTGTCAAGTAGGTTTATTGCCTGAAAGGATATATTTTTATTTTTTATAGCCATATAGTGAGTTTATAAATCACAGTAAAGATATAAAATATAAATTTCTCAAACAAATATACCCCTGACTTTGTATAGTATCCTAACCGCGTTATCGCGCAACTGAAGAGTACATTTGCAATATTCCGGATGGATAGTGGGGTTGATGGACACCTCCGGCATATACATCCTGGCGTCCATTCGACTGAGCTCAGGGTAAACTCCGTCGAGCCACCCCAGCCCGTGGTCAGTCCCTGTAAAGGGATCTTCGAGCTGCAACTCCTTCCCGCTGTACTGGTACAGGTTGTCCGGCGCGGGGGCGTTCATCCACGGGCCGTGGAGGGAGAGGCCGAAGGGGTCCGCGGGGGCGGATGCAAGCATACTAGTGATTTCCTGCAAAATCTCCGAAGGCGTCTGTACGGCGCCGTCGCCGTTGAGGTCGCAGAAGGTTAATCTTGTGTTTCCCAAGTGGTCCTTAATGCTGTATTCGTACTTCGGATTGGCTCCGGCGGTGTAGGCGACGCGGCCTTCACTGTGGTATATGGCTTCGATCTCAGCGTTGCCGATGGGGTTTTGGCGGTATTCGATGCCGCCCATGTTATTGTACGGCTTCCAAATGTTATAAATCAAAAATAGTTTCTGACGGAATATTTATAAATATCATATCACTATTTTTTTCATAAAATTCTCCAAATCCAACGATGATTTCGTTTTCCCAGTTCCTGAAATGTTTCGCTGATTTTCGGGTGTGCTTAAAATTAAGCAATCCGATGAGTATTATTTTTTCATTATTGAAACTAATGAAACCCGCATACTGCCGGTAATAATGTTTATATCGTTTAGCAGCATTCACTCGCGTAATCGTTTTTTCCCACTTTCGTTTTTCTGATACCGAAGAGGACCGTTCTTTCGGGAAAATAACATAACGTTCCTTGAAAAATCGTTTTATGTCTTTTTGTAGTATTGTTTCTGCCAAGCGGGCTTCCTCTATCGAAACAACAAAAAAGGATTTAAAATCAGTGTGTATAGGGATCTTGCTGCTATCGCAAATAATGACCCCACTACCTTTATAATATTCGGGTAACTGGATAAGACGCGAAGATTGCCCCCAAATAACCGAAGAGGAGATAACGAAAAACAAAAAGGTTATAATACATGATTGCATAGTTCTCATTTTTTGTAATTAAAGGCAACAGTCATCTCTATGTTTATATGATGATTGGGATAATACAACTTTTTAACCCCTCCCAAAGTTGGATTTATCTGTACCCGCACCTGTTCTGTAAAATGAACACTTGCATTTCCCTGAACCAACCTTGCATCATTATATTCTGTAAATAAAGTGGGATTATTTGCTGCATACTGATAAGGAGCCAAAGAATAATACTTTTCACTAAACCGGTCTGGAGTCGTAAACCTTCCCGCCTCCGGCATATACATTCGCGCGCCAAAGTCGAGCCACCCCAGCCCATGATCGGGTTGTAGTTCCTTCCCACTGTACTGGTACAGGTTGTCCGGCGCGGGGGTGTTCATCCATGGGCCGTGGAGGGAGAGGCCGAAGGGTTTGACTTGATATTGCACGGCGTTGCTGAGTTTCACTGTTTTGGTGAGTTTGGGCAAGCATAAATATACGCTATTTTTACAACAACTGAATGTACCTGTAATCTATGGGCATTAATAAATATGTGTAATTACTATTCTCCATAAAACTTCCTTCTAATAGATTTTTGACACATTCATCTACTTTCCAAACAAGAAAATCTCCTTCAATTTTATAAATCACTACTCTCTTACCTTTGAAAGTCGGCAAGCCTTTTATTTTTCTAAATCGGGTAAGCGGCAAAGAGGATGCCCTTATCAGAATTTGGGGTTGGTCATTAAAACAAAAAATGGTCAAAAGTTCCAAATAGGCTTGTGGTCGTAGTAGAATATAAACACTGTCTTTTTGATTCACGGCAGTCAATGCTATGTCTCTTATTTGGGGAGTTTGAGATTCATTCGTTCCCGTATTCATGAAAAAAATCTCCGCATCAAAATCAATCAAAACCTTTTTCTTTCTTTTCTCATCTGTTGTGTTATTTTCAATAGACTTAGCAGCCTTTCGGTCAACTGAAATGACTGCGTAACCGGTGACGGATAGCGTGTCTCCGTTTTTATAAACTGGTGATGCTCTGTAAAATGTGGGTGATAACAAAATTACTGCGAGTAATAACAATATATTATTTTTTCTCATAGTCAAGATAATTGCGACCTACAGGCTTGTTAATCCGATTTATTATAGTTGGGGTAAATTTCTTCGAAAGCGTTTTAATTTCTGTTGACGGTACTTGGGGGCAGTTTCCCATACAATTAGGATCAGCCTTCCTGTAAAAAACAGTAACATGAGCTCCCATGGGGCTTGCATCGCCATGTTCTCCACCTAGATTGTGACCTATTTCATGCAAATAAGTACTTCTCAGCCCAACATTAAGATCACCTCCTGATTCTTTGAATTTGCTCAATGAAGCATCATTTAAGCTTATTTTTTTACCATTGAGGTCAAATGCCAAGGCTTTATCTTCCGGATCACTAGTTCGATCTAATACATTTCCATATATCCTTGTTTCGCCAGATGTCCCTTCAAAAGTATCTTCTGAAGCTTTAATCCATGCGTCAGCATCACTGTCAACTGCAACTGCACTTAGCTCATATTTGTAAACAGTATAAGTTCCTTTCTTTTCATTGCCTGACGAATGGGAACTATTGTTATACGTCTCAAGCGCAGCATTAAAAGCACCTACTTCATCTTTCGAAAAACTGTTTTTGTTGTAATAATAGTTTGCTGTTATTGTCACTACATGAGGGTTATCTTTAGTACCTTTCCCCCCGTCATATCGGACTCGTCCGTCTTGTCCGTCTGGATCAATACGCAGAATAGGGTTGTTAAATACATAATTATAAGTACTTCCTTCTGGCATTGTGGTGGCCATCGCATCCACCCCATTCCACCGCCCCGCCTCCGGCATATACATCCGCGCCCCGAAATCCAGCCACCCCAGCCCATGATCAGACTGCAACTCCTTGCCCGAGTACTGGTACAAGTTGTCCGGCGCGGCGGCGTTCATCCATGGGCCGTGGAGGGAGAGGCCGAAGGGATAGTAATGATTCTCTTGCAGTATCTCCGAAGGCGTCTGCACTGCGCCGTCGCCGTTGAGGTCGCAGAAGGTCAATCGGGTATTGCCTAAGTGATCTTTAATACTGTACTCATACTTCGGATTGGCTCCGGCGGTGTAGGCGACGCGGCCTTCGCTGTGATAAATGGCTTCGACTTCAGCGTTGCCGATGGGGTTTTGGCGGTATTCGATGCCGCCCACATAATGCTGATAATATTGTACGGCGTTGCTGAGTTTCACGGTTTTGGTGAGTTTGGTGCCGGAGGCATCGTAAATATACTCAATTTTTTTGCCGCTGCCAAAGTCTATGAGCGAGGGTTTGTTGAGGTGATTGTAGGTAATCGTGATTCCTTTGGAAGGATCGTAGGTGATATTGCCATTGGCATCGTAACCATAATCGCCACCGGACACATTGTAATACTTGTATCCGTGGGTGCGGATCGAGGAGGAAGCGGCATCGGCGATATCGCGCAGGCGGTTGATTTGTATCGAGGCTGGGTAAAGCTACTCTTTTACCTTGATCCATATTTCTTCTTTGTAGAGAGGTTCATTTGAATTTTCTATTATTTTGTTTTGATAAAGACTATCTACAAATAATTTGTAATTGCGTACATTGATGGAACTGTCAGCCATCATTTGATATATTTTAGGGTTAAAATACTTTTGAGGATTTGGGTTTCGAATATACCATACAAATATTTCGATGTCATTGTATATTTGGATAGAGGTATCTTTTTTAACTTGCGAATTTTCAATGGATATGGTAAAATCTTTTTTTCCTGCTCTCAAATTCACTGAGAATTCTTCCCAATACGAGGAAATGTGAGGATTTACCACTTTTTCATTAATTACGATTTGACTATCAATGGCTATAAAAACAGTTATGATGGAGTCAATCGTAGATTGGTTAGCGACATAGATTTTTAGCTTACAGGTTTTTGCTTGAGAGGGTTTAAATAGCTTAGTGTTTGTAGCACATAACCACAAGATGGAAAGAAAAATGAGAACCAGATTCTTCATAATTAATCATTTTAGGGGTGTTTTATGGGGTTTTTAACAGGGCGGGGGATAAAAAACCTTTGTGAAGGTGTCATTCTAAAAGGACGCTCATTTGTAGATTTCCCCCAAGTATTTTCTCTCATTGTAGAAAACATAGTACCCATGCTTACGGAGTTTGTACCTCTATTTTGATCGCTCTGGACTATGTTCTTCATTTGAGATAAGCTGTAATCTGCTCCATCTCCGGTCGGGTGATAAGACATGGGATTATGGGGTTCATTTGTAATCGGATGTATCAAACCCATATTATGTCCTAACTCATGAAAGGCATTTTCAACCATAGCTGTTTGACTAGAACTTTTTTCTACATATGCAATTTGTCCTCCAACTTCGGCAATCCCACCTGCTGGTCCGCCTCCCAAACTAGGGTCGCTTCCTCCTAAAACATCCTCTACGATTACTATCAAGTGGTCCGTAGCAAGTACATTATCCATTGAAGTAGCTCCTGAAAACGATGCCGCAAATTCATAATTCACCGTCATTGTGGTTCCATCTGGGTTTTTAATGATTTCTACCTTTTTTTGAGAATTCAATCTAGTGTTTAAATCCGTTGCAATTTGACTTGCTCCAACGTTACCCTCATATAAAATTTTTCCCGTCGCATGAATTGTGTGCGTAATAGATAAAATCCGGCCATTATTAGCCTGTGTATATCTAGAACTCGTCCAAATACTATCCCCATTAACATCCGTAAAAAGTACCGGATTATTGGCTGCATACTGATAAGGAGCCAAAGAATAATACTTTTCACTAAACCGGTCTATAGTCGTAAACCTTCCCGCCTCCGGCATATACATCCGCGCGCCAAAGTCGAGCCACCCCAGCCCATGATCGGGTTGTAGTTCCTTCCCGCTGTATTGGTACAAGTTGTCCGGCGCGGCAGCGTTCATCCACGGGCCGTGGAGGGAGAGGCTGAAAGCATAATAATGATTCTCTTGCAGTATCTCCGAAGGCGTCTGCACTGCGCCGTCGCCGTTGAGATCGCAGAAGGTGAGCCTTGTGTTGCCGAGATGATCCCTGAGGGTATATTCGTATTTCGGATTGGTGCCGGCGGTGTAGGCGACGCGCCCTTCGCTGTGGTAAAGGGCTTCGATCTCGGCGTTGCCGACGGGGTTTTGGCGGTATTCGATGCCACCCACTTGCCCTGAGGTACTCGAAGGGTAGTGCTGATAATATTGTACGGCGTTGCTGAGTTTCACGGTTTTGGTGAGTTTGGTGCCCCCTGCGTCATAAATATACTCAATTTTTTTGCCGCTGCCAAAGTCTATGAGCGTGGCTTTGTTGAGGTAGTTGTAGGTAATCGTGATTCCTTTGGAAGGATCGTAGGTGATATTGCCATTGGCATCGTAACCATAATCGCCACCGGACACATTGTAATACTTGTATCCGTGGGTGCGGATCGAGGAGGAAGCGGCATCGGAAATGTCGCGCAGGCGGTTGGTGCCTGCGGCATAACTATACGTGAGGTTGTCAAATAGGCCGGTGGCAAAACAACCGCCGGAGGTGGGATACAAACCCGAACGTTTTAAGGTCGCGATATTACCCCGCGCATCGGCATAGGTCAGCCGTTCATAAAAAGAGGGCGTGCCCGTAATGGCCCCGGCATCATCCATCTGATGCAAATCGCCTTTCTCCATCCGGAGAAGCGCGCTTTTGACAACAAAACTGTCATCCCGAACGAGCGATAGCGAGGAGGGACCTTTTCTGAGAACCGACCGTAGGGCGACATTTTGAATTGCGTCCCTCTCGATCTCCCTTTCAAATTAGGTATTTATATCTTCGTATTATTCCTCACCTCATCTCATCCAACACCTTGCTTTGGATCGCCAGATACTCTGCCTCTTTCAGGCTCAGGCTTCGCCAGGCGCGGAAGGAAAGGAAGGAAAATAGCAGAAAGCTGACGGTTATGCCCGCAAAGGCACCCCAACGCTGGCTCCACAATTCAAAGGGGGAGTGGGACAACAGCACAAACAAATCGCCCGCAATCATGATCATCATGCTGTTGAAGGCCCAGGCACGACAGATTCGGATGCGCATTTTGCTGTATTCGATCAACTCGCGAAGGCTGTCGGAGCGTGTGTAGATTTTGGTCCGGGCGATGATGTATTCTTCTTTGCCCAAAAATCCGGGGTTTTTGTAGTTTTCCTTAAACCACCGGTCAAACAGGTTGTCCACCAGCCGGTCGGTGACTACTCCTGCAATGTACAAAAAGGGTGAAAAAACAATCACCAGTGCCGGTTCGCTAATCAGCGGAAGCGAAATCCAGTCGTAACCGACAAAAATAAACAATATCAATATCAGCCAGACCATCGCTCCGGCTCCGGCAACGATAAGCTCAATAATATAACTGGAGGATTTCATCTCAGGTGGTTTAAAAAATTATTTCACATCTGTGACAAACTTTTTATAGAGAAAACGATTCAGCACGATCCCCGAAATCAGTACCACGGCCCACTGGGTTACAATGGTGGCGTTGCTGTAAACGCTGATGACATTCCAGTTGCCATTTTCATCAAACCAGGGATGGGCATCGTATCCTCGTGACATCCACCACAGGATCAGGATGATGCCCAACACGACGTTTAACGGGATGGCGATCATAAAATACAGGTTGTGAACCCGAAAGTCCGAATCCTGATCTATAAATTGTGCCTTGAATTTTTTTGCGCCAAACTTTAGCACCGCAAAAATGATAAACAGCCCCGAAACGATCAGCCCGATTCCCCAGACCCAGTCCTGATTGTTGAAAAAGTCCAGCGACCAGGCCGAAGGCAGACCCAATACAATACAGAAAGTACCGGCGGTAATGGCTGCTTTTTTACGGGTAATTCCCATATCGCTGATCATTTTGATAAAAAGTTCGATCATGGCGATGAGAGAACTAAAAGCTGCAAGAAAAAATACAATAAAAAACACTACTGATAAAAAGGCTCCTCCGGTTATTTCTGCAAAAAAATGAGGGACGATATTAAAAACCAGTGCCTGATTTCCACTTTGTAAAAATGTGATGGCTTCGGCCTCGGAGGAGGCGAGGGCAAAAACAGCGGGTAGAATGGCCATTCCGGCAAGAAGCGATGCAGAATTATCGCCGAATCCGCTGATGAATATATTGAGGGTAACGTCCTCTTTTTCACGGGAATACGCGGCAAAAGTCATCATTAGTCCCCAGCCCGCACCCGTGGACCATGCTGATTGCGAAAGTGCCTCAATCCATACGTTTACATCGCCAAATAACTCTGGACGGACGGTAAAGATGTATTCGAGGCCTTTGATTCCGTTGCCGACGTTCATCGCCAGAATCCCGGTGAGAATTAGTAACCCAAACAACACCGGGATCATGATGCGGTTTGCTAGTTCAAGTCCTTTTTCCACCCCCCTTATCAGAAAAGCAACTCCCAGCAAAACCGCCCCAATGTGCAATAGGGTGGTAAGGTAACTACCGGAGGAAATCTGCGTCCAGTATTCCGTCATATAATTCGGATTCGCAGCAATATGTTGCCCCAGCGTTGTTCCGCCAGTAAGCGATGCCCAACTGTTGGAAAGCGAAAGCCCGAGGTAACGAAGCCCCCATGCCGTAACTACCGAATAATAAAAAGTAATTCCCAGAGCACAAAGGGTAATAAAATACCCCATCCAGGTGTATCGTTTCCCGGCTAATTGGGCAAAGGATCCGATTACACTTTTTTTGAAAGCTTTCCCGATGGAAAACTCTGCCATCAGAATCGGTAGGGACCAGATCATCAGGAACATAATCCAGAGGATCAGGAAAGTACCCCCGTATTGTCCGGCTAGCCGGGGAAATCGCCATAAATTACCCGCGCCCACAGCCATGCCGAGTGCAGTAAAAATCAGTCCCCAACGACTGCTAAATTTTTCGTTTGATGTCATGGGGGCTGAATATAACGGGTTTGGAGAATAAACAAAAATTCTCCCGGAGATTTACTCCACCCCGGCAAATTCGACTGTCGCTTTCAGTTTGGCTACGTCTAACTCGATGTCTGCAATATTGATTTCCAGGTCCACGCCTTCTTTGGGGCTTTTTCCTTCACCGATCAGGTAGTAATAATCGAGGTTGACCACACTAGCCAGTGAGTAAAAACAGGCGTTGACGTATAACGGGCTAAAAAATTCGATGATTTTTGTGCCCGGCTTACAAAAAGAAAGATGTGTCAGCCCTGCGCCATGAGGGGCGATAATTGCTTCGGCTCCGGCAAACATTGCAATCTGGTCGGTGATGGAATAGTCTTCCAGCAAGATGGAGGTAAACCCCGCCGAACTTGCGTATTGAATGATTTCTTCTTCGTTTTTGACTTTCCGCACCGGTGCTTTTGCCCGACTGATGTAAATCTTTTTGGGCAAATGCGAAGTATTTTTCGGAAGGGTCGGAAGGAAAAGTTCGCGGAGAAATTCAATCACCCATACCGGCGGATTGCCCGTCCAGGAGGGTTTGGAAGGTACCAGAAGTTCGTCCACTTTGATATGCGGGTGGTCGTCAGTGGTAATAACTTTTTCCATCGGAACTCCGGCAAGTGCCAGCGTCTCGCGCATAAAACGGCTTTGGGTGCTGTTGACGATTACATAATCCACTTTATCGCAACTCCAGCCTGCGGCGCGCATGATGGCGAGTTTGGGCAGAATGTCGAGTATCCAGTGGAAAAACTGCTCTCCTTTAACGGTGACGAGACTCACGGCTTTTCCCGGAAAATAATGGGCACGGGAAAGCCGGAATTTACTCATAATCACACTTTTGGCGAGGGAGTCGGAAAATTCGTAGGAAATTTCGCCGATGAGTTTGTCCTCCTGACTAATGACTGCCATGGAGTCCACATGATTCGCAAAGTTGTGGTTTACCCAAAGACGGGCATTTTTTACGGAAGTTATAAATGCGGCGGGAGCCTGGTGTTTATATTCTTTCCGAATTTTCCAGTGTACTTTCGTTTCCAGCGTTTTCGGTTTGTTGCGATAAAGTTTGTGTTCGGGAAAAACTTCCTGAACCCAGCCTTTACTTCCGTTGACCGCGGGTTCCTGTTCCAGCCATTCTTTCACCGAGGCATAAATGCCTTTGGGAGGCCCGAAAACCTCAGAGGTTACGGGCAGTTTGCGTATAGGGTATAAGAGCAGGCGGATAGCGTCTCTTCTTAATTCTTTCATTGACCGCTGATAAGGCCGGATGTAGGGTCTTAAGAAGGCTTTGATGTTTTCGTTCATTAATCGTCGAGAAAATGGCCGTAACCTTTCTCCCTGATAAACGCTTCGACTTCTTCGTGGTTGGCGACAAAATCGGAAAGTTTTTGGGGGGTTACCTTTTGCAATTCCGTGTCAGGTAATTCAAAATCTACCTTCAAATACTCTGAAAGCTTCCTAAGCGTTTCCGGATGGGAAGCAGGATCTTCAAGGTCCTTTTCATAAAGTAACTTCAGGTGGGGTATTCCCTCCAACATCTGGTTTTCGCGTGCCGCTGCCCGCTGTACTCCTTCCACCCAATCCAGCAACTCTTTAAGGTCCACGTTCATGTGACGAGGTAAATCTTTTTTCATCACCGTGGAGTTGCTGTGAAATTGGTTGCGGTACCGGGCATACAGATTGGATAATCCCTGGCGCAGGGCATTCTCCCGTTCAAGAAAGATAATGGTATAACCTTCCTTGTGGAGTTTGCGCAGGAATAAGTGCTGGTCATCCCGCTCATAGCCGAGGATTTTTCCGATCTGATACGTAAGGCATTTAAAACCATAAATTTCCTTGTTGCTCAACAAAGAGCGAACACGTCGGTAAAGTCGGGGGAACAATACCTTTCGATGGTAGATTTCATTGTCGCAAAATACTTTTGAGTTTGAGTTTAACAGACTCACCAGTAATGTGCTTCCGGATCTACCCGTCCCAAAGATCACAAATTTTTCTTTGGGGCGTTTTTTGGCTTTAAAAATAAAGGATATATACAAACCCAGTTCAAAGACATATCCGAAGTTATGATTGATAAAATCATACTTCTTGATAAAGTATTCGATCTGGTCGCTTATTTTCTTTTTCATCATGACCAGGGATGAAGGATTAACCCTGATGGACTGCTCCATTGAGTGAAAGAATATTTTGTTTGATATTATTTAATTGTACGGCCCAGGAAAACTGTGACCGGGTAAGCTCACGGGACTTGTCCCGGAATTTTTCCCAAAGCGGACGGTTTACCAGCAGGTCGGCACAATCGCCTACAAATTCATCCATATTGTGGGTATGGTACAAATGAACACCGTTTTCAACGGCCATTCCCTCCGAACCAATCGGCGTTGTCACCACCGGAATTCCCCGGAACATCGCGTTCATTACTTTCAGTTTTACCCCGCTGCCAAACCGTAGCGGCGTGATAAACACCCGGCATTTGGCGTAATAGTCCTCCAGGTCATCCACAAATCCGGTAAGGATAATGTCTTTGTGTTTTGCGGCCAAATCTTTTATGCGAGGATCGGGGTTCCCACCCACAATGTAAAACTTTACGTTGGGGCGTTTGGCTTTGAGTTTTTCCCAACCTTCATTCAAAAACCAGATCAAGCCGTCGGCATTGGCTTCCCAGGTAAGCGAACCAATGTAAAGCAGCGACTCCTCTGTATTGTCCCACTGAAGATCGGCCCAGTCCAGCATAAAATCCTCCCCGCAGGGCACAATCTGCTCAATTCGCCCGACGTTGTTGGTCAAATCGTTAAGAATTACCTGATCATTGGGGTTGGCAAGTACCATGCTCGCCCGCGAACAATATTGTTTTTCGTATTTCTGAATTCTCCGGGATTCAAGGGCGGTTATCAGTTTTTTCAGTGGATTAGTACTTACTTCTGAATACCGCTTCCACATCACAAACTCCGCATTGTGTTCGTGCATAATGGTTTTGGCTTTTATTTTCTCCGGGATATATTGAAACATTTCATAGTGATCCACAAATACATAGTCAAACTCATCCACCATCGAATGGATTTTTTCGGCTACGACAGGGTGATAGTTTCGAACGAGGTTGATCGGAACTCCTTTGACATAACTTTTGATGACCGCCGCGGGTGTCCGCTCAATATTAAGTTCAAAACTGAAATAATCTTCCAGCTTTACTTTGGAAAGAAACTCCTGCTCAAAATCGGGGTCTTCCCACTTAAGCAGGGTGACCATTGAGGTGCGGAAATGCTGGGAAAGATAATTGATCAGGTTCCACGATGTGCTGACTCCGCCTTTAAAAGGCGGGTAGGGGAGTTGAGAAGTGATGAACAAAAGTTCTTTTTTCATTCCGGATAGTTGATGAGTGCAGGTTAATGGATGGCAGGTTTTCCGCCTCCTGAAATTTTAAACTTAAGCGAAGTTAAGAGCATGTCCAGATAGGGTTTTAGCCAAAGCAAAACCCACAGAAGGCCGCCATGTCTGCGTACATAAAAAAACCAGTCTTTTTTGATATATCCTTTTACCGAGTGAAAATCGCGAAGGCGTTCTTTGAGGGGAAGGCTTCGATCGGTCCATCTTTCGGCGGTGGGATTGCTTTCGCAGGTTCCGATATAACCGGCGGCGAGCCACACCGAACAACCTTTTTTCCTTGCGCGAAGTCCGTAATCGGGATCTCCCCAGCGATGGGTATAAAAAGGCTCAATATTTCCCACTCGTTCTGCTACCGACCGTGGGATAAGCACACAGTTGCCGGTATTAGTGGTGCATTCACGGGGTTCATCTCCGGGAGCAACGGGCAGCAATTTCAGCGTCCATATACTTACCCGGCGGAAGCCGCCGTAGCTGAACTCGCCGTTGCGGGGATCTACCGTACCGCCGAGAACCATGCTTGTGGGATGCCCCTGTACCGTAAGCCAGGTATCGGTTTCCAACAGGCGGTTGATCGCGTCGGGATAAAGAAAAGTATCATCGTTGAGCCAGAGGTAGTAATCGAAATTGTGTTTGAGGGCTTCGCCGTAGGCGAGGTTCATACCGCCGTTCCAAAACAGCGAGCCATTGCCTTCCAGCACGACAACTTCGGGAAAGCGGTTTCGTACCGCGTCGGCGGTTCCGTCTTTGCTCCCATCGTCAGTCATAAATACCTCAATATCAAATACTTCTCCCAAGCCTTCCTGGGAAAATACGTTTTCCAGACAGTTAAGGGTTTTTTCCCTGCGATTGTAGCAGGTCATCACTACGCCTATGCTCTTTTTTTCTTTTGCCATTAGTTGTAAATCGAATAATTTAACAGTCTTGTAACGCTGTTACGCAGGTTTTTGCGATGAGCTTTTTGTTTGCTTCGTTTCAGCTTGATCTGTGGATCAATCCGCATACTATTCCCTTCAAAAAGCTCGCCAACCTTTAGATACTCATCGTTTTTTATTTTCTTTATCGCAGTAGTGAGGTCTATTTTCAATTTCTGCTGAATCACCTCCATCACTTTTTCCGGGCTTTCTATAAAATCTTCGTATTTGATCTCCAGAACTTTGTGTTTTCTCTTCAGTTTCCCGATTACAATTTTGCAAAGGGTATTTACTAAAAAGTAATAGACATTGGCCTGCAACCACCCTTTAGGGGGCAGATATACATCGGTTTTGGCAAATGATTCTACCACACTTACCGGATCGCGTTTAATATAAATATAGTCAATTTCATAGGGTAATGCATCGGAAATACCGAGGGCACGACCGGGATATTTGGAGGAATCCACAACTACGGATTCTTCGATGGAGTCGAAAAGTTTGGTGTAAAAATCGCGCAAAAACTGCTGGTATTCTTCGTATTTGGCTTTTCGGGAGGAACCTAATAACCGCTTGACCAGGCCTTTATGATATTCAAACTCATCGTGGAGGATGGCCTGTTTTTTCAGGTCGTGGTTTTTCTGGAAATTTTCGGTGAAATGGCTCCAAAAGGCAAGTCTTTCCGGGGCATTTTGAAAACCGGTAGGAATGCCTTCCCGCACGGGATAACGATTAAGTTCTCCACAGCTAAAGACATTGCCTGCGTTTCCCAGTGCTACATCCAATAGGGTTGTACCACTTCTTCCTGCACCAATGATATAAATAATTTTCTTCCGATTCATGCCTGGCTTTTTACTTTATTGCCCAGCCATTGGGCAAATTCATATATACTGTTTACCTGCATATCAATCAAATCCTGATCCTCCTTCCGGGGCGGCTGGTCTGAAACCCATACCGTTTTCATCCCCAGCTTTCGCCCAAATTTCATATCCGAGAGGGCATCTCCAATCATCACCGACCGACGAAAGTCAATCTCCGGAAAATCGGCTTTCGCTTTCAGGCCCATCCCGGGTTTGGGCTTGCGGCATTGTTCGTGATCATCCTCCTCGAGGTGTGGACAATAATAAATTTTATCAATCCGCCCCTCCGCTTCCGTTATCCGGGACATCATCTGCTCATGGATATAAAACAGAGTCGCCTCCGTCATGATTTTCCGTCCTACTCCTCGCTGGTTTGTAACGATAATCATTCGCCCCAGACGAGTAGCCAAATATTTCAAACCTTCCAAAGAACCGGGAATAAAAATAAATTCCTCCCACGTTTTTACATAGTCATCGTCTCGTTTTTGGTTGATAACACCGTCCCGATCGATAAATAGCGTCCATGAATGGTCAATATGTCCGGGCTGCAAGCTCTCTCTGTGATCTTTCATAATCCTGTGGAATCCCTATATCAATAAAATAAACATCAAAAGCCAGACCAAAGAAATGTTTTTCGGGGTATAGTTTTTCGAGAATATCCTTTTCAAAAGAAAATTTTTGTGGGAATAAATCGCTGAGTATCAGACTTTTTTTGAAAAGATAAATACCTCCGTTAATAAACCCGACTGACTTATGGGCCTTTTCTTCGAATCCTTTCACCCTGCCCGTTTCATCGGCCTGGACGGTTCCATACCGATCAAAATCGCGCATTTCTTTGAGGGCGAGTACCAGATCGGCTTCTTTTTCGCGATAAAAATGAAAGAGTTGCTGTACATCCACACCAAAAAAAGTGTCTCCATTAAGTACCAGTGCATCTTCCCCGTCGAGGTGTTCACACGCCTGTTTGATGCCTCCGCCGGTGCCGAGGGCTTCTTCTTCCACCGAATAGCGGAGGTTGATATTTCTATACCGCTCACCGAAATAGGCGGTGATTACTTCTCTTTTATAACCTACGGCTAATACGACTGTTTCGATTCCCTGGTCGTTTAATTCGTCCAGAAGATACGCCAGAAAAGGCCTGCCGTTTACCTCCGCCATCGGCTTCGGTACGTCGGCTACCACCGACCGGAGGCGGGTTCCCATCCCCCCTGCAAGTACAATTGCTTCTTTTATCATGGGTTGACGACTGAGGGCTGAAACAACGCTGCTTCTACTAACTCGCAAATAATATGGCCCAGCATCATGTGGCATTCCTGAATCCGTGGAGTATCTTTCGAGGGAATGTCAATGAGGTAATCGGCAGATTCTTTCATCAGGCCGCCGCCTTCGCCGGTCATGGCTACGACGATCATTCCGTTTTCTTTTCCCTGCTCAAAAGCACGCACGACGTTTTTGGAGTTTCCGGAAGTAGAAAGACCTACCAATACATCTCCTTCACGGCCTTTTGCTTTGATCAGGCGGCTGTAGATTTGTTCGTAGGAATAATCATTTGCAACCGCCGTGATATAGGAGGTATTGACGTGAAGGGCTTCGGAAAAAAGCGGGTCACGGTCAAAATAAAACCTTCCCGAAAATTCGGCGGCGAGGTGCTGGGCATCGGCTGCGCTGCCGCCGTTACCGCAAAAAAGTACCTTTTTGTCGTTGCGAAAAGCTTCGATAATGACGTCGGCTACTTTTTCAACGATGCTGAGCAATTGTTCATCCGCTAGGACGGCCTGTTTTACGCGGATAGAGTTTGATATGACTTCTTTAATTCGGCTCATTTGATGGTCCATGAGGTTAATCCTAATTTACTGAAATTTACACTGTGTACTTCTCCGCCATAAGAGGCGAGTTTTTTGGCTACGGCATAGCGGGTGTTGCCCGGGCAAAAGAAGGTCATAAAACCGCCTCCGCCTGCGCCGGAGAGTTTTCCGCCCGTGGCTCCGGCTTTACGGGCTTCTTCATAAATTTCGTCAATGACCGGATTGGTAATGCCTTCGGCCAGGTTCTTCTTAAACTGCCAGCCGTAGTCCAACAGGTCTCCAATTCGTTTTAATTCTCCCCGAAGTAGTGCCTCCTTCATCATAAAGGCTTGTTTTTTGAGTTCGTGCATCGCTTCGATGGATTTCCCTTTCTTTTGAGATACACTTTTGGACTGAGCTGCAATGATGGTGGAAGAAAGACGGCTGGTGCCGGTATAATAAAGCAGCGTATTAAACTCAAGTTCCATGATATAGGTATTGCGAATCCGCAACGGATTGACGATTACCTTGTCGTCATGGTAAAATTCCATGAAGTTGAAACCACCAAAAGTGGCTGCGTACTGATCCTGTTTTCCTCCGGCAAACTGAAGATCCACTCTCTCAATGTCGTGGGCAAGATGGGCAATGTCGTATTCGCCGAGGGGGAGTTTCAGCCATTCGGTAAAAGCTCCGACAATGGCCACAACTAAGGTGGAAGAAGATCCCAACCCCGATCCGGGAGGAGCGTCCACGTAGGTATTTAACTCGAAAGAAAGGGGTGCGTTGTGGTTAAAATCTTTGACGATGCGGTTATATACTCCTCTTAGCAGGTCGAGTTCTCCATTGATCGGCAGCCTTGCGTGGCTTTCGAGTTCGAGGCGTTCGCCTTTATCGAGTGCATTAAACACGATTTTTCCGTTGTTACGGGGAATAATGGTGGCGTAAGCGTATTTGTCAATGGTGGCGTTTAGGATAGATCCTCCGTACTCGTCGGAGTAGGGGCTTACGTCTGTTCCGCCGCCGGCCAGACCAATTCGCAAGGGTGCTTTACTTCTGATGATCATGAATCTAAATTAACAATACAGGTCGCAAAGAAAATATTGTAAACGGGTTGATTTTTAACACCTTAAATTGCCTTCTCAGGCCCAAGGGTTTTGATACTTTCCCAGTCGTTGTTTCAGGATAAGGTAGAAGTAGGGCAAATCATCTATGAGGTAACGTTTGACCATTCGCTGAGGCTCTTGCAACATCCGGTACAGCCACTCCATGCCGATGGCCGTTATCCACTTGGGGGAGCGTTTGATATTGCCTGCCTGAAAATCTATGGTAGCACCGATGGCAAAAAAGATTTTCACTCCGGGCATTTTGTGTTTGTGTTTCATGATCCACTTTTCCTGTTTAGGTGCACCGACTCCTACGGCAAGTACGGTGGCCCCTGACTGGTTGATGCGGTTGATGATTTTCTGCTCCTCGGCTTCATTTCGCTCAAAACCAAACGGTGGGGAATAACCGTCAATGACCACCGGAGATCCTGCATTCCGGTTGATCTGATCTTTTGCCTGAATGACCGATTCTTCGGTACCGCCTAAGAGAAATACGCGGATTTGGGCGGTATTATTCCGGTGATATTGGCAAAAGGCCGGAAAAAAATCGGAGCCGGCAATTTGTTCCTGAATTTTTACCGATGAAACCAACCCCGAAGTGGCTTTTACAATCTGACTGTCACAGACCCGGTAGTCGGCCCGGGTATAGACATCGTAAAACTCCCGGTCTTTCTGGAGTTTCATGATGTGGTCCACATTCGGCGTGAAAACCACGCCCGATTTTAATCCGGAAAGAAACTCCTCGAAGGTGTAATTGTGAATATCTATATTGAGTATTCGGACCATAGCTGTTTTCATTAGTAGGCATTTTCTTCTCCGCGTATCGCATTCCAGACGGTCAGAAACACAATTTTGATGTCCAGCATCAGGCTCCAGTTTTCGATATACCAGGTATCGTATTCGACTCTTTTTTCCATCATTCTCGGGTCGGTAGTTTCTCCACGAAAACCATTTACCTGTGCATGGCCGGTAATACCCGGGGTGATGAAGTGGCGGAAAAGGTATTTGTTGATGATCTGCGAATATTCATCCGTGTGTTTCAACATGTGGGGACGAGGTCCGACTACGGACATATCGCCTTTGAGTACATTGATAAACTGGGGAAATTCGTCCAGACTACTTTTTCGTAAAAATGCGCCTACCTTGGTGATCCGGGCGTCGTTTTTGGTGGCCTGTTTATTGTCGGAGTCGGTATTGACAGTCATTGTCCGGAACTTGTAACACAGAAACTCCCGGTTGTTTTTGCCTGAGCGAAACTGCCGGAAAAACACAGGACCGCGCGACTCCAGCTTGATAAGGATGGCAACGATGGGTAAAATAATGGGGAAAATAAAAAGGATAACGGCCAGTGAAAAAGCGATGTCAAAGCCGCGTTTCATTACCCGGTTGATCAATGCCTTCAACGGTTCCTGGCGAAGCGAAAGGATTGGTATATGGCCAAAAAAGTCCACATTCACCTGTTTTCTACGCAATACATTAAAGTCGGTGACAATCCGGAAATAGACAAAATTGTCATCGGCAAAGTCGCTGAGTTCTTCGATCAGATCTTCGGAGGTAAGAGGGAGGGATATATAAATTTCGTTGACCGACTCCCGCAGGCAGAAGCTTTTGAGGTCTTCAATCGTTTCGCGGATAAGGGCCTCTTTTTCATCCGGGCCGATGGTTTCATCAATTTGATCGAGAAAACGGTAAACGGTCGTGTTTTTTGAATCAAAAAAATTGTAAAGCTCCGTGATGGAATTTTCCGGCCCGACGAGGGCAATTTTCCGGATGTTGTAGGTCATGCTATTGTAATACCGATAGGCAATAATCATGAGCGACCGGAAAGCAATGATGGCCAGAAGGGTAGTGGAATAGGTATAAATCAGATAAAGCCGCGAAAGATACTGGGCTTTGACACTGACAATATAGAGTGTTACAATGAAAATGTGGATAAAAAGCGTAGTGAACAAGCTCCGAAGGAAAGCGTTCAGGCTTAATAGACGGTTGGAGTCATAAGCATTGGTGAACAGGGACGCACCGATCCAGGAGAGGTTAAAAATGATAAAGAAGGATATGTAGTAGTCTTCATATACCTCCGTACCATACTCTCCAAACCGCAGAAAGTACGCGAGTTTACAGGAGATATTAATAATAATAAACTCCGTTATCAGTGCAAATATTCTGAAAAAAAAGCGATTACCCTTCATGATTCGCGATCAGATTTTGTGTTGTTTGTTTGTTGAGCTTACGAAAGAAACAGTAAAAAAACGAAAGTGGAATTTTTTATTAATGTGTACCTAAGGCCTTTTGTTCAAAGATATGTAAGGATTTTCCGGATAAAAGAGCTTTTTTTCACAAGCGGGTTTGAAATATTCCCGAAAGGTTAGTTTTTCCGGATAAATGGACTATTCAGCGAAAACCCGGGGGATTTGACTTATGACGCATCCGCAGGATAAGTCCTCAAAGTTCATTAACCGGGGGATCCGAATGGAAATCCCTTCCGAAACAGGACAAAAAGAGGGCCGTTTTTGCTCATAAAAGGGTAAAAATATTATCAACAAAATTTAGCATAATGAAGATTAGGTGTTAAATTGCCGCCGAATTTGTTGTATTGATTTATGGAGAAAGTTGTTTACAGTTTTACCGAAGCGGAAATCAAAGAGATACAAAAGCATATCGCCAAGTATCCCGACCATCGTTCCGCAGTAATGCCTGCCTTGTGGATTGCTCAGGAGAAATTCGGCTGGCTTTCCGCTGAAGCAATCAAGTTGGTTGCGGAAACCATTAATATGCCTTACGCGCATGTCTATGGAGTGGCTTCCTTTTATACGATGTACTTTAAAGAAAAAGTGCCCAAACATCTGATTGAGGTTTGTACCTGTTTCTCCTGCCGCGAAGTTGGAGGGCCGGAAGCCTACAAATACCTCAAAGACTATATCGAAGCAGATGCCAAAGGCCATAGTAAAGACGGTAAAATCTGGGTGCGTGAAGCCGAATGCCTCGGGGCCTGTGATACCGCTCCGATGTGTCAGGTGACCAACCGCCGGTTTGTCCATCACCTTACTGAAGAAAAAATCCGCGGTATGGTTGATAAACTGCGAAACGACGAAGAACTCCCCTACGAAAAAATTCCACTTAACAATCAAAACCTTCCGGACTGAACTTATCATGAAATACATTCATAAAGAACCGGCCTGTCTCCTTCTGGAAGATGGGCTTTTTTTTGAAGGTACCGCCGTCGGAAAACGGGGAACCACTACCGGTGAACTTTGTTTCAACACCAGTATGACCGGGTATCAGGAGATTTTTACTGATCCTTCCTATTTCGGCCAGATTCTCATCGAAACCCATACTCACGTCGGAAACTATGGGGTGCATACCCTCGAATACGAAAGCTCATCGGCCAAAATTGCCGGGCTGATCGTGCGCAATTTTTCCTCCATTTACTCCCGCTCGGCGGCCATCGAAAGCCTCGACTCTTTCCTCAATCATAATAATATTGTCGGAATCGGTGATATTGACACTCGTCAACTCGTAACGCATATCCGGGATAAGGGCGCGATGAATGCCATCATCTCTTCGCAGGTCTCCGACCGGAAAGAACTGGAAAAACTGCTTAATAACTGTCCTCCGATGGAAGGACTGGAACTTTCATCCAAGGTCAGCACCGTTCAGCCATATTTTCACGGAAGCCCCAATGCCCGATTCCGCGTTGCTGTACTCGATGTAGGGGTCAAAAAGAATATCCTCGATTGCCTCGCCGCAAGGGGGTGTTATATGAAAATTTTCCCCGCAACGGCCTCTTTTGAAGAATTGAAAAGTTTTAATCCTCACGGATTTTTTATCTCCAACGGCCCCGGAGACCCCTCCGCAATGCCTTACGCGGTAGAAACGGTTAGGAAAATTCTGAAGGCGGATATGCCGCTGTTTGGTATTTGTCTGGGACATCAGATTCTGGCACTGGCCTGTGATGTCAATACCTACAAAATGCACAACGGCCACCGCGGGGCCAATCACCCGGTGAAAAACCTCCTCACCGGTAAATGTGAAATTACTTCGCAGAATCATGGATTCTGTGTCGCCCGTAAAGACCTCGAAAAATCGCCCAGTGTCGTCATTACCCATGTAAACCTTAATGACGATACTATTGAAGGCATTCGTATCCGCAACAAAAAAGCCTTCTCCGTGCAGTTTCACCCAGAGGCTTCTCCCGGCCCCCACGATAGCCATTACCTCTTTGATGAATTTATTCAACTGATGTCAGCGACTACGGAAACCGTAGCGATCTGATGTTTAAAATGCCGATACCTTCGGCGTTTCTGAAAAATACTCTTATGAAAATCCTGAAATTCGGTGGCTCGTCTGTCGCAAGTCCGGAGCGTATTGACCATGTAGCCAAAATCATTCAAAATCTTCACCGGCAGGGAGAAAAAATTGCAGTAGTTGTATCGGCTATGGGCGGTATGACTGACAAACTCATCGAAATGAGCAAACTGGCTGCCGCTGGCAACCTGGCTTATCTTGATGGACTGGATTTTTTCTCTAACCAACACCGCAAAGTAGTCAACCAACTCGTCAGGGAAAATGACCGCCACCCGGCCATTCTCCAGGAAATTATTGACGGTCAGGAAGAACTCGGCAACCTTCTCCGCGGCCTATACCTCACCCGCGACCTGACACCGCGTACGATGGACTATATTTACAGCTTTGGGGAAAGGAGTTCGGCCTTTATTCTTAGCCAGGTGCTTTGCAGTTATGGTACCAAAGCCATTTATGTAAATGCCCGTTACAGTGTGAAAACGGATGAAACCTACGGCTCCGCCAAAGTAAATATGCCGCAGACCTGCGACAATATCCGCCGACATTTCTCCGAAAACCCGGATGCAATTTCGATCATTACCGGGTTTATCGGTTCTACCAAAGAGGGCATTACCACGACCCTCGGTCGGGGAGGGTCGGATTACACCGCCGCAATTTATGGCTACGCCGTGGACGCCGAAGAAATTCAGATATGGACAGACGTGGACGGTGTGCTGACCGCAGACCCCCGAAGGGTAAAACAGGCGTTTTCTATTCGACACATGACCTATGAAGAGGCCATGGAAATGTCTCACTTCGGCGCAAAGGTTATTTACCCTCCTACTATTACTCCGGCGCTGGAAAAAAATATTCCCATCCGCATCAAAAATACCTTTAATCCCGAGGACGAAGGCACGCTCATTGCCAAAACGGCTCCCAAAGACAAACACGCAGTCAAAGGCATCGCCTCCATCGGTGATGTGGCACTTATGACGCTCGAAGGCAGCGGGCTTTGGGGACGGGCATCCATTGCCGCTCGTTTGTTTAAAGTAATGGATGACAAAAAAGTTCACGCCATCATCATTACTCAGGGATCCTCGGAACACTCGATTTGCTTTGCGGTAAATCCTACTCAGGCGGAAATCGCCCGCGCAGCCATCGAAGAGGAGTTTGAACTCGAAATCAAGATGAAATTTGTCAATCGCGTCAAGGTCGAAAAAGACCTCGCCGTGATTGCAGCTATTGGCGATAATATGCGCTCACGCCCCGGTATATCGGGTAAGTTTTTCACCGCTCTGGGTAAAAATGGGATAAATGTAATCGCAACTGCCCAGGGTTCTTCGGAACGAAATATTACCGTCGTTATCAAAAAAGAAGACGAAGCCAAGGCGCTTACCGCCGTTCATGACGTTTTTTTCCTCTCAAGCTATTATGTCCTCAATTTGTTTGTCGTGGGTGTCGGCCTGATTGGCGGTACTTTGCTGAAACAAATCCTTCAACAAAAAGAATACCTGCGCAAAAATCAATATGTTGAATTGCGTATCGTAGCTATGGCCAATACCCGAAAAATGCTTTTTGACAAGGAAGGAATTGACCTTAATAACTGGGAGGAAAAGCTGAAAAACTCGAACGAAAATTCTGATCTGGAGGTTTTTGTTGCGCGAATGAAAGAATGGAACCTTTCCAACAGTGTTTTTGTGGACAATACCGCAAATAAGGACATTGTTCGTTTTTACGATGAAATCCTCAAGGCAAGTATTTCGATCTCTACACCCAATAAGGTAGCGGTTTCCGGTAATTTTCGTGACTATATCAACCTCAAAAGCCTCGCAGATCGCCAGAATGTGAAGTTTTTTTACGAAACGAATGTCGGGGCAGGTTTGCCGGTACTCACTACTCTCTCAGACCTGGTGAGAAGCGGTGACCGGATACTAAAAATCGAAGGTGTGCTTTCCGGCTCGCTTTCTTTTATTTTTAATACTTTTCAGCCCGGAGTTTCTTTCAGTAAGATCGTGAAGGAAGCCCGTGAAAAAGGTTATACCGAACCCGATCCAAGAGACGATCTCAGTGGTCGGGACGTTGCCCGTAAGTTGTTGATTTTGGCTCGTGAGTCGGGAATCCCGATGGAAGCAGAGGAGATTGAGGTAGAAAATATTCTTCCTCAATCTTGTCTCGATGCACCCACTGTACCTGAGTTTTTTACAGAACTGGAAAAAGCCGATGGCCTGTTTGAAGAAAAAGTAAAAATTGCTCAGGGCGAAGGCAAAGTGTTACGGTTTATTGCGACGCTGGAAGGGCGAAAGGCCTTTATCTCTTTGCAATCGTTGGATAGTAGCAACCCGTTTTACAACCTTTCCGGCAGTGACAATATGATTGTGTTTACTTCCGACCGGTATAAAGATCGCCCGCTGGTGGTAAAAGGCCCGGGAGCCGGTGCCGAAGTGACGGCTGCCGGGGTGTTTGCCGAAATCTTGCGGATCGGGTATTACCTCTCCTGATGTTGAAAACCCCAATAAAAGCGCCGAATTTTCTGGCCGTTTTCATCGGTTTTCCGCAGTTGTAGTGAGGAGCGGGTAACCGCCCAGTGGTCGCCGATATATCGGAGGTGAAATCGAGCCTTAAGGCTCTGGTTGTAGCGGAAAATTAGGTGCGCTTTGTCCGTGCGGATTCGTATTTTCTGGATTTCCAGGGCATATCCTTTTTTGCTGTCGGCTTCGGGGATAATTCCGATTTCCCGCCGCCATACATGGATTTTTCCGGTTTGAGGAATACGATTGTTGGCCACAATTACGTCCAGCAATATTTTGCCGTGGGTATCCTTTTCGAAAAATTTTTTTAGTTCCGGGTATTTAATTGCAGCAACAATCACCCGCTCGTATTCGGGTTTTGGTTGAGCGAAAACATGAACATATCCTCCCGCTCCACAGAGCAGGATAAAGATTGTGAGAATTTTCATACCCTAAAAATTGGTAGTTGAAGGTTAGATGATTCCTCTCTTCAAAGGGTTGCATCCCTTCAACAAACTACCGGTAGGTCGCCGGATTCAGTGCTTTGTGGGACCAGTTTCGGAAAAACAACTCAACCTTGTTCCGGTCATAACTCCCTTCAAGTTCCAGGTAGCCGGAATCCTGAGTATGGAGTCGGTTACCCTCTCCGTCGAGTACTACGAAAACCGGAAACCCAAACCTTTGAGGAAAATCCAACCGGTCCATGACTTCATCATTGGTATTTTCCCGGCTGTAATTGACTTTCAAAAGGATGTAATCGGCTTTTAGTATCGAATCAAGCCTTGCATCGTTCTGGCAAAAATTATGAAACCGAATACACCAGGAACACCAGTTTCCTCCGACCTGAAGGAGGACATGTTTTCCTTTCGCTTTCGCCAATGTTACCACCGAGTCAATCTGAGCAGAAGCATTTGCCTGAGGATCATAGAGCATGATTCTTTGGTCGGACTGCCCATAAAATGAGGTGGGGGAAAGTAATAACAGGAAAAGAATTACAAGCAAAGTAAAGCGCATATTGGGGTCTTTGCCCGAAAAATAAGCATGCTGACAGAGATTTCCAAAATACAGGCTGTAATAAAGGTTTAGATTTAGACAGGACTTTTAATACGAAAATAGGTAATTTCATGTCCTTGAAAAATATAACAATCTGACAAAACGCATGCGGCAGGGACAAAATCTTCAACTATCGGCTAAAATTTCCCCTATATTCAACCTCCGGCTTTTGGGCAAGTCACTGGCAACTGTTTTTTTTCTGGCTTCGGTTCTGGTCTTGCGTTTCCAGGATCAGGAGGTTATTCTTTTTGAAGAAGGAAAGTTTGAGGAAAACCTCCAAAACGCCCAAAAGACCGATAAACTTTGTTATGTGAAATTTTACACCGATTTCTGTTATCCCTGTGATAAAGCGGACGAAAAACTGCGTAGTAGCCCGCGTTTGATGCAGCTATTGACCGACTACTTTGTCGCCACCCAAATTAAAGGCTGGGCGGGAAATGAAATGGATCGCCTGCTGGCGAAAAAATATCATATTACTTCGTATCCCACAGTATTGATAACCGATAGCGAGGGAAACGAAATAGACCGCCGTCATATACAAACATCCGAAGCCGAATGGGCAGATTTTCTTGAGCAAACCGACGGTTTGCGAACCGCCCCTGTTGTCACCCCTGTTTCGGATGAACGGGTAAACAACCGTTGGAAAAAAAAGCAGGAGTTTGGCCTTATTATCAAATCCGATCCGGACTACCTCACCAGCCGGAAAACAGCCGAAAAAGTTTCTGAGACATGGAAAAAGGGAGTCTGGATATTTCCGGGAAAAACCGGTGGTTTCCAAATCGTTATCGGCCCCTTTGCCAATCAAAAAGAGGCAAAATCAATCGGGAAAACCCTAAAAATGGCTGAAAATGCAGAAGCGATTAAACTGGAGGAAGTTCCTGTCGAATATGAAAATTAGAATCGAAACAGTTTAAGCTTAAGATGGAGGTTATTTCCCGTAGAATTGACGATGCCGCCGGAATCTCCCGCCTTAACCCAAACGCCTATAGGCAGTTCGTTCTCGATTTTAAGTTCCATTCGGCATAACCAGGAGTAACCCGAGGGGTTTTCCTGCGCGTAGGAAGGCAGAATATGGAGTGGGGCGGAACTGTTTATTGATCGGGAGGTAAATTGGGATTCTCCAGAAGAGCAGGTGGAAAACCGGATTCCGGGAGAAAAAGTAACGGCAGAATCCCCCGGAAGGGTAGGGTGGGATAAAAACAGGGTTTGAGCAAAAGTAAAATTGATCATTCCCAACCCTCCAAACAGCAAAAGCAGGAAAATTTTGGGCATAGACTTTTTAATAAAAAGGGGATGACCTTTATACGGCCATCCCCTTTTTTCGATAAAAATTTGTCTTAGTTTTTTGTCTCAACCTTCAACTCAACCATGGTATCTTCCCAGATCAGATAAATTACCGCGCTGGTATCGCGGATATTATCCACATTGATGGTCAGCGTTTCAATTTTGAAAGGAAGTTTGCCCGGTTTTACCACAAAACGAGCCAGTTCTTTCGCTTTGTCATAACCGCCAACATTTCCACCGAGGGTCAAATCCGTGTAAAACATAATGGTCCATTCCGCTTCGCCGGGGATGGAATAAACGGCATAAGTACCGGCAGGTACATCTACACCTTCAACCATAACCGGGTTTTTGAAAGTAACTTTGGTGGCACCATTGGCTCCTGTGCGCCAGATTTGACCGTAGGGAATCAATTCGCCAAAAATTTTGCGGTCTTTCATGCTTGGGCGGTAATATTCCAGAGTAATAGATCCCAAGCCAAATTCCTGCTCAATTTTTGCCAGAGGACTGGGGCGGGGTTTTGCCGTCTGCGAAAATACCAAAGTAGTAGTCAGGCCCAATACGGCCAGAACGATAAACAGATTTTGAATTAAATTTTTCATTTGTAATTGATTTTGATTCTTTTATAGTAATCAACCAGCAACTTAGGAAAACATCGCAAAAGGTGCAAAAGTAATCGGAACACAGAAGTTCTGCTTTTTTCAGACAATATTCTACGAAACCTGTACATTCGCATGCAATTTTCGGTTAACCATTAAGATTGGTCTGAATATTGAGGGATAGAAGTTAAGAGATTGATCGCCATTATGTTTAGATCCTTTCTGCTCCTGATATTTTCAACCTTTCTGGCTCTGCCTTCGCCTGCTTCCAACCCGGATAGCTTGGTGGCCGAACTGAATGCGTTGGAATCAGAAAGTGATGATATTCGGAGACAGGAAATTCAGCGAGAACTTGGCATTGCCTATCATGAAATTTATGAACATGATGAGGCATTAAAACATTTTCAGATCAGTCTGGATCTGGCCCGGAAACTGGAGATGAAAGAACAGGAGTTTTATCTTCTGAACCAGATCGGAACCATCTATTTCTGGCTGGACAATTATGCCAATGCACTGGAATCCTACCTCGAGGCCCGCGAATTGGGGCAGGGCCTTGTGTCGCTTCCCCAACAGGCGGAAAACCTTTCCCGCACAGCCGAAGTTTATATCAGCCTCGGAAACTACAAACAGGCATTGGTATTGGAACTTGACGCATTAGATATCTCCATAAGAGTAAATGATTCGCTGGGCATTGCAAATTCCCATCGCGTGATCGGTACCGTTTATTGGTACCGCGAAATGTTTGATCAGGCTTTGGATCATCTTCGCAAATCCCTGAAATTTTATCGAAGCGGAGAACACAAAATCCAGATTTACACCGTTCTTGCGGCTATGTCTTCGGTCTATACGCAGAAAAAACAGCCGGAAGAAGCCCTCAAATATGCCACGGAATCCCTGGAAATTGCCCGGGAAATACCCTATACCTATGGAATCGCTTTTTCGACCGGAATGATCGGCACCACTCAAAAAGATTTGGGACAACTCGAATCCGCAGAAACCCACGTAAAAGCGGCCATCGAACAATTTGATATGCTGGATATCAAAGCCGAATCATCGGACTTTCAGGTGGTTCTGGCCGAAATTTATACATTGGAAAAAAAATACAAAGAGGCGATAAATATTCTGGAGGAAACACAGAAGGTGGCCGATGAAATCCAGTCCAAACAATTAAAAAGCCTGAGCCTTAAAGCAATGGCGGATAATTATGAGAAACTCGGGAAACATACCCAGGCACTGGCCTATTTCCGCCAGTATGCTTCGATAAAAGATTCGCTTATCAACGAAAAAGATGCCCGCCAGATGGCCATTCTTGATGCCGAATTTGAATTAAAACGCCAACAGGACCAGATTAATCGCCTTCAGCGCAAAAATGAGAAAATTCACGACCGGTTTTATATCTACGGACTCATAGCCGGCGTAGTCTTTCTATCTCTGGTATTGTGGCTCGTGTATATTCGGTTTCGGTCTCAGCAAAAAACGACGATGCTGCTGGAGGCAAAAAATGCCGAAATCCAAAAAAATAACCAACAACTTGCCCGCGCAAATCAGGATCTGATCAATCTTACCGACCTGATTTCCAATGATGTAGTCTCTCCACTCCATCACATTTCCGCCCAGGCAGAGAGACTCGAACAAAACAGTGATTCTTTTGATACCATTCGCCATGCAGCCAAAACCATCAAAGATCAAACTGCCCGGATCGAATCTCTGTTGACCGGACTAAAACTCAAAATGGTGGAGGACGAAAACAGCGTAAACCTCGAAAAAATACGGCTGGCTGATATTATACGCGAGGCAACGGCTTCTTTACCGGAGGCACTCAAAAGACAACCGATCAAAATCCGGTTTAACGAATTGCCGGAAATTCCGGCCAACCGCAGGCAGATGGTGAAATTGTTTCAGTATTTCCTGACCAATGCTACTCGCTTTCGAAGGGAAGAAGACCCGGTAATAGCGATTTCCTATACACGGCAGGAAGGCCATTTCCTCATCGTATTTGAAGATAATTCCAAAGGATTGCCCCAGACCGAGCAGGAAGAAAATTTTTGCCGCATTGTGGTGGAAGCCCATGGCGGGAAGTTTTTTTCACAATCTGATTTTGGAAAAGGAAATATATTTTACATCAAAATACCGGAATGACCGGTATTTTCGTTTTCTTCAGGATAAGTGGAATTTCGGGATTTATGTCTTATCTTTATAAGGTATGAAGCATCTTTTCTTATCGGGTTTTATCTCTTTGCTTGTTCTCTTTCCTCAGATTCTATTCGGTGCGAATCCGGACAGTCTGAAAAAGGAGATAGATTTTTTATCTAAAAATCCTGAAAAAAGGGCAGAGTTGATGAGCACTTACCGGGAATTAGGTAAGCATTATATGTCTGTTCAGGAACCCGAGGAAGCCCTCAAATGTATGCTTACAGGGCTGGAAATCGCACGTATCATTCGCGACAACAAATCAGAATTTACCTTTCTCCACAATATAGGGCTAATCTATTTTTATCCGTTGGACGATTACTACAACTCCATTCAGTATTTACTCAAGGCGAAAGAACTTTCCGGACTGATAGACAACCCCAAGCAGGTTGCCAAAAACCTCACTCAGATGTCAGAGGTATATGTAAGCCTCGGCGAATATGAAAAGGCCATGGAATATCAGTTTGAAGCCCTCAAAATATTTGAGGCAGAGCAGGATACCGCAGGCCTCGCTTATAGTTACCGGAATCAGGGTACAATATATTGGAGCCAAAAATCGTATCAGGAGGCACTTAATAGTTTTGAAAGAGCTTTAAGGCTTGGCAAATATGCCAATGAACCCGGAAATCTTTATACTTATACGGCCTCCGTAGGCGCAGCTTATGTCGAACTAAAAGAGTTTGACAAGGCTGAAAAGTATATCATCTCTTCCCGCCGAATCGCCGATTCTATCGGGCACACTTACGGAGTTGCTTATGCCGAAGGTGTGTTGGGCAATATCTTTAAAGAAAAAAAAGATTACCCCGCGGCTTTCCAGGCACTCGAAAATGCGGTTAACCTGTTCGAAAGTCTCGGAGTCAAAAAGGAAGCTTCCAGTTTTAAAATTCAGGCTGCGGGCCTCTATACCGAAACCGGCAACCCCTCCAAAGCCTTATCGCTGCTCGACGAAGTAGAACCGGTGGTTGAGTCCATCCACTCCCTCGCTTTAAAAAGAGACGTTTACGAAGAGCGTGCAAATGCCTGGGATAAAATGAACATGCCGGTAGAGGCATACAAATTCTTTAAGCAATACATCATCTTCAAGGATTCTCTGCTGGACGAAACCAAAATTACGCAATTGGCTAAACTCGATCATCAGTATAAACTTCGGCAGCGGGAAAATGAAATCATTCTTCAACAAAAAGAATCTGAGTCTTCTAATCGGCAGTTGTTTTTTATCCTCCTCGGTTCCGGTATGCTTCTCCTCCTCGCTGTGCTTTATATGGGATATCTCCGCAACAAAACATTGAAAGTAACGAATGCAATCCTGGCAGGTAAAAATGAGGAAATCCGGATGCAAAATGAACGCCTCGAAAGTTCCAATGAGGAACTTCGACAGTTCGCGCATGTTACTTCTCATGACCTTCGCGAACCTTTGCGAAGTATCAGTAGTTTTACCACTCTCCTCAAACGCCGATACCATGACAAACTCGACAGCCAAGCCAATGAATTTATTGACTATATCACCAGCGGCGTCAGCCGAATGGATACGCTTTTGTCGGACTTGCTTGCCTACTCAGTTGTCGGAATTGGTAAACACGAATACTCGGAGGTAAATATCAATCAGATTATCACTTCCATTATTGAGGCACTTAACCGCGATAAAGCCACTCAGGGCGCTCGGATATCTATTCAAAATCTCCCGGTAATTACCGCCAATAAGGGGCAAATGATTCAGCTATTTCAGCATCTGGTGGATAATTCGATCAAATTCCGCAGCTCAGACCGTAAACCGGAAATAAAAATAAGCTGTGTTCAGACCGAAGAAGGATACCGGTTTGCCGTATCCGACAACGGTATCGGAATGGATGAGGCGTATAAGGACAAAATATTCGGGCTTTTTCTCCGGCTCCACAACAAAAAATCTCAATACAAGGGCACCGGAATCGGCCTTTCGATTTGCAAAAAAATCGTCGAACAACACAAGGGCAGGATCTGGATTGAATCCCAGCTTGATCTGGGCACGACGGTTTATTTTGTGCTGCCGCCCTCGCCCTTGGAATCCGATATAGCAAAGGAGCAACGCCCGAAGCGAAAAAAATCTTCCAAAAAATCCGTACAGGTACCTACCTGAAAATCGCTGTTAGCCGCCATAAAGCTCACTACCCCAATTCCCTGCCCTTATTAAGAACAACATTTAGATACTCTTATTTCAGTAAATCTTCGATATCTCCTATATCGAGGGATTTGTACATATCTTCTTCTGCATTGATAATTTCATTGGAAAGCTGTGCTTTTGTACGCTGGAGGTTGAGGATTTTTTCTTCGATGGAATCGGTAGTAATAAACTTATAATAGAAAACGGTCTTCTGCTGTCCGATCCGGTGCGAACGATCCACCGCCTGATTCTCCACGGCAGGATTCCACCAGGGATCAAGAATAAAAACATAATCCGCGGCGGTAAGATTTAGACCGACTCCTCCGGCTTTCAGGCTAATAAGAAATACCTGGATGTCTTTTTCGGTCTGGAAAGAATCCACCTGGGCCTGTCGGTCTTTGGTACTTCCATCGAGGTAGTTGTATCGAATGCCTTCCCGGTCAAGATCATCTCGGAGTAAATGCAACATTTTAACAAACTGGCTGAATATCAATACTTTTGATCGTTTTTTCCGAATTACTTGGTCTAACATTCGCCGCACTTCCTGGTATTTTCCCGAAGATTCCAGGTCGTACTTTTCTTTGTCGAGCATCTGGGGGTGAATGGCAATCTGCCGCAGTTTCTGTAAGCCGGTGAGGATATTTAATTTATTTTTTTTCCAAGTACCCTGGCTGATAAGTTCCAGAAGGTAGTTTCGGTAGGTGCTGCGTACTTCTTCATAAAACTCCTTCTGGACATCAACCATGTCGCAATAGTGGAGTTTTTCGATTTTGGGCGGAAGTTCTTTTTCTACCTGCTGTTTTTTGCGGCGAAGAATAAAGGGATAGATGATTCGCTGGAGTTTGGCCGATCGTTTATTGTCATGGTCTTTTTCAATGGGTTGTACATAAAAACGTTTGAAAAAGGCTTCATTGCCTAATAAACCCGGATTGAGGAAAGCCATCTGAGACCATATATCCATCACCGTATTTTCAATCGGTGTACCGGTAAGCGAAAGCCGGTGGCGGGAAATCAGTTTGCGCACGGCTCTGGCGGTTTTGGACTCCGGATTTTTGATCATCTGGCTTTCATCCAGAATGACATAGTGAAAAGGAAATGCCCGGAGCATGTCTATGTCCTGTCTTGTGATACCATAGGTGGTAAGGATAAGGTCATACCCCTGGAAAATGGCCGGATTTTTCGCCCGACTTACGCCGGTGTGGACATGCACCCGTAGCTGTGGCGTGAATTTTTCCGATTCGTTTTTCCAATTGTGGATCAGCGAAGTCGGCAATACGATCAGCGAGGGCGAATGCACTTCTCCGGATTCTTTTTCCTTTTGGAGAAGTGTAAGGGTCTGAAGCGTTTTTCCCAGACCCATATCATCGGCGAGAATGGCCCCCATATTATGATCTTTCATAAACAAAAGCCAGTTATAACCCTGTAACTGGTAGTTTCGGAGGTCGGCATTCAAATGAAGGGGCGGGGATACATCGGGAATTCGGTCGAGTTGTTTGATGGATTCATACAGGCGGGCTGTACCATTGGATTTGGAGGGGAAATGGAGAAGCGGCGCCTGATACTTCCGGATGCTAAAAGTCTCCCCATTGCGCATTTCGGAGACTTCGAGCAGGTGTTGGTAATCCGAAAACCATTCTTCCGGAAGGATGGCAATGGATCCATCGGGAAGCTCATATTCTCTTTTATTGCGAAGAATATGATTGCGAAACCGAATAAAAGGAATTTCAAATTGCCCGATCCGTACCATTGCTTTTATATCAAACCAATCTCCGGCATCCTGCGTGGTAAGGGTAATCTCCGGGCGGGTGAGGTTGATCCGGTAATTTTTGTTTTCCTGAACAATCTGGATTCCCTGGACCAGGAGGGTGTTGTGATATTGAGATATCCAGGCAAGCCCTTTTTCTTTTTCGACATATTCCCAGGGAGTCAGGCTGTTCTCGTTGGGTTTTATACTATCCAGAAAGTCAACGACTATTTTTTCTTCCGGGCAATCCCGATAGATGCGGTGAAAAATGTAGGAGTCGTCGGCATGCTCCAGTTTGGCTTTGACTTTTCCTTCTTTGAGTAAATCGAGGTAAAAGGATCCATATCCTACACGGGGAAGAAGCGAAAGGCTACTGCCGTCGTGTTCTTTGACTAAAAGTTGAAAGCGGGGTTTTTCCCGGATATCAATGATTTCAAACCCTTTGGCAATTACGTTGCTGTTTTCGATCAGCCGGGTGATAAACTTTTCAAAATAAACCGACTCGGTTTCTTTGGGGATTACGATGTATTCCTGCTTGAGAAAAGGGATAAGTTTTTTCCCGTCCACCTCTTCATCAAAAGTAAAAAGTTCCCGATTTAGCAGAACCCATGCAGGCTGAAGGCAAATCAATCGGGCATGCAGGCCCTGAAGCCTTACGGAGTCCCCTCTTAGTTTAATGGTCGGATAATAGCGCGTGAACGATTCTTTTTTCCGAAAATGAAACCATACAGAGGCTTTTTCTTCCAGCAGATAGATTGGCTCTTTGGCGGGGTAACCGTCGTTTCCCATTTCAAAGACATATTTTCCGCCTAACATGCCTAAAATAACGGCCATCTTACGCTGGACAAAGTTTTTCGCCAGATTCTCCAATTCCCCCTTAAAGCGGGTAGTGAAAAATTCCGCCTCATGGCGCGGGTTCCCTCCAAATTTTTTGATAATCCTTCGCGGGGATATTTCATCCGTCAGATGGATAAGTTTAATATCAGATTCTTCAAGCCCGTCTCGAAACTGCTCCATATTCTCCGGCACAAGCCGATGATGAACCAGACTCAACTCTCGGTTGGGTAGTAGTTGCACAATGTGTGCGGAAATCATGTATCCCAAAAACTCGTGGTGATAAATCGAATAGACCGCGGTAAAGGGTAGCTCGGGATCAACTAATCGCATAGATTAGGAAGTGAAATTTAGTCAAAACCGGTTCATCTTCATACAATACAGAAAAAACCAAGCTTAAAGATAAATATTTTTCCGGAACAAGCGGGATTTTTTTACTGAAAATGCAAAAAATTCGATCGTTTGTTGGAATATTTATCTGATAACCAGCATTTAATCTCGTCTTCTTTATTTCTGTCAGATACCCTATATTTGCCCCTAAAATCCACAACAACCCTCATTTCTAACCGTAAAAAGATACAGAAGTTTCAGAAAAAATTGTAAGTTTGTTGTGGAATTACGGCTTAAACCCACGTCCATGAACCTGATTGATTACCTCTGCAACCACCCCCAAATTTCTCCGGAAGGAAAATCCATTACCGCTAAAGTCCTGAATAACGAAAGAATTTCGGATGAGGATTGCCTATACCTATACGAACACGGAGACCTTCCCTTTCTCGGAATCCTCGCCAGCCATGTAAGGCGACAAAAACAAGGGAAAAATACTTTCTTCAACCGCAATTTCCACATTGAACCTACCAATGTCTGTATTTATAGTTGTTCCTTCTGCGCTTACTCCCGTCGTATCAAAAAGCGGGAAGATGGCTGGGAATTTTCGCTGGAAGAAATTATGGATATTGTGCGTAAGTACGACGGTAAACCTGTTACGGAAGTTCACATTGTCGGAGGCGTTCTCCCTCAGTATGATCTTTCGTTTTATGTAGAGCTTTTTCGTAAAATCAAAGAACACCGCCCCGACTTACATATAAAGGCTCTGACGCCGGTCGAGTTTCACTATATTTTCAAAAAGGCCAAAGTATCTTACCGCGAAGGACTGGAAACGCTCATCGAAGCGGGCTTAAATTCAATCCCCGGCGGCGGTGCCGAGATATTTGATGAAACCATCCGCACCGAAATCGCCGGAGGCAAATGTACTTCCGCCGAATGGCTGGAAATCCACGAAATTGCGCATGAACTGGGTTTACGCACAAATGCCACGATTCTTTACGGGCATATCGAAACCTTTGCCCACCGGGTGGATCACATGCGCCGCCTGCGTATGCTCCAGGATCGCACGGGCGGATTTCAGACCTTTATCCCGCTCAAATTTCGCAATCAGAATAATGAAATGTCGCATCTTCCGGAAGTCTCCGTGATTGAAGACCTCCGCAATTATGCCATTAGCCGTATTTACCTCGACAATTTTGACCATGTAAAAGCCTACTGGCCTATGATTGGTCGGCGAACCGCCCAACTGGCACTTTCTTACGGCGTGGACGATATTGACGGAACGATTGACGATACTACCAAGATATATTCTATGGCCGGTGCCGAAGACCAAAACCCGGCCATGTCCACGTTGGAGCTGATTGACCTGATAAAAAGAGCCGGTTATGTCCCCATCGAAAGGGATACTCTCTACCATGTCATTCACGATTTTTCCGTCGAAACTTTTGAATCCGAAACTGATTACGCCGAAAAAGTATGAGCCTCCTCACCCTTTATTTTGTCCGTCATGGAGAAACCGATTACAACCGGCAGGGTATTGTTCAGGGAAGTGGTATAGATTCTTCTCTCAACGAAATCGGGCTTTTGCAGGCGGGAGCCTTTTTTCAGCATTACCGCGAAACAGCCTTTGATGCGGTTTTTGCCAGTACCCTCATCCGTACTCATCAGACGCTTTCTTTCTGGAAAGATTATGGTTACGATATCCGGGTTCACCCGGGGCTGAATGAATTTAACTGGGGGGTTCACGAAGGTAAAAAACCTTCCCCTGAGCAGAATCGCAGCTTCCGGCAAATCCTTCAAAAATGGGCCGAGGGAGATTTTGCCGAAAGAGTTCCCGAGGGAGAATCTCCAATTGAAGCCTGGGACCGCGCTGTGCCGCTTTTTGATCTGCTCAGGGAAGAGTATATGGGCAAAACCCTGCTGCTTTGTTCACATGGAAGACAGTTGCGCGTTATCCTCAGTAACCTCCTCGGGGAGGGAATGATACACATGGAAAAATACAACCATCATAATACAGCACTTTCCATCGTGAAAATCGAAAAATCCGGAAAAGCAGAACTGACCCTTCTAAACGATATTACCCATCTGGAGAATCTAAAACTTAATGTAGGATAACACCATGATAGATGTAGCCCTTGTTGCATACCTGAACACACGTCCTTTTATGGATGGATTTGAGGTGAATATATCGGATCGCGAGGCGTGTTTTCATTTATATCCTCCTTCTGCCTGTGCAGACGCTCTCTACGAAAAAAAATGCCAGATAGCTCTTATTCCAGTGGGATCGCTGCCCCGTTTTTCCCGACTTTCCCTGATGCCTAATTATTGCCTCGGGGCAAATGGACCCGTGGAGTCTGTTTTTCTTTTTTCCCAACGCCCGGTGAACAAACTGGACACCATCTTGTTGGATCCCCATTCCAATACCTCCAACGGATTGGTTCAAATCCTAATGCGTTACCACTGGAAACATAAAGCGGACTTTGTGATGCCGGATCAGAAACATTTTGATATGATTGATGGAAATGTCGGCGGAGTGATCATTGGGGATAAAGCCCTGCACGTTCGCAATCATTACCGTTATGCTTACGACCTTTCGGAGGAATGGCGTAAAATGACCGGGTTGCCGTTTGCCTTTGCAGTATGGGCTTATTATCCGGGCCAGGTTCCCGCTCAGTTTCTTCAAAAAATGAATGATGCTATGCGCTGGGGCGTAAACCATCTGGAAGAATGTGCCGAAAGGTGGGCTGCTGCTTATAAAGTTTCGCTTCAGGAGGCGGTTCGCTATCTTACTCAGTCATTGGATTTCCGGTTTGATGCCCCTAAACACCGGGCAATGGAATTGTATTATCAGACGCTGATTAGTCTTTCCGCACCCGCCGGACAGATTTAGTCAATAATTCCGCTTTTATAAGCAAAAACAACTAATCCGGCCGTATTACGTGCGCCTATCTTTTTTAGTAGGTTGTTTCGATAACCCTCTACCGTCCGGACACTGATCGAGAGTTTGTCGGATATTTCTCGGTTGGTATATTCCCGACAGATAAGTCCTAAAATTTCATGCTCCCTTTCCGTAAACTCTACCGGGGTATTAAAGGAAGGGTTAATTCGTTTTTTGGTCAGCAATCCTTTCACCAAAACATGGGAGACACGTTCACTAAAATAAAAACCATTTTCCATAACGGAATAGATAGCGGTTTCGACTTCTTCGGGTTCGGAGTTTTTGTTCAGGAATCCATTAATTCCTTTTTCCATCATGTGAAGGACAAAATCTTCCTTGTCATAACCGGAAAGCGCAATAAGGCGAATGTCGGGAAATAGGTCTCGTATCACTTCGGCGGCTTCAATGCCATCCATTATCGGCATTTTAAGATCAAGAAGGATGATATCGGGGTTTGCTTGGGGAATAGCCGCCAAGAGATCATTTCCATTACTGGCTTGGATTACAATCTCAAATTCCGGGTTTTCCTGTAAAATGGTCACCAGCCCTATGCGAAACAAGTTATGATCATCAGCTGTGCCGATTTTAATTTTCGACATATTATCACTTTAATTCCCCGGCATAAGATACTAATTTGCACGGGAATATTTTTTGAAAAATTTCGACTTATCGGTGATTTATGACGAAGAGGGACTTTGCTACAATTAATCTGGCTGGCGCAGGGCTTGCCGGCTCTCTAATGGCGGTTTACCTCGCTCAAAAAGGGTATGCGGTTAATGTCTATGAACGACGACCCGATATGCGTAAGGTCGAGGGAGATCAGGGACGATCCATCAACCTTGCCCTTTCGGTGCGGGGGATTCAGGCGCTTCGGGAAACCGGAATGGAAGAGCACGTAATGAAAATGGCTATCCCTATGTATGGCCGAATGATCCACGACGAAAACGGCCTTCAAACCTTTCAGGCATATAGTCGCGATCGTAAAAGTTGTATTTATTCGATCTCTCGTGCGGAATTAAACAAATCCCTGATGACGATGGCGGAATCCTTTGAAGGGATTCGTTTCCATTTTAACAAAGCCTGTGAGGAGATGGATTTTTCTTCAGGAAAATTGGTAGTGAAAGATACAATTTCGGGTGAAAAATCTGTTGCACCCGGCACTATCACACTCGCTTGTGACGGTGCTTTTTCGGCGATCCGATATGATATGCAGAAAACCCCCCGGTTTGATTTTTCGCAGACCTATCTGGCTCATGGATATAAGGAGTTGACCATTCCGCCGGGGGCGGGGGGGACTTTTTTATTGGAAAAACACGCACTTCACATCTGGCCACGCGGGCATTTTATGATGATAGCCCTCCCTAATCCGGATGGCTCTTTTACCTGTACCCTCTTTTTTCCTTTTGAAGGAGAAAAGAGTTTTGCCAACCTTTCCACAACAGAGGCGGTTCATACATTTTTTAGCGAATATTTTCCCGATACACTTCCCCTGATACCCGATTTGCTTAACGATTTTTTCGCCAATCCTACCAGTTCACTGGTCACGATTCGTTGTTATCCCTGGATATGGGAAGATAAAGTAGCTCTGATTGGCGATGCCGCCCATGCGATTGTACCGTTTTTCGGACAGGGCATGAATGCTGCTTTTGAAGATTGTACGGTGTTAAACCAATGTATGGAGGAGCATGGTTCAGACTGGGGGAAAATATTCGCAGAATACCAACAACTGCGAAAAAACAATGCGGAGGCAATTGCGAATATGGCACTGGAAAATTTTGTGGAAATGCGCGATACCGTAGCCGATGAGCGGTTTTTGTTTCGCAAAAAGGTGGAACACCTGTTGGGGCAGAAATTTGGCCCGTACTTTTCCCGGTACGAGCTTGTCTCTTTCAGCCGGATTCCTTACGAAGAGGCTTACCGACGCGGCCTGATCAATCAGGCGATTTTGGATGAACTCACCGATGGGCGGAGCGATTTAGCTGAGATTGACTTTGAAAAGGCCGAAACACTCATAAATGAACGCCTCGGTGCCGATTTTACGATTCCCGGATTTGCCTAAATAGAGGTCCCATCCTTAAGTTTGGCACTATTGTCGGCGAGTCGCAGTTGTTCGATAAGATGATCAATATCCCCGTCGAGAATTCCTGCCAGGTTATAAATGGTGAGCCCGATCCGGTGATCCGTAACCCTTCCTTGCGGAAAATTGTAGGTTCGAATTTTTTCACTGCGGTCTCCACTTCCTACCATTGAGCGGCGGAGTTGGTCTTCTTCTTCTTTGCGTTTGTCCATCTCCAGCTTGTAAATACGTGCGCGGAGGATGCGCATAGCTTTTTCAAAGTTTTTAAGCTGAGATTTTTCGTCTTGCATGGAAACCCTGACCCCGGTCGGTTTGTGAGTGAGTACAACGGCAGAGTAGGTCGTATTGACCGACTGACCACCGGGACCGGAGGCGGTTTTCGTTTCTTTGATAATATCGCTGTCGTTGAGTTCAACATCAAATTCTTCGGCCTCAGGCATAATAGCCACGGTAGCCGCCGAAGTATGAATACGCCCCTGGGATTCGGTTTTGGGCACACGCTGAACACGATGGACACCGGATTCAAATTTGAGTAGCCCATAGGCGTCTTCGCCGCTGATAGTGGCGACGGCTTCTTTGTAACCACCCTGCGAGCCATCCTGGAGGCTGTTTATTTCAAAACGCAGGCCTTTTTGTTCACAATACCGCTGATACATCCGGAAGAGGTCTCCGGCAAAAAGGCTGGCTTCATCCCCGCCTGTTCCGGCGCTGACCTCCAAAACGACGTTTTTGGAATCGTTAGGGTCTTTCGGGATGAGCAAAAATTTTATTTCTTCTTCAATTCGATCTTTTTCCGGCAACAGACCCGCCAGTTCTTCTTTGGCCAGGTCTTTCATCTCTTCATCTTTTTCGTTGTTGACGATATCTTTACAGTTGGCGATATTGCTCAGTACTTTGCGGTACTCATGGGTTTGTATGACAATTTTTTCCAGCTCTTTATATTCGATATTGAGTGCTTTGTAGCGTTTCATATCGCCCATAACTTCCGGGTCAATAATTTCCTGTTTAACTTCTTCGAAGCGGGCTTCTATTTGTGCAAGTTTTTCGAGCATGTCCTTTGGTTTTCTCTTAAGCGATGGTGATTATTCACCAATCCGGTACAAATTTACCGCATTTTTTTGCAACAAGTAAAGGTATTCCCCTTTTAGTTTTAAATCGGTAATGAGTACATTTTCCGGAACGGCAACCGAAAAATTCTGCCCGGTAATCATATTTTCCACGTAGATATTTTTCGGGTCGAAGCAGATCAATGTATTGCCGGAAACCTGAAATTTTTTCCATCGAAAACCGGCCTGCGGCTGTCGGGTGGCCTGATAATTACCAAAATTATCAAAAACTAGGATTTTCCCGGCGCTTGTATCGCTGATAAAAATGTTGTTTTTCTCATTCACTTGAATGTCCACTGGCGCAACAATGGCTCCCGGGCCGTAGTCCAATCCTCCAAAAGAAAGCTGAAATACGGCGGCGGGTGAAAAAACATAGATTTTATTGTCCAGTTGATTGAGTATAAAAAGGGTTCCATCCACACTGACATCAAAATTAATGGGATAAATTTCCGTTTCCCCGAGAAAATTATTTGACACAGAACCTGCTCCGAAAAAACGAATTTCGCCCGAAACCTTGAAATTGGTATTCAGGAGAACCATCCGTCGTTCCACATCATCGAGAAGATAAAGATTTTGCCGGTTTTTAAGCGAAATTTTGACCGGATGAAGGAAACCTTCGTTTCGGTGACTTTTCCCTCCGATAACAATAGATGAATCATAGCCGGTGTTAAAGAAAAACTTAGTTAACTGGCTTTGATCGCTGTCAAGTAAAAGGAGGTTCCTTTCATTGTCCACTTCAATCATTTCGCAATCTGAGGTCAGGGGCACAGTCTCGAAGGGTTTTAGCCCCGATCGCAGTGCCTCCCATTGCCCGAGGAGGGCGGTGGAGGCATTTAAATATAGCAGCAGCAGAAAAAACAATCTAGTCATGCAGCGGCAATTTCTGATTTTCTCCTATGGGAAAAACATCCAGACGTAAACCTTTTTCACTCACCTCCAGAAAAGAAAAGTATTGAATCCAGTCCCCGAGCAAAATCAATTCTTTCTGAGGTTCGATTTCTTCGTGAATCAAAATATGCCTGTGTCCAAACACAAAAACCTGAATATCCGGGATTCGCTTTAGAACATTACGAACATGAACGTATAAATATTCTTTATTGCCGTGGTGGAAAACCTCTTGTCCGGAAAGATTATCGTAGTTGTGATTCTGGCTGAGGGACGAAAAAAAATGAGCCAGGCGGATACCGTAATCGGGATGCAGGCGGGCAAATAACCATTGATTTAGCCGGTTGGTGAAAACTTTTTTCATCCATTTGTAGCCGGTATCTCCGGGGCCAAGTCCGTCGCCGTGAGCGAAATAAAACTTGCGTCCATAAATCTCCCGGATGACCGGTTTGTCATAGATAAAAGCACCAATTTCTTTGGCGAGATAATCTCGGTACCAGAGGTCGTGATTTCCGGTGAAAATATGAATAACTACGCCCTTGTCCGACATTTCGGCCAGTTTTCCGAGCATACGGACAAAACCTTTGGGAACGGCATGGCGGTATTCAAACCAGAAGTCAAATATATCCCCGAGGAGGTAAAGCTCCGCTGTTTCATCTTCAATGGTCGTCAACCATTGGACGAAGTGTTTTTCCCTTTCCAGACTTTTTTCATGGTCAGGAGCACCGAGGTGCAGGTCAGAAGCAAAGTATATTTTATTTCTGCGTATCAATGGCTTTCATCTTCTGTTTCCAGAGGGTTTTTTGCCAGCGTTTCTTCGTTATGATTGGCTTTTCCGTTGTCGGAAGGGTGAACTTTTTCATCTTCAATATCATCCTCAAACGCCATCGGGTTATATTCCTTGAAGGGGCGGTCTCCAATAAGTTTGGCGAGGTCTTCTTTGAAAAGAACTTCTTTTCTCAGCAGTTCCTGTGCAATCGCTTCAAGGTCATTTATATGATCCGTCAGTAGCTTTTTAGTGCGCTCATAAGCCAGATCAATGATTATTTTTACTTCTTCATCAATTAGTTTGGCGGTGGCTTCGGAATAAGGTTTGGTAAAACTATACTCACCATCTTCTTTGAAGGAGACCTGTCCCACTTTTGCATTCATGCCATAACGGGTGACCATTGCATAAGCGGTTGCGGTAATTTTTTCCAAATCACTCAGTGCACCGGTAGATACCTGTCCGAATATAATGTCTTCAGCCGCTCTACCTCCGAGTGTCATACACATGGTGTCCACCAGTTCGTTGTAGGTGCGCAGGTATTGTTCTTTGGGCAGGTACTGAGCATAACCCAGCGCTGCCAGTCCGCGGGGCACGATGGAGACCTTTACCAACGGGTGAGCATGTTCCAGAAACCAACCACTAACGGCATGGCCGGCTTCGTGGTAGGCGACGATTTTTTTCTCTTCGGGTGAAATAATTTTATTTTTCTTTTCAAGGCCCCCAATTACGCGGTCAACAGCGTCTTGGAAGTCGTCCATTTCCACCGATTTTTTATTTTTCCGGGCGGCAATCAGAGCGGCCTCGTTGCAGACATTCATAATATCGGCGCCGACAAAGCCGGGCGTTTGGGAGGCTAGCCGTTTGACGTTTACCTCATCGGAGAGGGTAAGTTTTTTGAGGTGGACCTTAAAAATGGCTTCTCTTCCTTTGATGTCAGGAAGGTCAACCCCTATTTGTCGGTCAAAACGACCGGCGCGCAGCAAAGCAGGGTCGAGTACATCCGGTCGGTTGGTTGCCGCCATCAGGATTACACCGGTATCACTGCCGAAGCCGTCCATTTCTACAAGAAGCTGGTTAAGCGTATTTTCACGTTCGTCGTTGCCTCCGGTTACATTCATCCGGCCCCGGCTTCGGCCTACGGCGTCAATTTCGTCAATGAAAATGATACAGGGCGCTTTTTCCTTTGCCTGTTTGAAAAGATCCCGGACGCGGGCTGCGCCTACACCGACAAACATTTCGACGAAATCGGAGCCACTCAGGGAGAAAAAAGGAACTTTTGCTTCCCCGGCAACGGCTTTGGCCAGGAGGGTTTTCCCGGTTCCGGGAGGGCCAACGAGGAGAACACCTTTAGGAATATGCCCGCCCAACTTGGTGAATTTCTGAGGATTTTTGAGAAATTCTACAACTTCCTGCACCTCTTCTTTGGCCTCTTCGAGGCCGGCAACATCGTTGAAGGTGACGTTCACCTTATTTTCCTTGTCGTAGAGGTTTGCCCGGCTTTTGCCAATGTTGAAGATTTGACCACCGGCTCCACCGGCACCTACCCTTCGCATAAAAAAGAACCAAAGGGCAACGAGGATACCAATCGGAATTAAAAACTGAATAATGTCCCCCCATTCGGTTCTTTCAGCATAGGTATGCGAAATTTTATTTTCGAGCAGATAGTTGTCCGTGGATTCGGCGGAACCTCTTTTCATAAAATAAAAAGGACCATTGGGGTTTATCTTCGTGTCCTTGTTTTTGGGATCTTTCAGGGCTTCTTTTTTGCCCTCCTCGGTAAGATAAACCTGTACATCTGTACCATTAATTACCTCAACCCGCTCAATTTGGCCTTTTTCGTTTAGTTCTTCGAATTGGGTTATGGATATTTCACGGGGACTGCTTTGATTTCCAACCATGTACATGACCAGAATAAAAAAAGCCAGAACAACAATGTATATCCAGTAAATATTGTTATTAGGTTTCGGGCTTCTGTTTCTATCGGTCGGATTTTGATTTTCTGCCATATAAATTTTCCGTTCAGGGAATTTTTGAGTGAAGCGTTAAATCGGCTTGTATGAGTAACTTAAATTTAAGGGTATTTGTTAGCTAATCAACAGGTATCTGCATCAAATCTTATACCCCGCCGAAATTACTGCCATTTTTTCAGGTTTTAAAAGCAAATTTTGACAATAACATTAAATATCTCCTTCATACGTCAAGAAGTTTCGGGGGTTAGCTTATCGAATGACCTGAATACGTTTGACTACCTTCTGCCCCGCTTCTCTTACCACCAGCATATAAACCCCGGGCATAAGGTCGGGAACCGGGATATTGACGGTTTGGGTAGCGGGTTGGAGGACAAATGTGCGGGAGACGGCACTTTGGCCTTCGCTGTTGAGCAACTGGAAGGTATAGGTTCCCGAAGGGGCGCCTGTAAGCAGGATATTAAGGCTTTCTTTTACAGGGTTAGGGTAAATACTTATCCAGTCTCCGGTTTCCTGAGCAGCGGGGGCGGGGGGCGTTTGCAGCTTTCCCAGCCGAAAGGAAGTGCTGTCCAGCACCGAAAGGCGCATATTGTCAAATCCGGTTGAGTTGCGGGCAAAAAGATACTGGCTGTCCGCAAGATGGATATGGGTTCCGGGATTTTGCAAAAGAAGCACCGGGTTTGCTCCATAGGAACGAATCCAGGTTTGATTCTGGCCGGTATAATATTTCAAAAAAGTTCCTCCTGCCAGCGAAACCCCGAAAGCCAGGTTTTTATTGATCATCAGATAGGGTAAACCGGTAGTAGGGTGCGCAAAATAGTTGTCGTTGTTTTCGGATTGAGGGATGACTGCGGTTGTGTGAAGTAACCCCAACCCGGGATGAAGAAAAAGACCATTTTCCCCTCCGGAAAGCATGGCAGAACGCACCTGTTGTAGCGAAACCAGCCAGGGACCGGCCAGAGAGCAGTCCTCTGCAATAAAAGCAGAAATTGCACCGGGTTCATATAAACGGGATTGTAGCAGAGGGCCATTGATACCGGTGTGGAAAAATTCTTTTAAAAGCAGCGGATCGTTGTGAGTAAAAAGAAATTTATCTGCTGCCAGGATTGCTCCATTGCTCACCTGATTGTCCGAAAAAACCGCAAGGGTTTGGAGGATAGATACCGAAGAGACTCCCCGTGATTCCAGTATGGCTTTGACTACCTGCGCATACGAATCCGAAGCACCGGTTATGATCAATATCTGATCGGAAGGGTTTCCCGTACCATAGATAAGCGTGTCGAGGAAACGTTCGCTGGCAGAAAGGTCACTTCCGCCGCTGAAAAGAAGAATGCGGTCGGCGGATTCTTCGCGGACATCCGGGATTTGATAAACCGCTCCACTATTGATTTCCCAACTGATCAGATTAAAACGATCGCCTTCCAGCAATTGAACAACCCGCAACGAATCTATTTCCGGTTTTCCCCCTTTAATCTTAAAATTTTCGGCACTGATGTCATTAATCAAAATAGAAACGGCTCCGGTTCCCAATACAAACCCGTTGCCGGTGCTGTCCACACAAAGGGCGGTTTGTTGGTCAAGACCGAGGCTGGCAATTTTTTCTTTTTTTTCCAACCACCAGCGGGCCATGAAAGCAAGATTTCGCCCCAGTCGCCCTTTCTCCGAAAAAAAAGGATCAATAATATACCCGTCCATAAGCCCGAGGAAGTCGTTTTTGAGATGAATACGGGCGTCGCGAAGATCGCCCAAGGCCTCTATGCTTTCGATTTCGCCGTAACTTTCCGTAAAAATAACACCGGAAAAAATCGCCGCACTTTTTCCATTAGCCCCTAAAACACCCCCCTGCCGAAATTTTTCGTCAATGGCGGAATCCAGTTTCGTTCCTCGAAACAACCCGTATAACTCGTGGGGTTCGGCTTCATCAAAAAACCAGAAATCATATTTCATGAGCGAATCAAGAGTAGGTTTATGATTGGCAAGAGCGGGAAAAGAAAACACAAAATACCGCACTTTGGCTGCCCCTAATTCCCGGAAGTATTCCTCCCGGTTTTCTGGATTATATTTGGGACTGATGATGGCTACACGGTGGTTTTTTGCCTGCTGAATTGCCCATGAATAAGGAGCATCACTCCATCCGCCCGTGTATTCGATTCCACCACCTGCGACCATTAGCTTTCCCTGCGGGAATAAAAAGCAAAAAGAAACCAGGGAAACCGTAAGAGAAAGAATGTATTTAGTCATAATTTAAAAATCACGTAACAGCCGGGGGCAGAGTTGGGCTATATCTGTAAAATTTCCGAAATTTAAGGCTAAACGCTGTTTTATGTGTGGAAGATATACATTTACCCGGACAACTGACGCAGGAGCCGTGGTTTATCCCGAAGGAATTTCGATAAACGCAAATCCTCGTTACAATATCGCTCCTACCCAATATGCTCCGGTTATTCCCATGGATGACCCGTTGCATACTTATTATTTCCGGTGGGGGCTGATACCCCACTGGGCGAAGGATGTTTCGATAGGGATCAAAATGATAAACGCTCGGGCGGAGACACTGGGGGAAAAGCCCGCTTTTCGTGAACCCTTGAGGCGAAGCCGATGCCTGGTACCGGCAGATGGTTTTTACGAGTGGAAAAAAACGGCTTCCGGTAAACAGCCATACCGGATTACCTTGCAGCCGGAATCGGTGTTCTCTTTTGCGGGAATCAGCGATGAATGGGTTTCTCCTGAAGGGAATCGAATATTTTCTTTTTCCATTATTACTACCGAACCCAACGAACTCATGGCCGACATCCACGATCGGATGCCCGTAATCCTTTCCGGTGAGGCCGAAAAAAAATGGCTGGACCCCCGCACCGATGTTTCGGAGGTGATAACCTTGCTGAAACCCTATAACCCTTTCCGGATGAAGGCCTACCCGGTGTCTCCTCAGGTCGGCAATGTCAGGGCCGACCACGCGGGGCTAATTCAGCCCTATGCCCCTCCTGCATTATTGTTTTGATTGTTTGCGAAGTCAAGGTTAGGTGAATTCAAAGGTAAGTTTTACCTTTGCCTCCCGTGAACGGGTACGAAAAACTGGAAAACCGCCTCAATCAATTTCCCCGGATAGGGACTATTATCCTGAGCATTTGGCTGCTCGTCAATTTTGCACAGGCTTATTTTACCGAATTATTTCACGACGAAGCCTACTACTGGATGTATGGGCAGCATTTAGACTGGGGGTATTTTGAACATGCTCCTTTGATCGGGTTGCTGATTCGGGCGGGCGGGCTGTTATTTTCAGGCGAAATCGGAGTAAGGTTTTTGCCCGTACTTTTGGGTGCCGGAACCGTCTGGCTCACCTGGAAAATGACAGATCAGAAAAACCCCGTATTTTTCTTTACGCTGGTATTTTCCATGATCATGGTGCATGTTGGCGGGTTTTTAGCCGTTCCGGATTCTCCCTACATCTTTTTTACGGCTTTATTTTTGTTTCAATATCGGCGATTTTTGCAGGAGTCTTCCCTGGTAAATACCCTTTTGCTGGCCGGAGTAGTTACCCTTTTGGTTTATAGCAAATATCACGGGGTGATGGTGCTCTTTTTTACCCTCCTGTCAAATTGGAAATTGTTGCGCAGTTGGCAATTCTGGCTGATTGTGGGGATCAGTACTTTGTTGTTTATTCCTCATTTAAACTGGCTGGTGGAAAACGACTTTGGCACCTTCCGCTATCACCTTTTGCAGCGGCCAAGAGGTCATTTTCCCTTTGAAACCTTTTTGAATTACCTGTTAGGGCAGGTGTTATTTGCGGGGCCGCTGGTGGGTATTCCGGTTTTACTGGGCGGAGTTTTGTATCGGGCAGAGAATGAATTTGAGCGAACGATGAAGTTTGTCTTTATCGGGATAACGGGGTTTCTGCTGGTATTTAGCATCAATAGCTGGATTGAAGCCAACTGGGCGGCGGGGGCGTATATTCCGGGGATGATTTTGGCATATCAATACCTGGAAAGAAGTCCAAAGGGGAAACGCTGGGTGTGGCGTCTGGCGGTACCGGGAGCGTTTTTATTTGTGTTTTTGCGGGTTTATCTCGCTTTTAATATTGTCCCGGAACTGCGTCAGTTTCGCCGGGAATTTCACGGATGGGATGAATGGGCGCAGGAAATAGCAGCACTTGCCAAAGGCAACCCGGTAGTATTTACGGATACCTACCAACTTCCCTCGAAATATGCCTTTTACACCGGTGGAAAGACCACCCACGCGCTTAATACGTTTACCTACCATACCAACAGTTACGATTTGTGGGGGGGCGAAGATAAGGTTCGGGGAAAAACGGTATTGTATGTTTCCGGGTCGGAATGTACGGGTTGTGATTCTTTATTCAGCCGTTATGGCGATCGGTTTTATTACCGAACCGAAGGGAATTTTCAGGTTTTTCGCAACCTGCGGATTGAGGCAGACACAGTTGCTCCGGTGTGGCCGGCGGGTTATTTTTTCCGGATGAAGGTAAAAATCTTCAACGACTACGATCATCCGATAAAATTGAATGACAATCCGGATATTCCCATTTACCTCACCTCGTTGTTTTATGAAGGGAAAAAATTTGCCCGGTTTGATAAAAATACCACTCCGCTTCAGGGAGAAATTGCTCCGGGGGAATATGTCGAGGCCTATATTGATATGACCACACCCGAAAAACCGGGAGACTACCGGCTTATATTGACCTTGATGTACGACTGGTATTATGCTTCGGTCAACGGTTCCTGGCAGGAGGTGGAGGTTCGGTAAAAAATTTACATAAACCCCAATTCGAGCATCGCCTCTTCAGACATCATTTCTTTGGTCCAGGGTGGTTCAAAAGTGATTTCAACTTCCGCTTCGGATATGCCTTCAATGCCGAGGGTTTTTTCTTTAATTTCTTCAGGCAGCATTTCTGCTGCGGGGCAGGCCGGAGCGGTAAGCGTCATCAGAATATGAGCCTTGCCTTCATCGTTTACCGTAACATCATATACCAGCCCGAGTTCCCATATATTGACCGGAATTTCGGGGTCATAGACGGTTTTGATGACTTCGATCACGTTGTCTTTCAGCGCTGTTTTGTTCATGACGGGTGTTTCTGATCTTAATTGGGATGTCTCATGGAAAAAGCCAGTGCGTAATTTTTCATTTTTTTGATCATGGCATTTAGTCCGTTGGAACGGGTAGGGGAGAGGTGCTCACGCATCCCTATCCGGTCAATAAACGCCAGTTTTGCCTCCAGAACTTCTTGGGGCGTTTGCTGGGAAAGTACTCGTATCAGCATGGCGATCAGGCCTTTGGTAATAATAGCATCGCTATCTGCCCGGAAAATAAGGCGATCGCCTATCATTTCCGCCCAGAGCCATACCTGCGATTGGCAGCCGTGTACGATGTGGTCAGCGGTTTTATCGGAATCGGGAAGCCCGGGCAGATTTTGGCCCATTTCGATAATGAACTCGTATTTTTCCATCCATTCGTCAAAAAGACTGAATTCGTCCACAATTTCTTCCTCGATTTCCTGAATAGATTTTGTCATGGTTTAGAACATACGTTTTACACGGAAAATGCCTTCGGCGAGGCGATCAATTTCTTCTTTGGTATTATAGAAAGCAAAAGAGGCGCGTACCGTTCCCGGTATGCCGAGGCGGTGCATCAGGGGTTGGGTACAATGGTGGCCGGTTCGCACGGCAATGCCCAACTGATCGAGGATGGTGCCCGCATCGTAGGGGTGAATATTGCCGATTTGAAAGGAAATCACGCTGGCTTTTTTACGGGCCGTACCGATGATCCGCAAATCCGGAATACTTCCCAGCACTTCAGTTCCGTAGCGAAGCAGTTCGTGTTCCCAAGCAGCGATATTTTCGACGCCGAGGGCGTTCATATACTGAATGCCTGCGCCGAGGCCGATACCTCCCGAAATATCGGGGGTTCCTGCTTCGAATTTATGAGGAAGATCGTCGTACTCCGTTTTTTCAAAACGGACTACCTTGATCATATCTCCGCCGCCCATGTAGGGAGGCATTTCATTGAGCCATTTTTCTTTGCCGTATAATACCCCGATTCCGGTCGGAGAAAACATTTTGTGGCCGGAAAAAGCAAAAAAATCCACGTCTAATGCCTGTACATCTACTTTGGTATGAGGCACGGCTTGTGCTCCGTCGAGTAAAACCGGTATGTCTCGCAGGTGTGCGAGGCGAATAATTTCCTCTACCGGATTAATCGTTCCCAGCGCATTGGAAACATATACCACCGATACCAGGCGGGTGCGGTCAGAGAGGAGATTTTCGTAGGCCTCCATGTCAAGTTCTCCCGCGTCATTGATCGGGATTACTTTGAGTTTTGCGCCAGTCTGCTCACAAAGCAGTTGCCAGGGCACGATATTGGAGTGATGTTCGAGGGTGGAAATAAGGATTTCGTCCCCTTCTTTTACAAATTTTCTCCCGAAAGAACTCGCCACCAGATTGATGGATTCGGTAGTGCCACGGGTAAAAATGACTTCGTGGGAAAAAGCTGCATGGATAAAGTCGCGTACAAGATTTCGGGCAATTTCGTATTCATCGGTCGCCTGTTGGCTTAGGAAGTGGACGCCGCGATGAATATTGCTGTTTTCTGCCCGGTAATAATGGTTTAACCGTTCAATTACCTGAACGGGTTTTTGGGAAGTGGCCGCATTATCAAAATAGACCAGCGGTTTGCCATAGACATTCTGATGAAGTGCCGGGAAATCCTGGCGAATTTTTTCGATGTCCAGGACAGGCGTAAAACCGGTGGGTTGTAATTTACTCATAACTCCAAGTTTTCCGTTAGAAACGGTTCTCAATCAGCGTAGCGATAAAATCGGCGAGAGGTTCCATTGAAATATTTTCTACCACTTCCATGATGAAGGCATGCACCAGCATCAGGCGGGCGGTATCAACCGGGATACCCCTGGCCTGAAGGTAAAACAGCGCGTCTTCATCCAAACGCCCCGTTGTAGCACCGTGCGAACATTTTACATCGTCGGCGTAAATTTCGAGTTGAGGTTTGGTGAAAATATTGGCGGTATCGGACAGCAGAATATTTCGGTTAGACTGAAAGGCATTGGTTTTTTGGGCATCCCGGTGAACGTGGATTTTTCCATTAAAAACACCCGTAGCTTTATCTGAAATGATTCCTTTGTATAGTTCGTTGCTATAACAGTGGGGGGCGATATGATCCACCTGTGTGTGATTGTCCACATGCTGCAAGCCGGAGAGAAGGTAAACGCCCATTAGTATAGACTCACAGCCGGGGCCGTTGAGTTTGATATTGAGGTTGTTGCGAATGAGTTGTCCGCCAAAGGTAAGGGTGAAAGTCGAAAATCGGCTGTGAGCTTCCTGCAAAACCTCCGTGCGTGTAAGGCGGGAAGACTGGTCGGACTCCATCTGGAGTTGGATGTATTGAGCCGATGCCTGAGCGTTTAGGCGGATTTCGGTGACACTATTGGCGAAAGAGGGTGTATTTTCGGTGGAATGAACCGACTCGAGGATATTGACCTGGGCATTTTTTTCAATCAGAAAAAAATTGCGCACCTGATGGGCCGATGCTTGTTCGCCGGAGGTTTGAATATGGAGAAGATGAACCGGTGCAGCGGCTATTTTTCCCTGAGGTACACGGATCATTACCCCCTCGGTGGCATAAGCCGTATTGAGGGCGGTAAAAAAATCGGTTTCCGAGTCGGCGAGCGAGCCGAAGTGAACATCGAAAATTTCCTTTTCCGCCGCAGTAAGCGCTGAGAGCGGAGAGGCGACTACCGTGTCCTTATTTAAGGAGACGGTAGAAAGGCCCGGCTGAAATTTTCCATTGACAAAAACAAAAACATCCGCTTCCAGACCCGGGATAAAATAGTTTTGTACGGAAACAGGAAGAGTGGCGGCGGCTGTTTGATAAGGCACTGAAACGATAGGTTTCAGATTGGTATATTTCCACGCTTCGTTTTTACGGGTAGGGATTTCCAGAGAAGGCAATACCTCCCGCGCCCGATTTCGGGCGGGATGTGCAGCAGCGGTTTCGCCGGGAAAATCCTTTTGGAAAACCGATACGAAGGCGTCTTTCAGCGAGTTTTGAGTAAGTATCTGACTTGTCATTGATTTTCAGTTATCCGACGGTTACCTCGGCTTTGATCCAGTCGTAGCCTTTTTCTTCGAGTTCGAGGGCAAGTTCTTTGCCCCCGGTTTTGACGATTTTGCCATCCATCATGACATGCACCACGTCAGGTATAATGTAGTCAAGGAGGCGTTGGTAGTGAGTGATGACGAGGAAAGCATTGGTCTCATTGCGGAGTTTATTGACTGCACTGGCGACAATACGCAGCGCGTCAATGTCGAGGCCGGAGTCGGTTTCGTCGAGAATGGCGAAAGAAGGTTCAAGCATTGCCATCTGGAAGATTTCGTTGCGTTTTTTTTCTCCGCCGGAGAAACCTTCGTTGACGGCGCGTTTGGTGAGGCTGGCGTCAAGTTCGACGATTTTTTTCTTTTCATTCATCAACTTGAGGAAATCCCCGGCGCTGACGGGTTGGAGTCCCCGGTATTCGCGGACGGAGTTGAGCGAAGTGCGGAGAAAGTTGACCATGCTTACCCCGGGTATTTCGACCGGGTATTGAAAAGCAAGAAACAGGCCTTCGCCGGCGCGTTGGTCGGGTTCCATTTCGAGGAGGTTTTTCCCGTTGAAGAGGACTTCACCGCCTTCGACTTCGTAGTCTTCTTTTCCGGCGAGGACGGAAGCGAGGGTACTTTTTCCCGAGCCGTTGGGCCCCATGATGGCGTGGACTTCTCCGGGTTTAATTTCAAGGGAAAAGCCCTTTAATATTTGTTTGCCTTCTACCGAGGCGTTGAGGTTATTTATTTTTAGCATAAAGGTTGATTCTGATTTTTTACCCGACACTTCCTTCGAGGCTGATAGATAAGAGTTTTTGGGCTTCGACGGCAAACTCCATTGGGAGTTGGTTAAGTACTTCTTTGGCGTAGCCGTTGACAATAAGCGCTACGGCTTTTTCGGTATTGATGCCTCGCTGATTGCAATAGAATATCTGGTCTTCCCCGATTTTGGAAGTGGTGGCTTCGTGTTCTACCGTACCGGTTTTGTTGCCGACTTCGATATAAGGGAAGGTATGAGCACCGCACTGGTCGCCGATGAGGAGTGAGTCACACTGGGAGAAGTTGCGGGCATTTTGGGCACCCTTGAGGATTTTGACCAGCCCTCGGTAGCTGTTGTTGCTACGTCCGGCGGAGATTCCTTTGGAGACGATGAGGCTGCGGGTATTTTTGCCGATATGGGTCATTTTCGTACCGGTATCGGCCTGTTGGCGGCCATTGGTAACGGCTACGGAGTAAAACTCTCCTTCCGAGTGATCGCCTTTGAGCACGACAGAGGGGTATTTCCAGGTGATGGCAGAGCCGGTTTCGACCTGAGTCCAGGAGATTTTGGAGCGGACGCCTTCGCAGATGCCGCGTTTAGTTACAAAATTGTAAATGCCTCCCGCCCCGGTATCGGGGTCGCCGGGGTACCAGTTTTGTACGGTGGAGTATTTGATTTCGGCATGGTCGAAAGCGACTAGTTCTACTACGGCTGCGTGGAGTTGATTTTCGTCGCGTTTGGGGGCGGTACAACCTTCAAGATAGGAGACATAACTGCCTTCTTCGGCGACGATGAGGGTGCGTTCAAACTGCCCGGTATTTTGTTCATTGATCCGGAAATAGGTGGACAGTTCCATCGGGCAACGCACACCTTTGGGGATATAAACAAAAGACCCGTCGGTGAAAACGGCGGCATTGAGAGCCGCGTAGTAGTTGTCCGTGTAAGGCACGACGGAACCCATGTATTTGCGGATGAGTTCGGGGTATTCGTGTACGGCATCACTGAAAGAACAGAACACGATGCCGAGTTCTTTAAGTTTTTCTTTATACGTAGTTTTGATCGAAACACTGTCCACTACGGCATCAACGGCGACTCCGGCGAGCACTTTTTGTTCATAGAGAGGGATTCCGAGTTTTTCAAAAGTTTTGATCAATTCCGGATCCACTTCGTCGAGGCTGTCGAGTTTAGGTTTTTGTTTAGGAGCAGCGTAGTAGTGAATATTTTGAAAGTCAATGGGCGGATAATGAATATGTGCCCATTGAGGTTCGGTCATTTTGAGCCAGTGGCGGTAGGCTTTGAGGCGGTGTTCGAGCATAAATTCCGGCTCCTTTTTTTTGGAGGAGATGAGACGGATAATGTCTTCATTGAGGCCTTTAGGGGCCATATCGGATTCTATGGGCGTAACCCAGCCATATTTATATTTCTGTTCGGTAACTTCCTGGATGATTTTTTCATCTTCGGAAAGTTCCTGCACAGGAGTAATTTGTTCGTCTGCCATCCTTAAATTTATTTAGACTTAATCTAAGTAACTAACCCAAATAAAAGCGTATTGTTTGAAGAATACGCTTAAAAGCTTTCGCAAATTTACGATTTATCTCTAAACCCTGAAAGAAAAAAACCGATCCTTTTGAAGGATCGGTTTTGTAACTACCAAAAGCTTTATTATGAAGAAAAGTGTTCTGTTATTGATTTATACTCACAAAACATCTTTCCGTTAGTCCTACGCAAAAAACCTCTGCAAGTTGGGGTAAAAACCCTGCAAAATAAGGAAAAAAAACGCCCAAAATGGTGGAGGAATTACTATCTTTCTCCCAACGGAAACCCTGCTGACAAAAATTTTTCCAAAAGAGTCCTCGCTTCCTTATTTTGAGGTGTGTGGGGTATCTTTTTTTGATACTTTTTTAAAAAAATGATACCCATTAGGCTTTAAAATTGCGCTAAAAACCGGGTTTTTGCGCTTGGTATAAAATTGGTCTAACCTTCTAACAAATCGAAACATGACACCAAAACTGAAAGTTTTACGGGTAATTTTTGACGGGGAAATGCGGCCCTCGGAGATACCGGCTCTTCGCGGTGCAATCGCGGACAAAGTGGGGCAGGCTTCGGTATTGTTTCACAACCATATTGAGTCGGGTTTTCGGTACCGATACCCCCTCATTCAGTACAAATGTATTCGCAACCATCCGGCTTTGATCTGTATCGGCGAAGGCGTGGATGAAATTCATCATTTTTTTTCGCAGAAAGACTGGTCTGTAGAAATCAGCGGGCGGAAACTACCCATGAAAATTGAGCATCTGGACATGAACCAATTTTCGATGCAGGTCTGGGATCGGGAGTTTAGCTACCGGATACAAAGCTGGATTGCCCTTAATCAGGAGACTTACCGCGAATTTCAGCAGATTACCGAAAAAACACAGCAAATCCCCTTTCTCGAAAAAAAACTCACCGGAAATATACTCTCCATGGCAAAAGGAATTGGCTGGTTTATCGAAAAACCGATAAAAACCCGTATCACAGACTTGGCTGATCCTTATCCTTTGAAAGTTAAAGGGCTTTACGTGACCGGTTTTCGCGCTCTTTTTCGCACAAATGTCTTTCTGCCCGATGGCATCGGACTGGGCAAACACGTAAGCCTCGGGTTTGGTACCGTGCAACAGGTGAAAAATGACCGAGCCGAAAAAACAACGATCACAGAAACAACCGAAGAAGTTTAATCTATGACACAAAACGAACGCTACCGTGTGTATCTGGCGGCCCTGCTGCATGACATTGGCAAATTTTACCAACGTGCCGATGAGGGACACAGCAAAAAATCAGATTTTCTCCTTCCGGAAGTAAAAAATCTGGAAGACCAAATCTGCCCGCTGCACGCTTCACAAAATTATCGGACTCACAAACATGTGCTGTGGACGGCACAGTTTTTTGTGGATCACGAAAGTACTTTTCGCGAAGTGTTTCCCCCCCAACCGGGAGAACAAAGCCTGCTGCAGCTCGCTGCGGCGCACCATTATCCGTCAACGGAACTGGAAAAGCTGATCCAGAAAGCCGACTGGCTTTCTTCGGGGGTGGACCGGACAAAAGACGAGGGTGATAAGGATGCAGAGGAGGAACACAAGTGGGACGATTTTAAAAAAATCCGCATGCGCTCCGTGATGGAAATGGCAGGCAGAGATGAAACTTCCGTTCGCTCGAACCTGACCCATTACCTGCCGGTAAACATCTTGGGTAAATCTTGGCCCGAAAAAACGACTTCCCAACCCCCGGGAAAAAATTTATACGCGGATTTATGGACACAATTTGAAGCGGAATTTCGAAAACTTTCCCCGAAAGAACCGCTGAGTTTTCTGGAGTCTTTGCGGGCTTTGTTGGAAAAATACACCTCCTATATTCCTTCCAGCACCGTTCACCTTCCCGATGTTTCGCTTTACGATCACTTGAAAACTACCGCAGCACTCGCCCTTTGCCTTTATGATTTTCAGCATTCGGAGGATGCGACAAACCCCGAAAAACCCTTTGTGCTCGTGGGCGCAGACCTCTCCGGGATACAAAGTTATATCTACGACATTATCAGCAAACATGCAGCTAAAAACCTGAAAGGGCGGTCATTTTACCTTCAACTGTTGGCCGATTCGGTACTGTACCGGATTTGCGACGAGTTGGAATTGCCTACGGCCAATGTGATCTACGCCTCCGGCGGAGGTTTTTTCCTGTTGGCTCCTCATACCGAAAAAACAACCGGAACGATCCGGCGACTGGAAGCCGAACTCGCCGATTTTCTCTGGGAAGAAACCTCCGACACCCTTTTTATGGCGCTGGCGGAGAATGCGTTTTCCGAAAAAGATCTTTTGGAAAACCGGCTCGGTACAGTCTGGGCAGAAACAATTGAAAAACTCAGCCAGAAAAAACGCAACCGCTACGCCCAGCGACTGGTGAGCAATTACGCCCAGATTTTCATGCCTGTGGAGGTCGGCGGCGGTAGCGAACGCGATGTCATTACCGGAGAAGAAATTGCCCGTGGGCGCAAAATCCAGACCCTTGACCTTCGCGAAGGAAGTACTGGAGACAAAATTTTGCAAACCACCTATCAACAAATCGAACTGGGCAAAAACCTGAAAAACGCAGACTTCTGGATATTATCTCCTCAGCCCCTGAAATACTGGCAAAAAGAAAAAATTACCGAAGTGGAGTGCCTCGGAGTATGGCATTACCTGCTCAGTCGGGAAAAACTCGACGAACTTACCGAAAGGCATCGCGGATCGGTGGATGGCGTTCAGGTCAGATCTATCAACCGGACGGATCTGGATTTTGTGAATATCATCCCCGGTGCGCGCAACAGCTACGGTTACACTTTTTACGGAGGAAACAAATACCCGGAAGATGAATACGGCGAACCCAAAACCTTCAATGAACTTGCCGGGCGCACAGAAAACCGCGAGGAGGAAGGATTTACCCGCCTGGGAATTCTCCGGATGGATGTGGACAATCTGGGAAAAATCTTTCGCACCGGTTTTGCCGAAAACCGCCGCACATTTTCCCGGTACAGCACACTTAGCCGGGGGCTGGATTTTTTCTTTAAAGGGTTTCTCAACGAAATATGGGCTGATAAAACCCTGGATCTGCGAGACCATACCCAGATTTTGTATGCAGGCGGAGACGACCTGTTTATTGTCGGTAAATGGACCGCCTGTATCACTTTTGCCGAAAAAATCCGGGAGAAATTTCGCGCGTATGTCTGTGGAAATCCCGAATTAAGCCTTTCGGGTGGTCTGGCCATTGTACCGGTGATGTTTCCGGTGAGTATGGGAGCCGAACTCGCCGCCGAAGCCGAAAAAGCCGCCAAAGGTCATACGTTTCAAAAGGGTAATCAGACCTGGGATAAGAACGCATTTTCCCTGTTGGGGGAAGCCTTAAACGGGGATTACGAATACCCGCTGGTAAAGCAACTGAAGGACAAACTGAAAAATTGGGTGGACGGACAAGGATTGTCCCGGTCGCTGTTGGGGAAAATCTATGCCCATTATTACGGCTATCAGGAGCAGCGCAAACACGGAAAAAGCGAAGCCTGGCGCTGGACAATGGCTTATGATTTTGGCCGATCCGCCCAAACCCCCGGAACCCATTAAACCCCAGTATCCCGCAGCCGGAACCAAAATCAAACCCGGCCTGGTACTCGACGCTTATGTACATTCATCCCCGTCCGGCAAACAGAAAAAAATACGGCTGTATGTCGGGAAAGACGCCGATGTGGATTTGTATTTACCCTATGTTTCGGATACGATATTGGGGAAAATCATTCGTGTGGAGGTCGTGGAAGTGAAAGACGGAAAAGTAACGGCAGTGAAGTTTAAAGGATTAAAAGAAAAAAATCAGTAAAGACTATGATAACAATGATCATTACGCTCGGTTCCCGAGACCTACAGTTACGGGCAGACTATGCCAAAGAGCCTGCTGCCGAATGGGCAAAACACTATTCGGTAAGTGGAAACCCCAACCTGATTGTGAGCAATCCCCGGGAGTTTGGCGAGGCACTCAAAAACGACCCGGAGAAGCTGAGTTATATCCTGCCCTTTTTGGAGTACCCCATTATCCGCCCTTCGGTTGAGTATGTCTTTGAACGCGCAGGCAAACCCGACCGGATCATTTGGGTAGTGACCAACAACCCCTTTGAGGTCAAAGACCAGTTTCGCAAAAACGACACCCTGTTTTACCCGGCGATATTGGAAAAACTGATCGCCGACGATTTCCGCAAACAAAACGGCGGCACGATCCGGCATAACGTATTTGAGGTGCGGAAGGATGTCATTTCCCTGAATCTGATGTACGATTTATTTACCGAGGAGTACGCCAAACCCAACGGAAAATTTTCCTTTAAGCCCGAGGAAAAACTGTATTTGCATGCACAAGGAGGCATAGATGCGATCAACACCGCCTTATTGCTCAAAAGCATTGAAAGCAAACCCGACGTGACCTGCATGACCAAACCGGAGGGATCACCCTTTGCCTTTCCGATGGCCTTTCCGCAAGTATTTCAAAACAACCTAGTGCGGGAGCGAGTAAAACAGGCATTGGTTGAATACCAGTACCCTTCGGTATGGGATGCGACCACCGACCCGGTGATTCGGTGCCTGGCGGCGTATGCGGGAGCGCGGATTGCGTTGGATCATCGCACGGCGATGTTGGAAGCGAGGAAACTGATCGAAGTAAGTCCGGGCGATCAGGAGTTGGCGATAAGACTGGCCAACGATGTAGCGAGCCTTACGCAAAAAGATTTGGAGCGGGAGTTGTATTTATCGGCGATGGCCAAATTTCGGCAAAAAAACTACGCCGATTATTTATGGCGGTTGTTTACGATTCGGGACAACCTATTTTTGCCGGTGGTGGAGAAATATTTTGGGGAGGAGGTGGTCTATGACCGGAACAGCAACCATCGGCAGTGGAATGAATTATTGAATCGGTTTCCGGATATAGTGGCCCATTTAAAAACGATAAAATTCAGTCCGGGCAACCCGCTGAATTACAGCGAGCCAAGCCCCACGGTTTACCGTTATATCGTCGAATATCTCTATCCCCGAGACAAAAACGAGTTGCCGGGGCGGTTGTGGGAAATATCGGATGGGCTAAACAATTTGTCAGGATTACGAAATGATATAGCCCATCGTTATAAAGGCGTGAGTTATGAGATGATCAATGGGCGATTGGGTAGGGGCAGAGTGGCCGAAGATTTTAACCAGCAGTTGGGCGAATATGCGGGAGTGGAGACGGGGGGAATGGGCGTATATGATCGGATTAATGAGCGGATAAGGAGACAATTAAGGTAGAGCGATTCGGTTAAAAAAAGCGAAAAAGATTTCCGGTAGTGATACCGGAAATTTTTGTATGTTGCAGGGGAGTTCGTTGACATATTGGTATAAAAATAGATTAAATGATTGTTCAATAAAAAACAAAAAAGCCCAAAATCTCTCCGGAAAAAAGTCATGTAAGGCATTGGTATTCAGGATTTTGTATTAAGGTTGCTCTCCACGAGCCTATTCCACTAAAACAAGGATTAAGACCCGTCCTTTTTTTTCCAATATACTTTCTCCATAATCTCCACGAGCCTATTCCACTAAAACAAGGATTAAGACTCACGTGTATGATAGTCGTAGATATTGATCCAGCGCTCCACGAGCCTATTCCACTAAAACAAGGATTAAGACCGTAAACTTCGCCATTACGAATATAAGAAAGCAAACTCCACGAGCCTATTCCACTAAAACAAGGATTAAGACCTATTTCTCGATCGTCGAGTTTTAACATAGCTCGTCTCCACGAGCCTATTCCACTAAAACAAGGATTAAGACCGTATTTTTACTCTCGCCGGTGTCCTCCCATTACTCCACGAGCCTATTCCACTAAAACAAGGATTAAGACAATGACATATTCTACGGCTATGTCTCCAACCTCCGACACTCCACGAGCCTATTCCACTAAAACAAGGATTAAGACTTTGGGCGGGCCAATTCGGTGCATCTACCATTACCGCTCCACGAGCCTATTCCACTAAAACAAGGATTAAGACCTCCGGAAAGTAAATGATCCTTTCCGTGAAAGGGCTCCACGAGCCTATTCCACTAAAACAAGGATTAAGACCGTCTCTGATGCTTATTTTAAAAGTTTTCATAATCTCTCCACGAGCCTATTCCACTAAAACAAGGATTAAGACCGAGGCTGCCGTACTCCTCGTGTACGAATCTTTCCTCCACGAGCCTATTCCACTAAAACAAGGATTAAGACTATATCTAATCCTTTGGCTACATTCACCAAATCCGGCTCCACGAGCCTATTCCACTAAAACAAGGATTAAGACAATTCGGATGCTTTCGCTTCGGCTCCGTAAAGCTCCTCCACGAGCCTATTCCACTAAAACAAGGATTAAGACCATCTTGGAAGTAGGAAGTTTCTATTTCTTCCCCTTCCAACTCCACGAGCCTATTCCACTAAAACAAGGATTAAGACTTAAAGGATTGCATTTGTACCTTAAAATGCTACATTGCTCCACGAGCCTATTCCACTAAAACAAGGATTAAGACCCATTAAAGTTACACTTTTACAATTTACCTCTACTTACTCCACGAGCCTATTCCACTAAAACAAGGATTAAGACTTGATTTTTAGACATAGTTGATTTGTTAAAAGCCCGCTCCACGAGCCTATTCCACTAAAACAAGGATTAAGACCAGTCCCGTTCATATCGAACGGGCCTTCAACCTTGACTCCACGAGCCTATTCCACTAAAACAAGGATTAAGACAATCCCATCATTTCCAGTACAAACCGGGGGTTGAGCTCCACGAGCCTATTCCACTAAAACAAGGATTAAGACCCATACCCTTCCCCCTGTCGGTTTTCGTTGTTTGTCTCCACGAGCCTATTCCACTAAAACAAGGATTAAGACCATTTGGGCCGGGGTTAGGGCCTTGTCGCGGTCGTTGCTCCACGAGCCTATTCCACTAAAACAAGGATTAAGACGATTCGGGATCAAGTCAATTGCGGAAACACGGCGACTCTCTACGAGGGTCTCCACAGGTGCATCCACAAGGGATGCCCCTACTTGATCGACGCTGTCGGAAAAACGCTTCTCCCTCGGAGAAGCCCACCCCAAACCCCGGCACCGGGGTGGGGTAGGGGTATGGGCATCCCTTGTGGATGCCCCTGTGGATGCCCTTGTGGATGCCCTTGTGGATGCCCTTGTGGATGCCCTTGTGGAGACCCTTGTGGAGACCCTTGTGGAGACCCTTGTGGAGCCCCTTGTGGAGGCCCTCGCCAAGACCCTCGGAGAAGCCCACCCCAAACCCCGGCACTGGGGTGGGGTAAGGGCATCCCTTGTGGATGCCCTTGTGGATGCCCTTGTGGATGCCCTTGTGGAGCCCCTTGTGGAGGCCCTCGCCAAGACCCTCGGAGAAGCCCACCCCAAACCCCGGCACCGGGGTGGGGTATGGGCATCCCTTGTGGATGCCCCTGTGGAGACCCTTGTGGAGACCCGCGCCGAGACTCTCACAGAGACCCGCGCCGAGACTCTCGGAGAAGCCCACCCCAAACCCCGGCACCGGGGTGGGGTATGGGCATCCCTTGTGGATGCCCTCGTGGACGCCCAAAACCCAAACGCCCAAAGGGTCGAATACCCCAAAAACGGCCACCCCACCGCCCATTAAGGTCGGTGGGGTGGGTAGGGGCAGAAAATTTTCTGCCCCTACGGTATCCCGATAACCATCGTGGTAGGGGCCGAAAATTTTCTGCCCCTACTGATACACTCCGTATTCTTTGAGTTTGTTGATCAGGGTGTTGTAGGCGATGCCAAGCACTCGGGCGGTGGGTTTGTATTTATTGTTTTCCATTTTCAGAATTTTGAGAATATGGGCTTTTTCGATGTCTTTCAGTTGTAACGAATGCCCGTGGATTTGCTCCCGCGTGTCTTCGGGAAGGTCGTCCAAGGTTACTTCATTGCCGGCCATTACATAAAAATGGGTGATGAGGTTTTCCAACTCTCGGATATTGCCCGGAAAGGTGTAGCTGATCATCCATTTTTCGAGGGAAGGGGTTAGCCTTAAAGGATGCCTTAGGGCTGAATGGGCCTTTTGCTGTAAAAAATTGTGGATAAGTGATCGTTTTTCCTCCGCCGGAAAGTCTTTGAGTTCGGGTAAACGTAAAACTACGGTGCTAATCCTCCAATACAAATCCCAGCGAAATTTTCCTTCCTGAATCCGGTCGCGCAAGTTGCGGTTGGTGGCGGCAAGGACTTTTACGTCTATTTCCCGTTCAACGCCTCCTACCGGCCTTATTGTTCGCTCTTGTAATACGCGCAATAATACCTGCTGCACATAGGGACTGGCGTCGCCGATTTCGTCCAGAAAAAGGGTGCCGCCATCTGCCCGGGAAAAAAAACCGGGGTTGTCTTTTTCGGCCCCGCTAAAACTGCCTTTGGTATAACCAAATAGCAGGGACTCCGCCAATGTGTCGGGGATCGCGGCGCAATTGACGGTCTCAAAAGGGTGGCTTTTGCGGGAAGAATGATCGTGAATAAATCGCGCCAGCCGCTCTTTGCCCGTTCCGCTTTCACCCAGGATTAGGGCAGATACTTTGGGGTCGTGGGACAATGCGATTTTCCGGGCACTGGCATATAGCGATTCTAATATAGGAGTAAGTGTAAATCCCTGCTCGCCCGGAAGGGTTTTGTACATATCCTCGGCACGGGCTTCCAATCGCCAGGGAAATTCTTCCCAGTCGAGGGCAATCACCTGAAACCCCGGGTCTCCCTTTGTTGCTCTTCTGTCTTTGCCCTGAATCAGCCGGGTTTTGTAGTTTTTTTCCAAATGGTGCAACACCCAGACCATACGCATGGGTGTGGTACCATTGGAGAAAAGAATGTCAATATCAAAATCCTTAAATTCGTTCAGAATTTTTCCGGTTTTTGCTTTGAGTTCCTGAAAATCAAATATATCCCGGACATCGAGCGGGCGAAGTTCGATGTCTCGATCCGGAAAGTTGTTTTGGAGTTCACTGTAAAGTGTTACGCTTTTTAGATCGCCATTTTCGGCAGAAGTGAGGATAATATGTTTATGGTAAGTGGCCTCCGGGCTGGAGTTGACATATCGGCGGTGAAGGTCAAACGTAGGACCGTTGTGGTTGGTGATTTCACTGATTTGCCCTTCCTTTTGGATATAGTCTTTATACCAGGCAATCCATGAGATTAGGATGCGGGAACCGGGAGCGGGTATAGGTGCTTTCTTGGACATGAGTATAGATTTTTGATACCTAATATATAAAAAATGAACTTCTAAATGCAAAATTTTCGCTCCTGGATTTGATTTTGGCATCGGCACGGTATTGGTTGGGTTAGCGGGGGATAAAATCAATCCAAAAAACCATGCAATTGGTCATCAATCAACAAGGGACAAATATCAGCCGCAAGTCGGGCGCATTTGAAGTCCGTAATGCCGAAGGCACACACAAGTTTTCGCCCGAAAAAATAGACTCGATGCTTATTTCCGGTGGGGTAAAATTTACCTCCGATGCGATCTTGTTGGCCGTGGAGCACGAAATAGACATTTTGTTTCTGGATCATCTGGGGCGACCTCAGGCGCGGATATGGAGCCATCATTTTGGGTCTATTTCTACGATCCGCAAACAGCAGATTCATTTTGCTACTCATCGAGCGGGATCCGAATGGCTTACCGGTGTGCTTGCACATAGGCTGGAAGCCGCGGCTTTATTGCTGCAAAGCCTTCGGGCGGATCGCCCGGGTAAAGAGGAAATTATTGATCAGGGAATCCGCACGCTCACCAGCTTGGGGGGTAGAATCCGACGAGAATCGGGAAAACCGCTGGAAGATGCCATGAAGGCGCGGCTTCGGGGGTGGGAGGGAACGGCTTCCCGCGCCTATTTTGGGGTATTGTCGGAGCTTGTTCCCGATGTTTATAAATTTGACCTGCGGAGCCGCCGCCCGGCAGTGGACATTTTTAACTGTACGCTCAACTACTGTTATGGGATATTGTATGGTAGGGTAGAACTGGCACTGATCAAAGCGGGCATTGACCGACCCCAAAGGAATCGGAAGCGATAAAAACAGGAGAACCGGAAACCCGGCTGGAAGCAATTCCGGAAGTCAAAGAAACCTATGGCCTTTCGGAGTTTTTGGTTGAGGACGAAAGCAGCGAAGAAGTACGGCAGACAAGGGAAATGATTCGCCAGATTTCGGAAATCCTACAGCAGGAAGCGGAAAAAGAACCCGAGAACGCGGATCCGGATATGCGTATTTTGAAAAAAAAACGCAAAAAATACGAGCGGGAACTTCCCCCGGAAGTACCCTTAGAGGAGCGGGTGAAAGCGGTAAAAGATTTGTTTGAAAACGTCGGTCAAAAATCCAAAAGTGCTATGATTTGTTTTATCATGTATGACATTACCCACAACGGCGTTCGGAAGAAAGTAGCCGATTACCTGGAAGAAAAAGGTTGTCGCCGAGTGCAGAAATCTATATTTATCGGAGAGTTGGAGCGGCGTACCTATCGCGAAATACAGGAGGCCTTGCACACCTTGCAGGAGACTTATGAAAACGACGACAGCATATTTTTTGTACCTGTATCCGAGGACGAGTTAAAAGCCATGAGGATTATTGGTAGGGAAATAGATATTTCGCTGATATTAAGCCGAGGGAATACGTTGTTCTTGTGATGTTAGGGCAGAACATTTTCTGCCCCTACGGCAAACGATTGCCCATTAGGCATATTTTTTCCCTATGCCCCCAAAATATACTTTAGCAAACTCTAATACTTGCTTAACACGTGCTTAATATTTACTTTGGGCGAAAATATGGATTACTTAAATACCGATTCAATGGCTAAATCATCCGCTTCTGCCTTCTGTTTAGTGCTTGTAGTGTTTTTTTTAGGAATTCACTCAATGTTTGCACAAGGATTCGGTAATATTTCTGGATCAGTTATTGAAAAAACCTCCGGCGAAAAGATTCCGTTTGCAGGTGTGCGATTGGAAGGAACAAGTTTTGCCGCATCTACAAATGCGGAAGGGGAATTTGTTTTTCGCCAGATACCTGTCGGCGATTATCAGCTGATTATCAAATATATTGGTTATGTAAATCAGACTATTCCCGTTGCGATTGCTGCTGGTAAAACGCTGGAGGTAAATGTTGAATTAGAGTATGTCGGGGTTCAGGGTGAAGAAGTGGTCATATCTGCTCAGGCTTCAGGACAACTGAATGCGATTAACGAGCAGCTAACTTCTAATACGATCAAAAATGTTGTATCCTCAGACCGAATCTTAGATGTTCCGGATGTAAATGCCGCAGAATCAGTATCAAGGTTACCTGGAATCTCCTTAATCCGAAGTGGAGGAGAGGGACAAAAGGTCTCTGTTCGTGGTATATCGCCACAATATAACGTAATGATGGTTAACGGGGTGCGCATGCAGTCAACGGATCGTAATGACCGTAGTGTGGATTTGAATATGATCGCACCCAACATCCTGAGCGGTATTGAAGTTACCAAAGCGCTGACGGCGGATATGGATGCAGATGCAGTGGGGGGAACCGTTAACCTCAAAATTGCGAAGGCCCCTGAAAAGTTTCGCAGTAATATTTCGCTGCAAGGAGGTTATGGCTCGTTGGCAAATACCTATGGAAACTACCGGGTAAACGGTCTGATTAGTAATCGTTTTTTTAAAGATAAGCTCGGGGTTCAGGTTTCCGGTTATTTGGATAATTTTAATCGAAATTCGGATGCTTTGGATGCCGGATACGCCTTAAATGAAGAAGATTCGCTGGACGCCGGTTTTATTCCGATTGACCTCAATCAGGTGAGCATAAGTGACCGCGTTACCGAGAGACAAAGAATAGGCGGTGGATTGGTTCTTGACTACCAGTTGAAAAAAGGCTCCATACTTATGAATAATTTCATAAGCAATCTTTCTCAGCATCAGATAGAACAGCAAAATTCGCTTACACTCATCGGCAACCAATGGTCAGGATTTGCAGCGGACCGCGAACTGAGCAATACGGTACTGAGTAATGCTCTCCAGGGTGAATTCAATTTTTCTTTTTTTAGTGTGGATTTCTCCGTTTCAAATTCAATTTCAAAACAATACACACCCGGCGATCTGACGATGAATATCAATATTGCTCAGAACGAAGCGGGTTTTACAACGCCAACGCTGGCAGAGCCGGTTAAGGCAACCCCCAGTGAGCTGTTAAATGCTGCTGAAATTATACAGGGAAACGAAACAAAGCGGGTGACAAATTTGAACACGCTACAACGGGATGTCATGGAATCAGCCCAGGAGGCAGCGCTTAATATTAATGTGCCTTTTAGCTTTTCAAAAGGGGTTTCGGGTAAATTAAAGTTGGGCGGTAAATATGTGCGCAACTACAGAGATAATAATGAAACACAACATTTTAGCCAACCCGACCGAAATTTTCAGGGGGAAGAATTTGTACGGGTTATGAAAGATTCCCTTTGGACAGATCTGGGCTTAGAAAATGTTGATCAGCATCTTGGGATCAGGGCCTTTTTGTTTGAAGATCCTGCTTATGATGTGGGAAATTTCCTTTCAGGTAGAGAGGGAATTAGTGATTTCTTTTATAAAGCTGATATCGGGAAGATGAATCATTATGAGGATTTAGCCGTTAATAGTGGTTACTACCTCAATGCCGTCAAAGAGTCCGCTCAATATGATTATACCTATGGAAGAAATCTGTTTGCCTTTTATGCCATGTCAGAGGTGAATATTGGCAAATATGTCACGCTTTTCCCAGGCATCAGGTATGAAAATTTTGCCTTCGGTTACAATTCATTCTTTACAGAAAGATACGGCCCTAATCCGGAAGATTTTAGAAATGCCGAGTTAAACGAAGATGGTATCAAAGGGGCAAACTGGTTTCCACAGCTTCAGGCCCGTGTGAAACCCACTAGCTGGTTGGACGTCCGTTTGGCCCGCACGAAAAGCATAATATATCCCGATTACCGGGCGATTTCTCCCTATATGTATTATGATTCGTATAGTGGCCCTGCGCTGGATTTGGGAAATCCGTCCCTTATACCGGCCATATCACAAAACTATGATATTTATGCGTCGGTTTATAAAAACCGCATCGGATTGTTTACTGCCGGATATTTTTACAAGGAGATAGACAACCTAATTGTTACATCCAGTTTTAGAACCAAAAATCCGGCAACAATCAATGATCGGTTCAACTTAACACAGACACAACAAACGAATGTTAACACATGGATCAATCTGGATGCGATCTCTTATGTCAAAGGATTTGAACTGGACTGGCAAACGCATTTTTGGTATCTGCCCTCATTCCTAAAGGGTTTTGTCTTAAATGTTAACTATACACATATTAACTCTGAAACCACCTATCCCTTTCAAACATCCGTGAAATTAGGAACAGGTCCCTTTGCGCAAACAATATTTGTTGATTCTACGCGAAGTGGCAGGATGCCTAACCAGCCGAATGATGTAGTTAATTTCACATTAGGTTATGATATCGGTGGTTTTTCGGCGAGGTTATCATTTGTCTATCAGGATAATATCCTGGTTGGCGTAAATAGAACTTATGATGAACTGGATTCCTATACAGCTGCTTACAAACGTTGGGATTTTACGGCTTACCAGAAACTCCCCTGGCTTAAAGGACGACTCCAGTTGTATCTGAATGCCAACAATATTGCGAACACACCTGATCGTTCATTCATAAGTGTGTTACAAAAACTTTCTTCGGTTCAATATTATGGAAGAACCGTGGATTTAGGCATTCGTTATGGGTTTGAATAATACTTACTTTACCTTAATGAAATTTTTTAAAACCGTACTGATTATGAAAAAAACTATTACTAGTACATTTTTATTCGTCTTCCTTGCTGGACTGTTCACAGTTTCAACAGCACAGACAGCGCTGGATCCCAATCAGTTTGTGAACACTCAGATAACTGCTTCCGGGGTTTATACAGCAGCGGCGGGTCAATATTATGCTTTTGACGGCCGTATTGATTTGACCTTCGATGTGACCATCTTAGGACCTGATAGCGGCTGGATTATGAATGCAGCTAATCCTCCTGTTTTCGTAAATACACCCGCAGCCGATGGCTCAGCAAGAACTTTCTTTGAAGTTAAAGCCGGCGGATCTTTGACACTTAAAAATGTTCTTTTTAGTGGAACAAATAGCAATGGTCAGATTAGCGGCAATTTCGCGGCAAACACCGGCGGTAATAAACTGATCGCAGATAACTGTGCATTTACTGACTGGGTGGATTTTGCACTTAGAAACCAGTTTAAGGGCGATAGCCTACTTGTAACTAATTGCGTGTTCATCAATGGCGTTCGACTACTTTATAATCCCTTTGGCGGCTTCCCACTCCGTATGGATGTAGCTTGTAATAATGTTGTTTTGGAGAACAATTCGGTTGTAAACTCCGGGCGTTTGACGGGCAATAGTGGCCCTTGGCATAATGCCAACATTCATGAGATGCATAACACCTACGTCAATCAGACGATCAGTGGCCACGAGCAGCGCGCTAACGAGATGATTACGGCAAATAATATTTATTATAATTTCCACTTTATAGGACGCAAAACGGAATTTCATTCAAGTCCCAGCAATACCTATGATGGCTATTTTACAACGTGGAATTATTTTGCCGATTCAAAAAACAAACTGGATAGTATTTCCTTGTATTTAGGCCAAAACCTATTTTATCGTGAGCAGAAAATTCTGGATTGGTTTACCGCATTCGGAGGTGATTCTCTCGCTCCGAGCCTTTTGTGGGAACATGCGGATGTGGATTCCTTTATCACTACTGATAATAACTACACCATTGGTACAAACTACGCCGGACAGGATCCCGGATTTACGGTTCACCCCGGAAATACGGATTCAATCGTTAGCTATATAAAATCTCATTGGCTTAACCCAACCGGAACCTGGCCTGATTGGCGGATTACTTCACCGATATCATTTGATGGAGGTGGTCTTCCGGTACTCAGCTGGCCTCCGGCATTTGATCTGAGTTATTCAAATGTATATATGCAAACAGCTGGAACAGACGGATTGCCGCTCGGTGATTTGAACTGGTTCCCCGACCAAAAAGCAGACTTTTTAACTAACAGAGCGGATATAATAGCAGCACTAAGAGATTCAATGGTAAATGCGGTAGCTGTTTATGATCCTACTACTATGGATAACACGCCAATGATTACACCATGGGCTACTGCTATTGAAAAAGTGCTTCCGAAGCAAATCTATGCGATGAGCAACTATCCAAACCCATTTAATCAAACTACTACTATCCAATTTGGTTTGCTTCAGCCCGCAAAGTCTGTTACATTAAGTGTATCCAACCTCTTTGGTCAGAAAGTATTTGAGCAGACGGAAAGCAGATTGCCTTTAGGTGAGCATGAAATTACTTTTGACGCTTCCAACCTCAGCAGTGGCATTTATATTTATCAAATCCATGCTATAGGTATAGACGGTCAAAATTATGTCGCTTCTAAGAGAATGATTTTAGCTAAGTAATAAGCTTGTAATAAGTACTAAATAAGTTTCTTCCTAAATACCTTAGGGGGAAACTTATTTAGTATATTTGACCTACCCCTCTCTCCAAATTTTTCCCATCTTTGCCCTTAAATTCTGGAAGAATGATCCGTTTTTGGGGGTTTATACTCTTTGTTTGCTCTCCGTCTGTGGTGCTTTTTTCGGCTACACCGGATTCCTTTCGGGTCAATCAATGGCTGGACTCGGCGGCGGCTTATGAATCGGTTTCCCCTGCGGTCGCTTTAGACTGGTATATCAAAACGGCAGACGCCGCCCGGCAGTGTAAATTTCTCAAAGGAGAAGCAACAGCCTGGTATTATGGTGCTTATGTGCTTCAGTCTATGGGGGAAAATGGTCGTGCGGATTCTTTTTTCCGCAATGGCCTCCGGCTCTACGAACAAATTCACAGCCTCCCCGGAGTGGCTCGCGCTTACAACGGTATCGCCTCCTGCGCGCAGCATAGCGGGGATTATGCCGCGGCGGTGCGTTATTTCTTGCAGGCGGCGGAAGCGCTTCAGCAGATTTCTCCTCCCACCGAAAAGGTAAACCGCAACCTGGCGACAATCTGGTTTAATGTGGCTGTGGTGTTTAAAAAAACGGAAAATTTTCCCGAAGCGCTTCGTTACCTCCAGGCCGCTGCTCACTCCTATGAGGTGCTGAAAGATACTTCCTCTCTCGCCGATTGTTACAACAACCTCGGCAGCCTCTACGGAGCGATGGGTGATACCGTGCAAGAAGTCCTTTACCTGCAAAAGGCTTATGAGCAGACGATCCGCAATTCATCCGCTCAAAACAGTATTCTATCGGTTGTCCATGTCAATATGGGGGTACTGGCAATCCGCAGAAAAAATCTGGAGGAAGCCCGGTATTACTACGAAAAGGCGCTGGGATATGCCCGCCAGAGCAGCCGTTATGAAACGGTCAAGGTACTGCACGAACTGGCCCTTCTCTACGTCCGCCTCCAACGTTGGCCGGAAGCGGACTCCGCCCAGCGTGAAATGCTTTTTTACGGAGAAAAAAACCGCTCGCTTTCGGTCCTTCAGGACGCCTGGGGCGTGCGCACCCGGATTGAAACGGCCCGTAAAAACTACCCCGCCGCGCTCGAAGCGCACCGGCAATATGCCGCTTATCGCGACAGTGTCCTTAGCAGCGAACAACGGAAAACCGTAGTCGAACTGGAAAAACAATACCAGACGGCGCAAAAAGACAAGGAAATTCTCGCTCAGTCCGCGGAAATCCGCCGGATAAATACCTGGATTGCCGTCGCCGTAGGCGGACTGCTGGTGGCTCTTTTGCTCGCGATTCTGCTGGGAAATCGCCTCCGCCACCGCCGAATGCTCCACGCGCAGGAAATTAAAACCCTTCGCCAGCAGGAAGAACTCCACCTCATGCAGGCACTGATTACCGGGGAGGAAAAAGAACGATCCCGCCTCGCCCGCGACCTTCACGACAACATCGGAGGACTGCTCTCCGCCGCCAAAATGCACTTCCAGATACTGCCTCGCCCGGAAAATCCGGCGGATAAAGAAAACTTTCAAAAAACCTTCGACCTCCTCGACCAGGCCGCCGCCGATATTCGCCATACCGCCCACAACCTGATGCCGGAAACCCTGATGCGCCTCGGCCTGGAAGCGGCTCTCCGGCAGTTTGGCGAAAAAATCTCCGGTGGTCTGCACATAGATTTGCAGGTTTACGGACTCGAAAAACCCTTGTCCGACAATCAGAATCTGCTCGTATATCGGATTGCACAAGAACTCTTACACAACGTCCTCAAACACGCCGCAGCGACCGAAGTCATCGTTCAGATCAATCGTCATGAACAAAACCTCAGCCTTACCGTGGAGGATAATGGAAGCGGTTTTTCCCCCACCACAGCCTCCGGCGGAATGGGCCTTTCGAGCATAGAAACACGGGTAAAAACCCTGGGCGGTACGATGGAAATACAATCAGAGCAGGGGCAGGGAACTTCTGTGTATATTCAATTACCTTTGTCCAAACAAACGTAATATGATTCGTGTTTTTCTGGCAGATGACCATCCGGTAGTGCTCAATGGAGTAAAGTCCATGTTTGCCGGTGAGCCGGATATTGTTGTGGCAGAAACTGCACTTTCTGCCGCAGAACTCACCGAAAAACTGGCTTCCGGCGGCGTTTATGATGTGCTGTTATTGGATTTGAATTTTGCCGATGGCGACGGCGTGGTTTTGTGCCGGCAATTCTCCCAAAATTATCCTTCCCTCCGAATCCTTGCTTTTACCAATATCGAAGAAATCGCCATCGTGCGAAACATGCTAAAAAACGGCGCACGAGGTTATTTCCTAAAATCAGTCAGTCGGGAAGAACTTCTCCACGGCATACGCAGCGTGATGAGCAGCGGAGATATTTTTCTCCAGTCATATCTTCAGAAAAAACTGTTGGACAATACCCTGGGCGTAAAACCTTCGGCAGGATACATTCCCCGACTTACAACCCGAGAAAAAGACATACTTTCCTGCATTGTCGAAGGCCTTACCACCCAGGAAATGGCCGATCGGCTATTTGTCAGCGTCAGCACCGTCGAGACCCACCGGCTCAATCTGATGCAGAAGTTTGGCGTTCCCAACATGGCGGCACTTGTAAGAGAGGCAATTTTGAAGGGATTGGTATAAGCGTTAAAGGGCGGGGAGGATCGGATCAATCAATTTTTTTGTCGTAAAAAATCTCCACACTGCCGTCGGGATTGGTATAAACCGAGGACTGGTTTCCGTCTATGTCTTTCGAGCCAAAGTAGCCAAAGCCATTACCATCACTGCCAAAGGAAGAATAGGCCCCGGAGGTGACATTGTTTTTGTAGTAACCATTTCCTTTTTGGCGAATCGCCTGCGCCATTTGCATAAAATTGCCCATCGGATAGGGATTTCCCTCCGCACCGAAATTGCCATAACTGTCGGCCCAGTATCTTCCCGGCTGGCAGGAAGTGCCAAAGGGCTGAAAAAGCGTATTTAATCCCTGAACATCGAGCGTATGCAGTTGTCGGCCATTGATAAAAATCCCCGTATTGCCCGCCGAAGCTTTGGGCGAAAGCGGGCCGCCGAGGTTCATATTAGCATAAGTAAAACCGAGGCAATGACCGCCGGTCAGACCCCAGGCGCCGGAGGTCCGGTCGTACCAGTAATCGCCGTCGGCGATCCGGATTTTGGCTACCATATCCAACTGCTGAAGCGTGGCCTCGTCCATTTTTACCCCATTGATAATCACTTTCCGGGGATTATTCTGAGCAAACACACTCACACCAAATAAAAGCAGCGCAAGAAGCGGGAGGTTTAACAGCAAAAATTTCATAAGCGGAATATTTATTTGTTTGTCTGTACAAATATGGCCTATGGCCCCCATTTCCGCCTCAGGGAAAACCCCGAAGTTTTTTTTTCGGGGTTTTCCTTGAGGCCTGAAGCCTGGTGGCTGAGGAGGCTCGAAACCTCAGTCGGTATTCGCCAATCGGCGGAGCGAATAATGCCCGGGGACAAAAGACGCCCTTCGGCGCAACGCAGATATGAAAAATCTAAGGGGGTACCGATTGGCTACAAACATTTGATCCCTCCGGGATCGCGCCTCCGGCGCATCGTATCCGTCGCGGGGGAATTCATTCCCCCGTCCGCGACATCCCCAATATTTATAGCGAGGGAATTCATTCCCTCGGTCTGCGGTAATTCCCTCATCACCGATTCGGCTGCGGCGTTGTGCGCAGATACGGCCTTACCTCGGTGTATCCTTTGGGGAATTTTTTGTCGAGGTCTTCTTTGGCAATGGCCGGGCTGATGATCACATCTTGTCCGTCTTCCCAGTTTACAGGGGTGGAAACGCTATAATTGGCGGTGAGTTGGAGCGAATCGAGGACGCGCAGAATTTCGACGAAATTTCTGCCGGTGCTCGGCGGATAGGTGAGGGTGAGTTTGATTTTTTTGTCCGGCCCGATGATAAATACCGATCTTACGGTTACTTTCTCTGCGGCTTCCGGATGAATCATGTCATACATAACCGCTACTTTTTTGTCGCCGTCTGCGATGAGCGGGAAGTTGACATCGGCACCCTGCGTTTCTTTAATGTCTTTCAGCCAGCCGGCAAAATCGGTAATCGGATCCACGCTCAGACCAATCATTTTGGTGTTGCGTTTGTCAAACTCAGATTTCAGTTTGGCGGCCATGCCCAACTCGGTAGTACAAACCGGGGTGTAGTTGGCGGGGTGAGAAAACAAAATGGCCCAGTGGCCGCTAATGTAATCGTGGAAATGGATTTCACCTTCGGTAGTCATCGCGGTAAAATCCGGTGCGGTTTCTCCTAATCGTAAGGACATAATTTTAAGGAATTTGGAGGGTGTTTAACAAAAGTCTTACGATTTCTTTGAACGGAGAAACATCCTAGTAAGTTCCCTTTTTTTCAATTCACGGGGCACTTCTTTGCAGACAGAAGGTCTTTCACCGACAAAAATCCCCAATATTTTTTATCTTTGATACAAAACCCCAAACCCCAAACCCCAAACCCCAAACCCCAAACCCCAATCAAAATGACCCTCACCACCCCCGCCACAACAATCGAAACCCTCGAAGATAATATGGTCTTTGTCGAGGGAGGGGAATTTATGATGGGTGGGGAAATGTTTGATCGCGAAAAACCCATCCACGAAGTACAACTTAGTAATTTTTATATGGCGCATTACCCGGTCACCCAGGCTCTCTGGAAAGCCGTCATGGGTAGCGATCCGGAAGAACTGGCTTTTCCACACCCGATGCGGCCGGTGGAAAGGGTTTCGTGGAATGACTGTCAGGAGTTTATTAAAAAACTCAACGCACTGACGGACAAAACCTACCGGTTGCCCACGGAAGCGGAGTGGGAGTACGCTGCCCGTGGTGGGAAATACAGCCAGGGCTTTACGTATGCCGGTAGCAACAATCTGTTTGAGGTAGGCTGGTACGGTGGTGGTAATAGCCAGAGTATCACCCAGCCCGTAGGCCTTAAACGCCCCAATGAACTGGGGTTGTTTGACGTGAGCGGGAATCTGTGGGAGTGGTGTAGTGATTGGTATGGCGGTAAATATTACGAACAGTGTGCAAAAGAAAAAATTGTACACAATCCGAAAGGCCCGGAAGATGGAACTGGCCGGGTGGTTCGTGGCGGCTCGTGGTACTACATTGACTTCAATTGCCGCGTGGCCTACCGCCTCGACTCCCAACCTTCTTACCGCGGCTACGGTATCGGTTTGCGTCTGTCCCGGTACTAATTACCCTTGATCCCTTTTACCTCTTTACCCTTTTCCTTTTTTCAGGAAAGTATCATTTTGGGGTATTGGGTACGACTTTCATCCAGCCGCCTACGCGGCGGCCGATTTCATCGAGGCGTTCGGCGAGGAGACCGAGGTGGCCGGTGGAGTAAAAATTGAGGTCGTGTCCCAGACGAAAAAAATATCGTATCTTCTCGATCTGAATATTTATGCGCAACAATATCGGATATTTTTGCTCTTTGGGGGCATAATGAGCTTCGATGAGCATTTCCATAAGATCTGACAAATGATTTTGGAGACGGTCGCCAAACACAAATTTTTGATTCCGGGGAATCCGGTTAAGTGTAGGAATGGTAAACTTGATCAGGTCGTAGGCTTTTAACACCAGAGTTTCTTGATTCGCATTCATGGTATGAAGTATGAAGACAGTTGATTGTTTGTTTCCCCAAATATGCACATTTGAAAATCTTTATCATGCAGCTATTGTTGCACATAAAGGAAAAAAAGACAGTACAGCGATGAGTCATTTTCACTTCCACCTGGAAAGTGAAGTTTTACAACTACGGACGGAACTGGAACAAAAAACATATCAGCCGGGAAACTACACCACATTCACCATCTATGATCCCAAAACCCGAATGATCAGCGCAGCTCCTTACCGGGACAGAGTCGTGCACCATGCCCTTTGCCGTGTTATTGAGCCGATCTTTGACAAAACTTTTATTTATGATTCCTATGCAAACCGGATCGGGAAAGGTACGCATAAGGCGATTGAACGATATCAGGTGTTTGCAAAAAAATATCCCTACGTGTTGAAATGTGATATCCGCAAATTTTTCCCCAGCATTGACCACCAGATATTAAAACAAGCTATTTACTGGAAGATCATTTGTCCGGATACTCGGTGGCTGATTGACACGATTATTGATCATTCTAATCCACAGGAGCCGCATGTTTTGTATTTTCCGGGAGACGACTTGTTTACGCCACACCAGCGCAAGAGAGGCCTGCCCATTGGCAATCTGACCTCACAGTTTTGGGCAAATGTGTATATGAACAGTTTTGACCATTATGTAAAAGAAACCCTTCAGGTCAAAGGTTATATCCGCTATGTAGATGATTTTGTTTTGTTTGGTGACAATAGGCAGCAACTTCGCAACTGGCAGCAAAAAATCACCGGGTTTCTGGCAGGGTTACGACTGGTTCCTCATCCCAGCAAAACCCAAATTTACCGTACAGATCGGGGCGTTCCTTTTCTGGGTTTTCAGGTATTCCCCCACTATCGGTATGTGAGAAAAGAAAAAATCTGGCGTTATAAAAGACATCTCAGACGACAGGTAAATGACCTGACACCTGATACCGCAGAAAATTTTGTTTCAGGAATCAATAGCTGGCTGGGGCACATTCGTTTTGGTCAAAGCCGAAGGTTGGAATCTCAGGTATTTAATTATCTTTGTAAAAAGGGGCTCAGCCTGCAATATAGACCGGGTGGTTCGTGGCGGCTCGTGGAACAACAATGACAACAATTGCCGCGTGGCCTACCGCAACAACAACCAACCAACAAACCGCAACAACAATATCGGTTTGCGTCTGTCCCGTTACTGCCTGATCCCGGCATCAGAGTTTGGGTCTTACGAGGCCCAGAGCGTATGCCAGGAAGTACGAGGCTGGTCCTGTCCTCTTAGGGGACAAATACATCGCGGATGGCGGCGGCTGGTATCTCCGGAGAACGTCGCAACCATCCTTTTTTTGACACACATTAAGATCAATTATAATGACTCTACCTTTTGCCCCCGCCACAACAATAGATACTCTTGAAAGAGATATGGTATTTGTGGAGGGTGGTAGTTTTGATATGGGTGGTGAAATGTTTGATCGGGAAAAACCCATCCACGAAGTACAACTTAGTAATTTTTATATAGCGCGTTACCCGGTCACGCAGGCGCTGTGGAAAGCGGTCATGGGTAGCGATCCGGAAGAACTGGCTTTCCCGCATCCGATGCGGCCGGTGGAAAGGGTTTCGTGGAATGACTGTCAGGAATTTATAAAAAAACTCAACGCCAAGACCGATAAAACCTACCGGTTGCCGACAGAAGCCGAATGGGAGTACGCTGCCCGTGGCGGGAAATACAGCCAGAAATTTACGTATTCAGGTAGCAACAATCTGTTTGAGGTAGGCTGGTACGGTGGTGGTAATAGCCAGAATATCACCCAGCCCGTGGGCCTTAAACGCCCCAATGAACTGGGGCTTTATGATATGTCGGGCAATGTTTTTGAATGGTGCCAGGACTGGTATGATGGCAAATATTATGAACAGTGTGTAAAAGAAAAAATTGTACATAACCCGAAAGGTCCGGAAAGTGGAGAACACCGGGTGGTTCGTGGCGGCTCGTGGAACTACTATGCCTACTATTGCCGCGTGGCCTACCGCCTCGACAACCCTCCTACTTTCCGCAACGACTATTTCGGTTTGCGTCTGTCCCGGTACTAATTACCCTTTGGCTCTTTTACCTCTTTACCCTTTTCCGGAAGATTTTTATTTATGGAGCATCTGACCGGCGGCTGAGCGTAGTCGAAGCCCCGGTCGCATGGGCGCGCGGTGGCGCGCAAAATGGATAAAAAAATAAATGGGTGGCATCGGTTTTCTACAAACATTTGATCCCTCCGGGATCGCGCCTGCGGCCTATCATTTATTTATAGCGCGGGGATTCATCCCCGCGGTTGCAGGATCGCGCCTTCGGCGCAGCGCAAGTATGAAAAAATTAAGGGGGGCATCGGTTTTCTACAAACATGTGATCCCTCCGGGATCGCGCCTGCGGCGCATCATTAATTTGTAGCGCGGGGATTCATCCCCGCGGTTGCAGGATCGCGCCTTCGGCGCAGCACAAGTATGAAAAAATTAAGGGGGGCATCGGTTTTCTACAAATCGAAGATGCCTCAGGTACATGTGATCCCTCCGGGATCGCGCCTGCCGCGCATCATTTATTTGTAGCGCGGGGATTCATCCCCGCGGTTGCAGGATCGCGCCTACGGCGCACCCTATATTTATAGCGCGGTGATTCATCCCCGCGATCTGCGCCGCGTTCCGCGCCCACCCCACATATACAACCCCTCCGTTTTTGTCAGAAAAATAGTATATTCAACCCATCGTATTTTTCTGAATCTTAGTTGTTTTTAGTTTCATGGCAACACCCGAATTATCCTCATTACTCCGACAGGTTGAGTCAAACCTGGGTTTTTCATTTGAAAAGGTGGTTAACCCCCACCAATACCTGCAAGATGCCTACCCCGAATCCTACCGCGCCGTCATGACGGTGGAGGAAGAAATGATGAGGGACGGCCACGGCAATACGGCTTTTGTGGACGCGGAAGGGCGGTTGCTGGGCGTTAATCTCTACGGCTGTAAGGTGACAGAAAGGCAACTTCAGGATATGCTGAAATTGGCCATGCCCGATCTCCAGGCGCTCAACCTCAACCAGACGGGGCTGAATTCCTTTACCTTCTCCGACCGCCAGCCGGCATTGGTACACGTCAACCTCAGCCAAAACGAGGCGCTGACATCGGTTAGTTTTGACCATAGCCCTGCCCATCTCAAAAGCCTCGATATCTATAATTGCCGGGTAACAAAACTCACCCTGCCCGCAGGTTTGGACAATCTTCAAAAACTGGATGTGGCGCGCAACAAAAACCTGAACCGGGTAGAATTTGCCGGCGTTTGTGCGCATTTGGTTTGGCTGGATCTGAGCGAAAATGCGCTGACCGAACTGTCAATCCCGGCGGGCTTCGCGTCGCTGCAATACCTCCTGCTGCGGAAAAATCAGTTGGCAAAACTGGAGTTTGCGGGGAGTTTGGCGAGGTTGGAAACACTGGATTTGCGGGAAAATCAGTTAAAAGAACTACCCGATAACCTCATTACACGGGCAGCCAGCCTTACGCATTTATTCCTCTACAATAATCCCTGGGAAAACATCAAAGATGCAGTTTCAAGCGATGAAAGAGGCAATAGCCGGGAAAGTGTATTCAGCTTTTTGACCTCTTTGCAGGGAGAGGTGGACTACCTGTTTGAAGCCAAGATGATTCTGGTGGGCAATGGCGAGGTAGGCAAAACGTCTATTCGGTTAAAACTTATAAATGAGGGGGCAGTTTTGCCTACAAAGGAAGAGCGTACTCCGATGATTGAGATTGATCGTTACGTAGTAAAGGAATTGTCTCCGGCCATCACAAAACTTGACAAACCCATAGACTTTACGTTTAACGTTTGGGATTTTGGCGGGCAGGGACGGTATCGGGAAATTCAGCAGATTTTTTGCAGCCACAAATCCCTTTATCTTTTTGTAACGGCTTATGATGACAAACCCGAACATAAAAAAGAAGAGGAAGAATATATCAGCTTTGAATACTGGTTGGATATGGTCACCGCCTATGGACATAATGAGGATGAAAATCTCGGAAGCCCCATTCTCATTGTGATCAACAAAACGGATCAGGGATATACCAGTGTGGACAAAGAAAAATATCGTTTGAAAGACTATCCTCACATCCACCCTTTGGAAGTGGCGATCAGTTGTAAACCGCTGAAAAACTTCGGCCAGTTGCGGGAAATGATTCAGGAACTTATTCCCAAAATCAGTTCAGACATATTTACGACCAAACGAAATACCCGTTGGTTGGCAGTCAAAAATATCCTGGAATCCCGGAAAAAGGAAAACTACATAGCCTACACCACCTATCTCGACATTTGCAGGGCAGAAGGATTGGATGAAGAGGCCGCCCGGACGTGGATTGGGATGCTTGACCGGATCGGAACAGTGATTCATTTTGACCAAAATTCTGCGCTCAAAGAAATGGTTATCCTTGATCCGGAGTGGGTGAGAAGATCCATAGTCAAGATATTGGACGCTGATCTTCTGCGAGATAATCTGGGCGTACTTAAACCATCCATGTATCGCTCGATTTGGGCTTCACACAATGAAGAAGAAAAAACGGCATTCATTAATCTGATGCTTGATTATAAACTTTGTTATGCCCGAAAAGATGTAATGGGAAAACCGGAGTACGTTGTACCTGCCTGCCTGCCAGTTGAGCAACCCGATCTTCCCGATTTTCTTTCAACCGCAGATTATCAGGTTCGGATCAAATACACCCCTTTTATCCCCGCCGGTACCGTTAACAAACTTATTGTCACCATCCAGCAAAGTGATTTACCTCAGCATATCTCACAGCGCGAAGATTTTATCGAACATGAGGCAAAATTTGCCGGCAAAATGTTCAGAGGAAATATTTCCGTTTACAACAACCTGATGTGGAAAAACAACGCCATATTCCACGATCCTGATAACCATTCATACGCACATGTGAAGGAAGACTGGGACAACAATCAGGTTTGTATTGATCTGTTTGGGCAAAATGTCCGATTTTTATACGAATACCTGGAATCAGCCTTACAAAAACTGAACGATGAATTAAAAGCCACCCGCTACATCCGAAGCCTTCAGATCAAGGCAGAAGTATTGCTCAATAATACCTGGTTGGAGCTAGAATATTTCCGCAAGAAGAATGAACTTTTTTTTAAAACAGATATGACCGACCTTCAAAAACTTATCGAAAAAGGTGAAATAGATCGTGCTTTCGCCATTCTGAAAGAAAATCTTGATAGTTTTGATCAGGATACATTGCTGATTCTTCGCAGCCGGTGGAATCGGAATGAACAGGATAATCTAAAAGGAGGGCTTGATAAAAGAGACTACGACCTGGAACGTAACAGGATAACCATTGGTCTTAATGATATGGCTAAAAAGGTTACTATAACGATTTTCGATGATAAACCGGAGCCACCGCCTTCCCTTTCTAAAATCCCACACCGAAAAATATACTTCTCGTATGCCTGGAAAGACAACAATCCCGAGGGAGAGTTGGCACAGCGCATGGTAGAGGAGTTACTCGGATCCCTGAAAGCGGATGGTTTTCCTGTAGTGCGAGATAAAGAAGACTTACCCTATGGCGGCAGCATCAGCGAGTTTATGCAGGATGTGGGCAGCGCCCCATTGATTGTGGTTTTTACAAGCCCAAGATATTTCCAGTCGCCCAATTGCATGTACGAACTATGTGAAATCGGCAGAAATGCAACCTGGAATAAGAGCTTGTTCACTACCCGTATTCTACCCATTGTGCTGGAATTTGTGAATTTTGGTGACCCGGCTACACTTCCGGTCTATATTGATCATTGGGATGAACAAGAAAAAAAGTGGAAAGACTTTTTCACAAAATATGACAGCGGAAAATTTGTAGAACAAAACAAACTTTACAGAAGGATAATTGATATCAATAGGTATTTAGGCGACCTGGGTATTTGGCTCAATGACATCAACGCAAGCAGTCTTAAACTGCATTCAGACAATGATTTTTCCTTGATCAAAAAAACCATTATTCAACGACTTTCTCAGTTAAATGCCTGACCACCCCTCCATCCTCACCGAAACCCTGCCCGGTGGCTGAGGAGACTCGAAGCCCCGGTTGCATGGGCGCGCTGCGGCGTAGTTCCGGTGGGTTCGAGCCGAAGGTGCCATCAGGTAGGCCTCACCCACCGGATAGAAAGGGCCTCACCCACCGGATAGAAAGGATGTCCCCATCGGTTTTGTGGCGCATTGCGGCGCAGCCCTGCCCGGTGGCTGAGGAGACTCGAAGCCCCGGTCGCATGGGCGCGCCGGTGGCGCGCAACATAAAGAAAAAAATAAATGGGTGGCGTCGGTGGCTACAAACATGTGATCCCTCCGGGATTGCGCCTGCGGCGCACCGTATTCGTCGCGGGGGAATTCATTCCCCCATCCGCGACACCCTCGATATTTATAGCGCGGGGATTTATCCCCGCGGTTGCAGGGTTGCGCCTGCGGCGTATCATTTATTTATAGCGAGGGAATTTTATTCCCTCGGTGCGCGCCCATCCCCGCGGTCGCAGGGTTGCGCCTGCGGCGAAGCCATTTTAAGATCAGGCCAATATCCCCCAAATCCCGAATATTTTTTATCTTTGATACAAAATCTCCCACCCACGTCATAATCCCAATCAAAATGACTCTCACCACCCCCGCCACAACCATCGAAACCCTCGAAGAAAACATGGTCTTTGTCGAGGGCGGTAGTTTTATGATGGGGAGTGAGAATTACGCTAGCGAAAAACCCATCCACGAAGTACAACTTAGTAATTTTTATATGGCGCGCTACCCGGTCACCCAAGCACTTTGGAAAGCCGTCATGGGCAGCGATCCGAAAGAGCTTTCTTTCCCTCACCCGATGCGACCTGTGGAAGGGGTTTCCTGGGATGACTCCCAGAAATTTATAACCAAACTCAACGCGATGACGGGCAAAACCTACCGGTTGCCGACCGAAGCGGAGTGGGAGTACGCCGCACGGGGCGGTAAGTACAGTAAGGGATTTACATACGCGGGTAGCAATAATCTGTTGGAGGTGGGTTGGTATAATGATAATAGCCAGCGTATCACTCAGCCCGTGGGCCTTAAACGGCCCAATGAACTGGGGCTGTTTGACATGAGCGGGAATGTGTGGGAGTGGTGCAGGGATTGGTACGGGGAAACCTATTACCAGACTTGTTTTGATCAAGGAACTGTTTTAAATCCGGAAAATACGAATTCCGAATCATCGCGTCGCGTGTTGCGCGGCGGCTCCTGGGACTACAATTCGGACCTTTGCCGGGTCGCCCTCCGCGACTGGATCAACCCCGTCAGCCGGTACGACTTTAATGGGTTCCGTGTGGCCCGAGACTAACCCTGGGAAACTCTTTACCCTTTTACCCTTTGTCGGAAAAAAATGGGCCGAAGGCCCGGAAAATTTTTTAAAAAAAGTAGCGATAATTGGGGGCAGATACCACACTCTTTTGAAAAAAAACTTCCGTTATTTCCTCTGTTTTTTGTATCTTGCCGTATGTCAGTAGCTGAAAAACAAATATTGTCGCTAGTTGCCAACCTTACCCCCGAGGAGCAACTGAGGGTCATTCATGCCATTCTTTATACATTGGAGAGAAAAGCAGACGATAAGGAAATGCGGGTCAACTCTACTGATCTCGAAATTGCCCAAAAACGTTCGCGTGAGTTTGAGGAAGGAAAAGTCAAGGTTATGACTCGGGAGGAGTTTTGGATCAATCTAAAAAAACGGCAAGAGGGCGAATGAGTTATCAGATACTGATTGATGAACGAGTTTCGGATGAAACAGCCGAAATATTCAATTATTACGATGCGATCAATCCGGGTTTGGCTTATGATTTTTACGAGCAATTGGATATTGTTTATAATCAATTAGAAAAAAATCCCAGTATCTGGCAAATTGTGGAGGGCGATATACGAAGAGCATTATTAAAGCGGTTTCCTTATGCGGTTTATTATCGGGTGCTTGAGGGTCAACGGATACTGGTAATGACCATTCGCCATAATGCGCAAAACCCGGAATCGAGGTTTGATTGAAAATCGGGCGTCATGGGTCAATCGGGTGTTATTCGTCGCTTTAGCTACCGCCAAGCAGCGAATAATACCCGGGGACAAAAGACGCCCTTCGGCGTATCGCAAGTATGAAAAAATTAAAGGGGGCATCGGTTTTCTACAAACATGTGATCCCTCCGGGATCGCGCCTATGGCGCACCGTATCCGTCGCGGGGGAATTCATTCCCCCATCCGCGACACCCTCGATATTTATAGTGCGGGGATTCATCCCCGCGGTCGCAGGGTTGCGCCTCCGGCGTATCGCAAGTATGAAAAAATGTAAGGGGGCGTCGGTTTTCTACAAACATGTGATCCCTCCGGGATCGCGCCATTGGGCGCATCATTTATTTATAGCGAGGGAATTTTATTCCCTCGGTCTGCGCCCATCCCCCAAAAATCTATTCCCCTCCCAATTCCGCCCAAATGTCAGGGGTAAATTCTTCCAAAGAATGAAGTTTGTAATCTGCCAGCACAAATTCCGGTTTGCCGGAAACAAGTGCTTCGGGTACTACGACGGTTTTCATCCGGGCGGCTTTAGCGGCGATGAGGCCGTTGAGGGAGTCTTCGACTACGAGGCATTCACCGGGGGGCACGCCTAATGCTTCGGCGGTAAGCAAAAATACCGCTGGATGGGGTTTTCCATAGGGTTCTTTTTCGGCGGACTTTATCACGGCAAACTGCGAACGGATGCCGAGTGTATCCAATACGGCGTCTATGACAATGGTTGCGGAGGACGAGGCCACGGCCAGGGGGATTTGTTTTTCCTGCAAAAAAGCCATCATTTCGGCTACGCCTTCTTTGATGACTCCTTTTTCCCGGATGATGCGGATCACTCCGGCGAGGATGGCGTCCACAACCTCCTCTATACTTTTCCCTTTCCAGTGAAAACGGTCATACCAGTAGGCCACGGTTTCGTTGATCCGGATGCCCATCGTTTCGGTGGCTTGTACTACTGTGAGGGTGATACCCAGATCGGCAAATACTTCGATCATCGCCTGTCGCCAGAAGGGTTCGGAGTCAATGAGGACTCCGTCCATGTCAAAAATTACGGCATTTATCATGGGTTTACAGCAGCGGGTATGCCTCCTTTTTCGCTAAAAACCGCAAGGGCGTCAAAGGCTTCCGCCGATTTTCCGATACGGAGGATTTCGATGTGCTGGATGGTATCGCCTTGTGTCACTTTATAGACGGTGGACAATTCGCGGGTTACATACCCAAAAACGGAGTGGAGGTTGTCGAGCCAGGGGGTGGCTTTATGGGTAATAAAAAACTGGCTTCCATTGGTTGCCGGGCCGGAATTGGCCATGGAAAGGGTTCCTGCTACGTTGTGCAGCAACTCGGGGTGAAACTCATCGGCAAACTTATAACCGGGGCCGCCCATTCCATTCGCCAGGGGATCTCCTCCCTGGATCATAAAGTCGGAAATCACCCGGTGAAAGGTAAGCCCGTCGTAAAAAGGTTCTCCCGACGGGCGGTAGGTATTGGGCATTTTCCCTTCCGCAAGGGCGACAAAATTGGCAACGGTAATCGGCACTTTTTCATACTCCAGTCGGCAGATAATGTCGCCTTTGGTGGTGGTGATTTGGGCGTACAAACCTTCCGGCAGAGGGCCTCCGTCCGTTTTTTCGGAGCCACAACCGGAAAAACCGAATAAAATCATCGCAACGAGGGTTGCAATACCGGTTTGATTGAAGAAAAGTCTAGCAAAACAATTTTTCATTTCCCGTGTGAAAGTGAAGTTTAGATAGGATAATTGATTTTCAGCCAATAGTTGACGGTATGGGTGATGATTTTACTAAATTCATCAAAACCGATGGGTTTTACGATATAGCTGTTTGCTCCGAGGCGGTAACATTCTTCGATGTCCTTGCTGTGAGCGGAGGAGGTGAGGATGACTACCGGGATGCTTTTGGTTTCGGGCGAAGATTTGATAGAGCCAAGAACTTCAATCCCGTTGATTTTCGGCAATTTGAGATCGAGGAGGATAAGTTTGGGATTTTCTTCGCCTTTTCTTTCGAAAAATTCTTTTCGGGCAAAAACATAATCCAGCGCTTTTTCTCCGTCTCTGACGATGGAAATACTGGGAAATAGTTGCTGTTCTTCGAGGCTGATTTGAATCAATTCTGCATCCGAGGCATTGTCTTCGACAAGGAGAATTTCAGCGGTCTTGTGTTCCATTGATTACAAAGTTAGGGGTTGATTCTGAGGAAGTGAAAAATAAAATGTCGCCCCGTTGCCCGGTTGAGATTCCGCCCAAATTTTGCCCCGGTGGCGTTCGATAATTCGTTGAACAATAGCAAGTCCAACGCCGGTTCCTTCAAATTCTTCTTTTTCATGCAGCCGCTGAAATACGCCAAACAATTTATCCATATACAACATATCGAAACCCACACCATTGTCTTGGATGGTAAAGATATATTCTTCTTTCTGATTTGTGCAAGTAAGGATGACTTCTGCTTGAGGATTTTTGTGGCTGAATTTTGCGGCATTGGATAGAAGGTTTGTAAAAACCTGTTTGATCAATGTGCGGTCAGCATAAATATCGGGAAAATTTCCGATCTGCCATTTTATATTTTGGTAGGGAGCTTCACTTTTCAGCGAATAGACAATACTATTTACGAGGGTATTGGTATTTACTTTTTGGTGGTTAACTTCTTTTTGATTGAGTAGGGAGAATGTAAGCAGGTCGTCTATTAGTTGTCCCATCTCATGGGTATTGTCCTGAATGACTCTCATATAGTGGCGGCCTTCTTCGGAGAGGTTTTCGTAATGTCTTCGCAGCGCCAACTGGCTGTAGCTGAGAATGCTTCGAAGAGGGGTGCGCAGGTCATGTGCCACAGAATAGGAAAAAGCTTCGAGTTCTTCGTTGGCTTTTTGCAATTGGGCGGTGCGCTGCTGCACACGGTTTTCGAGTTCTTCATTCAACTTGCGAATCACCCTTTCGGCTTTTTTTCTTTCGGAGATTTCTTTGGTGAGCATCTCGTTGGCCTCGACGGTTTCTTTTACGAGTGCTTCAAGGGCAAGGGCTTGATTTTCAAGCTTTTCCCTGCTTTTTGTCATTTCTTCTCCGAGCATATTTAAACCCAGAACAATCCCGTCCAACTCATCGTTGGCATTTTCGGGCACTCCTCTTGCCTGCAAATTTCCCGTCGCTAACTGAAGAATTTGCTCCAGAATGGCCTGAATTTTCTGGTTATGTTCCGATTCGGTCATAAGAGAAACTGCTTTAACCATTCGATGGCGGACTTTTCGTCCGTAAAAAGTTTTACCGGATAATCGGGTTTATTAATACCAATAATAAAACTTCCAATAACCCGGCTAAATACACTCCCTACCAGCAACCCAACCGCAAGATAGGTATAGGTAATTTCCGGGGAATTGGTATAAGCTCGTGCTTCCGGAGTAGCCGAGATCATGTTGCGAATGTCTGTGAGCATAGGTACCCGTTGATTGCCGATTATTTTTTTAATGGCCTGGTGTTCTTCCCTAACGGTTTCAAGGGTGCTTTTTGTCTGGGGTTTGGTCACCAACCGAAGGATGCCGTCGTCGCCCATTGAAATCCAGCAGTTGGTTGTTTCCATGACACCTTGATTCATACTCATTAAGTTTTGTCGAATAATGAATTTTGTTTTTTATCTAATCTTTTAGGATGCCGAAATATAATTAAAAAAAATTATAAACCGCCAAAGCTCCTGCTATTTGCCAAAGAAAAAAAGCGTCCGGCTTGAAATCAAACCGGACGCTTAAAAGGCTTTATTATGGAGAAGAAAGAACGGACTATTTTTGTTTTTTTTCGGTACCCGCAGGTTTCTCCGGCGGATTGCAGCTGCATTTTTCGGAATGGGCTTTACAGTTCACAGACGAGTTGTTGGTAGGAGAAGGTTGCATCACCGGTTTTTCTTTTTTGGGGGTATTATTTGCCTTCTCCTGATACATTTCCGCGTAGGGGGTCAGTGCCAGGTGAATGCCTTCCGGACTTGGCTGGCAGAATACGGTCGTTGCCAAACCAATGCTGAGGAGAAGGGCAAAAAGTAAACAGGCTTTTTTGAATAACATTTTGTCCCAAAATTAGGGTTGTTTTGGTGGGTTATACTGAAATAAGTCGGCCCAGGTCACATGCGTTGAGGCGAATTTCGCTGAGATGCAGGGTTTATTCGGCAAACGGAGGTATTTATTCGACAGTTAACTTTGTTGTCTTTGTGGGGGTTTTGTAGCTTTCGCTAAGTCTGATATATGCGGCCAAAATCTATTTATGTTTTTGTACATCTTCTTATCTGGGCAGGAGCCTATTATCTGCTTGCTCCGGAGCCGGTAGGCGTGGGGCGGTTTCTCCTTCCGGTTTTTTCCCCCCGGCAGAATCTCTGGTTTATCACCTATGGCGTTTTGCTAAATGCGGCAATGATTTATACCTATGCTCATTTGTTTTTGCCGCGTTACCTCCGCAAAAATAATATCAGCTATTTTTTCCTGATCAATCTCGTTTACCTCGCCGGTTTTGTCCTTCTGGAAAGCTCGCTGGATTTTTCTTTTGTCCAATATCACCATTTGCAAAACCCTCCCGACTCCTGGCAATCTTTCACCGGCTGGATCGAAACCAATACGGTGCTGAATGTGGTTTTTATGCTTATCGCCAATTTTTATGGTTTTACCTTCGCATGGTTTCAGGAACAACAAAACCGCCGTAGCCTCGAACAGGAAAAACTCAAAGCCGAATTGTCTGCATTAAAACACCAGATCAACCCGCATTTCCTCTTTAATATCCTCAACGGTCTTTACGGACTCGCCTACCAAAATGACGATGAACCCACCGCAGAAGGCATCGCCAAACTCTCCCACCTCATGCGTTATATGCTCTACGAATCCAATGACAATGCCGTATTGCTGGATAAGGAGATTCGTTATATCGAAAATTATATTGACCTTCAACGACTGCGTACCCAGGGCGCCGTCGAGATTGATTTTTCGGTGACAGGGGAGGTCCAAGGCAAAAAAATAGCTCCCATGATCCTCATCCCTTTTGTGGAAAATGCCTTTAAACACGGCGTAAGCACCGCCAAACCCTCCGTCATTCGCATCCGCCTGGATATGATGGGAAATGATCTTTCCTTTCAGGTAACGAATACCATTCATCGCAACGAAAGTGTCTCGGCACCTTTTGGTGGTATCGGCCTGAAGAATGTGGAAAAAAGGCTGGATCTTTTGTATAAAAATGCCTACAAACTTGAAATAAACCCACAAAATGGTTTCTTTCAGGTAAATTTAACCATTGCCTTATGACCATGAACTGTATCGCTATTGATGACGAACCCCTCGCGCTCGAAGTAATCGAGCGATTTTGCGGAAAAATTCCCAACCTGCAACTCCTGCGCACCTTTCGCAATCCCATCGAAGCCGTTCAGTTTTTCCGCAACGAACCCGTGGACCTCGTTTTTCTCGATATTCAAATGCCCGACCTCAATGGTATCCAACTCCTTCAGTCGCTGAGTCAGAAACCCATGGTTATTTTTACCACTGCTTATACTCAGTATGCGGTGGACAGTTATGAGTTTGATGCCATAGACTATTTACTGAAACCTTTTCTTTTTGACCGGTTCCTCAAATCGGTAAATAAGGCATTTGACCACAAAAAAGCCCGTGAAGCGGTTGAAAATCAAGAAGATATTTCTCCGGAAGAAGAAACCGGCATGGACAAAGACTATTTATTTATCAAGTCGGACACCCGTTTTTTTAAGGTGGACTTTAAAAATATTCATTATATCGAGGGTATGCGGGATTATATCGCCATCCATACTCCCGGACAAAAAATTCTCACCCTGATGAGTATGACCAAGATGATGGAAAAACTTCCTTCGGGAGATTTTATGCGCGTCCACAAGTCCTATATCATCGGGTTAAACCATATTTCCCTCATTCAAAACAACCGGGTAATCGTCGCCGGAAAAGAAATCCCCATAAGCAATTCTTTTAAAGACTCTTTTCTTAAATTTGTCGAGGGTATGGGTGATTAACCTCATTCATTTTCGAAACCTTATTACCAAAACCAAAACTGTATGAAGAAAAGTATCCTCTCTCTTCTGGTTCTGCTTTGGGCGAATATTACATTTGCGCAATATACCTACAATGTAACTTTCAGCCCGAATGCAGGTAACCCCGGTGGGATCAACACCGAAAACGACGCTCCCGGCCTTACCACCTGGACGAATATTATCCTCGGACCTCAGGCGGCTAATACCTGGTCACCGGTAACCTCTATTCCGTTTGCTTTTGATTTTTTCGGCGTACCGGTTACGGGTTTTAAAGCTAGTCAAAATGGATTGGTGACGTTTGAAACCGCTACGGCTCTGCTTCCCAATGCCAATGAAAACCTGCCCTCGGCTAACCTTCCCAACAATACTATCTGCGGTTTCTGGGACGAGTTTACGGCTACCCCTCCCACGGGTACAGGCGACGACATTCGTATCAATACCTTCGGTACAGCCCCTAACCGGCAGTTCTGGATCAAATGGTATTCTTTTGAAATCGGAAACCCAACGGCTTCGTTTGCCTATTTCTCCATCGTACTGGAAGAGACTACCAACAAGATCTACGTGGTGGACAATTACAGCACGACTAGCCCTTTACTTTCTGCAACCATAGGGGTACAGCAAAACAGTACCACTGCCGTGCAGTTTGGCAGCAATAATATTGCCAACGGTGGCAACGGTACGGCCACAACCGACAACGACTATTATACCTTTACGCCGATCCTGCTGGTAAATAACGACGCCGGGGTTACCGCGCTCAACAATCCTCCGATCCCGCTGGTGGCAGGTCTTCAGAATGTGGATGTTACCATCCAAAATTTCGGTACCAACAACCTCGACAGCGTGGACATCGCCTGGTCTATTGACGGTGTGGCACAGACAACTTTCCACTTGGTGTCAAACCTTACCCCCGGCGGTACGGCGGGGCCGATTACGCTCGGTTCCTACAACTTCCCCGTAGGTACTACCAACCTTAAATTTTGGACGACAGCTCCTAATGCTGCGACAGACGGTAATCCCGCCAATGACACGCTGGAGATTTCTGCCTGTACGGCACTGGCCGGAACTTATACCATCGGCGGTGCCACACCCGACTACGTATCCATCGGTGAGGCCGTAGGTTTCCTCGAAAGTTGCGGAGTCAGTGGCCCGGTCACTTTCAATATCGCACCCGGTGTATATAATGAAGGAGTGACAATCACCCCGATACAGGGAGCCAGTGCCGCAAATACTATCACCTTCGATGGCGGCAGCCCCAGTAATGTAACTGTTTCACTGAGTGGAACATCCCCCAATGGCGTGTTTAATCTCAAGGGTGCTGACTATATCACCCTCACCAACATGACCATTGTAAATACTAAAACAACAGATGCGTGGGGAGTATGGCTCTCCGATACGGCTGAATACAACGTCATCTCCCATAATGTGATCAATATGAGTATGACGGGGACGACCGACGTGGTTGGCGTCGCCGCTTCCGGTGCGGCGGATGCCGAATTTACCGAAGGCATTACGGCAAACTATACGCTGGTACTGAATAATCTCATTACGGGAGGTGATAAATCTATTCACTTTGAGGCAATTACAACTACACTTGGTTACGGAAACCAGTTTATCGGCAATACCCTCCTCATGGCGGATGAAACCGGTATTTACCTCGATGACCAGGATTATGTGGTGATCAGTGGAAACAATATTTCCGGCCTGCGCACCGCTACGCTGGGTGATGGTATCTATTGTTTTGACCTGATGAACTTCACCATCACCGAAAACAACGTCATCGCGCCCGACTACGGCATCCATGTCTCCGACGGAAACTTTGACGCTGTACCTTCGCTTCGCGGTTCGATCATCAATAATATGGCTTACAGTTCGGGTGACTATGCTTTTTATATTGATGATTTTAACGAAACCGATATTTTCCACAATACCGGATACGGTGTTCCCGGTATTCGTATCGGAGGTTTTATTGATATTGATGTGCGCAACAATATTTTTGGTAGTGATATTGATTTCGCTTTTGAAGCCGATGAGTCGGTTGCCCTTGAAATTGTGGATTACAACGACTACTACGTTCCTTCTACCAATACCCTTTTTGTAAAAGACGGTACAACTAACTATGCCGATCTTACAAGCTGGCAGACTGCCGTTCCGGCGTTAAATGTTTACTCCATTTCCGCCAATCCGCTGTTTGTCGCTACTGACGATTTGCACGTACTTTCTCCGGGATTAAACGACCTTGGCGATAATAGTGTGGGCATCAGTGTGGATATTGATGGCGATACAAGGCCTCAGTCGCCTTCCACCACGGTAGATATGGGAGCAGATGAGTTTACGCCTAAAGCAAATGATGTTTTAATCAGCGAATTTTTGACCGTAGCCGGGGGATGCGGCGACAGCCTTACGGATATTGTTGTGGTTGTATTCAATCAGGGCGTAAATACGGTTACTTCGGTTCCGGTTACGGCAACGATTTCGGGTTCGCTCTCCACGACGCTGAGTGCTACCTATACCGGCTCGATTCCTTTTGCTTCACAGGATACGCTGGTGGTTGGCAGCGTTAACACCATTCAGGGAGGCACATTTAACCTCCAGATCGTAACACAACTTCCCGGCGATGAAGATACCGGAAATGATACGGTAAATTACACCATTCTCCGTGCGCCTTCGGTGCCGCCTACGGCGACATTTGCTCAGGTTTGTGAGGGTGATAGCACCTATCTGGTAGCTCAAAGCGGAGGTAATATTGTGTGGTATGATTCGCTTACCGGGGGGAATATTCTGGCGGAAGGAGATACACTTTTCACCTCTCCCCTTACCGGAAATACAAGCTATTATGTAGGCTTGGGTACAGTAGCAGATTCCCTTGAAACAACCTATGCAGCAGGAAACGGCTGTGGCGGCGGGAATATGTTTGATATTACCGCTACCAGCGATATTATCATTGAAGCCTTTAATATCAGCCCCAATTCTACTGCCGGTACTGCCGACTCCGTAAAAATCTGGTACATCCCCAACGGAACCTTTGCCGGAAACGAAACCAACGCGGCTGCATGGACTTTACTTGGCAGTGCGAATTTTACCAGTCTGGGCGACGGTGTGATCCTGAAGGTGAGTGTAGGTTCAACCCTGCCTATTTCGGCGGGTGCTACTTACGCGATTTATGTTCAGGCAAATGTCAACTACACCAGTTCTACCGGTGTGTATTCCAATACTGACCTCAGCCTGACTACGGGCACGGGACTTTGCTCCGCATTTGGTGGAACCAACGTCGGCCGTACCTATAATGGAACGGTTTTCTATCAAAAACCCCCTTGTACTGCTGACCGCACAACGATCACCGTTGTGGTGGACTCTCTGCCCGTGGCAGGATTTTCGGCGGCTTCGATAGAACTGGATGCAACCTTTACCTCTTCCGCAGCACATGCCGATTCGGTAGTTTATATTTTTGGTGATGGCAGTTCTTCTACCGATCCCAATGCAATCCATGCTTATACGGGTGCAGGCGATTATACCGTTTGTCAGATCGCTTATGGTATCTGTGGAATTGATACCGTATGTCAGACCATTTCGATTACCTGTACAGCACCCGAGGCCGGGTTTGCGGTTTCTTCTACCGAACTTACCGCCACTTTCTCCGATACATCTTTGGTAACGGATTCGGTGCTTTACACCTTTGGCGATGGCAGTTCTTCCACGGATCCCAATGCCGTGCATACCTATGCTGCTCCGGGCGACTATACCGTTTGTCAGATCGCTTATAATATTTGCGAAACAGACACCGTGTGCCAGTTGGTGACCATTACGTGTACTTCGCCCACAGCGGCATTTACTCTCGCTCAGAACGGACTGGACGTAACCTTCACCAATGCATCCTCCAATGCAGACTCTGTACTGTATGATTTCGGTGATGGCAATACTACTACTTCTGCCGATCCGGTGCATACTTATGCCGCTTCCGGTATTTACAATGTCTGTGTAATTGCATTTAACCATTGTACACCCGACACTACCTGTCAGGAAATATCGGTAATTGCTACGGGCATTGATGATATCGCCGGGCTTTCCAACCTGTTGATTTATCCTAACCCCAGCAACGGCACTTTCCGCATGGAGTTCAGCCTGAATCGTACCCATGATTTTTCGGTTGAAATTACTTCGACCCGAGGCCGCACGGTTTACCGTAAAGACTTTGGTACAATTAGCGGTTCTTTTGGTGAAAATATTCAGGTGGAGGGCCTTGCAAAAGGAGTGTATTTCCTCCGTATGCGCGTAGGTGATAGTTTTATGACTCGCAAATTGATGATCGAATAAACAAGTTAAATCCTAAAGTTTTACGCCCCGGGCCATCGGTCCGGGGTTATTTTTTTATGTTGGAACATCCTTATTAACTTGCGCCGCCAAAAGCCGTTTTATGTTGCTCGTTACAGACATTGGAAATTCAGACATTGTATTTGGCGTTTGGGAGGAGGGGCACTGGCTGTATCAGTGGAGGCATGCCTCGTCGCGGTATCTTTCGACCGGCGCGGCTTTGCAAAAGTACGCCGAAGAAGCCGGGATAAATTTGCGTGATTTCTCTCAGGTGATCATGAGTAGTGTGGTTCCCGGCGTTTCCCCGGCAGTGAAAACTGCGTTGGGAAAGCTTACTGGTTCGCCGGTGACGGTCATAGGGCCGGAAATTTTCCGGCGTATGGATATGCGGATTGACAACCCGGACGAAATTGGTTCCGACCTCGTAGCTAATGCCGTTGCTGCTTATTCACGATTTTCGCAGGCGGCGATTGTCGTGGACTTTGGCACGGCACTGACCTTTACCACGGTCTCCGACCGGGGGGAAATCCTCGGCGTGGCCATTGCACCCGGCCTCAAAACGGCCATGCAGGCATTGTTTTTTAATACCGCTCAATTGCCCGTTGTGCCTCTCGAACTGCCCACCTCCGCCATCGGTAAAAATACGGCCCATGCGCTTCAGGCGGGGATTTTGATGGGATACGTGGGGCTGGTAAATGAATTGCTCGACCGGATTCAGGCAGAATTGCCCACAAAGGCCAAAGTTTTGGCTACCGGAGGTTTGTCTTCCGTACTCGCTCCGCTAAAATCGCGTTTTGACGAGGTGGATCCCATGCTTACCCTCGACGGACTAAGACTAATCGCCGAAAAATATTTTTAATTTTTAAATTTGGAAAAAAATAAAACAAAACACCGAACAAGTCGGGCGGACATTCGTAGAAATCTCTCCACCCCTCCGTTACGTAGCTTAAATCATATCCAATGAATCAGGCTGAATCTCTATCAGCGAGGATCGGACGTGCCCGCCGTTTCCTCGCCATGGCAATTAATGGTACGGAGAAGGAGTTTACTTCTGGCAGTATCCGCAGGGCACTTTTCCTCTTATCGGTTCCGATGGTGCTGGAAATGGTGATGGAATCACTGTTTGCGGTGGTGGACATTTATTTTGTCGGAAAAGTAAGCGTAAATGCGCTCGCAACCGTAGCACTTACCGAGTCTATTATGTTTCTGGTGTATGCCATCGCCGTAGGGTTGAGTATGGCTACCACAGCGATGGTTTCCCGCAGGGTAGGGGAAAAGGACTACGAAGAGGCCTCCAAAGCAGCAGCTCAGGCTTTATTTATCGCCCTGGGTTTTTCTGCCCTGGTCAGCATTGCGGGATTGTTTTTTGCAAAAGACATACTTCGACTAATGGGCGGGGATGAAACCCTGATCGCCGAAGGTGCGGGATACGCGATGTGGATGCTGGGAGGAAATATCACCATCATGCTGATTTTCCTAAACAATGCCATTTTTCGCGGAGCGGGTGATGCATCCATTGCTATGCGTGTGTTATGGGTGTCCAATGCGATTAATATCGTGCTTGACCCCTGCCTGATTTTTGGCTACGGGCCGTTTCCTGAAATGGGCGTAACCGGCGCTGCCGTAGCTACCAATATCGGTCGTGGGGTAGGGGTAATCTGGCAACTTTGGATTCTTTTCCGGGGAAATGGAATGATCGTCATTTTGCGCCGTCATCTGGTGATGAATCTGGAATTGATGTGGCGATTGCTGAAAGTGTCTTTCGGAGGAATGAGTCAGTTTCTGATCGGTTCAGCAAGCTGGACTTTTATGGTGAGGGTGATTTCTATTTTCGGTAGTGAAGCCCTCGCGGGTTATACGGTGGCTTTCCGGATTATTGTTTTCACGATTCTTCCCTCCTGGGGACTCGCCAATGCCGCCGCAACGCTTGTAGGGCAAAACCTGGGCGCAAAACAACCCGATCGCGCAGAACAGTCGGTCTGGCAGGCAGCTTTTTATAATATGCTCTTCCTGCTGTTTATTTCCATTGTGTTTTTTACCAATGCCTCCTTTTTTGTGGGACTCTTTTCCACCGAACCCGAAGTAATGCGGTACGGGGTGATGAGCCTCAAAATTATCTGTGCCGGTTATATCTTTTTTGCCTATGAAATGGTCATTAGTCAGGCCTTTAACGGAGCCGGCGATACCCGTACCCCCACATTGATTAACCTTTTTGGTTATTGGGTGGTACAGATACCGCTGGCTTATGCGCTTGCAGTCTGGCTTGATTGGGGACCCGTAGGCGTATTTATTGCGATTTCTCTGACATTGGTTTTGCTGACAGCGATCAATGTCTGGGTATTCCGGAAAGGAAATTGGAAAAATACCGAGATTTAATTCGGCGAAATCACATCTTCCAAAAAGTGGATCACTCCGTTTCTCGCTTGCAAATTGAGGGTAGTGGAATAGACATTATCGTTAATCACTACTCCGTTTGTCAAAGGAGATACGAGCATGGTTTTGCCACGTATGTCGGTGTATTCGGTGGGCAATACCAGGCCGAGCAAAATGCTCCCGGTGATATTGTTGTTGATCATGTGGGTAAATACAAGTTCCTGAGCATCTTCTACGGTAAGATCTTCCACTCCGACTACGCCCGGAAGGTCTTCAAAATATTGCTCAAAGGCAGTGTTGTCGGGTACAAACAAAGTACGAGAGATTGTCGGGTTGGACAAAAGCGGGCGCAGTTGGGCCTTTTCGATAAGATTCCGCATGGTGGAAACACCTTCATTGATGTCAATAAAATCCATCATTGTCGGCATTGACAACATACCATCCATTCCCTGAATATACCCGTTTCCGGCAGCTATATCGGGATCAATGATATTGGCCCGACGGTTGATCTGAAAAGCGGTTTTTTGCTCAACCTGCATCAAAATGTAAGTTCCGTCCGGCCCTAAATTGCAAGGTGTAACAAAATACCCGGTTCCCAGGTTTTCGATTTTTACCCGCGTGTATTGCACGTGGTAGGCGAGGATTCCACTTAATTCATCTTTCGGAATATCCGTCAGACTTCCATAACCAAATTCTTCAAGAAAATTGTCAACGGCGGTATTGTTGGGAGCAAAAATGGTGAAAATGGTGGATGAATTAAACAAACTATCCAGCTCGGTGATTTCGAGCACTTCCGCCCACTTGCTGTATTCCGGTTTAGATTTAAGGGTTTCATACAAACTGGGCAATACCGGATCTTTTTTGCAGGAGGTAAAAAAACCTGCGGTGATTACAAGAAAAATCAGAAGATAGGTTCGTTTCATTGGAGTTATTATTATTCGCAGTATAAACGTAGGAAAATTGGATTAAGGATGCTTCGGTTTGTATATTTAATCGTAAAAAAAAAAGAGGTGGCTCAATGAGCCAGCCTCAGCAGCTATGAATCTACCTAATACAAACTGAACGTTTACTCTACACGCCCGGGCAGGGTTTGGGTTCTCCGAATATCTCTCGTAAGGCAGATTAATTCAACCGGTAATGCCCTGCCACATCGGTCGTCAGGGTTTTGTACTACCCGGAAACTAAGCTTTATTGCCACCGGCTCCTCAAGGTCCGCACTCAGATACTCTTCGATATTTACCGGATAAAGTAAATGCCCGGTTTCGGTTTCAATTAAGATCCGACAATCCCAACCATCAGGAGCCGGAAACATCACCCCGCGCATCCGACAGGGAAAATTACGCTCGATTTGTGCCGTTGTGCCATCGGTCTCTTCCGGCGCAAGGGGCGAAAACATTTCGGACTCTTCCGACCCTGCTATGGGTAAAGGAATTTCTTCTTTCAGGGAATTGCAGGAAAAAATCAACAGAAGCGAAAAAAGGGTAGTTGCATATAAAATTTTCATCGTTGGAATCAGGTGTAATCCTGAATTAAGTTCTTTTATGATTTATCCAAAAATACAATACGATAAAATAAAATAAAATCGTATTTTACGATAAATCAAACATAAAAACTTCGTGCTGTTTTTCGAATCAATTCCCATGCGCGGCTCACATGTTCTTCAGTCATTGTCGTTTGACCGATGGAAAGACGCAGAAGGTATTTTCCGTTGATTTTGGTATGGGTAAGATAAATATCGCCGGAGGCATTTAACTGATTGACAATCCGGGCGTTGAGTTCGTTTATTTCTTCTTCGGATCCATAACCTTCGGGGCAAAACCGGAAACATACGAGGTTTAGCGGCGGGGGCAGAAACAATTCGAAGTCGGGGGTTTTCTCTATTTCTTTCGCCAGATTTTGGGTGAGGCTAATATCTCTGCGAATTTTTTCCTTAAGACCTTCCAATCCATAAGAGCGGATCACAAACCATAGTTTCAGTGCCCGAAATCGTCGGCCCAGTGGGATGCCCCAGTCGCGGTAGTTGTGGGTTTGGGAAGTATGCCTTGTTTTGAGGTATTCGGGGAGGATTTCGAAGGTGCGGATAAGGGTTTCTTTGTCTTTTACAAAATAAGCCGTGCAGTCAAAATTGGTAAGCATCCATTTATGAGGATTAAAAACCAAACTGTCCGCTTTTTCGATTCCTTCGATCATCCACCTTTGTTCGGGTAAAATCAGCGCTGTTCCCGCATGAGCCGCGTCAATATGAAACCATACACCCAGCGACTCGCAGATTTCTCCGATTTCTTTTACCGGATCTATTGCATGGGTACTGGTTGATCCCAGTGAAGCAATCACAGAGCCGGGTTCGTATCCGGCGGCTTTATCGGCATTTATTGCTTCCAAAAGGGCATCCGGACGCATGGCGAGGTTGGCATCCACGGGTATTTTGACCACATTTTTTCTGCCAAAACCGGCGATTTTTGCGCCTTTTTCCACGGAGGAATGCGTTTCGGAGGAACAGTAAACCCGGATTCGGTTGGTAACGTCAAAGCCGGATTCGTTGATGCGGAAATCCGTCATTTTTTCACGGGCCGAAAGCATGGCGCATAAGGTGGCTTCTGATGCCGTGGACTGAATCGCTCCGGTCCAACTTTCCGGCAATCCACACATGTCGCGAAGCCAGTACATCATTCGTTCTTCCAGTTCGGCTGCTGCCGGAGATGTATCCCAGATCATACACTGGGCCGCAAGCGTTGCCGTAAGCATTTCTGCGAGAATAGAAGGCGGGCTTGAATTGGCCTGAAAATAGGCAAAAAAACCTGGACTCTGCCAATGAGTAATCCCCGGCAAAACGATTCTTTGGAAATCCTCAAAAATGGTTTCCATTGACTCTCCGGCTAGGGGTGGCGTTGCGGGAAGCTGATTAAAAATTTGCCTCGGCTCCGCCTGCGATTTTACGGGAAATGACTCAACCTTTTCCAGGTAGTCGGCCATCCAGTCCACCATTTTATGGGCTTGTTTGCGGAATTCGGCAAGATTCATATAAAGGTATGGTTAGCTTTTCTCTTCCCAGATTTGGCAGAGGTGAATAAGGGTTTCGACAGATTTTTCCATGTCCTGAACCGAAACCCATTCTTCTTTGGAGTGGAAGGCATGTTCTCCGGCAAAAATATTGGGGCAGGGCAGGCCCATATAAGAAAGTCGCGACCCGTCGGTCCCGCCCCGGATGCTCCGTTTTTTGAGCGTGAGTCCGGCGCGTTGAATGGCTTCTTCGGCGTAAGAAACTACCTGCGGATAACGATCCAGCACATTTTTCATGTTGCGGTACTGGGGTTTTACGGAAAGTTCTGCGCGAGAAGCGGGATAATTTTTGAGTACCTCTTGGGCGATTTTTTGGAGCACGGCTTCATGTTCGGCGAGTTTTTTATCCTCAAAATCGCGAATGATAAATTGAATTGTGGTTTTTTCAACCATTCCTTCCATGCTTACCGGGTGGATAAAACCGAGTTTAGCATCCGTGGACTCGGGAGAAAGGGTGGTTTTGGGCAGACTCGCGAGGATTTCCCCCGCGATTTTGAGGGCACTTTCCATTTTCCCTTTGGCAAAACCGGGGTGAGCACTGACACCATGGATAGTGAGGGTGGCGCCATCGGCAGAGAAGGTTTCATCTTCGAGTGATCCGAGCGTCTCCCCGTCAACGGTATAACCATAATCCGCCCCCAGTTTTTCCATATTTACCTTATCGGCTCCCCTGCCAATTTCTTCATCCGGGGTAAAAAGGATACGGATTTTGCCCCTTTTTTCGTCCGGATGGGTCATAAAATAATAGGCAGCATCCATGATCGCCGCCACGCCGGCTTTATTGTCGGCTCCTAAAAGTGTAGTGCCGCTGGCCGTAATGATGTCGTTGCCAATCTGCGCCAGCAGATCGGGGTGATCCGAGGGGCGTAAGACAACAGCGGGATCATCGGGAAGCGAAATTTCCCCACCGCCATAATGGCGGTGTAAGATAGGTTTTACATGCGTTCCGGAAGAATCGGGCGACGTGTCTATATGAGAACAAAGGCAAATCACCGGTACATTTTTGGAAGTGTGGGAGGGAATGGTGGCATAAACATAACCGTATTCATCCATTTCTGCATCAGCGATACCCATATCGAGTAGTTCCTGTACCAAAACCCGGCCAAGGTCTTTTTGTTTTTCGGTAGAAGGACAGGTGGATGAAGTGGGATCAGACTGTGTATCAATGGTTACATATCGCAGAAAACGCTCGGTAACCGTATGTTTTATATTCATAAAAGTGGATGGCTAAAAAGATAGACAACAGAGGGTCGTAAAGTAATAAAACGCAGCCGAAAAGTCCTAAAATCTTACCTTGTGTTTTCCGAAAGAGGGGGATCTTTGGAAAATTTTAAAGCAAATATCTTGTTCTGGAAACTCTGAAAATCGAAAATCTTCTAAGACCAAATTGATTTTTATTCGTTATGCTTGTATCTGAAATGTCAGAATTGCATATTTACAAAACGTTCTTTCTCAAATTATTTCACAACGTCTAACCAAAAGCTTTATTCATGAAAAACTTTTTATTATTAGTGACCGCTTTCGCGCTGTCGCTCAGTTTTGCATGGGCGCAGACGACAGTATCCGGTCGGGTAACCGACAGCGATACCGGCGAACCCCTCGAAGGAGTGACTGTCCAAGTGAAAGGAACAACCGTAGGTATTTTTACCGATACACAGGGGAAATTCACCTTGCGTGTCCCGGAGAATGGCGAAACGCTGGTTTTTTCTTTTATCGGAAAAGCACCTCAGGAGATGCCAATCGGCGACCAGACTACCTTTGAAGTTTCGATGTCGGGAGATGATATTTATCTTCAGGAAGTCGTAGTTACCGCTTTGGGTATATCCCGTGACAAAAAAGCATTGGGATATTCGGTTCAGGATGTAAAAGGTTCTGAACTTACCAAAGCTCGCGACGGAAACGTAGTAAATACTCTTTCCGGTAAAATCGCCGGGGTACAAATCACCAGTTCTTCTGGTAATGTGGGTAGTTCCTCACGGGTAGTTATCCGTGGTAACGCCTCGATTAGCGGGAACAACCAGCCCTTGTTTGTAGTAAATGGTGTTCCGATTGATAATGGAACTTATCAGGGAGATGACGGTTATGGAAGTGTTGACTATGGAAATGCTGCCATGGACATCAACCCCGAAGACATTGAGTCGGTCTCTGTACTCAAAGGTCCGAATGCTGCGGCACTTTACGGCTCCCGTGCTGCCAATGGGGTCATCCTGATTACGACCAAAACCGGTAAAGGCACACAAAAAGGTTTAGGTATTACCTACTCCGGAAATTTTGGTTTCTCCAATCCGCTGCGTCTTCCTGATTTTCAGGATGAATTTGGCCAGGGTTCCGGTCAGCAGTTCAACTATGTGGACGGTAACTACGGCGGTGTTAATGATGGTGTGGACGAAAGCTGGGGTCCGGCTTTTGACGTGACCATCAATGAAAATGATGGAATTGACAACGACGGTGATGGTCAGACCGACGAGGCCGGTGAAGGTGCGCTGTTAGACCAGTATCAGGGCAAAAATCTGCCGTGGGTAGCTCAGCCCGACAACTTCAAAGACTTTTTCCAGACAGGAGTAAGCATTACCAACAACGTATCCATATCTGCGGCTAGTGAAAAACTCTATTCGCGCCTCTCTTTCACCAATATGGATCAGACGGGTATGGTTCCCAATACCGATATTCGCCGTACCAGCCTTAACTTTAGCTTCGGCGCAGAATTAAGCAAAAAGCTGAGCACCGAAGGAAATATCACTTATACTCAAACACATTCCGACAACCGCCCGGGTACCGGTTACGCCGGTGATAATACTGTACAACAGTTTATCTGGTCGGGCCGTCAGCTTGACATCAACGATCTCCGCGACAAATGGCAGACCCGCGATGAGTTTGGAAATAACTATAACTGGATTCACAGTTATCAGAACAATCCTTTTTACACCCTTTATAAAAACGTAAAACCGCAGACCCGCGACCGGATCAACGGTTACTATTCGGCTAAATACCAGCTCACTGATTGGTTGCGGATCAAAGCACGGGTAGGAAATGACCTCTACCGCGAAAACCGCAAACGGATTTTTGCCAAAGAGACCAAAGATTATCCCAACGGTCGTTTTGAAGAAGATCTGCTTTATGTCAATGAAATGAACAGTGACGTGCTGGTGACGGCTGACAAAAAATTTGGCGACCTCCAAGTTACTGTTAACCTCGGTGCCAACCACATGACTCGCCGGTATGAAAGAAACTCTGTAACCGTACAGGCTCTGACGGTACCGGAGATTTACAACGTATCGAACGCCGACGGCAATCCCATTAATGATGTTTACACCTCTGACAAGGTGATAAATTCGGTTTATGGTATGGCATCTCTCGGCTTTAAGGATTTCCTCTATCTGGACCTTACCGGTCGTAATGACTGGTCTTCGACCCTCCCGGTAGAAAGTAATTCTTACTTTTATCCTTCAGCAAACCTTAGCATCGTGCTTTCCGAAGCAGTTACCATGCCGGGATTCATAGATATGTTGAAACTTCGCGGCGGCTGGGCCAAAGTAGGTTCGGATACGGATCCTTATCAATTGAATGCCGTTTATAATGCCAATACGGCATGGGGGGGAATACCTTCCTTTACGCTGAGCAACATACTTCCGCCTACCGCACTTACCCCGGAATTTACCTCTTCCATTGAAGTGGGTATTGACGCGAGATTCTTCAAAAACCGTTTGGGCATTGACGCTACCTATTATCAGGCAGCTACCATCAACCAGATTCTTCCGGTGGATGCAGCTCCTTCAACCGGTTACACCAGCCAGTTGATCAACGCGGGTAAAATTGACAATAGCGGGGTAGAACTTATGGTTTCCCTTACTCCGGTTCGCAGCACCAATTTCTCCTGGGATATCATGGTAAACTTTGCCAAAAATAAATCCGTCGTAAGAGAATTGCCGGAAGGGGTTGACGCTATCCGCCTGGGCCGTTACTGGTCGCTTGACCTGGAAGCTCGTGAAGGAGAAGCTTATGGAAACTTCCGTGGATTTTCTGCCAAATATGACGCTAACGGCAATATTATTCTGGATGGTGGTCTGCCTTCTCGTGAGGCTACGCCTTCGGTACTGGGTACGATTACTCCCGACTGGATTGGCGGTCTGCGCAATACGCTTCGTTACAAAAATGTCGCTTTCACCTTCCTGATTGACGTCAGAAAAGGCAGCGATATCTTCTCCATGACTTATATGTTTGGCCGTTATGCGGGTGTTTTGGAAGAATCTCTCGAAGGCCGTGGCTCCGCAGATGAAGTCAAAAATGGTTATGTGTATGAAGGCGTCAACGAAGATGGATCTCCCAACGCAACTCCGATAGACGCAGAAACTTGGAACGTATTCTACTATCAGTCATTGGGGGGACATGACCGCTCGATTTTTGATGGTTCGTTTGTGAAACTGCGCGAAGCAAACCTTACTTACGATCTGCCTTCCAGCTTCCTGTCCAAAACTCCTTTTGGAAAACTCAGTTTCGGAGCTTACGGTCGTAACCTTTGGCTGATATTCTCCAATATACCGCATATTGATCCGGAAACAGCTTTTGGTAACGACAACGGTATTCAGGGTTTTGAATTTGGTCAGACTCCGTCTGCTCGTACAATCGGTTTTACCGTTGATGCTACTTTCTAGATTATCCTCTAACAAAATGAAGAACGATGAAAAACTTTTTGTATAAACTGTTTTTGATGTTGGTGATTGTTTTGACAGTTCCGGCTTGTACGGATGATTTTGCCGAACTCAACACCAACCCCAATGCTCCTACGGATGTACCCTCCACGAATATCCTCGTGTCGGCGATTACCAACACTGTGATTCGTACTCATGGAGCGGATATGAACATGACTTATGCCGGGCTTTGGGCACAGCATTATGCCAAAATCCAGTATATAGATGAGGATTATTATTCTTATCGTACAGGGAATATGGATGCTCACTGGACCGGCCTTTATGTAGGCCCTCTGCTGGATCTCCAGACCATTATCGAAAAAGAAGACGTAGGCCCCAATATGCAGGCGGCTGCCATGACGATGAAAGCCTATATCTTCAGTGTTATCACGGATATGTGGGGAGATATTCCTTACTTCAACGCCCTCAAAGGCGGAGACGCTATCCAGCCCGTGTATGACTCACAAGAGGCTATCTATGCGGATTTGGTCTCACAGTTGGAACAAGCTGCGACCTTATTTAGCGATAGTGGCGACGACTTGGGCAGTGGGGATGTGCTTTTTGGTGGAGACATTACCAAATGGCGTAAATTCGCAAACAGCCTTCGTATGCGTCTGCTCAATCGTATGTCGGGTGTAAACCCCTCGGCTAAAGCTACGCTGGAATCCATGCTGAATGCCTCCGTACCGATGCTGGCAAGCAACGATGACAATGCTTCGCTGGTGTATATCGGAGATGTTACCTATTCGAATCCTCTGTATTCCAACAAACACTTCGGCGGAAGAAATGACCATGCGATCAGCAAAACGATGGTGGACCTGCTTACCAGCCTAAATGACCCTCGTCTGGCCGTTTATGCCGAACCTACGGGCAATGACCCCGCGGTTTATAACGGTCAGCCTAACGGCTCGGTACAGCCCGCGGATTTTGGAACGATTTCCTACATCGGAGCGGCTTTCCGCGACGATCCTGAGTCTCCTTCTCATATCATTACTTATGCCGAGGTATTATTTATCAAAGCAGAAGTACAGAACAATAAGCAGGCTTATATTGACGGTATCACCGCGGCTATGGCCATGCACGGGGTAACTCCCTCGGCGGATTATATTACGGCTGCTGAGGCTGCATTTGATGCCGATTATGTGCAAGCGATCGCCAATCAGCGTTGGATTGCTTTGTTTGGAAATGGTTGTGAAGCTTTCTCCGAATACCGCCGTACCGGCTATCCTTCCACTGTTCAGGAAGTACCCGGATCGGTTTACCCCGGTAAAGGTGTTCCCTACCGTTTTGCTTACGCTACAACCGAATTTACCACGAATGGTACTAACCTTACGGCTGCCATCAGCTCACAAGGTGTGGATGATTCGGGTTTGTTTGGTGCTAAAATGTGGTGGGCCAAATAGTCAGAGGTTTTTAACTTTATCATAAAAAAACCCCCGGAACCAATCGCTCCGGGGGTTTTTTATGTCTTATCGTTTCGCTTAGAATCCCTGCTCTTTCATCCAGTCCAGCACCAGTTCCGGCCATTTCTCTACGGGTCCTTTTCCTTTCGCCAGTGAAAAACCATGCCCGCCTTTTGTAAAAATATGCATGGCTGCGGGTACACCGTTTTTTCGGAGATTCAGGTAAAAATTTACGCTGTTTTCCGGTACCACACTTTTATCGTCATCGGCATGGATAAGGATTGTCGGCGGGGTTTCTGCCGTGATCTGTTTTTCGTTGGAAAAATAGGTCATTTCTGCTTCGGAGGGGTTTTCTCCGATCAGGTTTTTGCGCGACCCCATGTGAGCAGCGGTTGTATCCATGGTTACCACCGGATACATCAGCACCATAAAATCGGGCCTGCAACTTACCCATTCTACCTGATCTTTTGAGTCTCGGATTCCCTTGTCGAAATGGGTACCGGCAGTAGAGGCCAGATGCCCTCCGGCGGAGAATCCCATAATGCCAATTTTGGCGGGATTGAGTTTCCATTCGGCGGCACGGCTTCGCACCAGTCGGATCGCACGTTGGGCGTCGGCCAATGCGACGCTGCTCCGGCATTCGTCACTCATCCAATGAGGCAGCCGATATTGCAGGATAAATGCCGCGATGCCCTGCTCATTGTACCAACGGGCAATGTCAGTACCTTCCCAGTCCCATGCCAAAATGGTATAACCTCCTCCCGGACAAATGATTACACCGGTTCCCGTTGCGATTGAGTCGGGCGGAAGATGAACCTCCAGCCCCGGTATTTTTACCTTGCTCAACCTGCGCCCGATTCGTTCGTCCGGTACAATTTCGGTTTCAATCGCTTCTACGCAGTCAGGCGGGCCTTCTTTCCATAAGGGGAGTAGGTTTTGGGGAACCTGTGCGAAAGTATTTAGCATAAACATATAGCCCGGAATGAGGACTATCCATCGTTTTATGAGTTTCATTGGAGTAGGAATTAATTTCCCAAAACATCGGTTCTACCCGGTGTATAAGGGGCTTTTACCTGTTCGAGACGGGATTCAATGGTTTTGATTTTTTCGACGATTTCTTTCAACTGGTTTTTGACAGGTTCAAATTCTTCTTTGGCAATTTGGTACTGCTCGCGCATGGTACCCGTAGGGGCTGTTCTTGCGCTGTACAATCCAAACAGTGCCCGCTGAATCCGGTCGCTGATCGCAGGAGGTGTTTCAAACTGGCGTTTTTCGACGCTGGCATCCCCGTTTAGCGCACGGCTAATGTTAAGTAGTTGTAGCTCCACCTCTTTTGCTTCGCTCAATACTGCAAGGGGCACCTGCGGATAAACCCGGCAGGTTTCCAGGATGGACTTCGTTTTTTCGGTCAGCTCAGTGTGAAGGTTTGTCGCTCCGCGAATGATCCGATAAAGTTCGGCGACGTCTTTCTGAAAGGCTAGGGAAGCCTCCTGATCGGATGCTGGCAGGGAAAGGTTGTTGAGCGGTTTTACAACAAAAGGTTGTTTGTCAATGAGTTCTTTCACCTGACCGTTTACGCTGATGGCCATCGAAACAAAATATTTGCCTGGAAGAGCCAGATGTCCGCCGCCGCTGCCAAAACCACCACCTCCCTGACCGCCTCTTCCCCCGCCTACCTGCACCGGAGAAGTGGACGCATAACGAAAATTCCAGACTGTTCGACTCAGTCCTTTGCTCGTTCCCCCTTTGATACGGTTTACAATTTCTCCGTTTTCGTCGGTAATGGTAAACAGCGTATAGGCGGCTTCTTCGTTATCTTCGGCCCTCATTTCTTCAAAAGTAGGATATTTTACGCTTTCACCGGCTTTTTCGGCTTCTTTTTCCCGGTCTTTACGAATTTGTTTCAAGGTCTTGGGCGAGTCTTTCAGAAAATAAGTAAATACCGCGCCTACCGGTGGATTGTCTGCGGTGTAAAGCGATGCTCCCTGAAAACTTTTTCCCCGGCCTCCCAGAGGACTGTATTCCACAAAAAGCAGGGCATCTTTTATCGGAAAGATATTTGCCTCTTTTTTAAAGGTTTCTTCGGAAAGATTTCGCAGACAGCTATAATCATCCAATACATAAAATCCCCGGCCAAAAGTACCCAGAACAAGGTCGTTTTCTCTGCGCTGAATTGCTATGTCGCGTACAGCGATGGTGGGAAGTCCTCCTTTTAGCTGAATCCATTTTTGCCCGCCGTCACGGGTAAAAAATACGCCAAACTCTGTACCCACAAACAACAACTGGGGGTCCACATGGTCTTCGGCAATCGAATATACCGATCCTCTTTCCGGGAGATTCGCGGCGATGTTGGTCCAGTTTTGACCTTTATCGCTACTTTTTAGGATATAGGGTTTGAAGTCACCGTTTTTGTGGTTGTTAAAAGCGGCATAAACGGTGTTTTCATCGTACAACGAAGTTACGATCATGTTGACGTAGGTTCTTTCCGGCACACCGGGAAATGTTTCCACTTTCCGCCAGGAACCACCGGTATTTTCACTTACATGAATCAGCCCGTCATCGGTGCCAACATAAATCAAACCTTCCTTTTTGGGTGATTCGTCCAGGGCTACAATATTTCCGTAGATGGAGGTAGAAACGTTTTTCTCTACGGCATCCACTCCCCATACTTTTCCCATTACCGGGAGGCTGTTTCGGTCGAGTTGCCTGCTTAAATCCCCGCTGATCGCCGTCCAGTTATCGCCCCGGTCTTCACTTTTAAAAAGTTTATTTGCGGCAAAATACAACCTTGTATTTTTGTGTGGGCTAATGAGCAGTGGTGCGTCCCAATTCCAGCGAAGGCCGGGTTCTCCTTTGCCTTCCATCGGTTTGATGAATATGTCTTCGCCGCTTTTTTTGTCAAAACGGACGAGGCCGCCGTACTGTGACTGCGCATAGACGATATTCGGGTCTTTAGGATCAATCTGGGTTTCAAATCCATCTCCTCCGTTGGTCACAAACCAGTCGGAGTTTAGAATGCCCGACGGACTGGTATTGCGGGAAGGGCCGCCGAGGCTGTAATTGTCCTGTGTACCGCCGTAGATGAGGTAGAAGGGTTCGGTCTGGTCCACCGATACTTTATAAAATTGGGTAATAGGTAGATTGGCTTTGTAATGCCAGTTTTGTCCTCGGTCAAAACTTTCGTAAATGCCGCCGTCGCATCCGGAGAGATAGTAGTTTGGGAAGTTCGGATCAATCCAGAGTGCGTGGTTGTCCACGTGTTTGTTTTCTTCCCCGAGGCGGTTCCAGGTTTTACCTCCGTCGTCAGAGACCATGTTGAGCATGTCCATGGCATAAACGCGATCCACATTGACTGGATCGCAGAAAATTTCCTGGTAATAATTTCCGCTGGTGACGAGGTCGCCGCGTTTTTCCCAGGTGACCCCTCGGTTGGTGGAGCGAAAGACGCCGCCTTTACCGCCTTCGGCGTCAAGAATGGCGTAAATCACATCCGGATTTACGGGAGAAATGGCGAGGCCGATTCGTCCGAGGTCACCACCGGGTAACCCGGTCTGTGATTTTTCCCAGGTTTCCCCGCCATCGGTGGACTTGTATAGCGCCGATCCCGGGCCTCCGCTGATAAAAGTCCAGACACGGCGGGTACGTTGCCAGGCAGAAGCGTAAAGCACATCCGGGTTGCGGGGGTCCATAATGACTTCATTCACACCGGTATTTTCATCGGTTTCAAAAACCTTTTTCCAGTTTTTTCCGCCGTCGGTAGTTTTATAGAGGCCACGGTCTCCGCCCGAGCGCCAGAGGGGGCCATGTGCAGCGACAAAAACGACATCGGAGTTGCGGGGGTCCACGACGATGCGGCCAATATGTTCAGACTCTTTGAGTCCCATATTTTTCCAGGACTTGCCGCCGTCGGTGGATTTATAGACTCCGTCGCCGTAGGCGACGCTCCGCTGGGCGTTGTTTTCGCCCGTACCTACCCATACGGTATGGGGATTGGAGGGGTCGAGGGTAACGCAGCCGATGGAGTAAGAACCTTCCCCGTCGAAGATGGGTTCGTAAGTAGTACCGGCGTTGACGGTTTTCCAGACGCCGCCGGAGGCGACGGCCACATAATACTCCGCACGGTTTTTGGGATTGACGGCAAAATCCGCAATTCTGCCCGAGGTAAGAGCCGGCCCGACGCTGCGGAATTTCAACCCGGAAAAGGTGCTGGAGCTAAAAATATCCTTTTCTTCAGTAGGCGTTTCGGGGGTGTCGTCTTTTTTGTTTTTCTTCTGCGAAAACAGCGAATTTTGAAACAAAAAGGCGATAATGAGGGTGGTAAGAAGGAGTTTTTGTGTCATGTTGGTGAGTTGCGTTTAAATGAGCCTAAACCGGAAATTAGCATAATTTCCCTAATGAAAAAATATTCGCATATTTAGGGGGCGTTTGATAATCTGTGTTATGCAAAGAAATTAACTAACCTATGGATAGTGTAGAATTGAAAGAACTCATTCGAAGAGGGGAAACGAGTACGGTACAGTTTAAATCCAATATCACTAATGAATTAAGTGTTGCTCAGGAAATGGTAGCTTTTGCGAATAGCCGGGGAGGACTCATTCTTATTGGAGTAGATGATAAAACTTGGAATATAATGGGTTTGACCGATGAGGATCTTAGACGATTGGCTAATTTAATTGTCAATTCCGCCAACGAACACGTTAAAAGTCCTCTTTTTGTAGAAACCGAGACGGTTATTGTTGATGATAAAAAGGTAATGGTTGTTTACATCCCGGAAGGCGTGGATAAACCTCATAAAGATAAGGACGGAATTATTTTTCTTAAAAACGGAGCTAATAAGCGTAAAGTAACCAGTAATGAGGAGATTCTGCGATTGTTGAGCAAAGGGAAAAACCTTTTTCCGGATGAATTGCCTGTCCTTCAAGCAAACCAAGAAGATTTAAACAAGGAAAAGTTTGATGAATACTTTTTCCGGGAGTTTAAGATTGAATACGAGAAGTTGGGTTTGGGTTATCCAGATGCGTTAAAGGCAAAACGTGTGGTCAAAGACGGAAAAATAACTTTGGCTGGTTTTCTATTTTTCGGCAAAAAACCCCAAACGCTGAAACCCGCTTTTTGTATCAAAGCCGTGGCCTTTTATGGTAATAATCTTGGCGGTACGGAGTATCGCGATAGTCGGGATTTGACCGGAACAATTTCCGATTTGTACGAGGAAGGAATGTCGTTTTTTAAACGAAATTTGTTACACACCCAGCAGGGGCAAAATTTTAACTCGCAAGGCATTCTGGAAATATCCGAGATCGCATTACAGGAGCTTCTGGAAAACGCACTCATACACCGGGATTATATTAAAAATTCACCCATTCGATTAATGGTATTTGACAACCGGGTGGAAATAATCAATCCGGGAAGTTTGCCTAATAGTCTTACTGTAGAAGAACTTCCCTACGGCAATCCGGTGGTAAGAAATAACCTGATGGTAAGTTATGCTGTTCATACTTTACCCTATCGGGGATTAGGTTCCGGTATTAAACGAGCGTTGGAAAATCAACCCAATATTGAGTTTACGAATGACATAGAAGGCGAACAATTCAAAGTAATTATTCCAAGACCGGAAAAAAAACAACAATAACCTACCTATTCGACCTGATACAACAGGACTTTTGAGCGTCCTTCGGCGATAAGCCTGATAAAATATCTGCCGGGAGGCAGATCTTGGGTAAAATCGCCGCGATATTCTCCGGCAATGGGTTGAATCACGGTGCTGAAAATTTCCCGACCCAGGACATCAATCATTTGCAAATCTACCTTCGGCATCCGAGCGTCGTGCAGTTCTAGCGTAAAACTGCCTTTGCCCGGATTGGGATAAAGGGTTGCGACCAGTTTGTCAAGTTGGTTTTGGTATAAGGAGGCCGGTGGTAGATCATCCACCACGTCGCTGACCCATACACCCCTGCCGAAAGTAGCTGCATAAATTTTCCCGGCAACCGGATCTATTTCCAGTTCGCTGATAATTACATTGGGTAAGTTTTCGCTGTATAACGTCCATTCGCTGGCAGTATCATTCAAAACCCACACACCGATATCCATCGCAACATATACGCGGTTTACAGTCGTTCCTTCCTGATACACGATGCAATTGGCGGGTAGGTTGGGCAAATTATGCGAAATATCGCTCCAGGTATTGCCGCCATTTGCCGAAAAAAATACTTTCCCCCCCGGTACAAATCCGCCTACGGTAACCCATATTTTCATCGGGTCGCTGTCGGAAACCGCCAGATAAGTGAAATAGAGCGAATCAGGTAATCCTGCGGTGATATTTGTCCAGGAGTCTCCGCCATTGGTTGTGCGCCATAATTCGGAGGGCTGGCCGAAACTGTGATAAATCCGTTTTGCCAGATAAATCACCTGTGGGTTGGAAGGTGCAATTGCCAATGCTGAAGCCGGGGAAGGATACCCCACGCCGTTCATTGTCGGGAAATTGGATTTTTTGCTCCAAACGCTTCCTCCGTCGTCCGATACCCACAGGTTGCCGTAAGCGGCATAGATAGAGTCGGGGTCATCCGGATGAAGAATATAGGGAGTTGTCCACTCTCCGGTCTCTCCTGCACCCGCAGTAATAGCATCGGTAATTCCGTATTCGATAGTCTGACCGCCGTTATAAGATCGGGTCAGTCCGCCGAATTGATAAGAACCGTAAATGATATTCGGGTCATCGGGGTGAATAATACATTCCATTCCATCTCCCCCGATAATGTTGATCCAGTTATTGCCGCTTTTGTAAAAGGTCGAATTGTCCTGTGCGCCTGCGATAAGATGGTTTGGGTAAGCGGGGGTAATACCAATCCGATAAAAAGAGGTAATATTCATCCCGTCACTAATGTCTTCCCACTGTGTCGGCCATTGGTAGTTCGGATCTGAATAAGCATCATTCCAGGAACCCATTATGAGGGAATCGGTGCGCATGATGCCGCCGTCGTTGCAGATATAAAATTTGTCGTCGAGGGCGTTATAGCTTAAAAAATGCTGGTCGGCGTGTAAACTGGGGCCATAACTACCTACCCAATAGGAAATTCCCTTCCAACTTACTCCGCCATCTTCGGAACCCCAAAGGTTGATGCCTCCGGTGTAAATGCGGTTTTTATTTTGGGGATCAACCAAGATGGTCAGGTCGTAGGTTCCCTGTCCGTTGCTGCCGCCATTTCCTTCGTACCAGTGAAGGATATTAGGTGCCGAGCTTTGATCCGACTGCCAGTTCCAGCTTGTGCCTCCATTGGTGGTGCGTAAAAGTCCGTAAAAGCCTCTCTGCATATTACAGGCCAGTGCATAGACGTAGTTGGGGTCGGAGGGGGAAATGGCCAGTTCGATTCGCTGTACGGTATTTTGAGCGGGAATGGGAGTGTTCTGTACAGTCCATGTATCGCCAAAATCAGTGGACTTCATAATGCCGGCGGTTCCCTGCTGAAGGGTCGCCACAAATCCGGTAGAGGCGTAAAGAATATCAGGGTTGGTCGGATGTTTTTCAATGTCCCAGATCAGGCTGTCGGAAATATGACTCCATATTTGCCCGCCGTCCCACGATTTCCAGATACCATCAATGCCCGCGGCAAGGAGAGTAGTTGGTTGAGAAGGGTGAACAAAAACCCGTCGGATGAGCGAACCATCGAGGTTGGTTTGGCTAAAGCCGAGGCCCGTAGGATTCCAGGTAATTCCGCCGTCGGTGGTTTTATAGACTCCGAGTCCGTAGTGGGTATGTCGTTTGCGATTGTCGAGCCAGAGGGCGATACCCATGTAGGCATAATCACCTACGGAAGCATACATGACCTGTGGGTGGGTGGGGTCAACCGCAATATCGCTGATTCGCAGGATAGGGAGATCGTCAGTGAGAGGCGCCCAGGACTGTCCGCTATTAGTGGTTTTCCATATTCCTCCCTGGGCGACACCTACCCAGAAAGTCTGGGGATCGGTCGGGTGAAAGGTTACGGTATTGATTCGGCCCAAACCGTGCTGAGAGGTGGGATCAGGACTTCCGGGTACAACCAGGGGGCCTGCGGGTGTCCAGTTTGCGGCGCGGGCAGGGGCGGGAAACCCCTGCTTCCGCAGCCGATGAACTTTCATGATTTCGCTGAAAACAATCGCAGGGTCGGCAGGATTGCCTTTTCCGTCGGTGCGAGTGAGGTAGTGATCCTGCCATCGGGCATACCATTTCCAACCTTTCGTGCTGTCGGTTAAATCCGAAGCAGCCCATTGGCCAAAGGATGCCTGAAGTTCGGGAAATGTGACGGGTGAATGATCTTTTATAAATGGCTGGCTGAAGCTCCGGTTGACGGAAACAATGACTATTACCCCCAGAAACAGTACCCACTTCAGCTTCATAGGAAATCGCAGTTTCTCTATAAAACAATCAGCGGCTCAATTACCCTACCTAGTAAAGTGCCATGCTAAACCTCGGGCGATATTTTCGGGACAATTCGTGTTTTTCCCCGAGATGATGAAAGATAGCGATGGTGGCTTTTCGCGCCAGTTCACCGGCAAAGTTTTTATTGAGGGAAATGCTTTCAATCAGCAGTTCCAGTGTGCCCTGCCAGTCGGAGGACCAGAGTGCCTCCCTTGCGGCTTTAAGTTTGTTTGCCGCGGGAGATTTATCCTCTGTTTCAAAACTCAGCAACTGTGCCATTGTGCGGATGTCCTCGGCGTGGTCAGCCAAAGGGTGGCCGGACTTAAGGGGCTCAAGGAGTTCGATGGCTTGTTCGGGGTTTTCGGCAAGAATCATTCCGGCGAGGGTAAGGCGAGCTTCGCCCATGTCGGGATTTTCCTGGACAAAGGTAACCAACTGCGCAAAAGCGTTAGGATCGTATTCCAGTCTGCTGAGGATTTGTTGAAATTCACCGTTTCGGGGGTCGGGTAAATGACTGGTAAGCCATTTTTCGATCTGGTGTTTCGGTAGATTGCCGGCAAATTCGGCGATGACTTTCCCTCCGTAAAACATCTTTACATTGGGGATGCTTTGAATGGCGTATTTTTTGGCGATCTGCTGATGTTCTTCGGTATTGACTTTTACCAGTTGCCAACGTCCATTAGCTTCTCCGGCGAGTTGTTGGATCACGGGTCCCAATGTGCGACAGGGGGCACACCAGGGTGCCCAAAAGTCCACGACAACGGGAACCTGGCGGCTTTTTTCTAAAACATCTTTTTGAAAATCAAATACTGCCATGACATTCAATCTTTAGGATGAAGAAATCCGCGTCCGAAGACCGGACGCGGATGCAGATTTATATCGGAAAAGGGTGAATTAATTTCCCTGAACATTGATGGCATTGAGGTCTTCAAATGCCTGGTGCAGGCGTTTCACCATGGTTTTTTCACCTTCACGCAACCATACGCGGGGGTCATAAAACTTTTTATTCGGTTTTTCTTCCCCTTCGGGGTTGCCGATTTGTCCTTGGAGGTAACCGCGGTTTTTGGCTTCATAAGCGCGAACGCCGTCCCAGTAGGCCCATTGAGTATCGGTGTCAATATTCATTTTGACAGCGCCGTATTCGATGGCTTCGCGGATTTCCTGGCGAGAGGAGCCAGAACCTCCGTGGAAAACGAAGTTGATCGGGTTGGGGCCTGTACCGAATTTTTTCTGCACGTAGTCTTGTGAGTTTTTCAGGATAATGGGGCGAAGCTGAACATTTCCAGGTTTGTAAACCCCGTGTACGTTGCCGAAGGCAGCGGCGATGGTAAAACGATCGGAAATAGCTTTCATTTTTTCGTAAGCCAGCGATACCTCTTCCGGTTGGGTATAAAGACGGGCGCTGTCCACGTCGGAATTGTCCACACCATCTTCTTCACCTCCGGTTACACCGAGTTCAATTTCGAGCGTCATGCCAATGGCAGCCATTCTTTTGAAGTATTCGGCAGAAATTTCGAGGTTTTCGTGGAGCGGTTCTTCCGAAAGATCCAGCATGTGGGAGCTATAGAGAGGGCGACCATATTGCTCGTAATTTTTTTCTCCGGCATCGAGCATTCCATCCACCCAGGGAAGGAGTTTTTTTGCGGCGTGGTCGGTGTGAAGGATGACCGTTACACCGTAAGCTTCTGCCAAAAGATGAATATGCTGAGCACCGGAAATCGCACCTAAGATCGCCGCTTTTTCACCTGCATTGGAAAGACCTTTACCGGCATAAAATGCCGCACCGCCGTTGGAAAACTGGATAATCACCGGAGAGTTTACCTCTTTGGCAGCTTCCAGAACTGCGTTGACGGTATTGGTTCCCACTACGTTTACAGCAGGAAGAGCAAAGTTCTTTTCGTTGGCATAATTAAACAAATCCTGCACTTCATTTCCGTGCAGAACGCCAGGCCTGAATTTTTTTTGAGTACTGATCATGAGTTGAATATTTTTAAATCTGACGGGTTCTCAGGGGGTAAACATTTTAGCCTGCAAAGGTAGGAAATTTCCGTGGGTTCCTCAATTCCATTTTACAAACCAGGAGGAAATTTTCATTTTAATGACGCCTAATACTGCTTCCTTAAAAATCCCTCTCGTCATTTTAGACTCACCCATGGTGCGATCCCGGAAGATGATAGGGACTTCTTTAATTTTAAACCCGTATTTCCAGGCGCGAAACTTCATTTCAATCTGGAAAGCATAACCGACAAACCGCACGGGTCTTTGCAAAACTTTTTCCAGTACTTTTCTCCGATAACATTTAAAACCTGCGGTTGTGTCGCGGATAGACATACCGGTTACAAACCGCACATAAGCACTGGCATAATAACTCATCAGCACCCGCCCGATTGGCCAATTGACGACATTCACGCCGTTTACATATCGTGATCCAATGGACAGGTCGAAGCCCTCGTTTTTACAGGCTGCGAGTAAAACCGGCAATTCTTTCGGATTGTGGCTGAAATCGGCATCCATTTCAAAAATGTACTCATAGCCGTTTTTCAACGCCCACTGAAATCCGTGAATATAAGCCGTGCCCAGGCCTTGCTTCCCGGCTCTTTCTTCGATAAATATCCTTGAACCTATTTCCGGATCACTGCGAAGGCCTTTAACTATGGCCGCAGTTCCATCCGGAGAATTGTCTTCTATGATCAGAATATGTGCCTCAGGAAGCATCTGAAGGACCTTTCGGATCAGGCTTTCAATATTTTCCCGCTCGTTGTACGTCGGGACAATGACTATTTGCTCACCCATTGTCAGGCACGTCTCTATTTTTCCAGCGCAAAGAAAAATAATCCTTGATCAAGTTCAAAACCAATATTGTGATTCCGCACGATTGATTGCTTGATTCCTTAAAAAAAACTTTCGTACTTGCGCCCGACATCACCCTAAAACAATTCGGAATTCATGGCAAAACAACTACTCGAAGGGAAAAAAGGAATCATTTTTGGTGCTATGGACGATCAATCTATCGCATGGAAAGTGGCTGAAAAAGCACACGCAGAAGGTGCTCAGTTCATTCTTACTAATGCACCGGTTGCCTTGCGTTTGGGCACCATTAATCAACTCGCTGAAAAAACGGGTTCCCAACTTGTACCTGCGGATGCTACCAGCATGGAAGACCTCGGCAAGCTGCTTGATGCCGCCGCAGAGCAATATGGAAAAATAGACTTTGTTCTTCACTCCATAGGCATGTCTCCCAATGTGCGCAAAAAACGTGTTTACACCGATTTGAACTACGAGTGGCTCGTCAAAACCTATGATATTTCGGCAATGTCTTTTCACCGGATCATGCAACTGCTCTACCAGCGAGATCTGATGAATGACTGGGGATCTATTCTTGCGTTGAGTTATGTGGCTGCTCAGCGCACTTTCAGTGAGTACAATGATATGGCTGATGCGAAAGCACTATTGGAGTCAATTGCGCGTAGCTTTGGCTACCATTTTGGCGTCAAAAGTAAAGTTCGGGTCAATACAATCTCTCAATCTCCGACTCCTACTACCGCCGGAACGGGCGTGTCGGGGTTTGATAAAATGCTTGCTTACGGCGAAAAAATGTCTCCGCTCGGCAATGCCACCGCGGAAGAATGCGCCGATTACTGCGTGATGATGTTTTCCGATTATTCCCGAAAAGTGACCATGCAAAACCTCTTCCATGACGGCGGTTTTTCCAGCATGGGGATTTCTTCGGACTTGCTTTGATAAGGTGGGATTAAATCGTTTTTCATGGCTGCCTCAAAACTCTCCGGCTGTCTGCGCAATATTCTGATATTGGTGATTCTTATAACCAGCATCAGCACGGCAATTTTTTATGTTTTGCTGCAAAGCAACCTGTATAAATTGCCGAAAGACAAAAACTCGGGTGTTTTTTTCAAAAATATTGAGGTTTTTGATGGAGAAAAAGTCCTGGGAGAAACGAATGTTCGGGTAGAGGGTGAAGTAATTACCTGCGTCGGCCCGGACTGTAAACCGCTTGCAGATACTCCAATTATTGAGGGGAAAGGCAAAAGCCTCATTCCGGGACTCGCGGATCTGCATGTCCATTTTTATGCGCCTTCGGTGGAAAATAGCGGGCTTTCGACTTTTCGCCAGTTGTTTGATTATGTCAAACAAAGACCTCAGGTGCGAAAAAACCTCCATGCGGCGGGTATTACCGCTATTCGGTCGGTCGGCGATATTCCTGCCAATATTCTGAAGCTCCGTTTGCAGATCGAAAAAGGCGATCTTGCCGGGCCCGAGGTTTATTGTACCGGGCCGTTGTTTACGGCTCCCGACGGACACCCTGCCGGGACGATATACAAAGGCAATCCGTACCTGATTGAAAATGGAACCCGCCAGGTAAAAGATGGCGAAACGGCGCGGAAAGAAGTAGAATCGCTGGCAGCTTTAGGTGTCAATGGAATTAAAGCCGTATATGATGATGCAGGCGGAAAAATACCCAAACTGGACTCCGCTGTTCTGAAAATAATTATAACGACTGCCCACGAAAAAAACCTCTGGGTAACGGTTCATACCGGCACGGCGGCGGATGTCGCTGCGGTAACGGCTTGGGGAGCCGATGCCATTGAACACGGAACCGAAGAGCCACTGCCCGACCGGGTCGTTCAGATGATGGTGGAAAAACAAATTCTCTATATTCCGACACTTTCGATAATGGAAACCCAGGGTGTGCTTGAAAGACAACCCGGGCGATTCCGGAATATACAACGCCTGGACTCGGCGGGAGTGATGATGGGCGCCGGAACCGACACACAGGGAAATATGACTTTCGGAAACAGTCTTCACCGGGAACTCGAACTTCTCGTGAAAGCCGGTTTATCTCCCGAACACGCCTTGCGGGCAGCAACTTTTTACGCAGCAATTTCCCTCAAAACCGACCATGAAAAGGGGCTGATTGCCGTAGGGAAACAAGCCGATTTAGTGCTGATACAAGGCAGACCCTGGCAGCAAATCGAAGACATACGAAAAATTGAAGCCGTATGGCAAAAGGGGATTCAGGTGAAGTGAAAAGGGAAAATGTCAATGCAATTTTTGCGCGATTTATTTTTTCCCCTCAACAAATGTTTTCAGGCGGGCCATTTGTCCGGCGAGTACCTGGTCAACGGGGGAAGCCAGGCTTTGAAGCCCGCCGGGCGTATAACCGGTTACCACGTAAGTAACGGTGAGTTGGGTTTTTCCTGCTTTTTCTTCCAGACTAAAAGTCATACTGCCGTATAACCCCATTCCCTGAAGCGGCCCCATTCCGCCGAGGAGAACAAGCGTTTTACCGGGGTTTACGTGGCTCACAATCATGTGGAGGACGCTGCCACCATTGGGTAGTTGTTCGCAAAAACAGCCATTCGCCCGAGGTTCTATATAAAAATTACTGGCGTCCTGGCTGTAGCTATGGGCGGGATCCCACCAGCGATCCACGTCGCGTACGAGGGCGTCATAGACCTGTGTGGATGTCGCGTTTATTTCGACTATAGTCTGAACCGTAAAACCATTCGAAGCAGAATCCACTACGGTGGCGAATCCGGATTTACAAAGGAGCAAGGAGAGTATAAGGATCAGGTTTTTCATTAGGGAGATTAGGAATAATTTTCAGTGTCTATTTCGTTACGGATATATTGTATTTGGATAATAGATAAGCCAGTATCCTCCGCAATTTCTTCATCAGATAAATTTCGTTTGATTAATTTTCGGGCGATTTCTAAAATGCGTTCTTCGGTTGCCAATTGGATTACTTTTTGTTTTCCCACTTCAATTTTGGCCATTTCCCATTCTTCAGGGCTAATGTTTTCAAACTGAATAATTTCGGTTGCACGTTTTATGCCCGCATGATCAAGATTGATTTTTGGATTTTCCGGGCTATGGATACTCTCATAGATTAAATCCAGCCAATCCTGATAATTTTTCGGAGTTTGGGAACTTTTATAATTTGGATTGAGATAAATGAGTTCGTGATTAAATATCTTGCGTTCTATTCCTTTAAAATTTTTGGGATTTAATGAGGAAATCAAAACTTCATCTTTATAAATTTCCCGTGTTTTTTCATTAATTCTATAGGGGGCAGTCATCACTACAATGGTGTAAACTGTTCTTCCCACCGAATAATCATCAGAATTTCGCTGTTGCTCTGTAATTGCTTGTAAGTGGTAATGTAGGAATCTGTCGAAATTATGATCATATTCCACTTTCTGAATTTCTATGATTATGCGTTTCTGACTATCTTCAGCAAAGATGTCATATTTAAAATTAATATTTCCCAATCGGGGCTGAAAGGCTTTTTCGGTTTCAATCCTTTCAGGATTGACTTCAATTCCCACAATATCTTTTACAAAAGCTTTTAAGACCTGTCTATCTGTAAAAGCTTTCTTGAAAAAAACCTCGTTATCAAGCCGGGCGAGCATCATATTGTAGAAATTTTAGGAAAGATACTAAAAAATGTAGCCAAATTTCTTATTTTTCGCTTGTGTCTTTGAATATTTTCCTATGCCTTACTTTCTGATTTTCTTCCTGTTATTTGCGGAAACACCTCCCTCTTCCCGTAAAATGGCCATTACCATTGACGATCTTCCGACGGTGACGAGGCCCAATGACTACGCTACTGCCTTGAAGTGTACGCAAAATATTCTCCAAAACCTTACGGAAGCGAAGGTTCCTGCTATTGGATTTGTCAATGAAATCAAGCTGGAAAACGAGGGTGTATTAGACGAAAAACGCATCGAACTGCTTCAAATGTGGCTGGATGCGGGTATGGAACTGGGCAATCACGCATGGTCTCACATGGACTATCACAACAACGAGATGGAAGCATTTGGGGCAGATATACAGAAAGGAGAACGCGTTACCCGCAAACTGGTAGAAAATTCCGGAGGGAAGTTTCGGTATTTCCGGCATCCTTATTTGCATACCGGCGATTCCCCCGAAAAACAGGCTGCTTTGCGAGCTTTCTTAAAAAAACACAAATACATCGAAGCGCCCGTTACCGTTGATAACTCCGAGTGGATTTATGCACGCGCTTATGAAAATGCGTTGCAGACGGGAAATCAAAACCTTATAGACTCCGTGGGGCAATCGTATATGGCGTATATGGAGGCTAAAATCGTTTGGTACGAACAACAATCGCGGAAGCTATTTGGCTACGAAATCCGCCAGATATTGCTTATCCATGCCAACCTGATCAATGCAGATTATCTCGACGACCTTATCCGCATGATGAAAAACCGGGGTTATGAGATCGTCACACTAAGTGAAGCCCTGAAAGACCGTGCCTACAAAACTGAAAGCACTTATACCGGTCGGGGTGGCATTAGCTGGCTTGATCGTTGGGCCTTAAGTAAAGGATATAAAGGCGATTTTTTTAAGGGAGAACCTCATTTGTCGGAGTTTGTGCAGGATTTGGCGGGGATCAGGGAGTAAGATAAAACCACCGAGAAAGCGGAGAAGCACAGAGACGAATCATCTCGGTGTTTCTCCCGCATCTCTGTGGTTCAAGTCCGCTGCGCTAAAAAATCACATTTTTTCTTCCGATCCAGACGTAATCATAAGGTTTCCAGAAGTGGCGGTCCTGATTTGTTTCGCCTTCAAATACAATCTCCTCCTGAAAACCAATGTCAAGAAGGTTTTGAATTTCCGCTGTGGAGAGCGTATCCATTTTTTCGAAATAATGAACTCACCGGGTTTATGCACGCGGGCGCAGACCAGTTCAGATTCAATGATATTATCTTCGAATATCCAGAGTTGGAGATCATGGGGATGAGGTGATTGGCGGAAAGCAGCCTGCCAGTGATCGTACATAAGGGAAAACCGGTCGAGGATAAGTCGAAAATACCAGAGCGGCGGATTGCGTTTGGCGAGTTGAAACCAGGGATAAATCCAGATTTTCACATATTCCGCAAACCCCTCGTCCAACTCGTGGATATTAGGGTTTTTAAATTTTTCCAGCCACTGATCCAGTTGGCGGATACGGCGTTTCCAGCCGCGGGTTTTGGGGAAATTGTTCAAAAGGATTAGTTGGCTTGCGATAAAAATTTGATTAATTTTCTAAAATAGAAAAATTTCCTAACATCTTTGCTTGTGAAACCTCAAAAATCCTTTTCCTCCGTGACTTCTCGTCGCAAGTTTATAGCCCAGGCGGCGGCACTTTCTGCTGCGGTATTCCTTCCGATGCCCCTTTCTGCGGGTGGAAAAGAATATCCCTTATTGCCTTCGGCAGTGCCGGGGGTAAACCTCGGGGCTATTACTTATAGCTTTCGTAGTATGCCGGGAAGTGCCGACGATCTTCTGGGGTATCTGGTAAAACTGGGCCTCAATTCGGTCGAACTCATGGGCGAGCCTGCGGAGGCTTTTGCCGGTGCGCCTACGCCGCCGCCGTGGACTCCGGGACCACCTACGCCCGAACAACAGGCCGAGCGAAAAAAATTCGCCGAAGAGATGCGTAAATGGCGACTTTCTGCTCCGATGGATCGGTTCAAGGTCTTGCGAAAAAAATACAAAGCCGAAGGAGTTGCCATTGAAGTGATTAAATTCCCGATGGATCGGTTGACCGATGAAGAAATTGACTATTGTTTCCGTGTGGCAAAAACCGTAGGGGCAAAAGGCATTACGCTGGAACGGTCGGATGAGGCTGCGGCCCGTTTGGGATCATTTGCCGACAGGCATAAACGTTTGGTCGGTTATCACAACCACGCAAAAGTCAATTTTAATAGCTGGGATAAACATCTGGCTGACGCAAAATACAATGCCATGAACCTCGACGTTGGGCATTATGTGGCGGGTACAAACCAGTCGCCGATTGAACTGATCCAAAAATACCCCGACCGTATTCTGAATCTCCACCTCAAAGACCGGAAATTCAACGAAGGGCCTAATATGCCCTGGGGGCAAGGAGACACACCGTTAAAAGAAATTTTGCAGTTGTTAAGGCAGGAAAAATACCGGTTTCTCGCAGCGATTGAACTGGAATATCCCATTCCCGATGGCTCAGATGCCGTGAAGGAGGTTGGGAAATGTATTGAATTTTGTCGGGAAGCGTTGGGGTAATCGCCGGAAGAGTCGTATCTTAAAAATAATACCTAATGATACGTTGATGGAAACACGAAATTTTTTTAACGTAATATTTTGTAACAGTGTTATGGGGGGATTTTTGCAAATTTTCCCGGTACTCATGATCCTGACAATAAAGCCGATCTATGCGCAGCGACCTACGGTAGAGGATTTTACGCTTATCGGTGCGACCTATCTGACGGAGGACTATTGTTTTCGGCTTACAGAGGATGTGGACTATACTTCAGGCTCGATCTGGTACAAACGCCCGATAAGCCTTATGCAACCTTTTCGGATTGAATTGTCGGTGATGGCGGGTTGTATGGATGCCGAGGGTGCCGATGGGATGGTATTTGTGTTCACTTCACAGGGCAACCAACTCGGTTACGTGGGGGAGGGGATGGGTTTTTCCGGATTGGTACCCTCGGTGGGAATCGAAATAGATACCTGGCGAAACTACCATCTGAATGATCCCGCAGAAGACCATCTGGCGATTATGGCCAATGGAAGAATGGGCCATTACAGCGACCTCGCTGGCCCCCAACTCATCCCCAATATCGAAGATTGCGCAAGGCATAGTTTTGTGGTGGTCTGGCAGCCCGCCATCCAGCGACTTTCTGTAGAAATTGACCATAGAGAAGTCATATCCGCACAGTATGACCTTATAGGGGGTATTTTTGGAGGAGATGATGTTGTGTATTGGGGCGTTACCGCCGCTACCGGGCGATACAACAATATTCAGGAAGTGTGTTTTGACCGGCTGAGTTTTGCTCCGCCACTTCCTGAGACAGAAACGAAAATAAACAAGGCCGAAAAATAATAACTACTCTCCGAATTTGATCAAATTCCGCGAGTAAACTCTCCCAATTTGATTAAATTGGGAGAATGAATATTGAGAATATTTATTATCTTGGAGAAATATTTCGTTTAATATGATTCCAAGAACCTACTTGCAATCTTTGATAGAGGAGATTCAAAGCAACCGGAAAATAATCATTCTGTTTGGCCCCCGGCAAGTGGGAAAAACAACCCTTGCCGGTGAAGTATTAAAAAATCTCAGCCTCAAAAGTCTGAAGATAAACGCCGACCAGACCCGTTTTGTAAATATTCTGGGTTCTCGGGATTTGGAAAAAATGCTGACGCTGGTGGAGGGTTTTGAATTACTTTTTATTGATGAGGCTCAGCGAATACCGGATATCGGAATTAACCTGAAAATACTCCACGACAATTTACCAAATCTAAAAATACTTGTTACCGGCTCCTCTGCTTTTGAACTCGCAAACCGAACAAGGGAAGCACTTACTGGAAGGACATTAACTTATATATTGTATCCCATTTCCGTAAAAGAGCTTCGCACGCTGTCTTCTCCTTTCCAGTTACAAGAGCAAGTGGAAAATTACCTGATTTATGGAATGTATCCCGAAATTATTTCCCTAAAAAATAACCAGAAAAAAGTTCGATACCTCCGGGAATTAGTTTCGGCTTATCTATATAAAGATATTCTCGAACTCGCCAACCTCAAACATGCTGATAAACTAACCAATTTGTTGAAGTTGATCGCTTTTCAGGTAGGTTCTCAGGTTTCGCTTACTGAATTAGGGCAACAACTGGGAATGGCAAAAGAGACCGTGGAATCTTACCTGGATTTACTCGAAAAATCTTTCGTTATCTTTCGTTTGAGAGGATTTAGCCGAAATCTGAGGAAAGAAGTAACTAAAATGAGCAAATATTATTTTTATGACTTAGGGGTAAGAAATGCGGTAATTGAAAACTTCAATCCCCTTTATCTTCGAAACGACATGGGGCAGCTATGGGAGAATTTCCTTCTCATCGAACGGCGAAAAAAACAGGCTTATGAATTTTCAGCGGCAAACCGTTATTTCTGGCGCACTTACACGCAGCAGGAAATTGATTACGTCGAAGAAAGCGGAGGTAACCTGGCGGGATATGGATTTAAATATACTAAGGCCCGTGTTTCCCCTCCCCAATCCTGGACAGAAGCCTATCCCCAGGCAACTTTTGAAGTAATTTCCCCCGAAAATTTCCTGAATTTTATAATTTAGCGGTTGTTAATTTTACCTTATGTACAAACTATCGGTTTTTGTAGTAGCTTTTTTCCCGGCCTTGTTTTTTGCTCAGGATAACCAGGTAGCACTGACTCTGCGAGGGGATTACGAATCTTCTCAGCTTAGCGGATTTGAGCTAAATGATTTCTTCCAGAGTTACAATGAATATTATGGGGTAAATATGCAGCAACCTTTTGATACCGTTGCTGTGAAGGGTTTAAGTCATGCCGGCTGGGGTATGGGAATGCGTTTTCTCAGCGGCGATAATGCCGGGTTTGCCACGGGAATTTTTCTGACCTACGGCAGTAAATCGCTCCGAAATGAAGCCATATTTGCCAATGACCTCCTTACCCGCACCGATTTCCGGGTAAAAGACTACAACTGTCAGGTGGACATAGGTTTTCACCTGAAACGCTTTTTGCTGATTCAGGGACATATCAGTGCGCGGATTCGGGAGAGTGTATTTGATTTGGGATATGTGTATCAGGACGGCTCTTTCAGCCGGGGAAATGAATACGATATTCTCGGCGTTTACAAAGGTTCTACCATTACACTTGATGTGGGCGCAAGTGCCGGACTGAAACTGGGGCCGGTTTTTATTCCCGTAGGCATTAGTTTTCCTACCAATATGATCCCCGACGATGGCCTGTCCACCCTGTTGGATTACGACATTACCCGTATTCGCTGGAACGACCTGCCCCGCAATTATCAGGTATGGGCCGATGACCCGGTCAACTTTGACCCGTTTGAAGATGCCGTGCGCACACAGAGTTTTCGGTCTGTGAGAATAAATATTGGCCTGGAAATCTGGCTAGGAAAAAAAAGCAGTGAAGAATAAAAAAGAAAATGAAAAAATCATACTTTTTGCTGGTAGCATTTACGCTTTTGCTGACCAGTGCTTGCAAGGACAAACAACAAGTTTATGCCAGCCGTATGGAAGGCGTCTGGAATATTGCGCATGAGGAAATTGTAATTATTCACCCCGATGGAAGTGTGGAGGATGTTTCCGAAACCGACAATGTGGGTGTATTGACACTGACTTATGAAGAAGGCGACCGGGTTTTCCGGACTTATTCGCTTACGCTTACCAATTCCACTTTTTCGCTTAGCGGTTTACCCTTTAAAGCAGATGAGGAACTGAAAAGAGTGTTTTTTTACAATTTTTTCTGCGGAGATATTTTCGGTTGTGACTGGGTCGGTACGATCGAAGTAAATGAACGCAACCGCCAGCAGTGGAGTTTTATCCGCCGACTGGACAACCCCAGTGGAGCCGATTCTCATCGCAAAACTACCTGGACATTGACAAAATAATAAAAATAACTCCGCTTTGAGCGAATAAATCTTCCGACCGGAGACGGCGAACTAAATATATGGGGTACGGCTGCGGCTTCCCATTCTTTTTATCCCTTTCCGGCCTATGTTTCTGTGTAGGGAATATTTTTTCCGCAGGCATTAGTTATGAATGGAAAAAGGAGGAGTAAACCCTTATCGTTTTACTTCTTCTTTTTTCTTTTAGGCTGATTTTTCGCTTCTTCAACTTCCTTTATCAGCGCTTTCCAGTTATTATTGCCCGTATCTTTGGTCAGTTCGATGGTTTCGGTGTATTCGTTGTGTGCAATGTCCAGTACTTCGACTTCTTTGCCGATATAGGTTTCGATTTCTGTAAGATATTCATGCTCTTCCGGGCTGCAAAGTGAAATGGCATTTCCCCTTCGGGTTCCGCGGCCTGTTCTCCCGATTCGGTGAACGTAATTTTCCGGCTGCTCCGGTAAATCGTAATTGATGACATAGTCCACATCGGCGATGTCAATCCCCCTTGCACTTACATCGGTGGCGATCATCACTTTAATGCCTCCCCTCCGAAATTGGGTCATCACTTTTGCGCGGTCGTGTTGGTCTTTATCGCCGTGGATGGTTTCTGTTTCTATTTCCACTCGTTCCATGGCTTTGGCTACCCGTTCGGCCCGGATTTTGGTACGCACAAATACGAGGAATTTTTTTTCCGGATTTTCATTAATCAGCCGCTCCAGGAAAAATCGTTTGTCGTCCATTGCCACAAATATCACGGCGTGGTCTATGTTTTTGGCGACGGGATCTTTGGGAGAAATCTGGATGCGAATGGGCTTTTGAACGAGCGAGTAGGCGAGTTTTTTGATTTTTTCGTCAATGGTTGCGGAGAAGAACAAGGTCTGCCGTTTTTGAGGCAAGAACTTTATCAGGTCTTCGATATCTTTATAAAATCCCAGTGCAAGCATGTGGTCTGCTTCGTCGAGGATCAAAATTTCCACCATATTTAGCCGCAAATGTCCCTGGCTCACGAGGTCAAACAACCGGCCGGGCGTGGCAATCAGGATGTCAAGTCCTTTTTCCAGCCGGGCGATCTGCGGGTTTTGCTCAACGCCGCCAAAAATACCAAAAGTTTGAACCTTGGTATGTTTGCCCAGTTGCTGAAATACGCCATTGATCTGAATGGCAAGCTCATGAGTCGGTACCATCACCACACAGCGGATGCCCGTGGCGCGTTTTGACCGTTTTCGGCGATGAAGAATATTGATGACCGGGATGGCAAAAGCAGCGGTTTTCCCGGTTCCGGTTTGAGCAATGGCGAGAACATCTTCCCCTTCGAGAATGGGGCGAATCGCTTTGTATTGTATATCCGTCGGCCTTTTGAACCCCAGGGTTTCGAGGCTTCGGAGTATTTCCGGCTCCAGACCAAAATCTTCAAACTTCATGCGGCAAATTTAGTACAAAATCGGGAGAGTTTATTTGTGTTTTTGGGGTATTGCCGCAGGGCGGGATTAAAGGGAAGAGGTGTTCTATGCAAATCTCAAAAATCACTTATGTAAATTCAAAAAAATCTCTATGTAAATTGGAAAGTAGCTACCTCATTTTCCAAACGATTAAACCGACATTTTGTTTGCGCCTGTTAGGTGTTATCGTTACACCAGATCATAAAGAATTTTTGTAGGGATAGAACTTGAAATCAGTGCCGAAACGATGACATTCGTATCAAGAATGATTTTTTCCATCTCTTACGGCCTTTATTTCTGCATTGATTTCGTCCATTGTCATCGTAGAAAGGCCAACCTGTTCTGCGATTGCGTTACACTCCAATAGGGCTTTTCGGGCATATTCACGACTGATTAGTTCTATCAGGTCGGTAAATTTGATTTCTCCTTTTCCCAAATTATATTTTTGGAAGTCTGTTTCGCTCACTTTTATCTGTACGGTCCGCATATTGTTTTTTCTAGTGATTTCCAATTTACGAAAAATAGTGGGAATTTGTGGTGGATGTAGGCGATTTTTTTTAGGGCTTGGGAGATCGCAGTTCATCTATACCGGCTTTTCTATGATCTCAGATAGCCGTATTTCCCTGATGCGTTCCTGCAATTCGCTGAAATAATTCATCGAACTGCCCGACTTAAAGCGATCGTCATTCAGGGTAAAACCCTTGATAATGTATTCTTTCAGCCTTTGAGTTGCCCAAATGCGAAACTGCGTGCCCTGGGGTGATTTTACCCGATAACCTACAGAGATGATTACGTCCAGGTTGTAGCAATCCAGTTCCCTTTCCACCTCCCGGCTGCCTTCCATTTGAACTGTTCGGAATTTCCGAACAGTTGCTCGTGGATCCAATTCGCCCTCCTCAAAAACGTTTTTAATATGCTCACTGATAGTCGCTTTTGACTTCTGAAAAAGCTCACAAAGCTGTGCCTGCGTAAGCCAAACGGTCTCCTCTTCCAGCCGAACATCTATTTTGATGTTGCCTTCCTGGTTTTGGTATAGGATGATTTCGCTGTTCATATTAAGGGTTAAAGGCAGCAATTTTTCTCTTTCATAAAGGTAAGAAAAAAGCGCACCCTATCTCCCACCTCCCGCAAAAAACAAACCAAGAAAAACCAAGATTACTCGTCTGAATGTGGCAAATTTACCTGGATTTAGACGAGTAATAATGTTTTGTGGATGATCACCTTTTTTGTCCGAATAATTTCTGCCAAAAATTGGGTTTTACATTATCTGATTTTTTTATATTTATTTTGTCGCTATAGTTGTCAACACGCGTGGTGGCAGCACATTCCAAGACTTCCAATTCGCTTGAAATTATTTTGTCAATAAGTTGTTTGTGCCCACCAACCAGAGTAAAACATAAGTCCGTGTCAGTAAAAACCACCCAAGATTTGTCTGCCGAATATAGATAACCAATAAAATCGTTGTCAAAATATTCAAGCACCTCATGGAGATGACATTTAACCAAGTCGCAATCTTTATTGTCTTTCCAAATGTTATGTGGTGGCTTTTGATAAATGTAGCTTTCATCCGAAGAAGAATTTTCCTTTAGTAGGGTTAAAAGTTTTGTGAGGATCTTTCTTGGAAGATAACCTTCACTTGGAAAATTCAAGTTTCTTTGCCATCCGATCTTTTGAAATTTGTCAACGTAGGTTTTAGGATTAATTTCATTATGAAAAGTCAAGTCGTATTTGTCTGCAATGCTTTTCCAGGTAACAAAGTCCCATTTTTTCGAATGGTATTCTTTTAATCGCTTTTGCTGCCTTTCTAAAATGTCAACTACTGTTCCATCATTGCGTTGTTCGGTTATTTTCAGCTCATGATTGTCGGTTGAAATCGTTAAATAAACTAGTTGTCCGTAATCTTTGTTGGGTTCTAAAATGTCTTCTTCGTCTTCTGTTACTTCAAAAGGGTGAAATATTTTGCAATAACTTTCAAATTTGGGTGGAATACAATGCCCAATTGTGCAGCCGTGCAACTTGAAGTCGTCAGTTGTGCTATGAAGCCTTTCATCTTCAATCCATTTTGCTATGTCAATAGGTTCTGTTGTCATTTTGGGGTTGTTGTCTTAAACACACTCTTTGCCAGGCTTGGGTTTTAGCGATGGCTGGTGTGGTTTGGTGATGTGTGTGTCTGTGAAGTCTGGCTGTCATTGGGTAAGTTCCTTTAATTCCTTTTCAGCGGCCTTTAATTTCAAATTCAACTCTACCTTGTTGTTGAACTGTTTGCTGCTGGCCATACCAGATTTGAGTTTTGCAATTTCCTTCTCCAAAGCATCCACTTTTTTTTTGTATGCAACCAAGTCCTGTAAGGGTTTAGTGGCCATAGAGGATTTACCTGATAGTTGAATGCAGAAATCATGGTATGCTGCATCTATACTCTTTTTTAGTTGAAGCGTGTACTTGTTTTCGGCGGGCAGGAACCATCCTGTTTTGAAAGTCCAGTCTATTACTGAATTGTCTTCATTTATCGGGTGCGGATGCTTTGATGAAGTAGATATATATATCATACTATCATACTCAACCACAAAAACAATATTGTAAGGAATTGATTTATCAATAATGTCAAGAACTGTCTGAACATCTTCCTTCACTTTGAGTTCTATCCTAAAAACCTGAATTTCCGTGATATCCTTTCCTTTCAAATTTACAGTGTCTGTAGAGAGTTTGTGTGTCCAGGTTATTCGTGCGATGATGTCTGTAAACAGCTTCTTTTGCTTTGTGGTAGTATAGCTATCAAAAGCATTCTTGGGGATCACTCTGTTTACTTTGGCAGTATGTGGCAAATTGAATACATCCATTTAACGCACAATTAAGAATGAAATGAGTTTGAAATCTTCTATACCCTTGAACTTGTCCTTTAGGGCTGTTGTGCCACCTGATTTGAATAAGCTGAGTACTTCTTTTTCTTCTTCTGTACGCAAAATTGTACCAATACTTTGCTTGAGCAACAAAGAGTAGGAATCCATCTCATGGTATTCGTCTGTTTCTGCACTTAATGTCTTGCAAAGCTCAGAGATCGGTTCAATTTTGCCTTTACAAAGCATGCGCATTGCATCCAGTATCTTTTTGGACTCTACATGATTCAGTAGAAGTTCACCGGAATTTTTAATATAAACTAGGTAGTAAGGGTGCAGCCGGTTGAGCTTATTGATATTGACACTAGAATTGACATTCTTTAAGACGAAAATCACTCCCTGTTGCAGCACTTCTGTTGCCTTGACCACTGCATGAAGTCCTTCTGGTATATGAGTTAGTTCACCATAAGATTTGATATAATTGGTAAGATCAACCCGAAAGTCATTCAAGCCAAGATCTGTAATACTCACACCTTCTCTCAGGTCTTCCAGGTCAATGACTTCTTCCTGTAACTTTTGAAGCTGGATTTTACGGTACTCTAAGTCTTTCTCATCGGTATTCAAAATATTGTCATCACCTGTACTGGCCATATTGCTGATCAGCATCCGGCTTTCTACTCTTTGTTTAAGATTGATATAGGCATCCAGAGTAACATCCGGCCAGAAATTTACCAAGGTGATGCTGGCATTTTGGGAGCCGATACGATCGATGCGACCAAAACGCTGAATAATTCTTACGGGGTTCCAATGAATATCGTAATTGATGAGATAGTCACAATCTTGTAAGTTTTGACCTTCCGAAATGCAATCGGTGGCTATGAGCAAATCAATGGAATCGTTCAGCCGGGGATAGAGTTGAATTTTGTCTTTAGACAAAGGCGAAAAACAGGTGAGTAAAGGGTTTAGGTCTGATGGAATTGACTTGGCGTTACTAATCTTTCTTGAGCCAGTTATTAACGCAGTGTGAATCCCGTAATTGTCTTTAAGATAGCCTTGTATGTTATCGTAGAGATAATTGGCTGTATCGGCAAAGGCAGTGAAGATAATTGCCTTCTTATTGTCCGGATTAAATGGCTTGGTAATTTTATTATCCAAGAGACCAATTAGCTGCTGGAGCTTAAAGTCTTTTTTGCCACGAATATCAACAATACTATTCCAAATATGATTTAATATAGAAAGGTCTTCATTCAAATCTTCCTGCCACTTACGTGTGTCCATATCTGCAATATGAACCTTGATTTTTTTACCGATCACATTTTCTTCATCCCCCCAATCTGCTTCCCAATCAAAATCTTCATCATTCATTCTGGCCTGGATGCCTTCAAATTCTGATTTTGAACCCTCAGTTATTGTTTTTAAAGTGTTGCGGATTTGACTAATAACACCTTCAAGTGTTATACGGAACGAATCCACAGAACTCTCAATACGCTTTAGAAAATTGATTTGCATTAAAATACGAAGGCTATTATCCCGATCTATTTGTGATAACTTACCGCCACCGGTTCGCACATCTTTTTCGTATAAATCGCGGTACATTTCCAGCCTGCTTGGCAAAATGTAATTAAGTGGCGTATATACAGAAAGATTAAGCAGGGTTAATTTCTCCGCTATATCCACATAGGTTACTTCACTGTTTTCCGTTAGCGGACTTTGGATTGATACGGGTTTATTTCTTTCAGGGAACTTGCCTATGGCTGTGGTATCGTAGTACGTCGTAATATGCTTTCTTGAACGGGCAATTGTTAGGGAATCCAGTATTTCGAAGAAATCAAAATCCAGCATGTCCAAAAGCTTTTCGGTTGTGCGTTGAGCAGTATCGTATTTGCTCCAAACGTTGAATGCTTGCTGTGCCTTTCTAAAAATCTGTTCTATTCCACTTTTTGTTTCGAGCTTGTTGTCTATCCGTTCCGGTTCACCTTCATAGGCAATTGCCAATTGATTTTTTAAGTCATTGAATCGATTATTGACAGGTGTAGCGGAGAGCATCAGTACTTTCGTTTCAATGCCTTCCTTCACTACTTTGCGCAGCAACTTCTGGTATCTGTTTTCTCTGTCGGAGTAGGGATTATTGTTCCTGAAATTGTGTGATTCATCGATTACTACCAAACCGTAGTTTCCCCAATTCACATTTTCCAGGCTTCTGCCGTTGCTCATTCCTCTATCACGACTCAAATCCGTGTGAAACAACACATCATAACGAAACCGGTCAGCAGCAAGAATATTGTTTTTATCGTTGTGACGATACGTGTTCCAATTGGCTTCTAATTTTTTGGGGCAAAGAACCAGCACATCTTTGTTGCGCATTTCATAGTACTTCATAATTCCCAAGGCCGAGAAGGTTTTACCTAAGCCAACGCTATCAGCCAAAATGCAGCCTTTGTATTTTTCGAGTTTATTGATGGCTCCTATTACGGCATCTTTCTGGAAGTTGTAGAGTTTGCTCCATACCACAGAATCTTTAAAGCCAATCTGGTCGTTGGGTAAATTATCTAAAGATATATCATCCAGAAAGTCGTTGAAAATATTGTACAAGGTAATGAAGTAGATAAACTCCGGGCTGTTTTCTTTATAGGCACTCTCAAAATAATCCTGTACCTTTTGGGTTACGTCTTTCAGGTCTTCATCATTTTCCCATATCTGATTAAACCATTCCAGATAAGCTTGGCTATCGGGGAAGTCTGATTTCTGAATGAGTGTGGGAAACCCCTTTTTGTGTATAATGCCCAAATCGGAAGTAGTAAAACTACTGAGATTTGAATAGGCAAACTCCTCCTGATGCGGATTTTTGACGTAAATCATTCCATTTAAGGGCAAATGGTGGTGTTTGTTTGATTTGAAAACTACCTTTTCCCGTACCCATTTAGAACATTCTCTTGCTATGGCTCTTTGATTTAATTGGTTCTTTAAACGCAACTCAAATTCACCTCCACACAAATCTGCCTCCTTAAAAAGATGTGGGATAAAAAATTTCGGCACTTCCTTTTTGAGGTTTTCCTCAATAAAGGTGGGAGAACTGAAAACAAACCGCAATTCTTCAATTTTTTCAAGCTCTTTTCTCAGTGCCTCATATGCGTAAATAGAAAATGACGAAGCGGCAATACTAAGTTTGCAACCCTTCTTTATGCTGGCCTTGAGGTCATCACCCAGGCGACTATTTACGTTGTCAATGAGTTTCATTATTTAGATAGGGTCAGCCGTATTTCCAGGGTTACGGCTTATGGGTTGATAACCATTATCAGGGTCAAAACAATTGGTGGCAGTGCCAACAAATATTTTAATCAGCTCCTTTTTTACACTATCATGGTTCCTAAATACAGAATACCAAACGGAAAAGAAGCCCTTCTGGGAAGCAAACTCCGCGACTTCAATTGGAGACAATTCACCGCTTTCAAATATGGGTAAATATTTGACTGCCCACTCCCATGCAACTCTTCTATGCATCCACCTTGTGTCGTTCTGATTTAGATTAGGATATTTTGGATTGCCTGGTATCTTGTCTAATCCTACCAAGTTCAACATATTTTCTGCATGTGTAAAAGAATCTGTTCCGTATAGGTCAGGATTCACTTTAACATAGCCTCCTTCTTCATACTTGAAAGATAGAAAAGTATTATTTCTGTGAGGGAAATGCATAGTTTCTAAGTCAACCTTCTTATTTGACTTATTGTCTTTCCCATTACATCTGCCACATGCCACCAAAAAATTATCCCAATCGCGTATAAGAGTAGAATCCTGATCCCGGGAAATTATATGCTCCACCTCAAGGTCTGAACTAAAAACTTCACAGTAGCTACAGTAGCAGCCCAAATGGCCTTCAAGGTCTGTTTTAGCTTTTGTGTGTGGATTATATGATTTACGATTGCCGCTTTCCTCTTCCTGCGGCCACTCTATTTTGGTTACTGGTCTCATAAATCGTTTGCTTGTCTTTCTATTCGTAATGAGGCAACAAAGGCAGGATCATTCGAGAAACGTTCTTCCAACTCATTCAATTTATCTCTCAATCTGGCTGTCTCTTCGTGAGTTTTACTTGACTTACCCTGTTGTATTAAAGCATAATATTCCTCAGCAACCTGCTGCATCTCTAAAAATGCTTCACTACGCGGCACATCCTCAACACCCATTTCATTAGCCGCCACATCCTCAATCCCTTTCATATCAGGGTCTCCATCTTTTTTAATTTGCTCGTCAAGAATTATCAATTCTTCAGATTTCAAAGATTGAACAATAAAAGCCGAGTGTGTGGTTACAACAAATTGAATGTTAGGGAAAGCCGTTTTCAAATCATTTACTACATGACGTTGCCACTTAGGATGCAAATGCAAATCCAGTTCGTCAATCATCACAATACCAACAGCTTCCTCAATGGCCTTATTTTCTTTGAAGCCGTTCAATACAATACAACGATAGGCAAGCTCTGCTACCATTTCAGTAAAATAATGGACACCATCACTATGCAGACTGATTGGCAACAGGCTGGTTTCATCTTTATCAATTTTCGCTTTTACCCATAATTCTCCTCCAGCAAATTCAATGTGACTGATATAGGGGTTTGCCTTTTTTATCGCATTAAAAAAGGCATCTTTTGTTCCGGCATATTCTTTTTGCTCCTTTAACAACAAATCATAACGCCCAAGCCATTCTGGGTAGTGAAATTTGACAGCCCGCATCTCCTCCCAATCCTGATAACCTTGCCGAAAAATAATTCTACCCACTTGTTGAGCACGGCTCTGCTGAGTAACACGGCCAGCACCAACAGCGCGAGAAATACCAAAAAATGCAATCAGTGGTAACGCGATTTTATCATTTCCCTCTTTAGTTACCTGATAATAATTGGAAGTTGCTATATCCTTAATACTACCCACATCTGAATGTTTGGTTGTTGCAGAAGACTTACCTTCCAGCCATTGTCTCCGCCATGTAATAGAGTTATCCCTTCCAGGGAATATTCCGGTTGCTTCTACTTTGACCGGGAATTGGGGCACAAGCTGATAAGCTGATTCAATGAAGCGAATTTCATCTTTGTGAATATGCCGCGACTTTACTTCCGAGTTTGGAATACCTAAGAAGTATGAACCACTTGCTACCCGCAGGGCATGAAGAATGGTTGACTTGCCTTTGCCGTTAATTCCAATTATCGCCGTAAAATGTTTGTTCAGGAGAAAGGTTTGTTCATCTCCAATGTTCCTGAAATTTTGTATAGTGATACACTCTATATTCATATTTCAAAGATATTAAATCATTCAGATTTTGCTCTTTCCAGCGCTATTATTTGTCGATTCAAAAAAAAATCTACCTCAACTGCACAATCTCCATCAGCTTCTCATAACTGCTTACCTTTTCAAATTTCACTTCATTGCCACTAATCTCTTTAAAGTGCTCGGTGGCACAATGGATTTTCAGCCTTTCAATTTCCCTGAGATCCATATCTGCATCCGATCCTTTGGTTTCGGTCACAAAGTAAATATGGCGTACTTTTTCCTTGTCAAATACAATTGCCCAATCCGGACTGTAATTGGCTACCGGCGTAGAAATATAAAAACTCCTGGGCATTTTGGCATATACCACAACTTCTATGCTGTTTTCAAGTGCCTTCGCAAAGTCTGACTCAATCTTAGAATCGGATGTGAGGTAATCATATATATGTTTTTTGAGTAACTCCGAATTGCGAAGGGCATGTTTATCATTGGTGAAGACGGTTTTCGCATCATGCCGCTCGTCTGTCTTGTGATAAACAATATTGTTGATGATCAGACTTGCTTTTACTTCATTGATCAACTTACTACACCTGGCGATGAACGCTTCCGGGTTCTTACGAACCAACAGAAACTTCTCCTCTTTGATTGCTTTTAAAATCTCCACTATCGTCCTTCGGGTCAGTTGTGTGCGATCTTCGATTTCTCCTACAATGTCATATACAGCGTTAGTATAGAAATCGCTTTTCAGTCTCAGATACTCCCGTTGGGTCTCTCGCACCCGATTTCCTTCCTGCATCTGTAATCTCGTACCCTCTTCCAATTCTCCTGTTTTGACTTCATACCTGCGTTCTGCTATTTGAAGATCTGTGTTGATGCGATTTTTGCTGTCCTGAATCAGTTTCTCCGTATCAAACCTGACTTCATACACGGTTTTCAGGTTGATCTTCTCCCATAGTTCATGAAATTCTTTCTTTTTGAAGTTGTTATTTGTATTCAAAACGATGGTTTGCCGCTCATCTTCCGGCTTGAATGGCGCTCCTGTGTAGATAGATTGCAACAGTTTTCCGACCGACGCTCTGAATGGCTCCAGAATTTCTGGCAAGGGCATTTTGTTTTGTTCGATCAACTCACGCCCTGCCGGTGTAATCTTGTCATCCTCGTCTATGATATCCTGTTTGTAGAGCAATTTATTCAGTTTTTTTGCATCATCTTCCGTAAGGCGGCGCTCTTCATTTTTTTCATTAGTAACCCATTTTCCAACAAAGTATTCCACTTCGGCTTTTCGTGGACGGTCTTTGAGCGTTGCGGCTATTTCGCTTTGTAATCCTTTGGCAAATGTTTCATAGCTCTCCGAAGCTATTACCGTCAGTTTGTTTACCTCATGTACCTGCTCGCCAATTAATTCGAAATCCTGGCGTATTCCCCGCTTGTCCACGCACAATCGCATACCGCGACCGACTTCCTGTCGCCGACGGGTCTGGCTTCCGCTCTCTGCGTTTTTCAAAGCGCATATCTGAAAAACGTTGGGGTTGTCCCAACCTTCTTTCAGGGCTGAATGGGAGAAAATAAATCGGGTAGGTTCTTCAAAACTCAGCAGCCTTTCTTTGTCTTTCATGATCAAGTCGTATGCCGATATGTCCTCAGAGTCTTCGCTACCCCGTTTTACGCTTGGATCAATAGACTTGCCTTTCTTATCAATGGAGAAGTAACCTTCATGTACCCTGTGGGCATCGTCTCTTTTCAAATATTCTCCATAATCAGCCGGCATATAGCCTTTGTGTACCTGACTGGGGTCTGTGTTTCGAAGGTAATCATTGTAATCCTGCTGGAAGAGATCTAAAAATTCATTGCGAACGTTGTTATACTCTTCTTCAAATATCCTTGCGTATTCTCCCAAAACCGGCTCTCCCGCTTCATCATATACCCGGTACTTTTCCACCGTGTCAATAAAAAAAAGGCTCAGCACTTTGATCCCTTTTTCAAAAAATTGTTTTTCCTTTTTCAGATGGGAAATAATCGTCTCTCGTATCTGTACCCGCCGAAATGCGCTTTCATCTGCATCGTTCAGGATATCTCCAGGGTAAATATCCTGCCCACTGATCACCACTTTATTCAGATAACCATTTATCTCCGTAACATTCTGGTTTTTATAGGCAGGAAGATTTCCGGAAAGTTCATAAAGGCTGTCTCCCTCTCCCAATTTCTGCCGCACTTTTTTCACACCATCGCCCACACGTTTCTCAAACTCCATCACAGCATAAGGGGGTTTGGTAGTACTCAGGCTGATATGTTCCAGATACAAATATCCGATTGTGCCTGAAGAACCTTTCAGACTGATGCCTTTTACTTGTATTTTTTTTACCAGGCGTTTGTTGTAGGCATCCAGCGCATCTAACCTATACACTTTGTTGTATTCTACTTTGTGGGTGGCTGAATACCGCAGCGTAAACAACGGGCTAAAATCCTGCATACTTTTCAGGGTCTTTTCGCCATCCACCGATTGGGGTTCATCTATAATCAGAATGGGGTTGGTTTGGGCGATAATATCAATCGGCTTACGGGTTCCAAACTGGTCAAGCTCCTGATAGATTCGCCGGGCATCTGCACCGCTGGCATTAAACGCCTGGGTGTTGATAATCATGACGCTGATCCTGCTGTCAGATGCGAAATTCTCAATATCCTGTGGGCGGCCTGAGTTGTAAATGAAAGGGTTGATTTTGTGGCCGTACAATTCCTGAAAGTGGTCTTGAGTAACTTGAAACGACTTATAAACCCCTTCACGAATCGCAATGCTTGGCACAATGACGATAAACTTGCTCCAGCCGTAGTGATTGTTCAACTCGTACATGGTGCGGATGTAGGTATAGGTTTTCCCTGTACCGGTTTCCATTTCTATCGTCAGGTTGTAGCCCAGTTTTACCCCTTTCGGTCGTTCGATCTGCTGGCTCTCATGGAGGTCAAAAAGTTTTTGTACTTCCTGAATATTTTTGAGTACCTGTGATTCGGGTATTTGGACAGGACTGTTGCGATAGCCGATTTCTTCCATCACATCAGTGTCAAAGGCTGTGGCCTGGACTCCGCCGGAAGCCGCCTGTTTTGCTTTGAGGATAAGTGCTGCGCTGCGCTCCAAGGTAAAGCGATGGGTTTTGAGGGCTTGCCCCGCAAAACTGTCCACCACAGCTTTGACCGCCTGAACCTGAAAGTCTTGTTCTTTGAATTGGAGTTTCATTTGAATTTTTCTAAGGATGAATGCCTGCCTACATTTTCCAGGTTTTTGGGCCTTTATGGAAAAGATCCTCCAGATAATTTCCAATATAAGAATCTATGCTACAGGTCGCTGCCATGAAAAAGGAAGCTCTTGAAAGACCAACATAAAGGTTCTTCAATACCAACTCTTCGTCTGTGTCCCCGGAATGCAAGTGATCGATTCGGTGAAAGAAAACTGCCTCAAACTCAAGTCCTTTAATATAATCGACCGAGAAAACGCGTACCGAATTCTGATCACCAAGGATTTGCCCCTTATTGCAGGCTACTACATTGATGCCGACATCTCCCAAAGCGTCCATCTGACCAAGAGACCTGGCAAAATTTTCTATCTCCGATTCGTGAGGCAAAAAAACAGCTATAGAGGGTATCCAGTCTCCGTAGGCTTTGTATATCTCCAGAATTCTCCCTGAAATCCATTCAATCTGCTCCTCCTGGCTATCATTTCGATAGAGTAGCGGGGCAGGCTCTTTGGGGTCGCGTTCGGAAAAACTAACATACTGCGCATGACCCTGGGTAGCTCGATGGTAAATTCCTTTGGCTATCTCTAACAGCGTTGGGCTTTGGCGATATGAAACCTGTAGCTTCTTTATCTGCAGGTTGTCGATGAACAGCGACAAATCCTCCCATGTTCGAACCCCTCCATGGGTCAGGCGCTGCATCAGGTCGCCTGAATACGTAACGGAGGAAATTTCAGGGTGAGACAGGCTTTGAATAGCCAGAATATCAACCAAATGATAGTCGGATGCTTCGTCGACCCCTATTACCGGGCGAATAGCATCCCGAAAGGCAGTAAAATAGGGGTGATTAATATTGGCTGTTTTGGACGGAGAAATTTTTATGCTCTGCTTGATCAGTCTGTTGGTCAGATAGATAAGCAAAGAAAACTCATTCGGGTGAAGCCGCTTGTTCTTTTCAGCATCGAGTTCCACCAGGTGTTTCAACAGGTCATAATTCCAGAAGCCAGAACGCGCTTTTAACTCCACTTTTCTGAAGGACTTATACATGGTAGGTATCAACCTGAAGATATTGGAAACAATTCCTCCAGTAACAATCCGACCAAAATATCGATCGAAAAAGGCGAGCTGGGCGTGTTTATCAAACCCCTGCTCTTCCTCAATCGGATATGCCGATGCCATCAAATCCCACAATTCCTTCTGCCTTTTGCTTAGTCGGGTTGATTTGTCATACTTCATCAACGCAAGTGTCCGAATAAGACCCTTGATTTTTTGCAACAGAAATAACTCTATATCGGCCGTGTTTTCCTCTTCTTCCGCATCCTGATCTGAAAATACTTCAACTTCCGTCTCCGGATCAATTGGCTCACTTTCTGTCGAACCCTCGTTCATCCATTCACCCCCGAATGCAAACACGCCTTCATGAACTGAACTATTCTTCAGATTGACTAGTATTTTCTTAGAAAGCGAATCGTAATAATCTCTGAGGTCTTCTCTGGCACGCGCGGCATCTGCTGAGTAGGATTCCTCAAGCCCCAAAAACAACCGTATTAAGGAGGCCCAGTTCTTGTTGCGCAATCCACGCTCGATGGTAGCTTGAATCTCCAGCGCCTTGTTTCCCCAGGTAAAAGCTGAAACCTTGATCCCTGACACCTGGGTTAATCTCGACAAAACAGCGTTGAGGAAAAACTGATCAAGGCTTTCCAATATCTTCTTCAGCTCTTCTCCCGATACCGGAAGCAGATTTTGATCTGTAAATTTATTTAAAACCTTAAAAGGATTTTGGGTCTCGATGTTGACGAATTTGTAGGCCTTCATCAACTGCAGGGAATAGTCGGACCAGATGAGTAGCCGGGTGTTATCCGCTGACAGGCCTTCTTTTATCATGCTTTCCTTCAGAAATAGTTTCAACAGCTGGCTGGGGGAGAAAAACACCCAATTGTTGCTGTTGAATAGAACCTGTTTTTGACTTTCCGTCATTTTCGGCAGGTATCCCATTTCAAAGATGCTGGCCGACTCTTTTTCAGCGCCCACGAGCGCCGTTCTATCCGTCAAAAACTTCAGGCGCTGAATCAATGCGGTGGTTTTGCCCGTTCCGGGTCCCCCGTCGATCACTAAGGTATTGTCGAACAAATCCCCTCGCTTTACCGCTTCCTGCTCCGGATCAAGAATAGGCTGATACCGCAGCTCCGCATTCGCACGAATAAAGCTTCTGGCATTCTTGAGTAAGGCCCGCTTGTCCTCTTCCTGCTTGAGTTTGGCTTCCAGCTCCCGCAGTTCTGCTTCTAACGTATGGTCGAGCGCTACTTTTTCCTGAAGCTCAATGCGTTTTTTTCTGCCCCTTTCGTTAGCTAAAAAATCACTCAGGACCGAAATAAACGTAGGTTTATGCCCCTCCAAATTAATTACTACATCGTGGGCCTCTGCTTTGTTCCTGTCTGGAACGAACGTGCTGAAGTGGTAAATAGTAACATTATTCGTTTCCTCAGTGGACTTTCCATATTGTACTGTTCTCAGATTATAAGGATGAGTCCCTATTAGGTTGCGAATCAGAAACTCTCCAAATGGACTATTTTTATAAACTGCATATCCATCCGAAGTAATTGTTGTGGGATGGCCTGCTTCCGTATTGGTTATAAAACCTGTAATGTTGACCAGCGAACTATATCCGCCCAGATTTTCTCTATTGGTCAGCCATATTTTCCTTTGCTCCCCTTTTAGAAACACAGAGGCGAAGGCAACCGCCAGGTTCTTTTCTTTCTCCGGGCGAATGAGTCCTTCCGTCTCCAGCTTACGGTGATGTTTGATATGTTTAGAAGCTTCAAGAACGGTTTGCTTTTTTTCGAAGTTGATTTCCTGGTCCATTGGCCAATAGGTTAAGGTTCCAAATATTTACGGGATAGTCAAAATATTGAGTAGGGGTTGGTTTGATCTGATTCCTGCCGGGCAGTAGTTCATCAAATCACCTTCATCTCCGTCTCAGGACTCAACTGCTTCAGCAACTGCTTCACATTCACCTTCGCTGTGTCGTCTTTGAAACCTTTGTCCCGAAATACCACGCGCATGGGTTTATCCTTTGCGATCTCTTTGGCGAAGGTTTCATCTATACCCGTATCAAAACAGGCGTACAGCGAATCACCGGCTACCTTAAATACCTTCTTTCCCGCTATGTTGACCTGCGCGATCTTCAGGCTCAACGGCAATCCCCAATCCAGCATCACCTGCGCCAGCAGATCGTCTGCCGTGCGGTCGGGTTTGATATTGTCAGCAAAGAGTTCCAGCGTGGCTTGCCGGTAATCCTGCGGACGGTAATACACGTCCTGCATATTGCTTTCATCCAGGCGATACACTCTAAAGCCGGTGTCTAAATGGTTAATGGTTAGTTGTAAGTGGTTAATTTCCTTCAAAAGGTCTTCGGCTTTCTCATCTACAATTCTCTCTTCCGGAAAAACCCATTGACCATTGACCATTAACAATTGACCATTGATCTGCTTCTCTACCTGCGCCTTCTTCTCATTCACCATTGACAATTGATCATTGACAATTTTCTTCCCCGCCCGGCGGATGCGTTCTTTGCCTATTTCGCAGATGTTTTTGTAACCGGCTTTGTAGGCTTCGCTTGTTGAGTCGGTGGCTTCGGGGAGTTGTACCATGATGAATTTACGATTGCCGCCGTCTTCTGCATTGAGCTGCATCATAGCGTGGGCTGTAGTCGCGGAGCCGGAGAAGAAGTCGAGGACAATACTCTCCTCATTTAAGTTTGCAAGAGTTAGGATTCGGCTCAAAAGTCTTACAGGTTTAGGGCCGTCAAAACTTCCATTACCTTCAAAAAGCTTTACCACCTCTTGTGCTCCTTCTTGACTGTGTCCTACTTCTTTATAGAACAAAATAGAGGTGGGAGCCATTCCCTCAAACTTAAGTTCTGTTAGAAACCTTTTTATTGATGGCACACTATTCCCATCCGTACCAAACCAAATTCGATTGTCTTGGAGTCTCTCGAAAAATGCTTTTTTCGAGAGCCTCCAGCAGCGTCCTGCTGGAGGCTCCACAATGCGACCTGAAGGTGTTGTAATTGGGTAGTCATTTTCCGAATTATATGTTTTTACAGATATATCACTTGACTTCCAAACACCCCTTGGATCGTTATCAGGGTTTGAATATCTTGAATTAGCTGCATCCGTCCTTTCAAGTCTCCCTATTTTGAAATTTCCAATCGATTTTGAATACATTAAAATGTAGTCGTGACTATTCGAAATAAATTTTGCATCATTTTTAGGGGAATACGCCCTTTCCCAAATTAATTCGGATACAAAATTCCCCTCCCCAAACACCTCATCACATACTTTCCTCAGATTATGCACCTCATTATCATCAATCGAAATAAAAATCACTCCATCCTCTGTCAGTAGATTTCTCGCCAGTTTGAGCCGTGGGTACATCATGCTCAGCCAGTCGGAGTGGTAACGGCCTGCGGTTTCGGGGTTTACCATGAGGCGTTGGTTGTATTCGTCTTTTTGTCCGCTTTCAAAAAGCTCTGCCTGGGCATCTTTGGCAAAATTGTCTTTATAGACAAAGTCCTTCCCGGTATTGTAGGGAGGGTCTATGTAGATCATTTTGATTTTGCCGAGGTAACTTTCCTGCAGCAGTTTGAGCACTTCGAGGTTGTCGCCTTCGATATAGAGGTTTTGTGTATTGTCAAAGTCCACGGAGTCGGCGCGCACCGGGCGCAGGGTGTTGGTGGTGGGCAGGTTGGCGGTGACGATCGCTTCGCGTTTGCCGGGCCATTCGAGGCGGTAACGTTCTTTGGCGCCTTCGACCACCTGGTGGCTCAGTTCCTGCCTGAGCAGGTCAAAGTCAATGGCTTTGCCTTCGGCAGTTTCCGTGACACAGTGAGGAAAGAGGGTCGCCAGTTTTTCAACATTGGCATTCACAAGATCAGGAGATTGCAGGTCTAATTTTTCTGTATCCATTTACTTCTTCTCTTTTGTTGAGACGATTAAGTCTTTAACATCCACGTCCAATATTTTTGCTATGTCGGCAAGTACTTCCAAGCGTGGTTGTTGTCTGTTCTGCACATAGCCGTTGACCATATTGTAGCTTTTCCCAAGTCTGTCAGCCAACCAAGTTTGTTTAATTCCTTTCTCTTCAAGTACTTCCTTTATTCGGTTCATGTCCGCATAACTTTAAGTCGCTAAAATAGCCCAAATTTTCTATTTATCTCATTTTTCAATATAATTTTCGTTCGTTTACTTGTTGGTCTGTCCGAGCGTGGGCAAAAACCAAATGTGCCATTTGTGCGGGTGGCCGCCTTTTTACACATACGCCTAAAGGTTGCCAATATGGCCAGTAAGGGATTGCGGGCGATTTCCTGTCAAGTTACACTAAGATTTGAAGCGGACTACTAACCTTAGCACAACATCCCTATATCCGCTACTCATAGCGTTTATTGCGAGCAGGTTTTACCTATTTCTTATTCGTTCCCCCCCACCATCTCAAATCTCCCTCCCCAACCCGCTCAGGTATTCCACCAGATCCACAAATTCCTGGACGGTCATGGCTCTTGCGAGGCCTTCGGTCATGAGGGATTGTTCTTGCATTTCGCGGGTTTTGATTTCGGATTTTGCGAGTGTCCGGACGGTTCCGCCCATCATTTTGATGTCTATTTTGTCGTCGGTTTCGCTGAAGATGTAACCCAACAGTTTGCTGTCGTCGTTGAGGGTAAACAGGTAGGCTTCATAACCAAAACTGATGCCCGCGCTGGGGTTAAATACGGCTCCGTATAAGGCGGATTTGGAGAGTTTGTTGCCAATTTCGGAGAGGTCGGGGCCAAAATTGATGCCTTCTCCGTTGATCTGATGGCAGGTCTGGCAGTATTTCCCAAAAACAACTTTTCCGTTGTCGGGCTGGCCTTCCTGCACAATCAGGTTTTCAATCGAAGGCAGGGCGGCATCGGTCTGGGTGATGTTCAGGACTTCGGCGGCTAGTTCGCGGTAGGCTTTGCGATACACGGAGAGCAACTGCGTAGCAGCGGCTTTTTCGAGTTCGGGCGAAAGGGTTTTTTCTTTGAGCATGGTTACCAGGCGATTTTCGCCGGACCAGCCGCGTCCGAGGTATTGTACTGCCGCACGGCGAATGGTGATATTGCGATTTTCGTCGGAAATCACCTGCTGGATCATGTCCAATGCCGGGTCGGAACCCGCGTTGTTGAGGGCAACCATCGCGGCAATTTGCCGCTTTTCGTCCTTATCGTTCAGATAAGGACGGAAAAGTTCGAGTTTATTAAACTGCCGCACAAGCTGGGCCGCACGAACGGCTTCCGGCGTGCTGCCGCCGGCAACCGCCATTTCGACCAGTTCGGGGCTTTTCTCCACAATGGAAAGGCTTTCAATCAGGTCGAGGTAACCGGAGGTGCCTTTTTGAGCGGTAAGCAATTCATTTAACACCCCGCGCAATTTGGCATTGCTTTTTACATAGTTGTAATCCATGTGGCGAAGGGCGAGATAACCGATTTCGTTCTGTTCGGGGTGTTGTCCGAAAGCGAGTTTTTCCAGCACCGTGTTTTTGGATTTGTCGGTGTGAAAATCGAAGGCGCGGAAGTATCGTTGGGATGCGGCGGCGGTTTGAGTCGAGGCGATAATTTCGCCTATTTTGGGAATGGCTGCTTTTGCGCGTATCCGCCAGATGATGTCGCGGTTGGCGGGGGTATCCCATTCGGTTCCGAGGGTTTTGGCCCATTCGGCATATACGGCATCGGGGTCCGGATTGCTGGCAATGCCCAACGCTTCGAGGTACCAGCGGTCTCCCTGTGGATATTGCTGGGCGAGGGTTGTCCAGATTTGGGTTTTATCTGCGCCGGTATAAAACCTGAGCGCAACGGCTACTTCTCTGCGTACCTGCGGATTTTCGTCTTTGGCGAGGGTGTTGAGCAGGGAGGATAAATCCATTTCCAACTGACGGGCAGCGCGGAGACCCGTGATGCGAATGTCGGAGTTTCCGTCAGCGATGGCTTTTCCTACCCATTCCGGGCCTTTGCCGGGGATTTTGGTGAGCAGCCACAATGCACGGGCGCGATAGCGGGGATTTTCCGAATTCCAGAGACTGGAAAGTGCAGGTTCTGCGGATTCGCCAAAACCATGTAAGGCCTGCCATGCGAGCGCTCTTGTCGCTAAGTTCGGACTTTTCAGTGCTTCCGCGGCTTTTTCAGGGGTGGAAAAGTCGGGAGGGGTGACTTTGTATTTCGATTTGGGAGGCGCTACGCGATAAATGCGCCCACGCAAAGTATCGCCCATTTGATGGCCACCTACACCGGGATCGTACCAGTCGGAGATAAACAGTGAACCATCGGGAGCCACACATACATCCGAAGGGCGAAACCAGTTGTCTTTTCCTTTCACAATGTCCACAATGGATGCCTTATATCCTGCGCCTGAATTTTCTACGGGATAAGCTCTCACTACATTGGGGCCTGCGTCGCAATGGATCATCTGGTTGTGAAACACTTTAGGCAAAAGCTCGCCTTCATACACGAGAATACCTGTCGGAGAACCCGCCCCTGTCTGCAAAAGGTTGGGCACTACGCCGGGGTCGTTCTGGTGCCAGTGGCGGGTAGAGATGTCATCGCTCATACCGGTGCGGGGTTTTTGCCAGCCTGCGCCAGTCATTTCGTCGTTGCGGCCATAGTTGCCAAACTCCATGACGTAATTGATGCGCACGCCTTTATTGCCGTCATCGTCGTTGTCGGACTGCCAGAGCGAACCATAGGCATCAACGGCTACCTCGTAATTGTTGCGGAAATTCCACGCCACGACTTCTAGGTCGCTGCCATCCGGCTCGCAGCGAAAGATCATTCCCTCCTGAAAAGGTTTGCGGGTAGCCTCGATCGGGTAGCCGTGAATATCGGTGATGAGATTGCCTGCGGGATCGCGAAGTTGTTCGCCGGCATTGCCGAAGTTGAAATACAGTTTTCCATCAGGCCCCAGGACCGAAGCGTGTACGCCGTGGTCGTGTTGTTCGCCGCCCATTCCGGAGAAAAGCGCTTCTTTGCTGTCGGGTTTATCGTCGCCGTTTTCGTCGGTAAATACGAGGATATTGGGGCTGCACGATACGATGACTTTATTGCCAATCACCGAAATACCGAGGGCAGAATTGACATCATTGCCCTGATAAAAAACCGTTTCTTTATCTGCCTTTCCATCTCCATCTGTATCTTCGAGGATCAGGATACGGTCTCCTTCTTTTCGTACGGGATTGGTGGGATTGAGTGCGTTGCGGTAGTTGAAGGCTTCGCAAACCCAGACACGCCCGCGGGCGTCAATGTCTATATTGGTGGGGTTGAGGAAAGTATTTTCAGAGGCAAAAAGCGTGATTTCCAAACTGTCGGCAAGTTCCAGCCCTTCGATGGCGTGAGCGACATTGCGTCTTTCCTCCTCCGAAAGCGATTCATAAGGAACTGCAGGTTTGGGAGAGGTGTTGCAGGCGGGAAGGCCCAGCGATATAATAATCGCGGAAAGGAGTAGAGTAGGTAGTAATTTATTCATGAATTAGGGGGATTTTTGCTTAAGTGCAATATACAATTTTTGCAGAATTTCCATATTTATATACGGATTCTCCTACTCCCCCAAATCAAATACAATCCCAGCGCAATCAGCGGAAAGCTCAGCCATTGCCCCATGTTGAGTGCCATGTTTTCTTCAAAGGGCACTTGGTTTTCTTTTAAAAATTCAAGCAACACACGGGCGGTGAAAGTCATCGCAAGAAATACTCCGGTAATAAATCCCCGATTGTTTTTTGAGGGGGTTTTGAAGAAAAGATAAAATAGAAGTGCCGCAATGCTATAATAGGCCAACGCCTCGTACAACTGGGCCGGGTGCCGGGGAATCTCGTCGCGCATGGTAAAAATAAATGCCCAGGGCAGGTCGGTGGGTGAACCCAGTATTTCGGAGTTCATCAGATTTCCGGTGCGAATCATGCCCGCCGTAAGTGCCACAGACATCACCACCCGGTCGGTAACCCATAACAGGGGTTTTTTGATGAAAAATTTTGAAAAAATCCAGAAAACCACAATCAGCCCAATGGCTCCGCCATGGCTTGCCAGGCCGCCTTTCCAGACGGCCAGAATTTCTTCCGGATGCTGCGAATAATAATCCCACTGATAAAAAAATACATGCCCCAATCGTGAACCCAACAAAGCACCCAATACGAGTAAAATCAACAGGGTATCGAGTTGGGATTCGTCCTCTTTTTCCCGCCGCCATACGCGCTGGGTGATCATATAGCCGAGAAAAAAACCTCCGGCAAACAGCGTTCCGTACCATCGGAGGCTAAACTGCCCAATGGAAAAAATGACGGGATCCACGTCCCATGTGATAAAATTTAGCGGCATCATTGACAAGATTGAAGGTGGACAAAAATTGTAAGTAACAAAGGCTATGTTTAACTTTGGTTATGAAAGTAGATAAATATCCGTTAGAAATTCAATCATGAAATCTTTCCTCTCAATAGTGTTTCTCCTCAGCGGGTGGGTTGGTTATCCGGCTTCTCTTTTTGCACAAAAGAATATCACCTGGGACATCCTCACAGATGTGACCTACTCCGTCAAATTTGATGAAAAAACACAATCGGTGGTAATGGTCCCGAAATACGGCGACCTGCTCACCGCTGTGGATGGGCAGGTCGTCGAAATCAAAGGTTATATCATTCCGCTGGACACCGAAGGCACTCAGTATATTCTTTCGGCGTTTCCTTACAGTGCTTGTTTTTTCTGCGGAAATGCTGCCAAAGAATCGGTAGTGGAGTTGTCCCTTCGCAGTGGCAAAGCCCGGTACAAAACCGATCAGGTGGCTACTTTTAGAGGGAAATTTATCCTCAACTATGCCGACTACGGCCTCAATTACCGACTCGAAAATGCCGAAGTCTCAGAGCAGAGATAATAAATCTCCGCTGTGCCTCTCCGAGTTCTCGGTGGTTTTTTCGATTGCGAAGGTTTGAACCACAAAGAACACCGTTATTTTTTGATCACAACGCGCTCGTAGGTTTTTCCGAATGAGCCGCTGACTTCCAGCAGTAACAATCCGCTTTGGGGAAACAATTCCTCCGGAAGTTCAAAGGTATCTCCAGGCTGGAATTGGATTTTTCCCGCGAGGCGGCCTTCTAGGGTATAAACTTTTACCATAACCGGACTTGTGCTATAAGTCGCAAGGGTAAGTTTTACCGGAAACTGATCTGCCGGGTTGGGGTAGAGGGAAACGATTTTCGGAGTTCCTGTTTTTTCACTACCAAATATTCCGGTGGAATTAGTCGGCGTACCGGTATGGCCATAAACACCGGTTCCGGTTCCTACCAACAACTCATCGTAATAGAGGAATTCCACACGGGTTCCCGTGGGATATTTGTAGCCAAGTGTCCAGGCAGAACCACTTACGGGGAAATAATAAATTTCCTCATCCACTGCTACATAGACGGTATCTATTCCATAGGTAGCCGCTTTGGCGATTTTGCCGGGGAAGGAAGGAAATCCGCTGGTGGTGAAAGGTGTCCAGACATTGGTGCCTTTTATATCTTTGTAGTAAACGGTCGGATGGTTGGTGCCGGCATCGGTACCGCAGGCGATAAGGGTATCGCCTGTAGGGCTTTTGTCAAGGTCGGCAATGCTTACCACAATGACCGAACCGGTGCTGGTTCCCGACGGTCCCATATCCTGAGAAACGGTCCAGTTCGCGCCGTTTTTGGTGAGTTTATACACACTATATCCCCCGGGGCTGGCGAGGTTGTAACTCACGCCGATATAAGCCACGGTATCGCTGCCTTCCAGGCTGAAAAGAACGTCGTTGACGTTTACATCAAAACCGATAGCCGAAGCATGAATCAATTGTTGTTTCCAGGTATTGCCTCCGTCCATCGAGTAAAATAACCCGCCGGGATTTCCCCATTCGATGCTATAACCGGCCATGACGATACTGGTGTCAAACGGACAGACTTCGATGCTGTTGATATAGGCGGCACCTGTGCTGAAGTTTCCGGCTCCGGGAAAGTTGTAAGGTGCATCTTCGGCGGAAAATTGTCTTTGCCAGTTTTTTCCGCTGTCTTTGGATTTATAAACGCGCAGGTTGCAGGCATATACGGTATTGGTATCTTCTCCTGCCATAGCGACAGCATAATAGGGGGAACCGTCCATGTTGGGGAAAATGGCTTTTGTCCAGGTGGGAGATGTGCGGTATTTTGAGACTTTGCGGATTCCGGCTTTGGAAGAAAGCCAAGCGGTCTGTTTGTCGGCGGTCATGTCAAAATCGCTGACCTGAACGGCTTCTACGCCGTCGTTGATTTCGAATATTTTTGCCCCGCGATTATCCGAAGCGCCAATGCCCATGTCGGTGGTCATATAGACCATTTCTTTGTTTACGGGATCACCGTAAACGGCTCCGTCGTTGGGGTGAGTTTCAAACCCGGCAAAGCCAAAGGATTGCCATGAACCGGCCAAACCTTTATTTGTATTGTAGTTACTGGCATAGTAAACGCTGTAGTTGGCGGAGTCGCCCCCAAAGCTGAGGTTCTGTCCCGAAGCGCCCCCCGTTCCGCTGCCGTACTGTGTCCACAGGGTGTCGTTGTCGGACCAGGCAAAGTATTTCTGCATGAAGTCGGAGCCGGCCAGAAAAATGCGCCCGTCAGGGGCGATTCCCATCGAAGACCATTCGACTACACCGGCGAGAGAAGCCGGAGAAATGTTTGTCAACAGGGTAGTGGATAAAAATGCGTCAAAGGGTTCGGTAGAAACAAACAAATTAGGGGTTGTTCCTCTACCCATTGCATATAGTTTTCCGGATATAGGATCTATGCTCAACTGTGGCTGCATGAGTCCGGGACCGGGCGGAAGCATCACGGGTGAATTCGGAGATTTACTAAAATTACCCGAAGCATCAATGGTCCCGTAGTGAAGTTCGGCTCCTTTGATATAAAAAAGATGGTCTTCCCGGATCAAAAGGGTATTTATCCCAAAACTGTCCACTCCATAAATCACCGGAAAAAGAGGGTCGGTGCGGTACAGCTTGCCCATGTGGGAGAAAAACAAATTGCGGGAAGTTGCATGGGCGGCTATATCGCGGATACCGCTACCCAGGCCGGAGGCATCGTCCATACCTGCCACTACCTGAAAGGCTCCGGCAACGGAAGGCCCGGAGGAGGCATGGTAAATATCAGCGTAAAAAGCCGAATTTGCACTTTCGGTGGTGATGAAAATCCGGGAGGTATCAGCACTCAATCGAATACCGGTGATAGCGCTTATGCGCCCACCGTAAACGGCTTCTACTTTAGGCGCACTCAGTTGGGCAAAAGACAGGGAAATACAAAGCGGGGAGAGTAAAATAAGGGAGATAATTCTAAAATGGCGAAAGAAGTTCATGTGGGAAATTTTTTAACAAAGATATTTCAATATTCGAATAGTCTATATCAGATTTAGCTCCTTGCTTACATAGGTTTTGATTATCTTTGGCTAATATTTCGCTTCAATATATACTGTATGATCAACTGGATAGACGTAATCCGTTTTACCAATAAGGAAAATCCACTCCCTCCCCGCAGAGTGGAAAAAACCGAAGAAGAATGGCGTCAATTGCTGACACCGGAACAGTACCGCATCGCTCGCCAAAAAGGAACTGAAAGGGCATTTACGGGTGAATACTGCGAATTGTTTGAACCGGCGTTATATGCTTGCGTATGCTGTGGAACGCTTTTATTTGACAGTCGTGAAAAATTTGAATCCGGAACCGGATGGCCAAGTTTTACCCAACCTTATACCGAAGATGTGGTCAAATACATTAAAGACAAAGGTTATGGCATGATCCGGGTGGAGGTTTTGTGTAATGTCTGCGACGGCCACCTCGGCCATGTTTTTCAGGATGGCCCGCCTCCCGGCGGTTTGCGGTATTGTATCAATTCGGCTTCTCTTAAAAAAGTGGTTTCTACCGAATAAACGGTCGTTCATTCTGCCGGATTTTCCTGCAAAAACGCCAATAAATCGGCCATCTGCTGGATATTAAGTGCATTTTCCAACCCTTCCGGCATCAGTGACAACCCGGAAGACGTGAGCCGCTGGATATCCTTGCGCATTATATTCCGGTCGGTGCCATTCATCTGGCGCAAAATTATTTCGGCGTCGGTCTCCTGAAGGATAATGCCGGTGATGATCTCTCGCTCAATGGTTTCGATGGTATGACTGATATATCGGGTGTCGGCAGCGGCATTGGGATCTAGTATATCGTGGAGCAGGGTCTGTCCGCTTTTTCGGTATATTTCGGTCAAATCCGGCCCCACTTCGCTGCCTTCTCCTTTATGGCGATGGCAGGTGCCACAGGTGGAAGTGAAAACGGTTTTTCCATTGGCCGCATTACCGGGGGTGGTCAGTGCTGGCCTCATTTTTTCCAAAGCTTGTTTTCGGGTGATCACGCCTGCATCGGTAAAAAGGGCTTCGGCTCGCTTGCGCACGGATTCGTCATCGGAAAATAACAAGGCACGCCGGCGCTCCAGATGAAAATTCATTTCTCCGCGATTGATTTTGCCGCTTTCAAGTGCCGTGAGCAAAAACGGATGATTCGTTTCCTGATAGAGCAAAATGTCTCCCGCGGCATTTTTGGTCTCCGGCCCAAGTTCGGGCCATAGCTGTATCAGCTTTTCCGCAACAGCGGTTGTTCCTTCTTCGCTCAATTGATCAATCGCTGCTTGTTGAAGGGCATTGGGTTCACGGGTATTGAGCAGTGCGTAAAGTAAACTTTCTTTTTCGGCAAAGGGGCTGAATGCCAATAAAGAAAGATTTTCGAGTCGTTTTTCCACCGACAACTGAGGATTGCGAACGTGTTCTGCTGCATTTGCCAGTAAACGGCGGCTATTCGCGGAAAAGGGGATATTAAGTGTTTTCCGCAAATTCCAGGCTGCCCGGATGACCGGGGTTTGCTCCGATTTTTCGATTAGGTTTAGGGCAGTGGTAAATGTTTCGGTTGAGGTTATGGGAGTATTTCTTCGTTTTATCCCTTCGGCTAAACCTTCGAGCAAACGGGTTTTTCCGACATCTGTTGCGGCGTAGCTGGAGTGTACCAATAATTCTCCGATCTCGGTTTCGGTTGCGGTCAGGCCTGCTTGTTTTGCCAGCATTTCCCGTAACTCTTCTTTCCCGTTTGCGCTTTCGTTTTGTGTCAACAGATCGCTTAGCAACCGTATCGAAAAATGTTTACCTGCGGTAGCCGTTGCCATTCGGATCCATACATCGGAAGTCTGTGTTTGTGCAAAAGAAAGGACAACCGGATAAATTTTTTCCGACATAGGGTAGGGCAGGGTAGAGAGCGAAAGCATTAATTGCCTTTTTACGGCAGGATCAGGGTCTTCTGCCCGGAGGATTATTTTGTTCAGCAGATTTTCGTTTGTAGGCAAAAGCTTTTCAGCTAAAAGAATGGCATTGGCGCGGATTCCCGGAGAGGAGTCGTCCAAAGCCTTTAAAAGTAGGTTTTCGTTTAATTTGCCCAATCCTTCCAATGTCCAGAGGGCGTGAAGCCGCCCTAGCGTTTCGGGGGTTGCCGCGAAAAAGTTTTCGAGTAAAGGTACAGCACGTTCGTCCTGCCATTCTACCAGGAGGCGCTGGGCTGTCATACGCTGCCACTGATTGGGGTGCGCGAGGTTTGCGACTACGGCTTCCAGATTCTGCGGGTCAAATAAGGGTTTTGCCACAGATAGCCCGCCTTTTGGGGTAATGCGGTAAATTCTCCCGGCGTCTTTACCTGCGTTGAGGTCGAGGGTGTCTTCGATTTCGTCGGGAATCCATTCGGGATGTTCGATAACCTTGCGGTGCATATCCAGCAGATACAATGCGCCGTCGGGTCCGGTGACCATATTTACGGGGCGAAAAGATCGGTCGGTTGAAGCCAGAAATTCGGTTTGTAAGTCTTGCCGTGAAGCGGTAAAAGAGGCGCCTTCCGGATGCACTACGTCCCGGTGAATGAGGTTTAAAACCACATCGGCGACAAAAATATTGTTGTTAAATCCTTCCGGAAAGACATTCCCTCCATAAAAAGTGATTCCACAGGAGCCGGAAAAATAGCCGGATTGCTCGGGGTGATTGACACGGGTATCCTGGCGGCCAATGGGGTAAATACGGGCAAGTTCTCCTTCACTGTGATCGGATATTTCGTCGAGTGTATGGGTGGGTTTTAGCAAAAGGCCTTCGATGTATTTGCCGGGAAAAACGATATGGGAAATATGTTCGGTATTATGGGTTCCAAAAAAATTCCCCCAATCGTCCATCGCCAGTTCAAATCCGCCGGAGGATCGGCCCACGTTTTCGAGAGTAGCGGTTTTGAGGTTAAAACGCAGATCGTTGCCCCGGATATTGTGTTTATTTTCGGGCGAATCGGGCCAATAAACATTGCCGGAATTGCCGCCGTTGGCGGCATAAATCCAGTTGTCGAGTCCGTAAGTCAGGCCGTTAAAATTATGTTGAAGGTTGCCGTAACTGAAACCCGAAAGCAGAATTTTCCGGAAATCGGCGCGACTGTCTCCGTCCGTGTCTTTGAGCATCAGCAGGTGCGGGGGCGAAGCGACAAGGAATCCGCCTTCGTAGGGCATAAGAGAAGAAGCCACGCCGAGGCTGTCGGCAAAAACAATTCTTTTATCAAATTTTCCATCGCTGTTGTTGTCTTCCAGAAGAATAATTTTCCCTTCGGCGTCATTGAGCGGGTAGCCGGGCATTTCCAGCACAAATGCACGCCCTTTTTCATCAAAAGCCATGTCCACCGGGTCGAAGATCATCGGCTCGGCGGCGACAAGCTGCATTTCAAAATCGGGGTGAAGCCGAAAATGTTCACTTTCAGACGGAGTCTTAACCCTACATCCTCCGATGAGGATGAAGAGAAACCCTGCCAAAGGCAGAAATTGTTTTGTGAGTCGAAATGCGCTCATTTTTTAAAGGTTTTTTACCGCTGTGACGTGAAATTTTCCGTTTTTTTCTCCCATTCGGATCGCGGCTTTTCGTTCACCATCCTGATAGGTAAAGGTAAAATAGAGGTCTGCGGCTTTTTCGCCCAAAACGGGTACAACCTTGTCAAGCTGGACTGTGCCTCCGTCGGAGGAATGAATCATGGACAAAATTCCGGAATTAAAGCGGGAGGAACCCCATTCGAGGTCTGTGTCGGGCAGGGCTTTCGGGTCGTAATAAACCGGGTAAAGGGTGGTTTCACCCGGACGGAAAAAATAAGGCATAAAAAGTTTATCACAAGAGGTCAGGCCTTCTTCGTCGCTGGGGCCGTAAGATTGGTCCAGGGCAATACCCGCGCTCCAGGTTTGGCCGGCCATTTCGAAGGGTTCGTACCAGGGGGCACCGAATCCTTCGGAAGGGGTGATAAAAAGAAACTTCCCGAAGACAAAACTAAGCTTGCCATTTGCATCTTTGACTTCAAACCAGGAATAACCATACTCATCACATTCATCCCCGGTGGTAATGCTGATTCTTGACCCGTTGGGTTGAATAACCTCGACGGCTTCGCCTGCCTGAAAGGTGCGTAGGACGCTGTCTTCCAGCGAAGGTAATTCGCGGGCGCGCACACCGTTGCCGGCGATGAGGGCGTTAAATCGGGGGGCCGAAGTAGGAGCGGATTGATCGGGTGAGTCGGTCGTAAGCGAGTCGGCAGAAGCGCTATTTGCAGGGGGTTGGTTTTTCGTAGCGCAGGAGGACAACAAAAAAACTACGGCCAGCAGCAGACCGAAATTTCGAAAAGAAGGGGGATAAAAAGAATGGTTCATGGGGTTCAAGCGTTTAGGGAAAATTGGAAAAAAAGCCGTAATAAACAAAAAAGTCCCACGAGGGGACTTTTTTGTTTTATTTCGAAAAGATCAGAAAGAATCTTCGTCTTTATAATCTATTTCCTGAATCTCTTGTCCAATTTCATCAATTCTGCTTTGCATGGGGTCAATTTGTTCACCAAAAATATCTTCATACACAGCGTAAAACATACAACTGCCGAGGGGAATGGTAGCAAAAATGCCTACTCCCAGAAGAAGAACTCCGGAGAAAACAATGAGGCCCATTACAAAAAGAAATCCGAAAAATGACCACCAGTTTTTGGTAATGACTTTGCGGCTGGTTTCCAGCGCAGGCCAAAATTCAATCCCGGCAAAAGTAATAAGCGGAATCACCATGGTATAAGCTACGGCCAGATAAATACCCGGCAAAAGCAGAAGAAGCATACCCAGGCCGGTGAGGATACTACCGGTAAAATTGCCCAGAAAAAGCTGCCCCAGCATGGGGAATGCAGAGAAGAAGTCATTAAAAGTTCTGTCCTGCCCTTTGGCAATTTTATCAATGTAGATATATACCCCGGCAGAGAGTACCGGTGAAATAATCATCAAACCGATGGAACCAATAAAAGGAATGAAACTGACAACAATGGAACCAATGACCAGCAATAAGTTAAAGCCAATCAGCGGCCAGGGATCGGCGGTGAAAAGTTCCCAGCCCCGGCGAATATAATCGCTAAAGCGGAACTCATAACCGTTGTCAAGGAGATGTTGGTACTTTTCAGGTACGTCGTTAGATTGCGCCATCAGGTAAAATTTATTCAGCTACAATTACTTTCGTTTTTGCCCACTGATCGCCGAGTCTTTTGCCTTCTTTATTGGTTAAAAGAACAATCAACTCTACAATCCCGAAAAAGGGTATAAACAGAACTACGTTCCGGATGATGCCGGGTCCCCAGTTTCCGGAGAGGCTCTGTCCATCATCGGTAACGGCGCGTAGTTTCAGTAATTTTTTGCCCAGACTCTGTCCGTCCAAAAAAGGAAGAGAGTCGCGGGTGAGGCCATAGCCGATACCGACAATCCAGCCAAGAACGGGGATAACAGATACAACTCCAATCAGGATTGCATCTATGAGATACGCGCCAATTCGCTGACCCTGGCTGGCGAGTTGTTGAGTTCCTACATTAGTAATGGTTTCGTTTTCCATAATGTTATCGTGTTTAAAAAATCGTTTAATTGTTCGAAAAATTAAACAAAAAAAGTTTTCATGTCAACTATTATCAAAAAAAACACCCCAAACCGGCATAATACTACCGGAATATTAAAGAATAAAAGGAAAAACTGCCTTGCGATTCGCAGGGTAATCTGGAAAATGATTTAGGTACCATTTATGATGATCCAATGCTCTTGGAATGAGATTTATTGCTGTCCATAGGGCAAAAGCAAAGCCTGAAAACGACCAGGTGAGCACGGCAAATCCGGTCCATTCGACAATTTCTCCCAAGTGATTGGGACAGGAAACATAACGAAAAAGTCCGCCGCGAGGGATTTTATAACTCGTTTCTCCGGGTTTCCGCAAGCGCAGCAGGATATTGTCGGACTGCCAGTTGATCATAAGCCCGGTCACAAACAACCCCACTCCCGCCACAAATCGGAAGTCGGTAGGCCATGTTTCCGGGTAGAGATAGGCATTTTCTCCGAAGTATAATCCATTGATACTACCGTTGACGACATTAAAAAATAGGGCAAAAACGACAATAGCTAAAGGCATTTTTTTCCCTTTTGTATGTACTCTTAGTGGGAAAATGAGGGTACGATTGATATAATGCAGCAGCCAAAGCCCCACAAATACCCATGAAACCACAGGTTTAGGGGAACTACCGGTAAAAAACAGCAGCGGCATAACCAGCAATGCCGGCATTTCCATGATGATCCATCCCATCCGATTGGGTATTAGCGGTCCCCAGCCTTTTCGTATATGGCGACCGTAAGGGGCAGATACTCTTAGCAGGAGAGGGAAAATAACGATTCCCAGGGCGATCCATATAAAAATAAAGGTATTCATATCCGGTGTGTAAGCATCCAGTCCATGGTATCTTTCAGTGTTTCTTCGACCGGACGGGGGCGGTATCCCAATGCTTTCTGCGCTTTTTGGCAGGATATCATCGGATTTCCGTCTCGAAGGGTATCGAGCGATTCTCGGGTGTATAGCGGCGGGCGATGAGTCAGAGACACATAAAGTTGGATAAAAGGCAACCCCAGACGGGCCACAAACTGTGGCAAAACCATGCCCGGCGGCTTCCGGTCGTAAATCCTGCACAAGGTCGCAGCCAGTTCCCGAACCGGAAGGTAATGTCCCGAGATTAGGTAATGTTCACCACTTTCGCCTTTTTCCATCGCCTGAATCGCTGCATCCGCCACATCGCGCACATCCACCCAGTCAAAACCTCCGCTAATCATCGCAGGTATCTTTCCTTGATAGATTTCCCACAGGGCTTTTCCCATAAAGGAGGGTTTAAAGTCATAAGGTCCAATGATTGCAGTCGGATTGAGAATAATTACTTCCAGACCCTTGTCAACGGACTTTCTGACCACATTTTCTCCTGCTACTTTGGAGCGGTCATAGGCAAAACCGGATTCGCCTACCTTTTCTCTTTCCTCATTAAGTGCCTGATCTTTAGGTAGTTGTTGGAAGGCATGGACAGAACTTATGTGAACCAGCCTTTTTACGCCGGCTTTCAGGCAGGCATTCACTACATTCTGCGTTCCTTCCACATTGGTGCGAAAAACAGATCCGTCGGGGTCTCCGGAAATGGATATAAGGGCGGCTGAGTGGATTACCACCGATGCCCCGGCTACCAGTCTGTCCAGGCTTTCGGGATTTAGCACATCCCCTGCAATAGTTTCGACATTCAGCCCTTCGACAGCCTTTCTATCGTTTCTTACCAATACCTGCGGGCGTATTCCTTTTCCCAATAATTGCCGGGTAATATTGGCGCCTACATGACCCGAGGCACCGGTTAATGCTACTTTCAAGCTTGATGAATTTTCCGAAAATAGGAATTTTCCATATATACTCCAAGCGATAAAATTTATTCATCCCTCAGTGCCTCGACAGGATTGGAAAGGGCGGTTTTGAAAGATTGGTAGCTGACCGTAATCCATGCGATGGCCAGGGCGATTCCTCCTGCGAAAAGGAAAGTCATAGGATGGATGGTGACCCGATAGACAAAATCTTCCAGCCATTTGTCCATCAGCAACCATCCACCACTGGGAATTTTCATTCAGCGTTAAGTTTTTTCCGGAAAGCTCGTTGAATACCGGCAGGGCAAATGGGATAATCATCAGCGAAACAATCAGACTGATCCCACTGATAATAACGGACTCCACGAGAAACTGAAAAATCAGCTGCCCCCGGTATGAACCAAGTACCTTGCGTATGCCGACTTCACGTGCTCTTTCTGACGACCGCAGGGAGGAGGGGCCTTAACGGCGGCAAGACCGGTGATGCGACATTTTGAATTGCACCCTAGCCATACATAAAGAATATTGCCGTTGGCTTTAAATTCTCCCTCAAGGTGTGAGCGCAGGTGAATGTCCCGGAGTGGTTGCAGGAAATAGCGATACCCGTTTCCAGCGGCGACATATTCGGCATAACTTTTTTCCAGGCGTCGTAAGCAGCAGCTAATCCCCACCGAAAGCCCGATGATATTAATCAGGCTATAGACTTTGTGTCTGGCCAGATTGCGAAAGGCGATTTTGATTGTATTTTTAAGCATAATTTGAACCCCCTTCCGTCGGTCATCCCCCTTTTAAAGGGAACTGACGGACACAGTTATTCGTTTCTAAGTGCGTTGACAGGATTACTTCGGGCCGCTTTCAGCGACTGATAACTTACTGCGAGCAGCGAAATAAGCAGGGTGGTGATGGTAGAGAGAAGAAATACCCAGCCGGAAATCGTAATACCAAAAGCGAAGGTTTTCAGCCATTGATTCATGCCCCAAAGTACCAGCGGAACTGCCAGAAGATTTCCGAGAATAATCAGTAAAAAATAATCTTTGGACAAGAGCATGAAGATATTGGCTATGGTAGAACCCAGCACTTTGCGGATGCTGATTTCTTTGGCGCGCTGATTGGCACTGAAAGCCGATAAGCCCAACAGACCCAGGCAGGCTACAAAAATCGCGAGGGACGCAAAAAGACCAAAAACTTTTGCAAATCGGATTTCCGAGGCATACTGGCGGTTGAAAAATTCGTCGAGAAAAAAATAGTTGAAGGGATTTTCCGGAAAAACAGCAAGGTATTTTTCTTCGATGAAGGCCAGCGTTTCTTTTAAATCAGCAGTATTCACTTTCAGCGAATAATACCGCTGTGCATGGGGAACCAGGCGGAAACCGATGGGATCATGACCTTTTTTTAATCCTTCCTGATGATAATCCGAAATTACCCCTATGACCTGTACCGTATCTCCTCCTTCGATCACTTTTTGCCCGATGCTGCTTTCCGGGTCCCCAAAACCCAACATTTTCATCGCAGACTCATTGATAATCAACGTGTTTTCTTCCGTTCCATGTGTTTCGGAAAATGCCCTGCCCGCCAGCAATTTATGGCCGAAAGAGGTTATATAATCGTAATCAATTCCTACTTTATAAAGGATTCCCGAGGTCTCCGGAGCCTGTCCCAGGCGGCGGGCACCGTTGGTCCAGTAAATCAGAGTGCCGGGTACTTCGGTCGAACTCGTAATATCGGTAATACCGGGTCGGGATAACAATTCCTGCTTAAAAACATTTAAGCCTTGTACATACACCGAATCACTCGCCACAACACCGGGAGCGTCTATCACAAGGGTCTGTTCGATATTTATCCCCAATTCCTGGCCCTGCATGAAGCTAATCTGCTGATAGACGATGATCGTGCCTGCAATCAGGAGGGAAGAAGTAAAAAATTGCCCCACTACCAAGGTTTTTCGAAGCAGCACTCCGTGACGGGAAGAGGCCAGCCGTCCTTTAAGTACAGAAATGGGTTTGTAGGAAGAGAGTACAAATGCAGGATAAATTCCGGAGAGAAACGCACCGGTAAGGAAAAGCCCCAGCAGGGCTATCCAGAATTTTCCGGCGGTAAGCAGATTGAAATCCAGGTTTTTTCCCGCTAATTGATTGAAATACCCTTGAAAAAGCTCAAATATTATAATAGCAAATATCGCAGCTACAATATTGAGCATTAAGGACTCGGTAATAAACTGTGCGATGAGTTGATAACGGCTTGCACCTACGACCTTACGCACCCCGACTTCGCGCGCTCGTTCCATCGCGCGTGCGGTGGCGAGGTTGATATAATTGATCCAGGCAATGACTAAAATAAACAAAGCGATCGTGAGCAGGACATAAGCGATGGTTCCATTGCCATTTACTCGCGCCTCCTGAATCAGATCCGAATACAAGTGAATGTCCTGTACCGGTTGAAGCACCAATTTTGTTCGTTCCCATTGACCTTCACGGGTATGTTTTTCGACAAAAGCGGGAAATTTGGCTTCGAGTTCCTCGGGATCTGTGCCCGGTTTCAATAGCAGATAGTTGAAAAAATCATACCATCCCCAGTTGGTGGCAAGGGTTTCGACCATATCCGGCCCCCAGTTTTCGGCGGAGGCGAGGGAAAAAATAAACGAGAATTTGAGGTGAGAGTTTTCGGGAGAGCGGAGGATACCGGTAATTTCGTATTCCTCATTAGTTCCAAATTTGATTCGCTTGCCGATCGGATCTTCGTCTCCAAAATATTTTTCCACCACATCCTCCGCAATCAGACCGGTGTTGGGTTTTTCCAGCACCGTTTTCGGATCGCCTTCGAGAAGTTCGTAGGAAAAAACATCAAACAAAGACGGTTCTCCCATAAATACATTATCCTCTTTGATGCTTACGTCTTTATAGCGTATGATTCCGCCTCCATACCGAAGCAGGAAACGAGTAAAGGTTTCCACTTCCGGAAAATCTGCTTTTGCCGCAGGACCAACTCCCGGGAAAGCCGTTGCGCATTTAAAGAGCGGTTCACCGTCTTTGTAAAAATCATATTCTACCCGATAGATACGATCCAGCCGGGTATGAAACTTGTCATAACTCAGTTCATGGATCACATACTGAAGAATCAGCAGACTACTGGCAATGCCAATGGCAAGGCCCAGAATATTCAGCACAGAATAGCCCTTGTGCCGCAAAAAATTCCGGACAGCGATTTTAATCGTATTTTTAAGCATAATTACTCATTACGTAGCGAATCCACCGGATTTGCGAGCGCGGCTTTAAGGCTTTGGCTACTTACGGAAATAAAGGTAATCAGCAGTGTAATCCCCGCAGCAATCATGGCCGCCCAGGGTGCTACAGTTTTGAGGTCAATATGATTGGCGTAGTCTCTAAGCCAAAGGTGCATGCCGTAAATCGCTATCGGCAGGGAAATCACAAAGGAGATTGCGATGAGTTTCAAGAAGTCGCGGGAGAGCAAAAGCACAATGTGGCGGATTTCGGCTCCCAATACTTTCCGGATACCAATCTCGCGGGTGCGTTGTTCGGCCATAAAAGCCGCCAAGGCAAAAAGCCCCAGGCATGCAACCAGAATGGCCAGAAGGGTAAAAGCCGTCATAATACTGCTCATTCGCTGTTCGGCTTTATACATTTCGTTAAACCGGTCGTCGAGGAACGCGTAGTTAAACGGTTGTCCCGGTCCAAATTCTTTCCAGGTTTTTTCGATTCCGGCAATAGTTTCGGCCAGGTTTTCGGTATTGACCCGCACCGAAATAAACCCCGGACTTTTTCCAATGGTAAGGCAAAGCGCAGATACATTTTGCCGCAGCGATTCGAAGTGGAAATCTTCCACTACTCCTACAACCGTGTAGGTTGCTGCTACTGGCTGCTGCAAAAGGTCATCAAAATCATCAAAAGTGGAGATTCTCTGCCCAATGGGATTTTCGAAGCCGAAATTTTTGACGGCTGTTTCATTGATAATCATGGCCATCGAGTCGGTCGAAAACTCGCGGGAAAATGCCCGTCCGTCGGCCATTTTCATGGCCAAAGTAGGGATATAGTCAAAATCCACATTCCACCGCTGCATCAATACCTGATTGTCTTCCGTTTGTTTGCCTTCGGGCCAGAAGACGGTATTATTCCGGTCGGTATTTTCTACCGGTAAAAACGAAGAAATCGTAGCCGTTTTTACATCCGGTCGTTTGATTAATTCCTCTTTAAAGGTAGTAATTTTGTCGCCAAGGGAATAGGTATCATCAATCACCAGTACCTGCTCCTTATCAAAGCCCAGTTTTTTATTCTGTACAAAATTCATCTGCTGGTAAATCAGTACCGTCGAGATGATGAGCACAATGGAGGCAATAAACTGAACCACTACCAGGGTACTTCGTAGCAGGGTGCTTCCTGACCCGGCGCTCAGTTTGCCTTTGAGTACAAAAATCGGCTCGAAAGAAGAGAGAAAAAAAGCCGGGTACATACCGGAAAGACCCCCGACCAATAGTATTCCCAGTAGCAGACTGAGGATCATCCAGGGAGAATTCAGCGGAAGGACGAGCGATTTTCCGGAAATCTGATTAAAAGCAGGCAGGAATGCTTCGGCAAGGATGACTGCGACAACAAAAGCGATAAAAGTGATGAGGATGGATTCCACCAGAAACTGCGAGATAAGATTGCCACGGACGGAGCCGAGCACTTTGCGTACCCCCACTTCTTTGGCACGATTGGCAGACCGGGCGGTGGAGAGGTTCATAAAATTAATACTGGCAATAAGCAGGATGATGATGGCGATGGCGGAAAATATCCACACATAAACGATGTCGCTGTTGGGGCTAAAATCCACATCGAGGTCAGATTTCAGGTGAATGTCGGTCAAAGGCTGGAGAAAAAAGCTGATCCGGTTGCCACTTTTTTCAAAATCCTTCATGTCCACATTCATAAATGATTTAATCTGCGGGCCGACGTATTTTTCGACCATTCCGGGAAATTTGGCTTCCAGGCCGGCGGGATCTGCTCCTTCTTTTAGCAGTATGTATGTATTGAAATTATGACTGACCCAGATCGGTTGTTTACTTTCGTCCAAGCCTTCCATAGCCAGCAGATAATCCTGCCGGAAATGTGAGTTGGCAGGCCAGTCTTCGATGACGCCGACAATTTTATAGTCCCAGCGGTTGTCGAGGGTGAGAATCTGGTTTAGGGCACCGCCATTAGGGAAAAACTTATCGGCTTTGGATTTTGTCAGAACAAGGGTATTGGGTTCTTTCAGTGCCGTGTTTTTATCCCCTTCGAGGAATTTTACGGTAAAAATGTCGAAGATTTGAGGGTCGGAGAATACGAATCCGTTTTCTTTTACATTTTCAGATCCCGACTCTTTATGTTTGATCAGATAACTGCCTCGCATGCGGAAACGGGTTGCATTTTCCACTTCGGGAAAATCGGTAATCATGGCCTGCGCCATAGGGGCAGAAACCACCGCAACCCGACCATCCATCTCCCCGATGGTAAGATGGGCGCCAATTCGGTAAATTCGGTCTGATTTTTCGTGGAATTTGTCAAAACTGATTTCATCCACGACAAACAGTACAATGAGCAGACAGCAGGTTATTCCTACTGCCAGTCCGAGAATGTTGATAATGGCATAGAATTTCTGTTTCAGAAGATTCCGAAACGCAGTTTTAAGGTAATTTTTCCACATATAGTCAGATCTGTTGCCGGTTGCTTACTGTATTTTCCGAGACAATTTTACCATCAAGAAGCCTTACGATTTTATGACCAAACTCTGCATTGCGGGCGGAGTGAGTAACCATTACCACGGTAGTTCCCTGCTCATTGAGTTGGGTGAGCATTTTCATCACATCGTCCCCATTGGAGGAGTCGAGGTTACCGGTGGGTTCGTCGGCGAGGATTAGCTTGGGTTCATTTACAATGGCGCGGGCTACGGCTACCCTTTGTTGTTGTCCACCGGAAAGTTGTTGGGGAAAATGATTGCGGCGATGCATCATATTCATGTTTTCCAACACGTTTTCCACCCGTTTTTTCCGGTCAGCGGACTTCATTCGGGTGTAAATGAGGGGTAGTTCTACATTTTCAAACACCGTCAGTTCGTCAATAAGGTTAAAACTCTGAAACACGAACCCCAGGTTTTCCTTGCGGAGGTTGGCCCGCTGTTTTTCCGAATAACGGGAAACGTCTTCATCCAGAAAAAAATACTGACCACTGGAGGGACTGTCAATCAAACCGAGGATATTCATCAGGGTTGATTTCCCACAACCGGAAGGCCCCATGATAGAGAGGAAATCCCCTGCATTGACAGTAAGGGAAACTTCATTGAGCGCGGTAGTCTCAATTTCTTCGGTGCGGTAGAGTTTTACGAGGTTTTGTGTACGGATCATATAACTGGCATTAATCGTTCAAGATAAGTTCATCGGCATTGTTAAACACCTCATAATTGGAGGTGATGACTTTTTCTCCCGGTTGTAATCCTTCCAGGATTTCGTAGTTACGGTCGCTTTGTCTGCCGATGCGTATGTCGCGTTTGTAAGCGGTTTTACCGTCTTCACTCAGCACATAGATATAATTTCCTCCCGTAGTCTGATAAAACCCGCCACGGGGTATCAGGATGGCTTCGGATTCGTCGCTCAGGGCAAGACGAACCTGTAAATTCTGTCCTACTTTAATACCTTCGGGTTCGTCATTGATAAAATTCATGTCCACTTCGAAAGAACCGTTGGCGACGGTGGTATAAATTTTCCGGATAATCAGGAGATGATTGTCTCCGGCGAAAGGAAAGGAGCCTTTTTGACCGTCTTCAATTCGCGATACATAATGTTCGTCAATATTTGCCCGGACTTTATACCCGTCGAGAATATCTATTTGCCCGAGGTTGTCGCCTTGGTTTACGGTCTGGCCAATGTCCACCCGGATGGCCGAAAGTTGCCCGGAAACCGGTGCTTTGATAATGAGGTTGTCGAGGTTGCGTTTGATGGCGTAAAGGTTTTGATCCACCAGGTCAAGGGAAGTTTCTACCTGCCCGATTTGCTGGCCGCGGAGAATCGAATCGCGGCGAATTCGCTCCATCATAAGTTGTCTTCGGCCAATCTGGTATTCGTATTCAAACTTGGTGGTTTCATATACCTGGCGGGAAATGACACTGTCTTTAAACAACACCTCGTTTCGTTTGTGTTGTTCACCTAAATCCCGGATACGATAGTCTATCTGTATGAGGTCATCCTTGAGGTTCAATCCGGTGTTCTCCATCGTAATGCGGGTATTGCGCAACTGGTCGGCCTGCTCCAGCATATTGGTGGTGAGGTTCATATAATTAAGTTCGAGGCCCGGATTGGTGAGTTTCAGGATAATGTCTCCTTTTTCCACAATTTCTCCGCCTTCAAGATAAACTTCTTTCACCTGCCCGCCTTCCACGGCGTCAACCCTCACGGTGTTGAGGGGTAAAACCCTTCCGGTGATGGGAATGGTTTCCTGAAAAATACCCTTTTCCACGGTGGCTATGGAAAGCCTTTCTTTTTGCACTTTCAGACGGGAACCGCTGGTAGAGCTTATCAGCCAACCGATGAAAATAATGCCTAATAAAGGCGCAACAATGTAAAGGCCGATTTTCTCGGGCGTCCACTTTCTTTTTTTGATGACCCGGTCCATACCCGGGGATTGTACAAGCTCGTCCATAGTATTAAAAGATTTCCGTATATTGATTGGATCAACAAATATGCCACTGGGTGTAAGGGTTTGATTTTCAGTATTTTAAATCTTTTGCGAGAGGGTAATATACGATAAATTGTTTCACATCGAAACAGGCATGAAAATAAAAAGTGTCCCATAACGAAACACTTACCGGCGCACACGGGTTGTTAGGGATGAAATGAATATATTGCGGTTTCTTTGTAAATATATACAATATGTCCCTGACCGAAACAGAGCTATTGCGGCAAATTTTATCGCAGAAGTACGATTTTTCTTTTTTTTCTCTGGAGCTTCAGGGCGAAAAATTTGACCTCGCCACGGTTACTAATATTGATCAGTTGTACGATGATCTGATTGCTAAAGGCCCTGAACATGAGGACTTTATTGACGAACGGATTCCCTATTGGGCGGACCTCTGGCATTCAGGTATTGGTCTGGCGGATTATTTACTCGACTCGGGTATATGTAAAGGGAAAACGGTGTTGGAAATCGGCTGTGGCCTGGGGCTTCCCGGAATCGCTGCGGCAAGGTCCGGGGGGCAGGTATTGATGACCGACTATTTGCCCGAAGCATTGGAAGTGACCCGGCTGATTTGGAAAATGAATATTCCTATCGAACCTCGTCTGGAAGTATTGGACTGGCGTTACCCGGATCCGGCGATGGCTTCCGATATTCTCCTGGCCTCTGACGTTGTTTATGAAGCCCGGAATATCGAACCCCTGCTTGAAGCGTTTGACGTTTTACTCAAGCCCGGCGGAACGATTATTCTCAGCGACCCCGGAAGGCCGTTGAGCCGAAAGTTTGTGGAAAGCCTTGCTGAAAAAAAATATTCACTCAAAGAAACACTCTTGCAGGTTCCCTTTCGCGACGTGCTGACCAAGGTATATATTTTTGAAATAGGTCGAAACTAAACCTCAATGGGGAGGCGTTTTGTCCACTTTTAGCCTTTTTTCCCGGTTGGCAATTTCCCATGCAGTATAAAAAATAAGCTGCGCTACTCCTTCTATGCGCTCAAATTTGATTTTGTCAACGGTGTCCGTGGGTTTATGGTAATCCTCATGGTCGGCACTGGTGTAAAAAATAACGGGAATCCCAAACTTGGCAAAGTTGTATTGGTCGGAGCGATAATAAAACATTTCGGGATGGGTGGGGGAATTAAAACGGTAGTCCAACTCCAATTGCACATACTTCTGATTGGCGGTTTCGTGAATTTCATGCAACTCGCTGGAGAGCCAGTCTGAGCCTACAACGGATACAAATCGAGGGTTTTGGGTATGGTTCTGATCGAGATGGCCGACCATGTCCATATTGAGGTTGGTGACGGTTTTTTCGAGCGGAAAGAGCGGATTTTGGGTATAATAATCAGAGCCGAGCAGTCCTTTTTCCTCGGCGGTCAGAGCGATGAAAAGGACACTTCGCCGTGGGCGGACTCCCTGCTTTGCCGCTTCGGCAAAGGCTTCGGCAATTTCCAGCAAAGCAACCGTGCCGGAAGCATTGTCGTCGGCCCCGTAGTAGATTTTTTCGCCCTGTTTGCCGATATGGTCATAATGGGCCGTGATCACAATTACTTCTTCTTTTTTGTCCGTACCTTCCACGATGCCTACTACATTTTCGGTAGAAAGGAAGGTTTCTTCTACTTCCACCTTATACTGCACCTCCGAAGAGTGTCCCCGAGAGAGAGTCTGAAATTCGCCTTCTGCGACATTCAGAAGAACTGCGGCATACTCTGGCGAAATCATAAAAGTCGGAAAGGGTTTTCCCGACTCTTTAAGTTCGACTTTGGGACGGGACAAATAGAAGGAAAATAGCTTCATCTGGCGGTTGAATTGCGAAGCGGTACGGGTCGTAACGGCAAAAAAAGCTACGGCACCTTGTTCGAGGGCGTATTCTTTTTTCTCAATGGCATCCTCGGCATAATCCACCATCAATACGGCTTTTCCTTTTACATCCAGCCCTGTATAATCTTCCGGATTTCCTTTTTGAACAAATACCAGCGGGACTTTTACTTCATTTCCATAAGTGTTTCCATTCAGGCAAATCATTTCCTTGAGGTGGGTGAGTTTTTGGCTATTTCGCCGCACCCGGGCAGTGAGGATTTTGGAACGGCTGAGGACTAAGGGTTGATAATAACTTTTCCCACCGCCGGAATCTGAAACGACGGGTTTAAGTCCCATTTTGTGAAACTGGTCGGAAATATATGCTGCGGCTTTTTTCTGCCCCGGGCTTCCTGCTTCTCGGCCTTCCATATCAGCAGCGGCCAAAATTTGCAGGGCTTCGGATAACTCATGGCGAGTAATGGTCTGGCCAAAAACAGCCGGATTGGGGACCTGTGCCACAGAAGGTAAAATCCATACCCCCCATACCACGATGAGGAAAATTTTTTTCATCCGGTAAAAGTAAAAAGAATTCGGAGAACAGCAGAAAACCCCCTCTGGATATTGTTTGTAAAAGGGGTTTGTTTATTTACGAAAATATAGATTCGGTGGAATTTCGAACTTGGAAATAGTCGTTTTTCTGCTACATTAGCCTCCGGAGTTCACCCTGTTGAAATATGTATCTGGCTCATTTTTTACGCTCTTACCTGCTTGTAATCGCTTTTTGGGGTTGTTTCGCTCTTTCGTTTGCACAGTCTGAATCCTCTCGGTTTTTATGGTCTGAAAATTTATTGGATAAAAACCTTATTCTTTCAGACGCCGACATTCATCCATTGGCTTTTCGCCCAATGGTCTTGGACCCGGTATCGCTCGGCCATTATCTGGATACGCAGCGCCTTCCGCTTACAGTATCCCTACCGATGCCTGACGGCAGTTTTATGGATTTTACCGTGGTTGAAATTCCGGTTATGGAACCGGGGTTAGCGGCTTCTTTCCCGGAAATCCGAACCTTTTCCGGTCGGTCATTTTCGGGAGAATTTTCCCTGAGAGCCGACCTCACGCCTGCCGGGTTTCATGCGATGATTTCCGGAAATGGAACCGCCGTTTTTATTGATCCGGTTTCCCGTTTTACAACTACGCAATATCTCGTTTATCACAAGTCGGACTTTCGGCCCGATCCTTTGCGGATTTTCGAAGAAATTGACCCGTTGGAGCCGCCTTCGGCGGAGATCAGCCTGGGCACAAATGCGCCCGGTCATACAAACGAATTTTCGCAAAGCCCCGCCACCGAGTCAGACGGCAGTCGCCGCACGTACCGACTGGCCGTTGCCGCTACGGGGGAGTTTACTACTTTTCATGGGGGCACGGTCACCGCAGCAATGGGCGCGATCGCTTCTACCATCAACCGTATCAATGGTATTTTTGAACGCGACCTGTCTATCCGGCTGGTACTGGTAAATAACAATGATCAGATTATTTTTACCGATGCCAACGCCGACCCCTTTACCAACAACAACCCGGCATTGCTGGTAAACCAAAGTCAATCCACTCTGGATGCGCTCATTGGTACAGCCAACTACGATCTCGGTCATACATTTGGTACAGGGCCGGGAGGTCTTGCGGCATTAGGGGTTGCCTGTTTTACCGGCTATAAAGGGCAGGGAGTTACAGGTTCCAATGCGCCGGTGGGCGATCCTTTTGCAGTTGATCTCGTGGCACACGAACTCGCCCATCAGTTGGGTGCTCATCACACGTTTAACGGTAGTTCCGGGAGTTGCACCACTAACCGCTATGCACCTACGGCTTTTGAACCGGGAAGTGGTTCGACCATCATGGGATATGCCGGAATCTGTGCCGGACAAAATCTCCAAAGCCATAGCGATGACTATTTTCATGCAGTAAGCCAGGCAGAAATTTTTGCCTTTACGGTGACGGGTGTGGGAAATTCCTGTCCGGTAAAAACCGTTTTGGGAAATAATGCCCCCACCGCCAACGGCGGCCCCGACTATACAATCCCGGTTTCGACGCCTTTTGAACTTGTGGGTACAGCAACCGATCCCGATGGAGGGTTGCTTTCCTATAACTGGGAACAATACGACCTGGGTGCATCCGGGCCACCCGACGACCCCAATAAAACGGACGGGCCTTTGTTTCGTTCTTTTTCCCCGACAAGTCAGCCGTCCCGCATTTTCCCCCGAATTGCAGACATTTTGAATAAAACCACCACCGCCGGCGAAGTTTTACCGGGCACTGGAAGGACGCTAAACTTCCTTTTTTCCGTAAGAGACAACCATCCCGGCGGTGGGCGGGTAAATGTGGATACGGTAAAGGTAAACGTAGCCGGGGCTGCCGGCCCCTTTCGTATCACAAGTCAGAATACACCGGGTTTTGTCTGGCCGGGAGGTACGCCTTTACCCATTACCTGGGATGTGGCGGGGACACAGGCCGCGCCGGTAAACTGCACGAAGGTGAATATTTCCCTTTCCATAGACGGGGGATATACATTCCCCTACATCTTGGGTTCACAACTTCCTAATAGCGGTAATGCTTTTGTTACGGTTCCCAATCTCGACATCACACAGGCGCGGATAAAGGTAAAAGCCGCGGACAATGTTTTTTTTGATATATCCGACGCAAATTTTACCATTCAGAAAGTGGTGAGGCCGGTCGTGCGGTTTGACAAAACCGAATATCTCACTTCTGAAAGCGAGGCGGTGGGAGCCGATTGCGAGAGGGTTAAAGAGGTAATGATCCCGGTGAAAGTTTCCCATCCGCCGTTGGAAAATGTAGTGGTCAATATTCTGGTACCAACGACTTCTACCGCCATACAGAGCGAAGATTATGTTTTCCCTCAAGGCACACAAATCACTTTTCCTGCGGGAGACAGTTCGACCCGTTTTGTCTCGATACGGATTCTGGATGATGCTGTATATGAAACAACCGAAATACTGACATTGGAACTTCGCGTCGCCGATACTACAAGGGCAGAGGCGGGGAAAGTATTTTCGGTAAATGTCCGCATCAGTGATGATGATATTTCGATGACGGGCAATGTACCGATTTCCTCCGTTACGGGCCTTTCGCACAGTTACGCATTAGGGCCGCTGGCGAGTGTCAATTTTTTTGATGAAACTTCCGGCCAACTGATGCTCAGCATGGAAAACCTCGGCAGTACAGACTGGGGATGTGTATGGGTGGAAATAGACCGAGAAGGTAAAGGAGCAACTTCTTTCCAGAGCAGCGACACTTCGCATCAGTACGACCTTATGGACAAAACGTTTTTTGTTTATACCGAAAACAGCCCGCCTGCGGGTAGTTATCGGGTGTCGTTATACTATACCGATGAGGAAGCAACCGGTTGGAAAAACATCACCGGAAATGACTGGTCAGACCTCAACATCGTGTTGAGTCCCGGTGCTGTTTCCAATATCACCCCGGACCAGCTGGAACCCGACGGAAAGGTGAAAATCATTCGTGCAGAGTCCGAAGGATCGTTTTCAGGCGGATACAAAGTTACGGGCACTTTCCAGGCTTGGGCGGGAGGATTAGGTGTGGGAAAAACGGAAGAAGACACCTTGGTAGCAGACAGCCCCTTGCAGGTATTGGTTTATCCGAATCCTTTTTCCGAAACCCTGAAAGTAGTCGTAGAGGGAGCAGGGCCTGCGACCCTGACCATCACTTCGCCGACGAGCGGGACATTGTACCGGCAAAATTGGGATATATCGGAAAACAACCAGGTGGAAATACCGATGGGAGATTTGCCGTCAGGGATTTACTTCTACTCTGTTTTAAACGGAGGAAAAGCCGAAGGAGGAATGCTGATCAAATATCCCTAAGGATTTTAAACTTCTACAAGCATCGCCCCATAGGAATACCCACCTCCAAAAACCGAAACCACGATGACATCGCCGGGCGTGTAATCGTTTCTCCTTTCGGAGAGGCCGATGGCACATCCTGCACATCCGGTGTTGCCGAGGTACTGGATATTGGATACAATTTTTTCTTCGGGTAGCTTTAGCTGTTCGGCGACATTGCGGGATATACGCATATTGGCCTGGTGGGGAATAAACCAGGCCAAATTTTCGATGGAATAGCCATGTTTTTTAAGAATATCGTCGGTGGTCTGCGCCATATACTGGCAGGCATTGATGAAAACATCGCGCCCGTGAGGCATGATGATTCCGCCATCAAAAGGCCGGAGGACCACGGCTTCCACGCCTTTTCCGACGAGAGCGGCACCTTTGGTATTTACTTCACGGATAAACAGGTCATTTTCGGATTGTCTTTCCCGTGAAATAAAAACGGCGGCAGCTCCGTCTCCCCAAAGATGTCCTGATACGGTATCTTTTTCATTGGCGTAGGCCGTATTGTGTTCAGAGACAACAACCAGCGCTTTGCTGGCTTTGCCGGAGGCAAAATAACCTTCCACAATTTCAATTGCGTTGAGGAAGGAGGAACAGGCTGCCGAAATAGACACGGCCGGGATATGATTTACCCCCAGTTCAAATTGCACGGCATGCGCCAGTGTGCCTACGGTATCATAGGGAGAATAGGTTGCACCTACAATGAGATCCGTTTCTTCTTTCGGGTAGGGAAGGCTTTCAACGGCAAGCTTTAAAGCATTGACCGCCATTGTATTCGTATTTTCTCCCGAACCAGCCTTTCTTCTTTCGCGGATACCGGTGCGGGCCTCTATCCATTCATCTGTTAACCCGTTGACATTGATAAAATACGAATTGGGAACGACCTTTTCAGGAAGGTAATGTGCCAGAGCATTAATATACATACTTGCTGAATTTCCTAAATACTACTCACTACTCAGAATCAGCGGACAAAATTACTAAAAAGGAATGTAAAAAAAAGCCCTATTAAATTATTTGCTAATGATTCATCTGATCGAGTGCCGGTAAGACGAAATCATCGAGGGGGCTAGGCTCCGCCATAATGGCTTCAATTTCTTCGGATTTTCGGGGTGCATAAACCGAGAGGTTTTCATAACCGGTCTCTGTAATCAGGATATCATCTTCGATTCGCACTCCGATTCCCCACCATTTGGGGTCGCAGGGGCTGCCATGCGGGATATAAATTCCCGGCTCGACTGTGATGACCATTTGCGGTTTGAGCGGGCCATAACGACCTCTGTCGTGTACATCGAGACCCAGGAAATGTGAAGTGCCATGAGGGAAATACGTATGAAAAGAATCTTTCTGAATAATTCCCAGATTGGCGAGTCCTGTATCAATAATTTTTTTTGCGGCTATATGCGGGGCGCTAAAAGAGTTGCCCGGTTTACAGGCGGCGAAAGCAGCTTCCTGAGCCTCATAAACCAGATCGTAGAGGGCTTTTTGTTCGGGAGAAAATCGTCCGGATGCGGGAATGGTTCTCGTAACGTCGGCGGTATAACCGTGATATTCTGCTCCTAAATCCATTAAAACCAGGTCGTTATTCAACCGGGGGCGGATATTCTCTGTGTAATGAAGGATACAGCCATTTTCTCCTGCACCTACAATGGAGGGATAGCCCTCGTATTCGGCTCCGTATTTTTTATAAACAAATTCATGGATTCCCTGTACTTCGGATTCCGACATGCCGGAGTGCATGGCTTTCATGACTTCCTTTTGGGCAATGGCGGAAATATTGATGGCTTTGCGCATGAGAGCCATTTCTTCGGGCGTTTTGATTTCCCGAAGGGTCTCCATCATTTCGCGCAATTTATTGGTTTCTTTGTTTTTGAGGTCAGCGGTTTTTTCTCTAAAAATGCGAGTCAGATCATACAAATCTGCGGGGTCGCCGGTATTGCGGATGTCGTCTTTGAAGGGGAAAAAGAAAACTTTTTCAAAACCTCCCCAGTCAAGCGGGAAGGCTTCAAATGCCGCATTTTTATATACACAATTCAATCCCAGGGTGGTTTTGACGCCTTCGTCTCCCAGTCGTCTTCCGTTCCACATTTCCGCTATTTTATTGCGAGGCTGGACAAATAAAATTTCCCGGCATGATCCATCCTCCGTTTTTTGATCTTCGGAAAAAAGCAGCAGCAGCGAATGGGGTTCCCGGTAGCCGGTCAAATAGTAAAAATCGGGATTCTGGTGATAAATATAATCCACGTCATTGGCGCGGTTGCGCACCGGAGCGGCGAAAAAAACCGCGACCGAATGGGCGGGCATAAGGGCACGTAAAGCATCTCTTCGCCCTTGATGAAACTCCGCAGAAAGATAGTCGGCAGGAATTTCATTCTGACTTTGCAGCGTACCTGATACAAGCAGGAACAGCGGCAAAAACACAAAACGCAGGTTTTTCATAGCGAAAATATAAAATAATGAATGCCTGTAGATGAAAATATTTTTCGTCATCCAGGGTTTCTCGCAAAGATCGCAAAGAATCCGCAAAGTGCGCGAAGAGGCTCTTGGCGATCTTTGCGAGACCTTGGCGGCCTTTGCGGGAACCTCCGGAAGGTAAAAAACACGGAGGGGGCGCATAAGGTTTCTCTCAAAGTTACGTAAAGAGTCTCTTGCTAGTTATTGGGGTAACAAATCCAAAATTCGGCAGCGGCTTAATTCTTTTTCGAGGTCTTCGGAGTAAACACCTTTTTCCCGGGCCATTTGAAAATCCTGACAGGCTTCAAACCGGCGGGAATTTTCTACAAATATAAGGCCCCGGTAGTAATAGGCTTCGGCAAAGTGGGGGTCAAGGGAAAGTGTCTGATCAAACTCAGTTTGGGCCGTAGTAAAATCATCTTCCATAAAGCTGATTTTGCCCCGAAGAAACAAGTGTTCTGCCTGAGGTGAACCGGAAACTCGTATGGCCCGGTTTATATCTTTTCGGGCATCTTCAAAATAACCCAGTTCAATATTTGCCTTACCACTTTCAATATGGTAAAACACATTCATACTGTCCAAAGTGATGAGTTCCGCGTATTGGAAAACCGCGCTGAGGTATTCCTGTTGCAGAACATAGATATTGGCTTTTAGCTCCAGCGCCGGAATATACTCCGGGTCTTCATCCATCAAAACTTCCAGATGGATAAGCGCCTGCGGGTAGTTGAGCTCGGCTGCGGCTTGTCGGGCAAGCGTGTAATGTTGTTCCACCGACATCTCTTCCTGCGGATAATCGGGATAACTTTGCGCGTAAACCTCGGAAAGGTCGTAGCTGAAAGAGAAAATCTCTTCCGGCTTCCCTTTAATTTCGGTCATCTCAATCCGCAGCGAATCGTAATCTTCGATATTGTGAAGGCTCTCGACGATGACCTGGGACAGTTTGTCGGCGATGGATTCGAGGCGGTCTTCGGGTTTGTTTTCGAGGTAAACGGATTTCCTTATGATCAGATGCAGGCTGCCGGTAAGTTCTCCGGATTCATCGTAGTTTTCCTGAAAGCGGGTTTCCGTTGTATTGAGGATTTTGAGGTATTTTTCGAGTTTTTCCCTGCCATTTTCCCGGAAATAGACATTGTAGGAAATGTCAGGGTTTTCCTGAGTAGTAGCATAAGGGGTGTCGCAGCTAAATGTCGCTATTCCGATCGGAAGAAGTATAAACAGTATAAAAACTCTCATTAGACACGGATTGTTTTTCCACTAATTTACACAAAAATAAAAAAGGGGAACCATAAATGATTCCCCTTTTATAGGCTTGTCTAAGGCGTTTCAATTAATTTTCATCATTTTCTGAAAAAAAGTCTCTCCTTTCGTGAATAAACGAACGAGGTAGAGACCCTTTGTGAGTTCTCTGCCGGTCTCATAGCGAATGCGTCCGTCGTGGTGGAATTTGTAGATGGTGGAAGGAATTTTCTGTCCACCCAGCGTAAAAACCTCCATTTTCAGGTCCGCATCTTCAGATTCGACGGCAAAATCGTCTGCAAATGGGTTAGGATAAATGAGATAAACAGGTGCCTCAGTTGCCGAATGTGCAAAGGTTACGAGTTGAAAAACAGGTAGCAGGAGCAAAGTAAAGAATAAGCCATGCTTCATTTTCAAGGTGTAAGGGATGGTAAGCGTTTCGTTTAGGTATTTAGCTTACTCCAAAATTTATGCTAAACAGCCTCCTTTTTCTCCTCAGGTAAGGATTTCGCGGTATTTGTACCAAAAACTACCGGCGAGCAGACTTTTTATGCTGTTGAAACATAAAATAAGGACATCGGGGGATGTTAGATTTGAGCGCGGAATCGCTCGACAGCCACTGCGGCAAAGGCCGCCTGAGGTACAGCAGCCGGCTTTTTAATTTTTACCTTACATCGGGTTACCTGTGGCCATTTTCCAAAAATTGTTTGGCATACCTCCTCGGCGGCTGTTTCGATCAATTGGTACTGACGACTTGTGAGGAGTTTATCCACTTCCTCCGCTAATACAGAGTAGTCCACGGTATCTCCCACATACTCCGAACCTGCTGCGGAGGCAAAGTCCTGATCCACTTCAATATCCAGAAACAAAGCCTGTCGGAAGTCTCGTTCTTTGGGATGAATGCCTACAATACAAAGTATTTTGAGGTCGTGGAGGAATATTGTTCCGGTCATAAAAGGATTTTCCCCGCAATATACCAATTCTCTCCCGCCGCTGTATCTACCATTTCAACATTCTCCGTACCTTTATCCTTTAGTACTGCTCAAAACCACTCCTATGCACCTCAATAAATCCACCGCTGCGGTTCACTCCGGAACTCATAAAGACCCCGAAACGCGGGGTATTCTGACGCCGGTTTATACCGGAACTTCCTACGAATACATTGATACCGACAAAAGTGTTTATCCCCGGTATTTTAATACCCCTAATCAGGACGCCGTAGTAAAAAAACTATGCGCGCTGGAACACGGAGAGGACGGGCTGGTACTGTCTTCGGGAATGGCGGCAGTGGTCGCTGCGCTGCTGGCCCTGCTCAAAAAAGGCGACCATGCCGTATTTCAGGGGGGAATTTACGGCGGCACTCACCACATGGTGACGGCAGAGTTTAAGGGGCTGGGAATAGACTATACTTTCACCCCCGGCAACGCCCCTGCTTATTTTGAAGCAGCGATTCGTCCCGAAACAAAGGTGATTTACATCGAAACTCCTTCTAATCCCCTGCTTGAACTTACGGATATATCCGCCATTGTGGCGCTGGCTAAGAAACACGGGATTATAACCGTGATAGACAATACTTTTGCCTCACCGGTCAACCAGAATCCGATTGATCTCGGAATTGACGTGGTGCTTCACAGCGGAACCAAATACCTCGGCGGGCACTCGGACATCATCTGTGGGGCGGTTATCGCTTCGCGAGAGATTATGGCTGCGATTCGCAGCCGCTCAGTAAACCTGGGCGGAACGCTCAACGCGCAGACCTGCGCCCTGCTTGAGCGCAGCCTCCGCACCCTGGTCATCCGCGTGGAAAGACAAAACCAAAATGCACTGACGCTGGCTCATTATCTGGAAAAAAATCCTGCCATATCGAAGGTGAATTACCCGGGTCTCGAATCTCACTCCGATCACACACTGGCATTACAGCAGATGTCGGGTTTTGGAGGTATGTTGTCCTTCGAATTAAAAGATTTGGATATCGTATCTTTCCAAAAAAATCTTCACCTGATCCATCCGGCAATGAGTCTGGGGGGAATCGAATCCATTATCTGCTCTCCCCGGATGACTTCTCATGCCAAAATTTCCCCGGAAATGCGTACCGCAATGGGTATTTCGGATCAGCTATTGCGCCTTTCTGTGGGCATAGAGGATGTTAATGACCTGATTCAGGACATTCAACAGGCGATCGAAAAAACTCACCAGTCAAGTACAATCGGTTCGTTGGCAGGTTCGTAGTTAAGGTTCAGAACACTGGCATTGGCGAAGATCGTACCGTTTTGTTCGATCATTCCGGCGGCTTCATGGATATGGCCAAAGAGGTGTATTTGGGGGCGTACAACCGAAATTTTATCCATCAGGTCGCGGCAGCCTACTTTTTCGCCCCGGAAGGTCTGGTCTAATACTCCGGCGGGAGGGCCATGGGTGATGAGGATTTGGGTATTGAGGGGGATTTTTTTCCAGTGGGGAAGAATCTCCGTTCCGCGATGGCGATTGAAAGCCCAGTCGTAAAACCACGGTGTAATGGGCGAACCCCAAAACCGGATACCTTCGATTTCGACGCCGGAATCTTCGAGATAAATGCAGTTTTCGGGAATCATCCGGCGAAATTTCATCGGCTCTCTTTCGACCAGGAAATCGTGGTTTCCGGCAATAAAAACCTTGTGCCGGTAATCAAGAGCGGAAAACCATTTCAGAAAATCTCTGATCTGGTCTTCCGTTCCTCGTTTGCTGAAATCACCGGCGTGGAGGATCATGTCTCCTTCGGGGAGGGAAAACAGGTTGTGTTTTCCATGGGTATCAGAAATGCATACAATTTTCACGCGGCCAATTTGGCAAATTTTCTGAATACCTGCTAAATCCTGCCGGGGTGATTTAGTTTAACAATTCATCAAAAGTAAAACTCATGTAATACTGCGCACCAATCGCCGGGCCTCCGTAGATTTGTTTATATTCCTGGTTGAGGAGATTGGCTGCGCCTATTTTGAGAGTGGACTTCACGGCGGTTATGCGGTAACTTACCGCAGCATCCACCACGTTGTATGCGGGAATTTCCCCTTGCCCGAAGGGCGACTGCCAGAGGTAAGAATCCGACCACCGGAAGGCGGCGCTAAACCCTATGCCTTTAAAAACGTCCCGATTGCTCACATTAAGATTAAATCGGTTTTGGGGCGTATTAAAGGCCGGGAAAAAGCCGGGATTGTTTTTCATCGCTTCTTCTGCATCAAAAGTGGTATAAGTATAATTTCCCCAGACGCGGTATCCGCGAGGAAAAATGTATTCCAACTGAAGCCCTGCGCCATAGCTGGTGATTTTGTCGGGAACATTGGTATAAACGGCAAAAGCGCGGTTTACCAGTAGGCTATAGGCCAGGGTTCGGGTTACAAAATCCTGGTAAGTATTGTAATAGACATTGGCATCAATCAGCAGTTTTTGTTTCCAAAGCCCGCGGTAGCCTAATTCAAAAGTAGTGATCTGCTCCTGGCGAAGATAGTCAAGGCGTGAAGGGACAAGCAGTGAGGGGTTGTTAGCTCCTTCGGCGAGAAACTTAGCGACGGAGGCAGTCGTTACAAACTGCTGGTGGATATCGCGTCCGTTGACGATTTTGTTTTCTCCGAGGTTGTAGTTGTAGTGGTTGATATTGTCTTGTGTACCCCCGAGGATAATGGCGCTTCCAATATCAAGCGCGATATAGGTTTCCTGTGTAGCGGGGTTGCGGAAACCGGTCTGGCCGGAAAGGCGGAAATTATGTTGGCGTTCTTTCCCCAGAGAAACAACCGCAGAGGCCCTCGGGCTTACACGAGCTTCAAAATTTTGGTTTTTGTCTATACGAAGCGAACTGCGGAAAGCGAGGTGATCGTTGAGTAAATTTTTGGAAGCCTGAGCATAGGCTCCGTACTCCTGAACGGCAATTATGCCGTTAAAACCGAGTTCACCGTCGTTGAAAAGGTTCCCTTCGGAATTGAGGAAATACTGCCGGTAGCTAATGCCTTCCTGGAGGTCAAAGAAGGCGATTTTTCCGCGAAAATCGTAGTTGGCTTCCACATGTAGCATACTGGACTTGTCTATAAAACGAGAGCCGCCGGTAAGTACGTCCGGGTTGGAAAGACTGGCGTTGCGCAGTTTTTGGAAGTTTTCACTTTCGGAGCCGGGTATATCCCGGTCGGCAAACAGCCTCGCGGCTGCATGGTCCCCGGCAGAAATGCCGGGCACTTCGCCGCGGTAGGCGGCTCCGTAATCGCCTGACCAACGGGCACTGGATTTCAGCCCTTCCTGAATAAATGCACCCGTTCCCAGCAATGCATAGGATTTGTTGGCATCTTCGTAGCTGTAGTAGGCTTTTACATTAAAGTCTTCCCCTTTGACTTCCAGTTTCTGAATCAACTGACGGATGTCCCGCATGGGATAAACGGTGGTATGACGCAGGATGGCATCTGCCTGAAAAAAACGCACGTCATAAACAGCCTCCACATTTTTTTGGGGGCGAAAATGAAGGGAACCATTCAATTTGAAATTATTTACTCCGTAATCAAGGATTTCGGATTCGGCGATGCCAGAGCGGTTGACCTGAATCGCGGAGTCGGGAGTGATATATACCGGCACTACAATTTCGTCGCCATAAACATTCACGGCGTTGAAATTGGGGTGTGAGCGGGGCCGCTGGAGTAACGGGTCTTTTTGTGCGACGTTTTGTTGGGTAATATGCCAGGACTCATCATTGGCTCCCCAGTCCGTAGCCGTGAGGTAATTGACGTTAAATTTAAAGGCCCAGCGTTCGTTGATCATTTTGCCGTAGCGAAGGGTAAATTCCCCAAAAGGGTTGTTCCCGGCAGCCTTTTGCACGGTAATTCCGCCTTTGACCTGAGCACTGATGCCCTGGTATTCGAAAGGGTTTTTCGAATTCATTACCAGCAGGCCATTAAAAGCGTTAGGGCCGTAGAGAGCCGAACCTGGGCCAGGCACAACTTCGATATTGCGGAGGTCGAGTTCGGTAGGTCCGAGAAGATTTCCGAAAGAGTAGTTGAGACCCGGAGAATTAATGTCCATTCCGTCCACATACTGAATAAACCGCCAGTTTTGTGCGTCGGCAAATCCCCGTGTATTGATGGAAGTAAAAGTGAGGCTGCTGGTATTAATTTGTATGCCTTTAAATCCTGCCATACTGGCAAAAACATCGCTGCCGGGTGTTTCCCGGATTTTCATCAGGGTAAATTTTTCAATCGAAACGGGAGACTCCAGAATTTTTTCTTCGATTCGGGAGGCAGAAACTACTACTTCATCGCTAAAGGTGTTCTCCGGGCGCAGGGTTACGCTAAGGAGTTCGGTTTCGGCTTCGACAATGAGGTAAGTGGTGATAAAGTCAAAAGAAGAAACTTCAAGGGTTAGGGGAAAATTCAGGTCGGTGGTGAGGGAAAATAATCCCTCGTAATCAGTCACCGTTCCGACGGGCTGATCTTTGATATTGACCGTAGCGCCGATTACTGATTCGTTACTGGACTCATCGAGTACGACTCCACGAATAGTATGTTGGGCATAAAGGGGTGAAAAGAAGGCAAAAAAGAACAAGGCGATTACAGCAGGGAAGAAGGTAAAACGAAATGTCATTACTTAAGTCTGAAAGTGATAGGCAGCGTTTTGATTACAGGGATTTTTTGGCCGTTTTGTTCGCCGGGAATCCATTTGGGCATGGCATAAACTACCCGAAGGGCTTCTTCGTCGCAGCCATAACCGATGCCCCGGACGATGGAAAAATCGGAGGTTTTTCCGTCTGGCAAAACCGTAAAACGCACATAAACTTTTCCTTCGATTTCATTTTCGCGAGCCATTTCGGGATAAATGATTTTTTGGCTGAAATAATCATTCAGCGCTTTTGGCCCTCCCGGAAAGGCAGGCATTTTTTCGGCAAATTCTACCGGCGTAGCGGGGTTTGTAGGAGGGCTGACCGAGACAGGGGGAGTAGGCGTTGCGATTTTTTTCTCCGGAGTTTGAACCGGTTTTTCGGTTTCAGTTACTACTTCCGGTAATTTCGGAATGACAGCGGTTTGAGTATCCGGTAGTAAGTTTCGCGCCTCGGCAACCGCGGGCTGGTAGGTGGGAGTGACGAGGGTCGCTGATTGCGAATCCACGGGTCTGACCTTCAGGTAACGAGAAACATAAAGGCTTACGTCCCCGGGTTTGGTAAAGGTGAGGGTGATTTTAAAACTTCCGGGTTCGGGATAGCGGTAAAAGGACTCTTTAAACACTCGTTGCCTTTCTCCGTTTCCCAGGTTCATTTCGTAGATAATTTCGGGATCATAATTTCGGATACGAAACTGGAGCGGCTCTCCGGCTATGGGGGTGCCGATAATGTCAAAAATGCCATCCGGCGATCCCAGATCAATCGGACCCGGAAGCGGAGAAGCAACAAGATCGGAAACCGGGTCGGAAGTTTCTTCGGTGAAAGTTGTCACCGAATCGCTCAAATCTGTACCCGAAAGGTCAGAATGTGTCATAGAACGGTTTTCTGATACGTTTTCCGGGATGATCTCGGTGGTTAAGCCGGATTTTCCACGGGAAAAGGAATCAGCCAGCAAGAACCCTGTGAGGATAAAAACAAAAATTAGGGCAAGAATCAAGGTTGTTTGACGCGAATTAAGCCAGAGTTTCAAGGTTTGTAAGAATGATTGTGTCGGCGGATTGAGTAATTTCATTAGAAAAAAGAAAAATGGTTAACGTGCAAGCGTTTCTCCAAAGAGTAAAAAGGAGGTGTGTATGGTAAAGGGATTACCACCACACCTTCCATCGACCCAAAAAATGCTCTAAAGAGATCAATTCTTATCTATAGTTATTTTCTCAGTTCAGATTTAAGCAGGTAGGTAAAGAATAGAACCGCAAGAAAATAAATTGAATACTTATTTAATCAATGAAAAACAAATATGCAAGGATTATTTCAAAAAAACAATACCCATGTTTTATAAGGTGAAAAAAGACTGACCCGTCCCTTTCGGGACAAGGTCATGTCACTGCTGAATAGATATGCACTCTTAAAAACCCTAAAACCGGCTTTATTCGAAGAATACGAGGTAATTTGCCAGTTCCATTGGATTTGCGGTATGAAGTTTTTTAATTACTTTTTTTCGGTGGGTTTTTACCGTTTGTTCCGAAATTCCCAGCTTTAGGGAAGTTTGACGGTTGGTATAACCTTTAGAAAGAAGGTGTAAAACTTCTTTCTCCCGGGAAGTAAGGAAAAAAAACTTTTCCCGATTTGTTCTTATAAAGGAGGCATCTTTGATATAAGTCTCAAATTTGCGCTCGTGATTGACAATATTTTCGGTTGAAATAGCAATACAAAGCAGTTGATAAGGAAAACCTGACTCCGTTTGCTTCAAAACTTTGATTGTAAAAAAATGCCATTTATAAATGATTTCTTCACTTTCTTCTGTATCTGAGGTCTGTAACCGGGCGAAAAACTGAAACCCATCTGTTGTCGTATTCGCGGTTTGTTTGAATCGGTCTTCCAGCCACAAAAAATCTTCCGGATGGATGCAGGGACGAAATTCCGCCGAAATTTTGGTCGAACGAGGAAGGGTTACTCCCCGGTTGCTGCAAAAAGTGGTGTTAATTTCAAGTTGTCCTAAAGAGTCAAAGATCTCAAGTAAAAAAATCGTACCCGAAAGCATATCAGCCAGATTATCCATTAGCGAGACCCCTTTCGGATTGTCCCGGTTGAAAAGATCATCAAATGACCGTATGTTTAGCTGTTCCCAATATTGTTCCACACCTATTATTTTCTGGTTGGCACAGGCTCAGTTAAAAAGTGTAGCCGTTACAATTCATAAAAATATATGCGAATTAATTCAAGGAAAAAACCAATTACAATACCTACTTGTGGGTACTTGTAAACTTTTCAATTAGCTGTTATTTTCTTTGGAATGAACTTTATTGTGGAATCCTTTGTATTTTTTTGTAAATAAACTAAATGGTTGTTCAAAAAACAAAATTTTCCTTCAGCTTTTTTCAAATTTTTCTGAATCAGGGGAAAACAAAAGTGATTTTGACTATTTTCCCATTCACAACTTCGTAAATGGCCAAAGCTCGTAACAAATTGCCGTTTGCCAGTCCCGTGATTTTCTCTTCGTCTATGACGATATTTCCCATCCGGATTCGGTTTACCCGTTCGCAGTGTGCTTGGGGATTTTCTTCAAAAAAAGGCTTATATCGGTCGTAGAGGTTTTTTTTCCCCTGATACATTTTTTCATGGGGGTATCGAAATACTTCTACATTTTCGTCAAAACAATCCGCAAAAACTTCTGCGTTTTTCAAGTTCCAGGCGTTTAGTTGGCGTTGTACAATTTCTTCGGGAGTATCTGCGCGCAGGGAATCCGGAACCTGAATTTTTCCTTTAAAAACAACCGCCGTAACCCGGCGGAGATTCTGGATATTTTCCAACGGATTTTCCTCCAAAATTACCAATTCTGCTCGCTTTCCAACCTCCACTGTGCCTTGCTTTTTTTCTTTTCCAAACATCCGCGCTCCGTTGAAAGTGGAGGCTCTGAGTACCTCAAGTGGAGAAAGGCCTGCTTCATTCATGGCGATTATTTCTTCATAAAAAGAGGAAGCATGAAGGGTGCCGATATTTCCGGCATCGGTGCCGGTTACGATATTAATTCCACCTTCGTGCAACTTGCGAAGGTTTTCATACATGATTTCCACTTTGGGCGCACGCACGAAGGGTTGAGCCATCATGTTTTGGACATATAACGGTATCATTTTCGGTGATATCTGTCTTATATCGGTCAGGCTTCCCAATGTAAAAGGGTTGGCAACCTCAAAATCTTCCGGTCGGAAAGCCCAATGCTGCCCCAAGGCCTGGGTGTAATTTTCATTCACGGACAAGGTTGGGATATAACTCACTTTTTTTTCCTTCAGGAGGTCAATGAATGCCTGATCCACTACCTGATCATCCACACTGTGAACGAGTATATCGGCTCCTGCTTTGACCGCGAGGCGGGCCGTCTCACGCTGGGTGGCATGTACCGCCACCGGAATCTCGTGTTTGTGGCTTTCCTCTATTACGGCTTCGACTATGGGTAGAAATTGTTCCGGCTTTTCGCCCCGACGAACAATGTACCAGATTTTGATGTAGTCGGGTTTTTGGGGAATCTGTGCCCGGACTTTTTCCCGGGCTTCTTCCGGTGTTGTTACCTTCAGGATCGGCGGATCGTTGTCGCCAAATTCTTCCGGCTGATAAGAAGAAATCAGCGGGCCGGTGGTATATACATCCGGAAAGGAATCGGAAGCCGCCGCCATCGCCCGAATGTCAAAATTGGTGAAAGGCCCTCCCATATCACAAACCGAAGTGATGCCACAACTCAGATAACGCGCCATAAAATCGGGCGCCAGAGCCATCACCCGCCGGCGTTCTTCCTCAACCGATACACGTTCCCGCAGGTCTATAATGTCAGGACGGGCATACAATCCTCCTGACTGGAAAAAATGGACATGGGCATCGGTCAGGCCCGGAATCACCCATTTGCCCGCAGCATCAAAAATTTTTTCATTCGGATCGGAAGGGCGGTCGCGGTGAGCGATAATGCGTTTGATTTCATCTCCTTCGACAATAATATCCTGATTTTCAGTGACTTTACCTGAAATAGGATCTACGATACGGCAATTGCTGATCCGAAGTGTCGGCTGGCTGTGGAGAAGAAAAGGCAGCAACAGGGCAAACAGCGATATAGTTTGAAGCCGGGGAAATCTATCGAATCTTAGATATTTTTTTTCGCCAGTCCCCATTTTAAGGGGGACGACCAGCGAAAGGGGGTAATTTAGTCGTTTCATCCGACCAAAATACCCATTATTCTTCGACTACCAATTCATAGACCAAGAGGATTTTCATCAGATTCTTTTCTTCCCCGCTTTCGGTTTTGTTCACCAGGTCGTTGAGTTGATTTCGGACAATGGATTCGAAGGGAAACATTTTGTAGTAGTTCCAGCCGGTAAAATGTTTGACGGTCTGATCCAGCGCGGCTTTGCGCCGGTGAGGGGGGATCGTAAGCAAATCCATCGCATACCCGCGAATCTCAAAATAACTCCGGAAAGGGGCGGGGAGGGGCAGCAAAAACACTAAAAAAAGCAATGACCAGAGTCCTATAAAGGGGAAAAGAAATACCCCCAGAAAAAAGATTTGGGGAAAAAGATAAAGCCCCATAAAAAAACCCGGCGTCCAGCGATCCATGTCCAGAATATGTACCACTTCGTGAGCGAGTACACGCATGGCCGACTCCGGATTTGCCCGGATAAATGACGGGTTGGGGAAATAAATGGTATTGCCGATGACGGTGGTAAAACGCGAGAGAAATTCCGGGCAAAAAGGCATAACAAATACATTAATGACCTGCATTATCCAGGACTCATCTTTGTAGCGAATGGTAAAAGGGACAATTTGTCTCAGTTCTTCGGCGAATTTTTCAAATCGGTCCATTGTTATAACCTAAGTCGTTTTTTGTCTTTCGATACTGTAAAGCGTCATGGGCGTTTGTTTGCCACGGAGGATAATATCGTCAATTTTCCGGGAAATAAGGAATTCATTTTCCGGAAGGTATGACATTAAGGTTTCCGAGAGTAAAAGATTCACTTTGTAGCGGTTGCACAGGCTCTCAATCCTTGCCGTGACGGCAAGGGCTTCTCCGGAAAATACAATTTCTTTTTTGATGGTACCGATGGAGCCTGTGGTTACTTTTCCGCAGTGGAAACCCGCTTTAAATTGGGGCATAAGCCCGTATTTTTCGAGATAACGCGGCGTAAGCATGTCCATCCGGTCGCAGATATGGAAAAAGCAGTTCAGGCAACGTGCCGCTTCGACGCCCGTTTCCAACGGCCAGGACACTACCACTTCGTCGCCGACGTATTGGTAGATTTCGCCTTTCCACTCAGAAATAGATTCCGAAATATCACCGAAAAAGTCATTTAACAATGAAAAGTAGCGAAAATGCCCCAGCGTATCGGCAATTTCGGTCGAGGACTTGATGTCGAGAAACATAAACACCCGGTGAACTTCTTCTGCGGAAGCCGTTGGCACAATCAGGGGAGAAGTGGGTTCGACCATCTGGCTTTTCTTAAAAGCATCCAGAACCGTGGCGATGAGTTTGTCATTCTCCCAGGGTTTTATCACAAAATCCATTGCACCTTCTTTGATCGCCCGGATCGCCAGTTCGATATCGGCGTAGGCCGTCATCATGACCACTTCCGACTCGGGCGAAAGTTCGCGGATGGTTTTGAGCCAATGAAAGCCCTCCCGTCCGTTGGTCGCACCGACGGCAAAATTCATGTCGAGCATGACCACATGGAAATGCTGCTGGCTGAGAAGTTGGGTGATTTTCTGAGGTGTCATTTCCGTGACGATCTCACAGAAGTGTTTTCTGAGCAGGATTTTCAGTGTCAGTAGAATGCCCTCGTCATCATCTATGACCAAAACTTTCCCGGTTTTCTCAAACATAAAATAAAATAATTGTTGTCCGTAATACGGGAATTCGCTCTTGTAAGATACTACACAAAGGAGGGATTTGCCAACTATGGGTTGATTTCCCCGCAAAGGATTGCGATTTGTTCGAGAGATAAACCGGTGTATTTTGCTATTTTTTTTGTTAACCCCTGTACTTTACCTCCCCCAAGACCTGTAAAGTTCCCGGTAAGTTTGAACAGATTCGTAAATGGTCGGAACTTTTTCGCGCAAAGGGTTGTAGGGTTGGGAAAGCAGACTTTCTGCCAGTTTCAGCATTTCTTCGTCGGTATCTGCGGTTTCCCCATGCGCTCCGGCGATGCCCGTTTTTCGACTGCAAACTTTCATACCGGAATACAACGCCTCGGAAAATACGTAGCCAAAAGATTCATAACCCGAAGGGTGAAACAACACGCGGCTCCGCCTCATTTTTTCCAGTACCTGTTCCCTCGGAAGTTGTCCGCAAAAGCGAAAATGTTCTTTTAAACCCCGTGCTTCTGCCTTTTTTTCCAGCATTTCCCGCTCCACTCCGTCGCCTACCAGTTCACAACGCAGCCGTGGAAACTTCTCCCGGAGCCGGGCCGCGGTTTCGATCATTACGCCATAGTTTTTGAGCGGAATTAGCGACCCTACACCCAGAAGATCAATCGGCCTTTCGCCCGCATTAAACGGAGGGAAATCTTGGGTCTCAATACCCCAGGGAACGACATTGCTCAGGTTTATACCCGTTGTTTCGTAAAATTGTGCGACGTGAAACTCGGAAAGTCCGACAAGATTCATTTTCTCCAGGGGAAGTATGCGGAGGTAAGGATTTCCTTTCCGGGCATCCTGCCCCATGACGGTGGTCAGATGAGGAATCCTCAGTTTTTGAGCGGTAAAATGGCCAATCAGGGCGCATTCGCTGAGCCAGAAACTGTGGATAAGGCTGACAGGCCGGCGGCGGTGCAAGGCGAGGATATAGTTGCGGGCATCGTACCAGGTCTTTAGTCGCAGGGGAAACCGCCGGTTTTTCCCGCCGGCACTGTAAATCGTGTGGCCCTTCCACCGGTATTCACCGGCGGTAAAGGGATACTGCGTACTCACCACCGAAACAAACGTTTCCGGGAAAACCCTTGCCGTCTCCTTTACCAGTGCCTGAACCGTCGGCAGGCAGGGTGTATCGGCTTCATCTGCGGGAAACCCGGGCGAAAGAAACAGCAGGTGGTTTAACATACAGCCGAAAATTACTTAAATTTTTCCGCAACAATTTTATCAAAAAGTCTTATACTTGTGTAGGATTTGCCCAGCAAATCTCACGCGAGAATAGCTCAGTTGGTAGAGCATCAGCTTCCCAAGCTGAGGGTCGCGGGTTCGACTCCCGTTTCTCGCTCTCACCCGATGCGGCACAGTTTTATCCACTGCGCCGCATCCTTTTTTTAGTCTATATCTTTCCTCATGAAAAACCACCTCTTACCAAAACACGCCCTGATCGCAGCGCCATTTACGCCTATGTATCCCGACGGGCGCATTCGTCCGGAAATGATCCCCGATATGGCCTCTTTTCTCGCTGCCAACGGCGTAAAAGGCGCGTTTATCGGCGGTTCGACCGGGGAAGGCCCTTCCCTGACGATGGAGGAACGCAAGACATTATTTACCGCTTGGGGAGCCTCCTGTCCTTCGGGGTTTACGACCATTGCCATGGTGGGGGGAAACTGTCAGGCAGACGCACAAGAACTGGCCCGAAGCGCGCGGGATTCCGGCATACATGCCCTTGCCATTTTGGCACCGAGCTATTTTCCCCTTCATTCGGTCGAATACCTGGTCGAATACTGCGCCGAGATTGCTGCCGTTGTACCCGACCTGCCCGTCTATTATTACCATATCCCCGGCCTTACCGGTGTGGATTTTTCCATGTACCGGTACCTGGAAATCGCAGAGACCCGTTTCCCCAGCCTGGTGGGCATTAAATATTCCCACAGTCACCTGATGGATTTCCACCGATGTACACAGTTTCGGGATGGGAAATACACGATGTTGTGGGGGAGAGACGAAGAACTGCTGGCTGCCCTTTCGATGGGAGCAGACGGAGCCGTAGGCAGCACCTACAACTACCACATGCCCGTTTACCGGCGGTTGCTCGACGCCTTTGAAAAAGGCGACATCCATCAGGCCCGTTTTTTCCAGGAAAAATCCGTCAACGCCATTGCCCGGATGTACGAATACGGCGGCATTCCTGCGGGCAAAGCCATCATGCAAATGATTGGTCGGGACTGTGGTACGACGCGGGCACCGCTCCGTCCGCTGAGCGAAGCCGAAACGAATGCGTTGCAGGAAGCACTCGTGGCGATAGGCTTTTTTGAGGACTGTTCGGGTTAGGGATGCGAAGATATTTTTTGTATCTTTAGCTGTTGAAATTAAATGTATTCGGAATGCTGGCAAATTTAGATAATGAAGTGTATTTCAAAAAAGTCTTCACCGATGTGCAGGTTTTTACGGCATTTGTAAAAGACATTTTGGGAATAGAATTGCACATAGATAAGGTGGAAACAGAAAAAGTACTGCCAGCCAAAGTAAGTGCGATTAAATTTAAGATGGACTTATTTGCCGAAGACAAAGAAAGTCGGACGGTTGTCGAAATTCAAAAAGTGGATTATGATTACACGTATGACCGGTTTACACACTATTTTCTGGGAAACCTGATAGACATGCAAAGGGCGAGTAAAACGTATGCTTTTGCAAAGGATGTTTATATCATTGTTGTGGTAACTTCGGCTTATCGGGTCAGCGACAAGAGTGGAAAGCCCATCAAAGATGATGTGTTGATTACCGATGTAAATCCTCGCACCCTGCAAGGTACAATTCGGGATATGTATAATCATAAAATGGTGATTCTCAATACTTCTCATGTAGATTACGATACTCCGGCAGAAATAAGAGACTGGCTGGATTTAATTATTCAATCCATGCAAAATCCTTCGAATCCTCAAATTAATACAAAAAAACCGGCAATAGTAAGAGCGGCACAGTTGGCCGATTTTGAAAACCTTGATCCGGAACAACTTGCCGAGGCGAAAGAGCAAGAACAAAGAAAAGAAGCCGTTGCGGTAATTGAGAACATTACCCGCAAGGAAGTGGAAGCCGAAGCAGAGAACAAACTCAAAGCAAAGATAAAAAAGGCCCTAAATCAGGGGAAATTTTCTCGTGAAGACATTGCTGAGTTGTTTGAGGTTTCGCTGGATTACATCCGGCAGATGGAAAAAGAGTTGAGAGGGTGATGGCCGTAGGTTTTTTTGTATCTTTACAGATAATTCTATTAAAAAATCATGACCTTAGCCCGCTTAGACAATGAAGTTTTTTTCAAAAAGGCCTTTACCGATCAATTTGTGCTAAAGGCTTTTGTAAGGGATATTGTTGGGATTGAAATCGAACCTTCTCATATAGAAACCGAAAAGTCTTTCCAGCCTAAGCTGGGCAATATTGCATTTAAGTATGATATTTTTGCCGAAGACACTCAAAAGCGAGTGATTGTCGAAATCCAGAAAGTTGAGTATGACCATAGTTTTGACCGATTCCTCCACTACCATTTACAGGCTATTACCGAACAACAACGCAGTTCGGAGGATTATTCCGTAGAAAAAACGGTTTACACCATCGTGGTGATGACGGCACCCTACAAGATTAATGTCAAAACTAAAGAAATATATAGAGACGAGGTACTCATTTCTTCCCTTAATCCTAAAAATTTAGCGGGGATAGAGCGAAAAATTTTTAACCACGAACTCATTTACCTCAACCCCAACTACAAAGGAAAGGATACGCCTCCAAACTATCGGGACTGGCTGGATCTGATTTATGAGAGTATTCATAATCCTGAAAACCCGCAGATAAATATCCATAATCCCGGAGTAAAGCGAGTTACCGAAATTGTGAGTTTTGAAAATATCAGCCCCGAAGAATGGGAACAGGCCAAAATTGAGGTTTCCAAACGAAAAGTCATTACGCTTGAACGCGAAGAAGAACGCGAACAGGCCAAAACCGACATCGCTCAAAACGGCATCCTCAAAGGTTATGATAATCAGACAATTGCTGACTTAACCGGCCTACGTTTGGAACAAATCGAAAAACTGCGGACGGAATTGCAAAACAGGCGAGGGTAGATCAGGTTTATATCGAAAAAGAATAAAAATAATAATGTTTATACCCCAACTTATCCTCGTCGCCGGGCCTTACCGCTCCGGGACCAATGACCAGCCGGAGCTTATTGCCGCCAATGTCGAACACATGAGTCAGGTATCCCTAACCCTTTTTCGAATGGGCTATTTGCCCGTCATGGGCGAGTGGTTTGCCCTGCCGCTGATCGAAACAGCCGGCTCAAAAGAAATCGGCGACGAAGTCTTCAACGAAATATTTCATCCCGTTGCGATTCGCCTGTTAGACAAAGTGGATGCAGTGCTCCGCATCGGAGGCCCCTCCGCCGGAGCCGACGAAATGGTGCGGATTGGAAGGGAGAAGGGGAAGAAGATTTATCGGGATTTGGAGGAGGTGGGGGGAGAGTAGGGGACAGGATATTTGTTTGCATCATGTTATATTATTATACTTAGGAAAAATTATTAAGTTGAACGAAGTATGAATCGCGCAAACAATACCTCGAACCCCCGAATTGATAAAACACATGTAGCTAAATATCGAAAAGGCCAAGAGCCTGATGACGTGTTATTTTGGTTAAATCAACCCGCCGTTGAGCGCATTGCAACTTTAGAACGAATAAGAGCAGAATATAATCTGTGGAAATATGGTACTCAATCAGGATTTCAGAGAATTTATCACTTTGTTGAACGCAAAAGGCGTTAAATACTTGGTTATCGGGGGATATGCAGTTGCATTTCATGGTTATCCTCGTTATACCAAAGATATTGATTTCTGGGTTTGGCTTAATGAGGAAAATGCCCTGCGGATGTTGGAAGTTCTCCGGGAATTTGGATTTGATTCTTTAAAAATTAGAAAGGAAGATTTTTTGAACAAAGATATGGTTATCCAATTGGGTTTCCCTCCCAATCGAATTGACCTGCTAACAGATCTTGATGCCCTAGAATTTGAAACATGCTATCAACTTCGCGAAGAATTAAAGTTGGATGATTTAACTGTGAACTTTATTGACGTTGAAAGTTTAATTACGACGAAAAAGGCTTCTGGACGAACACAAGACCTCGCGGATGTTGAAAAATTGGAAATTGGAAGAAAAAAAAATCATAAATAGTGGGTGTTGCTAACCCCATCCCTCCAAAATGTCTGAAAACCAAAAAAAAGAACTGGAAAAACAGCTCTGGGGCATCGCTAATCTCCTCCGGGGTAAAATCTCTGCCGATGATTACCGCGATTATATCCTCGGGTTTATTTTTTATAAGTATCTCTCCGAAAAACAATATCTCTATGCCAATGATCTCCTCCTCGATGAATCGGTTACGGACTACAAACTCCTGACGGACCCCGAAACCCTCGATGTCATCAAGGAAGAGTCTCTCCTCAAATTGGGCTATTTCCTCAAACCTTCGGAACTCTTTTCCGTGCTCGCCGCTAAAGGTTCGGCCCCTACCGAAAATGAAAATAATTTTATCATCGAAGACCTCCAGGCTGTACTCAAGCATATCGAACAAAGCACCCTGGGCACGGAGTCGGAAGAGGATTTTAACGCGCTCTTTGAAGACCTTGACCTCGGTTCTACCAAAATCGGCAGGACGCTCGGCGCCCGCAATGAGATTATCGCAAAAATCCTGACCAGCCTCGATAAAATTGATTTCAAACTCAAAGAACTGGACTCCGACGTGCTTGGCGACGCCTACGAATACATGATCGGCGAATTCGCCGCCGGTGCGGGCAAAAAAGCGGGCGAGTTTTACACGCCTCAACAGGTCTCCAAAATCCTCGCAAAAATCGTCACCACCGGCAAATCGCGCCTCAAATCGGTCTATGACCCCACCTGCGGCTCCGGCTCTCTCCTGCTCCGGGTGTCTAAAGAGGTGGAAATCAGCGAGTTTTACGGCCAAGAACTCAACCGCACCACTTACAACCTGGCCCGGATGAATATGATCCTCCATGACGTGCATTTCCGTCAGTTTAATATCATGCAGGACGATACGCTCGAAAAACCCCGCCACCTCGACCGGCGTTTTGAAGCCGTCGTCGCCAATCCGCCTTTTTCGGCGCACTGGAAAGGCGATGACAACCCGCTCAATAATAACGACGAACGATTCAGCCGCTACGGACGCCTCGCGCCCAAAACCAAAGCCGATTACGCCTTTTTGCAGCACATGCTCCACCACCTCGCCGACAATGGCATCATGGCCAGCGTATTTCCCCACGGGGTATTGTTTCGCGGAGCGGCGGAGGGCGAAATACGCAAATACATCATCCGCGAAATGAACGCCCTCGACGCCGTGATCGGGCTGCCGGCCAATATATTTTACGGCACTTCTATCCCCACCTGCATCCTCGTGCTCAAAAAATGCCGCGAGGCCGACGACAATATCGTTTTTATTGACGCCAGCGGCGAAGGTTGTTTTGTCAAAGAGGGCAACCAAAATGTACTCCGCGACGAAGACGTGGATCAAATCATAAACACCTACCGTAACCGCGAGACAATCGAAAAATACAGCTACATAGCCACCCTCGCCGAAGTCGCCGAAAACGACTACAACCTCAATATCCCGCGGTATGTGGACACGTTTGAGGAAGAAGAAACCATTGACCTGGAGGCCGTTGCCGGGCAGATCAGAGCGTTGGACGAAGAATTAATAGACATCAACCAGACGATCAAAGGTTTTTGCGATGAGCTTAATATTTCCGCTTTTTAAGGCGCAAAGGGCGTGTTACAACGCGCCTCCAGAAAATAAAAATGGGGGGAGCACTTTTGTGCTACCGATGTTAGGCCCCTCCGGGGCAGTGTCTGCGACACCCTTTTTTGTGCCGAAGGCACTGCCCCGGAGGGGCCTAACATCGGTAGCCACAAGGCAGCCGCCATGGATTTCCCCCTGCTGCGACGCAGCACGCTTTCATTCCCTTCATTCTTCATTCACCTCCCCTAATTTTCCCCGATATGCCCACACAAAAACGAATCCCTGAACTGCGCTTCCCCGAATTTGAGGGGGAATGGATGGAGAAGAGGTTGGGAAGTATAACATCCAAGATTGGAAGTGGTAAAACGCCTACAGGAGGTGAATTGATTTATGAAAAAAAAGGAATTCCCTTTATAAGAAGTCAGAATGTGAATGATAACCAGTTAATACTCGATGAAACCCATATTCCTGCGGAAGTTCATAAAGAAATGGGTGGAAGTAAGGTATTTGCAAATGACATTTTACTCAATATAACGGGCGCATCAATCGGACGAAGTTGTGTTGTTCCAGCAGATTTTGGGGAAGGGAATGTAAATCAGCATGTAGCAATTATTCGACTAAAAAACGGTTCTTCAAAATTTCTTCAAAGTATTTTAAGCTCATGGTTTGGGCAAAAATTAATTTATCAAGGCCAAACAGGAAGTGGGAGAGAAGGGCTGAATTTTGAAAGTATTAAACAATTCAAAATCCACTTCCCCTCCCTCCCCGAACAACAAAAAATCGCTGCTTTCCTCACGGCGGTGGACAAAAAAATCGGCTTATTACAACAAAAAAAGACCCTGCTGGAAACTTGGAAAAAGGGCCTGATGCAACAGATTTTTTCCCAACAACTGCGCTTTAAAGATGACGAGGGTAGGGATTTTCCGGATTGGGAGAAAGCAGAGTTCTTGGAGTTGGTTTCAAAATCAAAAGTAAAACACAACCCTATGGTCGAGCCGTCAAACTACCCATGTATAGAGCTAGAGAGTATAAGCCAGAATACGGGCATACTCCTGCAAATATTTAGTTCCACAGATCAAAAGAGCATAAAAAATAAATTTTTAAAAGGAGACATCTTATTAGGCAAATTACGCCCTTATTTAAGAAAATTTTTAATTGCTCCTTTTGATGGCGTTTGCTCCTCCGAAATTTGGGTTCTTCGCGGAGCGAAATTGCACAACTTGTTTTTATACTACCTAATACAAACTAATAAATTTCAAGCTGTTGCTAATGTGAGTTCCGGGTCTAAAATGCCTCGTTCTGACTGGAATCATGTATCAGGTACTCCCTTCTTTTACCCCTCCCTCGCCGAACAACAAAAGATCGCGGATTTTTTATCTTCGGTGGACAAGATGATAGCGAACCTGGGGCGGCAGGTGGAGGGGGCGCAGGGGTTTAAGAAGGGGTTGTTGCAGCGGATGTTTGTGTGATATGTCTGAAAAATTCAAAAATAAATATCGGATCGCCTCGGCGCGTGCGCCTTTTTGGGATTACGGGTCGAATGCCGCGTATTTTGTGACGATTTGCACCCAAAACCGGGTGCGTTATTTCGGCGCGGTTGACGGCGGCGAAATGGTTTTGTCGGAAATCGGCCAAATGGCTTGGGATTGTTGGGCGGAAATCCCCACCCATTTCCCCTTTGTAAAATTGGATGAATTTGTCGTCATGCCCAACCATGTTCACGGGATCATTATCATTGATAAACCGGGAACGGATCGGGATCCGGATACGGTAGAGACGCAATATTTTGCGTCTCTACATGATCCCGTCCCCGACGATCCCGCCCCCGTTCCCGTCCCCGACGATCCCGTCCCCGACGATATTCCCAAAAACCGATTTGGGCCGCAATCGCAAAATCTTGCGTCTATTGTGCGGGGGTTTAAAATCGGGGTGACAAAAACGGCGCGGAGGATTGCGCCGGGGTTTGCGTGGCAACCGCGTTTTCACGATCGGATTATCCTCGATGATCGGGCATTTCAAAATATTGCTCGTTATATTCGCGATAATCCGCAAAATTGGGATAAAGATACCTTTTATTGAAAATGACCACGCAGCCGGAACAAATATTGGAAAATAACCTGGTGTTTCAATTGCAACAATTGGGATACGAAAAGGTTGCTATCCGCGACGAGGGCGACTTGCTCGCCAACCTGAAGGCGCAGTTGGAAAAACACAATAAGGTAACGTTGACGGAAGGCGAATTTGCCCAAATCCTGCGGTTTATTGATAAAGGAAATATCTTTGAAAGGGCCAAAATCCTGCGGGAGCGTGTGCCCTACACCGATGCACAGGGCGAAAATAAAAGTCTCGAACTCCTCAACCTGATTCACTGGTGTCAGAATCGGTTTCAGGTCACCCAGCAGGTGACCATCGAAGGCCGCTACAAAAACCGCTACGATGTCACCCTGCTGATCAACGGCCTGCCCCTCGTGCAGATCGAACTCAAACGCCGCGGGCTGGAACTCAAAGAGGCATTTAACCAGACCAACCGCTACGAAAGACATTCCTATTGGGCGGGACATGGGCTGTTTCAGTTTATCCAGATATTTGTCATCAGCAACGGCGTCAATACCAAATATTACGTCAACAATCCGATTAGTGCCCGTTCCTTCAAACAAACCTTTTATTGGGCCGACGAAAAAAACCACCTCATCACTCAGCTTTCGACCTTTGCCGATGTATTTCTGGAGCCTTGCCATATCTCCAAAATGATCACCCAATACGTGGTGCTCAAAACCAGCGAAAAAACGCTGATGGTCTTGCGTCCCTATCAGTTTTACGCCACCGAGGCCATTGTCGAGCAGGTAAAAACCACCCCCAAATACGGCTATATCTGGCATACCACCGGATCGGGCAAAACCTTAACCTCCTTCAAAACCGCGCAGATTCTCACGGGGCTTTCGCAGGTGTATAAAGTTGTATTTGTCGTGGATCGGAAAGACCTGGATTACCAGACCATCCGGGAATTTAACAGCTTCAGCGAGGGCAGCATAGACGGAACCAGCAATACCCAGACCCTTGTCAAACAGCTTACCGGAGACCCCAGGCTCATCGTCACGACCATTCAGAAACTCAACGCCGCCATCAGCAAAAAACAATACCTGAGCCGGCTGGAAACATTGCGGGACAAACGAGTGGTATTCATCTTTGACGAATGCCATCGGAGCCAGTTTGGCAAAACCCATGAAACCATCAAAAAATTTTTTGAAAACTGCCAGATGTTTGGTTTTACCGGCACACCCATATTCGAAGAAAACGCCGGGACCAACGAATACGGACGCCGGACCACCGGCATGCTCTTTGGCAAATACCTGCACAAATACGTAATCACCGACGCCATAAGAGATGAAAACGTGTTGAAATTTTCCGTCGAATACATCCGCACCTTCAAAAAGAAAGACCATATACTGGACCTCAACGTAGAGGCCATTGACGAAGCCGAAGTCATGAACGCGCCGCAGCGGCTAAACAATATTGTGGACTATATCATCGCCCACCACAACCGAAAAACCCATAATCGCGAGTTTACGGCCATATTTTGCGTTTCCAGTGTGGCGATATTGATCGAATACTACAAACTCTTTTTACAGAAAAAAGAAGAAGGACAACACGACCTGCGGCTGGCGACCATATTTTCCTACCAAAGCAATGAAGAGGACAAAGACACGGTGGGCTATATGGAAGAAGAAGAATGGTTTGAGAGCCGGGAGGATGAATACCGGGCAAGAGCCGCCGCCGACCCCCGACTGGTTTACAGCGAGCGACACCAACACAGCCGCGACGAACTGGAAAACTTTATTCAGCAATTCAACCGGCAATTTGGCACCAACCACAACAACAAAGAGAGCCAGGCATTTTACAAATATTACGAAGACGTATCCAAAAAAGTAAAAGAGCGAAAAATAGACCTGTTGCTGGTGGTGAATATGTTTTTGACCGGATTTGACAGCAAATTTCTCAACACCCTGTACGTGGACAAAAACCTGCGGTACCACGGACTGCTTCAAGCATATTCGCGCACCAACCGCATCCTGAACGAAGTCAAAAGCCAGGGAAACATTGTTTGTTTTCGCAACCTGAAACCCGCTACCGACGAGGCGATCACCCTTTTTTCCAATATCGCGGCGAAGGACGAAATCATCATGCAGCCCTATGAAGACTACGTGGAAAAATTCAACCAGGCATATATCCGGCTGTTGCAAATTACTCCTACGGTCAACAGCGTGAATGAATTGCCCGACGAGGAAGCCGAGTTAGAATTTGTTCAGGCATTTCGCGAACTGATGCGGCTCAAAAACGTGTTGAGCACCTTCAGCGAATATAACGACGAAGATTTGAGCATGGGGGAGCAGGCATTTGAAGACTACAAAAGCAAGTACCTGGATTTATACGACAAAACGAAAAGGCACAAACAGAAAGAAAAAATATCCATACTGGAAGACATAGACTTTGAGTTGGAGTTAATCCACCGCGACGAAATCAACGTCTCCTATATCTTAAAACTTTTGGCAAAACTCAAAGATGCTGCACCCGAAGAGAAAGAAAAACAGGAGAAAAAGCTGATCGAAATCCTTTCCGGCGAGGTACAATTGCGGAGCAAACGCGAGTTGATCGAAAAATTTATCCGGGAGAACCTGCCGAAGATCGCGGATTCGGGGGACATACCCGAGGCCTTCGAAATATATTGGAACGAGGCGCAGAAACAGGCATTGGCACAAATGAGCGAAGAAGAAGATTTAGACCCCGAAAAACTCGAAGCCGCCATTGAAAAATACCTATTTACCGAAAAAAAACCCCTGCACGACGACATCATTCACCTGCTCAACAAGAGACCCGCGTTGAAAACCCGCTCCAGCACCGCGGAGCGCATCACCGGCAAGATCATAGACTTCGTAGAGACGTTTATTAGTGGAGTGGTGAGGGGATAAGAATAGGGGCGCTTTGCCAGCGACACAAAGCACGATAGGGTGGATGTGATTACAACTATTTTAGTTAAATTAGCGTTTGTGATGCATAAAAAAGAGTGTATATGAAAAACTACATGGAACACATTTTGATCAACTCACGGATCATGTTTGGGAAACCCACGATAAAAGGAACCCGAATTACCGTAGAACTAATATTAGAAGAACTGGGAGCCGGAAAGATGTTGGAGGACTTGCTTTCTGCTCACCCTAATCTAAAAAGAGACGATATTCGGGCAGCACTAATTTTTGCGGCAGATTCATTGAAGGGCGAAAGGGTGTAGTTGTGCCCAAGGTAATCGAAGAATTTAAAGATGAGCTAAACGGGGCATTCACCGTTATCCAACCCAATAAAATTAGGATTAGAAAGTTATAGAAAATCGGCATATGGCACAAGGTAGTTTCCGTATATTGTGCGATTCTCTAAACTGAAAAGATGAAAAAATATATTTACATTTTTCTGCTAATGGCAATTGGGGGATGTGGAAACCCTGAGTCAGCGGAAAAACCGCATGACTACCCTCTTTCTGCGGTTGATATTAAAAATGTCGCGATAAACGATGATTTCTGGCTTCCCAAAATCAGCATCATTCAGGATTCTACGATTCATTATGCCTTTGAAAAGTGTGAGGAAGAAGGCCGGATGGATAATTTCCTGATTGCCGGGGGGAAAAAAGAAGGGAAAACACGGGGGAAAATGCCCTTTGATGATACCGATGTATATAAAATCATCGAAGGTGCTTCCAATACGCTGATCAGCAAACCCAATCCCGCGCTGGAGGTTTACCTGGATTCAATTATTGAGATCATAAAAGTCGGACAGGAACCTGACGGTTATCTGACCACTTGGTTTACCATTGATAGAATGAACCCGCCCGCTTCCTGGGTGAAACCCGCCGAAAAACGCTGGGAACAGGAGATTTCCAGCCACGAATTATACAACAGCGGGCATTTATTTGAAGCAGCAGCCACCCATTTTCTGGCAACCGGGAAGCGGAATTTTTTGGATATCGCTTTAAAAAATGCAGACCTTTTGGTGGATAATTTTGGCCCCGACAAACTCCACATTCCGCCCGGCCACCAGATCGTTGAAACCGGACTCATCAAGTTGTACCGGATTACCCAAAACAAAAAATACCTCGATCTTGCGAAGTTTTTTCTGGATATAAGGGGCGACTCGACTTCCCATTCCTTATTTGGCGACTACAGCCAGGACCATCTGCCGGTAACAAAACAAAAGGAAGCCGTCGGACATGCCGTTCGGGCAATGTATATGTATGCAGCCATGACCGATATTGCGGCTTTATATCAGGATTCTGATTATCGCGCAGCGGTAGATAATATCTGGAGCAATACGACCCAAACCAAAACATACCTTACCGGAGGACTTGGAGCCAAACACGAGGGCGAAGCATTTGGCGGAAACTACGAATTGCCCAACCTTACGGCTTACAATGAAACCTGTGCGGCAATTGGCAGCGTTTACTGGAACCAGCGGTTGTTTCTGCTAACCGGAGAATCAAAATATTATGATGTAATCGAACGGACACTCTACAACGGATTGATTGCCGGGATTTCGGTGGATGGAAAAAAATTCTTTTATCCCAACCCTTTGGAATCCGATGGTAAATACACTTTCAATCAGGGGGCATGTACACGTTCTTCCTGGTTTGATTGTTCGTGTTGTCCCACCAACATGATCCGTTTTATTCCTTCCCTTCCGGGTTTGGTTTATGCCACAAAAGAAGAAGAACTGTATGTCAATTTGTATATTTCCAGTCAGGCAAAAGTCAATATAGGCAATCAACCCGTTGAAGTCATTCAACAAACAGACTACCCCTGGAAGGGCAATGTGACAATATCGCTGAATCCTTCGAAAAAATCAGCCTTTACGCTAAAAATGAGATTGCCAGGCTGGGCAAACAATCAGGTGATTCCGGGTGAATTGTATGCCTATACGAGCAGAGGGGATGAGCGTATTCAGCTTTCCGTGAATGGGGCAACTGTGCCAATAAAAATAACCCAGGGTTATATTGAAATTAGCAGAGAATGGGATAAAGGCGATAAAATTGAACTGATTTTTCCTATGGTTGTTCGAAAAGTTAAGGCAAACGGAAGTGTTAATGAGAATGCGGGCAAAGTCGCTTTTGAATACGGGCCTATCGTATATTGTGGAGAGGCGATTGACAATCCGGAACTGTCGGCGGTCCGGATTACAGATAACGATTCATGGACGGTAAAAGAAACAGCCCTTCTTTCAAACAAAGTCAATGTGCTCGAAGGAAAGATTTCGGAACAATCACTGACCTTGATTCCTTATTATCTATGGTCAAACCGGGGAATAAACGGCATGCAGGTTTGGTTTCCTACCGAATAAGGCAACTCACTCCCACTGAGTGGCTCCAGCTTTTTGATTCGAAGTTAAACAAAAGAAAAAATCGTATATTTGTAAAGAAAGAAAAAAAAGAGCGATGATCATAGCCAACCCGATATACGACGTAGTGTTTAAGTACCTGCTGGACGATTTGGAGATCGCACGGGAGTTGCTTTCGACCATTTTGGGGGAGGAGAGATAGATCAATTGGAACTAAAGCATCAGGAGATGGCAGTAGAGTCGCCGGGGAGCAGCCGTGCCGTGGTGAAAATTAACCGCGAATATCGCGACGTGATCACCCAAGAAGTGATCGAAGTACGAGAAGACTTTGTGGAACTGCTGACGCATGATTCGTATCTCATTCAGTTGCGGAGGCTCTCGGGTCAAGCCCGCACGCGGCTGGAGCGGGTATTGCAGGTATTCAGCCCGGAATACAAAACCGAGGACCCGCATCAGTTAAACTATACGGGAGAAGTGCAAGATACGCTGGTTCGGAAAATGGTGGATCGGCTGGGGCGTGCCATTGCCAATGAGGAGATTCGGGAAAAGATGGACGTGGAGGATGAGATTGAGCGGATATTTGAGCGGGAGATGCGGAAAAAAGATCAGATCATTGCAGAAAAAGAGCAAGAGATCGAAAAAGAAAAGCAGAAAGCCGAAAAGGAAAAGCAGAAAGCCGAAAAAGAAAAGCAGAAAGCCGAAAAAGAAAAGCAGAAAGCCGAAAAAGAAAAGCAGAAAGCCGAAAAGGAAAAGCAGAAAGCCGAAAAGGAAAAGCAGAAAGCTCAGGCAAAAGAACAAGAGTTAAAAGATGAAAAAGCGCGAAATGAAGACTTGCTTCGCCAGATTGAAGAATTGAAAAGCCGACTCAAAAAATAGTGAATACACCGGTATAATTCGGTTTCTAATTGTATTTTTCCCGTTTCAGCAGCAAATAATTTATTCATTGTTTTTGTCTTTACAAGTTTGTGAGGTGAAAAACCTAAGCCTTTAAACAATGAAAAATCTATTTACTGCTTTAGTTGTATTTCTTCTGTATTCAGATACTTTCGCTCAATCCGCCGAGTGGAAATATTTTCGCCCGTCGAATACCGGTGTGGGTGCAGAAGAGCATAATTTCATTTCCGAAGACCGCTTTGGCAATATCTGGACCAGCGGAAGAAGTGCGATTCAGGGAGAAGGAAGTGTCGTAAGGTTTAATCACCGGGATACAATTTTTACCTGCTGGAGCAATTTTGAAGGATTTCTTCCCGGGCAATTTATTTATGCGGCGGAGGTTGACAATAAGGATGATTTATGGGTGGCGACCGAGGCCGGACTTTGTAAATACGACGGTATAAACTGGGTTACCTATGATACTACCAATACGCCTTTGCCTTCGCACCATATCCGGAGCATTACCCTTGACAGTCAAAATAATGTCTGGATCACTTTTCAGGAAGTAAATTATAACATTGGCGGAATTGCCCGGTTTGATGGAAGCAACTGGGCGATTTATACCCCCCAAAATTCAGCCCTTCCCAACTATACCTGTTACAATATCCTGATAGATTCCCAAAACAATAAATGGATCCACAGCCTGTATAGTGTTACAAAATTTGACGGAGTGAATTTTACGGATTATAACTGGCAAAATTCCGGGCTTTACGGGCCGCAGGTTTATGACATTGCGCTTGATTCCGCCGACCGGTTATATGCGTTGACGGATTTAAACGGATTTTATATGCAGCTAAATGTGTTTGATGGCACAACCTGGTCTTATATCAATCATACCAATACTCCGGCGATGAATAATTATTTGCTCAGTAACATTGATATTAAAGACGATAAAATCATTATGGCGGAGGGAGGCGGATCTTATGCGGTCATTATTTATGACGGTAATAGTTGGACAACCTATTTTGGCGGGGATATAATTACCGATGTTTTTATTGATAAGGACGACAATTATTGGGTTTCAGGGATTTCTACGCTGAGTAAATTGGAGAATGGGCAATGGAGAGATTATATGCGATATAGTACCGGATTGGCCGAACACAACAACTACGACATTTTTGTTGATTCGCACGATCGTTTATGGGCGGCCAATGGAAATGGCGGTTTCCAGGTTTTCGATTGCCCGAAATGGCAAAGTTATGGCCCCTGGAACCAGGGTTTATATCCCTCTCCTCAGAGTTTGTCCACGGTAGGCGCCAGTACCTGTGAAGACAGTGAGGGCAATATTTGGATTGCTTACCATTCTACCAATGGAACGGTAGTCAAAATACCCGGGGGGGATTATCAGAATTATGCGGCTTGGGAGACGTATGACCTTTCCAATTCTCCCATTAGTTGGATAGACGCCAGTATCGCCGATGGCTTTGGGAATGTTTTTTTCTATTCAGACTACGGAACCCACATGTACAACAACAGTACAGGTACATGGAAAACCTGGGATCTCACCAATAGCCCGTTGCAGTATTATTCGTATGGATTTGGGAGAGATTCTAGCGGGAAGGTTTATTTCGCAGGATTTCAGCAACTGTCCATTTACAATAATGGCGTATGGGATTCTGTCAACCTGCCTGCAATCGGAGCCAATATTTCCGTCGCCAATGACATTGCATTTGATTCCCAAAACAATATGTGGCTTGCTACGGATGAAGGTGTCTGGAAATACGATGGCACCAATTGGACAAACTGGACGGCATCCAATTCCACAATTACCGACAACCACGTTTCCTCGATTATTATTAATAAAAACGATTCGGTTTTTGTAAGTTCCTACCACGCTCAGGGCTTTTTTTACGGGGGAATATCCATCTTTGACGGTGTATCGTGGAAAACTTTCAATATTTCAAACTCCGATTTGCCCAGTGAACAAATAGACGATATGGAACTGGATACACGGGGAAATTTATGGATTAATACTTTTACAAAAGGAGTAACGGTTTACCGAAAAGGCGGTGTCAGTGGCTTTGACTGTATGGATTATAGTCTGCAAACCACCAACACAACCGGAATATCCCCCACAATTTATCCCCCAAATCTGGATATAAAAGCCTATCCCAATCCTTTCTCTTCGATAATCACACTGGAGATTACCGCCTCAGAAACAAAAGCGATAGAACTAAGCGTGGTTGATGTGCTGGGGCGGGAAGTAAAAACCCTTACCTCGAAGATGCTCTATTCCGGCAAAAACGAAATCACCCTTGATCTCTCAATATTGGATAAGGGAATCTATTTCTGTAGGGTAAAGTCAGGGGAAAATGACCAAACCCTTAAACTTGTAAAACGAGAATAAGATATTCGCGGGATTTTTTATAATTTCACGCACCTGTGTTTTTAACCCGGTTGTGTGATATGGAAACCTTTGAAAATCTAGACCCGCTGCTCCGAACGTTTTGGCTTTTGGCCATTCCGACAAGTCTGTTTTTTCTCATACAGACGATCATGACTTTCGTCGGAGGCCATTCTTCCCATGATGTTGACACTGGTTTTGACATGCATTTTGACGGAGGAGACGCACATTTCCAGCCGTTTTCCCTTCGCAACCTCATCCAATTTTTATTGGGATTCAGTTGGACAGGGATTGCTTTTTACGACACGATTTCCAGCCCACCCTTGCTCATCGGGCTGGGTGTGGTAGTGGGGAGTTTATTTGTGTATATGTTTTTTGTCCTTCTCCGGCAAATCCAGAAGCTGGCGGAGGACAATTCCTTTAAATTATCCGATACGTTAAACAAAACCGCTGAGGTGTATCTGACCATTCCGGAAAAAAAATCCGGAACCGGAAAAATTCTGGTCAGCGTAAACGGTTCGGTTCACGAGTTAGAGGCGATGACGGAAAAAGATAAAATTCCTTCCGGAACAGTAGTGAAAATTGTAAAACTGGAAAACGAAAGTATTTTTGTAGAAACGCTTTAAAAAATAAAATATGGATCCGGTCATTATCATGGTTGCCGTTATTGCAGTGGTCTTTTTTGGCACAGTCTCCGCGCTGATTTCCCGTTACAAAAGATGCCCTTCCGATAAAATACTGGTGGTTTACGGAAGAACCGGAGGATCTTCGGCCAAATGTATCCACGGCGGGGGAGCGTTTATCTGGCCGGTGATTCAGGATTATTCCTACCTTGACCTAAAACCCCTATCTATCGAAGCCAACCTGACCAATGCCCTGAGCCGTCAGAACATCCGCGTGGACGTGCCCTGCCGGTTTACCATTGCCATTTCTACCGAACCCGACAGCATGAATACCGCCGCCGAAAGATTGTTGGGTCTCACCCATGAGCAGACGCAGGAACTGGCAAAAGATATTTTGTTTGGACAATTGCGCCTTGTAATTGCGACCATGACCATCGAAGAAATCAATTCCGACCGCGACAAGTTCCTCGACAATATTTCCAAAAACGTTGACAGTGAATTGAAAAAAATTGGCCTGAAACTCATCAACGTCAACGTTACCGACATCAAAGACGAGTCGGGGTATATTGAAGCACTCGGTAAAGAAGCTGCAGCAAAAGCCATCAACGAAGCCAAAATCAGTGTCGCCGAACAAGAGAAAATCGGGGAAACCGGGAAAGCCCTTGCCGACCGGGAAAAAGATACCCAGATCGCCGAAACCCATCGCGACCGCGACGTGAAAATCGCGGTTACCCAAAAAGACCGCGAGGTGAGCATCGCTTCTGCCAAAAAAGACGAAGCCATTGGTAAAGCCGAAGCCGAAAGAGATACCCGTGTGAAAATTTCGGAAGCAAATGCCATTGCCATCACCGGAGAAAACGAGGCCAAAATCTCCATCGCCAATTCCGAGGCCCTTCGCCGCGAAAAAGAAGCCGAATCCCTCCGAATTGCCATTACCGCTGAAAAAGTACAACAAGCCCGCGCTTTGGAAGAAGCCTATCTGGCCGAACAAAAAGCGGAGTTGGCCCGTTCCGAACGAGAACGTTCCACGCAGATCGCCAATATTGTGATTCCCGCTGAAATCGCAAAACAACGCGCCATCATCGAAGCGCAGGCCGAGGCGGAGAGAATCCGCGAAAGAGCCAAAGGCGAAGCCGACGCCATTTACGCCAAGATGGAAGCCGAGGCCAAAGGTTTATTTGAAATTCTGACCAAACAGGCCGAAGGTTATAAGGACGTTGTTTCAGCCGCAGGCGGCGATCCCACCAAAGCCTTCCAGTTGTTGCTGATTGAGAAACTTCCAGAATTGGTGAAAACACAGGTAGAAGCCGTGAAAAACATCAAAATTGACAAAATCACCGTTTGGGATTCCGGCAATGAAAACGGAAACTCCTCCACTGCCAATTTTGTCTCCGGCATGATGAAAACCGTTCCTCCACTCAACGATTTGTTTAACATGGCCGGGCTGAACCTGCCTTCCTACCTGAAAGGGGCAGAAAAGGCAGAAACAGAAACCCCGGAGAAATAATTCTAACCCAATATTTGTCGTGCCATTGCCAGATTGAAGAATTGAAAAAACAGATAAAAAAGCGTGAATAGGAAATTTTTGCTCAATTTTTCACTCTGGCAATGCTCCGTTTGTTTAATTTTTTCTTTATGGGCCTTTGCCGGTTGTGAAAAACAGAAAACGGCGGATTACACATTTACCGATACTCGGAGAAATCGCACGATTCCGGTTACAGTATATCTCCCTGAAGAAAAATCGTTTGAAGATTCTCCCAAAGTGGTCATCTTCAGCCACGGTTATGGTGAAAATACACCGGGCAGCAATCGGGCATATTCGTACATTAATGAAAACCTCGCTGCTCATGGCTTTATTGTCGCCAGTATTCAACACGAGTTGCCTACGGACGAGCTATTACCGCTGACGGGCATTCCCCAAGTCGTGCGAATGCCCAATTGGCAAAGAGGAAGTGAAAATATCCTCTTTGTGCGGAATGAAATGAAAAAACACTATCCTCATGCAGACTTTTCGAGACTCACGATTATGGGGCATTCCAATGGAGGCGATATGTCGGTATTATTCGCCCACCAGCATCCCGAGCTTGTATGGAAACTCATCACACTCGACCAGCGACGAATGGCTTTTCCGCGTGTGACTTCTCCTAAAATCTATTCCCTCCGATCCAGCGACCAGCCCGCCGACGAAGGCGTATTGCCCACCCAAGAAGAACAATCCCGCCTGGGAATTACGATCATAAAGCTGGAAAATACCACCCACAACCAGATGGACGACGACGCAAATGAAGCCCAGCGAAAGGAAATTAATGATTTGGTTTTGAAGTTTTTAAAAGAGGGAGAGTAAGGGAGGTAGTTATAATCATTGGAAAGAGGTTTACAAAAATCGGGCGTCTATTCGTTTTACATTTGCGCATTCGTGGCTGAAATTAATGGGGCAAATAATGTGATTGCCACGAATGCACGAATAGAGGGCGAATGAACCTAGTTGAAAATAACCTTCACCATTTCCGTATCGGCAAAACATTTAACTCACGAGCGTCCCGATTTGAGATAAGGTTTTGAAGTAAAATTACAAAAAAACCCCGTATCTTTGCAGCCGACAAAACCCGGATACCCCTGAAAAGGCTGTCTGGGCTAATTGTATTTCATCTCATATCTCCTGACTGTGAAAATAGAAGACATACTGCATTTGTATCAGTCTGATAACCAACTGATTGAATTTTCCACCAAGCTCAAAGAGGCTAAAGGAGAAAAGTTCCACCTCAAAGGCACCGTCGGGAGTCAGCCGGCTTTTCTCATGGCGGCTCTTTATCGGTTGGTTCACCGCAACATGGTGTTTCTGCTTAATGATAAGGAAGAGGCTCTTTATTTTCACAATGACCTCCAGGGCCTGATGCCCAAAAAGGAGATATTTTTTTTCCCCGCCTCCTACAAACGCCCTTATCAGGTGGAGGAAATAGACAATGCCAATGTGCTTTTACGCGCCGAAGTCCTCAACGAAATCAATCACACGCAGTCAGGGCGGCAAATCATCGTTACCTTTGCAGAAGCGCTAAACGAAAAAGTCGTCAACAAAAAATCGCTGCAAAGTCATACGTTTGAGATTACACAGGGAGCCAATTTGGGAATGGATTTTATGGGCGAACTCCTCGACTCCTACGGTTTCGAACGTGAAGATTACGTCTATGAACCAGGGCAGTTTGCCATTCGCGGTGGCATTCTGGACATATTCTCTTTTGCCCATGATATGCCTTACCGCATTGAGTTTTTCGGGGATGAAATAGATACGATTCGTATTTTCGATCCGGTAACGCAGATTTCCGAAAAAAAGGTTAACCGAATCTCGCTTATCCCCAACATTCAGCGCAGCCTGCAATCGGAAGAACGGGTTTCTTTTCTCGACTATATTTCCCCCTCTACCCTCATTTTTGCCCGAAACCTTGACTTTGTTCAAGCCGACCTCGACCGACTTTACCAAAAGGCAGAACAATACTATTTCAAGCTCCTCAAAGACAGCGGCGGCGGTGCGGTAAGTGGTAAACCCGAAGATTTGTATTTCTCCGGAGAATCCTTTGCCCGCGAAATTGCCGGCTTTCCCGTAATTGAAGTATGCCAGACCCCTTTTCTGAAAAACCCACAGGTAATGCTCGACTGGAAAGGAACGGCTCAGCCCGCTTTTCATAAAGAATTCAGCCTCCTGGCAGACCACCTTAAAAGCAACCGGCGGGCAGGTGTGGGCAATTATGTGTTTTCCGGAAATGACAAACAGATCACCCGCCTCGAAGAGATTTTCCAGGAGGTGGATAAAGAAGTGGTTTTCACCGGTATTGTCGGCGAATTTCACGAAGGATTCCTCGACCAAAAACTGCGCATCGCCTGTTATACCGATCACCAGATATTTGACCGTTATCACCGGTTTAAATCCAAAACAAGTACTCAGCGTTCGCAGGCACTCACACTCAAACAACTTCGCGAACTCAGTCCCGGCGATTACGTGGTGCATGTAAGTCATGGGATCGGTCGTTTTGCCGGACTTCATACCATACAGGTAGGCGAACATATCCAGGAGGCCGCCAAAATCATCTATACCAATGGCGATGCGATTTTTGTCAATGTCAACGCGCTGCACAAAGTATCCAAATACTCCGGAAAAGAAGGAACCGAACCCCAACTCAGCAAACTCGGCAGTGGAGCATGGGCACGTGCCAAAGCCAAAACCAAAAGCCGCATCAAAGAATTGGCTTATGACCTGGTTTCCCTTTATGCCAAACGGAAAGTTCAGGAGGGTTTTGCTTTTAACCCCGACACCTATCTGCAACGCGAATTGGAGGCATCTTTTATGTATGAAGATACCCCCGACCAGGTAAAGACGATGGAAGATGTCAAACAAGACATGGAAAAACCTCATCCCATGGATCGCCTTGTCTGTGGAGACGTGGGTTTTGGAAAAACCGAAATCGCCATACGAGCAGCTTTTAAAGCAGCCGCCGACGGAAAACAAACCGCTGTCCTGGTTCCTACCACGATTCTGGCACTTCAGCATTTCAAAACTTTTAGCCAAAGACTGAAAGACATGCCTGTGACCGTGGACTATGTCAATCGTTTTAAATCCTCCAACCAGATCAAAGATACCCTTGACGCCGTAGCCGAAGGCAAAACCGATATTCTCATCGGTACCCATCGGCTGGTATCCAAAGATGTCAAATTTAAAAATCTGGGCCTGTTGGTTATTGATGAGGAACAGCGTTTTGGGGTGAATGTAAAAGACAAACTCAAAGTGATACGTGAGACCGTGGACACACTTACCCTGACGGCTACTCCTATTCCCCGAACCTTGCAGTTTTCGCTTGCAGGTATCCGCGACCTTTCGGTGATAGGAACCCCGCCGCCCAATCGGCAGCCCATTGAAACCGTCATTACGACCTTTACGCCGACTATTTTACGCGACGCTTTGGCCTATGAGCTTAAACGCGGCGGGCAGGTATTTTTTATCCATCCACGGGTAAAAGACATAACCGAAATTGCCGGTTCGCTCAAAAAACTCGTTCCCGATGCCCGCATTCGCATTGCCCATGGGCAGATGCCGGGAGATGACCTCGAAGACGTGATGTCGGACTTTATCGAAGGTGCCTTTGATATACTCGTTTCAACCACTATTGTAGAATCAGGGCTGGATATTCCCAACGCCAATACCATCATCATCAATGAGGCCAATAACTACGGTCTCGCCGACCTGCACCAGATGCGGGGCAGGGTAGGGCGGTCCAACCGGAAGGCCTTTTGTTACCTCCTGGCTCCGCCCGAAATCGCGCTGACTCAGGACGCCCGGAAAAGACTCAAGGCGATGGAAGAGTTTTCCGATCTGGGGAGCGGGTTTCACATCGCCTTACGCGACCTGGACATCCGCGGAGCGGGCGATTTGCTGGGAGCCGAACAAAGCGGGTTTATCTCCGAAATCGGCTACGACCTCTACCACAAAATTCTGGATGAGGCGGTAAGAGAATTGAAAGAAGAGTATTTTTCGGATTTGTTTGAAGAAGAAATAAAAAATAATAAAATCGTATGGGTGGATGACTGTAAAATTGATCTGGACCTCGACATCCGGCTTCCGGAGGCATACGTGCCGAGTATCCCGGAAAGACTTCAGTTTTACCGCAGAATTGCCGCCGCAGAAACCGAAGACGATTTGGTGGTAATTGCCACAGAAATGACGGATCGTTTTGGGAAAATGCCGCCACAAGTAAGCGCACTTTTCGACGCTACCCGTATCCGTGAGGCAGCCAGCCGTGTGGGTATCGAAAGAGTGGTGTTGAAGGGCGATAACCTGCGCCTGTTTTTTGTTTCGGATCGGGAATCGTCTTTTTATCAGTCCGAAGCCTTCAATCGAATGATAGACTATGTGCAGACTTTTTCGGCAAAAGTAACCCTTAAACAAAGCGAAAAGTTTTTATCCCTTGTCTATGAAAAAGTAAAAGACATTGAAACAGTGCTGGATAAAATCAATGACTTGGTACGATTTGTGTACTTTAAGCCTGAAGAAAACCCGGTTTCCTAACCGGGTAATTCCGCTTTTTGAAAAAAATTCCAGAACAATATTTGTCGAGTTGATTTTTTCCGAAAAATGTATTAAAAATGACTTATATCATTTTTCCTCGCTGTAAGAATCTGTAATATTGGTCACGATACATAGGATTTTTTATGACCAAACCGTTTTACACTTCTTACTTAATATTGCTCTTTTTTTTCACCCTGTTTTTTGCTTCAAATCTTATCTCGCAGGTTTCTTTTACCGAAAGTACTTTATCCGGTACTATAGGCGTGCAGCCTACGGTGTTGAAGTTTGGTCCGGACGGGCGTCTTTACATTTCCCAGCAAAACGGGCGTATTCACGTCTATGAAGTCATCAGGAATGCTGCGAACAACTATTCGGTGGTGCCCGGTACGGTGGAGACCATTGATTTGATCATGAATATTCCCAACCATGACGATGACGGGGCACTCAACCTGGCACAAAATACCCGCCAGTTGACGGGTATGCGGGTGGTGGGATCTGCTGCCAACCCTGTCATTTATGTGTCTTCCTCCGATCCTCGTATCGGCGGCCCGACCGGCGATCTGGGTTTGGACACTAATTCCGGCATTATTTCCCGGCTGACATGGAATGGGAGCAGTTGGGAAAAAGTGGACCTTGTAAGAGGCCTTCCCCGCTCGGAAGAGAATCACGCGACCAATGGACTGGCCCTGCGGGGCGATACGCTTTTTGTTTCGATTGGAGGATTCACCAATGCCGGCGGCCCTTCCAATTATTTCGCCAAAACCAACGAATACGCTTACAGTGCCGCCATTGTACGAATCAGCCTTTCGGCTATAGATGCACTGCCTACTCAGACCGATGCCCAAGGGCAGGATTTCAAATACAATCTTCCCACCGTGGACGACCCCGACCGCGCCAATGTGAGCGGTACCGCCGGTTATACCGATGCCAATGATCCTTTTGGGGGAAACGACGGGTTGAACCAGGCTAAAATTGATCCCGCCGGCCCGGTGCAGATTTATGCCACCGGTATGCGCAACTGTTATGATCTGGTCATTACAGAGGCAGGTTATATGTTTACGACTGACAACGGGGCAAATGGCGGTTTTGGCGGTTATCCCGTCGGTGAAGGTCCTCCCGTAGCAGGAGTATCCAGTGCTACCAATGACTATAACCCTTCTGAGACCGGATCAGTAAATAACAAAAACAGCCTGCACTATGTACCCGGCCCCGGCTATTACGGCGGGCATCCCAATCCCATAAGGGCAAACCCTTCAGGTGCAGGGCTTTATACCAGCACCGTGTTTCGCACCAGCACAGCTGGTCCGAATCCCCTGCCTGCCGACTGGCCACCGGTGCCTCCCGCTATGGCCAATCCGATAGAAGGCGATTTTCTGATGCCCGATGTGGATAATGATGCATTGTTGTCTTTTAATCTTTCCACTAATGGCATGGCCGAATATACCGCCTCCAATTTTGCCGGGGCGATTCAGGGAGACCTGATTTGCGTCAGTTACAACAAAAAAGTTTACCGGATCAATCTTGACGCCACGGGAAAAGCCGCTTCCGGAGGAGCAATTATCATGATTTCGGATGCAGGAGACAAACCTCTGGGTATTGATACTCAGGATGACAACGGTGACTTTGCGGGCACTATCTGGATTACCAACCATGGCGACGGGAAAATTAAGATCTATGAACCGTCGGACTATTGCCAGGGCACAGGAGCCGCCTCTCAGGTGGTATTTGACCCTTCGGGCAGCGGTAATATTGATGCCTCCACCGACGCCTCCGGCTCCTTTCAAATCACTAACAACAGCCCGTCAGGAATGCGCATTGAGAAATTGGTAGTTGACCTGAGCACCGGTATGCTTCAGGACATGGTATTTGATCCCAACGGCACTGCAGGCGACAATTTTGCCAAAACTTTTACTCCTGATGCAGGCGCGGCTGCCACCGGCTATACATCCTTTAACTTTATTTCTCCGCATGACAACGGCTATGATGCCGTGGAAATATTTTTCAGCAATTTTGATCCGGGAGAAACCTTTACGTTTTCCGCAGATATTGATCCTACCTCTATTCAGGGAACATCTGCGCCCGGGCCAAATAACGCTGCGTACGTTTCCGGACTGGAACTTACCGGTGCTTCCCTGACGGTGTATTACAGTGGTTGTGCGGAGCATATCACACAGATTTTTGCCATTCCCGGAGACGTGGAGGGCGCGAAAAATTGCGTGCAGGAGACCCCACCTTCGACACCCGGACTTACGATGGTCGGTCTGGCGGGGCCAGATGTAACGGTATTTTCTGCTTCGCAGACCGCAAGGGTTTCCGGACCTGCCGGAGCAACGGTAAGACTACTTGTCGCCGAAGGCGCAAGATATATTTCCGGAGCGGGATTTGACCTCGATCCCTATGAGGCCAATACGGTAGTAAATGTGAGTGAATATTCGGCGGTGATCGGAGGCGGGGGAACGGTGGACATTCCGTTGACACTTACGCTGGAGAATGTTTATTCCGGTTACAACCATATCGTAGCTGTGATCGAAAGTAGCGGTTGTTATAGTTTGCCTTCAACAGTCTGGCGTGTCAAATACGAAATTCCCATTACCCCGCTGGACTATACCCTCCATATTAATTCGGGCCTGCTTTCCACCCCCGACGCACAGACCTTTCCCTACCTAGCGTTTAATGCTTCGGCGACATTTTCGGTAGAAAATGATGTAATCCTTCAGGAACCAGGACAAACCATCAACCTGAAAGTCATCAATCACGATACCCAGCCCCACAATTTTCAGATACAGGGCCAGTCCCTGAGTGCCGCAGCGATTGCACCGGGGGATTCGGCTACCTATTCGTTTTCTTATTCCACCGAAGGCATATATATTTTTTACGACAACCTCTCCGGGCAGGATCACCGGTACATGGGATTGGCAGGTATTATAGACGTGCAGCTATTTGCCGGAAAAAGATTTTATTGGAATATCCGCGAACACGAAAGCCTCTGGAATTTTATCCTTAACACTGGCGGAACGGTCAACTATGCGGATTACGAGCCGGATTATTTTACGGTAAATGGAAAAAGTTATCCCGACCTGCAAGCCGACACCACCGCCAATATTCATGCAAATGTCGGCGAAACGATTCGTCTGATCATCAGCAATACCGGTTTGCACAAACACGCAATCCATTTTCACGGATATCATCTGGAGATTTTGTATTCGACCAAATATCCCTCCCATGTAGGACGGGTCAAAGATTCTTTCCCGATAGATCCTTACGAAAGCCTGATTTTAGAACTCACCCCTGACAAAACGGGAACATACCCTGTTCATGACCACAACCTTGTTGCCGTTACCGGTGCGGGTGAATATCCCAACGGCATGATTGGCTTTGTTACCATACAATAAAAACCATGTTTCAAAAATATATCTCTTTACCTGTTCTGCTCATCTTTTCGTTTTCTTCCCTTTTTGCACAAACGATGAAAACCTTTAATCTGGTTGCACGCCAGTCCGGTACAGCCATCATGTGGGATGGTACGCCTGTGGACCTCTGGGGTTTTAAAGAGGGCCTCGGCGGAAATGTGCCATTGCCCAGTCCGCTGCTGGTAGTGAATGAAGGAGATTCCGTAACCTTGAATGTAATCAACCAGTCTTCCATGCCACATACCATTCACATGCATGGGCTGGATGTAAACCAGGCCAATGACGGAGTGGAAATGACTTCTTTTATGATTCCGCCGGTGATGGGTACCGGAACCTACAAATTTAAGGCTACCCATGCCGGATCGTTTATGTATCATTGCCACGTGGAAACGGTAATTCACCTTCAACTGGGCATGTACGGAGGAGTTGTGGTAAAAGCTGCCGGAGGCACTAACCATGCCTGGACCGGAGGGCCTGCTTTTGACAAAGACTATACCTGGGTGCTTTCCGATGTGGACAAAGAATGGCATGACAACATTCCTTTAAACGGCTCCATTCCGGGTTTTACCCCCGACTACTTTCTCGTCAATGGCAAAGCCCGGCAGCAACTCAATGACACCACTATATCTATTGCTGCGAATGTGGGCGACAAGGTTTACCTGCGGCTGATCAACATTGGTTATACCCTCAACAAGGTGGTATTTCCCGCTTCGCTCAACGCCGAAATTCTGGCTTCGGATGGACGGCCACTTGCAGTAAAAGAAATCTCCGATACGGTTGCCGTTTACCCCGGAGAACGCTATGAGGTGATGCTGGATTTTGCCTCGGCAGTTACGGACAGCATTTTGGTGGAGTATTACAATATGTACAACGATAGCATATTGTTTACCAACAAAGTACCTCTCGGTGCAACTCCGCCGCCACCACCACCTACAGTTCAATATGACCAACTGGACAATTTTTCAGATGCGAGTACACAGTCCTGGGGCAGTGGTGGTCCCAATCCCAACCCGCCTGTAAATGTTTATAGTGGTGGCCCTACGGGTTCGGGGGATGCATATCTTGAAATCACCTCCAATGGCGGCAGCAGTTCGGGGGCCAAACTCGTTGCCTTTAATACCGCTCACTGGGCCGGCGATTACATTGCCGAAGGGATCAAAACCATCCGAATGCATGTCAATAATATTTCAGGTCCCGACCTCAATCTGCGCCTCCGTTTTGACGGGCCGGGCGGTACCTTTCTTTCCGTCAATCCGGTACAGGTGTTGGCGGGTTCCGGATGGCAGTCCGTGATTTTCCCGATTGAAGCGGCGGACCTTACCGGCGGATCGGATTATACAGCCACCCTGAGCGAGGTCAGCAATCTATGGATTTACAACAGTGCCGGGGCGATTTTTCCCGGCCCGGTTACCAGTTCGGTTTTGGGAGTGGACAATATCCTCGCCACAGGTCCTGCCACGGGATTTCCGGTCGAATGGCTGGCATTTACTGCCAAACCTTCCGGTAATCAGGTGCAGCTAAACTGGACAACCGGTATTGAACAAAATAACCGCGGGTTTGAGGTAGAATACTCAACGCAAGATATTTTCAACGAATTTTCGACCCTGGGCTTTGTCGAAGGCAAAGGAAATTCGGATACACGGACCGATTATACCTTTTTGACCGAATCCCTAAAACCCGGAACCTATCAGTTTCGCCTTCGTCAGGTGGATTTCGACGGAAAATCCACTTACAGCAAAATTACCACGGTGGTATTAAACGGCGAGGCGATGGTCAGCCTTTATCCCAATCCGGTGGTGGGGCGTTATCTTTATATGAATGTAAATCTTCCCAAAGAAGAAAAAATCACTTTTGAGATTCTGGATATCTACGGAAAACGGATAGAATCCTTTGAACCCGGTAAAACGACCATCAATAACCTCAAACTTGATCTGGAGGAATATCTGGATGGAATGTATATCTGCCGGGTTATCACCAAAACGCAAAATCTCGCCGTTAAATTTATGGTTTTACGGGGGTAAAAGGGGTTAATATTTGCCCGGAAGTTTTTGCCGCAGAGGGTGAGGCGGGTTCATCATGCTATATTTTCCGGCAAGCTGGGCGGCGGCATCTATTTTAAAAACACCATTGACCACAATTTCTTCTCCTTCGGCCAACCCCTCTAAAATCACATATTCCGATCCCAGATCGGGGCCTAAAACGACTTCTCTCAGTTGAAATACCGGAGGTTTTGTTTCCGGAATATGAATATAAACCAGTGAATGGCTACCGGTCCATAAAACAGCGGTTTTGGACACAACGATGGGCGGTTGTTGTGCCGTTTCGGAAACCGAAACGCTGCCATAAATATACATTTCGGGCTTAAGCAGGCGATCCGGGTTGGGGACTTCTACCCGTATGGTTACGGTGCGTGTCTCCGAATCTACCAATGGATCAATAAAGGCGATTTTTCCGGAGAAAGTTTTGCCCGGTGCGGAGGGCGTAGTAAAAGATACGGAGTTTCCTTTTTTTATCCAGGGTAAATCGGGTTCATAAACATCAAAAACCGCCCAGATTCGCCCGAGGTTGGCGATTTCGAATAATTCGGTACCCTCCTCTACATATTGCCCTTCGGTCACGCTTCGGCGAATTACCGTACCAGAAACCGGAGCATAAATGGGAAAGTCTTTCAGCAGAGGTTTGCCATATTCGATGCCTTCGATAATGTCTTCCGGGATATTCCACCGCCGCAACCGGTTGCGGGCCATCAGATACACCTCCGGTGCCATCATACGCAGGCTGGTTGCGTCGAAAAATTCGGTCTGCGCCGAGATCAGTTCCGGCGAGTACAAATCTGCCACTATTGCATTTTTCTCCACTTCCATGCCCGCAGTATTTATTCGCAGTCGCTCAATCCGCCCCGGATAGGGAGCCGTTATCTGCGAAACAAATCGCTCATCCGGCACAAGTTTCCCCTGCAAAAGCAATTTTTTTTCGGCTTTACCCCGGGTAACCGAAGCGGTCTGGATCATGGCGAGCCGGGCGGCTGTTTCGCTTAGTACCAGCGTCAGCGAGTCAGAGGTTTCTGTTTCTCCGATGGGCGTGAGTGCCATACCACAAAGGGGGCAGGGAACGGCTTCGTGCAGGCGGATTTGGGGGTGCATCGAGCAGGTCCACACCTGCGTGGGGGATTCCGCAGGAAGTGAGGCGTTATCCGTTTTTTCCCCACCAAAAATGAGCCAGCCGCAAAACAATCCTGTGAGAAGGTAGAGAACAGGTATCCATTTTTTCATTTCACTTTTTCGTTTTTACTAATCATTTTTTCTTGCCAGGCTGCATATAAAACCGGCACAATAAACAACGTGATCAGTTCGATCATCATACCGCCAAAAACCGGGACGGCCATGGGGATCATAATGTCGGAACCTCGTCCGGTAGCGGTCATAATGGGCAAAAGAGCTATTACGGTGGTGGCCGTTGTCATTAGACAGGGTTTGATCCTCCTTCGTCCGGCTTCCTTCACAGTATCTCTCACCGCTTCTTTGGTTGCGGGTTTTCGTACCTCAAAAACCTGGCGCAGATACGTCGCCATAACCACACCGTCGTCGGTAGCGATGCCAAAAAGGGCGATAAATCCTACCCATACAGCCACGCTCAGGTTGAGGGTTTCGATTTGGAAAATATCCCTCATCGAAAAACCGCCCAGACTAATCGCCATAAACCCCGGCTGGCTGTAAAGCCCCAACAACAACATTCCCCCGCAGAAAGCCACCCATATACCCGAAAACACCATGAGGGAAGTTATTACAGACTTAAATTGCAGGTACAAAAGGGCAAAAACCATCGCAATGGCAAAAGGAACAATCAGCAGGAGTTTTTTCTGCGCACGGAGGTGATGTTGATAATTTCCACTAAACTCAAAACTCACGCCTGCCGGTACATGTAGCTGGCCGGAGGCGATATTTTTTTCGATGACTTGACGGGCAGATTCGACGACCTCGACTTCTGCGGTTGCATTTTTTCGGTCGAAAAGTACATAGGTTACGAGGAAGTTGTCCTCTGCGCGAATCATCTGTGGACCGGAGGTATAACGGAGACTGACGACCTCACTCAGTGGAATCTGCCCTCCATTGGGCAGGGAGATTGGCAGCCGGGCGAGGCGATCCGGGTCGTCGCGAAGTTCGCGGGCAAACCGCAGCCGAATGTCATACCGCTCTCGCCCTTCTACGGACTGACTTAGGGTCATTCCTCCGATCCCCACTTCAATAACTTCCTGCACACTTTTGACCGTAAGGCCGTAACGGGCCATTTTTTCCCGGTTTAGTTCTAGGGTAAGGTAGGGTTTGGCGAGGATACGGTCGGCAAAAACGGTTTCCGGCTGAATATTTTCCACACTTTTGAGAAGGGGTTCCAATTGGGCGGAAAAAGCCTGTATGCTGTCCAGACTACTGCCCCGTACTTTTATGCCCATCGGTGCGCGCATACCCGTCTGAAGCATGACCTGCCGGGTTTCAATCGGTTGCAGTTTGGGGGCGGTGGTAACTCCCGGCAGGCGGATGGCTACGATTTCTTTCCAGATGTCATCCGGTGATCGGATATGGTCCCGCCATTGGCGGAAAATCTTCCCCGAAGAATCCTGTGCATATTCGCTTTTGTAGCGGATGAGGTTTTCGTACATCGAAATCGGTGCCGGATCAAGCGCGGACTCGGCCCTTCCGAGTTTGCCTACAACTTTTTCCACTTCCGGAATTGCCGCTACGGCCTGATCCAGTTGCTGTAATATTTCCAGGTTTTCTTCTATTCCGGAATGAGGCATAGAGGTCGGCATAAGTAGAAAAGAACCTTCATCGAGCGCGGGCATAAATTCATTTCCCAACCCTCGCCATATATACAAAGCAAACAGAGAGAGCAGAACCGGCAGGGAAAAAAAAGCTCTTTTATGCTCCATACACCAGGAAAGGATATTGGTATAATACTTCTCCAGCATCAGCATAATCCCCATAAAAAAGACCATAATGGCGGTTGTGAACAAAAATTGCCATCCGGCAGCAGTCTCCTTTCCCAGCGGTGCCCAGATACGAGTGAGCAGAAGCAACAAAATCAAAACAGTCAGCCCCAACTCACCGAAACCCTGACGGAAAAAAGGGAGGCGAATTTTCCTTTTCCCTATCCGAAACCCCAGATGAGCAAAGGCCGGCAGAATCGCCAGCGTAATTACCAGTGCAGAAACAAGAGCCAGCGTCTTGGTAATCGCCAGTGGTTTGAACAATTTGCCTTCGGGTCCTTCCATAAAAAATACCGGGAGAAAACTCACGATTGTGGTAAGGATCGCGGTGAGAATAGCCGGGCTTACTTCTTTGGCGGCTTCGAATATTTTTTTCCGGGAAATGGGGCCGTCATTTTTGTCAGACCATTGAAAAATATTCTCCACCATTACGATGGCCATGTCCACCATCGTACCGATGGCGATGGCGATACCCGCGAGCGAAACGATATTGGCTTCCGTGCCCAGAAACTTCATGAGAATAAAAGTGGCGCCTACCGCTACCGGCAACATGCCCGAAATCAGGAGCGAAGCGCCCAGGTTGCGCATCATCAGGACAATGACCAGAACCGTAATGAGGACTTCGAGGATCAGGGCGATTTCCAGCGTATCCAGAGTTTCGGCAATCAGTTCGCTCCGGTCATAAAACGGCACAATCGTCAACTGCGAGACCGTGCCGTCCCGAAGCGTCTTACGGGGAAGCCCCGGGCTTAACTGTTGGATGCGTTGTTTTACCGACTCAATTACCGCCTGGGGATTAGCTCCGTAACGCACGACGACAATTCCGCCTACTACTTCCGCCCCTTCTTTGTCTAAGGCTCCCTGGCGGGGTGCAGGCCCCGAAAAAACGCGAGCCACCTGCCGGATACGCACCGATACTCCGGCGCGCTGGATGACTACGGCATCTTCAATATCTTGGATGGACTTTACATAACCCTGGCCACGTATTGTATATTCTACCCGGTTGACTTCGAGCGTACGGGCACCTACATCGAGGTTTGTATTTCGGACACTTTCCATCACATCACTCAAGGAAACACCGTAAGCCTTCATAGCCGCAGGATCCAGATCAATCTGATATTCCCTCAAAAATCCTCCTACAGAAGCCACTTCGGCTACCCCGGCGACAGAAGCAAGCGCGTACCGCACGGTAAAATCCTGAGCGGAGCGTATTTCGTGAAGATCCCAGCCACCGGTGGGGTTTCCCTGTTTGTCGCGTCCTTCGAGCGTATAAGAGAATACCTGCCCGAGGGCAGTGGCGTCAGGTCCCAATTGCGGTCGTACATTTTCGGGAAGAATACCGGGGGGCAAGGCATTAAGCTTTTCGAGGATACGCGAGCGGTTCTGAAAAAAATCTGTGTCCTCTTCAAAAATCAAATAAATGCTCGAAAACCCCAAATCCGAACTGCTGCGGATGGTTTTTACCCCGGCTACGCCCGTCAGTGTCGTAGAAAGCGGGTAGGTGATCTGGCTTTCAATATCCTGTGGCGAACGCCCCGGCCAGTTGGTAAATACAATCTGCTGGTTTTCCCCCAGATCCGGAATGGCGTCCACCGATATACGGCGATCTCCGAAAAAAATATCCCCGATCCCGGAGGAAAAAGGCGCAGTTATCGCTCCTCCTGCGAGAATCGCTGCCAAAAGTAAAAAAACAATAGGTTTATGAGTAAGGAAAAAAAGTATTAGCCGGTTAACCATACAAAGACATTCACAGAAAAGGATTTTCCGGAACTACAAAAGCAATGTGGAAATCTATTGATCTACTGTTTGAGGGTAAAGGTACAGATAAGAAATATTTACGTTAATGATAATTGTCATCTCGGACGAAATTTGTCTCAGCGAATCCTCCGGAACAACGTTACCCCTAACATTTTATTTACAACTTTAAATCTTTTTTTATGAAACATTCATTTCCCAAGTTAACAATGAATTGGAGCAGCTATTTTTTCTTTTTTTCTTTTTTATTCCTATTTGCGTTTTCAGGCTTAGAGCACCTGTCTGCGCAGACTTCTACCACTTTGGTCGGTGATTTGGACAATACGTTGATTGAAGATGCCGGTGGTTTACTCAGCAATGGTAGCGGAGACTATTTTTTTTCCGGACGAACAGGTCAGACCGCCGGTTCGATTCGTCGGGGACTCGTGCGGTTTCCCCTGGCAAGCATTCCTTCCAATGCCATTATTGACAGCGTGTCGCTTATGTTGCACATGTCTATGGCGGCAGGTACAGGTGATCAGACAATTCGGGTCCATCGGGTGATTGCTTCCTGGGGGGAGGGAGCTTCCAATGCCGCAGGCAACGAAGGCGCCGGTGCGACTTCCGAACCCGATGATGCCACCTGGAAACATGGGCGCAAACCAAATTGTCGTTTTAGGCTACAAGCAAATGTCCCATTTGGTGGTTAATGATGGCGCGGAGTTTTTCTCTTTTTCCGCTTTTAAAAACGGACCTGATATTCAATACAGCTGTCACCCTATCGGTCCATCTT
>JANRJC010000016.1:0-10131 GCA_033764335.1 Bacteroidia bacterium | reverse complement strand
GGGTTCTTTTCGGGTGTCAAATCTGTTTGTCAACCAGTTTGCAGCGGTTTCAAATTTTGTTTGAGGAGTTTCTGCCAGATGAATTTCTTTCCTTAACTCCAAAATTTCTTTTCCGAAGATGTCTTCTGCTGCTACAACTTTATCCTTCAATTCATGCATTGGGCAATGCAGAAAAGGAAACGCACCAGTGGGTTTGAACTGTATGGCAAGCATCTCTGAATGCGGATGTGCTGATATTGAAAGGTAGTTTCGATGTGTTCCCGAAATCCAAACTTTTGAAAATGACTTAAGTGGTTTTAATGTCTCATTGTTAAAGGTATTCCGTGGAATATTGTCGAATTCAAAAATGATAAAGACATGTCCGGTTGGAACAATTCTTTCTATAGAGTGGTCGGGTGTGAAGTCCTTCAAATAGACTATAGATTCTATATGGTCTTTGAGATCTTGTGGTAATATGTAATGCTGAAATATCAAAATCTGTTAACTTGTTAATTAACTTTCAATTTAGTGAAAATAATGCTTATGTTGGGAGAGGATCGGTTTGGCTCTTGCCATAGCTTGGGTGTCGTGGTGGGTTTGTGCGGCTATGGCATGTGCCAAATGCGCGGGGCAAGTCGAAGCACAATCTTCTTAAAAATGCGAAGGGTCGGCTGTATTAATTTTTAGTCTGTCCCACGTCTTATTTTTTTCAAAGTCCAAGTTGTCTGCGAAGCCGCTCACTTGTCCGCGTGGAAAATCTTTGTTAGGAAATTGTCAGTCGTTTTTTTTTTGAAACACAAATTTGTCCGGGCCCTATTGCTACCAACATCCGTGTATCCGCAATATTGCGTATATCCCCTAAATATCTTCGAGATACATGTCTTCCAGCGGACTCCGCAACTTCTCCTCCGCGTCTTTCCGCACATGCAGATATCGCTCCGTCGTTTTGATAGACTCATTACCCAATGGATGTTGAATATACCTTAGATCAGTGCCTCTTTCAAGCATACCTATGCTTAGCCTGCCGAAGTATGTGTCGCAAAACTATGCCGCAACGTATGCACCGTCGCAAACGGATTAATACCTGACTCCGCCACCGCCCGACGCATAATCTGTTGCACACTTCGAGGGCTATACCTCTCATCGTTCAGACCTTCAAATAACCAATACTTAGGTTTATAAATCTGCTGATATTTTTTCAGCCTTCCAAATATTTTGTTCAGTAGTATCACCTATCTGTCTTTCTTTCCTTTCCCTGCTGCATAAATATTTGTTTTCTGTCAACCCACAGGTCATCGAGGCGCACGTTTGCGGATTCGCTCTGTGGTTACCAGGCATATTTTCTAACGATAAATCCGGCCTTCCTGATCCCAACTCTTTTTGGACGCCTGCCCAACCGGTTGTATGCCTAGACTAAGCCTGTACGACCTGTCTTGCGCCAGCGCTTGTGAATTTGGGGTTTTGAACTTAAGTTAATGGGGGGAGCCGGAGTATGAGGGTATAGATGATATTTGCGGACCTCTATTTTTTTATTTCCAGGAGGAATTCAGCCGCTTTCACTAAATTCACGATAGGAAATTCAATTTCCTTTAGGACATTAAAATGCTTGTCATCACTTACAAGAAATTTAGCTTGTGCAGCAATCGCACAATCCACAAACTTATTATCATCAGGATCATTTTTGATAAGGTTCCATTTGTAGTATTTAGTAATCCAGCGAACGTTAGGAGCATTTTCTATTAGCTGTAGAATATTAGTGGCAAGCTTTTGACCTAAATGCCTACTGATTACTTCTTCATATTCCATCAGAATATCTGTCGAGACACAAAGGTGAAATTCTTCGTTTACAAAACTATCAAATATGGGTCTATAGACTGATTTCGAAGAAAAGGCAACCAGCAATACATTTGTATCCAGCACAATATTCAAAGCAAATCAATTTTTAGGGTTATAAGGAGTTCGTATATGGGTATTCAAAAGATTATCCATATCCTCATTTGTCCAGTTATTTTTCTCCCAGACCTCATCCGCCATTTTGGTTATTTTTTCAGCTAAATATTTGACTATCAATCTTTTTATTGCAATAAGGTCGGATTCCTCCAAATCACGGGAGAATAGCTTTAAGATTTCCAGTTGCTGACGGTTCAAAGACGTAATGGGCTGTAAATGACTCATTTCCAATATATTTTTGATTAGGGCTTATTACAATCCCTGCTGCTAATATAACGAAAATTCATTTCTTGAGATTCAATTCTTTTTTATGACCGTGAACAGGACTTTCCCGTTAGCGGTTGTCCACGGCAATCAAGATAAGGAAAAAAGTAGCCTGAAATGGCTCCAATATCAAACGATCTTTTTACCTTTTACTGTCCTAACAATTGGGGGAAGCTCAACTTTTTTTTTCGCCGGTCTTTTCCCGCGCCTTGTAGATCGCCTTCCATTACTTGCCTGCCTAGTTCTGTCATAATATCTACCAGGCCTTGCTCGTAGTCCAAAAAGGTCGGCTTCTCCTTGAGTTGCTTAATTTCCGCATACTTCGACTTGGCCAATTTCAAAAACTCTTCTTCGTTCATACCTCGGATTTTTTCCACAACTTACCACTTTCGACAGCAAAAATCTAGCCCATCCTGCGACATTTTGATTTGCGCCCGTTTCAACAATACCTATATTAAGTGCTTTTTGTAATGCGTTACAAAGCATTGTTCTATAACCTGTTTGGATATTATTTATTATTTCTTTTTCAATTCTTTGAAAATCCGCTTTTAAATATCCAGAAATTGTGTCTAATAAATCAGTATGAAATGGGATAATTGTTACATATTCAAATGTGGATTTTTGTAACCAATTAATTAATTAATTGTTCTTTGGCTACATCTATTTTTGATTTTTTTTCTGAAATATAATTTGGCTGTCTTTGGGTCAAATTTTCAGATACTGAAAAATTATCCAACATCGAACCCGAACAATCAAATATTACTATTAAATGTGTATTCATCATTATCATTGTTAATAGTGCCTAACGCGGGCACTCACGCATACCGTTGCCTACGCTGGCTTTGTGTTAGGCATTGGCGGCGGTTGGCGTTGAGTGCATTGTTCGTGGCAGGTTTATTTCATTAATGTTAAGAGTTCTTTATTTTTCTAGTAGTTAACATAAAATGAATAAAATTTACTAGGAGGGCCTAACTGCTTGTTTCCCTTGAAAGCAATTAAATTAAACTTTAAATCGTTTTTTCCACGACCGATATGTAACTCACTATAAGGTATAAAAAGCTCAAAGTCGGAGTAAAGGGCATTTTCGTAATTCGGTTTAAAACTATGCCCAACAGAAACTTGGCCAGTTACAGTCCTATAGTTTCCATTGTAATCATGAATCTCAGTTCCTGAAGCAAAATAAAAATAGGCTATAAGGTCACAGTTTTTATACATTAATTTATTTGCATTAAATTTTACATGTATCCGCATTCCATACTCTCTCCCCTCGTATATATCAAATTCAACCCAAATTTTTCTGTAAAAAACACTTTCAATTTCAGAGAAAAGAGCTTTCGTACAGTTAGTGTAATTCTCACTATAGTTTGTGAATATTTCTTCACCTCTTTCTAATTCAGCACAACCTTGTTCAATCATGTTTTGACTTATTTTATACAACTGGCTAATGTTAGGAAAGTAGCTATTATTTCTTCCATAATACTGATCGCAATATCCACTAAGGTAAAATCCCATAGCCGTTGCATTAACCCTTTCATCAGGTGTTCCATGATGGTCGGGGTCATTAAATTCAAAATCTCCATATCTATGCTGTGTGTATAATCCTACATATGATTCTCTACCTAATTCCAAAGCCTCGGAATAATTTGCTGGAAAATCATGCAATAGAAATGGCCTATTGCTTAGATAAATTCCTGCAATAAAATCGCAAAATAATTCATCATTTTTATGCTCTTTAAATTGCCAGCCATATTTATATTGAAGTATATGACCAAACTCATGAGCTAATACACAAGCAAGTTTTAGTTCTATCTCTTTCAAATCATTAATAATTCCTTTAGTAAAAACAATTGTACCATTATTTCCATAAAGATAACCGTTATTAATAGCCACAGCATTTACGTAATTTGTATTTGGTGAAAAATTTAAATTTGCTTTCACTTTAAAAAAAGACTCTATTGCTTTTTTTTCTCTGTAAAAAAACTGATCGAGATAATAGCTTCCAGTAGAATTTGTGGTTTCAGATAGGGTGATTTCACTAAAATTATTACATTGGGAATAAAGCGAATTGACGCCAACTAATAAAATTACCAAAAAACCAATATTTAAAATAATTTGTAATAATTTCGATGCTGAAATATTGCTAAAAGGTTTAAATAAATTATTCATAGTAAATTTGTTTTATTGAAATTTAGAAAACTACCTCCTTCAGAGGTAGGCATGTATTTCTGGCTTTGCCAGTATAGACATTGTGTGATTACTGCGGAATGGCTTCTGGCCCCTCTTCTAGGGGTTGTTGCCTTTGTAGCCATCTTCTTGGGGTTACGATTTACTTGCCACGAACACCTGTGTATCCGCAATATTGCGTATATCCCCTAAATATCTTCGATATCCATGTCCTCCAGCGGACTCCGCAGTTTCTCCTCCGCGTCTTTCCGCACATGCAGGTACCGCTCCGTGGTTTTGAGAGACTCATGACCCAGTAGGTGTTGAATATACCTTAGATCTGTGCCTCTTTCAAGCATATGTGTGGCAAAACTATGCCGCAACGTATGCACCGTCGCAAACGGATTAATACCCGACTCCGCCACCGCCCGACGCATAATCTGCTGCACACTTCGCGGGCTATACCGCTCATCGTTCAGACCTTCAAATAACCAATATCTCGGTTTATAAATCTGCTGATATTTTTTCAACATTCCAAATATTTTGTCCGATAGTATCACATATCTGTCCTTCTTTCCCTTTCCGGCTTTAATAAATATTTGTTTTCTGTCAACCAACAGGTCATCCAACCGCACATTTACCGATTCACTCAACCGCAAACCCGCAGAATATATCAGGGATAGAATACAGCGGTGTTTGAGGTTTTTTACCGAAGTCAACAATTTCTGTACTTCCTCTTCGCTCAATACCTCGGGTAACTGATCTGCTCTACGGGGGCGCAAGTCGTAAAATTGCCGCTCCTGTCCCAACACTTTTTCGTAATAAAATTTGATCGCATTCACTACCTGATTCTGCATGGATTCCGACCACTTGTGCTCCCGTATCTGTTTCAGTAAGTACTGTCGGATCGTTTCTTTTTCGATCACTGCCAGGTCGCAATTTCCCATCGCGGTTATAAATCGTTGAAAATGCCCGCGATAGCTCTTTACCGTGGAGTAGCTATACCGGCTGAGCATCAATTGTTCGGTCAACTTCAAAATGGCTTCTTCATGCGCAGGGATATGGGGGACGGTTCCCGCTTAAGAGGTGATGATAATGCTTCCGGTTCTTCTTCCGGGGTGTTTCCCGGCAATACGACAATCTGCTCCTGACCAAATATTTCTTTTAGCGATCTGACTGTCTCATCCGTGTCCGGCAGCAACCAGCCGTGTTCTTTTTTCCAAAATGCTCCACGGATTTGCCGCATTTTCTCCGGTAATCCGTAAATAAACCCCCTCACTTTTGCCTGGAGCCGGTTTCGCCCCTCAAATTGGATTTTCTCTAATAAAATCATGGTTGTAATTATTGATGTATTGCGAATTGCGTAGTATCGCTCAAAGACGCATTGCGCCTTTGAGTCGAAATAGCGATATACAAGCTCTGTCTTTTGTTGCATCCCTCAATGGAAAAAAATCGCAAAAGGTAAATTTTCTCATTAGTTTTTATCAGGAAGCAAATCCTCCCCCCATTTTGTAAAACCCTCGCGCCTCTCTATTTTTACGGGGAGAAAATATTGTATCTTGAAAAATAAAATCGTAAACGTCGGTCTCGTCCAGATGTCCTGCTCCGCAGATGTGGGTGCTAATCGCGCGAAAGCGTTCCTCAAGGTGGAAGAAGCTGCCGCGAAAGGGGCGCAGATTGTCTGCCTCCAGGAGTTGTTTGGTTCGCTGTATTTCTGTGATATTGAGAGTTATGATAATTTTGGGCTTGCGGAGGCGATCCCCGATGGGCCTTCGGTCAAAGTCTTTCAGAAAGTGGCCAAACAGCTGAAGGTGGTCATCATCGCTTCGCTTTTCGAACGCCGCGCCCAGGGGCTTTACCACAATACCGTCGCGGTCATTGACGCCGATGGCTCCTACCTCGGCAAATACCGCAAAAATCATATCCCCGATGACCCGGGGTATTACGAAAAGTTTTATTTCACCCCCGGTGATACGGGCTACCGGGTGTTTAAAACGGCCTATGCCACTATCGGGGTGCTCATCTGCTGGGACCAATGGTACCCGGAGGCGGCGCGTATCACGAGTCTGATGGGGGCGGAAATTTTGTTTTACCCCACCGCCATCGGCTGGGCGCTCAACCAGGACGAGGCCACCAACGACGAACAATACAACGCTTGGCAGACCATCCAACGCAGCCACTCGGTCGCCAATGGGGTGCCGGTCGTCTCGGTCAATCGCGTGGGAATCGAAGGGGGAATGAAATTCTGGGGCGGATCATTTGTCTCTAATCCTTTTGGCAGGCTGCTCTACAAGGCGGGGCATGAGGAGGAAGTGGTTCACGTGCAGGACATTGACCTGGCCGCTTCCGACAGCTACCGCACCCACTGGCCGTTTCTCCGAGATCGCAGAATTGATACTTACCAACCCATTCTTCAGCGTTTTATTGATCAGGAATAATCTATGACTACCGATTTTCATTTATCCGTTCCCCAACCTCGTACACCGCGGGCTGAAGGTTATTCTTTTCCGGCAGAATGGACACCGCATATCGCTACGTGGCTGAGTTGGCCGCATAACCCGGAAACATGGCCCGGGAAAATCAATAGCATTTACCCCGTGTATTGCGAATTTGTGCGCCTGCTTTCTACCAAAGAAGAGGTTCATATTAATGTCAACCACGGCGCCATGCGCGATCACGTGGCAAAAATGTTGACCGATGCCGGAACGGACATGGCCCGGGTTTTTTTCCACCTTTTTCCCACCAATGACGCCTGGTGCCGCGACCACGGACCTGCTTTTGTGGTAAATCCGCAGTTACCGCAACCTAAAGCGGTCGTCAAATGGGGTTTTAATGCCTGGGGAGATAAATATCCTCCCTTTGACCTCGACAATGAAATTCCGGTCAAAACGGCGGGTTATCTCGGTCTGCCCCTCTACCGACCCGGCATTATCATGGAAGGAGGTTCGATTGAGGTAAATGGCGAGGGTACGCTCCTTACGACCACGGCCTGCCTGCTCAACTCCAACCGAAATCCTCATTTGTCCAAAACCGAAATCGAACAGTATCTCTGCGATTATTACGGACAAAAACAGATACTCTGGCTGGGCGATGGCATTGTGGGAGACGATACCGATGGTCATGTGGATGATCTTACCCGGTTTGTCAACCGCGATACGGTCGTCACGGTCGTTGAATCCAACCGGGCAGAAGAAAACTATGCCCCGCTTCAGGAAAACCTCCACCTGCTCAAAACGATGCGCCTGCACGACGGCACGCCGCTCAATGTGATCGAATTGCCCATGCCGGAACCGGTATGGTACGACAACCGGCAATTGCCCGCTTCGTATGCCAATTTTTACATTGCCAATGGCCTGGTCATTGTGCCGACGTTTCGCTGCGCGCAGGACAAAGATGCGCTGGACATACTTACGGAGTGTTTTCCCGACCGAAAAGTGGTTGGGCTTGACTCTACGGATATTGTCTGGGGATTGGGAAGTTTTCACTGTCTGAGTCAACAGGAACCGGATATTTTATCAGAATAACCCCTACCATTATGTACACCAATCGGATATTCAGCATACCTACGACCCTCGGGTTTTCGCTTATTCAAATCATTGGATTTGCCTTATATTCAGCCCTCACCGTTTCGTTATACAAACACATGGGTTGGGACTGGATGCAGATTCCGTGGTTGCCCGTTTCGCTCATCGGCACGGCGGTAGCGTTTTATGTGGGGTTTAAAAATAATTCCGCTTACGACCGCACTTGGGAAGCCCGCAAAGTTTGGGGAGCGATTGTGAACAACAGCCGCTCCTGGGCGATGATGGCCAAAGGGTTTGTTTCGGACGAATTTGTTCCGGGAGCCGTTTCTTCGGAAGAAATTCACAATATTCAACGGGAGTTGGTCTATCGTCATTTGGCCTGGGTATATGCCCTGCGTAGGCAACTCTGGGCGTCAAAACCCTGGGAACACAACCACAAGATCAACCGCAAATTTCGCGACATGTATGCCGCCGGTTTTGCCAATGAATCTTTGGAGTCGGAGTTGAAAAAATTCCTTTCGGAAGAAGAAATAAAACACACCCTTGCCCGCAAAAACCCGGCGACACACCTGATTCTGCGCCAGTCGGAGCGGCTCCGTGTGCTCAAACGCAACGGACTGATGGACGATTTCCGCCATATCGAAATGGAAAAAATGCTCGTGGATCTCTACAACCAGCAAGGCGCCTGTGAGCGGATCAAAAATTTCCCTCTTCCCCGCCAATACGCCACGACGAGTTCGTTGTTTGTGTTTATTTTCATCTTTTTTCTTCCTTTCGGGCTAATGAAGGAATTCGACGCATTAGGTCCGGGCATGATATGGCTGACGGTTCCGTTCACGACGGTGATTGGTTGGGTGTATTGGCTAATGGAAATTGTAGGCGACTACGCCGAAAATCCTTTTGAGGGCCTGGCCTTCGACATCCCGATGACGGCGCTGAGCCGCACCATCGAGATTGATCTCCGCGAAATGCTGGGCGAAACCCACCTTCCGGCTCCGATCGAGCCGATAAAAGATGTGTTGTTGTAAATAAAAAATCTGCGTTGCGCCAAATGGCGCGCCGCGATGTAAAAAACAAAAAAAACGATACGCCGAAGGGCTACCGATGTTTCGGCCCTACCGGGCCTTTGCGCCTAAAGGCACGCATCAAATGTGCCCTCGGCACTCCATAACTGTGTCGCAGACACAAAGGCTGATAGGGCCGCATCAAATGTGCCGTCAGCACTCAATAGTCGTGTCGCAGACACGAAGGCCCGGAGGGCCGCATCAAATGTGCCGTCAACACTCAATAGTCGTGTCGCAGACACGAAGGCCCGGAGGGCCGCAATGTCGGTAGCACAAATGCGCCCCTCCCTCCATTTTTTATTTATGCGTTGCGCCAAATGGCGCTGCTATAAACAAAAAACAAATCCCCATGAAACAAGAATGAAAAAAAACCGTAATAAGGCAACACAACCTAAATTTCACAACCATGTCAAGCACCTACACCCAGTTGCATATCCAACTGATTTTTGCGGTGAAATACCGCCAGGCGTTAATTCACAAATCGTGGAAAAACGAATTACACGCATATATTACGGGCATTGTCCAAAACAACGGACATAAAATGGTCTCCATCAACAGCATGCCCGACCATATCCATATTCTGATAGGCTACCGACCTTCCCAGCTTCTTGGTAACCTCATAGAAAACATCAAAACTTCTTCCAATAAATGGATTAAAACAAATGGATTATCCAGATATCCTTTTGCCTGGCAGGCGGGTTACAGTGCGTTTTCGTATAGCAAATCGCAAATTCCAATGATTGCCCGTTACATTGAAAATCAGGAAAATCACCACCAAAAGCAGTCTTTCCGTGAAGAGTATCTGGCTTTATTGAAATCAATGGATATTCCCTACGATGAACGTTATGTGTTTGAATTTTTTGATGATGTTGCGGGGGATGAATAATCATATTTTGCCTAGTGCCCTTCGGCGCGCCGCGATGTAAAAAACAAAAAAACGATACGCCGAAGGGCTACCGATGTTTCGGCCCTACCGGGCTACGGTTTCTACGTATCTTTACGTTTTTTTAAGACGCGGGCGGCCCAGGCAATTTTCTCAAAATCCGCCAAGCCGCGTTTCATCGTTATGGGGCCTGGGGGCCTTTGCGAGGCATAGCCTTTCCATCCGCCCATTCGAGCAATGACCCAAGCGGCCCAGGCCAAACTCGTAGGGTCGTGGGGATTGGTCTGTTTTTGTGTTTTTCCGG
>JANRJC010000005.1:0-54410 GCA_033764335.1 Bacteroidia bacterium | reverse complement strand
AAAATGGTGCGATTAAGGCAAATATAAAACAGAAATTTTTCATACCGAAAGAACCGTTTCAATTCCAAAATGGTGCGATTAAGGCTAAAATATGACGACGAATTAAGGGAAGCCTTTTTGAGTTTCAATTCCAAAATGGTGCGATTAAGGCTAGATGTTATTGCGGGTAATGCTAAACTATTTGGACAGTTTCAATTCCAAAATGGTGCGATTAAGGCTTTGCTCCCTCTCGTGCAAAAGTTGCGTTAAGGAAGTTTCAATTCCAAAATGGTGCGATTAAGGCAACCTATCCGAATTCGGATTATATGACCCCGTTGAAGTTTCAATTCCAAAATGGTGCGATTAAGGCTTACAAATTTCATCGTCAGTAAAGAAACCGGACAGGTTTCAATTCCAAAATGGTGCGATTAAGGCTATATTTTACGAATAGTCTCCTTCGCCACACGGACAGTTTCAATTCCAAAATGGTGCGATTAAGGCAAGCCTGCGGACATAGACCGTGCGCATAGAACGCGAGTTTCAATTCCAAAATGGTGCGATTAAGGCTATGTGGTCAGTTCAAACATACTACGCAGTGATGATGTTTCAATTCCAAAATGGTGCGATTAAGGCAACTCACGACCAGTCAGTACAACCTGACCTTTTGCGGTTTCAATTCCAAAATGGTGCGATTAAGGCCCCGGCTGGCCGCAGATAGAGAGACCATACGCGACGTTTCAATTCCAAAATGGTGCGATTAAGGCAGTCAGAAGAGCTAAGGAGGGCGCAAGGGCTGGCCGGTTTCAATTCCAAAATGGTGCGATTAAGGCCCCCTCACCTGTCAGTAACCAATTTGCATTTATGTTGTTTCAATTCCAAAATGGTGCGATTAAGGCTCAATCATTTTTATGAGCAGGGACCTCCGGACACCAGTTTCAATTCCAAAATGGTGCGATTAAGGCCCGGGGGAGGCGTTCCTGCTCCCTCGCTCCTCGAAAAGTTTCAATTCCAAAATGGTGCGATTAAGGCTTGACTTCACGATAGCGGTCCTGTATCGCTGCGAGTTTCAATTCCAAAATGGTGCGATTAAGGCAATGGACAGAAGACGGCGGATACTCGCTCACGATTCGTTTCAATTCCAAAATGGTGCGATTAAGGCATGCTTTTCAGAGTGAGGCGGATTGTATGGATGATAGTTTCAATTCCAAAATGGTGCGATTAAGGCCAGGAGTCTATCTACGAGCGCAAAGCCATCGCGCATGTTTCAATTCCAAAATGGTGCGATTAAGGCATGCCTTTGACTACTGGTATTTCCCTCGGTTTTGGTTTCAATTCCAAAATGGTGCGATTAAGGCCATAAAAAAACCGCCAGATCGGTTAGGCCCTCTCTGAGTTTCAATTCCAAAATGGTGCGATTAAGGCCGGCAACGAACTTGCCGCCGGTGATGTTGAATCCGTTTCAATTCCAAAATGGTGCGATTAAGGCCACCGATTGATCCTGCTTACTTCTATGATAAGTAGTTTCAATTCCAAAATGGTGCGATTAAGGCTAGAGAAGGTGTATATGCCCGGCACTTGCTGGAGATGTTTCAATTCCAAAATGGTGCGATTAAGGCGATATCGTTTCCCCGCTTCCCGGCTTGCAATCTCCGTTTCAATTCCAAAATGGTGCGATTAAGGCTCTATGTGCAGGTAGTAGCGAAGCATCGTATCGTACGTTTCAATTCCAAAATGGTGCGATTAAGGCCGGTTATGAACTCGATGCCCTGGTGAAAAGTAAAAAGTTTCAATTCCAAAATGGTGCGATTAAGGCGTGCCCAGGCTCTCAATCATGTGATTACATTCCTCCGTTTCAATTCCAAAATGGTGCGATTAAGGCACGAATTAAAACACGTCGACCAGGTAGCAAGGTATGTTTCAATTCCAAAATGGTGCGATTAAGGCGGCGATGTTCAACCTTTTGCAAACCTTCGCAAAGCAGTTTCAATTCCAAAATGGTGCGATTAAGGCAATAACAATCCTGATATACTGACAACAGTAAAAGCTGTTTCAATTCCAAAATGGTGCGATTAAGGCCCGGATGCGGTGGAAGGGGCGATCTACAAGATCAAAGTTTCAATTCCAAAATGGTGCGATTAAGGCCCCTCATAATTATAATAAATATCGCGCTAATTTTTCATACGTCAAAGATCATTACGACTTTTTTCGCCGAAATTGTCGTCGCTCCCTCTTCCTATCTTTTACCCCCCAATCCCGACGACTTTGTAACTGATTGATAACCAATTTTTTAAATCCATCCCCCCCCAAACGCTCACCGCCCTTATCGCCTCAACCTCCCACCCGACGACTTCCCCCCTACAATATATTCCCCAAATCGTTCCGCTCCTGGCCAATCACTTCCTTCTCCAACCACTTCGCCTCCCGACTCTTAAAGATAATCAAACTATCCCGATCTTTCTCCATAATTATCCCCGCCTCCAAAATTAATGTCCGCAACTTTACCTCCGTAATCTCTCCCTCAAATACGGAATTCTGTATCCAATTCAAATACCGCCGACATAATTTCAACATCTTGCCCACTCGCTTCTCCCCTATGTCATATACCAATATTACATACATTTTTGCCTCCTTCCTACCACCATATCTTAAACGGTTTGTACTCCTCCTCCATCTTCAATATGTATTTCACCAATTTATAACACTCCAATAATACCAACCGCTTATAACTCACTTTCTTCTCCAATGTCCGATGTTTGATCGTCTCCGTCAACCGCTCCTCATACGCCTGGATAAAGGTCTTTTTCCCGCTCTCCTTCAAAAAACATCCGCCCATCTTCTGCTCAAAATCTTTTTCCTTCAACTCTCTCCCATTCAATAACTTAAATATCGTCCGATCCACTAATATCGGCTTAAATACTTCGGCCACATCCAACGCCAAACTAAACCGCCTCACCCCCGGCTCATGTAAAAAGCTGATCGTCGGGTTCATCTGGGTATGGTAAATCATGTCCAACGCCAAACTATAACACATCATGTTCCCAAACGAAATCAACGCATTCACCTCATTCGACGGTGGCTGTTTCTGCCTCCCATTCATCGGAAAATGTTCCACAATCTTCTCCCACGCCTCGTAATACACCTGCCGACAATTGCCCTCCACTCCCATCAATTCTGCTATATCTTCCACCTGCCCGATCTTCTCCCGATAGCCTTCGATTGTACCAATCAACTCCTCCATCGGCTTGCCCCGGTTGTGATAATACCGCATGTTTTTCAGTATATTAAAACTCGCGCCTTCCACAAATCCTCTCGCAATGTGCAACCGCCTTTTGGTCTGTAAATAGGCCCGCGTCTGCTCAATCTGCATCTTTCCCGCCAACAGGTACTCCTTCGGCTGAAAAGACCCGGTATAGTGTTCGTAATAGTCAAAAAAATGCACGGGTATATGCTGTTTGCCTAAAAAATTGTATAAGGCACTGTTGGTATCAATGCTGCCAAATATGTACAATGCCTCAATGCCTTCCACGGGCAAATACTTGGCCGGAGCCTCCCGCCCCTCCGCATCCACGGCGACAAATTGCAAGGTGTTGTCTTTCCGGCTCATACGTCCGGGGTTAAACAGATAGTAGGTTTTTTTCATATTTCTCCGATATAACAAAGTTCATGGTAAGCACATTTTTTGCAGATTTTTTTCTTTATCAATACAGGGCATTCGGGCAAATCCACGATCTCCCGCACCTGCTTCTCCCACAAAGGGATATTAGCCCGGTCTTCCTCACTCAACCATACCTCATCGGTCTGCCGCAGTTTCGGGTATTCCAGTACGCCATGGGAAATTTTTATACCGTGTTGCTCCAGTACATACAGGTAATATTTGAGCTGGGCAATATGGGCGTCGTCGCGTTTGCGAGATTTTTTGACTTCCCTGACGATACCGTTTTTGGAGTCGTAGTGGTCAATTTTAATTCCCGCCACGGCGATTTCCTGCCACTTTTCAGGGCGTTGGGCATAACTGGTTTCACCGATCAGCCTGCCTTCGGCTACGAGTTCACTGCTGTGCTCCATCTCCAGGCCATTGGCAAAAAGCCAGAGCTTGCGGTGGCAGAGATGCAAGTAAGCGATCTGAGTACCGGTAATATTCATCGTTGGGGGTTTATTCAGCGTTTCTTTTTATCTTTACTCACAAATTTCACAACATGATCACGGACATCAGCCAGTTGGATCTCAACAAACGTTACACCTACGCCGACTACCTGACCTGGCAGTTTGACGAAAGGGTAGAGTTGATCCGGGGCAAGGTGGTCAGCATGATACCCACCCCAAATCTTATCCATCAGGAGATCTCGGGAAATCTGTTTATACAAATTCACGGATTCATCCGAAAAAGTCCAATCAAAGTATTTGCCGCCCCGTTTGATGTGCGTCTTCCCCTTCCTCCCGACCGACAAACCCCCACCAAAATAGACACAGTAGTACAACCTGACCTCAGCATTATCTGCGACCTGTCCAAACTCGACCTGCAAGGCTGCAACGGCGCCCCTGACTGGATCATCGAAATCCTCTCACGCAGCACAGCCCACAAAGACCTGATCGAAAAATTCGACCTCTACCAACACGCCGGCGTCAAAGAATACTGGGTCGTCCACCCCGAAGAAGGCACCCTCATCGCCTGGACCCTCAACGAGTCCGGTCTCTACCAACCCCTACGCCCTCAGCCCTTCACCGCCCCCGAAAAAGTCCCCGTCGCCACCCTGCCCGGCTTTGAAGTGGATTTGGAGGAGGTGTTTGGTTAGAGGAGAGGTGGAGCCACGTAACCCGGAGGGTTGAAAACATCCGCAAGAAAGAGATTTGCAAAATGGGTATGGCGTAGCCAGGTAACCCGGAGGGTTAGTATGTTTGTAGAAATGGTGAGCCTTTGGTTAAGATTGATTTGAAGGTGGTGGTTTACGGAAACTGATCAGAAGAATCATCATCCCTAAAAATTAGCCCCGCTTCTGCAGAATAAACATCAGGATTTGCATAATATATTGTTTCTTCATCCTCTTTGAAAAAGACCTTCCCCTCGCTAATCTTGAAGTTTTTAAGCCCTTTCCTGACCTGATAAGCAGGAAGATCAATTGCATGTTCGTTTTTATGAGATTCCCAATCCATATAACTATAATAATAAGATTTATCGGGAAACTCTTTCAAAACAGAAACCTGCTTTTCTATATCACGACTTTTCCAGAACATAGTTTCAGTATCGTCCACTTCAGAATGTGCGGCAGGTAGAATAAGCCAATTCCTTTTAAAGCTTTCTTTCAAAAGCTTAGCATTCTGTTTTGCCCTGACACTAAAATCGGCCAACTTCTCATAGACGATATTCATAAAATCCACAAAATTTTTGGCGGAATAACGTTTCATCTCAAGTAGTTCAATTGTCTTGATGATTGGATAGCCTGCAACCCAGCTGCGTTTGGTCTTATCAAAGCTTCCATAAGGTGCTGGATAAAGTGCAGTATTTTTCTGGGGAATAAGTACATGTAATTCGCCAATTTTTTTATTGTCAAATCGGCATAACCGTCCGGCTCTTTGAATGAGTCTGTCAATAGGGCAAACATCGCTGATCATAAAGTCTGCACTAATATTAATACTCATTTCCCCGATTTGAGTCAAAATTGCAATACCGCTTGCAGTTCCATCCTTCCATGCGTCTTTTCCCAGATGTTTAATCAAAAGTTCTTCTTTTTTTAACTTGTCTGGCTCGGTAAAACGGCTGTGATAGATGATAGGCTTAATATTGAATTTTGCAACAAACCAATCATAAAATGCAACAGCCTTATCAACGGTATTCGCATAAATGATAGTAGGTTGATGAATTGCCTGTGTCAGTAGATCTGAGAGGTCATCAACTTTTTCGTACTCGCTAATTGATTTCACTTCGCATCTTGATCTCAAATAATCCGACTGGTCTTCTTTAATCTCAACAGATTGGTAACCAACGGACTGGTACATTTTTAATGAAGATTGAGGCAAAGATGCACTCATAATCATAACAGGTACTTTGTATTCGTGAAGTGCTTCCAGTAATACAAGAATATTTGCCTGTGTAAAATCATCATAGAAATCTGCCTCATCTATAACCACACAGGAGTGAGCAAGATTAAAAGCTATTGCGTGATGGTCTTCTCTTGATAGCGACAAGCACATCAATAAATGGTCAATGGTAGCAACTGTAACGGGAGTTTGTAGTCTCCGGGCAAATTCATGGTACATTTTTGCCTCATGTCGGGCTTCCTTGCTTTCCTTAGCTTTTACATGGAATTGTTTAAACCAGGAACTAGAGTGATATAGACCCGTATCCGATAAAGTTTCCGCAATGTTAATAGCTAAAGCGTTTGACGTAAAGCGGGTTGGCATTGCAATGATAAGACGATCTGCGCGTTTGTTTTCGATTTGTTTTTTCGCCCATAGCAATGCAGCATCCGTTTTTCCTGCTCCTGTTGGCGCCCGTAACAAAAGTAAATCATCCTGCCAGCTATCTTCTGCGATTTTTTGAACAGGGCGTCTATCTGAAAATTTAAAATCGTATTGAAAAGGAATATAATCGGGGATAAAGGCATCGTTTTCCGCAATACTTGCTCGATGATCTGCCAATTGCAAAAGTCCTCTAACACCTGCAAATTCGTAATGCCTTTTTAGCATTTTGCGGAAGCTTAAGGCAAAATCATTGCTAAGTTTCTCAAACAAATCCCAGGCTTTTTTTCCGTCTTTGCCCAAATTTGTATTGTCTATCCATTTATTTTTATACCGATCATAAGCAGATAGTTTTCCATGGTGCGCACCTATTGCAGCTAAAATCGGGGGAGGAAGTTTATTCATAAATTGGATAACAGAATCAATCTCATGTCTGATATCCGCCTTCATTAAATTCGGTCCGGTATTGTTTACTGCCTTTTCAAAATCTTTATAGGTTCCACCATATTTTTCTTGCCAATCTAAAAAGAGTTGATAATCACTCACGCATGCAGATTGCCATTTGGGATGTTTTTTTCCCTCATCATGGAATTTGCACGCCCCTTCGAGACGTTTAGCAAGATCGCGTCCAGTTATCAAGTAATATTTTTCAATGACAAATGGATATGAATCAACGATTTTTTTGCCCTCCGACATTACGTTTTCAGTGTGCTGTTTTAGCGTAATACCGGAGGACTTTGCGAGATATTCCATATTAAATATTATTTACCAAAAGCTTCGGCAAATGTTTTTACATGTTCATCTCCATCCGTTGGATCAAAAAGCGTGGATTCTTCCAGAAAATTCAGTGCATTTTTATATGCCTGAAAAACGCTTGTTTCGCCACTCGTATCGTCCCCTAGAAAGTATTTTGAGCCTCTGGCATCCAACTCATCCAAAATATTTTTCTTTTCGACTTCTCCTCCTGTGAAATAACGAGCAGCTTTTCTGCTTAACTTATCATCAAATACAATCAGTACCTTCTGCGGCTCACCACTAATTGCATTTCTTGCCTGATTCGCGTAGTCAGTCATAGATCGGGTTGCTTCGATAAAAAGTTCCACTCTTCTTCTTCTTTCTGCCTCCTTGACATGCTTAAAGTATTCTGTTTTGATATGGAACTCATCTTTGTATTCAAATGCCTTAGAAATACCTAAAGCACTTATATCTAGGAAAAAGTTCATACTCATCAGGTCATGCTCGCTAAATTCTCTTGTTGCGAGAGCTTGTTTTTGTTCAGATTCATTTGAGTTCTGTTTAATTCGGATAAGCAAGTCACGGCCAACATTACTCTGCTCTATGGCTACAGCAGGGGTTACAGAAAGAGGCGCTGTTCTGCGTCCAGAGTAGTCGCCTTTAGAAGGATGCATAAAACCTCCCATATCAGAGCGAATATCTACCTCCACCTGATTACTTACGCCATCTCCATTGGATACAAAAGTATCGGCTCGATTTTCATCATCTTGGTTCAAACGATCAATCGCACTGAATAAAACATGCCTCTGCATTTGACCGGAAACATAAACTTTTCCATCAGGTCTTCTTTTGATAGAAGAAGCATTTCCCAGCAATTTTTCGCCGCCATTCGCAATATGGTTTTCAAAGACAGCAATTGTTGAAATCAGTATTCCTTTAATTTCCATTTTATAGGTGATTTTATGTGTAAAAGTAAAATTTATGATTCAGCGTATTCTTTTGTTTCATCAGACCCATCCGACTCAACTTCTTCTGCAACGTCTTCAGTAGCAGGTTTTTCATACTTATTTCTAAGTCGCGAGAATGCCATCAACAGGTTTTTTGCATGATCAATCGGCAATTCGCCTGAACAGGTTTTTTCCATGAAAAGCGTAGCGTCAGGAGGAGCATCCATTTGAGAAAGTCTTCCGGCTCTGGTTACAACCTGAGCAATTAAAGCATGTCCACTTTTGGCCGAAAAAGCAGAACTTTCGATTTCAACCAAAACCTTTGCCTTTGCCTTCATAAAGTCTTCACTTCGGGTATTGCTGTTTTCCCCTTTTGCAGCGAGATAAGCAACATAATTCAGCCACCGGCCTAACTCTTTGGCTGACTTTACAATGTCTTCATTAATTTTTTCCATTTTGGTAAAATAAGTTGTGAAAAGAATATCAAGTTGATAAGGATATTCTGCCCTAGATGCTAGAAAATCCTTTAATGCAGGTCTGTTGAATAGTTGAAGAAAACGACTGGCGAAAAGGTCAAACTTCTGATAAGCTTGAACATCACTCTCTGCAAAAGATCGCCATTTAGTATTAAATACTTTGGAATAGTATATAGAATCAACGATGGTATTTAGCTGAGCGTTTTTTGCTAGCTCAATTACATAGTGATTAAAGGTGAAAGACTTTGCATTACCATAACTTATCATATAAATAGGGGTATTAACTAAGCTATCCAAGACGGCACTTCCCTCAGCATAATTTCCTGATCTTTTTGCCCATTCACCGATTGCTGCTAACAAAGCAATACTCCCCATTGCACTACTCTTTGGAGAATTAGGGAAATTGCCATTGTAGATGTTGGGACGTTGTGGCTTATATTGTGCTGTTGCCGAGATACCTTTTCCCAATACCGTAAATGATACTTTTCCTGTGAATAAATTTTTGTTTGTTTCGTGGTAAAGCATTTTCCGAAAAAAAACAATAAATTTCATCATTTCAGAAAGTTTCAAATCCGGTATAATGGCTGTATTTACCCTTCCTTTCCGATGTACATTATAGGCCAAACAAGGCTTATCCTGAGTAATATTTGTAATGGCAGCACATGCGACTTCTAACATTGATGCCTTTGGCGTGCTTTGACTTTTTTTGCCATTGTTAAATTTTGCAGATGCTGCAAAAAGACTCATTGTGAGGCTTTCTGTTCCACCGCTCTTCTCACTATCCAACTTTTCAACCAGAGAATTGACAGCATTCCAGGTTTGTCCTGCGCCCTTATCGGATGTAATAATATTAGGACTCAAAAATATGCCTTCATCTGTTTTCCCTTTTGACTGAAACTCCTTATTATTCATTATATACTCATATGGCATATAATCAAACTTAACAGAGTTTGCGCCCTCATAAAATCCCGATGGTTTCATTCGAAAGTGATTCAGACCCCAAATTAATGATTCACGAATTTGGACATTTGTTACGTTTTCGGGATTGTCAACTTCGTTTTCGAGCATAACCAATGCCAGCCCGTATCTACTATATGGGTGAGAAAATTCCATGGCTTATTATATTTCTTGTATTGATAAATCAACCCATCCTTCACTTGTTCCTAAATAGGCAATGTTGTTAGTCTCCAATGCCGATAAAAGGCTATTCAACAAATTCGCGTTTATTGAAAGAGTGTACTGAAACACACCATCAATTACGATGAATTCCCGAGGTGTCGGAGATGTGTAATACATCGGAAAACTCTTACTATTTTGCTTAAAAAATTCTGAATAAGTGCCATCAGAAATTTTCCCATTTTCATCTGTTGGAAGCATTCTTTTCTCTTTAATGAGGTTAGAACTGAGGTTGGGAGTACCTTTTAGATGTCTAGAATCATCATGTTTCATCTGCTGCTTCCACAAGTCATCATACCGACAAACTGGTACTGACCTCATGGGTAATTCTACTTCGAAAAGATGCCCCAGTAAAGAAGTATATCCAACGGCAGAAGTATCCGTTTCTATGTCATTAATCCGATAAGCTTTTTTGTAAATAGCCTTCATCTTTTTAATGATCTTTCGTCGTTCATCCATTCCAATATGCCAGCCCAGCACATTTTCAAACATGCCACAGATATTATGTTTTGTAGGGCCGTCCTGGCTTTTATAGTAAGAGCCGGGCAATGTACTAACTATAGAAAGTGGAGCTAATGGCTCAATATATAGTATAGCTTTTTTATCCTTTTTGGGATGCTGGAATAAAACGGTAAGGTCTGTTTTCATATCATTCCTCAATTAACCATTAACAATTATCAATTAACCATTATCTCACCGCCCCAAACCCTATCCCCGTCGAATTGCCCAACCCCACTTCCCAAGCGAAGGCGATGGCTTTGGGGTGGCCTTCGAGGATCACGGGGCAGAGGGTGCCTTTGTTTTTGATGCCTTTGTAGTCGGCAACTTTGGTGCGGGTCGTGCGGTAGGTACGGTCAAATCGGGCTTTCACGGGTAGGTCCCCCAGCCCGGCTTTTTGCAGTTTGCGGCTCAGGGTTTCGGTCATCAGTTGGTCGGACTCGGGGTCTTGGGGGAAGTAAAATTTTGTCCGGGTCTCCAGCGTGCGTTTGATCAGCACCGGGCTTTGCATAAAAAAGGTCTGCATCGGCCCAAATTCGGGCGTGGGTCTCAGCACGATTTCCGCCGCCCGCATGCCGTAGCAGATTTCGGTGTCCATCTGCACGCCGCGTATCAGTTGTTGGATCAACTCCTGCGAAGGTGTGCTGATGAAAAAATTACATCCCTCGGGAAAGTTAAATCCTCGGGATGTTTTGTGCCCGTGCGACAACCAGGAAAGGGAATAAAGGGAAAGATCATCGTGTAATTCGTTGATTCCGATCCACTTATGCATGGCTCCCGCCAGTTGCGGCTGGTAGTTGAAGGGAACCAGTTGGGTATTGGGGGTTGTATGAATGTAGATTCTCATGGGAGGAATTTTTTGATTTATTTACAAGTATAGAAAGGCAGGTAGGGCAATAGCGGCCCAACCCCTAATTTTTTTTGAATTTTTTCCTAAAACTTCATCTTTTTCACCTCCTCGCGCAGCGCTTCGATCAGCGAATAGGGTTCCAGCACTTCTATTCCCTGATGATAATTGCCGAGAATAAAATTGGTAAGCCCGAGAAACTTGTGGTTCACCATAGCTTGGAAATCAAACATTTCGGCTTCGTTGGCTTCTACAATATATCCTTTTGCAGTAGGATACCGCTCTATCAGGTCATTGTATGCGCCCACCTTAATCCGGAGATGTACCATCAACTGATGGCCGTCCACAATCCGAAAAGTGTCGGTAGGCATGACATTGTGTTTGCCTTCGTTTTCCCAGGGTTCGTCGAGTATTTTCACCCGCCTGATCCTCGAAATCTGAAAATGGCGCAAATCCATCTTTGCCAGATCGTAGGTGTGAACCATATCGTCGGGAGGGCTGACGTGAAAGGGTTCCACCAAACGGTCGCTGATGACATTGCTGTTGGAACTGTGGTAGTCCACCAGAAGCACCTTCCGTTTTTCATTTTGCGCCTGCTGAAGGGTATCCACTTTGTTGAGATAAGGCTTGCGCAGATACGAATGGCCCAGACGGTGATAGTCATAGAGTGCGGCAAGTTTCCGCTTGAGTTGTTCGCGCATGTGGGTATGATCCGATACCTGGTCAATCGCCTGATCGAGAATGGCAAGCTCTTCTTCCGAGAAATGAAGCAGGTTTTTCAGGGCTTTCAAGGGTTTATCTTCGACAAAGGCATACCGATATCGGCTGTCATAATGGGGGACAAACCCTGCATTATGAAAAGCCTCCAAATCATCCCCGATCGTATCCGAGCTTACTCCGTATCGCTCCGCAAGCTCTTTTTTGGTATATCCATACGGACGTTCCAAGAGTGCCCGCATCACGCGGAGAAGTCGCATTTTGGTTCCATCTTCTGCCTCTTTTTTCATATAAAAATGTTAAGATTCTATCTATTTCATAAAAAACCTCCGTTTTCTCCGCGTTCTCTGTGGTGTGAAACCCAAACAACCCTACGACTTACATCAACCGCGCCGCCCCAAAACCCAACGCATTTTCGCCTCCAAAACCAGCGAAGAAACCCACACGGATCAGTTCTGCCGGAGCGACGATTTCAAAGTCAAAAATATAACCGATGACTTTGGTCTCCTCTGGAGTAAATGCCTTGATGCGAATGCCGTTTTTTTTAGGTTTCGGCGACAGCAATCGAAAATGTAATTCGGGGTTTTCGGGAATAGCCGCCGCTAGCCCGTGTTCGTAGGCGGTTGCATGTTTTTCCCGCAGATTGCTGAAAAAATATTGGGAATAGTCTTCCTCCATCGGGGAGAGGTATCGCGGCCACAGTTTGCCGCCGTTTCGGATTTCGGGTTTAATCACCAGCATCGGGCTGGTCGTGCGGAAAGATAGGGGATTTGGGGAAAACGTTTGCACCTGCATCGCTTCTATCCGCAATACGCGCAAATCTACCCGGCTGATTCGATCTCCGAGGGCAAATTCTTGCTCCCGAAACAATCCTGTAATCATCTCCTCCGCCGCTCGCGGCACCAAAAAAGACATCACAAAGGAAATCTCCTGGCTATAGATTTTCATCCGGTCGTCGAGAATTTCGTACTCCCCGGGAATCCAAAGGTTTGAAAAGGTAAAGAGTTTAAACTTTTTACTGCCTCGGATATATCCTTCTGAATGAAGAAATTCGCCAAAATCTGAGTCCGCACTGCTGATGCGCCCGTAAATCCAGGCGCTGAGTTCGTACTGATAAGACAGTGGCAACATCTGCCCGGGGTACAACAATTGAAGGCTAATCTTAAACTGCATATTGTGTCTCCGTTTTAGGGATAATCGGATTTCCTAAAATAGAAAATATTTATGGAATTATCGGAAAATTGCAATCTGAATAGTGGAACTTACACCTATGAAATACTACGCTACTTTTTTGTTGATTTTTTTGAGCTTGAGCCATTTTTTTGCTCAGGCACAACTTTCGCCCGCGCCTCACAGCCCTTTTATCTATGTTTATCAACTGGATGAAACCGAGGCGGAAAAACTCGTTTCCGACTCCCGTCTTTTGCCCGATACTTCTTTCCTGCATTCGAAAGTGGATTCGCTGCCCTTTACCACTCATACGGACGCCCTGCACGTTTTTGAGGAAAAACTGCGGTCAGGATATTATCTTTTTGTGAGGGTCGAGGCAGAAAAATGGACGCTTCAATTTCGCCATGTCACAAAGCTGAAGTTTGCCCACCTTGCCGGACTTAACCAGACGCTTTTGTATGTAAATAAACCCGAAGGAGAAACGGCGCTGTTTTACGAAAAAGAAAAACTTTCCTGGTCCCCCCAATTTCAGGCTTTTATTTTGCCCGGAAGCAAACACAAGGGAGTAATTACCGTACAAACAGCGGAGGAAAAAGCATTTTATTGCATTTCCCACCCCCGGCACAGCAAAACCATTTCAACCTATACATGGTCTGCTCAGAGTGGATCATTCCGCCCCTACAGCCGCCCATCCAAGCCTTCGTTTAAAGGCTATATTGTCACAAACCAGCCGAAATACCTGCCGGGCGATACGGTCCGGCTTAAGGCTTTTGTACTCCGAAAAAACGGTAAACCGTTTACTCAGCCGCTGATCCTCTACCTGCGAGACGCCCGCTCCTGGCAGGAATCTAAACGGATGACGCTTTTGCCGGTTACTCCGGGCGCTTACGTTGGGCTGTTTCCGCTGACGGATTCCCTTCCTCTCGACAAAAAATATAAGCTTGTATTCCGCCGGGAAAAAAATTACCGGGCGATCGCTCTCCCCGGCGGGGAATTTTCCTACGAAGATTACCAGCTAAAAAATGTCACCTATTTGCTCACATCTACTTCTTCCAATCTTACCGCGGACGACGACCTCATTCTCACGGCCACTGCTACCGACGCCAACGGGCAACCCGCCCCCGATACCCGCCTCGAAATGCGGATACTTCTGGGCAGTGTGATTACTCCCCCCGACTCTTCCCTGTACCTTGCGGCAAAAATGGCTGATACTACTGCGCTTATCGAGGGGGGAAAATGGACCTTCACCCTGCCCGCCACAAAAATACCCGATATAGCCGCCCGATATACGGTATTTGCCACCTTCATCAATAGCGAAAATGAACGACGTGATACGCTGCTGCTCTTTCAAATAAAAGCTCCGGAAGTAAAAAAAGATCCCAAAACCACGGACGAAAAACCGCTGTTACCCACACCCGAACTGACACTTACCGGCCATCGTACCGCCGATTCGGTAACGGTCACTTTGTCCAACCCCGCCGGTATTACCGCTCATTATCAGTGGTGGAAAGGGAAAATATTACTCAAGGAAGAAACCCTCGATTCTAACCTCCAAATCGCACTCAAAGATGAGTCGGAATCTGCCTATCGGTTTGCCGTAAACTATCTCCGCGACGGACAATCGCAAACACAGGAAGTGATTTTGCCCCTATTTACCCAAACCCTGAAAGTCGAAATTGCCCTGCCGGAAAAGGCCGCTCCGGGAGAAAAAGTGCCGGTGACGATTACGGTCAGGGATTACGAGAATAAACCTGTTTCCGATGTAAATCTCACGGCTCTTACTGTCAGCAACCAGTTTGAAGAAAACCATGTCCCGGATCCGCCCTATCTGAGTAAAAATTCGCAGACAGGCAAAAACAACCCCACATTTTCCATCAGTGATTACCGACGTAAGGCAGAACCCCGGCTTTCTCAGCCCTGGTTACGACCGATGGGGCTGGATACGATGGTTTATTATCGCCTGAAATACCCCGATTCCTTATATCTGCACTACGAACCCATTCCTCACTTTTTGCCGCAGTTTTCGCCCTATATCTATAAGGACGGAGCACGACAACCGATCACCCTCATCTGGCTCGACGGTCAGCCGGTTTATTACGCCGGGGTGCAGGTTTCACAGCCTTACTCCTTTGTCGCAGAACCCGGTTATCACACCCTCACCCTTCGGACACAAACAGCAGAATATACCCTTCCGGGAATCTGGCTGTCGCAGGGTTTTAAGCTGGAAATTTCGCTGAATGAAGAAAACCTGCCGAAAGGGATTTACAAGTTGGAGCGAGCGGGTTGGTTTACCGAAAAAGAAGCCGCAGCCCTCAACCGGTCGCTGATCAAAATTTCGTCCGACTATCGCCCCGAGCAGAAGATTTACCTCTGGCAGAGTCGGCAGGTTTTTTCGGTAAATAATGGCCAGGGATTTTTGGCTGGGCCATTTACCCTATATGAGCCGCTAAATTTTCGCGCCGTATTTCCGGAAGGCGAAGACAAACACTCATTGCCCCTGATACCGGGATACCATTACCTAATTGGCAAAGACCTTACGCTGCTGGAAAAAGAACCGATGATCACAACCGGGACCCCCATGCCTTATGTCTATAACCGCGTCCAGGCTTTTGGGCAAATAGCTTTTGTACCGGGAGACATTCTCCGCGACAGTATGCCGGCAATTCCGATCCGAAATACCAGTTCCGCCCCAGATCACCTCAAAGTTTCGGGCGAATACCGGTTGGTTTACAAACATATTAGCGACATCCGTTACTTCCACCTCCAGCGTTACGGCGACAACCACAATGTATGGACACTGCCTGCGAGCAATCAAAAAATTTCCGACCTCAGTCCCGGCATTTATCAGGTGACCGTTGAAAACCATCGGGGCGAATTTGCCAACCTCTGGTCATTTGAAATCAAAGAGGATTATATATTTTTTGACTACCGCGATACAATCCTTTTTGAACCCCACTACTACTTTGCCCATAATATCACAAACCCCCACAAAATTACCCCTGACGGATGGTTTCTCAATGAGGCAGTGCAGTTTGGTAAAGATACCTTGAGGGGAACCGTCAACAACGCCGAAACCGGCGCAGCTATTCGCGACGCGAAGGTGATTTTGTATGCCGAAGGCAAACAAATCATGGGCAGTGTAACCGACGCTGACGGGCGGTTTATTTTCCCGAATATCTACGCCCGTAGTTACGAATTTTTGGTGCTGAAAAAAGGATATGCCCTTGATTTTCAACCGGCAGAATGGCAAAAGGGAAAGCCGGTAAAACTATCCGTCAAACCCGTTTTATCGGGGAAAATAGATTCACTCAAAGCAGAAAGTGTCATACAGAAAGTGCCCCGTAACTTTTACGGTCAGACAAATTATTTTATAGATGGGGTAAGTGTCCGTGAAGTCAGTGCTGAGCTAGAAGGAAAAACAGCCGGAGTAGTGATTCGCGGGGTGAGGAGTATTTCGGGTTCTTCATGGGATAAAGAAGCCATCAGCGGCAACAGCTATTTTAGCGGATATGTATATGACCCGGAAGGTCAACCCATTCTCGGTGCCGTAGTCATGATAAGCGGCACGACAAGGGGTACGATTACCGATCAAAACGGTTTTTATCGGCTAGGCCCTTTACCCGTGGGCGAATACGAGCTTAATTTCAGCTTTATTGGATTCAACCGTTTACAACAAAAGCTCTTCTTGGGATCGGGCCAGACAAAGACGACGAATGTAAGTCTGGACATGAGCAATATGGCGTTGGATGAAGTAGTGGTGACAGGATATGGGGTAAGAAAGCGAATATCATTTGATGTTAAAAAAGCTGAAAAATTGGTTCTCGACGTAAATTCTTTTTCATGGAATTTTGGGGATGGGTCTGTTGCAACAGATAGCCTAGCTAATACTTTCCTCCCCGACCTCCGCTCTGACTTCGCTGACTGCGCGGCCTGGGAACCTAACCTCATCACCGGCGCAGATGGAACAGCCGCTTTCACCCTGACATTCCCCGACAATATCACCACTTGGAACACCTATGCTCTGGCGATGAATGGCCAGCGGCAGAGCGGTTATGGACAAACCTCCACCCAAGTCAGCCGCCCGGTCATTGCGCGGCTGGGTATGCCTCGTTTTGCCCTTGTGGGGGATTCCCTTTCCCTCACGGGTCGGGTGGTCAACTACACCGGCGACAGCATTGCGGCGACAACCACTTTTACTGTTGACAGCCGACCCATTGCTGGAAGTGATACACGGTTGAAAGATTTTCGGGTCGAATCGGCGGCTTTCGTTGCGGGAAACGGCGACAGCCTAAAAATCGCCTATCAGACCACGCTCGCCAATGGTTATTCCGACGGAGAACAACGTTTCCTGCCCCTCCTGCCCGTAGGGCTGGAAGAACATAAAGGCAGTTTTCACTACCTGGAAGGTGATACCACGCTCCGGCTGGCCCCCGACCCGACACTCGGCCCTGCCACCCTTCAAATCTGGGCAAACCCTCTTGATGTCCTGCTCGAAGACCTCGAATGGCTCAAACGTTATCCCTACGAATGCAACGAACAATTGGCCTCCAAACTCATCGCCTGGGCGCAGGAGAAAAAAATTCGCCAAATCCTCAATCAGCCCTTCGACCACGAAATCACCCTTCAAAATATCAAAAGAAAACTCCTCCGCAACCGCAACGACGACGGCTCCTGGGGCTGGTGGGCAAACGGATCCGGCGATGTATGGATGACGGCCTACATCACCCGCGCCCTGCTGCTGGAAGGAGAGGAAAAAGAAAAACTTACCCTTTCGGCAGAATGGTTGTTAAGCCGCCTTTTTACCCTCGGACCCGATGAAAGCCTCCACGCCCTGCTCACCCTTTCGGAGATGTATCCGGTGCTGCGTTTTCCCTACGAATTGGAAAAAGCCGAAAAACTCGCCAATCGCCCTTATCACCAACTGCTGATCGCCCGCATTCGCCAAAATCAGGGCCTGCCGGTGGACATGGAAAAATTTTGGGCTGACAGCCATACCGATATTTCCGGAGGAAAATACTGGGGACCCGAAAGTTGGTACTGGTATGGAGGCGGAGTGGAAATGACTACGCTGGCGTATGAAGTGCTGCGCGATAACGGCCATTCGCCGGAAGTGCTCGCCGCCATTCGCAATTATTTGCTCCGCGTACCCCATAAAAACACCGTTGAAACCGCCCGTATCCTTTCGGTTGTGCTGCCCGATCTGGCGGCAGCTTCCGCCTCATTGGATACAAAAACAACCATTTCGCTGCAAAATCAGGAATTGATAAAAGACTTTCCGGTGAAAAAAAGTTTTGCGGCAAAGGAAGAAATCATTCGCCTGCAAAAAACCGGTTTGCAACCCGTATTTGTCTCCCTCACCCAAAGCCAATGGAATCCGCAGCCGCCGCGCAGAGACAGTTTGTTTGACATCCGGACTTCCCTCGTAGGCGAAGAAGGATATATTTCCCAACTGAAAGCCGGAGAGAAAGCCTGGATTCGGGTAAATGTGGAGGTCAATTTTGCCGGAGAATACCTGATGTTGCAGGTACCGATTCCGGCGGGTTGTTCTTACGGCGAAAAAAAGCAAGCTTTTCCCTATGCCGACCACGCCGAGTACTACAAAGACCGGGTAAACCTCTATTTTACCCGATTGCCGGAAGGAAACTATACCTTTGACATCGAACTCGAACCGCGATACGAAGGCAATTATACCCTAAACCCGGCCCAAATGGAGATGATGTACGCCCCTGCCAAAAATGGAAACAACGAAGCCCGGACGACAGCCATCCGGTAATCATTTGAATCCGTATTTGTGTATTCGCGACTCCCCGCATACCTAAAATAGGGTAGTCAATATCCCCCAAATTACTCTACAAAGGGTATTGCCAAAGGCCCTGCAATCTTTGCATCTTTGCCACTGTTTAGAATCATTCTAAACAAGAGAACAAAAACAAATGAAAAACGGATTTTCCCTGACAGGGCTACAGGTGTTATGCCTTTTACTGGCCTAGGCCTTTTTTCAGAGATACGATTTAATCCTATATATTTTTGATATGGAACTAACAAAACAAAATCTAAAAACCCGCTGGGAAAACCTCAAAACAACCCAACCCGGCATCCGAATCCGCAATGCCGCAAGCGCCCTCGGCGTCAGCGAAGCCGAGTTGCTGGCAACCGGCTGCGGAGAAAATGCCATCCGCCTCCGGCCTGAGTTTACGGCCATTCTGGGGGAAATTTCCTCCCTCGGTAAAGTGATGGCACTTACCCGCAACGACGAAGTTGTGCACGAACGCAAAGGCATTTACCTCAACCCCAGCCTCAACAATCCCCATGTGGGGCTGTTTGTGGGAGAAGACATTGACCTCCGCATATTTTTCAAGTCGTGGGCCTCCGCCTATGCCGTTACCGAAGGATTTCCCAATGATCCCGACAAAAAACGCTACAGCCTTCAGTTTTTTGCAACCGATGGCGAGGCCATTCACAAAATTTACCTCGTACCCCAGAGCGATGTCACCGCTTTTGAGGTTTTGGTAAAAAAATATACTGCCGATGATCAGTCTGCGACGCAAGCCGTTTCTGCCCTGCCGGGAGAACCCGCAGAACGACCCGATTCGGCCATTGACGTAGCAGGATTCCGCGAAGCGTGGATCAACCTTCAGGATACCCACGACTTTTTCGGATTATTGCAAAAATACCGCATTTCCCGTACCCAGGCCCTTCGACTGGCACCAGAGGGCGATTTTGCCCGGCAAGTCCCCAATGACACCTTGCGAAAAATCCTGAATTTAGCCTCCGAACGAAAAGTTCCCATCATGGTATTTGTAGGCAATCGGGGTATGATCCAGATACATACCGGCCCGGTCAACAAACTTATGGATCACGAAGGCTGGCTGAATGTGCTGGATCCCGATTTTAACCTCCACGTATTGGAAAAAGGCATCGCTCAAAGCTGGATTGTGCGGAAACCGACCCGAGACGGAACCGTAACCGCACTGGAAATATTTAATGGAAAAGGCCAGCAGATCATACAACTATTTGGCAAGCGGAAACCCGGTATCCCCGAGATGGAAACGTGGCGAGAGATTGTGAGAGAGGTGGCCCGCCCCTAAAGCCCGCCCCTAAAGCGGCGGGCTATTCAGCCTTCTCTTCCCCAAATCTCCCATCCAATACCCCATGAATAGCCGTCCCCTTTAGGGGCGGTTCAAGATGGCCTAAATATACCTCTTTCCGATGCTTGTAAATCTGGGGAAAAGGGGGATATTTGAAAGAGGTGATCAGGAAATAAATGTTAGCGGTGAGTTTTATACGGATGTTGGTTGCAAGTATAGACACCATACCAAATGACAGAACAGGCAAATGCAAGAAACATACATAACCGATAAAACCTTTGACCAAAACGACTCGCTGGCAAAAGGAGAATATGAAAATTGCACGTTCAACAGTTGCAATTTTGCCGAGGTATTATAGCAGCAATTCTCACTTTGGAAAAATAGGAAAAAAAAGCGGGGATGAGTAAAATTGGGAATGGAAAAATCATCCAGGGCAAATGGGGTAGATTTTGATACGATCTACCGGGAAGTAATCCAGAAACGGTTCGGGGAGATCAAAGATGAAAGGGGGGAGAATTCGAGTTATCGGCTTCGGGATGCGCTCTCCAGTGGATTTGCGATCTATTCACTCAAAAGTCCGTCGCTCTTGTCGTTTCGCCAACAAAGTGAGGCGGAAAAAGGGAACCTTCGCACGGTGTTTGGGATCGAAAAAATCCCCTCGGATAATGGGTTGCGTAAGATACTCGACGAGGTATCCCCGACGGAATTAGGCAAAGGTTTTGGCGCTTTGTTTACGTGGATGAAGCAAAAGCGACTGCTGGAAGGGTATCGTTATTGGCAGGATTATCTGGTCGTGAGCATCGACGGGGTAGAGCATTTTTGTTCGAAGCAGCTCCAATGCCCTCACTGTATGAAGCGAACGCATCGGGATGGGACAAGTAGCCATTATCACGCGCTGTTGAGTGCCGCGATTGTCTGTCCCGGCAAATCGGAGGTGTTTGTCCTCGAGAATGAGCCGATCCTCAAACAAGACGGCGCGCAGAAAAATGATTGTGAGCAAAACGCCGCCAAACGCCTGTTTGAGCGTAGGGAAGGCACCTATGGGCAGGAAAAAAGGGTGTATGTGATGGATGCTTTGTATGCCTGTGGGCCGATTATTCGGCAGATTACCCGTCAGCCGCAGGCGCGCTATATCATCGGGGTAACGGACAAAGGCCATACGGCACTGTTTCGCCAATTTGACCAAGCCAACGAGCGGCAGGCGGTTCACTGGAAGGATTTTGAGGCCGAGGACGGCAAGTACACCCTCGGTTATCTCAATCAACTCACCCTCAATGATCGTGCCACCGATCTCCGGACGAATCTGCTTTATTGCCTTTATACCCCTCCGAAAGGCGAGGAAACGGTCTTTTCCTGGGTCAGTAATATCCGACTGACCCAAAGCAATGTCCTGAAAATCATGCGCATGGCGCGCAGTCGCTGGAAAATCGAGAATGAAGTCTTTAACACCCTCAAAAATCAGCAGTACCACTTTGAACACAACTTTGGACATGGCCAAAAGCACCTCTGCACCAACTTTGCCTTTTTGATGATGATGGCCTTCACCGTGGACCAAATCCAGCAATATGCCTCCCACTGTTTCAAAGTCCTCCTCCAAGCTTTAAAAACCAAGGTCAAACTCTGGGAATCCCTGCGAGCCGTTTTCAAAATCCTACCCGTCCCCGACATGAAAACCGCCTTACTTCATATCGCCCAAATGTACCAAATTAAACTCGAATGAGCTAAAGTGAGAATTGCTGGTATTATAGTATAAACTACCTCGTTTTTTTGAAACCATAAATTAGGATTTATCATTGTAACTTAAACGCTCATTGGGTGCATCCGTGAGGAAGAGGATAGCATGGCAAAAAAACAAATAACAGCAATACTCAGAATCGCATTTATACTGGCAAGTATATCGGGCGCAAACCAAATTGTCGCAAGGCTTAAAAGACCCGTCCTTCCCGGGATCTGCGACCCTACGGTCGTCAGGGTGACGGGCTGCTCCGTCAGGAATGTGCTTCTCCATCGGGAGAAGCGCGCTTTTGACAACAAAACTGTCATCCCGAACGAGCGATAGCGAGCCAAGCCCCTTTCGGGGAGGGACCTTTTCTTCGAACCGACCGCAGGCGACATTTTGGTTTGCGCCCAGCATAAAAACCCGGTTGCAGCCCGTTGCAGCGGGTGCAAATCAAAATGTCGGTGTTATCTGCCAGTTGCTTCTCCGAAGGGTTTGCTCCTCATTAGGGAAACAAATGTTTCTCCGTGGGAGAAACCGGGCAGCGCGTTACGGCGCAAAACCCTGGGCAAACCAGGGGGGGAGCCATCGAGGCTACAAACATTTGACCTCTCCGAGGTCTTGCCGGTCGGCAAAACCCTGTATATTTGGTTTTATGGGCACTTTTTCGGCTAGGTCGGGACTCCGGAGGAGTCGAATGTTTGTAGCCTGGAGGCACGTTCCCCCTCTTTTTTTTCAGGAGTTGCGCCGTAGCGCGCGTGAGGAGGAAAAGCACTAACCCCAATAGCCAACAGATGCGACATTTTGGTTTGCGCCCCGTTGCGGCCTCCCTGCCCGATCAGGTTCTTTTTTCATCTCATTGGATTTAAAGGGTAAATCCTCTATTTTAGGCTGATCCGACTTAGAAAACTACCGGCAAAATAAAATTTTACAAATGATAAAACTGACAGCCATCATCACACTAACAGTTGCGACACTATTTTCTGGTTGCAACAAATCATCGGTTGACAAAAGCCAAATTGTGAATCCTATTATCGGTGATATCAGTTATGAAACCAAGTTTGGGCACAAACCTGATGCAACAACTGACAACAACCTAAGAATTAGCACTCATCTTGAGTATGTAGAAAATCTGCTCAGAGCCAGGGACGTTTCAGACCTGCCCCTTGAACTTCAAACAAAACGTAACCATCTTTTAGATCTGCTTCACAACTACTGGGCGAACGGAGTTTTTCCCAAAAATTATGACTACGCAGACCAAAGAAAACCTTGTTTTATAGATAGAGACGGAACCATTTGCGCAGTGGGTTATTTGATAGAGCAAACCACAAACAGAAAAGTTGCGGATGACATTAACAGCAAACATAAATACGATGAACTTTTAGCAATGAAGGATCCAACGGTTGACAACTGGATATTGACAAGCGGGCTTACAAAAGAGGAATGTGCAATGATACAGCCGACTTATACTTACAATTATATTTCACCCGCTTACGGTATTTCATCTTCAATTATTGGCGGACTCAATTTATCACTTAACACGGTTAACGGCATTCATATTAGCAACGGGAACTCTAACAAAACGGCTCCGGCGATTGGCCTTATTACTGGAGCCGGGCAAATCACACTGGGTGCTCTGATGTTTAAACCGGCTCACGTAGGAATAAACCATATAAACAAAAGCAAAAATACACTTTCAATGATAAACATTGGGCTTGGCACAACGACAATGGTTTTGAGTTCCTGGAATTTAATAACTAACCGTAAACCCAAAAGCAAATTAACGTGGAACATTTACAGCTTTCCGACACAAGATAACCGTACAGGAATGGCGCTCCGGTTGACACGAAAATTTTAACAGCAACCCTATGAAGTCTTAACACACGGCCCCCCCCAAAAAATTTGGACAGAAGTCTTAAGTTTCACAACTTACCCTAAACTCAAAGAAACATGCAAGACCATTCTCCCAAATCCTCCTCTCGCAGATCTTTCATTAAAAGTACTGCCCTCGCTACCACGGGTTTTATGATCGTGCCTCGCCACGTACTGGGCGGCCCGGGTTTTGTTGCTCCCAGCGATAAAGTGAATATCGCGCTGATTGGCGCGGGTGGCCGGGGTACGGAAAACCTACGGGAATTGCTAAAGCTGGATGATGTCCAGGTTACGGCCATTGCAGACCCAGCGGAATACTGGGATTTGAACCGGTTTTATTACCACTCGGTTGCGGGTCGTGGGCCGGCGAAAGATATAGTAGAAACGCACTATGAGGCCAAAACACCCAATTTTAAAGTCGCAGAATATGTTGATTTCCGGGAAATGCTGGAAAAGGAATCATCCTTAGATGCAATTTTATGTGCCACACCCGACCATACACATGCCTATATTTCCCTGATGGCGATGAAAGCAGGAAAACATGTCTATTGCGAAAAACCCCTCACACACAATATCTGGGAAGCCCGAGAAGTGGCAAAAGTTGCCAAAGAAACGGGCCTCGCCACCCAAATGGGCAACCAACTTCACAGTAGCCAAAACCTTCGGCAGACAGTTGAATATCTCCGGGCAGAGGCAATTGGAAAAATCAGCGAAATTCATGTTTGGGTAGGAGCAACCCGCTGGACATCTTCATTACGAGGCGTCCCAACCACCCAAGATACCCTTCCTGCCAGCTTTGACTGGGATCAGTGGATCGGTCCCCGGGAGATGCGGGACTTTAACCATGCTTATGCACCCGTTTCCTGGCGGGATTTCTGGGATTTTGGTTGTGGTGCTATGGGAGATTTTGGTTGCCATGATCTGGACGCGCCCGTTTGGGGTTTGGATTTACCCGCACCCGAAAGTGTGGTGATGTATCCCGCCGGATATAGCGATGAGAATATTATTCCCTACGGAGAAATTGGTTATTTCCATTTCCCCGGAAATAAAAAACAGTCTCCCATCAACCTCACCTGGTATTCCGGGGGGCTTAAACCGCAGATTCCGGAAGGCCTGCCCAAAGACCTGGCGCTTTCGGGACGCGGTGCTTTGTATATAGGAGAAAAGGGCGTAATGCTTTATCAGGGCGGCGCACCTAAACCCAGGCTTTTTCCCGAAGAATTAGATGCTTCGTTTCAACTGAAAAAAACGACTTTAAGCCCATCCAATGGACATCATCGCGATTGGGTTGATGCGATTAAAGGTGGAGCGAAAGCCAGTTCACATTTTGAATATGGCGCGCATTTGACGGAGATTACGCTATTGGGCGTGCTTTCGCTGAGAATGGGCGGAAAAGCCATTCATTGGGACGCTGAAAATATGAAAGCGAAAGGTTTACCCGAAGCTGACGCAATTATCAGGGAATCTGTGAGGAAGGGTTGGGAGATGTGATCCCGAAATTGATGGGTTCTCAGGGTATTAGAAATAAATAAACTAATGATAAAAAAAACCTTTACTACTTTAAGTTTATTCGTAACCGTCATATTTACATTGTTTCAGACGAATGTAAAAGCACAACTTCTCGCGGTTAGCGGCAAGAAAATCGTCAACTCTTCCAATAACCAGGAGGTTATCTTAAATGCAATAAATTTTGGAAATTGGATGGTCATGGAAGGTTATATGATGAACTCTTCCAATCAGGCACCGGACCAACATACCTGGAAAAAAAAGCTGACAACACTGATCGGTAGCTCAAACACCGCTACATTTTATCATGCATGGCTAACAAATCATGTTACGCAGGCAGACATCAATCAGGTTAAAACCTGGGGGTTTAATTCTGTGCGATTGCCGCTTCATTATGAATATTTTGTGAATGCGGGTACTCCGGATGTCTGGAATGACCAGGGTTTTACCCTTGTGGATAGCGTTATTTCCTGGTGCTCTGCTGCCGGAGTTTATGTTATCATTGATTTACATGCAGCTCCGGGCGGGCAGAGCAACAATGCCATCAGTGATTACGACAATACAAAACCTTCTTTATGGGAAAGTGCCGCCAATAAAACAAAAACCGTCCGCCTCTGGCGAAAACTTTCGGAACGATACAAAAATGAGGTTTGGGTAGCGGGTTATGATTTGATAAATGAACCTGCGTGGGATTTGCCCAACGGAACAGACCTGAGAAATCTCTATGGGAGAATAACCGATACGATCCGCTCCGCTGCTGATAATCATATTCTATTTATTGAAGGAAACTGGTATGCAAATGATTATACCGGTCTTACCCCCGCCTGGGATGCGAATATGGTTTATTCTTTTCATAAGTATTGGTCAAATGCAACGTCAGAGGATATAAAGTGGATAACAGACTTTCGCACCAACCACAACAGGCCTATATGGTGCGGGGAACATGGAGAAAACAGCAATGAGCATTTTACAAAAATTGTTGAAACGTTTAGCGCAAATGGCATTGGTTTCTCATGGTGGCCGATGAAAAAATTTGAAAGCATCAATGATTTTGCAGACGCTCAATTTCCTGCGGGTTATACAGCTCTTTTAAATTATTTTGGGGGTACCAATCCTACCCTTAATCCCACTACCGCCTTTAATATGTTGATGCAGTTAGCAGAAAATGTAAAACTGGCTAATTGTACCGCACAGTCAGAAGTGCTGCGATCCATTTTTACTCAACCGGGCAACAGAAATACGGAAGCATTCTCAAACAATCCTATACCGGGAAAATTGTTTACCCCCAACTATGACAAAGGGATGAATGGGTATGCTTATTCGGATCAGGCCTGGGAAGATGTGAGGCTGACAACCGGTACTTATACTGCCTGGAATAATGGCTGGGTATTTCGCAATAATGGAGTGGATATCGAAGCTACTTCTGACCCCGTATCGAATGGTTATACGGTCGGATGGTTTAACAGGGGCGAATGGCTGAAATACACCGTCAATGTAGCTACTGCCGGTACCTATACGCTTGAATTCAGGGTTGCCAATGGAAATGCTACAAATGGTACGGTACAAATACAAAATGCAGATGGAACCGAAGTATTGGCCACAGCAACCGTTCCCGCTACGGGTGGTTGGAGCACCTGGACAACGGTTAGTGTCACCGGGGGATTCCCGACAGCCGGTTTGCAGGGAATCCGAATGGTGAATACCTCAGGGGAGTTTAATGTTAATTCTATCAATTTTGTTTTTCAAAATTCTACAATACCCCCGGTAGTGCCTATTGCTCCCTCGCAAAAAGTGATCAGTCTGAAAGGAAACAATAGTAAGTATGTGACTTTTTCAGGTGCTGATAACCTGATGACCTGTACAAAAGCAACACAGGGTTCCACCGAAGAGTTTACCATAGTGGATGCAGGCAATGGTCTTGTGGCATTAAAAGGAAGTAATGGCAAATATGTAAGTGTAAATGGCACCAATAATCGGCTTTATTGCAGTGCATCCGTAGTAGGGACAAATGAAAAATTTACCCTGACAGATTTATCCGGGGCACTGTCATTAAAGGGATATAATAACCTCTATGTTTCTTCTGATAACGGAGCAACAGCCGGAATGCCTTGCAGCCGAACAACCGCACAAGCCTGGGAATATTTCAATTGGACATGTATCCGGAGTATTGCCATTACTACGGGTATAACGGATGTGCTTGAGGCTAACGGATATAAAGTGTTTCCCAACCCGGCTCAAAATACAATCCATATTTCTTCAACATCTCTCACATCAAACGGGCATAGTTCAGTTACTATTTATGACCCGAGCGGAAGGGCAATTATCCATACTTCGTTTATAGGATCGAACAAAAGCATTGATTTAAGCGGCATTCCCAATGGCGTTTATTTAATGAAAATCATGGAATCCGAGAAATCAATGTGCGTTAAATTCATAAAGGCCAATTGATAAACCCCATGATTCTGGATCAAGGGAAATCGGGATTACTTGCCTAAAATTCTCTATCTTAGTAGCTCACATCCTCAACCTACAGTCTGCCTTATGAAGCCATTTCTTCCCTTTCTGCTGCTGCTCTGCATCCTCGTTGGACTGAGGGCACAGATCACCGTCACAAGCGCTACCTTTCCCATACTAGGTGATACGCTGCACCTCGCCACTGACAATGCTCCCACCGGCATCCTGGCGCTTACCCCGCCCGGTGGTGGTCAGACCTGGGACTTCAGCAGTTTGCAGGTTACTTCGACCCAAAATATTGTATATGTAGATCCTTTGACCGGTGAATACCAAGCTTCCTATCCCGGAGCAACTTTAATGACAGAATCCACCCCCGGCACCGAACTGTTTTACAATGTCACCGCCAACGAAGTACAGCTGTTGGGGTATGGGGGGCCCGACCCTTATGGCATCGGCATCAATGCCGTGTTTTCATACAATCCGCCACTGGTAGAAGGGCGCTCGCCCGTCAATTTTTTTGACATCAAACAAATCTCGACCGGGGTACTTGAAGGCTTTGCAGCCAGCAATTTTCCGTCCGCCTTTTTGGCGTCACTGCCAATTACGATAGACTCCATGCGCTACCGCATCGCCATCAACCGCATTGATGTGGTGGATGCCTGGGGCAACGTCATCACGCCTGCGGGTACCTATGAAGTTCTGCGCGAAAAGCACACCTTATACCGCGAGTCGCGTATGGATGCCAAGGTACCCCCGCTCGGTTGGCTCGACGTGACGGATGTCGTTTTACTGACCGGTGTTAGCGCGCTGGGGGTTGATACCGTCGTCAGCTATCACTTTTACAGCAGCACCGAAAAGGAACCCATCGCGGTCGTCACGATGGACAATACGCAGAGTTTTGCTACGAAAGTGGTATTCAAAGTACCTGCCCCCGTGGTAAATGGGCTGGATGACCGCCCTATTAGCCCCCTCCTCACCCTGTCGCCCAATCCCGCTTCCGGCGAGTTGCGTGCTCACTTCGAAGGCCTGCGGCCCGGCGCCTATCAACTTACCCTGCTCGATGCGCTGGGACGTGAGATGCTCAGAAAACCCATGCAGGCAGACAGCGGTCACACGGAGCGGCTGGATGTGTCTCGGCTTCCTGCGGGCATGTATATCGTATGTGTGCGCGATCCGCAGCAGGTGCTGGTGTGCAGAGAGCGGCTGCTGAAGCCATAGCGAGGTCAGAATAACCCGCCGCTTTAAGGCGAGCCAAACGATAGGAAGCAAACTAAATAAAATATTTGCGAAACCGGAAAGTTGCATATATATTTGCAACCGATTAGTTTCTTAAGTTAACGTGCAAACAAAATGAGGCGAGACATTTTTCAAGCAATTGCGGACCCCACAAGAAGAGCGATTATCGGCTTAATTGCGTTGCAGGCGATGACCCCGAATGCCATTGCCGAAAACTTCAACACGACCCGGCAAGCAGTTTCAAAGCATCTTCGGATTTTGACAGAATGCCAATTAGTGAAGCAACAACAACAAGGGAGAGAAATTTACTACTCCCTTGAAATCGAAAAAATGCAAGAAATAGACAATTGGTTAGCCCAATTCAGGAAAATTTGGGAGACGAAATTTAATCAGCTTGATGACGTATTATCAACAATTAAAAAACAAAATATATAGATTTCCAAGTAGGTGGAAATCGGAAAATCTGTTGGCAACTCTCCAGCAGAACACAATAGTATAGACAAACTCTGAAAATCAAATGGACTATTTACCCAAAATTATCACCGACTTTGAACTCCATTCTGTGGACGGAATAAGGGAGTGCTTTAAAAGCGGCCTTAACCCTAATGAAACTGTAAATGGAAAACCTTTAATTTTCGAGCTTATCAATATGTACACTCGTGGACCCTTATTCAAGAGTTGCATTCAAGCATTTGTTGATTATGGGTTAGACTTTGAGGATAAAATTTTACTTTCTGTTTTGTTAGACGATGCTATTTCGCTTGACGCACAATTAACCGCTGACAAAAACGCCACAACAAAAAAATATACCTTTAACAGTACGTTTACCCCATTATATGAGGTTTCATTATTACACCTTTGTGCTGAGTACAATCATTTGAATTGTGCAAAAATTCTTGTTGAACACGGAGCTGACATTAATGCAAAAGCAGGATTCGATGAATATGGTTTTGGCGGACACACACCCATCTTTCATACGGTAAACCAATATGCGAACAGAAGTTTAGACGTTTTAAAGTTTTTAATATCAAAACAAGCAGATTTAACAATAACGGTGAAAGGACTTATCTGGGGCAAAGGTTATGAATGGGAAACTTTTATTCCTTCTGTAAACCCAATAAGTTATTCAATGATGGGGTTGCTTAGACAATTTCAAAGGACTGAAAAGCAGATTTATGAAGTTGTTTCATTATTGTTTAAAGCCTGTTATGACATTGACTATTTCCCCGCAAACATTCCCAACAAATATTTAAGCAACTAATTTAGCGGATGTTTTAATCGTTTTTATTTTCCCTGCAATGCCAAGTTCCTACCACTGTTTCACCGGCAGCAGCATCTCGACCATTGTGCCGAGGATTTTTCCTTCGGGGTCCACGATTTCGTGGATGTCCAGCGAATGTTTTTTGCGGGTCATCCGGGCAAAAAGTGCCAGCCGGTCCAACGTGATTTGCATGCCTTTGGAGACGTGATCGTTGGGGCGGTCGGCGCGTTGTTTACGGCTTGCTTCAATGCCGATGCCGTTGTCGCTGATGGTAATAAGCAGGTGATCTTCATCCTTCCGGCTAAGGTTTACCTCAATCATGCCGTTGGCATCCAGCGGCATAATGCCGTGTTTGATGGAGTTCTCCACAAAAGGTTGTAACAACATCGGAGGAATCTGGGTTTCACTCAACTCAATACCCGGCCCGACATTGACTACGTAATCAAATTTTTCGGGGAAACGCATTTTCTCCAGCGAAAGATAGAGCTTGAGTCGCTCGATTTCTTCGCCCAGACTGATAAAGTCACTTTTTGTGCTTTCAAGGTTTTTGCGGATCAGCTTGGCAAAGCTGGAAAGAAACTTATTGGCGGAAATTTTGTCCTGACGGTGAATAAAATACTGAATAGACTGAAGGGCATTAAAGGTAAAATGGGGGTTCATCATGGCGTACAAAGCCTGATGTTCGAGTTGCAATTTTTCGGCAGTATCCCTGATTTTTTGTTCTTCGATCTGTTGTTTTCTTCTGCTCCAAAACACCCAGTAAACCCCGGAAGCAACCGACAGGGCAAGCAACGACATCAAAAGAATAAACCACCAGGTCTGATGTACGGGATAACGGATGAAAAAGGAAAAGGACGCGGGGTTGCTATAATCCCAGTCATCGGCTTCTTTTTTGGCGATTACCTGGAAGGTATAATCTCCCGGATCGAGGTGGGCATAGGATACGCGGGTCTGCCCGGGCAGACTGTCCCAATCCTGACCGGTAAGCCCTTCGAGTCGGTATTTATAAATCAGTTGCTGGGAACTTTTCAGGCTGATGCCGATAAACTCAAAGTCCACGCGATTGTCATTGGGAGCAAGCTGGGGCGGGCGAAAGCTCACCCCCGATTTTTCGGGCATAAAAAGAGCCTGTGCCCAGTTGGTGTCGGCAGCCGAACGCACTTCGGTGATATAAATCCGGGGCGGATAATCTTTTTCATCGCGTTGAGTGCCTACCGGTTTGGAAATCGCACCTTCGGCAGTGCCTAGCCAGATATTGCCCCGGTCGTCGAGAAAAGCAGCATTTGCGTTACATTCCAGGCTGGGCAGCCCATCTTTTTGGGTATAATGTTCAAACCGTGCGCGGTCTGCTCCGCCTACCGAAAAGCTATTAAGATCGAGTCGGTACGCGCCGTTTTCCGTTGCTACCCACAAAAACCGGCCTTTTTCCATTATCAGACCGACAACCGTATGCGCACCGGGCGTTTCGCTGATTCGGACACGGTAGTCGGTATTTCCGACCACACAGGAAAGCCCTTCGGCACTACCTACCCAGAGGCGTCCCTTAATGTCGCGGAGAAGGGTGATCACATTATTGCCGATGGATACGGCTGAGTCCATTGGGGAAAATTTGTCATTTGAAAAACGACAAAGTCCCAGAGAAGTACCGATCCATATATCGCCGGTAACCGAGTCTGTGGTAAAGGAATAAATCGTATTATCCGGCAGCCCCTGTTCGGTTGAATAACGGGTAAAGCTGCCATTTCCTTCCCATACAAAAATGCCGTTGTCGGTTCCCACCCAGATTTTACCCGTCATATCTTCGGTTACGCAATAAGCCGCATTACACTCCAGCCCTTGGGCACGGTTAAACACCCGAAAACGCGAACCGTCGTACCGCGTAAGTGTGCCATTATAAGAGGAAAACCAAAAATTGCCTTTGCTATCCCGAAAGCTGGAACAAATATCATTTCCGCCCAGACCGTCTGCCACCTGATATTTTCGTACGACTTTTTTACCATCAAACACATTTATGCCCCGGTCTTTGGTACTGATCCAGATATTCCCCCGGCGATCCTGGAGAAAAGATTTGGCGAGGTTGGAAGACAGGTCATCGTCCATGTCCAATGTTTCAAAAACGCCCTCGGTAATTTTCCTTACGCCACCACCGTCTGTCCCAAACCAAAGATTGCCTTCATAGTCCACCAGTGCCGAACGCATCTGAAAATCAAGCATCCGGTCATTGCTTACCAAAGGATAAAATTCGCCCTGATGATACCTTACAATCCCTTTACCGGTTCCCATCCATACCTGCTGATGCGGGTCGGTAATCAGACAATAAACATGGTTGTCAGGGAAGCCGCGTTTGAGCAGGTCAAAATGTTCCGTCTGGGCTTCATAATAACGGAAAACGCCCCGGCTGGTGCCAATCCAGACTGCGCCGGAGGCATCTTCTGCCAGTGAAAATACCTCCAGATCGTCGCTGAAAGGAAATTCCCGCAGTGCCCGTATTTCCGAGGAATGATCTTTGACAAAAAGCCCCTGCGTAGTACCTATCCATACTTTTCCCGAATGGTCTTCCAGAAAAGAGAGGATATTTTTACCGTTTTCTCCCGGCCAGGGAAAGGGATTGACGATAAATTTTTCGCCCTGATAGAGGATAATTCCGCTGGATTTGGTTCCTATCCATATATTACCCTCCCGGTCTTCCATTAATGTCTCGACGACCTTATCCGTAATTTCCAGATATTTTGAAAAATCCTGAAACCGATAACCGTCAAACCGACTCAATCCGGCATCGGAGCCTACCCAGATATAGCCGTTTTTGTCTTCGATGATGGAGGATAAGAATGTGCCCACCAGCCCGTTTTCGGCGCCATAAGAAGAAAACTTATTGCCGTCAAAACGACTGATCCCCCGGTGAGTACCCAACCAGAGATACCCCCGCCGATCCTGCATCATGGTCATAACCTGAGACTGAATCAGCCCCGACTGAGTGGAATAACGGGTTACATTGTACACCTGCGCGGACAGAGGTACGGAAAGAATGAGGAAAACACAGGTATATATAGTGGAGAATGTCCTTATCATAATGGTAATAACGAAATTTTCAGCGTTTTATCGGAATAACCTGCCTCGGATTTTTTTTTATATATCCCTGAATAATGCGATTTACATCCGGGAGGTCTTCTTTGTACGGAATGAACTCCGTAATGGAAGCCGGACTTCCCGAAAATTGTGAAAGATCGAGAAAGGCATAACCCCGAAAAACGCCATTTTCCACCCATACAACCGATTGTTCGGACTCATCCCTTCCTTCTCCTACTACCAAAAAACTTGCCATCTGATCTCTCCCATAACTAATTTCAAACGCTGCCTGGGCGACCCGTTCGTTATAGGTTTCTGCCGGTTCTTCCTCCACACAGGCCCCTTTGCAAATGTGGAGTTGATGGTGAAAACACCTTCCCGGGCCTTTTTCAGCGTCATACAGTTTGGGGCAAAGTTCAAACTTACGGCCTTTGCGTTCCAGCATGCCTTCTGCGGCGGTTCGCTGCGAAAAGCCTGCCAGAGGTTTGCGGAGTTCCTGGTATTTATCCACAAAAAACCGCCTATACCCGGCGGGAGTTTCTTCGGTATATATACCAAACTTAAATTCGCGCCTTCGCTGGGCGCGATTGAAAGGCGGCTGCAACCGTTTGATTTCTTCATTTTCCAGCAGAAGAGCCACCAGTTCGCTTCCGGTAACTTCATAACTTATATCAAAAATCTGTTCCAGCATCTGGATGCTGCGGTTGGCTTTATAAGCGCCCTGAAAGTGGGAAAGGATTCTTTTGCGTATCTGGTTGCTTTTCCCGACATAAAGAATTTTGCCTTTTTCGCCGATAAAATAATAAACCCCTGCCTCATCGGGAATGTTTTCGAGCAGGGTTTTGTCCAGATTGGGGGGGAGTTTTGCCTGCGCGATTTCCTGGTTCATCAGGTCCAACTCCGAAGCGGAGGATTCCGGAGAGGTAAGCATCCGGAAAAGTTCCAGTGTAGCCGTCGCATCGCCAACGGCGCGGTGGCGGCTTTGATTGGAAATATGTAAAGCGTCGCAGAGTTTGCCCAGGCTGTAAGAAGGCAGGCCGGGAAATACCTTGCGGCTGAGTTTGACGGTGCATAGTTGTTTGCGCGAAAAGGTATAACCCAACTGGCGAAATTCCTTCTGGACAAAACTATAGTCAAAGCGGACGTTGTGGGCCACAAATACCGCGTCGCGGGTGATTTCCACGATTTCACGGGCGACCTCAAAAAATCGGGGCGCCTCGCGCACCATGTCATTGTCAATCCCGGTAATACGAGTGATAAAATCCGGTATGGGCATCTCCGGATTGATGAGGCTTTCAAAGGATGCCACGACCCGGCTTCCATCATAGCGGTAGATGGCGATTTCGGTAATTCGGTCTGTTTTGGGGTTGCCGCCGGTGGTTTCGATGTCTATAATGGCAAATTCATTGGGCATAACTCACGCAACTGAAACTACGGCTAATAAGTTACGCAATTTAAGGAAAATGAAAATGGCCATACAACGGTATGGCCATCCTTTTTGCTAAAAATTTTTGTTTTCCTAAAAAATCTCCAGGTCGGAGAAAAAGTAGTGCGCCTCGCGGTGAGCATTTTCATCGGAGTCTGAGCCGTGGATGGCATTTGCTTCGATGGATTTTGCGTAGAGTTTGCGAATCGTGCCTTCGGCAGCTTTCTGCGGATCGGTAGCACCGATCACTTCGCGAAAGTTGGTTACGGCATTGTCTTTTTCCAAAACCATTGGCACACAAGGGCCGCTGGTCATAAAAGCTACCAAATCTTTGAAAAATGGCCGCTCGCGGTGGACTTCGTAGAAACCACCGGCTTCGCGTTCGTTCATATAGATCATTTTCATGGCTTTGATCCGAAAGCCGGAAGCAAGGATGTGATCAATGATTTTGCCGGTGTGGCCGCTGGCGACGGCATCCGGCTTGATGATCGTAAGTGTGATATTGCCCATGTTTAAGAATATTTCAAACTGTGTATTACATTGAAGGTGCAAACTTAGGTCAATGGGTTTGATAATCCAATTTTATACTGTGAATTTCAATTCGTAATTTCGCAAACCCTAAACTAGCGGGTAATCAATTTCATGGAACAAATCGAAGCGCTAAAATCTCTCTTGTCCCGTCCCCGACGGATTGCCATCACTACGCATCACAAACCCGACGGCGACGCAATTGGCTCTTCGCTGGGCTTGTATCATTACCTGCTCAAAGGGGGGCATAAAGTTACCATTGTCTCTCCGACCGAATACGCCGACTTCCTGAAATGGATACCCGGCAATGATAAAGTGCTCATCGGCCCCAATGACCCTGACCTAGCACGCTGGACTTTTGACGGAGCTGATATCATTTTCTGCCTCGACTTCAACGGACTCAGTCGTATCAACGAATTTGAACCCATGGTGCGGGACAGTTACGCCCAAAAGGTGATGATTGACCATCACCCCGATCCCGAAGGCTTTGAGAATATCGCCTTCCTCGATACGGCGGCTTCCTCCACGGCAGAACTCGTTTACCGCATCATGGTCGCTATGGGCGACGCCGACAAACTCGATTTGCCTATTGCCGAAGCCTTATATACAGGGGTAATGACGGATACCGGTTCCTTTCGTTATACCAATACCTCTGCCGAGGTCCACCGAATGGTCGCTCATTTTATTGAAACGGGTATCAACGTCAACCGCATTCACGACCTGATTTTTGCGAACTTCAGCGCGGAGCGTTATAAGTTTCTCGGTTATTGTCTCCTCAACTGCCTGTATGTTTTACCGGAATATAAAACTGCTTATATTAAACTCGAGAAAGAAATCTTCCGGCAGTTTAACGTAAAAGCCGGCGATACCGAAGGTCTTGTAAACTATGCCATGAGTATCAAGGATGTCAATCTCGCGGTATTGATTACTACACAGGATGATCTGGTGAAAATGAGTTTTCGCAGCAGGGGAGAGGTTTCTGCCAGTGAATTTGCCAAAAACTTCGAAGGGGGAGGGCACTTTTACGCAGCCGGCGGCAAAAGCAAAGATTCACTCGAAGATACTGAAAAACGGTTTCTTCAGTTACTGGAAGAAAAAAAACAAATTCTTGCATGATAGATACCCCCTTCCGCTACCTCATGAAAAAAACTTACCTACTTATTTTTTTTCTGCTGCCTCTGATTCTTTTTTCCCAAAAAGAAGAAGAAAAGCCTATCTCGGGAGGGTATATTATGGGGTTTCACAAAACCAACCGGGGCATGGGTGCAGAAATCAGTTACCTCACAGGCCCGGATCACCAACAAATGGTCTGGGGGCTGGATCTCCACCTGGTCAAAGAACTCAATGAGGCCAATATAGAACCGGTTTATGGTACCGAACTGGGCAGAAAGTATGTTTACGGGAAATTGAATTACTTTTTTGTACTTCATCCTTCAGTGGGTATTCAAAAGAATCTTTTCCAACTGAATTCTCTCAACATGATCAATCTGCGAGCCGGTGTTAAAATCGGCCCGGCCATCGGTTTACTCACCCCTTATTATCTGGAGATTTACCGCCCGGGACAGGGGATACCCACCGCCAATGACCGGGAAATAGAGGCTTACGACCCAACCCTCCATACTTATGCAAAAATCTTTGGCCGTGCAGGCTTTTTTGCGGCCCGGCCTCAGCTACAAGCAACCCTCGGCGGCAGTGTCAAAGGGTATATCCTGGTGGATTTTGCGCGGTCTTCGCGGTATATATCCGGGTTTAAGCTGGGAACCCATGCCGATTTTTTTGTAAATCCCGTACCTATTATGACCGGGTTGGATAAGTTGGAAAATCACCGGATATTTGTAGCGTTTTCGATAGGGTTTATTTTTGGAAACAGATGGTAGGGATTTTTAGTTAATACAAACATGGCAATTACAACAACCGATACCCCTCTCACTGCCAAAAACCTTCCGGGCGATGGTCCACGGCCTTCCTGGTTGCGGGTAAAACTTCCTTACGGGGAAAGTTATACCAACGTGAGGCAAATTATAGATACGAATAAACTTCATACTGTCTGCGAAAGTGCCCGATGTCCCAATATGGGTGAATGCTGGGGAGCAGGAACGGCTACTTTTATGATTCTGGGAAATACCTGCACCCGCTCGTGTTCTTTTTGTGCAGTAGCTACAGGTCGCCCGGATACCTTGGATGAGTTGGAACCCTTCCGCGTGGCGCAGGCCATCAAATCTATGGGTATCCGCCATGCAGTAATTACGTCCGTAAACCGCGATGAGCAGAAAGACAGCGGGATGTTTATCTGGACCGAAACCGTCAAACAGATTCATAAACAATGCCCCGGCGTCACCCTGGAAACCCTTATTCCCGATGTAAAAGCACGCTGGGAAATGCTGGAACTTTTTACAAGGGAAAAACCGGATGTCATTTCTCATAATATGGAAACGGTAAAACGGCTCTATCGCAGGGTAAGACCTCAAGCCGTTTATGAAAGAAGTCTGGAACAAATCCGCCGAACCAAAGCCGCCGGAGTCCGCACCAAGTCAGGGTTTATGGTGGGATTGGGTGAAACCGTCGAAGAAGTCTATGAACTAATGCGCGACCTCAAAAATCACGACTGTGATGTGCTTACCATCGGGCAATATCTTCAACCCACCAAAATGCACCTTCCCGTGCAGGAATTTGTTCACCCGGACTTATTCGCCCATTACCAAAAAGTTGGTGTCGAAATGGGATTTGGTTATGTGGAGAGCGGCCCGCTGGTTCGATCAAGCTACCATTCGGAGCGACATTTATAACTGCGATTTTGTGTAATTCAACTGCGGTTTTGAATATGGCAATATCGTTTACCGTAAGCTAATTTCGTACTTAGCCAAGTTTCCGGCTGTGATTTTGTTTTGTTAGGTTGAAAATACTTATTTTACCAGACGACAGTAACCGTAGTTCGTATGATGAGAAATATTTACAATGTTTTTGGGGTGATGTTTATTCTGCTTTCCGGAATAAATCTCCATGCACAGTATGCCTGGCGCAATCTGGGACCGGACAATAGCGGTAGCCGCACCCGGGCACTGGCATTCGACAATAGTGGCAACCTGCTCGCAGGTTCGCAGGGCGGTGGCCTCTGGATTTCCCGCAATTCCGGAGTTTCCTGGGATCGGGTCAGCTCTTATACGGGCAATCCCAATATTACCTCCATCGCCGTGGATGGCAACAATATCTATGTCGCCACCGGCGCAACGGCTTATGAATTGTCCTATTTCGTAACCCGTCTTAACCGCAACAGTACCTACAACTGGCAGACTGATCCGGAAGGTTTTAAGGGTTATCTCACCGGCCTGCCCGGCGGTGGGGTATATATCTCCGAAGACAACGGCTCCAGTTGGAGTTCTGCCCCTGCAACCAATACGGCTCAAACCATAAACTATAAAGGCCCCTTTTCCTCGATCCAAAAAGTTGCCGTCATCAACAACCGTATTTATCTGGCGACGGCTGAAGGCCTTTTTTATTCTAATGATAAAAAGCTAACGGCAAATTCGCTGGTAAAATGCTCAGGTAGCGCCACCTTTCAGACCGGAGTAGTGTATGACGTCGAAGGTGCCGAAGGCAGTGTGGTTTTTGCAACCGCCAAAAGTGGTTTTAAAGACTCTCTTTACGTATCCTCTGACGGTATCAACTTCGCAGCCGTAGCAGATCCTGTACTCTACAGTCTAGGCCCCTTCAGTGCCTCCCGCAGCGAAATCGCAGTGGCCCCCAGTGCTAAAAACACGATTTATGTGGCAGGGACTCAGGTCAATAACGAAATCAGCGGGGTATTCCGCTCGGACGACAATGGCACTACCTGGCGCGTGTATGGCCCCAAAGGAAGCCCCGGTTTTACGCCCTTAGGCTCCACCGGGCAAAATGCTTTTGCCATGGCGGTTTCGCCCACCAATCCCAATGAGGTGATTATCGCAGGCAACGCCTGGTTTTCCTTCAAAGAAGGAAGAGGATGGACTCCTACTGCCCAGCAGACATCGCCTACCCTCACCAATTATGTGCCCCGAAAAATCTACACCATTGTTTATAATCCGGCAAATACCTCCGAACTTTTTGTAGGTACAGATCGCCAGATTATCCATTCTCCCGACGGAGGGGTTACCTTTTCTCAAAAATCTAAAGGGTATGAAGCAACGGTCGCTTATAGCGTCGCTTCTTTGTCCGTCGAAACGGTTGGTGCTGATGACCCGGTTTTTGATGCGGTAATTACCGGTACGGAAACCGCCGGATACCTGCTCAACCGCCATTACAATAGCGATGGCCCTACCAATCAGGGGTTTGGAACGATTGCTACCAATAACTTCGGCGAAATCGCTGTTTCTTACCTCCACCCGGGCGCGTTCCTCCTGCAGGGAACCGACAACGGTATCGTGCGCTCCTTTAACGCCGGAGAAAACTCCGAACGTTTTTACGGCCTGCCCATCCAACCCAACGTCCAGAATCTCGACACCGCCAATAATGTCTATGTGGATCGCTCCGGAGCCAATGTCCAAGGAGGTGCCTTATTTAATGCCCCAACTCCTGCACAAACGGCTTGGGTCTTGGATGAATTAATCCCCGCTAATCTGCTCAACAACAACCAGATTACCGATGATGAACTGGAAGCCCAAAGCGAAGGATATATTTTTCTCTGCTCCCGCAATTATGTATGGGTGGTAAATGGTGGCTTTGGCGATGGTCTTCAGGTAAAATGGAATCGTATCACCAACCAACTCGTAGATGGGGGTACGGAATATTTGACCGCTATCGCCGTCTCCGGTGATGCCGAACATACACTTTACGTCGGCTCCAGCCGTGGCAAATTATGGCGTATTGACCGTGCACATGACCTCGAAAATTTTAATGTGCTGACCAATGTGGTACGCATTGATAACGTAAGCGGAAGCAATCTCACACCGATGGCCGGAAGATGGGTATCGTCTATCGCGGTTGACCCCAATGACCCTAACCGAATTGCCGTAACTTATGGCTCCTATGGAGGCAATGTACAAGCTATCCAGGGATTTGTATGGGTTACCGAAACGGCGAAAACTACGCCTTCCTTCGGTTTGCTCACCGGCCATGCCACAAAAGAACCGGTTTATACCGCTGAATTTATTAAAGACCCCGCCGAAAATAAATCTATCCTTCTGATCGGTACCGAAAGTAAACTCTGGTCGGTAAGGGAAATTCAGCGCGCCGGCCCCGGTGTTCCTTTATATCTTTCTTCTCCCTGGACCGACGAATCCGGAACTTCCTTTAGCGGTGCTCCTGTCTATGATATTTTTGTAAGAAAATATAAATCCAAAATTACTCCCGACGCACTTACCCGTACCGAAATCAAAATCAACCCGCTACCCGGTGGGGGATTTGATACGACGGAAGTAGAAGTCAGCAAATCTTCACACTTCCTTAGCCTCGACAATACGGTATATATTGCTTCTCACGGTTTCGGTATCTGGTCCACCAATTCCGTTGTACTCGGTCGAGAATCCGGCCCTACTGACCCGGTGGTAATAGATAAGTTGAATATCAGCCTCTATCCCAACCCCACCCGCGACATCGCTACGGTCAAATTTGAACTTCCCGAAGCCGCCGACGTGCGTCTTATGATGTACACCGCTGATGGCAGAAATTTATTTGCCGAACAGAAAAACTACGATACCGGTATCCATGAAGTAAATTTTGAAACCGATAATCTCGCTCCGGGAATGTACTTCATCCGAATAGATATTCAGAGTGAAACAACTTCGGTTACTAAAACGCTGAAGTCGGTAGTCATTCACTGATAAAATCATTCCAAGGCTTATTGAGAAAAAGTGTCCCTATACGGGGCACTTTTTGTATTTTTGCCCCTGAATTTCACAGACCAATATTCTATCCTTATGAAAACCCTGGTGATCTGTCGCCATGCAAAGTCAGACTGGCCAATTGGTATGCCCGATATAGAAAGACCCCTAAAACAAAGGGGAATCAGTGATGCTCAATACCTCGGAATGATGCTTGGCCAACAAAATTTTGAGCCGGACCTCATCGTGAGTTCGCCCGCCAACCGCGCACTGAGCACGGCAAAAATTGTCGGGAAAAAACTTCACTACGATGAATCCGACATAAAAGTAGAAAAAACGATCTACGAATCCGGCACCTCCGGCCTGATCGAATTTATCCAAAAACTCCCTTCTCACGCCGACACTGTCATGATTTTTGGGCATAATCCCACCTCCGAAGATACCGTAAGGACACTGCTTCAGATGAGTGCCTCCTTTATGATGCCTACCTGCGCGATGGCTTGTATGGAAAGCCGCTCGGATAACTGGCAGCATTTCGACGCGAGAAGTATTCATCTCCGTTGGTATCTCGTACCCCGATTGCTTCGACACGAAGACTAATCCTACCAATGAAAACGTCTCATAAACTCATTCTGGCTTCCCAATCTCCCCGCCGACAACAGTTGTTGCGGGAAATGGGGTTTACATTCGAAGTCGTAGTCAGACCTTCCGAAGAAATTGTACCTGAAAATCTTTCACCCCAGGAAGTAGCGATTTCCATCGCAAAAACAAAAGCCGAAAAATACCCCGATCTCAGTTGGGATCATATTGTGATTACCGCCGATACCATCGTGGTGTTTGAAGGGGAAATCCTCGGTAAACCCACCTCCCGGCAAGATGCCCTCCGAATGCTCCGAAACCTCTCCGGAGTAACGCATTCCGTAATTTCTGGAGTAACCCTTCTGCATAAAGAAAAATTTTACTGTTTTGCTGAAGAAACAAAAGTAACTTTCCGCCCGCTTACCGAACCGGAAATGGGCTATTACACCGATCGCTACCAGCCTTATGACAAAGCCGGCGCTTACGGCATTCAGGAGTGGATTGGAATGATTGGAGTTTCTGCCATTGAAGGCGATTTCTATAATGTGATGGGACTACCCGCAGGAAAACTATATACCCACCTCAAACAGCTTACACAGATAGAATTGTAACAACATGTTATCCATTCATACAGACGACCATTTTATGCGGCAGGCACTTCTTCAGGCAGAACGTGCCTATGAAGAAGGGGAGGTTCCCATCGGAGCCGTTGTGGTAAGCAATTTCCGGATTATCGGAAAAGGTTATAATCAAACCGAAAAACTTCAGGATCCTACGGCACATGCCGAAATGATCGCCATTACCGCCGCCTGTGAATACCTCGGAAGCAAATACCTCAGCGATTGCACGCTTTTTGTGACCGTCGAACCCTGCCCCATGTGTGCCGGGGCACTTCGCTGGGCACAAATGGAGCGAATTGTCTATGGCACTGACGAACCTAAAACCGGTTTTACCCGACATAACCCCAGCCTTGTGCATCCCAAAACCCAAATTGTCTCAGGCATCATGGAAAATGACTGTCGTATCATCATGCAGGAATTTTTTCGGGCAAAAAGAGGCGGAAAATCTGAAAACTTCTAAAAATACCTAAAAATAAACCCGTGGATAACCACCCAAACAAAATGACTTCCTGGGCCATTTTTATTCTTCTCTGCCTGGTCTGGGGTAGTTCTTTTATTCTGATAAAAAGAGCTTTAATCGCCTTTAACCCTTTCCAGATTGCCGGGTTGCGAATGGTGATCGCGGCCATCATCCTCCTGCCTTTTGTCGTCGGAAAAGCCAAAAAACTCACCCGCAACGAATGGCGTTATGTAATGGTCGTCGGGCTAATCGGAAACGGTATTCCGGCATTTCTGTTTCCACTGGCAGAAACACATATCAATAGCGCTACTGCGGGTATCCTAAATGCCTTAAGCCCGCTTTTCGTACTGCTGATTGGTTTTATCCTTTTTAATTTCCGGTTTTCTACCCAGCAGGTAGTGGGCGTTATTCTGGGATTGGCCGGGGCAATGATCCTCATCCTCTCCGGGGAAAAGGAGATCAATCTATTGGAAAACACTTTTTATACTTTCCTGGTGATCATCGCGACGGTTTTGTACGGTTTCACTACCAATATTATGAAACGCCACCTGAACCACACCCCTTCGGTGTTGGCTTCGGGTTTTGCCCTGCTCACCATCTCTGTGCCTTACAGCATTTATCTTTTATTTTCCGGCCTCCCGGAAGTTTTTGCTACCCATGAGCATGCATGGGCCTCCCTCGGGTATGTTTCCATTCTCAGTGCCCTGGGTACGGCGGTCTCGCTGGTGTTGTTTTACCGACTGGTACAAATGACCGGACCCATTTTTGCCTCTTCGGTTACCTATTTTATTCCGGTTGTGGCACTGATGTGGGGCCTGCTCGACGGAGAGCGTTTTTCGATGATCCAGTTTGCTGGTATGGGCGTAATTTTGGTGGGAGTTTACCTTGCAAACCGAAAATAAAGATTTTTACAATATCCGGGCCGCTAAACCCGTAAAATTCGTATCAGGATTCGTTATATTAGTATCACTATCAAAAACCTGCAATGAGAACCCTAATCCCTTTCTGTATTTTGTTTTTTTCGGCGTTGTCGGTAATTTTTGCCCAGAATGGCCGTACCATCTCCGTCGAAGAATGGCCGAAGGTCAAAAAAACAACGATGCTGGTTGTGCTTTATGAAGGTCAGGACGCCTATAACGAAACGATTAAAAAGGCTGTCGAAACTTACTGGAAAGTTATTCCTTATCAGTTTGTCACTACAGACGAACTATTGAAACTTTCGATGAGCAAAGAGTATTCGATGCTGGTGCGCAATGATTCCGAAAGATTTATCAATCGCGTGGGGCGTACCGACCGCATCAAAAGCAATCATCTTGCGATCTACCTCTGCGGCAATGGTGCCGATATGCGCAACTATCAGGGGGCAGAAGCCATTACCCAGTACCATTTTACCGATATCAATAACCCCGACGAATACCTTTATAAGCTGGTTGCCATCGTGCAATCCATGCACAATTACCTCGTATTCCTCGATACCAATAAAATCACTGAGGACAATCACCCCAAACTTCTTGAGAAGTTTAATCATGCGCTCGCAAATACGATCCATGAAAAAACCCTGTTTTTACTGGCAGAACAACTTTCGACCGACCTCCAGAATATGGAAACCCTGAAAAAATATTATAAATACGAGGTGGCTATTGTCGAAAAAGATGCCATCGCTGCTGCTATTGATGCCCAAAATCCTGATGTGATTTTTATGCATACCGACCCACGGGTCAAAACCCTGTACATACTTTCTGCCGAAGGAGGCAAAATCATGTATGAAGCAGAAACCGCTATCCCGGGTTTTATTACTGCCGGAGATTTTGCGGCTTTGTCGCGGGCGGCTGATTAGTCCGAAGGAATTATTAATTGCTACTGTAATATTATCAGGGAAACCGAAGGAAAACTCGTTCGCAACCTGCAAACGAAGGTGTTTTATTGCTAAACCCCTCGCGCAGGGTTCAAATTCAAATAGTTAGGTCGGTACTCATATTCGTTTGGATTCAGCCCTTTGGAATGGCTAGTTTTGTATTATCCAAACCTGATAGTAGTAGTTGTAGTTTTTATATGTCATTGCCAAAGGGCCTTCCCGTGAAGGTCCTTTTTTATTTGGGAAGAAAAAAGGATTCGGCTATTTTCGGGTCATGAAATATCCTTACGATCACGGAAAGTTTTTGCTGCTCATCTTTCTTTTTGCGGGAATAGCTGGCTGTTTTTTTTCGGGAAAAAATCCGGCTGCCGTTAAACCCCCGATTTCACCCAAGACCGATTTTCTCTTAAAAGATTCCGCTCTCACCGGTCAGTTTGAAATTACCGAGGCCGGAATTTTTATGTATGAAAATCCGGAAATGAAAATAGCCGGCACTCCCGAAGCCGTTATTTATCCCGAAGAGTACCACGCCTTCTCTGCGATGGTACATACCCTAAATGCCGATACCCTGCTGAAACTTTATAAGTCGAAAGGCAGAAACCGCTGGCCGGATTCGCTGATACACCGGTTTGACACGCTTGAAAACAGACCTGTTTACTTCGGCGCAGACTCGCTCCAACCGTTGAAAGGGTTTCGGATCGCCCTTGACCCCGGTCATATTGCGGGAGATTTTGAAACTGCGGTGATTGAAGGAAAATCCATTAAAATGAACCCTTCCCCTGCCACCCGAATGCAGACCATACAGTTTTTTGAAGCGGGCCTTACACTCGCCACAGCCTGGGCTATGCGCGAAGAACTCGAAACACTCGGCGCAATTGTCATGATGACCCGTACCCGTCCGGGGACAGGAGCGAAAGGACTTACTTTTGAGGAATGGAAGACCAGCCGATGGGATTCCCTTATGCAGGAAGAAAAAACCGCGGGAACCCTTACCGAAGAAGAAATCCAAAAATGGAAAAATACCCGCGATGATCCGGGTATAATGACCCGGTTTTTTACGCCCGAGGATCTTCGCGAACGAGCAAAACGGGTAAATCTTTTTCAACCTCATCTTACGCTGATTATCCACTATAATGTGGACTTGTCCAACTGGCAAAACCGCGATAGTACCAATAATATCTCCCCAACGGAAAAAAATTACTGCATGGCCTTTGTACCAGGGGCTTTTATGGAAGGAGAACTGGCCGAGCCTATTGACCGGCTTGCTTTTCTGCGGATGATGCTGACCAACGACGTAGAAAAATCCGTCCGGCTTTCCGACTTATTTATTGGTCATTCCACTCGCATCACGGGGGTTCCGGTTGTATCCCGAGAATATCCGCTCCGCTACCTCCACAAGGCATCGGTTTACACCGGTTTTCCGGGTGTATATGCACGTAACCTGAGCCTTACCCGGCTGATTTATGGGCCTGTATGTTATGGGGAAAGCCTTTGCCAGGACAACCTCGCCGAAAGCCTTGCCTTTAACAATAAAGACACCGAAATCGGAGGTGTCCCCGTATCCAGCCGGGTAAAAGTGGTTGCAAAAGCGTATGTGGAAACCGTAAAAGAATACCTTCAAAAAGAATTTCCGAATAATTCTGATTCTGGTAAAGAGTAAGGGGTTTTCATTGGTTATCTATGAAAAAGTCTATATCTTTAGCCCCTTCAACGAAGAGCCGTTGTCATCAAACAAAAATTAAATTAAGCCTGTGAGCACGCTACTCATCATCCTGGTTTTTTCTCCGCTTGTTGGCGCAGCCCTGATTGGCGCTCTCAATGAATCCCGGGAAAATCTCTCTAAACAGATCGCCCTGTGGACATCTATGATCCCCTTTGTGCTGAGTCTGGTGATGTATTTTGACTACCTATCACTGTCCGCCGCAGGGCAATATGCCGCCGGTGCCCCGGGGTATATCTATTTTTTCAATTTTGACTGGCTTTCCTCCGGATCGGTGGATATTAATTTCACCTTCGCAATGGATGGGATTTCGGTATATCTTGTACTGCTCACTACCCTTCTTTTCCCGATCTGTATTTATTTTTCGTGGGATGTCACCAAAGCTCCCCGCGCCTACTACCTGCTTCTGTTGATTCTGGAAGCGGGGATTCTGGGGTTTTTTGTGGCACTGGATATGTTGCTGTTTTACGTTTTCTTCGAAATGGTGCTCATTCCCATGTATTTCCTCATTGGTATATGGGGCGGAAAAGACCGGGTTTATGCGTCGCTTAAGTTTTTCCTCTATACCCTTGTGGGTTCGCTGCTGATGTTGATCGCCATTATTTATATCGGTGCCAATGTCAATATCCCGCAGGAAATTCTCAGCCAGCGACCGGATCTTCAGGGGGTTATTTTTACGACTGATTACTTCCTGATTCTCAATCACCTCTCCATTACTCCTTCTGCTGAAAAATGGCTATTTGCTGCTTTTGCACTTAGCTTTGCCATAAAAGTACCGCTGTTTCCGCTGCATACATGGCTGCCCGACGCTCACGTTCAGGCTCCTACCGCAGGTTCTGTCATTCTGGCCGGTGTACTTCTGAAAATGGGTACTTACGGGCTTATCCGTTTTTGCCTTCCGATTTTCCCTGAAGCCTCCCTCTACTTTGCAGGTTTTATGTCGGTACTTGCAGTTGTAGGTATCATCTATGGAGCAATGGCAGCAATGGTACAGACGGACGTGAAAAAACTCGTCGCTTATTCCTCGGTATCTCACCTGGGCTTTATCGTCTTGGGTATTTTTGCTTTTACGGAAGAAGCCATGAACGGTGCCGTTATTCAAATGATTAATCATGGTATCGCCACCGGAGGACTTTTCCTCCTGGTAGGAATGATCTACGACCGTCGCCACACTCGCGAAATCAGTGATTTTCAGGGTGTTGCCCGCGTAATGCCCAAATATACCCTGCTGTTTATGATCACCGTTATGGCTTCTGTGGGCCTTCCCGGTCTCAACGGTTTCGTCGGAGAATTTTTGGTGCTTCTGGGTGCATTTAAATCAGACTCTATCTCTAACGTATTACCAATATTTGCAGCAACCGGTGTGGTCATAGCTGCCGTCTATCTCCTCTGGATGTTTAGAAGGGTAATGTTTGGGCAACTGGATAAAGATGAAAACCGCAGCCTCGAAGACATCAATGGCCGGGAAATGGCGGTAATGCTTCCGCTGATTATTCTCATGTTCTGGATGGGTTTTTATGCCACTCCTTTCCTGAAGCAAATCGCGCCGAGTTCAAAAATCGTAGTAGAACAGGTACTCGGAAACTAATGAATTGGAAACTCCGCAAAAACCGCAGAAATTATCTTATGGCGAATGCCGGAATTTCCTCAGCGAAATAGCGGAGAGTGGTTCGCATGTCCAATTAAATCCGGAAAAACACCTCGTAGTTGCCTCCCGCGACGCTACCGTCTTGTGGGAAATACGCCTTCCGCTACCTTTTCCGGCGATATATGACCGGGATCAGTCGCTTAATGAATACCTGAAAACCGTTCCCGAGGAGATACCGACCTATATGACGGTTTTGGTACAAGCAGGTGCGGCGGCCTTGGGTTATTTTGAAGAGGGAGAAGTGGTATTACACAAGGCAATCAAAAAATACATGAAACGCCACTCCCAGGGGAAATCTCAGATCAACTACCTCAAAACCCGTGGCAAATCCAAAGCAGGTTCACGCATACGCCTGGCGAATACGATAACTTTTTTCGAAGAAATCAATGAAAGGCTCACCGAATGGGAAGATGAATTTTCGCCTCAACGGATTCTTTACAGTTGCACGGCAACTTTGTGGGGGCTTTTGTTCCAATCCAAAATTCCGCCTCCTTTTGAGAAAAAAGATTCCCGCCTGATCAAAATTCCCCGCGATGTACAAATCCCCGACTTTGAAGAGTTGCTTCGAATAAATCGGCTTTCCGTTGCCGGATGGCTTACAAAGGCAGAAATTTAAAATCATAAACCCCGGTAAACCGGGGTTTTGATAACATCAAAAGAACTTATGGAGGGAAGGGAGTCTCGGACAAACAACCTCCTGCTTCCGAATCCAAAAATCAAACGCATATTTTATTCCCCGGGGGGAAGATCGTTCAGTTTGAAGGCATATTTCTGGTAGCTGATCAGCTCTCTTTTCTCCTGATTTTCTACCCAGCCAATTTCGCTGTGGCTCATTTCTATGATTTTTTGGGTGCGTATATCTTCGAAAATGCGAACCACCTGCTCCATTGTTTCCCTCTCTTCCGGAGTAAATAATGAAGGATCAAAGGTTTCTTTGGCGACGAATCTTTCGCCCGTCCCACCGTGATCAAACATTTCTTCTTCGATAGAAATGTATTTTTCGGCTTCCAGCACCCCAAAAAGTTCATGAAAATGTGAAGGAACCGGACCAAACGGAATCGCCCGATAATTACAACCCGACACCGACAGTCCGGTACGCTGAAAATTGAGGAAATCGCAGTAAAACATCAGCTTATTCATCCGGGTTTTTAACGGGCGTACCTTTTCGGCGAAGAAGAGGACAAAATGGGCGACTTTCCTAAAATCAGGGCGGGTATAACCCGTAAATTCATTGGCTTCGAGATGGAAGTTCCAGATATATTCTACCACCGTGTCCATCCGGTCTTTGCCCATCAACGTTTCAATACGTTTGGTCAGTTTGTCAAATGCCGGAGCAGAAAACAGCGACTTCTTTTCTCTGACGAAGTTGAGGAAATTTTGAGGTTCCTTCGCCAGGCGAATCAGTTTGGCATTGGCAAGGCTGGGAATTTCACCATTTTCATAATTGCGGAAGCTATTGGCTCCCAGATCAAGTACTTCGGACATTTTAGCCGCAGATAAGCCGTATTGTTCACGAATCTGCCGGATTTCTTCGGGAAAGGGGATATGATGTTTTTCGCGGTAGAGGTTATACACCTGGCGAATATTGATCTCGTCAAGCTCTGTCGTCGAAATCTCCTCGCCGGAATCCTTATGCTCGTAATAATGCTCCCAGATTTCAAACACCTCTTTTCTGAAGGGCTCGGATGCTGCAAGTTTCCGTTTGAGTACCCATTCCCCGCCGATGTGTGGTTTTTTCATTTCTACTTAAATGGATATTTTATTCTTCTTTCCGCCGGATGAAAAGAAAGACAAGCAACCGCCTGATTTCCCAGTCCTTTGGAAATTTTGATATAGGTTTCCGTCCCTTTGATCGTCGTACCAAACTCCCAGTATTCCGCCCCGATATTTACTCCATCCTTTTGAGGGCCTTTGTAATAATCCCTCGCGGTAAGATTGTCGAGAATTTTTTCCCGCTCAATGGCAGTAATCTCAAGGTCAAGCAGGGCTTTAAGGTTTTTCTTCCGGTCATAAATGACCATTCCGAATTTTTCCTTCAGCGCCCGGAAGTTATAGAGAAAACTCTCTATTTCTTCTACACAGGGTATGTTACGCGGTTCCACCTGAACTTCCACCTAAATTCAACTTTATATACGTAAAATAAAGAAAAAATATTCTAATAAACAACTTTATAGTTAAATTTTATTTTAAAAATAAACCATAAAACCACTTTAAGGTTGAGTTTTACGAAAGTTTGGCGGGTTTCGGCATTATCCTTAGCTTCATTAAATTTTTTTTATGCCACGTCTTTTCTCTCTCTGTTTATACCTTCTGTCTGCCCTTGGAGCATTCGCTACGCCGATTTTATCCCCCGAAGCCTTTCTCGGTTATTCCCCCGGCAGCCGATTTTCTTTCCACCATCGCATTGTTGATTATTTTGAACATGTTGCGACAAATTCGGATAAAGTAAGTCTTATCCCCTACGGCTCTACCTGGGAGGGTCGCCCACTGATGATTGCTGTCGTAACTTCGCCCGAAAATCATAAAATTTTGAATCTTATCCAGGCAGCCAACCTCGCCCGCACGGGGATGGCGGAAAAACCCACCGGCAAAGACCCTCACATCCCTATCGTATGGCTAAGCTACAATATACACGGAGACGAGGCCTCCAGTTCGGAAGCAGCGATGGAAGTACTCTATCACTTGGTCGAAAGAGACACTACTCACTGGCTGGACTCAATGGTCATTCTCATTGATCCTTGTCTAAATCCCGATGGCCGGGATCGGTATGTGCAGTGGCAATTGGAAACGGGAGCCGGTTCATTTGACCTTTCCCCTCAATCCGCAGAACATGAGGAAGACTGGCCCGGCGGTAGGGAAAATCATTACCTCTTTGATCTCAACCGCGACTGGTGCTGGCAGACTCAACCCGAAAGCCGCCAGCGCGCCGCTCTCTACTACCAATGGATGCCTCAAATCCATGTGGATTTCCACGAGATGAAGTCGGACAACCCTACCTATTTTTTCCCTCCGGCTTCCCGCCCTTTTCATCCCGCTATTAGTCAATGGCAACGGGAATTCCATCAACTTATCGGAAAAAACCATGCCGCCTGGTTCAATCGCAACCACTGGCTCTATTTTACTCGAGAGATATACGATCTTTTTTACCCCAGCTACGGCGATACCTGGCCTACTTTTCAGGGCGCAATGGGCTTTACCTATGAACAGACCGGCGGCGACGATGCCGGACGTGCAGTAATATTGCCCAATGGGGATACGCTTACGCTGGCAGATCGCATCCGCAAACATTTTACCACCAGTATATCCACGCTTGAAACGGCTTTCCGATACCGAAAAAAATTGATCACCGAGTTCCGTACATTTTTTGAAAAAAACCAAAAACAACCCTACGGTATCTACAAAACCTACATAATCAAAACGGATTCGCTTCCGGAGCGTGTAAATCAACTTTTAAAAATTCTCGACCAAAATAAAATCCGCTACGGAGCAACTACTGCCGACGCCAAAACGCTGAAAGGATTTAGTTATACCGAAAATAAAGAAATGTCTTTTCCCCTCACATCCGGAGACATTATTATTTCTGCTTATCAGCCTAACAGCCTCCTGCTCCAGATTCTTTTTGAACCCGATCCCTTTCTGGAAGATTCACTTACCTATGACCTTACGGCCTGGGCACTTCCCTATGCCTACGGAGTAGAATGTTACGCGCTTGAAAATCGTATTGAACCTGAAATTTCCCGGCAAACTACCTTAAAGCCTCCCGTTTCGTCTGCTCAGACATCTGATTCCGAAATCTATGCATGGTTGGTTAAATGGGAAGATTTCCACCATGCCCAATTTCTCGCGGCAACATTAAAGGAAGGACTGATTCCTTCACGGGCATGGAAACCTTTTCGTATAGACGGGGAAAGTTTTAGCCGGGGAACCTTAATCTATCTACTTGGACAACAGGGAGAAACCGGAGTGCAAAAACTGCAAAAAATAGCAGAAGAAACCGGTGTTCAACTATTTCCGGTATCGGGAGGCCGGGTAGAAGAAGGATCGGATTTGGGATCGGAAAATGTTCACTCAATACGTCCTCTGCGTGTGGCAACGATTCGGGGAGAAGGAATATCGTCGGGTAGTTTTGGCGAAATATGGTATTTTTTTGAGCAGGATCTGCGTTTTCCGATTACCGTATTTGATACCCGCTACCTCGAAAAAGTGGACCTCAGTGGGTGGGATGTTTTGGTTTTACCTTCGGGAAATTATGGGTCATTCCACAAAAAAATTCTCGATTTTGTTTCCGATGGAGGAACGGTTATCGCTCTCGAAAAATCTTTAGATATTTTTGCCAAATCCTACAATAACAACCCGCCAACGGCGCTGACAAATTCCGTAGATAGAGGAAAAAGAAGTCTGACCCGAAATTTTATGAGTCAGGAAACGCCCGCTCGACTTTTTGAAGAAAGGCAACGCGCAACTATCAGCAACTCCGCCCCGGGCAGTATTTTCAGCGTAAAAACAGATCCCACTCACCCGTTAGCTTTTGGCATGGGAGATTCTTTTTTTATGATAAAACGAAATGAAATCGCTTATCCTTTGCTGGAAGATACGGGCTGGAATGTGGGGATTTTTCCGGAAGATGCAGAGGTAGGCGGGTTTACGGGAAATAATGTAAAAGAGACCATGAGCAACAGCATGGCTTTAGGAGAAGAAAAATACGGGAAGGGCAGAATTATCTATTTTACCGAATCGCCCGTAATACGCGGGTTCTGGTATAGCGGAAAATTATTGCTGGCGAATGCCGTGTTTTATCAGGACTAACCTCTTTCGAGGTCAATCATTTCCAGCAGTGCAACTGCGGCTTCGGCGCCTTTGTTTCCCAGGCTGCCGCCGGCGCGTTCCTGCGCCTGCTCGACGGTATCCGTCGTAAGCACCCCAAAAATTACCGGTTTGTTGTGATCAAGCGCCACCCGAATGATTCCATTGGCTACGGCCTGAGCGATAAATTCAAAGTGACGGGTTTCACCCTGAATAATACAACCGAGGCAGATCACCCCGTCGAGGTTGTAATGTTTTGCGAGGGCAATACTGGCTGCCATCGGAAGTTCAAAAGAACCCGGGACGTCGTAACGGAGAATATTTTCGGGACGAACACCGGTTTCCTTCAAAACATTGACCGCACCTTGAAAAAGTGCGGTCGTAATTTCTTTATGCCAATTGCTCACAGCGATCACTACCCGATCTGCTCCGTGGTTTTTACCTCCGGAGTAAGAAATAGCAGAGAGGTCGTGAGGTTTGCTATCGCTCATTCTGATACACGTCCAATATACTTGTCTATATTCAGGCCTTCGGTGCTGGTAGGAAAGTCCTCTTTGATCTTTTCATAAAGATCAAGGGCTTTTTCGGGTTTGCCGGCAGCTTCGTAGTTTCTTCCGGCATTCAGCAGCATGGTGGGAGTTGTAGCCTCATTTTCACCGGGAGTATAAGCGGCTTTTTCAAATAAAGAAGCTGCTTTATCCGGGTTTCCGAGGTCTTCATACACAAAAGCCAGAGCAGAAAGCACAGACATGGAAAAAAGATTATCTCCTAAAGATACTTTTTCCAAGTATTCACGGCTGGATTCAAGATCACCTTTTTGATTGTAGATGGCTCCCAGATAAAAATTTGCCACATTCGCAGCATCCGTACCACTGTATTCATCCACAATATCGAGAAATCCCAACGCCTGTCCGTCTCCGTTCAGTGCAAGATCCAATGAATCGGCCTCAAAATACTTAACCGCCTGAAACATCTCGCTGCTTGCTTCGGTATTTTTACCGCTACGCATGACATTATAACCAATCACCCCAGCGATTACAAGAGCGACTATTGCGACCCCGACAAGTACGAGGTTACGGTTTTTCACGACAAACGCCTCAATGGAAAATTTACCCTCCGACACCTCTTCGGTGTTTTTCACTTCTTCTTCCAAATCCCTCGCTTTAATTTTGCTTGCCATAGTTTTATTGCATATTAATCTGGTCTGCAAAACAAATAAAACATAGGCTAATCTACAAAAGTTTAATCCGTAAATGATAAGAATTCATAAAAAAAGGGGGGCAATTGCCCCCCTCGATCATTTTATCACCAAAATTTATTCTCTAACGATCCGTTTGTAAGCGGTACGTTCGCCGTCGGAGATTTTCACCAGATAGACACCCTCCGCGTGGCGGGTGAGGTCAAAGGCGTATTTAAAGCCGCCAAAGACCTTTGTCTCTACCTGTTTGAAGACCGTACGCCCGCGGGCGTCGCTCACTTCGAGGGTCAGTTCCTCGGCCTGAATATCGAGGCCTTCGATCCAGAATTGACCTTCGGTCGGGTTCGGATAGACGCGAATCGCGTTACCAAACAGCTCGTCCCCGATGCTCGTCGGGCCGACCACCTGAATCAGCGTATCGCTGCCGCAGGCATTGGTTACGATCTGCGTTACCTGGAAAGATCCGGTAAACTGATACGTATGGGTCGGGTTGGGATCGGTGCTGGTATTGCCATCGCCAAAGTCCCAGGATACCGTCGTGGCATTCGAAGCCGTGTTGGTAAACTGGAAGGTAAAG
>JANRJC010000066.1:0-115249 GCA_033764335.1 Bacteroidia bacterium | reverse complement strand
CACCGTTTTTGTGCCGAAGGCATAGGCCCGGAGGGCCGTAATGTCGGTAGCCAAAGGCAATCCCCTCAAATTCGATTCTGGAGGCGCGTCCGCGCACGCAGATGCTAATACCCCTAGACCGGTTTCACAACGGTGTCCGGGTCACACGACTTCACCAAACAATCGTTCAAGGAACGATATTCTGTTAAATAAATTTATTTTATTAAATTTCCTTGACAAATCCCCCTGTGTATATTGTCCTCCGTATAACCTCTAACCCGATACCTGCCATGAAAGTTTGTTGTTTTTTGATGATTCTTATTTTTTTATCGTTGAGGTGTCATACTAACATACCTGATCCCGTCGAGCCCGTGGAATCTGTGGTTGTCCGAGCCGGCCAGATGTATGCACTTGTAAACGGCCAGGAATGGCGTACTTGCGGGCCTGTAACGGCACCTAAAGCATTTGCTCAATTATTTGTTGCAGAATATTTTGATATGGTAGGGGCCGGACTTTGCAGCAATACTGAAATTTATTTTAAGATTATCAATTTACAGGGAGAAGGAACTTACTTTTTAGGTGATACCAGCAGTAATTATGCTTTGTATTGGGGGCATAATAAATATTATACTGATGCTACCCATACGGGAGAAATCACCATTGAGCAGATTGATTCGATGACCAACCAAGTAGAGAAACTTCCTTATAGGGTCTCGGGTACTTTTAGTTTTACTGCAATAAATGAAGCAAACAGCGATACGGTATCCGTAACTAAAGGCTATTTCAATAAAATTGATGTGTACGTTTTCTGATTTGCTATTTACTCCGTCCGAACACTTTTAAATACTGTCACGGCCTAGCAGGTCGCCCCAATTCAAACCAGCGCTCTTTTTAGGGCTTTCCCCAAATTTTTTTCCTCCCCCATTTGTAATTACGAATCTTTTCGTATATACTTGTAATACGAATTTGTTCGTAGTTTGGGTGGTGGCCACACCCGCAACCAAAAAATAAACCAATGACGAAACCCACTAATGGCGAACTCGAAATCCTCCGTATCCTCTGGGATCACGGGCCTTCGACCGTTCGTTTTATCAATGATCAACTCAGCACCGACAAAGAGGTAGGTTATACCACCACCCTCAAACTCATGCAGATCATGTATGAAAAAGGCCTGCTGGAACGCAGCAGGGACGGAAAAACGCATATTTACCTCGCGCTGGTTTCCGAAGAAGATACCCAGCGTCAGTTACTCGACCGGTTTCTCGACACGGCTTTTCAGGGTTCGGCCATGAAACTCGTGATGCAGGCACTGGGCAACCACCACACCACAACAGAAGAACTGGACGAAATCCGCAGGTTTCTCGATGACCTGGAAAAAAATCAACAGAAAGGAGTTTAATCATGAATTTCCCGAATAATATGATGGTAAATGTATTGACAGAAGCTCTGGGATGGACGCTTCTTCACTCGCTCTGGCAGGGACTAATCGTTGTGGTTGCCCTCGCCATCTTCCTAACCCTGATGAAAGGCCGTTCGCCCGAATCGCGGTATTTCCTCTCTCTCCTTGCGCTGGGAGTGTTGTTTACCTGGATCGTAGCCACCTTTCTGACCCAGTATGGAAATTTTTATAATCAGCAGATTTCGATGGAATACGAGGAAACCTGGGCCGCAGATTTTTCGGAGGAGATGTATATTGAAATGGCGGAAATATCATCGGCTGACTATCAGTTATGGGAATTTTCGCAGCGGATGCGTCCGTATATGCCCTGGATTTCGGTGATATGGGCCGCAGGTTTTATGTTTTTCACCTTGCGCTGGGCCGGGGGCTTATACCACGTGCATCAGTTGCGGTCAAACGGCGTGCGCCCGGTAGAATACGACTGGAAACTAAAAGTGAATAAGCTGGCCGAAAAAGTAGGGTTAAACCGCAGCATTACCCTGTATGAATCTTTTCGGGTATCGGTGCCAATGGTTATCGGACATTTAAAACCCGTAATTCTCCTCCCGGTAGGAATGTTAAACGGAATTTCGCCCGCCCAATTGGAGGCAGTGATTGTACATGAACTTGCCCATATCCGGCGCAACGACTTTCTCATCAATATGCTGATTTCGATGGTAGAATCCCTTCTTTTTTACCATCCGGCATACTGGTGGATTTCCTCCCAGATACAGACCGAGCGCGAACATTGTTGTGATGACCTTGCCGTAAAATACTGCGGTGATCCGTTGTCCTACGCAAGAGTGTTGGCAGATTTGGAAGAAAACCGGCTGTCAAACCTGCGCCTGGCGATGGGACTGAGTGGCCAGAAAAAATACCTGCTTCGCCGCATCCGCCGTATCGTTGTACCCGAAGCCACTGAAGCACAATTACAGGGAAAATCCGTTTTCGGGCTTATACTGGTGATTGTTTTGACCGCAGTGGCAGGACTTTCTCCTCAGACGGTAAGACCCTTTGCACAGAATATTGCCCAAGAACTAGAAGATTTCCCGCTGGTGGCTGCAATACCTTCCGTCCCCGGCATGATTGGTTACCCGGAGTTTTACGCTTCGATAGATACCCCTCCTCCGGCGGTAGCTCCGCCCGCAGAACCCGAAGGCGGTTGGGGAGAGATGCCCGAAATGCCAGAGATGCCCGAATTTCCCGAATTCCCCGAGTTTCCCGAAAACTTTTTTAGTTCGGAACTGCCCGACAGTGCTGCAATGAAAGCCTTTCGCGAATCTATGTTGGAATTTCAGGAGCAGCAAGAAGAGTGGAGTCAGGAAGTAGGCGAATATTGGAGAGAATACGCCGAAAAACTCAGCATGCAGGCGAGATTTTACGCCGATGTTTCTCGCGAACAAAGCCTGGCAAATGCTCTGGAGATGCTGGAACACGAAAAAATGCTGGGAAGCAAAGAGCACCGGGAGGCCTTTGAAGAAGCCCGTCGGCAACTAGCAGAAAGCCGGAATCAACTGCACGAAGAAGACTTTCAGCGAAAAGAGGAAGAGATCCTTCGCCGTCATGAAGAAGCCCTGGAACGCGAAATGGAAGCCCTTGAAAGGGCACGCGAAATGCAGGAACATCAGCGGGAAATGCAGGAACTCAGCCGAGAACGCATGCGCGAGATGGAAGAAAGAATTCGTCAGGAACATCATGATCGCATACAGGAGCAACAGGAACACATGCGCGAGCAACAGCAGCACATGCGCGAGCAACAAGAGCATGTCCGCGAACAAATGCGGGAAGTGGAAGAACAAGTCCGCGCAGAACGTGAGCGATACAAGGGAATGTCCTCCAACTTAAAATCCGAACTACTCCGAGATGGATTAATTCTCTCGGCGGATGAAAAAGTGAAAATCCGGGTTCAGGATGGCGAATTAAAAATCAACGGGAAAAAACTTTCGGGCGATCAAAACCGGAAGTACCGGGCCATTCTCCGAAAGTTTGGATTTGACGCCGACGAAGACGGCTCTTTACAGTTTGACTTTTAATACACTTCCGCAAATTTTATTACATGGCCGGTATCTGTGCAGACAGGTATCGGTCATTATTATTTTTGAACTATTCCGCAAGATGAAAATACTAAGTGAGTTAATGTTTATTATTAGCGAAAATATCGCATTTTACACGTAAGGCCGTTTATTAGATGGTACAACATTTGCCTTAAACCTTACATCTGACATACCTGAAAACAAACCCTGTTAGAGAGAGTGAGAATAATGTTCAACGCGAGAATGACTTGGCGGATGAGAAGGATTTTGTTTATTAAAAAATGGCCTGTTGCTTTAAGATCATCAAATTTTTTTAAGAGAAGTCTGACGTTAATGTGTGTATTTTGCCTGGGGGGCCTTGTGTCGGCCTCGGCGCAGGGAACCTGCCCTCCGGGTGGCTGCAAGGGACCCAACCTGGTTTTGAATGGAAATTTTGAGGTAGAAATCACCGATCCGAATAACCCGTTGGTGAATTTTTCCTCCGATCTTTCCTATATCGTATGCCCACCGGCCAATACGCTGGAACTTTGGGGGCGAATTACCCTCCTCCAAGATCCAAATATCTGTTATTTTGCGTGGAGTGGAAATGACCATACCTACGACAACGGAGAGGGGCACATGTTGGTAGTTGATTTTCCCGCCCAAAACCCCAACGGGAGCAGCAGTTATATGAACCTTTGGGCGACGAGTGTGACGGTCACACCGGGCGAAACTTATTGTTTTGGGGCCTGGTACAAAAACCTGAATACCGGTGCAGGCGTTTCCAAACCCCGTTTTCGTTATGTAGTCAATGGCACGCTGATTGGTTTTTCACCCAATCTTCCGGATAATGGTCAGTGGTATTATTACGGATACAACTATACCGTACCGGCAGGCGTAACTTCGCTTACTATCGAAATTGAAAACGGAAAGTGGGGTGGGGCAGGGAACGATTTGGCGATTGACGATATTGAGTTTCGCGAGGTACGCGCCGGAGCAAACACTCCGATTGCCAATGACGATCAGGTAATTGTGCTGGCCAATGCAGGCAGCTATCCCATCAGTGTGCTGGCCAATGATCTGGGCAATAACCCCGGATTTACGCCAAGTGCAGCAGATATGTCGCTGAGCAGCGTACCGCCTTCGACGTTAGGAAGTGTGGTCATCACACCTTCGGGACAGATAGACTTTTCCCCTGCGGTGGGATTTGTGGGAGATGTTTCATTTAAGTATGAGATTTGCCATCCTTCCGGCTGTTGTACAGAAGCGATGGTAACGGTAAGCGTGGACAATGTGCTCCCGGCACAGGTGGAGAATTTTGCTGCGAAGATGCAAAACAACCATGCAAAACTTACCTGGACTACGCTTACCGAGGTCAATAATCATCATTTTGAAATTGAGCGGTCGGTGGATCGGGAAGCCTATGTGAAAGCGGGTGAGGTTGGTGGTGTTGGCTATTCGACTACCCGCACCGAATATGAATTTACGGATATGCAGGTACGTCAACCGGGTGTAAGCCGAGTGTATTATCGTCTGCGGCAGGTGGATATGGATGGAAGAACGTCTGTAGGCAGTGTGGTAGAAGTAAATGTGAGTGCAAACAGCGAGGCGGGTTTGGTAGTAAAAACGTATCCTAATCCTGTCGTGGACGATGTATTTAAGGTGGAAATCGGGACCAATGCCGAGGAAGCGATAATCATTCAACTGATCAGTCTGAATGGTCAGGTGGTGCGAAGACAAATGCTTCCCGGCGTCAGAGGTCATCGAATTGTGAAGATGGATGTAAACGGGCTGGCCGGGGGTATGTACCTGCTTTCTGTATCACAAGGGAGTAAAACCGTAAACCAACGAATGGTGATTACCCCCTGATTGAACGAAATTTTTCTGATATCTCCTTCCGGATATTTGCAGGCCGTCCCTTAATGGGATGGCCTTTTTTGTGAGAACTTAGTTAGTGACTTAGTTAACGATTCGTTTTAATAAGCCATTGCACAATTTTTTTGCCCGATTCATTACAGACGGTAATTTTTGACAAAATGATCAATATAATCCAGAATTTTTGTGCCGAGGTAATAGGGTAGGTTCATGAGGAGATAGGGCACGTCTCCCGGGGTTTTGGTTTGTTCAATTCGAAATTCTCCGGCATAAATCCGCACCGCATAAGGGTGGTTGGTGCGCTCCACAAACTGGTGGAGGGATTTTAGTTTACCTACACTTCCCGATTTGATCTCCACCGGGATGATTTTATCCTTATAGGGAATGATTAGATCCACTTCGGCAGAAGCCTGGTTTTTTTCTCTTACCCAGAAATTGGGTTTGCGATAAGTGATGGTATTGAGAGAAATGAGTTCCTGTGTAATTAAATGGGGAATGATGGCTCCTTTATAGGATGTGCTTAAATCTTGCAGTGCCAGCATGTCCGGCTGAATCCCCAGAGCATAATTGATTAAACCCGTATCTAAAAATTGCAAGCGGGGAGATTTTTTTAAATCGGGGCGGAGGGGTATTTCGGTATCAGTAGATGGATAAATCAGTTGGATAATTTTGGCGTTTTCCAGGTTTTGTATTGCCTCTGCCACCTCCCGCGACCTATAATTGGATTTACCAAACCCCTGAAGTTTAATGCGCTGGTCAAGATAGAGGTGCGCAGTTTCGATGACATGCCGAATAACTTTTCGCTCTGTATCAGAAGATGTGTATTTTTCTACATCATCCCGATAGGTTCCCTGAATACTTTCATAGACTTTTGGCAAATCTGTCAGGCTTCCTTTTTCAATAGACAATCTCACCACTTCCGGCATTCCTCCGATGATTGCATAGCGGTTAAACAACTGAAGCAGCACAGGATGTGCAAAGGGCTTGAGGGGTACTTCGTCTAGTTGTTTAAGTGCTGTGTGATGGCCGATCGCCTCCAGGTATTCGGCAAAGTTTAAGGGGTGCAGGTATAGATATTCGACTCTGCCGACGGGAAAACTGTTGACTTTTCTCATGGCAAACTCCAGCAATGAGCCAGCGGCAATTACATGCAGTTCCGGTAATTCCTCATAAAAATACCTAAGCAGTTCAATGGCTTTTGGCGATTCCTGAATTTCATCTATAAACAACAATGTTTCCCCCCGGTCATCAGCGGAAATGTTGCGAGATAAAAATAGGGATTCTACCAGTACATGAACATCATCGTAAAGTTGAAAATAGGATGCATCAGCCGGTTTCTCCAGATTTAAAAGCAGGAAATGTTTATAGGACTGCGAAAACGTTTTGACCAACGTAGTTTTTCCCACTTGTCGGGCACCCCGTAAGATCAGCGGTTTACGTGCCGGGTTAGATTTCCACTCGGTTAAATATTTTTCAGATGATCTTTTAAAGGCCCTCATTTTCTATTTTTCGATGTTTTTGCACAGAATAAGGGTAAAAATACAAAAATTTTGTATCAAAATAAGGGCAATTTTGGTCATTTTTTGTATCAAAATAAGGGCAGTTGCTAAGGTTTTTGGCTGATTACACTTTTTGGGAGATAAAAATGTGTATTAACGACACTTTTTTGGAGATAAAAAAGTATATTGGTTACACTTTTTGGGAGATAAATTATGAAACGGACTTTATACGGCCAGTTACTGGCCTGGAAAAAAAGCGACCGACGCAAACCTTTATTGTTGCAGGGTGCTCGTCAGGTGGGTAAAACCTGGCTGATCAATGCCTTTGGTCGTAACGAATATAAGGAGTATGTGTATCTGAATTTTGAGCAAACTCCGGATTTGAAAACTCTTTTCACCGGTAACCTCTCTCCTTCGGCAATCATTCATAATATTGGCTTATATCTCGGCAGAAAAATCGAAACGAGGGATACACTCATTTGTTTTGATGAAATACAGGTTTTGCCAGAGGCAATCACCAGTCTTAAATATTTTTACGAACAGGCCCCTGACGTTCATCTTATCGCGGCGGGGTCACTACTGGGGGTTCAGGTAGGTAAAACGAGTAGCTTTCCCGTAGGGAAAGTCAATTTCATGACCCTGCATCCCATGAGTTTTGAAGAATATATGGATGCAATGGGAGAGAAGTTACTGGTCGAACAAATTTATCGTCTTAACCAACCAACCCCCCTTGCAGAAGTGCTTCATGAAAAGTTATTGTCTCACCTGAAAATGTACCTTTATGTGGGAGGAATGCCAGAGGTAGTGCAGGATTATCAGCAAAACCGCGACATCGCAGCGGTGCGAACGATTCAAAATGAGATACTGGAAGCTTATAGCCGCGATTTTTCCAAATACACAGATGGGGTTCAGGTAATGAAAACCGCTGAGTTATGGCATTCGATTCCCTTCCAACTGGCCCGTGAAAATAAAAAATTTAAGTATGGTGATGTTCGTAAAAATTCGCGGGCCTCAACCTTCGAACAGACCATTGAATGGTTGAAAAACGCAGGTCTGATATATCCTGCCTATCATTTGCGCGCCCCCAAAATACCTTTGGCAGGATATGTGGATTATGAAAAATTTAAAATATATCTACTTGACACAGGGTTACTTGGGGCAATGTTACGCCTGACCTCTGATCTTATTCTTAAGCCCATAGAACTATTTGCGGAGTATAATGGTGCGTTTACTGAAAATTTTGTAGCTGCAGAACTTGTCAAAAGTAATTCGGATAGTTTGTTTTACTGGACATCCGGTAGCGATGCGGAGGTGGATTTTGTGGTGCAATTAGGCAATGAAATCGTTCCAGTAGAAGTCAAAAGCGGGCTTAGTCGCAACCTGAAAAGTTTGCGGAGTTATTCGGAAAAATATGCTCCTAAACATATTCTCCGAATTTCTCCCCGCCCTTTTTCCCGAGATAAGGAGTTTGTCAATCTGCCGCTGTACTCCGTATTTGCAATGAAGCAGATTTTTGATGAAATCTTATAGATAGTTTCAGTATTTCAAAATCCGAATGGCTCCCACCGTTTCCCCTACACGTACTTTTGCAACGTAAACGCCCGGCGCAAAAGCCTTCATATCGAGGGTGATTTCATTGTTCTCGCCGCGGGTTTTAAACACCATTTGTCCCATTTGATTGTACAGGCTCACAGCATCAATACGGCCTTCTGCCTGAATAAAAAATTGCTCATGAACAGGGTTGGGATAATAAGTGAGGTTTGCTTTTAGCTCTTTTTCGATCCCTACGGAGGACGCAGGGCCAAACTTGACATCGTCCCAATAATAAACCGAATCCGCCCCAATGGCCACGCCGTCGGAATTAAAATTAAAGAAAATAGAGGCCATGTTAAAGGTATAACTAAAGTTGATAACCGCGGTTCCCGTCGCTTCATTGCTAAAATCAAACTCGATCGTTTCCCAGGCATTTGCAAGGGTAGTATTGGTCTGGGTTTCGACGCTGCGGGTAGGGTCATTGGCATCTTCTATTTTCAGCCTTACAGGGATTCCGACTTTAGGAGAATAAACTCTTACATTCATTTTTGTTTGAGTCGGAGTTACAGGAATCGGTGTAGCCAATCGGGGCACTCCCATGGTGGTTCCTGCCCAGGTTGCTGCGCCGAGGGTTTTGACGGTTTTGGCAACTTTATTTGTACCTCCGGTGGGATCCGTAGCCAAAACAGAATAGTTTCCCCCAAAATCGGTCAGGGTATAATCAACAGTCGTATCGTTAAAACTAATGGGCAGGTCAATCCGGGATTGATAGGGGCCTTCGTAAACGAGTTGAACATCGTCAAACAAAAAAGTGAAATTAGAAGTGCCATCGCCCACTACGCCGAGGTCGAAGATGAAGACCAGTTTGGAGTATGACTGGCTAATGTCTGCGTAACTAAAATCGAAGGTCAGTTCCTCCCAGGCATTAGCAACGGTAACGGTATCTTCTGTCTGAAAAAAGATGCTGCCTGTGGTAAGGTTTTCGACTTTCAGCAATGCGCGGGCGCCAACGCGGGGTGAAAATACTTTCATCTTAAAGGTGCGGTTTACCGAAAAATCCAGGGGGTTTTCCATTGTCATATAACTTCCCGCCCAGGGATCGCCGGCACCTTTGACCATTTTCCCTACGTTTGTGCTTGTATTAATGCCGTTGGATTGTGGGTTGGCGATAACGGTCGCTATGCCTCCGCTGAAGTCATTGAAGGTGTAAACCTGGGTTGTGGATTCAAAGTCTATCGGAAGAGAAAGGCCTTGTGCAAAGGATAAGGTTGCTCCCAGAAAGAGCAGGAAAAACGCAGAAAATTTTGTCATGATAGTTGGGTTAATTCTCAGGTGATAAAGACCATGTGCAGTAATTCCGGACATGGCGGGGTGAAACTGAAAATTGCCTTCAAATATTGCCAATGACTAATTTTCGCTCACACCAACTATACATCACTTATAATAAACAGTACAGTTTGAGTACGTCAGCGATTTTTAGCGGTCAGTGATTTTCCCACATTCCCCACTGATAGACTTCGCCACCGAGAAATACCACAAAAAACCCGCGTACATCCGGTCGGGCATTCTTTCCAGTCATCTCGTGAAAAATAGGATTCAGGCTTTCATAGAACTTTCGGACGAACCCGTTTTTACTGACATTGGACCGGAAACCTTCTATATCAAACGACAAAAGCTCGTTGGCGAAATGGTCGTATTCGTCAATGAGAAGATAAATTTTGTGAGGAATTTCATTGGCTCGTGTAATGCTGAAAATCGTTTTAACCACTGCGATGTCGTATCAATCCGGCTGAATTCAAAACTTAAAACCATATAATGGTTTGCATTCTCGGTCGGGTTTTGCCCGATGTAACATTTATCAAAAAGAGCCTCAAATTCACCCTTGAATTCAAGTCCGTAGTAATGATGTAAGGTGCTGATAAACAGGCTTTTGTCAAATCTCCGGGGGCGAAGAAACACGAGATATTTGGAACTCCATTTTTCAAGGCGTTCGATAAACTCCGTGCGATCCTGATAGAAATAATTTTCTTCGATCAGGGTTTTAAAATCACTTTCGCCGTAAGGAATTTTAAATATAACGCTCTTGTTGGAGGGTGAAATTAACAAATTATGTGGCTGTGGGCAAGATAATCATTGTGTATCTTGTGTTGCCAAATCGCCCGATAATTTCCTAAAAAGCAGTATTTTAGGTCTAATTACTATAATCATTTTCCCATGCCCCAATATAAACTTCTCTTCCTGACGGTTTTTGCCTTTACCTGTTTTCACCTCCATTCACAGAATGAATCCTCCTCAGCTATGAATTCTTCCAAACTTCCCTACTACGAAATTCCCGCTTCTCCCGACAGTTTTACGGCGGAAAATGTCGTCGCTCGTATGGTTGACGGACTGGGTTTTCGTTATTACTGGGCGACCGAAGGTTTGCGCCCCGAAGACCTGGCTTTCAGACCCAGCGAAGGTGCCCGCACCAGCGAGGAGACCATTGACCATATCCTCGGTCTTTCGACGATCATCCTCAATGGCGTCAAAAATCAACCCAACGTGCGCAGCGGGGAGGAGACTTCGGCTTTAGCATTCGAAGTAAAAAGAAAAAAAACGCTCGAAAACCTTAAAGAAGCCAGTGATATCCTCAAAACCTCCGGTGCCGGACTGGAAAACTACGGCATCGTATTTATGAATGGCGATTCAAAAACGGAGTTTCCCTTCTGGAATATGATCAACGGCCCAATCGCCGACGCACTCTGGCATGTGGGCCAGGTAATCACTTTCCGCCGCTCTTCCGGCAACCCATTCAACTCCAAAGCCAGCGTTTTGACGGGGAAAGTAAGGCAGTAAGCGGCCGGTTTTAAAATCAGATTTGTATAAAACAACTGCGCCGTCAGGGCCATGAGTATAGCTGGCGCGACTGGAAATTTGAAGTATAACTAAAAAATATTTCCCGCAGATTGAAAATCTTATTTTCAATCTGCGGGGATTTTTAAAGATTGGAGTATGATTCTATGAGTAATTACACAGATGCGAAGCTGGAAAGGCCTGCCGGGAGCTAACGAATAACTGTTTTTAAACCAAAATCAGGATCAACAAGGTCACACAAATACAAACAAGCCTCGCGAAAGGAATTTTGTTCGGGTGACCACTTCGATACTTTCTGATACAGGTATATTTCACTGTCAAAAACAGCAGCTTCAATTGTCCATATGGAGCCATCAAATCCCGAATGCTCACTTATATTCCCCCGGATATCCCAAAAAGAAAAACGATCTAATTTTTGAGATATTTCACTCCAATCACCTGTAAATGGATAGGAGGAACTGTCGCATAGAATTTGATACTCAGGTATGGTTTGAGCGATAAGCTTTGTTGCAATTATATTAATTTTTTTTACTCTCACATAGCTGCTGTCACCTTTTCTCACTAAAGTTACGGCAGCATATGTTCCGATAATATCAGAACTATAAAGAAATCTCACAATTGCATCTCCTTCGGTTTCTCGCCCATAATCCGGTTCATTCAGTAAGGCTAAAAACTGTTTGTTGCTTTCGGATGTTTCTCGTTCATATTCAATATCATTTCCAATATCTTCCAGGCATAGCTTATCGCTGACCAGATAATTCAGGAAGTAATTTGCCTGACCATTCTGGTTTAAAACCGCTGCATATTCTGTAAGTGCGTTGCGCAACTCAGCTCCCATAAGATCAGAAGAAGGGGGTGGGGTAGGGGTGCTTTTGCAACAAGATAAAAAGCAAACGCCTGCAACGATGATCCCAGATATTAGGTTCATATTTGATTTATTTCATTAACATTCGATTCCTCCGGAATCAAGGCTGCGTGACCTTCGCGCCTTTTGGGGCTACCCCAAAACCTGCCAAAAGACATCATTACTTTTTCCTGATTCCATAATCATAAACCAGGGCGTTTGGTACAAGGTTAAGGAAAAAAACATGGAAATTTTTTTAGAAGACTCCTCTCCCCAAATAAGCAAATCAAGTGTATTTACCTGAAAAGTGAGGGAGAGGGGAATGTCTGCAGGCGGATTTTGAAAAAAATGCAAATTTTTTATACAAATACGGGATAGTATCCTAGATTTGTATAAGATTTCCCGTTTTGTTATTTTAGCAGTATGATTCATCGCATGCTGTCAGATAAAATACGCCAGATGGCGACGAAAATGCCCGTCATCAGCATTACCGGCCCCCGGCAGTCCGGGAAAACCGTGCTGGCCCGCGAACTATTTGCCGAACTACCCTACGTAAACCTTGAAAACCTTGAGCAGCGGAGCTTCGCATTAAATGATCCGGCAGGGTTTATACGCAGTTATGCAGAAGGAGCGGTGATTGATGAAGCACAGTATGCGCCGGATTTGTTCTCTTATATTCAGGTAAGAGTAGATGAAACCCGCCGCAACGGTAGATTTGTGCTTACCGGCTCCCAGCATTTTCAGCTTTCAGCAGGTGTGAGCCAGAGCCTGGCAGGGCGGGCGGTAAATTTTTATCTTCTTCCTTTTTCTCATAGTGAATTACATACTGCAGGCTGGTTGCCGGAAGATTATGAGGAATTGATTGTAAGAGGATATTATCCCCGCATCTACGATCAGGAGCTTGAGGCAGTCGATTTTTATCCTTCCTATATCGAAAACTATGTCGAACGCGACGCCCGTCAAATCATTAATATCCTCGATCTGGGAAAATTTCAATTGTTTATTCGGCTTTGTGCCTCACTCAGCGGACAGCTTGTCAATTATTCTGCCCTGGCAAACGAAGTCGGTACAGATGCCACAACGATTAAACGCTGGTTACATCTTCTGGAGAGTAGTTTCATCATCTTTTTGTTGCAACCCTATTACCGCAATTACAACAAACGCCTCGTAAAAACCCCCAAGCTGTATTTTTATGATACGGGTCTTGCCTGTTCTCTTTTCGGAATTCGCAGCGCTGAGGAATTGCAGGCCAGCTATCGTAAAGGAGCTTTTTTTGAAAATTTTGTGATTGCAGAGACCTACAAACAATTCTACAACCGGGGACAACGCCCGCCGTGTTATTTCTGGCGGGACAATAATGGTAATGAGGTGGACTTGTTGATAGAGTCCGGAGGCAAACTGTTTCCCGTGGAAATCAAGTCGGGCAGGACAATTCAGAATGAATATTTCAAAAACATTCAATCTTTCAGCAAAATCTCCGAAAACCCTGAGGATCAGGGACGTATTGTCTATGGCGGAGATTTAAAACAATTGCGCAGCCAGGGCCATGTATATGGCTGGCGGGATTGGCAGGTAGAACATTAACCTACCTCCTGCGCGGATGTGACAAAGATTTTTGCTTATTTGACAAAGGGATTTTTCTATTTTGTCAAATGGTTTTGCCGTTACCCGACGAAAATATTCGCATCCTTCTTGCCGACGACCACCCGATGATCCGGCAGGGGCTGGCGGCCCTCTTATCGGGCGCCGAAGGTTTACTTGTCGCTGGTGAAGCCGGCAACGGAAAGGAAGTGCTGGAAAAAATTCTTCCCCTCGCCATTCAGGTAGTGCTTTTGGATCTCGATATGCCTGTGATGAATGGGCTGGAAACAACCGCCGCGCTGAGCCGCCGCCACCCCGAAGTCCGTGTGCTTATCCTCACCATGCATGCCGAACCCGCACTGGCTCAGCGTTGTATGCAGGCAGGTGCCGCCGGGTATCTGCTCAAAACCGCCGATCAGGATGACCTGCTGTACGCCATACGGCGGGTAGCATCGGGTAAGCGGTATTTTGACCTGGATATGCCGCAATCCATGCCTTCCGACAACCCTGATTTTGCCCGACTTGCCACCCTTACCGCCCGCGAAAAAGAAATCCTGACCCTGATTGCCAGCGGCAAAACCAACGCCGAAATCGCCGAAGAATTATTCCTTAGCGTCAAAACCGTTGATACCCATCGCACCAACCTCATGCGCAAACTAGATATCCACCAGGTCGCTTTGCTGACCAGTTTTGCGATCAAAGCGGGATTGATATGAGAGCTATAAAACCTTATAGGATGATACGCACCTTTCTTTTTTTGCTCAGCCTGCCGCTCGTATCTCTTTATGCTCAACCCGACAGCCTGGTAGCGGCACTCCGCACAGCAAAAGACGATACCAGCCGGTTGCGTTTGCTGGGAGATATCACCTGGTCATTTTACGGCAGCGACCGCGAGCAGGCGCTGAAATATGCAGACGAGGCGGTTTCTGTCGCCCAAAGAGTAGCCGATCCACGGTGGCTGGCACAGGCTTATAGCGATCGCGGAGCAATGTATATGGTTTTTGGCGACAATCAGCAGGCCTTGACAGAGTATGAGCAAGCACTGGCCATCCGCGACCGAATGGGACTGGCCGACAAGGCCGCAGCCACCCGTACCAATATTGCCGCTATACGATTTCGCAGGGGCGAAATTCAGGAAGCCATTGACCTCCAACTTCAGGCCATAAGGGTATTTGAAACGGCGAATATGGCCATTCCCCTGTGTCAGAGTTACGGTAACCTCGCCAACTATTACAGCGAAATCCTCGATTGGAAAACCTCCCGGTTGTATGCCGAAAAAGCCTATAAACTCGCCGACAGCCTGGGCATTGCTCAAATGAAAGCTGCCACCCTGTTTTCCATCGCCAAATCCTACGAACCCGAAAAACGCTACCGCGATATGATCCGGCTCCTGCTCAAATGCCTGGAAGTATATGAAGCAGAGGGAATCAAAACCGAAGCCGCCTCGCTTTACGGTTCGCTCGGCAACTGCTACGCCAATGAGGGCATAACCGATAGCGCAATTCTGTACATACGACAGGCCGTAGAAATCAGCACCGCTACACAAGACACCGGGCGTATGGCATACAGTTATGTGCTTTTGGGGCATTTGCTGGCAGACGAAGGCAAAACCTCCGAAGCCAAAACCGCCCTTGAACGGGGATTTAGTTTTGCGAAGATTTCGCGCCGCCGCAAGGAAATGGCCGACGCTTCGCGCTGGCTGGGGGAAGCCTATCAGCAGGAAGGCACTTACGACAAAGCCTATCAGGCATTAAACACTTACGTCCAATTGCAGGATTCGATCCTGACCCTTGCCCATCAGGAAGAAATCGCGCGTTTGCAGATCACCTTTGAGACCGAGCGAAAAGAACAGCAGATCGCCCTGCTTTCCGCCGAAAACCGCAACCAGATGCAATTGGCTCTTATTGGAGGGTTGTTGCTGTTGACGATTTCGGCGGCGGGTTGGATCCTGTTGCGCATACGCCACCGCCACCGGCTGAATGCCGCAAAACTCGAAACCCAGCAGCGCGGGATTGAAGCACTGATCGAAGGTACCGAGTCTGAGCGCCGCCGGCTGGCGGCAGAACTTCACGACGGCCTCGCCCAGCAGTTGGGCGCTCTGCGTCTGGCAGTGCAAAAACTTCAGAAAGACCTGGAGCAGGCGCCCGAACCCCTTGCCACGCGGGTGCGGCGCATCAGCGATTCCTTGCAGGATGCAGGCGCAGAAGTGCGCAGCATTTCTCACCAGCTATTGCCGCGGGCACTGGCAGAGGTTGGGCTTGCCCCGGCACTGGAGGACATGTTGTCGGCCATGTTGCAGCCCGCAGGCATTCCGCTGGCGTGGGAGATCCAGCCTCCCGAACTAGCCGGAAGGCGATTTTCCGAAAAAACAGAACTCACCTTTTTCCGCATTGCCCAGGAAACCGTCAACAATACCCTTAAACATGCAGGCGCGACCGCCTTTTCGGCCCGCCTCAGACTTGAAGGCGACGAGTTGCAAATGACCCTTGATGACAACGGCAGAGGATTTGACAAGCAATCCGACACCCGGACAAGCCTGGGCCTCGTCAATATGCATACACGCGCCGAACATATCGGCGCCATTTTGCAGATCGAATCACAGGAAGGTACCGGCACCCAAACCCGGCTGCGGGTGAAAATCTGACTAAGGTATTCACCTGAGAAAAATACAGCGATTGCCCGATTTTCGCGGAGGTGGCGAACCCCGAACTTTGACTTATTCAAATGAGTTGCCGGCACCCATTTGAAGAAAGTTAAACCTTAAAGTTCACACTTCCCATGCGTAAATTATCTTTTATCACCTCCCTGATGCTGGTGCTGACCCTCTGCGCCGCAAACCTTGTTCTGGCTCAAACCCAGATTCCCAAAGCCGCCCCGAATGCCAAAACCGCTGCGGGCAAAGCCGCACTGGATTTTCCGGTGGAAGGGCGAAAAGCCAAAAACGGACGCGGTTATTCCGCCAATCTTTCGGCTTTACCACAAGCTCCCAAACGCATCGCACTGGTCTCCTTTTACGGATTTGACCCCGGGATCACCCGTGTTACCGCCTCCTCGTATTCGACCGCATTTACCACTACGACCACCACTACGACTCGCACCCGCAGTGCCGGAAATGGCGGAGAAATTGCAGCCATGTTTTACGACAAAGGACTCGAAGGCATGCGTTCGACATTCTCCCGTCATGGAATGGAACTCCTCACACCGGATCAGTTTCTCGATACCGACGCCAAACGCACTGCCTATCAGGCATTTCGGGTACAACACAGCAAACTCTCCGAATTTGCCACCAATATGGGCAACCAGTCGCTGTCGGTGTATTACGGTTATCCCGAAGGTTATACCGTCTGTGATATTGAAAATGAACCCTACGCCAATTATACCAAAACCGGTCTGGTAGGGAAAAAAGGCAAAGTAGTGGACGTGAAGGTGCAGCAATTTCGCAAAGACCCCAAAATGACCGAGTCGCTCGGGTATGACCTCTGCAAGACCCTGGGAGTGGACGCCGTAGCGGTGGTATATTTTACCCATACCCGTCCCAACGCCGAGAAGAATATGTTGCACAACTTCAATCTGGCGATTTTTGGTCCCAACCCTATAGCCCTGCCCGACGGAAAAGAAGACGCGACACTCTATTCGAAAGGCCTTTTTTACGCCGGAGCGCGGTATTATTTGGGCATGGATGGTCTGCCATTTCGTGACTACAACAAGAAAAAACCCGAAACCAATGCCCTTTCCGACGAAGGCATAGATCATATACTGACAGGACTTGCGACCGCAGTAGGTGCCTATATTCAAAAAAGTACCGGCGGGAAGTAAGCGACGATGACCGAGTGAAATCACCCACCATCTCGCGCCGTGACGCCAGCCTCCGCAAGGGGGCTGGTTTGGGTTTTTATGGTATGAGGGAGGAACAAAACCTACACAAAAGATGTTAGACAACCTCTTTACCTCTCAGTATTTTCCCAGCCTCACCAATTATGCCTAGTTGTCGCTCAACGGCACTTTTGGTTTTCATGTCCGTTTCATAGTCAGAAAAATCTGTTTTTTCAGCCGTAAAGTCTTCAATCAGTAGTATGGCTTGCAGAATATCAGACAGATATTTTTTTGCTTCGTCGGTCATAAATCAACTGCTTGGTGTTTTCAACATTTCGCCGAAAATAGGGATTTTTTATCGGCTGCTCCGTCAGCAGATCCACCTTTCTTTGAAACAAATGCTCCAGCGCGTTCCACAAGTTTATGAGGTTTTCACCTTTCTCAAGAGGGGGAAGAGGCTCCAGAACAGCGATAAAATCCAAGTCGCTATTCTTTGCGTCAAATCGTTCCGTAACGACGGAGCCAAAAACATACAACTTATCCACCCGATATTGCTGGCACAAATCGGTAAGTGGGGCAAGATGTTGTTGTATGATCAAAGGTAGGATCATCCACAAAAGATTTTAAATTCTCCCTCAATCTCTCAATATTTCCCTAATCTTCCAAAACTTTCACCAAAGCTCCCGCAGATTGAAAATCAGACTTTCAATCTGCGGGAGTTTTTATATATTTGGGAATGGTAAAAAGAGCTATTTCTGACCAAATCCTTTCCGCAGCCCGGCAAATGCCGGTCGTTAGTATTACCGGTCCCCGGCAATCGGGGAAAACTACGGTTTGCAGACAGTTGTTTCCCGACTATTTCTACGCCAACCTTGAAAACCCCGAAACGCGTGAGTATGCGCTCCGTGATCCCAAAAAATTTCTTGCCCAGGGAGAAAAGGGTATGATCATAGATGAAGCTCAATACGCCCCGACGCTTTTTTCCTATATTCAGGTGATTGTGGATGAAACCGGAAGGAATGGCGAATATATATTGAGCGGCTCGCAGAATTTTTTACTCATGGAAAAAATTACGCAGAGCCTCGCAGGCCGGGTAGCGATTTTTCACCTGCTGCCATTCAGCCTGAACGAACTAATGCCGACCGAATACCAGCCTTCTAATCCCTGGGAATATATTCTGAAAGGAGGTTTCCCCCGAATCTATGACCGTCAGGTAAGCCTGAATGTATTTTTTCCTTCTTATGTCCAGACTTATGTGGAGAGAGATGTAAGACAGTTGGTAAATGTCGGCGATTTACAGCAATTTCAGCTATTTACACGAATAACCGCCGGAAGGATTGGACAACTATTTAACCAGAGTGCTGTCGCCAATGAAACCAGTCTTACCCATCCCACTGTAAAAAAATGGCTTTCTATTCTCCATACGAGTTTTATTGCCTTTACCCTTCCTCCCTATTTCCGCAATTTCAACAAACAACTGATCAAAACGCCGAAGTTGTATTTTTATGACACCGGCCTTGCCTGTTATCTGTTGGGGATTCGGACGGTAGAGGAACTGGAAAATCATTATGCACGAGGCGCTTTGTTTGAGAATTTTGTGATTGCCGAGGTGTTGAAAAATGTTTATAACCGTGGCAGCCACCAACCGTTGTATTTTTGGCGCGACCGTACCGGGCATGAGATTGATCTGATCATTGATGAGGGAGGAAAACTATTTCCGGTCGAAATAAAATCCGGTCAAACCATCCAGCCTCATTTTTTCAAAAACCTGGATTTTTTCCATTCAATTTCCTCCAATGATCCCACACTTTCCATGGTCGTTTATGCAGGCGACCAAAACCAAAACCGCAGCAATGGTCAGGTGAGAAGCTGGAATCGTCTGCCGGGATAATGGTACTTAAAAGGGGCATGGTTACTCTGAAACGTGTTCCCCCTTAACCCTACTTCGCCCGCATCTTATTGCCTTTGGCATCGTGGGTAACTTCGGCGAGGCCGAGTGCTTCCATCAGCGGGGGGATATACATGCCAAATCGGCCCCTGAGTCCTTTTTTCAGTCCGTACCAGCCGCCGGCAGGATTGGACTCTGAGCGCCCCCAGGCTTCTACGGTGCCTTCCTTGGCGGGTTTTTGTTCGTCGGCACTGCCAAGCTCCATCCAGTCTCCGTGGGATTTGAGCATGGCGTGAAGATCCTCCAGGCAGCGCATGTCGTACAACAACACCGTTTTGCCCACCGTGCAGACGAGGACTTCCTCGCCATTTTTTTCCTCCACATGCATGGTATATTCGGAGGTAAGCGGGGGTGTTTTGAGTTGCAACGGGTTTTCTTTGGTTCCGATTGAGTATTTCATAATAAGTAAGATTAAACGGAGTAGGGTTTAACGTGAGAATTAACGGGTTTTTGCTATGGATTCGGCTTCTTTTTTGAGGTCTGCGGCAAATTGCTCGAAAGACTGGTCAAATGGCGGAATATATTTTGAATACAGCGGAAACATAGGGCTGCCAATTTTTTCATTCATCGAAAAAAGAACAGAACCGTCGGACTGTGGCGAGAGGGTATAGATTCGATTGCCCTGAGCATCACCCCAGACGAGCCTTTTTTCCGATTCAACCGCTTTCACTTTTAGTTTAAAGGTGCGTTTGGGGTCGAGGGTAGAGACGAGTTTCAGTTTACCGCCCGGTTCGATATTGCCGGAGAGGGAGATGATCGTAGAATTCCAGCGGGGAAAATCACCGGCGTTTGTCAGCAATTGCCAGATGATGGTGGGCTGGGCGTAGATGCGGATGCTAATGGAAGTTTCTCTGCTGAAGGTTTTTTTAAGGGTTACGGCTTTGCCTTCAGTTGTTGTTGATCGTGTCATAGTTAATAGGGTTTGGGTGTAAAACTAAATATTAGACGCACAGCCCAATCAAAACGATAGGCTAATTCTCTATTTTTTCGAGATATGTTTCCATTACTTTTCGGTTGTGTGCCAGGTGATGCAGTTGAAGTTCGGCTCCGGCGGACTCAAAGGGATCTATTGCCCTGACGATTTTCATTCGCAGGTCAAAGAGGTATTCCTTATCCGGATTATCTGCTTCCCGCGCCATTTCAATTTTGACCCTTTCTTCCTGCGCTTTTTGTTGGGGGTTAAATATTCCGTTTAGTTCCGTACATTGGTGGCAAACCCCGTTTTTACTGATCAGCGCACACCGACCTTCGAATATATGCACCATCTTTGCCCTGCCGGTATGGAGATAATATTTCACCATCGCCTCTGAAATCGCCATAATCAGGGCAATTTCATTGACCTTAAACTCATACACCTCTTTCAGGTACAGGCAAATCTGCTGTTCCAGGGGAAGCGACTTCGAAATACAGGTAAAACAGAAAGTAATATGTTCCCTGATTTCAAACTCGCCTTGCGGCGAAGTCATGCGGATGTTCATCGCTTCCTGAAAAAACTCGCGGTTGGATAGCGCCGCTTCCCTGCAAATGTCCGTTACATTTTCGGGCCACCTTTTTTTTGCGCGGAGGTTATCTTTAGCCAGATTGGAAGCAATGGTGAATATCCAGGTTTTGAGAGAGGAATCCCCCCGGAAGGTATGAAGTTTTTCCGAAGCCTTCAGAAAAGTCTCCTGCACAATATCTTCCGTATCTTCGGCGCTTGTGGTGATCCGGAGGATATAAGATTTAAGCTGCCCGCTTACCGTTTGGAATTCCTGAGTAAGGGTTTCGGTTGTCATGGAACTGCCTGTCATATCATATTTACTGCTATGTGTACAATTTGGGAAAACCCCGGTGAAAATCCATAAAAGAATCCGATAAATCCTCAAATACGCAAATTCACCCCCCGCAATTACGCAGATTTGCCGATGCGCCGCGCCCCTTCCTTCCGCTAGTTTTGAGGCATCTTTCAACAACAACAAACTTTTTACCTTATGAAAACGACCTTCAAAATCAAACGATCATCGAGAGCCTCTTAGCGTACTTTGCGAGACCTTGGCGATCTTTGCGAGAACCATCGGGAGGTAAAAAACACAGAAGGAGCGCAGACGGTTTCACGCAAAGTACGCAAAGAACCCGCAAAGTACACGAAGGGCCGCAAGGATCATCGAGAGCCTCTTAGCGTCCACCCTGATGGGTACTTCGTTTTGCGAGAAACCCATTTTCGGCCATGAAAAAATTCCTTTCCTGCTGAATAAACGATATATTTAGCTCCCAAAAACCACCCATGTCCGACCCCCCCAAAAAAGCAAATCCTACCCCTTTCAACCGCTTATATTTAGTGGGTAATGCTTTTATTCAGGGTTATATGCACAAATTGATACTGACGGTCGTATTTTTTTTCGGGGTTTTCAACTTCCTCTTTTCTCAACAACACCCAACCCCCGCCTTTGAGGTGCTGGCTGGCTGGCCCAGTGTGCGCGATGTGAATTTTTCCGCAAATGGCGATGAGGCTTATGTGTCGCTGCAAAGTCTCGCCGGGGATGTTTCGGTGATCGCCTGCCTGAAGGCTAAAAAGGGCAAATGGCAAAAGCCGGTCATTGTTTCCTTTTCGGGCAAATACCACGACCTCGAACCCTTTCTTTCGCCCGACGGGCTGCGGCTTTATTTTGCTTCTAATCGCCCGCTGGCTGATAGTGCCGCCAAAACCAAAGATTACGACATCTGGTACGTCAGCCGCAAAAGCCCTGATGCCGAGTGGGGTATTCCTGTCAACGCCGGGCCGGTCATCAATTCCGCTGCCGATGAGTTTTATCCCGCCATTACCCTTAGCAATAACCTCTATTTCACCAGCACAAGAACGGGAACCAAAGGTGAGGACGATATTTTTTTCTGCGAATGGAAAAATGGCGGCTATACTCAGCCGGTATCTTTGTCCGACTCGGTCAATAGCGCCGGGTATGAGTTTAATGCCTACGTCGCGCCGGATGAGTCGTACCTGATTTTCAGCGGCTACAACCGCGCTGACGGGCGGGGCAGCGGAGATTTGTACATCAGCCATCGAGACCAAAACAACCAGTGGACAAAAGCCCGGAATCTGGGCGAAAATGTCAATTCGAAGTACATGGACTACTGCCCGTTTCTGGATCAGAAAAACCAGGTTTTGTATTTCACCAGCCGGAGGGCAGAAGCCTCAGTTACAGATCGTTTTGACACGATTGATCAGCTTGAGAAGGAAGTGAACAAATACGAAAACGGCATGAGCCGTATTTACAAAATTTCAGCCAGCGGCTGGCTCAAGGATTGATTCTGCGTTTTCTCGGAAACTTGCAATTTACAACACCCAGAGCCTCTTAGCGCACACCCCTGATGGGTACTTCGTTTTGCGAGAACATCCGGAAGGCAAAACGTGAGGAGACGCATACAGTTTCACGCAAAGTACGCCAAGAACCGCGAAGATCGCCAAGGGCCACTTTGCGCACTTTGCGAGACCTTAGCGATCTTTGCGAGAAACACCTGTGTCCAAAAAACTTCCCCTATCCCATGATTGTATAATTCTGTTTCATTCTGAATGTTACATTCTGCCCTGTCCGCGTAACTAAACATAAGCAAGTGGTAAATATCCTTTCTTATGAAAAATTACGCATTTTTTCTGTTGCTCTTTTGTGTTACACATTTGGGCGCACAGACCCTGAACCCTCGCGGGTTGAACCCCAACGGGACGGTTGAATCCTATGCAACTTTGGGTGACACCGTTTTTGCCGTCGGCAATTTTACCCGAGTGGGTTATCAGACCGGGGCCGCCGCGTGGATGAATGATTCGATTCCGGCGACACAGTTTCCCATTACCGATGGCGATGTCTATGCCATTTTGCCCGACGGCATTGGCGGCTGGTATATCGGCGGTTTATTTGGAACTGTTGACACATTTGTACGCAGCAATCTCGCCCACATCCTGCCCAATGGAGCCGTGGACCCCGCGTTTAACATTGCCGTCAACAATGAAGTACGTTGCCTGGCATTAAACGGGTCGCTGTTGTACCTGGGGGGGAAATTTACCCAGGTGGGTTCCCAGCCGCGCAATTACCTGGCACGTTTGAATGTTGCCGGGGGTTCTGTTTCCCTCAATAACTGGACGCCCAATCCGGACAGCTACGTATATTCGCTTTCCTCCACGTCGGGAGAGTTGTATGTGGGCGGAAGTTTTAGCCTTATTCAGGGCGTAAACCAGCCCGCTTTTGCGGTTTTTAACCATGCAACGGGCAGCCTGCAACAATCCCTCACGCCTGGTACGGGGCAGGTGACAACATTGGCTAGGGACGGCAACAAACTTTACGCAGGTGGGACTTTTCTGGGAAATACAGGCTATTATACCGGAAAAGGCGCGTTGTTGCCGTTGTCTTCGACCAAACCCCAGTTTTCCTTCCCTCGTTTTGGCGGTACGGTATATGCCCTCATTTCCGATGGTGCAGGCGGATGGTACGCTGGAGGAGCATTTACCCAGGTGAATGACCAGCCGTCGGGCAGGCTTATCCATATTTTACCCAACCTTACCCTGGACCCCGCATTTGCTCCGGCTCCGAATGGCGTTGTATATGCGCTTCACCTTCAGGGAGATACCCTCTATGCCGGAGGGACATTTACCACAATCGCAGCCCAACCCCGGAACAACCTCGCCGCTTTCAAAACCACCACCAATGGATTGCTTAACTGGCAGCCCGATCCCACAGGAAAAGTAACCTTCATCACGGCAGACAATAGCCGCGTTTTTATTGGTGGTACGTTTATACGAGTTTCGGGCGAACAACACCCCCGTTTTGCAGTAGTGAATCGCACCACCGGCAAACCCGCAGTAACGCCCGTGCCGGAGTCCGGAGAAGTCTTTTCGATACTCACCACCACCGCCGGAGGCGGACATATATATGCCGGAGGGAATTTTTCCGGAAGCGTTGGATATTCGGCTCAGAAAGCAGCCCTGCTTTCGGCCAGTGCCGAAACTTCACCACCGAAACTTCCCGACTTTAATGGAGATATACAGGCAGCAATTTCCGACGGAGCAGGCGGATGGTATGTATCGGGAGCCTTTACCCAGGCGAATGGCCTCGCGATCAGCCGGCTGGCGCATATATTGTCCGACACCACCTTGGATAATACCTTTTCTTTTACCGTCAACAATGCTATTTCTGCCCTGGCCCTTTCCGGAAATACCCTTTATATCGGAGGACTTTTTTCCACCATCAACGGCAATACCCGAAACGCGCTTGCGGCCATAGACATTAGCAGCAAAACCCTGCTCCCCTGGAACCCGGATGCCAACGGCCAGGTAAATGCGATGATTTATCAGGGCGGTCAGGTGTATATCGGGGGGAATTTTACGAGTGTAGGCGGGCAGACCCGCAACCGGCTGGCAGCCGTGGACGGTGTCAGTGCAGCAGTATCCGCGTGGAATCCCGACGTTAGCAATGTGGTAAACGACCTTTTATATAGCGGCGGGCAGATTTATGTCGGAGGAAATTTTACCACAATCGGCGGGCAGACCCGCAACCGGCTGGCCGCTATAAATGCCACCACCGGGGCCGTGTCTTCCTGGGATCCCAATGTCAACAGCACCGTGAACACGCTGGCACTCAGCAGTAATAATACCCTCTATATCGGAGGAATATTTACGATGGTCGGAGGCCAGACACGCACCCGCCTGGCGGAAGTAAATATAACCGGCGGCACCGTCACCTCCTTCAACCCCAATGTAAATGGCACGGTCGAAGACATAACCCTGATGGGCGGACAACTTTATGCCGGCGGCTCATTTACCCAGGTAGGAGGGCAAAACGTTTCCCGCCTCGCAGCCATTAATCCCACCACCGGACTACCTGCGAGTTGGTTGCCTTCTCCTAATTCTACCGTGATTTGTATGGCGGTTTCCGGCAGCAGTTTGTTTGTGGGAGGCAATTTTGAGGTTTTGAAAACCGAAACCCGCACCCGCCTGATGGATATTCAGCCGACGACTTATACCCTTCAACCCTGGGCACCCAACCTCAACAACAGCGTAAATGACCTGGTACTGTACCAGAGCGACCTGATCGCCGGAGGAGCCTTTACGCTGGCCGATGGGCAGACCCGCAACCGGCTGGCACGCTGGAATATCAATACACAGACACTTGTGACCTGGAGTCCGGGAGCAGACGATGTTGTAAACACCCTTGCGCTCCGCAATGACACCGTATTTGCTGGAGGCGAATTTATGACTCTGTCAGGTGCGGCCCGTGGAAGAGTAGGCGCTTTAAGCGTAACAAATGGCGCTGCTTTGAGTTGGAGTCCCGACGCAGACAATCCGGTATTGAGCCTTGCGATCAGCGGGTCAACGCTTGCCGTTGGCGGGACATTTGACAAATTTCTCAGCGAGGAGCGAAACCGCCTTTTCTGCCTGGACATCAGCGCCGATACCCTTACCCCCTGGGCACCCGACCTGCCCGGAATACTTTTTGGTCCTCGTGTAAATGCGCTGGCTGTATCTGGTGATTCCGTCTGGGTTGGGGGTTATTTTGGCGCGCTGGGTGGCATCACTCGCAACAATCTGGCACTGACCGATGGGCAAACCGGTCAGATACTTACACCCACTGCCGATACCGAAGGAGAAGTATTTGCCCTGCATGTGTTGGGCGATGACCTTTGGGTAGGAGGGCAGTTGCTCGACTCGGTAAACCATGTAGCAAGGGAGAATGCAGCCGTGCTCAATCGCCACACAGGAGCCGTGCGATCCCTTGACCCCGGCGTGGACAACTACGTATTTACCATTACCTCCGGGAGCAATCTTGTAGCATTGGGAGGGCGTTTTGACCAGGTGCGTTCCCAGCGTCGCGGGGGCGGATTTGCACTTGAAAACTCCACCGGGCGACTGCTCGACTGGAACCCCAATAAAGGCATTAACTCCTTTATTTACACCATTGCCCTTGATCCTCGGCAGGGCCATGCCTATCTCGGCGGATATTTTAGCAGTTTACACGACCAGCCGCGCCAAAACCTGGCGCGAGTCAATCTTACCGACGGTCAGCCGGATAGCTGGCAGGCGGATGCCGACCAGTTTGTAACCCAGCTTATCTGGGATGCTAAAGCGGAACGACTCTTAGTCGCAGGAAACTTTTTCAACCTGACGGGACAACCCCGTCGTTACCTCGGGGCCGTGGATGCTGCGGGTCAGTTGCTTCCTTTTAATCCCTCCCCCGATTTGGACATTAGTGCGATTGCTTTGTATGACACGACCTTATATGTAGCCGGAACTTTTACCGAAATCGCCGGACAACCCCGTGCCGGCCTTGCAGCTCTCGGAGCAGCCGGACAGCCACTTCCCTGGGAACCGCAGGTCTCGTCAAGTTCCGGTTTGGGAAGGGTTTATGCCCTGACCGTAGGTTCGGGTCGTTTGTATATAGGCGGGTGGTTTGTGGCGGTAAATGGAGAATCCCACTACCGTTTGGCCGCTTTTGACCTCCGAAATGGCGAGCTTCTGCCGTGGGATCCTGCGGTGGACGTTAATTTTACGACCAGCCTTCGCCGGGTCAATCGTATCCGCGAAATCAACAACAACCTCTTTGTTATGGGGCCTATCGCGGATGTAAACGGTACAGCGGTGAGTGGAATAGCCTGGATGGATCCGGCATCGGGTCTGGTCAAAGGTTTACGAATCATCCCTGGCGGATTGGTTTTCGACGTGGCGGCGATTGACAGCCTGTTGTATATAGGTGGAAATTTTATTCATATCAATCAGGCTCCCTATTTGTATCAGGCTTCTTTTACTTTTCCTCCTGACTTTTTCAGCGAAGGATATGCGGGCATTGTTCCGGAAATGGGGGGAAATACGGGCGATCTGACGGTCAATATTTACGGCGGAGGATTTAAGGCCGGCGTTCAAGTCATTCTTCGCAAGGCAGGTTTTCCGGATATTGTAGCCTTTGACAGTCTGACTGCGGTGCTAAGCGGTATCCAGATACGGGCTACCTTTAACCTCCGTACCCAGCAGCCGGGATTACGCGATGTATTGCTTGTGATGGAGGGCGACACTACAGTGATACCCGACGGGTTTGAGATCATATCGGGCGGTGAGTCCCGAGTATGGGCAGACATCATCATGCCCTCCAATATGCGGATACCCGCACCCAATCGAACCAACCAATACACCGTGATGATTTCTTATGGCAATAGCGGTACGATAGATGCCGAAGGCGTACCTATCTGGGTGGCAGTGGACACTTCGTTTACGGTAGTGGGTTTTGATTTTGAGTGGATTCCGCAAGTGCCGGAAGCGGGTAATCCTGCGGATAGTGGTTTGTATGCTGTGCAGGTGGATACGGTGCTGGGAGATGCTTTTGGGGCGAATGTATATGTGATGATCGTTCCCCGTGTACCGGCAGGTTTTCAGGGCTATTTGGGCATGTATGTCAGCCCCAAACATACCGGAACGGCCTATATTGAGGCATGGGCGACGGATCCACTTTACGGATCTCCGCTGAAATATGCCGTAGGGGAATGTATGGATTTGCTGATCGGAAAATTTGTGGGCGTTATTCCCGGCGGGGATTGTGTATATAATGCTTTGGACGCACTGTTAAGCCCAATGTTTGACGCGGCCTATGACCACGATAATTTTGGTTCGGCGAAATATCTTTCCAGCTACAGCCTCACGCTCGCCAATGCAATTGTCGAATGTGGCATCCTGGCCACCGGTGGCGGACTGGTATTGGATATTTTATCGGATATTCTCTCCTATGCCAATTTTGTCAATGACATCAATACGATTCTGAGCAGTTGCCTGCCGCTTCATCCCAATCCCAAACCGAATCCCAATGGTTCCAAAATTTTGGGTTCGATGGATCCCAATCAAAAGAGCGGGGTAGGGGGGGCCGGATCACAGCGATGGATTTCGCAAGATGATTTAATGCCTTACCTCATCGAGTTTGAAAACGTGGACAGTGCGTCCGCGCCTGCGCAGGTGGTGGTGATATTGGATACGCTGGATGCCTCCGTTTACGATCTCAACACGTTGAAACTTAATTTTTTCACGATTTCTGACAGCATATTTTCCATCCCCAACGGACGTAATCAGTGGACTTCGTGGGTGGACCTTCGCCCCCGTGTAAATTCACTAGTACACGTAGAGGCCGGATTGACGGGCAATGTGCTGCGCTGGGAGTTTGAATCTCTTGATCCTGCTACACTGGCTCCGCAAAGCGGTGTGCTTGAGGGTTTCCTCCCTCCCAATGTCAATGATCCCGAAGGCCGCGGCAGTGTGTCTTATACCGTACAACGACTCGAAAACCTGCCTACCTTCACCGCTCTTGAAAACCGCGCCGCCATCTATTTTGATTCTAATGCACCGATCCTCACCAATACCTGGACGAATACCCTCGATGTGGATCAGCCCGAAAGCCAAATGGAGGCGCTGGATACCCTTCAGGTTACGACCAAAATCCCACTGAAATGGAGCGGCAGCGATATTGGGTCGGGAGTCTGGTACTATCGGTTGATGGTTTCGGAAAATGGAGAACCGTATAAAACCGCGGCGGATTTTCTGACCGATACGACGGCTATATTTTCCGGAAACTGGGGTTATACCTATCAGTTTTATACGCTTGCGGTGGACAGTGCCGGCAATATCGAAAGCGCTCCAGACACCGCCGACGCAACCACTCATGTCTATGGCGGACTTAGTATCCCTGAGCCTCGTATCACAGACTTATCGCTGTATCCAAACCCCAACGACGGCACATTTACCCTCGAAGCGGAGGTCAAAACGGGCCAGATGGCTGGGCTTCATATCCTCGACCTCGCAGGGCGGGTGGTTTATCGCGAAACCGTTCGCATGGAGGTTGGGCAGAACCGGATTTTGCTTTCTCCCCACCTTCCCGCCGGAACCTATTTCCTGATTCTGGAAAGACAGGGAGAAACGGCGCGAATTCGGTTTTCCATTTTATAATATTCCTTTCAACTTCTATCAAATATGCTTTTCCAAAATTTAACCTCACTTATAATGAAAAAATTCATCCTTCTGTTTCTGCTTCTTCCGGGAAGTTTTGTTTGGGCACAACCGGGTTCGCTTGACGTTACTTTTGGCCAGTCGGGCGTCGTTCTCCAGTCTTTCATTCCTACCCGTGATGGATTTGGGGAAATGGCAATTGCCGCCGATAGCAGCATCTATGTGATGGGCAATAGCAATTTTACGTATGATTTCCTGCTTGCAAAATTTACGTCTTCTGGCGTACTGGATTCGAGTTTTTCCGAGGATGGCTGGTTGTTATTGGACTATGCCGGTAGCACAGATCAGGGCAAAGCAATCGCTATACAGGATGACGGTAAAATTCTGCTGGGAGGAGGTGTGGTAGTTGCCAACCGAGACTGGGGAGTTGTCCGTGTAAGTGCGCAGGGCGTACCGGACAGTACTTTCGGGGAAAACGGATGGGCGGTATTTGACTGGGGCGGTTTTGACGAAGTTTACGACATCGTCGTACAACCCGACGGAAAAATCCTGGTGTCAGGCGGCGGCAACTTTAATTTTGCCCTGGCCCGGTTGGAAGCCACAGGTGTATTGGACAGCACTTTTGGGGTAAATGGCCGGGTGTCTTATACCAGCGGCGGCACGGCCATGATTGCGCTCGCAGCAGATGGCTCCGTTTTGTGTGCCGATGGTTTTGACAATGGACTCAACACACAATACGGAGTGATTAAGTTTACGGATCTGGGGCAGATTGACGATTCCTTTGGAGACAACGGCATATTTTTATCCGATGTTACGAATATTGCCGGTGAGCCATTTATTGCACTTCAGGCGGGGGGCGAAATCGTCTTTGGAGGCACACTTTACAACAACCAAGGCTCGGCTACGGGTGTTGCCCTGGCGCGTATCCTGTCCAATGGAAGCCCGGACCTGTCCTTTAGTGGCGATGGGAAAACCATCGTCAACAGCGGCGGAGATGCCCAGGACATCGGTTTATTACCCAATGGCCATATCCTCATAGCCGGGTCGGCAACTCCCAACGGCAATGCGGATATGGCTCTTTATTGTTTCCGGTCTGACGGTACATTGGAAAATACCTTTGGCACCAATGGCACAGCTACGGTACATATAGGGGGTTTAGGAGAATGGGCATACAGCCTGGCCATTCAACCCGATGGTAAAATCATTCTGGGCGGTAATCATTATGACAATTACAACCTTATCGCGCTGGTGAGGCTGGAAGGGGGTGAACTGACCAACGGCATCGGTTCCCAAATCAACCCCTACCACTTTGAGTTATTTCCCAATCCCACCTACGGTCAAGTTCATATCCGATCCGGGCAGGTTTTCTCCGAAGTCGTTCAGATCACCCTGATAGACATTTCCGGAAAAAAACTCTGGTCTTCCGAACTTCTGCCGGGTTATCTGGATAAGGAAATTACCTTTCCCGAAGATCTTCCCGCCGGACTGTACAGAATTGCCTTTATAATCAACGGAAAAATGCAGGCACAGGCACTGATGATTCGTTGAGTCGTTATGCCAATAGGCTGTTTTTTATTGGACAACTACTTTGATGGATTTTGTGTAGTGCGCAGTACGGAGCAAGGCAATATAAATACCCGGTGTTAGTTTGCGGTTGTGGTGATCATCACCCTTCCATTCGACGGTTTGTTGTCCGGCGCTCAAACGCTGATTGATCAGGGTTTTGACTTTTGTTCCATTTATGCTGTAAATGCTGATATTTACTTCTTCGGTCTGGGGGAGGGAAAAGATCAACGTAGTCTGATCGGAAAACGGGTTAGGATAATTGCGGAAAAGGGTTGCGGGTTTGGCTATATCGCCGATTGCCGTTCCGATGGTCGGTGTGGTATCATTGACAGTGAGTACGGCAACTCCGCGGCTAAGGCAACTGATCCACAATTCGTAACCTTTTTCCAGCGGTTTTACCTCAATGTCTGCAATTTGTGCGTGGGTAAGCCCGCCGTCTTCGACGGGGAATATGCCAAAACCGGTGCTGTCATACCAGCACAAGCCGATCTGCGTGGCGTTTGCGCTGCCAAAATTAGTAAACCAGAGACGTCCGTCGGGGGTATAAGCAAGCGGAGTGATATTTTCGCCGGGAATCGCACTGTTTGCGGGTGAAAAAAACTGGTAGGCATTGTCATTGGCATTCACCCGAAACAACCCCTGATTAGAACCTATCCAGGCAATGCCGTCAGGGGCAGCCATGACGGTGGAAAGTACATCACTTTGCGGATCGAGTTCGAGGAAATCATCTACCACTTTGCTGAAGTTGTAAGTGCCATCGGTGCGTAGAGCCTGATACCCCGAGCAGGCCCATATAGTTCCGCTTCTTGTAGGGTCGGTTACAATATTGGCACCCCAACCGAGAAAATCAACCGGGGTCCATGTATTATTGTCATAATATTCGACGGAAAAATATTCGCTTATATTCCAAAGGCGTCCTTCCGAATCTTCGGTAAGGCCTTTTGAAACGGCGGAGCCGCCAGTTAATTCAAAAAAATTGTTTCCATTCCAACCGTGAATGCCGTTGAAGGTGGGGTTAAATATTACGTCGCCATTGGACGGTCTTCTGTAAATTTTCTGAGTATTATCAGCCGGAAAAGGGAATCCATACCCCATGCCATAATTAGACTCATTAAACGGAATCCAGTTTTGTCCGTCAAATTTCTGAAATCCCCCCACACCCGGTCCTCCATTACCTGTCATCCAGACGTTTCCGGCTGTGTCTATACTCATGTCTTGTACCCAGTAGTCAATTTGGGAGGAATTGGAAATGCGGTGGCGTTGCCATTGGCCAGTGAGAGCATCTCTTTTGGCCGCTCCCCCTATACCACTTGCCCAGATATTGCCGGCTGAATCTATGTCCACCGCTGAGCTAAACCCTCCCTGCCGCCAGATGCCTTTGTGGTGCCAAGTAGTTCCGTCAAATTGAAAAACATTGCTATTCCCGTCTATCAGCAACGCTTCATGATTGCCAAATGCTTTAAACACCCAAATATCAGAAACCGCCGCCGGCTGGGAAGGAGAAACCCAGGTTCCATCGGGTTTGCGATAGTCGAGCGAAAACGGACTGCCGGGTGTGGTAAAACGCAACGCCCATAAATTGCCTTCATTATCGGTACAATCATTGCCCGGGAGCGCAACTACTTCACCGGCGGTACCATTTTGGGGCAAAGAAGTAAATACCTGTGTATCACTGTCATAACTTATCATCGTATTCCATCCTTCTCCGTCTATCCATACTACATATCCGCCGCCAGGTTTAACCTGAATGGAAAGTTTTTCACATGTACCAATAAGACTCGGCCAGTTGTCCTGGGTGGTGCCATAACTCCATAGCTTCCAAACATTGGTAGCCGGGTCGTAGTGTACCAGGCCTCCAAATCCCCATGTTACGGAAAAAACAGCCGCCCATACAGAACCGTCCGGCGCAATATCAATATCCATTGTTCTGCCGCCTGGATGGATAGAATTATTAGCTCCCCAAAATTGAATAGAACTTCCACCCACAGCCGGGTCAAATTTCAGAAACCCGCGCCAAGTGGCCATCCAAAGAATACCGTTAGTGTCTTCGAAGATTTCATTAATGCGCGAAGCTCCCACGTCATAAATACTGCCAATGACCGGGTACTCAACGTTAGAATAGTTGATCCACTGATTATTTGCCTGAATGTATTTCGAAAAACCGCCTTCTTCCCATCCCGGGGTGTATGCCGCGATATAAGGGTCTCCGTCATGGTCAATCCAGATCGCTTCCGAATAGTCTCCCATGATACCCGTATTGCCGGTTGTGTAATATCTCCATGAATAATCGTACATCGGTTGTGACCGGGAAATCATGGTTAAAACTAAAATTGTAATGAATAATAAAATGCGTTTCATCGTGATTTTTTATTGAAAATTGTATGTCAAACATACCGTAAGTCTTTCCTTACAAAGAATTATTGTGATCGAACAAGGCAATCGAGTGAACAGACAGGTATAAATCGGGGCCGTTTCCGGGAAATAAAAAGCTTCACTGCGCATAGCAGCCACAGTGAAGCCTTCGTGTTGTTAATCTGAAAGTTGATTGAGGTCTTATTTTATTTAATCATCGTCATCCTTTTCGTTGTGGATTACGGTCCCGCCAGTTGCTGACGAAGAACTGACTTATGTATGTCTGATTTTTCCTCCGAGATAACCGGTTTGGGCTACAAGCCCAAAACTGATCAGCGAGACAAACAGCGTAACCACAGCAAACGTTCGGGCTTCACCTGTGAGGTATGCAATGCCTGACCCGATTGCCGAAATAATCAATAAAAAATATGCTGCGACTTTGGTCTGATGGCTTTTGGTCCAAAGGCCGTAAGTTAAAACTAAAGCACCCAATATTGATCCGAAGATCGGTAGATGGGTAATCATTAAATGCACATGTGCCTGATTCATGGTAATCTCATTTTTTGGAAATATCCATCTTTAAAAACGGCCCGTAAATGACTTACATCAGGAAGGTAGATGATAAAAATGATGCAATCCACTTTGTAGGTCAGGAGGCAGGGATGGTCGAGCAGGAAAAAGCTAATTCTCTGCCTATAAAATCTCCACCAGCTCAATTTTATAGACCAGTATGGAGTCGGGCGACACCGTAGGCGGATAAGAAGTGCGTTTACTCAGAGAGGGCGGGACAATCAATTGACGGATTTCTCCCGCCCTCATGCCCTGGACGCCTTCTTCCACACCTTCGATGACCTGATTTTTCCCGATAATAAATTTTAGCGGAGAAGACGGTCTTTCGATTCCGTAGAGGAGTGTACCGTTGCGGTAACGAGTGGTTTCATAGATAGCGACTTCGTCGCCATCTTTGGCCGCGGGGCCTTTTCCTTTTGAGAGAATGGTATAGTTGAGTCCGGAGGAAGTCGTGATCATTTTTCCGGTAGTAACGCAACCAGAGAGAAGTAAAAAGACAAAAAGGGAGAGTGCGGTTATTTTCATTAAATGGGTTTTATTGGTTTTTTGGCAAAGGTTTTGGTTGCTCAATGGCCTACTCCTTATTCCTCACATAAATCAGTTTTACATTTCCTTTCTGGTTTTCCCGCTGGTCAATTTCAAATTTACCGACGGATTTGATGAGAGGGGTTAGTTTCTGGTAGCCGTAATTTCGGGAGTCGAAGTTGGGTTGTTTTTTCTGCAAAAGGTTTCCCACATCTCCGAGGAAAGCCCAGCCCTCGTCGTCGGCGAGGTCGGATATGGTCGCGGCGATCAGTTTGATGACTTTGGGGGTGATTTTGTCCACTCCATTTTTCCCGGCAGATTTTTCCTTTGAAATGGCCGACTCAGTTTTGGGGGACTGATTTTCGAGGATTTCGAGGTAGATAAATTTGTCGCAGGCAACGATAAACGGGTCGGGCGTCTTTTTCTCCCCGATTCCATAAACTTTCATTCCCGCCTCCCGCAACCGGGTCGCCAGCCGGGTAAAATCGCTGTCGCTGGAGACGAGGCAAAAGCCGTTTACTTTCTCCGAATAGAGGATGTCCATCGCATCAATGATCATCGCGGAGTCGGTGGCATTTTTGCCGGTGGTGTAAGAATACTGCTGAATAGGCGTAATGGCATTCTCCAAAAGAAGGTTTTTCCATTTGCTGAGATTGGGTTTGGTCCAGTCTCCGTAAATGCGTTTGATGGTCGGATTTCCGTATTTGGCGATTTCCTCCATCATTTCCTTGATATAAGCCGAGGGGATATTATCACCATCTATTAATACCGCAAGTTTGATCTCTTCCATTGGGACTGTGTTTGTAGGGCACAATTTAGTAAAACTTCGGCTGTACTACCCCCAAAAATCGGTGCAGGAGGTTTTTTCTTGTGGTCAAGCGATTTTAACTGTCTGGTTCAGTAACTCCACATTGAAGCTTATCTTTGCATTGAGAGCTTTAAATACCTTAATAATTGTTTCAAATCTTGCATCCGTCAAGCTGTTTTCAAGTTTTGAAATTTGTGCTTTTTGAACACCCACGAGTTTTCCCAGTTCTTCTTGTGTCAGATTGCGCTCCAAACGTGCTTGCCTGATTGCTTCTCCTAGCAAGTCAAGTCGCAACTCATTTTCAAAAGCTTCCCGCTTAGGTGTCCCCAGTTTACCGATATATTTGTCGGTAACCTCGTCTAAGCTGTAAGTTTTTAACCCTTGTTTTTTCATTTGTTCTTGCCTTTAAGTTCAAAGTATTTTTTTCTTAATCGCTCTGCCTTATCTAAGTCGCCCTGCGGAGTTTTGTCGGTTTTCTTTATCAACCCGTGTGTTGATATTACAACTGTTTCGGTCTTTCCTGATTTGTCCCAAAACGCAAAGAGTCTGTAATGGGTTTTGTTAAACAGCGTTCTAAACTCCCAAATTTCACCGGTAAGTTTTTTGAAGAGTTCTTTATCGTTCGAGAACCGAGCCTTAGTAATGTTGTAGATGATTTTATCTCTAACCTTTTCATCAAGGCTGTCAAGGAACTCGGTCGCTTCTTCTAAAAACTCAACTTTAAATTTGGGTATCTGCACTTGGTAAACGTTTATGTAAAGCTAAAAGTTTCCTTATTGGGAAACAAATTTTTTATACACGAAATTCGTGGCCTTTTGATATGATTTTCGATAAGCTCAGCCCGGTCGTGATATTGAATTTTTGTGGAAAATTTGTCAGGCATAGAGGGGTTTTATGTTGTTGGGGAGACCACAAAGCTCCGGGTTTTTCTGTCAGGTTGTTTGAGGAGGAATGAGGGTCGGGGTTCGCACTTCTGTGTTAGTCCGCATACTTTATCATTAATTCATCTTCAAATCCAAAAATTGTCAATGCTTGTTTTATTCGGTCGAACTTGTCTCTATTTGAATATCCAGATTCTATGAAATATGATTGATTAATGGGGGCAGATTGTCTCAGGTTGCTTGTTTCAGGTGTCTTTGTCAAGCTAATTCTTTCGCCAATTTCTGATGTGAAAAAGGTTTCAGGCTGTAAGTCAAAGAGTTGTTTAAGAACTTCAATGTAAAGTTTGGCAACTTGTGATACTTCAAGCTTTTGGTCAAAAAATATGGCATATTCCAATCTTTTGTGCGTTGGGTCGTCAGCGTCAAAAATATTGACCTCATTATTATTCGACTGTTCTTCAACTTCAATGTTTGGGCTTTCCCAAATTTTCAAAAATCTTTTCCCTATTTGATTAGCCCGATTTTCAATTTTTTCTTTGTTCCATTTCGTTTTTTCTTTCAGGTCTCGATTAAGCCAAAGTCTGCTGAATTTGTATCCCTGCTCTTTTTCATCAATGTTCATCGCTTGCTTTTCGGCAAAGGGCTTATTTCCAAGTTTCCCGTTGTTGCCCGATAATGTTAGGTTTCCAATTGTGTTTAGATAATTCTCTTTGATAAAATTGTATTCATCTGTACCTAATTCTATTTTCCATTTGGGGTCAGGATTCTGTGGAAAAATGTGTTCAATGGTTATGTCCGAATTACCTTCAATGATTACTGGTTCTGTATTCTGATAGTTTTCGATTCTTTCAAGTAAATATGTTCTGTTTTTGGGTTTTATGTTGTAAACATCCTTTTCTTTAAGAGCATTGATTGTCTCTGTATTTCTAGGAAAACGCTGCACGCCCGTGCGCTGCATTAGTGATTTTTGAATTGAATGCAGATAGTTGTCTTGTTCTACCTTATCATAGAGGGTCATGAAAATTTTATTAAGGGCATTAGTTGGTAAGCCCAAAATAAAACGTCTGAATGTAAATGATTGCACCAATGATAAAATAGAAATGAAAGTGGGCTTGTCAATTAAGCTGTTTGAGTAGTCTTCATATACTTTCATTAAAAATGGAAAAGCAACATTTATTTCAAGTCTGCTGATATATTCAAGTTGTTGCCTTATTTCTCGGTCAGCTTCATTCTTAGGATTTACAAGCTTGTTGTAAAACTTGCTTAGAGATTTCAATTTCGATAAAACCTCTTCCAAATCATCAACGGTCGTTGTTGGGTAGGTAGCCTTGAAAGTCACATAAACATCTCCTTTGTTTGGGATTTCCTTATTCCTCAAGGTGAGGTAGTCTCTTATAAATTCAGATACTCTCGTCTTGTTCAAAGTTTCGTCTTTCGCATTTTTTTCAATGACTTCCCAATAGCTTTTATAAATTTTCTCTTGGTTTGTCCGCGAAAGCCCCATCAAAATATAGTTTCTGATTAGGTCAGCTTGTGATAATTCCAAACCTGTTGAATTGAGACTTTCAAAAATTCTCTGAGGATTGTCTTTTTGCCTATCGAGCGCTATATCAACGAATATAAGTTTCGATAATCCACGTTGAACTGTCTCAAAGTTTTCAGTTGTGATAGCTGACCTGAAATATTCAAAGTTCTCTATGATTTTTGAGTAGCCTTTGAATTCTTCCCCGTCCGTTGAGTTTAGAATATGTCTTAAAGCTTCTTTGTTATTTTCTGTCGGTTTGAGCTTCAGTTTCTCCGCTTCAGGTGCAAATTCATTTATCAAGTATGTTTTGTGAATTCGATTCACCAGCATTTGATTGTTAAGTTGCTTGGCGAGACGGTATAGGGCAATATAAATCAAAGTTATGGTTGTCAGCCGTTGCTGGCCGTCAATTATGGTAAGTTCTGTTAGTCCTGATGCTGTGTAAACATCATCATGAACGTAAACGATACTACCAATAAAGTGTGCGTTTACCTTATCGTTCCTACCGGTTTCGATAATGTCATGCAGAAGTTGTTTACATTGTGTTAGAGTCCAGTCGTAGTTTCTCTGATAAACTGGAATTGCAAAAGTCGTTTCATTTGTCGCTAAAAACTTATCTACTTTGGTCTCGTTTGCTTTCATATTTTATTTTGTCTGTTTATTAGTACGTAAAATGTGAGGTAAACCCTCATAGATAATTCTGTACAGCCCCCCTACCTAACCATCAAAACATGCCTAAACGGCACCAAACCAGTAATGTAAAGATGCTGTCCCGCCCCTTTGATGGATCCGAAATGGGTGGAATAAACCTCTCCATCCAATCCTTCCACTCGCTCATGTTCGTGTTTTCCCGGCCCGACTTCAATGGTATCACTTCCGAAGGTGTATTTCGCGAATTCTCCTTCTATGAAAAAGTCTTTCTCTTTTTCTCCCTGCAATACGCCTTCAAATGTTCCCCCGTCTTTAAAACACAGATCCAGCGTAACTTCCACATTTTCAGCTCCTTCCACTTCTATCTCAATCCTGAAGGAATTTTCAATTTCTTCGATGACAATTTTCGATTCCAGTGTCACGGTTGTTTTGGGCCTTGATTCGAAATCCATTTTGCTCCAGAATCTTTCGTCAAGGGAGGGACTTAGCAGATAATCGCCTTTTTTATTTCTTTTATCTTCGGGCATCGGGTGATAATAATAAGCTTCTTTCTTTTCATACAAACGGTACTTGTTCCCGTCCTTCTTTAGTCCTTCACTTCTCACATAACCGGTATTAAAGAATGACGTGGAAAGGCGGGCATATTCCAGAATGGCAGATCTTTTTCGGAAGGTAAAGAATGTGGGGTTGCATGATCTCCCTGACGCCACGGTTAGCGGCAGGTCATTGCCACCAAAAATGGAAACGGTAATGTCGCCTCTTTTGATTCTGACCAGGTCTGATTCTTTAAAGTGTTGGGTGAAGGTAGTGGGTAAAGTTTTGCCCTTCGGCATTTCTCTTTGTAATAGGGAACTGCTCATAAAAAAAGGCAAAGCTCTTCTGATAATATATCTGTCGAAATCACTAAGGCGCTCAACCTCGCGTGCAACCGATGCAAAAAAATCGCTGTTTTCATGGATAGCCATGTATCGGTAGGCCATATAATTCAGATAAACGGATATCGGCCTGAACTGATCCTGTCTTCTTGAGTCCAGGCTCACCAACTCACCATCGGGTTCCATATAATAATAAGTGGCAGTTAGATTCCGGGAAACGATCTCAAATAGTTCCGGACGGTTTAATATTTCACCCATTGTGATAAAGGCCTGATTTTCAACAACAGCATAGTTTCTGCTTCTTTCGGGATAATTGCCGTCTGAATTTTGATAAATTCCCTCCGCCAGCCATTCATCTATCCGCTCGACATACTTTTTATCTCCGAATAATTTGTACAGCTTGGCTAAAGTTGCGCAGATTTCCCATCGGTGATTGGGGGTATGAACACCACCTGTCCGGATTCCTTCACCTGCTGCGAGCAAAAATTCATTGAGTTTGGTTTTTACTGCGACAATTTCATTAGTCTCTTTTTCCTTCAGTATCAGCGCTGCGGGATATAGAGAATCCAATACAAATGCAGTATCAGGAGGTGATTTCCGGTTTCCTCCGGAATCAAGCGTACCATCCGGATACTGAAACGCCCGTAATTTGTCTATGAGGCTATGCAAGGCTTGCACAACCTCGCTGGACCCATAATACAAGGACTCGGGATGAGAGAAAGCGGCAGCCAGGACAGAAAATGATTCGCTGAGGTTGCGGTAGTATTGTCTTTGTCGGGGCGATGATATCATTTGCAGAAATTGTTCCACCGAATTATCGTTGGCTTTCACCAGGCGGGTTAGCATCACTTGATCAATGGAATCTGCGAATAGGAGTGATTCTCCAAAGAGAGTTGGCGGGTTAATTGCGGCTGCAACAGCCAGCGAACTTGTCTTAAGAAACGCTGCTCTACTTATTTTTTTCATATTTTCTTAATTATGATCATTTTAATTTATAGTCAATTTCGCTGTCTTTCTCATAATATAGCAAAAACCCCCTGAGCGTACAAAGACGTGCCGTATTTCCCCCGGGGCGTGCCATGTTTCCCCCCTAAAGCGGGGGACTATTCATCGGCAGCCCCCGAAACCACCATTATGAATAGCCGTCCCCTTTAGGGGCGGCTCTCTCGGGGCTGCTCTCGCCCATTGCCCCCCGATAAATAATGCGATTAGTCGCCCCCGTTACCAATGACCCGCGCAATCCCGGTACGCAGAAGGTGTTTTCGGCGGCTTCGGTGATGGAAAATGAATTGCTGTTGGCAAATCTTACGCAACCGAGAAAACCACCGAGGAAGAAGAGAATCACCAAGACTTATTTCCTCCATGCTCAATGTCTGCCTAGGTAGAGTGTTTTGATCTAATATTCCCATAAGTTTATAATTCCGTTTTTATAAAAAAAAATCCAAAACTTCGCGGCTCTCGTATGTATCCCGATTTTGAATTTAACCCTCAAAAATCTTCCGTGCATGCGTTTGAAAATGATCACAACCTTTTCTCTGCTCTTTTTACTTTCTGTTATTTCTTTTGCCCAGACCGCTCAGCAATGGGTGGAAAAAGCCATTTCCTACGAAAATCTCCACAAACAAATTCAGTATTGTACCGTGGCAATTGAAGTAGATTCGACTTATGCTCCCGCTTGGTATTATCGCGGTGTGGCAAAACGAATTCTCTTTCGATACGCCCCGGCAGTCGCTGATTTTGACCAGGCTATCAAGCTTGATCCTTTGTTTGCTCCGGCGTGGAACGAACGCGGGCTTACCCACAGGTACCTCAACCAATACAGCGAAGCGCTGAGCGATTTTGAGCGGGCGATCAAACTTGATTCCGCTTTTGTTGAAGCTTATACCAATAGAGCCAGTACAAATTATGACCTTGCTTGGTACGAACCCGCCCTTAACGACCTTGACCGGGCCATTCGCCTGAATCCCCATTTTCCGGAAGTTTGGTTTCTCCGGGGAAATATCCACTACGATCGGGAAAATTATCATCAGGCTGTTCTGGACTACGGCCGTGCTGCCGGACTTGACCCCGGCCATACGATGGCTTTTAATAATCGCGGCCTGGCAAAATTTCGCATGGGAAAACTCGCCGAATCCCTCCCCGATTTTGAAAAAGCGGTATCTCTTGACCCCAGCTATGCCTTTGGCTGGTACAATCGGGCAATGGTTCTGACCGAACTCAACCGCTACAACGAGGCCATCCGCACCTATGATCGGGTAATAGAATTGGATCCCCGTTTTACCGAAGCCGTTGAAAACCGCGAACGTTTAACCGAAAAAATTTCCCTTACCCGGAGCCAGACTCAATAGCGAGTATTTGTAACATTTTATCATCCTTTATCTTCATTACATATTCGTTTTGCGTACCTTTGCACCGGTAAACGCAATTTCGAAATATGGACACAACACAAACCCTTCTTAACACGCGCCAAAGACTGGAAACCATTCTCAAAACCCGAATACTCCTTCTTGACGGGGCGATGGGAACGATGATCCAGCGGTATAAACTGGAAGAAGACGACTTTCGCGGGGACCGGTTCAAAGATCATCCCGGACAACTTAAGGGCAACAACGACCTTTTGTCCATTACCCGCCCTGATATCATTAAAGAAATCCACCGACAGTATCTGACCGCAGGCTCAGATATTATCGAAACCAATACCTTCAGTGCTAATGCGATTTCCATGGCGGATTACCACATGGAAGACCGGGTGTATGAACTGAATTTTGCCTCGGCGAAAATCGCGAAAGAAGTGGCCGATGAGTTTACCCGCCTCGATCCCGACAAACCGAGGTTTGTCGCGGGAGCCCTTGGGCCTACCACCCGTTCTGCTTCGCTTTCTCCCGAGGTCAATGACCCCGGCTACCGGGCGGTGACTTTTGATGATCTGGTGGAGGCTTATTACGATCAGGCCCGCGGCCTGTTGGATGGCGGAGCAGACATTCTGCTGGTGGAGACGGTTTTCGACACGCTCAACTGCAAAGCAGCCATTTTTGCCATTGATACCCTCAAGGAAGAACGTGGCCTGAAAGACCTGCCGGTGATGATATCCGGAACGATTACTGACGCTTCCGGGCGCACCCTCTCCGGACAGGTGGTAGAGGCTTTTTATATATCTGTTGCACATGCTGACCTCTTTAGCGTCGGGCTAAACTGTGCTTTGGGTGCCAAACAACTTCGCCAGTATGTAAAAGACCTTTCCCGTATCGCACCCATGCCGGTGAGTGCTTATCCCAATGCCGGACTTCCCAATGAATTTGGGCAATATGACCAATCGCCCGAAGCCATGGCCGGGCTGATACGCACTTTCCTCGAAGACGGAATCCTCAATATCGTCGGAGGTTGCTGTGGAAGCACTCCCGATCATATCAAAGCCATTGCCGAAGCCGCTCAGGGATTCACCCCACGGAAAATTCCCGAAGCCCAAAATCTCCCGATGCTCAGTGGCCTCGAACCGCTGACTATTACGTCTCAAACCAATTTTGTGAATGTCGGCGAACGCACCAACGTCACCGGCTCCCGCGCTTTTGCCCGCCTGATCAAGGATGGTAAATATGACGAAGCACTTTCCGTCGCCCGCCAACAGGTAGAAGGAGGCGCTCAGGTGATTGACATCAATATGGATGAGGGAATGCTCGACTCTAAAGCCGCGATGGTGCGTTTCCTCAATCTCCTCGCTGCCGAGCCTGACATCAGCCGTGTGCCCGTGATGATTGACTCTTCTAAATGGGAAGTCATCGAAGCCGGCCTCAAATGTATTCAGGGGAAGGGAATTGTCAATTCCATTTCCATGAAAGAGGGAGTGGAAAAATTTGTCGAACAGGCAAAAACCGTCAAAAAATACGGCGCAGCCGTCGTAGTCATGGCCTTTGACGAAAAAGGACAGGCCGATACCTTCCAGCGTAAAATCGAAATCTGCGCCCGCGCCTATAAAATCCTCACCGAAGAAGTGGGCATAAAACCCTGGGACATTATTTTTGACCCCAACATCTTTGCCGTCGCTACCGGGATCGAAGAGCACAACAATTACGCCGTTGACTTTATCGAGGCTACCCGCTGGATTAAAAAGAACCTTCCCTATGCAATGGTCAGCGGGGGCGTGAGCAATGTGTCTTTTTCTTTTCGGGGAAATGACGCCGTTCGAGAGGCCATTCATGCGGTATTCCTCTATCACGCCATTCGCGCAGGCATGGACATGGGCATCGTAAATGCCGGCATGCTGCAAATCTACGAAGACGTGCCCAAAGACCTCCTCGAAAAAGTCGAAGATGTCATTCTTAACCGGCGCGACGACGCAACCGAAAGACTCGTGGACTTCGCCGAAAGCGTCAAACAAAGCGGCGCGGTGCGCAAAGTAAACCTCGAATGGCGTGAAAAACCGGTAAACGAACGACTCACTTACGCCCTCGTCAATGGTATCACCGAATATATTGAAGTGGACACCGACGAGGCCCGCCGACAATTTGCCCGCCCGCTCCACGTGATCGAAGGCCCGCTGATGGACGGGATGAATGTGGTAGGTGATTTGTTTGGCGCAGGGAAAATGTTTTTGCCTCAGGTAGTAAAAAGTGCCCGTGTAATGAAAAAAGCCGTGGCATACCTCCTTCCGTTTATGGAGGAGGAAAAGGCCGGAACGGAAAATTCTACTGCCGGGAAAGTATTGCTTGCTACGGTCAAAGGCGACGTACACGACATTGGCAAAAATATCGTGGGGGTTGTATTGGGCTGCAACAATTATGAAGTCATTGACCTGGGGGTAATGGTTCCCCTCGAAAAAATCCTCGATATCGCCGAGACCGAAAAAGTGGATATCGTCGGCCTCAGCGGTCTGATTACACCTTCCCTTGATGAGATGGTGTTTGTGGCTGAGGAAATGGAAAAACGCGGAATGAAACTTCCTCTGCTGATTGGCGGAGCCACAACTTCACGCATTCATACCGCCGTCAAAATCAACCCCAAGTACTCCGGTCCTGTTGTACACGTACTGGACGCTTCCAAATGTGTGCCGGTAGCCAACAAACTCCTCAGCGAGGAAGTTTCGCAGCGGGAAATATATGCGCAGGAAATCAAGGCGGAATACGAACTCATGCGCGAAGGCCATCTGGCCCGCAGCAAAACCAAAACTTACCGAAGCCTGTCCGACGCCCGTAAGAACAAATTCCCGATTGACTGGAGCAAAGGCGTCGCCCCGGCGCCCGTAAGAGCAGGTGTGCAGGTCTTTAATCAATACGACCTTGCGGAAATCAGCGCGTACATAGACTGGACGCCTTTCTTTTATACCTGGGAGATGAATGGTACGTTCCCAAAAATCCTCGACGACGCAGAAAAAGGTGCAGAAGCCCGCAAACTTTACGAGGACGCCCAATCTATGCTTCAGAAAATCATTGCGGAAAAATGGCTGGAAGCACAGGCTGTCATTGGCATTTTCCCCGCCAATAGCGTCAATGACGATGATGTAGCGATATATACCGACGAGTCCCGAACGAATCTGCTCACCCATTTTTACAATCTTCGTCAGCAAAGCGATAAAACCGACACGCCCAATATCTGTCTGTCAGACTTTATTGCACCTCGAGAAAGTGGCCTGGCTGATCATATCGGTGCATTTGCGGTGACGGTGGGGATTGGGATTGAAAAGAAACTCGCCGAGTTTGAAGCCGATCACGACGATTACAGCAGTATCATGCTCAAGGCTCTGGCCGACCGCTTGGCAGAGGCTTTCGCTGAACTGATGCACAAGCGCGTAAGGCGCGAGTTTTGGGGTTACGCTGCGAATGAAAACCTTTCCAACACTGACCTGATCAAAGAGGCCTATCAGGGTATTCGCCCTGCGCCCGGGTATCCTGCAAATCCCGACCATACAGAAAAACGCACCCTTTTTGACCTGTTGAAGGTCCCTGAAAATGCGGGAATTCAATTGACCGAAAGCCTTGCAATGTACCCCGTTTCCTCTGTCAGCGGACTATATTTTAGCCATCCGGAGTCGCGGTATTTTGCCGTGGGCAAAATCACCCGTGAGCAGGTCGAGTCCTACGCTACCCGCAAGGGAATGGATATTGTACAAATGGAGCGGTGGCTAAGCCCAACGTTAGGGTATTGATTGTATTTCAGATACGATGGGTTATGTTAGAGCCAGATGATCAAAAGTAGAGCCAGATGATCATCTGGCTCTACTGTCTCAAAATACGATGATATTAGGAAAAATTTTTATGACGGCATCATTCATACTTACGCCAGCCACCGAGGATGGCACCGGTGGCGAGAAAGGTGAGGAATGTATTGCCCTGATCAATAAATGCCAGCATAGGTCTAAAGGCAAATACATCCTGTGTCAATACCTGCGCAAAAAGGAAAACAAACCAGAATAACGCTGCGGTCTGAAGCCCCTTTACCACAGAGTCAATGTTGAGCAGCTTAAACAAAAATGCCATGCCATAAACCGTTATTGCTCCCGTGATGATCGCAATGACATAAATGATCGGGCTTGCGCCTTCGGCATCGGCGAGGGTAAGTTTGTTTTGCGTCAGCCATTGTTCCTGGAAAATACCGTACCATACAGCCGGAACAATCATGTGTACCGGAATGGCCGCAATGGCCGCGAGGTGGTTGATTTTCAGATTTCTCATAAGAATTGTATAGGAGTAGTGTAGTTATTGCACAGATTCGTCGAGTTGGATTGCTCCGTGAGTATTGCCTTCGGTGTCAAGGAAATAAATCATGTGACCCACCGTAGGAATGGGCATTTTATCCATAACAATTACCCCTCCGGCTGCCCGGATGTTGACAATCGTGTCATCTATATTGGCAACTTCGATGGTGTTGACCACGGGTTGGGGAGGATCCGTGCGCTGGATTAATGCACCGTTGATGCCGGCATTCGGGTCATCGCCCGTGACAGCCATCCAGTAGGGTTGGTCTCCCCATTGGGAAATCTGCCAGCCAAAAACTTCACTGAAAAACTTTGATGCGCGTGCCGCGTCATCCACGGGGATTTCAAAATGATTAACTCTTGCCATGATGATAAGGTGATTTGGTTTAGTGATCAAATATAGCTAAAAAAATTGGCAAAAAGCCAACAAAAATTGCAAAAAATATTTTTAGCAAGTTTGACCGTAACAGCCAGAATGGGGTGCTTTAAAAATATGTGTTACAATTCCGGTCAGTTTTTTTTTCGCCTTTCGTCCAATGAAGGTAACAAACAAAACACACGGCAATATGCCGGATTCAGGTTGCTGTTTCCCCCATTCGTTCTTTCCACTAAAAAAAGTTTTGACATTTTTCGTAAATAGTCAATAAGCTCTTCTATCCCAGTTCTTGCACCTAATCTATTATCGCCATGGTCGCTACGTCTCAGCTGCCTGTTATTTTCCTTGCTTGTGTCAACAGTTATCAATCGGGTAAAAGACTCCGTTTTCTTGTAGATGAAAGAAAGGAGGTCGCTCGCCTCCTCGACGCGGTTGCCGGCCCACCTTTATATCAGCCTGTGCAGAAAGGAAATGTTTCGAATGAATATTTCTACGACCTGCTTAGTGAAAATCAATATAAGGATCGCGTGGAAATCATGCACCTCACAGGTTTGGCCGATGAAGATCACCTTCGACTGGAATCGGACAACTTTGAAGTGCCGATTCACCTTGAGGAGTTGTCCAAAACCATCGGAATGTTTCCTAATCTGAAAGTGGTATTTTTGAGCGGCTGCGCCACTCCGGGACTGCTTGAAATGCTGCTGAAACGCGATATTCCGGCAGTAATTGTAACCGAAACAACGGAAAAAGATCCTCAAACTACCGAAGTTGCCACCGCATTTTACAAAGCTCTGGCCTACGGCCATAGTGTACAACGGGCCTTCGACCAGGTAAAAGCAAAGTTTCACCGGATGAAAATTCACCGGGTGGACTATGATGTCGAACAGGACACCTTCACCTGGCGGGGAAAGCGTACTTTTGAAAAAAGAGGGATGATGGACTGGGGATTGTATTATATGGACGACAACCTCAGCCGTCTGAGTCAGCGCCCGCGTCAGATTAGTCTTATGCACCTGCCTTTGGACAAAGAATATGTCGAAACCAAACGGATCACGCGGAAAGTAAAAGCCCTTTCATTTACGGCTGCCGTAATCACCTTAGCCCTGCTCGCTTTCGGTGTAAAACTTTATCTCGACAGTCTGGAACAATTGCAGTTTTTGTCTAATTTTTAGTTACAGATTTAAAGGACGCCCTCTGAGTCGCCGGACGAAAGTTTTACTTTTGACCGGCGACAAATTTTTTATGGGATTTTGAGATACCGGAAAGAAATTATACCCTATCCGGAGGGTAAACCCCCAAAATCCCAACCTTGCGTTACTTGTTACGTAACAAGTGTTAGCTTAAACTTGTAATTTACCAATGATTCAAAGCTTTAGAAGCAATAGCCTAAAAAAGTTTTTTCAGGAAGAGAAACTGAAGGGAATAAATCCGCAGCATATTCGCAAAATAAAGAGGATACTGGCAAGGTTACATGCCGCAAAAGAATTAAGAGATTGCGACTACCCCGGTTCCGGACTACATCCTTTAAAAGGTAATTATGAGGGATTCTGGGCAATAACAGTTAATGGGAATTGGAGAATAGTGTTTAGATTTGAAGCAGGCAACGTATATGATGTTGAATACATAGATTATCACTGAAAAAATAAAAAAATGAATATAATGTTTAATCCCCCTCATCCAGGAGAAATCCTTAGAGAAGATTACCTGATTCCACTGAATATTTCGGTTACGAGGGCATCTGAAAATCTTGGGGTAACAAGAAAAACGTTATCCCTAATACTAAATGAACGAGCAGGAATCAGTCCTGCAATGGCTATAAAATTGTCTATTGCCTGTAATACTACTCCAGATTTTTGGATGAATCTGCAATCATCTTATGATTTGTTCCAGGCAAAAGATAATGTGGATGCCCATAAGATAAAAACTTTTGCATGACACTCTTCTTCTCTGTCCTTTCTCCCAAAGTCAGCATTATGAAGTTTTTTCTTCTGGTGGTGTTTTTTTTGACCGGCTTTCGCCTCTCCGCTCAGTTCCCTGAGCCGGATCATACTTCGGCTGTACAAGAACTGCTCAACCGGGAACGCAAACGGATTCTTTCGGAAGATAATCTCCCTCTCCCGGAAAAATTATCGGTTCTGATTCGCCTCGGCCTTTGGGATAAGGCTGCGGAAATATTTGCCCAAAATAACTCTGATACGGATGAGCTAAAGCTGATGGAAGCGGAATTTCTGATTCTTAATCATGTTTTCGCTAAGGCTGAATCGCGGGTTGACTCGCTCCTCACCTCGAACCCTCTGAATCGGAAAGCGCGTCTCCTTCTCGCCCGACTTCGCATCGAAGCCTGGTTACTCGACGATGCCGAAAAAATTTGCACCGAACTCCTTCGTATAAACGAACGCGACGAAGACGCGGTACTCGTACTCGGTCGCACGCTTTTGCTTAAAAAAAATTACCCCAAAGCCCTCGCCTTGGCTCAGCAGGTGATTCAGTGGAATCCCGCCAATGCCGAAGCGCATCTCCTCGAAGCGGATGTCCATTTCTGGAATCAGGAACCGGAAAAAGCCGAGCCGGCTCTCCGCCGCTGCCTCGAACAAGACCCCTTTAATGCCGACGCCCGCTTTAATTACGGTTACGCCATCTGGCGAAGAGTGGATGCCACTCAACTTAAAGACATGGCGGCCCAATGGGAAATTGCGCTTGCCGTAAACCCTCTCCATTACCTCACTCACTGGCACTGGGGCAATGGACATACTCATCTTACTTTTGCCGATTATGTGGATCCCGATGAGGAAGAAATTCTCCATGAACTGGAACCCGCGGAAATGCTTATTTCGCAAAATCGCCTGGACGAGGCTATCCGAATAATCGAAGGTGTCGGTGAAACTTTTTTTGCCTCAGTAATACCGCCGATGATGTTAGGTTCGGTGTATTATATGGCTTATGATAAACCGGTATGGCAAAGACTGGATTCGGCTCAGGCAGTATTTCTGAAAATCCTCCGCCAAAAACCTCACTACGGTCCTGCCCACAACGGACTCGCCGCCGTCATTAAATATAAACGCTTTCAATACCTGGCGGCTTTTGATTCTTTGGAAAAGGTAATTGTGAATACTCAAGTCGAAGATACTCAATCCTTTGAAAGTGTATTCCCCGACGCCAACTATTATCCCGGCGACCGGGTGCAGAAGATGATCTGGAATCAGCTTTATACCAGCGTGGTGTATTTCCCTTTTCTGGTCAAACTCAACCGTCAGTTTGTCATTCCTCCGCTTCACATTGACCTCTCCCATGCCATGAATAACACCTATTTTCGCGGTGCTACGACTTTTGACAATCGGCAGTGGATGGACATTCGGGGGGTAGGCAGCGGCGCAACGGGTATCGAATACGTCGAAAGAGCCGCTCATCTGGAAAGAAACGTCACCCTCCATGAATATGTCCATCTTTTTCACGGAACCATTTTTACGGATGAAGAAATGCGGAAAGTACGGGCATGTTATTATGATGCCATGGCAAATGGTCGCATCCTCGATTATTATAGTGCTAATAATGAGTTTGAATTTCTCGCCCAAACTTTTCCCGCCTATTTTATTCCGGTAAAAGTCCATCCACTCAATCATAAATCCATGAATACGACCGGGGATCTCCTCAAAAAAGATCCTCAGACATACAGCTTTATAGATAGTCTGGTAAAACGACACCGCGCTTACCTGGCAGGTGATTCGACTTCAATGGCAGGCAATTGGGCGCAGGTCTATCTCTCGCTTGCCGAATCGGCTCAATATGATGGAAACAATGAGCAGGCCCTGCGATACCTCGATACTGCCCGAGTCTGGGACAGTGTGTATTTGCCGGTTTATCTTGCTTACGCCGGGATTCACGCCGACGAAAACCGATTTGAACAGGCCGCCGAATGGATTCGCAAGGCTTCTGCCATAAACCCCGGATATGGTCCCATTTACCAAAAAGCAGCAGCCGTCGAAAATAAGCGCTTTCTTCAGGGAAAATCTTCTCTTGCCACAACCGTCAAAGAACAAGCACATCTCTATCATCAGGCCGAAATGGTGGAAGATGACTTTTCGGTACGTGCCGAACTTAACGAAAGCCACCGCGAGTTTTATCGCAACTATGCGCTGCTGGCAGAAGCCATCGAAGCCGCTGAAAACTATGCTACCCATGCACCTACGATTTCTACCTACCTCCGCGACCGGAAGGATGAAGCAATGGCTTTTGCCTGGGAAATCAGGGGGAAAATGGGATATGCGGAAGAATCGGTTTTGTTTTTTGAAAACCTGATAAGCCAAAAACCTCAAAATTATTACCATAGGATGCAATTTGCCCAGGTTTTGATTGCCAATGGTTTGTGCCTTAAGGCTATCGAAGTTTTGGGCGAATCTCAGGCAATCCTTGAAGCTGCCGGTAATCCCAACCCGATATTTACCGGTTTGATGGCCAAGGCTTTTTTGATTACCGCAGACACCACCCGTGCCCTTGCAACGCTTGCTCCTATTGAAGATGGCACAATGCAAAGGCAGGGAGATCAAAATATGTGGATTCGGCTTGACGCTGAATTAGGGAAACTCGCCAAAGCTCGTACAGCGTTTTCCCGTATGGATGTTCCCCGCTTGCCTTATCCCAAGGCGGAATATTATTTCACAGCGGGCATATTGGCGGAAAAAGAGGGAAAAACGGATATGGCCACAATTGCTTATACACAAGCCGTGGAGGCAAATCCCTATCATTTTGAGGCCCGCCTGCAATTGCTCCAGTTATTGGAGAAACAGAGCGATACCCGGCAGATCAAAAAAATCGCCACCAAAGGCACGGTGTTGCCGGTTCCGCCGGGGCCACTATTTTTGGAAAAACTGGAAAAATACCTGGATTAATACACTTTTTGCCCGCGAAACAGCCACTGGCTCCATTGAAGGTTGTAAGTGTGGACTTTTTCGGTGGAATTACCACCTGCATCCACGACAGGATTTCCCTGATTTTTCCAGTCAAAAATGCCTCCGTACAGGTTATATACCTGGGTATAACCCATTTCTCTGAGTTTTTCCCCAATTCTTTCGCTGCGGTAGCCTACCGAACAATAGACGAGAACAGGATGTTCTTTGCCGATACCTGCAACGCTTTTCGGGTCAAAATGGTCAAATCCAACGCCAATTGCTCCGCGCAAATGGGAAACGCGATATTCTTCCGGTTCACGGGTATCGAGGATAAAATAATGGTTGAGGCCTTTTTGTTTTACCTCCGCAGCATGGACCAAGGGGACCGTTTTTTTGTACATCTCATCCAGCATTCGGTAAAAATCGGTCTCCGTTTTTTGCTGGCAGAACAAAAATCCAGGTATAAGCCAGGTTATAAGCAATAATCCTTGAATGGTTTTTTTCATAATATATTCACGCCTGGCTCAGAGCCAGAAATAAACCTGCGGCAACTAAAGCCCCTGCAAGGGGAGCCACTACCGGAATCCAGGCATATCCCCAGTCGCTGTCTCGTTTATCCGGGATCGGCAAAATCAGGTGCATGATCCGGGGTCCGAGGTCGCGGGCAGGGTTGATGGCATAACCGGTAGGCCCTCCCAGTGAAAGACCGATAGCAACTACAAGGAGTGCCACCGGCAATGCCCCCAGCGTTCCCAGCCCGAGGGTAGCATTGGGCAGACTTTCGGCAGTAAAAGAAGGACTCACTGCATAAAGAACGGCAAATATCAATACAAAAGTACCGACGAGTTCGGTAAAAATATTACTAAGCGTATTCCGAATCGCGGGAGCGGTGCAAAAGGTTGCCAGTTTTGCATCGCGGTCGTCGGTTACAGCATAATGATCTTTATACGAAAGCCATACGAGCGTCTGGCCTAAAGCTGCGCCGATAAACTGCGCGACGATATAAGGAACAACCTGTGCCCATTCAAACTTTCCGGCGACAGCCAGACCCAGTGTTACGGCGGGGTTGAGGTGGGCACCGCTGTAAGGCCCTGCGACCCAGACACCGGTAAATACGGCCATTCCCCAGGCCAGCGATATGACAATCCAACCGCTGTTATTGCCTTTGGTTTGGCTAAGTACAACATTGGCGACCACGCCATTTCCCAATAAAATCAGGAGCAGGGTGCCGATAATTTCTGCGACAAAAGGGGACATAGTATGAGGGGTTTGGGTAGAGTGAAAAGTGAAAAGTGAAGAGCGAAAAGTCCTGAAGGCCAATGATACAACTCCGGAGGCAGGTTCGCAATACGTGGGGAGGCATTTTTTGTATTTTTTGAAATGGGCGGATGGGGGAATAAATAAAGGTTAAGAAAAAATAAATTTTTTTGATTTCAGGGTTGATTAAAAGCGGGAAAAGTACGTACTTTGCCCCCGTTTCAAAATCAAAATGGTCTTTGTCCTGTGGTGTAATTGGTAACACAGCAGATTTTGGTTCTGTTATTGGGGGTTCGAGCCCTCCCGGGACAACAACAGGTCTATGTCATCGCCAATAAAAATATTCTCGGGTTCTGCATCCCGATATTTAGCCGAAAAAATCTCGGATTTTTTCGGTTCTCCGTTAGGTAAAATTGAGTTGATTAAATTTAGCGACGGAGAAATGCAGGTTTACTACGAGGAATCAATCAGAGGTTCTGATATCTTTCTGGTACAATCAACCTTCGCTCCGGGAGATAATATCATGGAGCTTCTGTTGATGATTGATGCCGCAAGAAGGGCATCTGCCAATCAGGTAGTAGTAGTGATCCCTTATTTTGGCTATGCAAGACAGGATCGGAAATTTAAATCCCGCGTTTCGGTAGGAGCAAAACTTGTGGCGAACATTCTTACCGCCGCAGGCGCCAACCGGATCGTAACGATGGACCTGCATGCAGGGCAAATTCAGGGATTCTTTGACATTCCGCTTGATCATCTGGACGCTTCGGCGGTTTTTGTTCCTTATCTCAAAAGCCTGAATCTGGAAAATCTATGCATAGCATCCCCGGACATTGGCGGCTCCGCCCGCGCCCGGAAATATGCACAGCTTCTGGAAGCAGAGCTGATTATTGTGGATAAACACAGGGTAAGACCCAACGAAGTCGAATCCATGCAGGTCATCGGCGACCCCAAAGAGCGCAATATCGTACTCATTGATGACCTCATTGATACAGCCGGTACGCTCTGTAAGGCAGCGGATTTATTGATGGAAAATGGCGCTCTATCGGTACGGGCAGTAGCTACTCATCCAATTCTTTCGGGAAAAGCTTATGAAAGAATCGGAAACTCCAAACTAAAGGAGGTGGCAGTTACGGATACCATTCCCATCACTCAACAAGTACATAATCTGAAAGTCATCAGCATCGCACCTGTTTTTGCGAAGGCTTTCAGAAAAATTCATAACTTTGAATCTATTAGTTCACTGTTTCTAAGCTAATAAGGAATGAAAACGACGGAACTGAAAGCCCATAAAAGGGAACAAGTGGGGAAAAGAACGGCAAAAGATCTTAGAGCCGCTGGAAATATCCCAGGTGTAATTTATGATGAACAAAATGCTACCCATATCTTCATTGAAGCTAAAGAGGTCGGCAAAGTTCTCTATACTCCCGAAACCTATATCGTAAACCTGGATGTGGACGGCGAAGTTACTCAGGCAATTGTTCGCTCTGCTGAATATCACCCTGTAACGGAAAAAATTCTCCACGTTGAGTTTTTGAAAGTTTCCGATTCCAAAAAAGTAAAACTTACTCTCCCGGTAAAACTCAACGGTATTCCCGTAGGTGTTGCTAAAGGGGGTAAACTTACGGCAAAGGTGAGAAAACTTACGGTTAAAGGTATTCCCGCCAAGTTGCCCGAAGTAATCGAAGTGGAAGTTTCTCACCTCGATCTCGGCCAAACCATCAAAGTAGGCCAAGCCAAAATTGAAGGGGTGGAAATTCTTACCTCTCCCTCTGCAGCTCTGGCTAGCGTGGAAATTCCGCGCTCTCTCAGAAGTACTGCCGGAGCGGCAACTCCCGCCAAGTAAATTCGGGACCTTCTATGGTCTTCTTCCTAAGATATTTTTGTACCGACCCCGGTTTCTCCGGGGTTGGTCTTTTTTGTTTAGCTGATTTATGAAATACCTCATTGCCGGACTCGGAAATATCGGTGCCGATTATCATGAAACCCGCCATAACATCGGGTTCATGGTCGCTGTCTCATTAGCAGATAAACTCGGTGTCTCTTTTGAACCTGACCGTCTCGCAAATAAAGCGGTGGGCAAACAACGGGGCCGCCAGTTGGTCATTATTCAGCCCACTACTTATATGAACCTCAGCGGAAAGGCCATTCGTTACCACCTCAACGACCAAAAAATTCCCATCGAAAACCTTATCGTCATCACCGATGATGTGGCTCTGCCTTTTGGTACTCTCCGTATGCGCGGAAAAGGTTCCGATGGCGGGCACAACGGACTAAAAGACATTCAGGAAATATTGGGTACTCAGCAATATGCCCGTATCCGGTTTGGCATCGGCAGCGATTTTCCCAAAGGTACTCAGGTGGACTTTGTGCTTTCCCGTTTTTCAGAAGAGGAATATAAAGCCATGCCCGCACTTTTGGATAAATGCGTGGAAGGCATCCTGTCTTTTATCAATGTGGGACTGGAGCGCACGATGAACACCTTTAACACAAAAACCTGAATCATCCGGCACTCCAGCCTCCGTCAACCATCTGGCACGAGCCGGTGACAAAAGACGCAGCTTCGCTCGCAAGGAATAAAGCGACACTCGCTACCTCTTCCGGCTGGGCCATACGGCCCAGGGGTTGTGTTGCAGACATCTCCTGGTAGGCCTTTTCCGGATCAGGATACTCCCGCAACCGCATTTTCACAAAAGGTGTTTCTACTCTTCCCGGACAAATAGCATTCACCCGGACGCCCTGTTTCGCGTGGTCCACTGCCAGCGATTTGGTAATGCCCACTACTGCAAACTTTGTGGTACAATAGGCCATTCGCTCTCTTACCGCCTGTATCCCGGCAATCGAAGCAATATTGATGATATTCCCCGCTTTCCGCGCTACCATTCCCGGTAAAAAAACCTTACACAGATTGAAAACTCCCTTTACATTCACCTGGTAGAGCCGATCCATGTCTTCAGCCTTCGTCTCAAGCAAAGTTCCTACAAAGCCGATCCCGGCATTGTTTACAAGGATGTCAAGTTTATTATGAGCTTTCAGAACCGTTTCCGCCACTGCCTGAACCGCGCCTCCATCGCTCACATCCAAGGGCAGAAACTCTGCGATAAAGCCCTCCCTCCGGATTTCTTCAACGGCTTTTTCTCCCTGTTCGCGGCTGATGTCGGTAAGGTAAACGATAGCTCCCTGCCGCGCAAATAAAGTGGCGATTGCCAGGCCGATGCCCGAAGCCGCCCCGGTTATCAGTGCCGTTTTTCCATTAAGGCTAAACATATTTTGGCTCATAAATCAATGATTGTCTTTGGGAACAGCGGAGCCAGATTTGCCGATGAGAAAGTCCAGGTCGGCTCCCTCATTGGCTTGTGTCACATGGTCCACATAAATTTTGACATAACCGCGGGGTGTCGGGCGCTCCGGCGGCGTCCATTCGGCCCTGCGGCGGGCGAGTTCCTCGTCAGAAACATCCAGATGGAGTTTCCTTTCTGGTACATTTACCTCAATCATATCGCCGTCGCGCACAAATGCCAGCGTGCCGCCAATGGCTGATTCGGGGGAAACATGAAGGAAAACCGTTCCAAAAGCGGTTCCGCTCATTCTCCCGTCGGAAATTCGCACCATGTCTTTAACCCCTTTTTGAAGCAATTTTTTGGGGAGTCCCATATTTCCCACCTCCGGCATCCCCGGATACCCTTTGGGGCCGACATTTTTCAAAACCATCACGCAGGTTTCATCAATGTCGAGATTGGGATCGTCTATGCGGGCGTGATAGTCTTCATTATTTTCAAATACAACAGCCCTGCCCCGGTGTACCATCAATGCCGGTGTAGCGGCGGAGGGTTTGATTACTGCACCGTTTTCGCAGAGGTTGCCTTTCACCACCGCAATTCCGCCTTCACGGAGGATAGGCGCATCAATTGAAGCGATGACATCGCGGTTGAAACATTCGGCGTCAGCAACATTTTCTCCTACCGGTCGGCCATTTACGGTAAGAGCATCCATGTGGAGATGCTGACTTAGTTCTTTCATCACTACCGGGAGACCTCCTGCGTAAAAGAAATCTTCCATCAAATATTTTCCCGAGGGCATAAGATTGACCAGAAAGGGAATACGACTGCCGAGCCGGTCAAAATCGTCGAGTGTAAGTTCTACCCCGACTCTTCCGGCAATTGCCAGCAGGTGAATAATAAAATTGGTGGATCCTCCGATGGCGGCATTTACTTTGATGGCATTTTCAAATGCTTTGCGGGTGAGGATATCGGAGATTTTGAGGTTTTCATTTACCATTTCCACGATCCTCCTTCCGGCGAGTTGGGCCACTACTTTTCGGCGGGAGTCGGCTGCGGGTACGGTTGCACCACCGGGAAGAGTCATACCGAGAGATTCTACCATACAGGCCATTGTGGAGGCTGTACCCATAGTCATACAGTGCCCCCGGCTGCGGGACATGCAGGATTCGGCGTACAAAAATTCTTTAGGCGACATTTTTCCTGCCCGCAAGTCTTCACTGAATTTCCAGACATGCGTACCCGAACCAATGTCTTCGCCCCGGTATTTGCCATTTAGCATGGGACCCCCTGAAACGACGATGGTTGGCAGGTCCACACTGGCCGCACCCATGATCGTAGAAGGAGTCGTTTTGTCACAACCGCAAAGCAAAACCACCCCATCAAGTGGGTTGGCGCGGATGGTTTCCTCCGTGTCCATGCTTGCGAGATTTCGGAAAAGCATGGCCGTAGGGCGCATCATAGTTTCACCGAGTGAAGTAACCGGAAATTCCAGCGGGAACCCTCCGGCTTCTGAAATGCCTCGTTTGACGGATTCAGCCAGTTCCCGGAAATGTGCATTACAAGGCGTAAGTTCAGACCATGTATTGCAGATTCCAATCACCGGTTTTCCCTCAAACTCGTCGTTGGGGATGCCCTGGTTTTTCATCCAGCTTCGGTAGATGAAACCCATTTTATCGGTTTTTCCAAACCATTCGGAGGAGCGTAGTTTTTTTGACATAGGTAATAGCGATTCTGCCTCCAACTAAAGAAAAGTTTTTGACAACTGAAACCCGGAGGAACGATTGCATGCATTGGGAGGTAAGATTTTTGGATAGTCTCAAGAGAGTCTCTATGTAAGAAAAAAGGGTATTCTGTGGAAATAAGGGGAATAATTGACGGCCAAATTCGTATATGACGAAAATTTGTAGTAAATTTACGGCGTTGGCTTAATTTTTCATATTTGCAGAAATTAGCTTCTTGACATAATAGAAATGGCCGTAAATTGTTGATTTTACGTGCCTGTATGGTCATTTACTAGGTTAAGAATTTGCTTATTTGAATAAGTATGAATAACTATGCAAAATAGAAATAGATTAAGCAAAAAACGATACATCTGACATTAATCTTTAACTCGATTACACAACGCAAAACTGTCATGAAACTATCAGTAATGGTTATCAGAATTATGGTCTTTGTAGCTGCGACCACATTGTTGGCTTCCTGCGTATCCAAGAAAAAATACGAAGAAGCTATGACCCGTGCGGCAGCCGAAAAAAGCGCGCTGGAAAGTTCTCTCGCTTCTGCTCAGGATGAAAATGCGAAACTGAAAGCCGACGCAGAAGAACTTCAGAAAAACCTCAACATGAGCAAAGAGGAAATTGCTGCTCTCAGCAAAACCGTTGCAGACAATAATGCACGCCTTGCTGAAATGAAAAGTGCGATTTCCGCTGCTTTCGAAACTTACGATCCCAACGATTTCAGCATCGAAGAAAGAAATGGAAAACTCTACATTTCCATGCAGAACAAAATCCTCTTCGAAGCCGGTCGCGACCGCCTGTTGAAAGATTCTGAATCAATCATCGCTACTATGGCCGAAACTTTTAAGAAAAATCAAGGCATGTATGTAGCCGTTGAAGGTCATACCGACAGCGACCCAGTCGTCGTAAACAAAGCTAAATTCAAAGACAACTGGAGCCTGAGTGTTGCCCGTTCAATCTCGGTTGTAAGAGAACTGGAGAAAAACGGTGTTTCTTCCGACCGCCTTACGGCTACCGGTAAAGGAGATACTCAGCCTGTTGCTGCCAACGATAGTGATGAAGGTAAAGAAAAAAATCGCCGCACCGAATTTGTAATTGCTCCCAAAGTGGATGGCCTTTACAAAATGTATAAGAGCGGTTTTGGTGGAAGCGGTTCTTCCAACTAATTCTACCACTTTCAAAAGAAATCGGAATCCCGCTCAAAAGAGCGGGATTTTTTTTGTAAAACCGCTACCTTTGCGGTCTTATTTTCTTACCATGGGATTCAACGAAGAAGTCAAACGCCGCCGCACTTTTGCCATCATTAGCCATCCTGATGCCGGTAAAACCACTCTTACCGAAAAACTTTTGCTTTTCGGGGGGGCAATCCAGGTTGCCGGTGCAGTTAAGTCTAATAAAATCAAAAAATCTGCGACTTCCGACTTTATGGAGATCGAACGCCAAAGGGGTATCTCCGTGGCTACCTCCGTCATGGGTTTTGACTACGGAGAAGTCAAAGTGAACATCCTCGATACTCCCGGCCACCAGGATTTTGCCGAAGATACTTATCGCACGCTTACCGCCGTTGACAGTGTAATTGTCGTCATTGATGTTGCTAAAGGTGTGGAAACCCAAACCGAAAAACTGGTGGAAGTATGCCGCATGCGCGATACTCCTATTATCGTTTTTATCAATAAACTCGACCGCGAAGGCCAGGACCCCTTTCTCCTCCTCGACGAAGTGGAAGCAAAACTCGGCCTCAACGTGCGCCCGCTTAGCTGGCCCATTGGTATGGGTAAGTCTTTCCGCGGAGTGTATAATCTCTACGAAGAAAAACTGGTGCTTTTCTCTCCCCATGGAAAACAGGCCGCCGAAGACACTATCGCATTTTCGGATCTCTCCAATCCTGAACTCGAAACCTATCTCGGCAGTCAGGCCAAAACCTTACGCGATGAAGTAGAACTGCTCAACGGCGTTTACCCGGAGTTTGATGAAAATTTATACCGCGAAGGAATTCTTTCCCCGGTGTTTTTTGGCAGTGCTGTGAATAATTTTGGGGTAAAAGAATTGCTCGACTGTTTTGTGAAAATTGCGCCTCATCCGCAGGTCTGCCATACCGAAGAACGGGACATCGAACCTTTCGAAGATAAATTCACCGGGTTTGTCTTTAAAATCCACGCCAATATGGACCCCAATCACCGCAACCGTATCGCTTTCGTGCGCGTGTGTTCCGGGCAATTTGAACGAAATAAAAACTATCACCACGTCCGAATCGGCAAAAACCTCAAATTTGCCAATCCCACCTCTTTTATGGCCGCCAAACAATCGGTGATTGATATTGCCTATCCCGGCGACATTGTAGGTTTGTATGATTCGGGCAATTTTGTTATTGGCGATACCCTTACCGAAGGAGAACAAATTCACTTTAAAGGTATTCCCAGTTTTTCTCCTGAACTCTTTCAGTTTGTGGAAAATGCTGACCCCATGAAATCCAAACAACTGGCCAAGGGCCTCGAACAATTGATGGATGAAGGTGTGGCACAGCTATTTACCAATGAATTTACCGGAAGAAAAATCATCGGCACGGTAGGCGCACTCCAATTTGAGGTAATTCAATATCGCCTCAAACACGAATATAATGCCACCTGTCGTTACGAGTCGGCCTCGCTTTACAAAGCCTGTTGGATTACCTGCGATAAACCCCTAAAACTCAAAGAGTTTAAAGAACGCAAGAAAAAATCCATGGCTAAAGACAAACGCGGCAGAGATGTTTTTCTCGCCGCGTCTGCCTGGGATCTCAATTCCACTCAGGAGCTTTTTCCCGAGGTGAAGTTTCACTTCACCAGCGAGTTTTAATCAAAATCTATTGCTTCAAAGCCTTCCGCACCGCGTATTTTCCCTCTGCCTGCACATGAAGCAGATAAACACCCGAGGCGAGGAAGGAGACGGGGATAGTTGTAACTACCTCATTTTGAAGATTTTTTTGCCAAACGGTTCGCCCCTGCATATCGGTGAGTTGGAGTTCGACGGCGGGGTAAGGCGTGCTCATTTCCAGCCAAAACTGATCGTGTGCCGGTTGGGGGTAAATGCGCAGACTTTCGGCAAATTCGTTGTCTATCCCGGTGGCCAGCACATTGTGGCAGGCCGAGGTATCGGCACAATTGCCGGAAGTAACGGCTACTTTATAGGCCCCACTTTGTGTGGGGCTGAAAGAATGGGAAATCGCTCCCGGTACGGGTTGATTGTTGGCACAGGAAATCCATTGGTAGGTAATGCCAATCTGGAGAGGAACTGAAAGGGTATAGGTTGCCTGTGTAACGGTGGTGTCGGTTTCGGTCACATAGAGGTTGAGTGTAACAACCGAATCGCAGCCGTTGGCGGCGGTGAGGGTGGCGGTGTAAGTACCGGAATCGGTGTAAGCAACCGTGCCGAGGAAGTAAGTTTCCCCATCACAGATTGTGGCAGAGACATTATCAGACTTCGTTTTACACGGCAGATTCCCATAAAAAAAACCGCGATTGATAAACCCTCTAATCCCGCAGGAAGCGAACTCCGTACCATCGGCATTAAACGGAACCACACTTCGTATGCCCATATTAGTGATGTCGTTGGGATTAGGAATTTGTACATATCCCAGGACAGAAAAATTAGCCGTATCTATCCGGTAAATCCGCGATACCTGGTAAGTGCCAAAAGCGTTGGGTTCACTTCGCATATAACCTGCAAGCAAAGTGCCGTTAGATGAAAGCTGAATATCCATAATCCGCTCATCAATCAGGCTGTCATTGATGACCGCCGCGCCGGCACTGGAGCCATCGGATTCATAAATGCCGGAAATTACTGCTAGATAATGTGCAGGATCTTGGGGCAATCCCCGAATCGCCGCACCTACATAAATGATTCCATTCGCCGCTACCATTTTCCCAAACGAAACTCCCCCCGAGATGGAATACGTTTGTTTCCACAAAACGCTTCCTGCCGTACTTAGATGAAAGAGTCGCAGAGAATCCGTAAAAACATTTTCCACAATCATCGCAAAACCGGCACTGGTGGGAGCCAGGTCATGGGCATATTCAAAACCACAATTTCCACAACTGTTATAGATCTGACTCCAGATAGTATTTAATTGGTTGTCAAGCGCATGCAGCAAAAGATCCTCAAAATTAAAACCTATTCCTGCCATCGTCATGCTCACTGCCAGTACCCCGTTGCTATAAGCGAGGGAAGGTCCGTAAGTGAGCGGGTTGGGGTTCGTTCCGTAAAATAATCGGAGATTCAGAATATCCAGCGAAGTATTGAGTCGCAGGGCAAATACGTGATCTACCGTATCCGTGGGTGCACAATCTTTACATTCGCCCACAGCAATTATATCTCCATTGGGTAGTTGTACCATATCTCGAACCGCCGAAATCCCCACAACAGAGTCACTCACGGCGCGATAATTTAGCATCGTACCGTCGTAATCCACATGCATGATAAAACCTTTATTGTCCCACTGCCCGCCGATGAGGAAAGTAGTATCGGACAGGGAAAGTATTTTATAAGCACGGGTCGTGTCGGCGGGGAGGTCGCCATAGACTTTCATAAAAGTCAGCGACTGTGATAGGCCGATCGTTGCGATAAAAAATACCGAATACGCGAGTGTAATTACCTTTTTCATAACCCCATGTTTTACTGCTGTGAATTTCGGAACAAAGATTTCCTGCTTTACATCTTGTGACGAGATTATCGTACAAAATATAAAGCAGGAAATTTTCGATTATTGCTTCAAAACCTTCCGCACCGCATATTTTCCCTCTGTCTGCACGTGAAGCAGATAAACACCCGTGGCGAGAAAGGAGACGGGGATAATTGTAACTACCTCATTTTGAAGATTTTTTTGCCAAACGGTTCGCCCCTGCATATCGGTGAGTTGGAGTTCGACGGCGGGGTAAGGCGTGCTCATTTCCAGCCAAAACTGATCGTGTGCCGGTTGGGGGTAAATGCGCAGGCTTTCGGCAAATTCGTGGTCTATCCCGGTGGCCAGCACATTGTGGCAGGCCGAGGTATCGGTACAATTGCCGGAAGTAACGGCTACTTTATAGGCTCCGCTTTGTGTGGGGCTGAAAGAATTAGAAATCGCCCCCGGCACCGGTTGGTTGTCTGCGCAGGAAATCCATTGGTAGGCAACACCGGTCTGGAGAGGCACATTAAGGTTATAGCTGTTGATCGTCACCGTTGTATCAAGACCTGTGACATTGAGATGAAGGGTTACGACCGAATCGCAGCCGCTGGCAGCGGTGAGGGTGGCGACGTAAGTGCCCGCTGTGCTGTACATCACTCCGCCGAGACTGTATGTTTCGCCCTGGCAGATATTGGCACTAGTTGTACTGCTGAGGTTCGGTAGAACGGAGAGGTTGAGCGTAACAACCGAATCGCAGCCGCCAGCAGCGGTAAAGGTAGCCGAATAAGTACCCGAAGTGCTGTAAGTCACTCCGCCGAAATTATAAGTTGCTCCCTGACAAATGGCGGCATTGACGGTGCTACTGAGGTTGGGCAGAACGGCGAGGTTCAACGTTACGACCGAGTCGCAGCCGTTGGCAGCGGTGAGCGTGGCGACGTAAGTGCCGGAGGAGTTGTAGGTCACTCCGCCGAAATTGTACGTTTCGCCCTGGCAGATGGTGGCGTTAATGCTGCTGCTGAGGTTGGGCAAAACGGCGAGGTTCAACGTTACGACCGAATCGCAGCCGTTAGCAGCGACAAGGGTCGCGGTGTAAGTGCCGGAAGAATTGTAGGTTACCCCGGCCAAGTTATAGGTTTCGCCCTGGCAGATGGTGGCATTAATGCTGCTGCTGGAGTTGGGTAAAACGGTTAGGTTGAGTGTAACGATCGAGTCGCAACTGTTAGCAGCGACAAGGGTCGCGGTATAAGTGCCGGAGGAATTGTAGGTTACTCCGGCCAAGTTATAGGTTTCGCCCTGACAGATAGTAGCATTCAAACTGGTTGATTTCATCTTACACGGCAGATGAGCGTAATAAAAACCTCGGTTGATAAAACCTCGGATTCCGCAGGATGCGAATTCGGTAGCATCGGCATTAAACGGAACCACACTTTGTACCCCCATATTAGTAATGGTATTAGGATTGGGAATTTGTACATATCCCAGTACAGAAAAATTAGCTGTATCTATCCTATAAAGCCGAGATACAAGGTAAGTACCGAATAAATTAGGCTCATTGCGGGTATAACCTGCGAGCAGGGTTCCACCAGAGGATAATTGAATATCATAAAATCTTTCGTTAATCAGGCTGTCGTTGACAATGGCAAATCCCTTAGTAGCGCCATCGGATTCATAAAAAGCAGAAATTACAGCCGTAAAATGAAGAGAATCAATGGGTAATCCCTTAACCCCACCTGCAAGGTAAATGGTTCCATTAGAAGCGACCAATTTCCCGATGGAAATTCCGTCCCAATTATAGTGGGCTTTTTTCCACAATATAGCACCCGTTGGGCTTAAATGGTACATTCGCACGGAATCCAGAAAGGCATTTCCTACAATCATCGCAAACCCCGTATTCGTAGGAGTCAGGTCATAAGCGTAGTCAAAACCACAGTTTCCGCAGCTATGATAGGTCTGATCCCAAAGTGTATTGAGGTTATTATCAAGGGAATGTACCCATACATCTTCAAAATTTAAACCTGCGCCAGCCTTACTCATGCTAACGGCTAGTACCCCGTTGCCATAAGCAACCGAAGGACCATAAGTAAATGAGTTAGTGGGGCTGGTTCCGTAAAAAAAGCGGAGGTTGAAAAGATTTAAGGCCGTATCCACCCGAACCGCGAAAACGTGGTCAGTGCTATCCGGTGTACAATTTTCGCATTCTCCGACAGCCACAACCTCCCCATTGGGAAGTTGAAGCATATCCAGAACCTTCGAAAGACCACTAATGGTGTCACTGATATCAAAGTAGTTCAGTATAGAACCATCATAGTCAACCTTCATAATATAAGCTTTATTATCCCATTGCCCACCGATCAAAAAAGTAGTGTCGGGGAGGGGGAGGATTTTATAAGCACGCGTAGTGTCGGCAGGGAGGTCGCCATAGACTTTCATAAAAGTCTGCACTTGCGCAAAGACGGAGGTCATCAGGGAAAATACAGACAAAACGATCAGGACTACCTTTTTCATCGGTTTAGATTGTAATGTTGTGGTTTAAACAAAAAATCTACTGCGCAGCTTATTGAAGTGACGCCGAAAAAGGGTGAGATATAAAGTGGCGTATTCGGGACAGGGCAAAAAAAAATCCCGGCACAAGGCCGGGACTGTTTGTTTGAGTGTTATTTTTTATTTTTTAATAAACTTCTCTACAAATTCCTGCCGGAACTTTGCTACCTCGTCATCGTTAGCCATCTCGAATCGGAATCCGGATTCACTTTTACGTTTGTCCACTTCAGCCTGAAGCGGGTAATTGTATTCGTCGTAATAAGTGGACCAGGTTTTTACAACATCATCTTCGAAGTGGAAATAGACCCAGTTAAATTCGTCCACTTCAAGGTAAATGGTCACTTTGTCGGGCTGTTTTTCACCCAGTCCGGAAATCGCGCCAAATTTATAGACGATTTTGGCATTGACCATTTTGTTGATGGTATTGCCGGCAAGCCCGATAAGTCCGACCTCGGAGTCGCTGTAAAGTGCCTTTTCGTCGCGGCTGAAGTTGAAGTTGATATTGGACAACAAGAGGGTATAAGGCAATTGCTGAGAGAGTTTGATGTCCGTGTAAACGAGCGAATTTCTCACGTTTTCGAGGAATTTGCCGGTTTCGCGTTCGCCTTTTGTACCTTCGTCGAGGAGTTCAGAAATATTTTCGAGGAAAGCCCGCTGGTTGAAGTCAATATTTTTGCTCGATGTGGTAAGGAAAACCAGGTTTTCGGAGAGTTTACCTAATTGTTCTACCGGCAATATCGGTAAACTCACACCCATGACGAGATTGGTGGAAAGCTGCCGTTTGCGCATGTCTTCTTTCCATGACCCTGCCATTTTCATGGTGATGGTTTTATCCACAAAGTCGTAAGGGAAGTTGAGGAAACCCTGAGAGGTGATGGTGTTTTCGGCGTCGTTGAAACTCACCGTCGCTCCTTTGAAGACCTGGTTTTTCAGCTTTTCTTCCGAACCGATTTTAAATTCTTTTTTACGCCGGTCAAAAGTGAGGCCTCCGGAAGCGGCGAGGATTTCTACGTCGTCATCGGCATCTTTAGCCTGGAGGAAGTTGGAGTAGAATACGCGGTTTTCCGGTACAAAATTTAGACCAACGGTAAGTACTTCCCCCGCTTCATTGGTAAGGTTGGCGGCAATCGGAATAAATACCGAGTCGGGGTTTACGATGGTATTTTCAAAATTAAACCAGGCACCTTTGAATACAGGGTTTTCGGATTCGATTTTTACTTCACCGCCAAAGCTGAGGAATTGACGTGAAGCATCAAGCTCGGCTTTACCGCGGAAGAAAATACGTTCGGTAAGGTAAAATCCGTCTTCTTCGGAGATTCCGCCAGAAGCGATGGTGGAGGTATCGCTGCTGACCTTGATATTGTTGAACTCAATGTACTGCGGTTTACCATTTACTTCGATGTAGTCGTATTTACCGCCGCCTTCGTATTCATTGCGACCGAAAATGCTGACCGTAGCATCGTAGATTTTGTGCATTTTGGTCTCGCGATCTGCTTCAATGACGGCGTTTTCGAGCGATTTGATCAGGCCGTTATCCTGAATAATGACTTCCTGCTCTTTGGGAGTAATGATAGCGTCTGCCACATTAATATAAGGCACACCGCTGACAACCACTTCCCGTGTGTCGAGTTTGTAATAAGAATCTTTGGCATTAAACCGGAGGCTGTCCTGCTTAGGATCGGAGGAAACGAAGTAGTTGTCCTTGATATAGGAACTGATACCTTCAAGTTTCAGGTCATCGGTCGAACGCTGATATACCCCTTTGGCCATGGTGGTAGCATATTTATGCAGCGGGAAAGACGCAAGTTCTTTTCCGACCTCTTTGGTTTCAAACTTCGAAGAATGGCGCCATACATCGTAAGTAACGCTTACGTTTTTGGCGATGAAATGCACAATTTCCGGGTCAGCTTTGTCCACTACCGTAAAATCGCAGCCGTCGGCTTTAAAATCCATTTCATTAAAAACGATGCTGTCTCCACTGATTTTGATCTGGCCGAGGATAATCTCACCGTGCCCCACCATTCCTTTTTCGGTAATGCTCAGGGTTCCGGAAAATTGTGCCTCGCCACCGAAAATAGAGAGGGCCTCATAAGTAGAGCTTACTGCCAGGGCGCTGTCTTTGGTGTACCAGGTATAAAGTGCGGTCTCGGAATTTACTTCCGGGAAATAAACCCCACCCCGGTATCCGCGCTGCATATTAAAATAGGATACCTGAGCCATGACCGAGTCAAAGTGAAAAACAAAAGAGTCACTTTTTGCTACTGTTCCCAGGTATTCAATACGACCGTTGCCGCGAAGCCCTTTGTTGTCAAGGCTGATTTCGTTGAAAAATCGCCCGTTTCCGTCGTAAATCCGGTATCCTTCGGGAGGCGCCATTGCCTTAAAGCCGAGGGTAAAATCATCCATTACCTGAAGTTCCTGCCGGAATTCCGGGAAAATTTCCGAAGAGAAGAAACTACCCGCAAACCGCAGGCTGGTTCCGTTGAAAGTCTCCAGACTGTCCAGCACAAAAGGATCAACGGAGAAGTACATTTTATCTTTTTTATATACACCTCCTTCAATCTGGGGGCGTTCCCAGTAAAGATAGGAATTGGCATAACTGTCAAATACGGGGAAATAAGGATAATCTTTTTCGCCGCTTTTGTTATTAGGATCGTCAATATGAATAGCTCCGGTAATACCTTCAAATACAGTATTGCTTAATGCACGCTCCAATGGGGTAGGCTCATAACCAGGAGGCGGATTTCTTACCAGCACAAACCGTATGGAGTCAATAGAGTCGCACATAATTTTATAACTTTCATAATCGAAAGTAAAACTTGGGCGCTCTTCGTTATTGGAGTAAAAATTGATTTTCCCGCTCGCGACGGCACCGCCAAATTTGAGGTTTCGGTCTTGCTGAACAGTTACCAGCCCTTCATAGGGAACCACTCTTACATAAACCGAATCACTCAGGGAGAAAAAGTTTACCCCTCTCATCTGAATGTCCATGCTTTCGAGGTTCATGACAGCATGGCTGCCGGTATCTACTTTGGAAATGACCTGAATGGCATCAAAGTCTTTTCGGTTTCGTGCGGCTTTTGCCCAGTCAATAAGTTTGGGAAGCGGTTTGATTTCTTTGGTTTGTTTGTTGTAGGTAATAAACCCCGAACCCTCCAACCCCGGCAACGCCTGCTCAAATCCTGTTTTCGCGGAAAGCTGCCCATTTTCTGCGAGTAAATCTTCCGGGAAAATCGGGCGATTGGGATTAATGGTTGCGTACCGATAAATTGCCCCTATGGGATTAAAGGATAGGATATTTTTAAACTGGTCAAAGCGGGTTTTGGTGAAATAGTCAAAAGACTCAATGGCTGAGATCTTATTTTCCTGATCAATAAAAGCGGTAAATTCCAGTTGGTTGGTGCGTAAATCCCAGATAATGGTTTCGAAATAGAGGAAATATTCGTGGTAGGAACTGGTAAACGGAATGCTTTTAAAGTTGCCGCGTTTGGGTTTTTTTAAGGTTACGGTAGAGTCTTTGGCGGTATAAACCACGTCCATTGCCGGATGATAAATACTGTCTTCATCGCTGGTATAGACAATGGCTTCCATATCTTTCCCGACCATTTTTTCCAGATCGAGTACAAAAGCCTCTCCCTGTATTTTCATTACGGTTGCAGCATTTCGCTGAATTTCCATCTTTGCTTTGATGTGTTTCTGAACTTGGGAAGGGTAGAGGGAGGCTTCATCTATATCTCCTTCTACGTATTCAGATTCGCCGGTTTTTTCTTCGGAGTCCCAGTCGTATTCCTCTTCGCCAGCGTATTCCGGTTCAAAAGAGGAAGTAGAAGCGGCTTCGAGATCCCATTCGCTTTCGTCAAAGGTTGCCTCTTTTTTCTCATCGGCGAGCATTTCTTTGGAACTATAGCCGGAGTACCAGCCTTCACCCTCGGTTTCGGTTTCGTTGGGTGTATCGTCTTCCACCCAAATGTCATAAGCAGAGCCTATTTTCCGGATACCCTGAAGCGAAAAACCACCTTCATAGCGAACGTTGGGGATAAAATTTTGAATCACCACTCCGCCCTGATAGCTTTTGAAAAAGGGGTAATTGGCTTTGTTTACATTCGAAAAGCCGGTATTGCGGTCTTCAAAACGCCCCACGAGGGATTCGGCAATTAGGCTTTTATAATGAAAATCCACGCTATCCACCTTAATCAGTCCGTAATTCAGGTTAAGTTTGTAGTCGCGGAAATCGCAAAAAACATCTGCCGGGTCGAGTCCCATTTTACTCCAGTCCACTCGGCCGTTGGTACCAATAAAAGTCATCGTCAGCGGATTAAAATCGCCGATTGTTCCGGCGATTCGGGAACTATCCACATCGGAAACATAGACAAGGTCGGTATTGTCAAACCGCACCACCGGTGCTTCATAAGCGGTCTCACCGCTTCCGAGCTGTACAAACAGCAGGGTAGGGGTGTTCTGCGAAGCATGCCAGGAAAAACGCTGGCGTTTGATGAAGTTTCCTTCCGGGATATACTCAGAGAGTACCTTGAGGTATTTTTGCCCTCGCCCCGCATCAAGGCCGGTGATGGCCTGCATGGTTACTTCGAGAAATTCGGAGGGGCGGATTTTTACAAAAGAATCTCCTTTTTTCAGGGAAATAAAAATCAGAGCATAATTGGCCAGCCCCGGTGTGGTTTTATACCGTTTGCTGACCATGATATTTACCTGGGTGATAAATTGTTCTTTTTCTTCGGGCGTGATCTGGCCGGTATCCCATACCTCGGCGAGCGATGCCGCTGCGCGATTTCCCAACTCATCTTTTGACTGGTTGAGATTATTGGTAAACTCCTGTAGAAAGGCGCCGGGTTCGGTAGAAAAAAAACTCACCCCCTGGGCCAGTGCCCCGGTTCCCGGTAAAAGCAAGCAAAGGGAAAGCAAAATCCGAGAAATCATGTGCATTGATGGTTAATTTTGATGATTGACTAACGTAAGTGCCAGCCAATCATTATCTTCTTCACGATTAGCCAAATAAAAATTGCAGGATTCATACCTTTGGCGAATCGGCATTTCATCCCGTTGATAAAAACCACTGATGACGAGTGTTCCTCCGACAGCAAGTGCCTGCTGATAAGCGGGAATATCTGCCAGAAGTACGTTTCGGTTGATATTGGCGAGAATCACATCAAATAATCTTCCACCAATAGCCGAGACATCTCCCTGTACAACTTCCATTCCGGATATATCATTCATCTGGATATTCTCAGTAGTATTTTCAAAACTCCAGGCATCAATATCAATTCCCAATACGGAAATCGCTCCCATTTTTGCCGCCAGGATACCGAGCACTCCCGTGCCACAGCCCATGTCGAGAACCTTTTTCCCCCTAAAGGACAGGTTTTCCATGGAGCGGATAACCAGCCGTGTGGTTTCGTGATGCCCGGTTCCAAAGGACATTTTGGGGTCGAGTTTGATCGTAAAGCTAAACCCCGGCTCCGGTGCACGAAAAGAAGGTACTATCTGGCAAAAATGATCAATAAAAACGGACGGATAATTGGATTCCCAAACCGAATTCCAGTTGGTAGCGGGAATTTGGGTGATACTCATCTGGATGTTTTCCTTTGGAAAAACATCCAGCGTAGCCATAAGTTGTTCCTGATCAAACAAATGTGCCTCCACATAAGCGATCAGGCCCGTATCTGTATCCTCAAACGCAGAATAGCCTATCTCAGCCAACAGGGCCAGAACAGGCTCTCTCAAAGTTTCAGGTGCAGATATGGAAACCGATACATAGTCTGTTTTCAATTTCCCTGCAAGTCAGTAATGTCGTTGATCCTGTAAGTAGATATGCTTCGATACGCTGCTGTTTAAAGTTAGCTCAATTCATCTACAACCTACGGCCGTACGAAAATCGGTATAGGCGATGGAAAAATCGGCAAAACCCTTGACGGGTTCTACATAAATGGTAAAATCGGAAAATCCTTTGACATCGGTAAAAAACCAGTGGCCCGGTTCATTGGCAAAAGCTTCGGTATCTTCGCGGAAGACCACAAAATCTGCAAAAGATTCAATTTCTTCCACAAAAACTTTATAATTGGCAAAGGCCGCTACTTCTTCGACATAAACGGCTCCATACAATTCACAGATGTCTTCCAACGGTGTCGGCTGGGGCTGATGAGTGGCATAACCCGATACCAGTGGGAAAGAAAAACTCAGAAAGATGAAAAGAAAAAGGAAGTATTTCATAACAAAAATGGATTCGGTTTTAGCTATAACGTTGAAAACCTTCAAAGTGGTTTATTTACCTTCAGGAATAGCTGCAATCACTTTTAGTTCGATGGCAATCGGCGTGGGCAGGCTACTGATTCCCAACGTGGTGCGGCAGGGTTGATTTTCGGAAAAATATTCGGCATAAACGCGATTATAAACCGGGAAATCTTCTTTCATATTCGTAAGAAAAACGGTTACGTCCACAATATCCTGCCACGAAAGGCCGATCTCTTCAAGAATATATCGCACATTTCGGAAAACAGAATGGCACTGGATTTCTATATCATAAGAAACAATATTGCCCAGATCATCCAGCACCACTCCCGGAATTTTTTTCGAACCTCTTTCCCGGGGGCCTACACCGGAAAGGAACATCAGGTTTCCCGCTCTGCGGGCATGAGAATACAACCCCACGGGTTCCGGTGCTTTACCCGAATGATGGATTTCCTGAATTCCCATAAGCAATTACTAAAGCGCAGAAACGAGTTCCCAGGAAATATCTACAAGAGCGCCCTGTTCGGAACGAAGCCACATCTCATTCTTTTTCAGCATAATGATATCATAGGCAGTCGCTTTATCCCCAAAAATCATGTTGATTTTCGTTTTTTTAGAAATCAGATGCCAGCTTCCTTCCCGACACTGTCCTTCAGAATTACAAATGCTGAGAGTACCGTTTCCTTCAAAAGTAATGGTCGAGTCGGCAAGTTCTCCCGTGCGGTTATAACCTTCTTCCAGAGCATAAGCCCATTCCCAGGTATTAATCACCCGATCCTCAACCGTATATACACTGGCGTAAGGCCCTTCGTCGAAGGTCGTCGTAACATCGCAACCGGAAACAAAAGGCAAGACACAAGTCAGAAGCAGGAAAAAATAAGCAAATGTTTGATTCATAGGTTTTTTAGGGTGTTCTGAGTTAACGGAACGGCAATCGTTGTGGTAAATAAGCAACTATCAATAGAATTCCAGCTTCAGGATTGTGCTGTCGTCGCGCAGCCACAGTTCTCCTTCTGCCAGACGGGTTACTTCCCAGCGTTGGTTCACGTCCTCCGTATAAGTAATATCCGGATTGTAAGGATCCTTAAATGAGAATGTATATAACACCTCCAGTTGTTTGCTCCCATCCAAAAACTGCCATTCGCCTACACCTTCAAGCGGCATAATCGTATCCTGAGTAAAAGGGGGAACGGCAATCAACCGTGAGGCATCAAAATAAGAAAAATCGCCGTCTTCCTCAAATTTAAAAAAGTCCTGATCATAACTCGATGTAACTTCTACCCCAAAAAGAGACGCATCTTTTACACGCCAAGTGGTTGAAATTTTGGTTTTAGCGGATTTCAGACTTAATACAGGGCCGTCGGAATATCCTGTACAACCGGTTAAAATCAAACTCCCCATCAGGAAGGCAATAGTTAAAAGGGTGATATGTGGTTTTTTCATAAAATTTCTGCTTTGCACAAAGGTAGAAAATTCAGCGAATTATTACATATTTTCGCGGCATGGAACTAAAAACCCGCATTCAAAATCTTGCAGGAGAAATTTTTGAGGATGTGATTTCCCTGCGGCGTCATATTCACGCGAATCCCGAACTGTCTTTTGAAGAAAAGAATACGGCTGCTTTTGTCCAAAAACAACTGCAAGACATGGGGATTGAATATATTCCCAATATTGCAGGGCATGGGGTCGTAGGTTTAATACATGGGAAAAATTCCTCTGACCGTGTGATTGCCCTTCGGGCAGATATGGATGCTCTTCCTATCGTCGAGGCCAACGAAGTTCCTTATAAATCCCGCAACGAAGGGGTAATGCACGCCTGCGGCCATGACGTACATACCTCCTCTCTGCTTGGAACTGCCCGTATTCTTTCTCAACTTACCGATCAGTTTTCGGGTACGATCAAACTCATTTTCCAACCTGCCGAGGAAAAAGAGCCGGGCGGAGCTTCCCTCATGATTAGGGCGGGGGTGCTTGAGACACCGAAAGTCAATTCAATCATCGGGCAACACGTTCACCCTTTCCTGCCGGTAGGGAAAATCGGTATCCGTTCGGGTATGTATATGGCCTCTGCCGACGAAATTTATATGCGTGTCATCGGAAAGGGGGGCCACGCGGCTCATCCTGCACATTTTATTGATCCCGTAACGATGACCGCACAGATTCTCGTAACGCTTCAACAGGTAGTCAGCCGATCCGATCCGCGCATCCCGACGATTTTGTCTTTTGGAAAAGTAATTGCTCAGGGTGCTACCAATATTATCCCCAATGAAGTATATGTGGAAGGCACGCTCCGCACCATGAATGAGGCCTGGCGGGCAAAAGCCAAAGAAAAAATTGCGGATATTGTGCATTCAGTGGCGAAGGGTCTGGGGGGCCGGGTAGAATTGGACATCCGACATGGTTATCCCTTTCTGGTCAATGATGAAGTGCTTACCGCTCGTACGAAAGACTATATTACCGAATATATGGGGCCGGAAAATGTAGAGGATCTCGATATTTGGATGGCTGCCGAAGATTTTGCCTGGTACACGCATGAAGTTCCGGGTTGTTTTTATCGCCTCGGAACCCGCAATGAAACCAAAGGTATTGTACACGGAGTGCACACTCCGCTGTTTAATATTGATGAGGATGCGATGAAAACCTCTACCGGCCTCATGGCCTGGCTGGCAATCCGGGAGTTGACAAAATAAGGTTCTTTATTTTTTCAGGCGGCTGAGGTCTAGCTCGAATCCGGTCAGAATATTTTCTCCGGAAACCTTTTTCTCAAACCCGTTTTGGGTATAAGTCTTTGAGTTTTCCCGGTAAATGGTGACGGTTTCTTGTTGAGGATTGATCATCCAGGCGAGGCGGCAGCCGTTTTCCATCCACTCAGTCATTTTTTCCTGAAGTTCGGCGAGACTATCGGAAGGCGAACTGATTTCGATCACAAAGTCAGGACAGATGGGGGCAAATTTTTCCTGAGCCTCGGGTGAAAGGGCGGCCCACCGTTCCGCCGAAATCCAGCAGGCATCCGGAGACCGTACCGACTGGTCCGGAAGGGTAAAACCCGTGGAGGAGTCGAAGACTTCGCCTAAGCGATATGAGCTATTCCAACTATAAAGTTGGCCAAATACTTCACCGCTGTATTTCCCGGAGAGAGAACCTGTAGGAGACATAATGATAATTTCCAGATTTTTGGAGCGTTCGATCCGCAAATCCGGGTTTGCCTGACAGAATTCAAAAAATTCATCATCCGTCATTTGGTCTAAGTACCGGGATTTCAGGCGAATGGTTTGCAACATCTCTAATAGTTTTGATAGTAAAGATACGATAATTTTAGGAAACCTTATCCAGAATCCAGTCTCTGGAAACCCCAATAACCGTATCCTTTTCCGGCTCATATTGGGTCTCGTGATATAGCCCTTCCCAAAGTTTTAGCGTCACATCGCCGCCGCCTGCGGTGTTTGCAAATGTTTCACTTGCCTGCCAGGAGGTAATTTTGTCCCCTGTACCGTGGTGTATCAATAAGGGGCAGGGAAACTGATTGGCGTGATCCATGGCCCACAGACCGGCATTATAAGTACTAAAAAACAGAACCGCACCCATTTTGTCGTGAATCATCGGGTCGTTGCGGTAACGGTCTGCCTCCACCGGGTCGCGTGAAATAAGGCCGGCGTCGAGTTTTGTGGACTGGGTGAAACCCGGTGCAATTTTCATCGTGATTTTTGCCAGAAACAACTGGATCGCCGGGGGGTTAATGGCCAGTTTTAGCCACGAGGAGGTAGCTATCACTCCTGCTAAAGAAGGCTGAAACCGCAACGCATAATTGATCACAAAATTTCCACCCATGCTGTGGCCGTAGAGAAACCGGGGTTTTCCCGGCCATCGTTTTTCAGCTTCAGCGAGTAAATCTTTTAAGGCGGTCATTATGGCTTCATAAGAAGGAACAACGCCTCTTTTTCCCAGGGTTTTTCCATGTCCGAAATTGTCGAAGCCGATAACACATATACCTGCGTCATTCATCAGCTTGGCTACATAATGATACCGACCGGTATATTCACCATGACCATGCACCAGGCAAATAACCGCTTTTATATCTCCGGAGGGTTCCCATATTTCGCCGGAAAAAACCTGTTTGCCCGAGATAAGCTGGAAAAAAGAATGTGCCATAATAAAGGAATTAGCAGCAACAAGATACGAAAAAAAACCAGCTACCCTCAGAAACTGCTTATTTGACTTTTTTTTTCATAGGATAGGTGTCTAAATAATTGATTTTCAATTTTTTATAAAAAAAATATCAGCAATAAACGATTTTCCTGTCCTTACCTGTTGTCAATTTTTTCCATTGAACGGGGGCTTTTCGGTAGGATATTCACCCTATCATTTACGTACAACAAACCAAATACAAAACCATGGAAACATTTTCGCGGGCAAAAAGCCAGCTCAACATCGGTCGCGATGCCCAGATTATTTTACAGGCGATTCGCTCATTGAATGGTAATTACGGAGCATCGTTTATTGTCCGAATGCTTCGCGGTCAGCAATCCTTAAATCTTCGCAAGGACGAAAACGCCGATTTGCCCCAGTTTGGTGTCCTGGCGGAATACAATGCCGAAACCGTGCGGGGAATCATCAATTATCTGCTGAAAGAAAATTATCTACAGGTAGTAAGTGCTCAATTTGGCAGTTTGGGTCTTACGGGGAAAGGCGAGGAATTTCTCAATGGCCCTGCGGATATATGGGTACAAAAAAGGATCATCAATCTGAGTATTTTGGATCGAATGCTCACCAACGAACTGCGACAGATTCGCCGCGATCTGGCTCAGACCGAAAACCTACCGCCTTTCCGAATATTTACGGATTACACCCTTGAAAAACTCGTGGCAGTCAAACCAGAAACTATGGACGAGCTAAAACTTGTGCCGGGGTTTGGGGATTATAAAGCCAACCGGTATGGTCCGGCCATTTTTCAGTCTATCACACGGGTTTCGGAGAAAAAAAATGACGAAGACCGGTTTCAGCGAATGAAGCAAATCCATTCTCCCGGATACCGGCAGGTGAAAGATCTTTTTCAGGCGGGTGCAGGTATTGAAGAAATTGCCCTGAAGCGAGCCGTAAGACCCGATACGATAAGACAAATTCTTCAGCGGCTTCACCAGGCCGGGGAGATAAATATGAAAACCTGGATTGAAGAAAATATCAGCAGCGAAGTACTGGAAAAAGGTGTGGAATATTTTCGCAAATCCCCCGATTCACGGCTGAAAGAAGCTTATGAAAATCTCGGCCTTGACTACGGAACGTTGCAAATGTGCAAGTTGTATGTAGCCGATGTTTCGGTACACGAGGACGAGTTGCCCATGGCTTCCTGATTTTTCCTTAACCCCGTAAAACGTAATCAATTATCATGGAATCACAATCCTATAATCAACAGAGTATTGACATTGGCCAGGAAACAATGGCCGTATTGAAAACCGTACTTCTTCTGGAGAAGGACTACCCCGGCACGTATATTCAGCGGATTCTGACTGGAAACAGTTTGTTTGGTTGGAAAAAAGACCATCATAAACAAATGGAAACCTTTGGAGAACTGAGTGAATTGCCCTATTCCCACGTGGACGATCTGGTCAACTATCTCGTTAAGCAGGGTTTTTTGAAAATAACCCAGCAGACTTACGGGCTGATTGCTCTGACGGAGGATGGGCAGAAATGGCTGGATGCTCCCCAGCCGCTTGTAACTACAAAAGGAGAACTTCGCAAAAGCTGGTATCAGGTACAATTGATTCGCGCTTTGAGAGAATTGCGTAAGGAAGCTGCTGCGCAAAAAGAAAAACGCCCGTTTGATTTATTTACCAATTACACGATGGAAGTACTGGTTGATAAATTACCTCAGACAGAAGAGGCCTTAAAAGCGATACCCGGGGCCGAAAAAATGGATGGCAGCATTCGACTGATGGTATTAGCGGAGATTTCACGTATTGTCGAGAAAAAAGAATTGGACGATGAGACGGGTGTCTTCCGCAAGGCCTATTCCCCCAGTCATCAGAAAGTAAAGGAACTATTTCTCGGGGGAACGAAAGTGGAAGATATTGCCACAAAGAGAGATTTGAGTGCAAGTAGTGTTACGACTTATCTCGAAAATCTTCACCGGGCAGGCGAGATTGACCTTCGTCCGTGGATAGAGGAGAACGTCGGAAACAAAGTTCTGCACAAAGTAATCCAGTATTTTCGGCAGGTTTCTTCCGGAGGATTAAAGCAGGCGCACGAGGTTTTAGGAGTGGAGTATGACGTGCTGAAATTGTGCAGGTTGTACATGGATACCTCCACTGTGCCGATGAAACAGGTTTCGTAATTTTTTTTGTGTTTGCAAATCAGACCCCGGGCGCAGAAATGCGTTTCGGGGCTTGGTTTTATACCTGCCAGTTGATCGGTGTTAGGCCTCTTTTTGCAAGGATTTCATTTGTTTGGGAAAAGTGCCGACATCCGAAAAAGCCGGTATGTGCCGATAGGGGAGAGGGGTGTACCGACTTGAGGATATAATGTCGAGAAGGGTCAATGACTGATCCTTTTTCCTGCGCAGGGCGACCCCATAAAAGAAACACGAGGCCTTCTTTCTGATCGTTTAGTGCTTTTACTGCGGCGGTAGTAAATTTTTCCCAGCCCTTGCCTTTATGAGAATTCGCCAGCGTAGCTCTTACTGTAAGAACTGCGTTCAGAAGCAAAACCCCTTGTTCTGCCCAGGATTCGAGATTGCCGTGGTGGGGAATAACGATACCCACGTCGGTTTGCAGTTCTTTGTAAATGTTTTTTAAGGAAGGCGGTGGTGCGATTCCGACGGGCACGGAAAAACTCAATCCGTGAGCCTGCCCCGGTCCGTGGTAAGGATCTTGCCCCAGAATTACTACTTTCACCTTGTCGAAAGGTGTTTTGTTGAAAGCATTAAAAATTTCTTTCCCCTGTGGGTAAATGATTTGCCCGGATTGTTTTTCTGCCTGTAAAAAAGCCTTTAATTCCAGAAAATACGGTTGTGCAAATTCCTCATAAAGGACTTTTTTCCAGCCGGTTTCTATTTGTACAGATTCTGCGGGGTGGGTCATGGGGATCATGTTTGGGTTTATCGGACAGGTGGTTTGTACCATTTTTTCCGGAACACTACCAAGGCAATAAAGACCAGCGATAAAAATAAAAAAATTGCAAGTGTATAACCCAGAAAATCGGTGCCTGTGCTGCGGTTTTGGGGTGCGTATTCAACTTCTGTAAATGGCTGTCGGGTATTTAGTTTAGTTATCGGCATATTTCCCATGCAGCCATCAGTTTTTAGCCCAAATTTTTTAGTAACAAATACCAGATAAGTACTGTCGGTTTTAAAAGGATACCCGCAATCTTTTTCCCAGGGAGTATTAACAATGAGGTATTTGGCAGCAGTACGTTTCCAGGTACGGTTGACTTCAAAGGAGTATTTCATTCCGCCTGCCATCCAGTTGGTGTTCACAAATACAACCTTTCCTTCAAAAACCAGATCCGCTCCAGCCAATGCCTGGGAGAGGTTGTCAGGAGGCAGACAGTCGCAAATTTGAGCGTATAACTGTCCTCCCGAAAAAAACAGTGGAAGAAGAAGGAATAAGAAGGTTTTTTTCATAGAGGTAAAACTAAAAAAAAATCCGGCGTCGCTGTAAGGACGCCGGAAAAATCAGAATATATCTTAGGGCTATTTTGAGCCTCCGGAAAGTTTTTTTCGGTATTCTTCGGGGCTCTCCAGAATTTTTATGGCCGAGAGAACATCCGCGTCATCTTTGAGCGTGGTTTGAATTTCACCCGCTTTGTAATAATAACGTTTTACGATTTCCTGGCGGAGTAAACGGGAGATTTCTTTTTTGTGTTTGAGAAGGTCTTTGTCTTTCAGTAAATCGAGCTTGCGGTCAAGTTCGGTGAGGGTGGTTTTCAGTTGTTCGGAGTAAGACTCTTTTTCGACCGTTTCAATCAATTTTTCCATTTGTTTTTCGGCACTGGTCTGGTAGTCAAACTTTTGAGTACGCACAAAGTCCGTAAACTCGCGGTAAGTTTCTTCTGAAATGGCAAAACTAGCGGGCGAATCAATCACCGGATTTTTTTTCACGTACTGTGTAGCGAAATCAAAGATCAGGTTTTGATTGCTGAGTTCGGTGGTGATGGTATTGATTTTCTGAATATCTACGGGGATGTCCGGTTCTATCCCGCCACCGTCATAAACGGTTCTGCCATTGCGAGTAGTAAATGCGGTTTTCAAACTGTCAGGAATTCGGGCTACGCTTCCGTCCTCGTTGCGTTCGGCGTAATTAATTGCCTGAATACAACGACCACTGGGCGTATAATATTTGGCGGTGGTAACTTTAAGCTGGGTATTATAACTAAGCGGGCGTATGTTCTGAACAAGGCCTTTCCCAAAGCTGCGTTGCCCGATGATGAGTCCCCGATCCAGATCCTGGATGGAGCCTGCGACGATTTCAGAGGCACTGGCACTGCGGCTATTGACAAGTACCGCGAGAGGAATTTCCGTGTCCACAGGAGATCGTTGAGCATTGTGAACGTGGCGGGTGCCGTCAATACGGCCACGGGTTTCGACGATAAGCTCATTTTCCGACACAAATACATTCGCAACATTTACGGCTTCGTCGAGTCGCCCGCCGGGATTGCCTCTGAGGTCGAGAATAATTCCCGTCAATTGAGGGTTTTCTTTTTTTAAAATTTTGGTAGCTTCCTGAACTTCAAGGCCGGCATCCTGGGTAAAACCGGTGAGAGAGATATAACCTACCTTTTCATTGACCATGCCGAAATAAGGGACGTTGTCCACTTTTATCCGGTCGCGAGAGAGTTTGACTTCATGGCTTTGTTCTTCGCCGGGATGCAAAATGGTCAGTATTACTTCCGTACCTTTTTCCCCTCGGAGAATATTGCGCACCTCTGCGACATCCCTATCCGGTTTAATAATCTCATTATTAATTTTGAGAATAATATCTCCTGCTTTTAGCCCTGCTTTATCAGCGGGATAACCCTCATAAGGTTCAAGCACGATGATTTTATCTTCCCTTTTTCCGATAAGTGCTCCTACCCCTCCGTATTGCCCGGTGCTCATAAACTTAAAATCCTCTACATCTTCTTCGCTGATGTAATTAGTGTAGGGGTCCAAAGAACTGAGCATGGCATCAATGCCGGTGCGCATAAGACGGGAAGGATCCGTATCGTCCACGTAGAAGGAATTTATTTCCCGGTAAAGTTTGCCGAAAATGTCCAGGTTTTTGGAGATTTCGAAGTAGTTGTCGGTGATATGTGTGACGAAACCGACACTAAATGAAACGGTAATGAGTAATACTAAGGCCAGGAATTTTCTTTGCTTCATCATACTACTACTTTACTTGGTTGTTTAAGCTAAATTAAATCAATTTAGGCAATATGTATTGGAGAAAGTTCAAAAAACCCCCGCGAATATTAACCCTGTAATATTCATACCTCAATTGTAAAAAAAAGTTTTGCGAGATAAATGCCCTTACTCCTAAATCCAGCTATAAGGTAAGAAATTACTCTGAATTTTGGAAGAGAGGGAAAACGTTTTATGATTTATTTAACTCTTTTTCGATTCGGCGGAGAGCCGAAACCATTGCTTGGTGGATTCCTTCATAGGGGGTAATACGGGAGGGATTGTATTTAACCAGGATGATAAGATTTTTTTCTTTTTGAATAAGAAGTGGCAGAATAATATGTTTATTCAGCCGAAAGGCTTCCCGCATACGTCTTTTGAGGAGATTTCGATCCACTGCATGTTTAAAACTTCGTTTAGGAGCGGTTACGGCAACCGATAAGGGTACCGGGGAGAGGCGGGGGGGGGCATCAAAAGCATAAAAAAATCTGAGCACGCCAACCGAAAATCGGGAGCCGTGCTCAAACAAATATTCGAATGCGAGTTTGCTGCGCAGTCGTTCTTTTTTGCGAAGGAAGAATCGCCGGTTTTCCAACGAATCCCGATGCGACACGTTATTTGCCTTTATGTCTGCCTTCGTCGCTTACAGTAAGCTTATGACGCCCTTTGGCTCTGCGGGTAGCCAGAACTTTTCTGCCGCCGGCAGTAGCCATTCTTTCCCGGAATCCATGTTTGTTTCTACGCTTTCTGTTGCTGGGTTGATAGGTCCGCTTCATATTTCTCGATTTTCAGGAGTGCAAATTTAGTAATAAAACTGATAAGGCCAAAGATTCGATCACATTATTGATAACGTTCGACAATCTTTTTAAACTCGGGTTTGTCTCGATAAGAATTGAAGGCTGCGGTGAAGTCCATAATACTGGCTACTTCGGCTCCTTTTTTTAACGCAAGCTCCATATTGCTATAAACGAGCGTATCCTGCTCCTGTACTGCATAGATGGCGGCGAGGACGCCATAGGGTTTTGCAGCCTCCGGCTGAAGTTTCATTCCGGCTTCGACATTCTCCACCGCTTTGATATACTCTCCGATATTCAGATATAAAAGCCCTCGGTTAAAGTAGGCATCTGCATATTCCTGATTGATCCGAATAGCGTCGTTGTAGTCATTCAGGGCATTTTCATAATCTTTTAACCGGAAAGAGAGATTGCCTCTTTCATTGTAGGCTACATAATTTTCCGGGTCAATAGAAAGTAGGTGGTTGTAATGTTCTCGTGCCATCTGGAAATCTTCCAGTTTTTCATAACATTCGGCCAGGCGCAAGTCCACTACTTTATAAGCTGCGTCGTCCCGGACACGCATCAACTCAAAAAAACGTGCAGCGGTCTGCCATTCTTCTTTTTCGTAGTTCTCACTGCCTCTCGCCCAATAAATCATATCTTCGACAGCCGAGACGATAAAATCGCTTTCGGGGTCAAATAAAAATAGTGGCATATCCATCTGGAGTTGCCCCTGGTTGATCATATTGGGTTTTCCGGTATAGAGGTAGTGAAAATTGAAAGATACGGCTTCATTTGCCGTAAGGCGATAATCTCCCCATAATACCAGATTGGCATTGCAACTTCGAATGATACTCTCCACTTTTTCGATCCCCGGCGGGCATTCCTCAAAGCTAATCCGTTGTGTACTGAAGTTATTGCCGTCTTCCTCCAATCGCTCAATCCGTCGCCAGATCGCCTCGGTATAATAAGTATTGGTATCCTCGCAGTTTCCGTCTTCATAAAAAGGTAGCTGGAGAATATTGTAAGTGCCGGAGGTTTCAAATAGGCAATCTTGGGGTTTGTGAAATAGATTTTGTACCTGCTCCGGAATCTGCAACAAAAAAGTAAGTACAATTAATAAGGCAGAAGCCAGCATTACCGAACCTATCCGACGGATTCTTCGGGTGCGCTTTTTTTCTTCTTTTTCATTGGGGGGAATAGCCGGAAGTAAAACGGGAAGCTTCCAGTCCAGATTTGCCTCATTTTCTTTTAGTACATAAAGCCCCCAGGTCAGTTGTTTCCGCTCTTGATCAGTTTCTTTACCCTCCCAGACCAATTGATCCTGCTCCAAGTCATATTCTACTTCCTTATAAGAAAATTTATGTGCATAACTATCGCGGACACGATCCGTAGCCTGTCTCACACTTAATCCACGGGCAATGCCCGTGTAAAAAGCATGGGCGATGTCCTGGGCATTCCGACGGTTTGTGTCCACCTGCGTTACCATGACTGCGGGAATGTCTTTCAGGAGAAGGGATTCCAACAGCATCGGTGTAGCACAGCCATTGAGGAAAACGAGGGAAAGCCCGGGCAATCGGGAGATAAGTTGGGTAAAATTTTTGGGGTCAAGGGCTTCTTCACCGAAACCGCCTTCAAAGTGCAGGTATTCTCCCGAAGAAAAACCGGCAATATGTAGAATATTTACATGAGGGTTGTATGTGTACTGGCGGAAAATATCAAAAATGAAATTTCCTTTTTCCGGCTCTTCTGAAACTACTTCATAGATCGTCTGTGCACTTTCTTGTGCAAAAATATCGGTAATCATCTTGCGCTCTTGCGCAAGCAGCCGGGCTTTTCTACCATCTCGGTAGCTATTTGCCGAAGCAAGAAGTATGACGGGTTTTGGAAGATCCGTTTTCATAAACCGATGATCCTCAGCGCACTAAGGACGAAAAAGTTTCCATTTCGCTGTAAAACTAACGATTATTTACGTTTTTCCGCTGATCCTGCTTCTTTACTTCTATAAAAAACCGTGCCGAAAATGTATTTTTAGGATAATAATCCTTGATCGGCAAAGGAATAATAACCTCTGGCGGATACAATAATGTGATCAAGTACCTGAATATCGAAGACTTTCCCGCCGCTTATGAGTTTGCGGGTAATCTCTATATCTGCCTGGCTGGGTGTAAGATTGCCGGAAGGATGGTTGTGGGAAAGGATGATGGCACTGGCCAGATGGTGAATCGCTTCCCGAAACACAATCCTCGGATCAATAATGGTTGCCGAAACCCCGCCCCGAAAGATTTGTTTTTCGGCGATGATCTCATTGTTTCGATTGAGAAAAAGTACATAAAAAACCTCCTGTTTGAGGTCGGCAAGCCGAGGGGAGAGGTATTTGGCGACCGACTCGGAATGGGTGAGCCGGGGTGTTTCGGAGATTTTGAGCAACTTTCGGCGTCCCAACTCAAATGCGGCGATTACCGTAATGGCCTTAGCCTTTCCGATTCCTTTCAGTTGCGTCAGTTCGGCTACGTCCGCCTGTGCAATTTGCGGCAACCCGCCCACGGTTTCGATCATTTCGCGGGCAAGGTCAATGGCCGAGCGTTCCCGTGTACCCGAGGCGAGCAGGATGGCGATAAGTTCGGCATCCGTCAGGGCTTCAATTCCTCGTTGCAGGAGTTTTTCTCTGGGCCGGTCTTCCACTGCCCAATCTTTGATGGTTGTGTGTGTATAGTGTTCCATGCGGGCAATTTCGGATGGATGCGAAGTGTTTCAATGGAAAAAAACGGCCAAAGGTAAAATAACAAATCCCGCCGGAGGCGGGATTTATCACAATCTATTCTGGTTATTTTATATGATCAACTGCTTAGGCGAGGGCATTCACATGGCGTGTGAGCTTGCTCTTCATGTTTGCAGCCGTATTTTTATGAATAATATTCGTTTTAGCAACCTTATCAATGGTGCTAATAACTTTCGGGAGCATTTCCTGCGCTTGGGTTTTATCGGTGGTTGCTCTGAGGCGTTTTACTACAGTACGCATGGTCGTTTTTTTATAACGATTTCTCAATCTGCGTTTTGCGTTTTGCCGTATCCTCTTTTTTGCTGATTTGTGATGAGCCATATAACTTAGTTTCCTATTGCTTTTTCAATCGGTTGGCAAATATACAAATAGGAATCCAAAAGACAAGTCTTACTTGCAGATTCCTCCGTAATTTTTTTTCGGCTCCTCCAAAAATTCTCTTTAAGGGGCATAGCTTTCTTTAATGGGGGCTTGATTTTTTTCTCAATTTTCATAAATTGAAATTAATTCTGCTCTTACGTGGTCCCGGTCATGCAGAAAATTCGACATTTTAGCCCGGAATGTTATTTTTCCTGCAAAAAAAAATGTGCCTGTGTTGCACAAGCTATCTGTGGCTGTTATTATTACTCCGTGTGATTATCAACAAAATTTATTTGCTGGAAATGCCGGTATTTGAAGCAGTTTTAAATCACGACTTAAAGTTTCTCAGATGTTATCTGGAAACGGGTGGTAATCCCAATCTCCGAAATGAGACAGGGAGTACTCTGCTTCATGAAGCTGTGCATGAAGGCGATCTGAATATTGTGCGACATCTTCTCTCTTTTGGTGCATCGGTAGAAAATCTCGACGGGTATGGAAACACGCCTATGCACGTGGCTTGTATTTTTGGCCATAAAAAAGTAGCGGAGGAATTGATACGGTTTGGTGCAGAGATTGATTCTACCTCCGAAATGCGTACCTGGACTCCGCTTATGCTGGCGATTAATGAGAGTTATACCGATATGGCGGAATGGTTGATCAATCAGGGCGCCAATCTCAACTATGTCGAATGTAATCACGGGTGGACCCCGTTGCTGGTAGCCTGCGAACAAGGGCTGAAGGATATGAGTATCCGTCTGATTAAAAAAGGAGTAAAAATTGACGCCAAACTCACCGGCGGTGATGTCCGGGGCCGCTCGGCCATTCACCTGGCGAGTTATTATGGTGAAGTGGATATCGTGAAAGAACTTTTGGATCAGGGGCAGGACATCAATCTGACACCGGAAGGGGGCGGTTTAAGTGCTTTACACTGGTCGGTTTATAACAACCACGTGCGCCTGCTCAAATTTCTGCTGGACAACGGCGCGAATGTCAATATTCGCGCCGGAGGTATTTATCAGAGCCGTACTCCGCTCCATTATGCGGTTTCCTGTGACCGGCTGAATATGGCTAAACTTTTACTTGACTATGAGGCCGACCCGCTAATGAAAGACGAAGAAGGCCAACACCCGGTGGATCTGGCATTAAAAAGATACCGGGAAACAGGGCATCTTCGCCACGAAAAAATGCTTACATTGCTCGAAACATATATCTGATATTTCAGACTTTTGCCTGATATACATCTAACTTTCAATCTCCTAGCGTAATGTTGAGATCATCGGTTGTTACCCTCATTTTTGTATTTTTTTATCTTAGTCTCTCCGCACAAACACCGCTTCCACCGGAGGCTCATGGGGGGAATCCTTCGTATATTCTCAACCTGAGAAATCCGGCTGCAAGTACTCTTTTGAAAACTACCGAGGAGGATTTTTCCCGGCAGAACCCGCGCTTCCGTAGTTTCCTTCCCAAAGAAAGAATGTGTATTGCTCCTGAAATGGAAGCGGATATTCAGATTCAACATGCCGATGAGTCGGAAAGTAAAGACTCTTTTGAGGTTTGGCTGGATGAAACCATTAAATACAACCAGGCTACCCGCTCTCTGAGCCGCAAAATTGCCGCAGATGAAATCCTTACGCTTCCGGTTGTCATCCATGTTATCTATTCCAACCCCACGGAAAATATCAGCGATGAACAAATATTTTCCCAAATAGAAGTTCTAAACCAGGATTACCGCCGCACAAACCCCGACCAGGATCGTACCGCCAAGGAATTTAAGAAGGTAGCAACCGATACGGGAATCGAGTTTTGTCTCGCGACGGTTGATCCCTCCGGAAAACCCACTACCGGTATTAACCGCATATCTATGAGCGGCAGTCCGTTTTCGGAAAGGCATATCAATGAAATCATCAAACCCGCCACGATCTGGAATACCGATCGTTACCTCAATATCTGGGTATGTAATATCGCCGGCGGAATCCTGGGTTATGCTCAGTTTCCGGTGTCGTCGGGTTTGACGGGACTTCCCGGCGCTACCGGTCGCGCCGATGCTGATGGGGTAGTCATTAGCTATAATACTTTTGGCACAACCGGAACGGTAGTTGCTCCTTTTGACAAAGGGCGTACGGCTACTCATGAAATCGGGCACTGGCTGGGATTGAGGCATGTATGGGGCGATGGTCCCTGTGGTACGGATGATTTCTGCAAAGATACTCCCGAAACCGGTCAGGCGACTTTTGCCTGCCCACCCGGAGTTGTGGGCTGTTCCGGAGCCAATGCCATGATCCAAAACTACATGGACTATACCGACGATGCCTGCATGAATCTTTTTACCGCAGATCAACGGCTGCGAATGCGTGCGGTATTGGAAAATAGTCCCCGTCGCAAAAATCTCATAAACTCTACGGCATGTATCATCGCCAAAACACCCCCGGAACCTGCTTTCGTCGCCGACATTCGCGCCGGTTGCGGACCTCTGACCATAAATTTCACCAGTACTTCTCTCAATGATCCCGAATCATTTGAATGGTCTTTTCCTGGCGGAAAACCTTCAATTTCCGATAAAAACACTCAAAAAGTGGTGTATCGCCAGGCTGGCATCTATCCGGTAAGTCTTCGTGTCGCCAACACGGGCGGGAATCGCACCTTGTTGCTGGATGAGTTTGTGCAGGTCTATGAAACGGGCAAACCGCTCCCTTTAGAGGCTACATTTGACGGAGGACAAAAAACATTGCCCGAAGGTTTTCTTACTCACAATCCCAATAATGATGAAACGTGGGCCTTGTCTGAAAAAGTAGGGGGGCGGGGGAAAAGCAATGGCTCTATATGGCTGAATAATTATGAAAATAATCTTAAAGGCAGTGCGGATTGGTTGCTGACGCCTGTTATGGATTTTTCTAAAGGCACCCATACCCAGATTAGTTTTGATATCGCTTATGCCATGTTTGATGAAAAATATAGCGATACCCTCGGTATTTTTATTTCAACGGGTTGTGATGCTGTTTTCCGAAACATCTATTACAAAGGTGGCAAAAATCTAATGACCAGCGCCCCGCAAACCCGCTCGTTTACGCCTTTGGCCGAAGAGTGGCGCACCGAAATCATTGACCTAAGTGAGTTTGACGGACAATCTTTTGTGCAAATCGCAATTGTGGGTTTTTCCGGACACGGGAATGATTTGTTTTTGGATAACCTGAAAATTAGTTCCAAACCGTTTCCGGCACCTGTGGCAGATTTCTCGGCAACTGCATCAACCGTATGTGCAGGTGGAACCCTAACATTCACGGACAAATCCTTAAACGAACCCTCGGCATGGATATGGTCCTTTCCCGGTGCAAATCCGGCAAGTGACACTACCCCTAACCCGACCGTGACCTTTCCTGCACCGGGAATTTATGATGTCATGCTTACCGTTACGGGTCGCGGCGGCAGCCATACCGTCAACCGTACCGGTTTTGTGGTCGTAAAACCTCGCCCCGAGCTTAAACTTCTTTCAACGAAAACAGACATTTGCCTCGGAGAAGAAATTACCCTTACAGCTTCCGGGTTAGAAAAATTTGAGTGGGATCTCAAAGGCGATGCTCCTTCCCCCTCCGGATACTCAGTGACCCTTAAACCTAAAAACGATGTGGTATATACCATCACCGGAACCGGTGATGTCTCCTGTAGTGCAACGGCTTCGCTTGCCATAAGGGTAAGGCAGACACGCCCGCTTACGATCACCCCTCCGGTGGTTACTATTTGTCAGGGCGGAGAAACCGGGCTAAACGCCACCGGTGCGCAAAGTTATACCTGGGCTCCTGCCGCAGGACTCAGCAATACCTCCAGCGGTTTTGTCAAGGTTTCCCCCCGGCAAACCACCACTTACCAGGTGATCGGGCTGAGTGACAATGGTTGTGAATTAAAATCGGAAGTAATCGTAACCGTGGAGGAAACTCCACGCGACTTTGTGATTTCGGCTTCCCGCCCGCTGATCTGCCCGGGGGAAAAAACCCTGCTTACCGCCTCCGGCGCTGCCGGATATGAATGGTCTCCCACCACCGGATTAAATACTACTGTGGGAGCAGAGGTGATGGCAAATCCTTCGGAAACAACCACTTATACCGTTACGGCTACTACTCAAAATGGCTGTTCTTTTCAGAAAAAAATCACGGTTCAGGTCGCTCCCCGTCCGGATGTGCGCGTCGCTGCGGGGATATCGGAAGTCTGCCAGGGACAAAGTGTGCGACTGAGTGCCAGCGGGGCCGAGGCATTTTTGTGGTCCCCGAAGGCTTACCTCGACCGCCTCAGCGGCCCCTCGGTTGAGGCGAAGCCGGAAGTGAATGCTACTTTCTCGGTCGTGGGAAGCAATGCTTACGGCTGCCTGGATACAGCCAAAATTGATATTGATGTTTTCCAGGCTCCTCCTCTCGTCATTGATGCCTCCCGAAAAGTTATCTGCCGAGGTAGTAATGTGAACCTCACTGCCCGTGGCTCGGAATATTATACCTGGGAATCGGCTCCGGGTTTAGGATCGGTTTCCCAAAATCAGGCGGTTGTTTCTCCTTCGACCACCCAAACTTACCGGGTAACCGGAGTGGATCAAAACGGTTGCCTCTCAAGGGGAGAAATAACCGTTCAGGTTGCAGACGGCTTCCGGCCCGTGGCAGACTTTTCCGTGGATAATTCTTTTTCCTGTGCCGGACAGGAGATGCAGTTTCGAAGCACGTCAGAAGGAGCGGTAGATTTTTTTTGGGAATTTCCAAAAGGATCGCCGGCAACATCTTCTGACCCCAACCCCCGCGTGAAATTTATGGAAGAGGGGATTCAGGACGTGGTGTTGACCGTAAGAGGTTGTAATGGCCAGACCGATCGGAAAACGGCTTTAGGAGAGATCGTGATTACTTCGCCTTTTGAGTTAAGCCTTAACGTCACGGGAGATGTCACTGTCTGCCGGGATGAGCCTTTTCGCCTGGAAGCGCTGGGTGCCAGTGGTTATTCCTGGTCTCCGGCCATAGGACTGGATAAAACAGAAGGCCGGGTTGTATTTGCCCGACCGGAACAAACCACAACTTATACCGTTACGGCATCGGATGCCCAGGGATGTCAGGCATCGAAGTCGGTAACGCTTTTTGTGAGTGGCCGGGGAAATCAATTGAAGGTATCACCGTTTGCCCCCGTGATTTGTTCGGGTGAATCGGTCACTTTATCTGCTACCGGTGCAACAAGCTATGAATGGAGTCCTCGCGAAGGGTTAAAGACCTCTTCGGTTTCTTCCGTTGTCGCCTCTCCCACAAAAACCACTACCTACAAAGTTGTTGCTACGGATCTGGATGGATGCGTATTTACTGATACCGTAAGAGTAGAAGTGAGGCAGCGTAAATCCCTGGTTATAGAACCACCTGCTCCGGTAATATGTGCAGGATCGTCGGTAAAACTTCGTGCGGGAGGTTCGGGTGTATATAACTGGTCTCCGTCAGAAGGCCTCAGTTCGGCTATGGGTTATGAAATTGAAGCTTTTCCGGGTCAGACGACTACCTATGTAGTAGAAGGGATAGATGAACAAGGCTGTAGCAGCAACGGAACGGTGACAGTGACGGTCGAAAGAGTCGAATCCCTGACCGTTTCGGCGCAGGACGAAAATATCTGTAAAGGCCAGGCTACCCTTCTTACTGCCGGAGGCAGCAGCAGCTATACCTGGTCGCCAGCCACTGGATTGGATAAAACCACCGGGCCAATCATTTCGGCGGCGCCGAAAGAAACCACTACTTACACCGTCACGGGAGGTTCTGCCAAATGCCCACAAAGCCTGTCGGTAAGTATTGTGGTGATAGAGCCACAGCCGCTGAAAATAACACCGGAAACGGCTCAAATCTGTGAAGGCGGATCTGCCCGGCTGGAAGTTTCCGGCGGAAAAACCTATATCTGGAACGGCGACGAAGGGTTGAGTTCTGTTGCAGGATCGGCAGTTTCAGTTACACCGGCAAAAACAACCAGCTATTCGGTGATGTCTGTGGACTCTATGGGTTGTGAGACATCCGGCGCGGTTACGGTTATGGTTAAAACCGGAGATTTCCTTTCCGCTACGACTTCTGCGGCCCGGGTTTGTGCGGGGGAAGAAATTACCCTTTCTGCCGAAGGCGGCGATACTTACGAATGGCTGCCTGCCCCGGGAATATTGGCGCGACCTACTGCGAGAACCTACGCCCGCCCGGATACTGCGGTACTTTATACAGTTGTTGGGAAAGATGTATTGGGTTGTCCCGATACCGCTTCGATAAAAATTGAAGTAAGCAGGATTCAGGCAGACTTTGATCTTTCGACCCACGAAATAGACCTCGCCGAATCAACCGGGTTGGTTCGATTTACCGATAAAACCGAAGGTTCGGTTGCCTGGATTTGGGATTTTGGAATTGGTAGTACTTCCCGCCAGCAAAACCCTAATCATATTTATGCGGAAGCGGGAACCTATATTGTCACCCTTCGGGTTTCTGACGGGGTCTGCGAGGACATTGTTCAAAAAGAAATACGGGTGAAAAACTCCAGCAGCCTTGAGGATATTACCGATCTGGGGGAAATCAATATTAGTCCTAAACCCGTCAACGGGAAGGTGGACTTGGTGATGAACAGTCCCCGCAAGATGTACCTTCGTATGCGCCTGCTCAATGATGCCGGATTCCAACTGCTGTCCGGCGCTTTGCGGATTAAAGCCGGAGAATATCGTCAACAACTCGACCTTACCGGCTTTGACACCGGGATTTACCATTTACAATTGACCGACGGGGTTGAAACCTTTACCCGCAGCATTGATTACAAACCGTAGTTACGGGACGAGCGGCGCGATTTCCACCTGGCGAACCTCACGGGTTGTGCGGTTGTGGATGAATGCAACGATGCTGCATTTAGAAGCATTGTATTCGGGCAGCAGGGTAAAGGAATAACTTAGGGTAAACCGGTCTTCATTGCTGATCGCTGTTTCACTGACCGGCTGTCCCCAAGTGCCGTTGATGGCACTTCGCAGTACATTGTGATGCACATAGTCAGGGAGATCGGGGCTGCTTCCGGTCGCTTTGTAGTCTTTTTGCCAGTCCACAATTCCGTCTTCAATCAGGAATACGGAAAGATGGTCATCCGAAGGAGCATCGGTAAGATACTTAATGTCCACAACCGTTGTAAGTTTCAGGCTGTCAGAGTCGTAACAATTGAATATTCGCAGACCCGCTTCGGGCGTTTCCTGAAGTCGTTCTTCCACGTAAGTACCCCAGGTATTAAAATTGTTATTCATATTCACCCGGTCAACCATGCCAAAAGGAACCGCACTGGTGTTATTCATTGCGCTGTAAATTTCTGTTCCTGAGGGGGTGGTGAAATTGGTGCTGTATTTACTGGCTCCGGCTGTAAAAGTCGAGAGCGAACCCGCATGGATGGTTACCAGAACCACTTTTCCTTGTTGGGCTTCAATAAGTTGGTGAACTTTCGCGGAGGCTTCGGGGCAGTTGCCGCATTTATGGCCCGTCATTTCTTCCAGTAATACTTTTTTGGCGATTATGGTGCCTTCACCGAAAGGCTCTATTTCACCCGCATCAGCCACACATTGAGCATCGGCAGACAGAGCGGTTACTTCGTCGAGATAAGGAGATTCAATTATATCACAGGCTCCCGCGACAAAAAGAATCATTAATAGAAAGGCGTATATCCGGAAAGCTTTCATTGGTAGAGGTTTATTTCGTAAAAAAACAAAATTTCTCAGAAAGAATTTATCAGATAGCTGACACAAATCCAACTTGTTTAGAAAGAACTACTAATAGCAAGGCCAAAACCATTCGAAGCAGGCACTTCCCGGCAAATTCCTCCTACACACAACAATCCCCTGCGCTGACGGCTGTAACCAATGGAGATTCGATGCGCATCAAAAGCATAAGCGGCGGAAAAATTGTAGTAGTGAACCCGCAGATCAGGATCGGGGTTTCCATAGTTATACTCGTCAAATACGGTAATGTACCAGTGGGGGGAAATCGAAAGTTCGGCTAAAGCCATTACCCAACTTCCCATATCCTGTCGTGTGTACATGTGCTGCAATTCCCCCCGAAGAGATATCTTTCTCGCGAGGCGATATTGCGCTTCTACCACACCGATATGCGTGTCCACCAGTTTTTGTCCGCCGTTAGCAGTGCCCAATTCGATGACATTCTTGTTGTATTTCAAATGAATATAGGTGAAAAGGGTGCGGAGGTTTTTCGTCCATTTTTTGTTGATTTCTACATTAATATCCTCAAAATAGAGGTTCTTGAGATCGCCCAAGAAAGAGGATTCGTAGCGAAACTTCGGTTCAGTAAAAACGGTATCTAATCCGCTGATACGCGAATAATTGAGCGAAATCTGGGTTCCGTATTTTCCTCCCAGCGGTGTTTCTTTGGGGATGGTGTATAAAATACTGGCCTGAATTCCCACTTCTCCATTAAGCTGTGTGGCATACGGATAAAGCGTGGGCAGGCGGTATGTATGAAGCCGGGATATTGCGGGAAGAAAACTCAGGGACAGTTCCTGAAGCGAAACCGTTCGCTCCGAGCGGAAATCCATGTTGTCAATTCGTTTGGCACTGACATTGATCCCAAGTCCTTTCTGCGAATAGGAGGCATTAACATACAAAGCATTGCCGGGATTATATACGTACCGGTTGAGTTGAAAGGGGTCGTTGATCTTGTAGGCGTATTCGGCATCCATTGCAAAATTGCCGTGATAGAGTCGGGCACGGGCCGAAAAAGCCGAAACATTCTCCGGAAGCAGCAGAATCGGGTCGTCATCTTCCTGAAATTTATTGACCACACTTGCCCCAAGTGTAATGCCCGTTTTTAATTCTTTCAGGGCCGGAAAAGCCTGATTAAGGTTTAGTTCCGTATCGGCACCCCGAATAAGAGAAGAAGTTTTTTCCCAAAACTTGCGCTGTTTACCAATAAACCCTTTGACATAAAACCCCGGTACGGGTGAAAACTTTGTGCGAATACCGTCTATTGAATTGTCTATCCCCAACGCCCATTCCTGATAAGCACGGAAAATGATCCCGTTGCCAAACTGATCGTAAAAATTACCTACGGTAATGTCCAGTTTGTCGGAGTTGTAGGAAGCAAACCGATAGGGAATTCCCTGGCCTTTAAAGCGCTGGTCAAAACCCAGCAGCGGGTTCAGGTAGGCTTCATAGCGTATGCCCGCGCTGAATTGGTTTTTTTGATAAGTAAGTTGTAAAAAACTATTGGAAAGTACATGCTCATCCACTGCCGATGCCCCAATGATAGAATCCGGAAACAGATATTGAACATCCGACTGAAAACTTCCACTGATATCACCGGAGGAAACTTCCTGAGCATCAAGTCTTGCCGTGAAAAAAACAACCATAAAGACAAGCCATATTGCCCTGGGAAAAAAGGTGTAAATTCGAACCATAGGAGCCAACTAAGGTGAAAGGGTGCAACTGCAAAGATAACCAATTATTCTTTTTACATTCAACTGCGATATTTCCCCCCTCCGGGAGAATTAATTAACTTGGCAGCAACACCTTTTCCGTATCTTATGAAAATATCAAAAGAAGACCCTATAATCATTATCGGCAGTGGAATTGCCGGGGTTTCGGCGGCACTTGCTCTTCGTTATGCCGGTTTTTCCAATATCACCCTGTATGAAAAAAACGCAGACATAACCGTGCCGGAAGTCCCGGTAAGTTGTGGCCCTAATCTGTTACTTTCCCTGAGGGAATTAAACCTCACCCCTCTTTTGCAGCAAAGTAGTGTACCCTGGCAGCAGATGAACATCCGTACTAAGGACAATAAAATCGTAAAAGATTTTGATTTCAGCAAAATTGTCAATGATTCCGGATATAAACCGTTTTCGATTTCCTTAACCGAATTATACCAAGTTTTTCGGGAAAAATTGCCCGATGAAATGTTTGTCTGCGGAGAAGAATTTATTTCTTTTACCCAGAACGAAAAGGAAGTAGAGGCACATTTTGCCAGTGGTAAAAGCGTAAAAGGAGCTTTGTTGATGGGTGCCGACGGTTTCCGCTCCCGCGTGCGGCTTCAGTTGAAAGGTGATTCCGAAGTGCGTTCCCTCCAAACAGTATCTTTAGGCTGCCTGGTTGCGAAGTCCGCATTTTCCCAACCCGATCACGAAATTTTTACCCAACCCTGTCTGACCTTTGTGAGCCGTGATGGCAAAATTTGCGTTCGGCCTGTAAATGAAAACCAGATAGGCATATCTATTACTTTACCCGGTAGCGCGGAAACCCTTTCGCTGGAAAAAGCCCGCGAAGTCATCACCGCCACATTTGGAGAATGGGCGGAACCCCTTGCGGAAGCGGCAAAACTAGCCGCAGATTCTCCTCTTTTTATGTGGGAACAAAAAGACCGCGAGCCTGATTCGGGATGGTTTGTGGATCGGGTTTTATTGTTGGGTGATGCAGTTCATCCCTCGTTTTCTTTTATGGGAATGGGCGTGGACATGGTCGTGGAAAGCAACCTTTTATTGGCAAAATTGCTGGGCGAAAACCTGCGCAGAGCCGAAAGAGGATTTAAAGCATGGGAAAAACAGCGAAAAAAACGAACCCGCCTGTTTAACAAATTTGCCTACCGCAACGCAAAAATGTTTAGCATAGACGGCGCCGTAGCGGCAACCCTTCGCGACATGACCTATGAATACCTGCCCGATATTTACACCGAAAATCCCCTCTACGAAATTATGAATGGGAGTTATTTGAGTTGAATCAATATCCATATCATTAGCGAGGGATTTGAAATCCCTCGCTAATGATACCCTCCCTCGCTAATGATACCCCCCCGCGCTAGTGATAACCTCTCTCGCCACTACCTGGCCGGAAATCAGGGAGGGCGGGACGCCCGGGCCGGGTACGGTCAGATGACCGGTGTAGTAGAGATTGCGGACTTTGCGCGATTTGAGTTTAGGTTTGAAAAAGGCGGTTTGTAAAAGGGTATTGGCGAGGCCGTAGGCATTGCCTTTGAAGGAATGGTAATCCTTCTCAAAATCGCGCATGGCATAACTGCGCCGTAAGATCACGGCATCCCGTATGTCATCGCCGGTAATGGCGGCGTAGCGATCCATGACTTTCTGGTAAATGGCTTCCCGTTGTGCATCACTGTCTTCCAGGCCGGGAGCCAGTGGGATGAGGATAAACATATTCTCCATGCCTTCCGGCGCTACGCCGGGATCGGTTTTAGTTGTGCTGGACACATAAAACAAAGGCCTTGTAGGCCACTTGGGATGGGTATATATTTCTTCTGCATGGAGGTCAAAATCTTCATCAAAAAACAGGTTGTGATGCTGAATATCCGCGACTTTGCGATTAAGCCCCATGTAAAACAGCAGGCTGGAAGGAGACATGGTGCGGTTTTCCCAATATTGAGCGGTGTAGTTGCGCCAGGGGCGGTCAAGTAAGGTCTGGTCGGTGTGCTGATAGTCGGCGTTGGCAATGACGACATCTGCGGCAAACTCGCCCTGTTCGGTAATAACTTTTGTAGCTACTCCTTTGTCCACAACAATCTTTTTTACCTCACAATTGAGTTTGATTTCCACGCCCACCGATTCGGCGAGGGATACCATCGCTCTTACAATTTCGTACATACCGCCCATCGGATACCAAGTGCCGAGGGTGAGGTCGGCGTGGTTCATCATGCTGTAAAGTGCCGGGGTATTAGCGGGCGTGGCTCCGAGAAAAAGTACCGGAAATTCGAGGATTTTGCGGAGGCGGGGATTGGTGAAATACTTTCGCACATGCGTGCGCATGGAACTGAACATCTGAATGCGGAAACTTTCGCGGATAAGACGATAGTCAATAAATTCGGTGATGGAATGGGAGGGCCGAAAAACGTAGTCTTTCATTCCCACCTCATACTTGTATGCGGCCTGTTTCAAAAATTCGCGCAGTTTTGCCGCCGCTCCGGCTTCTTCTTTCTCAAACAATGTTTCCAGTTTGTCCATCGCCGCCGGTACATCTATATAATCATTTTTGCCAAAATACACCCGGTAGCCCGGATCCAGACGCACAAGCTGATAATAATCCGAAACCGACTTTCCAAAAAGATTAAAATATGCTTCAAATACCTCCGGCATCCAATACCAGCTCGGCCCCATGTCGAAAGTAAAACCGTCTTTTTCCCAAATCTGCGCTCTTCCGCCTGCCTGATCGTTTTTTTCCAGAATGGTTACTTTATATCCTTCCTTCGCTAATACAGAAGCTGCGGTAAGCCCCGCGAAACCCGAACCAATCACAATTACCTTTTTGTCTTTTTGCATGAATATTTCTGATTTATGCGCCGATAGTGCGAATTTTCCTATATTTATTTCTCTGGCAAAACTACCCTTAATAAACCGAAGCCAGCGGTATTTGTTTTTACTCCTTCCCAATTATGCGGCTGATTTTTATCATTTTCTTTTCCTCTATTTTCCTGTTCTGCGGCTGTCAGTCAGCGGAACCCCAGACTTTTGACGTACTTATCGTAAACGGCAATGTTTTTACCGGCGAGGGTGATTCCCCCCAGATACTTTCTATTGGGATTCTTGCCGATACCATTGCATGGATAGGTACATCCAAAGATATTCGCGCAGACAGCTATATTGATGCCTCGGGGCTTATCGTTGCGCCGGGGTTTATTGATCCTCATACTCACACCCTCGAAGACATGGCTGACAGTGCCGGTCGTATCAATGTCCCCTTTCTCATGCAGGGAGTTACGACGGTAGTAGCGGGAAATGACGGCGGTGGACCGATGCGTATAGCCAATACGCTTTCTTATTTGGAAAAAAACGGAATGGGTACCAATATGGCTCTGTATGTCGGGCATGGTACTATTCGGAATCGGGTGTTAGGAGCCGCGGACCGGAATCCCACGGAAGAAGAACTCGCCCAAATGCAGGAACTTGTGCGTCAGGCAATGGAAGAAGGGGCGTTGGGGCTTTCCACGGGTCTTTATTATGCGCCGGGAAGTTTTGCCAAGACGGAGGAAGTAATCGAATTAGCAAAAATCGTTTCGGAATACGGAGGAATATACGACTCTCACATTCGGGATGAAAGTTCTTATTCTATCGGGTTGTTGGGATCTGTGGAGGAGGTGATACAAATTGCCCGAGGAGCAAAAATACCGGCCCACATTGCTCACATTAAGGCATTAGGTGCGGATGTCTGGGGAAAAAGTAGCGAAGTCGTAAAAATGATCGAAAAGGCTCATGCGGAGGGCCTGGTCATTAGCGCTGATCAGTACCCCTATCTGGCTTCGGGTACAAGTATAGAGGCTGCATTATTGCCTCGGTGGACGATGACGGATTCTCGGGATGCCTATTTGAAAAGACTGAGTGACGTTTCGCTTTTGCCTCGTATCAAAGAAGAAACCCGCGAAAACCTCCGCCGCAGGGGCGGAGCGGAGACGATTCTGATTACAGAATCCCGCGACTCATCCCTTTTAGGCAAGACACTGGCGCAAATCGCCGCATACAGGGGCGCTGATCCGGTGGATGTCGCTCTGGACATAGCCCGGAAAGGCGGAGCCGGGGTGGCTTCGTTTAATATGAATCCCGACGACCTTATTTATTTTATGCAACAACCCTGGGTAATGACCGGCTCTGATGGATCATCGGGCCATCCCCGCAAGTATGGAACCTTCCCCTTGAAATACCGGACATTTGTAAGAGAGAAAAAAGTATTGACGGAAGCAGAATTTATTTACAAAAGCAGTGGACAGGTGGCCGAGACGCTGGGAATTGCCCGGAGAGGTTTTCTGCGAAAAGGATACTTTGCCGATATTATCATTTTTTCCCCGGAAACTTTTACCGCTAAGGCTGATTTTGCCCAGCCACAACTACTGGCAGAAGGGTTGAAATATAGCTGGATAAATGGAAAAATGGTGATCGCTGAAGGAAAATACACCGGGGAAATGCCCGGAAAAGCGCTCCGAAGAAAAATAAACAATTAACGGGACCAAGAGTTATAAAGGTTTTCCTGAGAAGGTTTTGTAATTTGCTTATATGAAGGTAGTCATTATTTTGGGAAGTATAAGAGAAGGGCGTAAAACGCATAGAGTTGCTCATTATCTGGTAAAAATGCTCAATGAACAACCGGGTGTGGAGACGATATTGCTCGACCTTGAATCCCATGAATTGCCTTTGCTCAAAGACCGATGGGCGGAACAGGAAACCGTAAACCCTGTTCTTGCAGATTTTAGCGCACAACTGAAAGCGGCGGATGCCCTGATTTTTGTGTCACCGGAGTATCACGGGAGTTATACCGGCGTTTTGAAAAATGCAGTAGATCACTTCTGGAAAGAGTTTAGTCATAAGCCGATAGGCGTTGTCGCTACGGGTTCGGGAAAATTTGGGGGAATCAATGCCAGTACGGAAATGCAATTGCTGATACTGTCGCTGGGAGCTTTTCCCATGCCTTACAAATTGCTCGTACCCAATGTCAACCGGCTATTTGGAGAAACGGATGAACCCCTGGATGAATTTTTTCTAAAAAGCGTTAATAAATTTGTTGCAGAATTTTGCTGGTTTGCGGAGGCATTAGTGAAAGCGCGACAGGCACAAATTTTTTCGTAAAAATCATTTCCGATGAAAATACTGCTGCTCCTCAATACATTATTTGAACTCGCGATAGGGGTTCTCATGTTGGTTATGCCTACTCTTTTTTTCCCGGACCTCGTCCGGGCGGTGGACCAGATGGCCCTGTCCTACGCGTTGGTGCGCGGATTTGCTTTTGCCGCATTGGCAATTGCCGGACTGAGCGGACTCATGGTATTACGACCGCTTACTCCGGAGGTGCGATTTTCAGGCTTGGGAGCATTGGCCCTTTTTCATCTGGGGCTTACGATTACCCAATTGATGAACGTGATCGAAGGGCTTGTACCCATTCCGGTACTAATTATCCACGGGGTTTTCGCCCTGGTTTTTTGGGCCGCTTTTATCTGGAGTTGGAGATAGTAGGGCAGGGGTTTACCCAAGTATATCGGATACTTTACACTGGAAATCGAGGTTTTGGATACTGACAATTACTTTACCTGCTAGTCTCGAACTGAAAAACATATTGATCCGGTTCACACATCCAATGTGAATATTTTCTACAGGGCTCATATAAACTATATCGCCGTTTAATAGTTCCAATGGCTCATCTTCGAATATGATTTCAGCTACCACCATGCGGTGGTATTCGGCCACGTTCAACATTTTTCTTTTCAGTGTTACGGGCATAACTGAATACGATTTTGATTAAAGGTAAAATAAATTTTAGTGATCCCCAACCGCTCGGAAAGGCTTAAACCACAACCGTTTCGGTTTTTTCTTTTTTCCGGAAGGGCCGGATAATCAGCCTTGTACCTTTATCATAGGTGAAATAACTCCATACCCAGTTGACAAATACAACCAGCCGGTTGCGGAACCCGATCAAATAGAGGATATGTACAAACATCCAGCCCAGCCAGGCTACAAAACCCCGGAGGTGTAGTTTCCGGAAATCCACCACGGCTTTGTTGCGGCCAATGGTAGCCATAGAACCTTTATCGAAATAGGCGAAGGGCACCTGTTCGCGTTTTTTGTAGGTTCTCATCAGGTTTTTACCCAGCCTTTCTCCCTGCTGAATGGCGGCAGGTGCTACCTGCGGGTGGCCGTTGGGATAATCTTCCGTGCGCATAAGAGCGAGGTCTCCAATGGCGAATACATTACTGTAGCCTTTGACTTTATTGAACTCATCTACGGCCAGGCGATTGCCTCGTTCGATGATTTCTTTGCCTAATCCTTCGATGAGATTCCCTTTTACTCCGGCTGCCCAAATGACGGTGGAGGCTTCAAACTGGCGGTCAAGGTTAGTAGAGACATGGGTACCGTCATAGCCGGTAACCATTGTATTAAGCCAAACATGCACACCGAGTTTTTCAAGGGCAGTTTTCGCGTCGGTGGAAGATTTTGCCGACATACCTGCCAGCAGTTGGTCTCCGGCTTCCAAAAGGTGAATTTCCATCTGGCGGAGGTCAAGCTCAGGGTAGTCGCTGGGCAGTACATGGCGTTTGAGTTCGGCCAGTGCTCCGGAAGTTTCTACGCCGGTAGGACCACCGCCTACAACAACAAATTTGAGGAGCACATCTTTAATTTCGCCATTGGATTGCTGAAGGGCGGTTTCAAAATTTTGAAGGATCAAACTGCGAAGATCAAGTGCTTCCGGAATAGATTTCATTCCTACGGCTTCTTTTTCGAGGTCTTTCATTCCGAAAAAGTTAGTCGCACTGCCGGTTGCCAATACCAGATAGTCGTAATGGATTTCGCCAATGTTGGTATATACCGTGTTTTGGGTAGTGTCCACACTTTCTACGGTTGCCATACGGAAAATAAAATTCTCCTGATTTTTGAAAATCTTACGCAGCGGAAATGCAATGGAATCGGGTTCCAACCCTCCCGTCGCAACCTGATAGAGCAGCGGCTGGAAGGTGTGGTAATTATGTTTGTCAATCATTACGATCTGGAAGGGACTGTTACGCAGGGTTTTTGCGAGTGTAATTCCCCCAAAACCGCCGCCAATGATCAGGAGGCGGGGTTTATTGGTCATTGGGACTACTGCTTTCATTGAATCTATGATTAGTTGTTGTCTTAAAAATGGTTAGTAGATTGTACGAATCTCGGTAGAGCGGGTTAGTGAAAATAAGGGTTTTATCCTTACTTTTGTCTGTTCGTCTGAGAGCCAATTTTTTATGAGAAGAAAATTTTATGCTGTTGTTATAGATGAAATTCGGGACGAAACCCCGGATGTGTTTTCGCTATTTTTTCGCAATCCCGACCCGGGTTTATTCACCTATCTGCCGGGGCAATATCTGACAATAAGGTTGAGGAAAAATGGCGAAGATTTGCGGCGTTGTTTTTCGCTTTCGAGTTCTCCTTTTTGTGATGATCGCCTTTGCGTAACGATCAAACGAATCCCCGGAGGGGTTGTGAGCAACGTGCTTCGCGATGAATTTAAGGTGGGGGATTCCCTGGAAATCATGCCGCCGATGGGTAATTTTGCGGTGGAAATAAACCCGGTTTTTCCGCGACATTATATTCTGATTGGCGGCGGAAGTGGAATTACACCGCTGATGTCTATCCTAAAATCGGTTCTTACCGCTGAACCCGGAAGTGAAGTTTCCCTTTGGTATGCCAATCGCACGGAGACCGATATTATCTTCCGCGATGAAATACAGTTGCTTCAGCGAAAATATAAGGATCGCCTTTTTTTACATCTGACCCTTTCACAGCCCGACCCGAAATGGAAAGGGTTTTCCGGCAGGCTTGACAAAAACTGCATTTATGACCGGGTGTCGGAAGTGTTTATGACTTCCGAACTGCGCAAAGTTTATTATATATGCGGGCCGGAGGGAATGATTTCCGGGGCAATGGCTGCATTGGAAAAACATGCGGTAAATCCGGCGGACATTCACCGGGAGCTTTATACGACATCGGCTCCGGATGAGCAGGCAGAAACCCCGGCAGAGGTGCCGGTGGAAACAGTGCTAAGTGACGGCGAGGAGACCTACACTCTTCAGACGCAAAAAATCAGGGTTATTCTCGATGGCGAGAAACATGAGATAAGTGTATCGCCCGATCAGGTGATACTGAGGGCAGCAATAAAAGCGGATTTAGATCCGCCCTTTGCCTGCCAATCAGGAATCTGTACCACCTGTCGGGCGATGTTGTACGCGGGTATCGTCTCAATGGATGAAACCGAGGGACTCAGCGAAGAAGAACTCAATGAAGGGTATATTCTGACCTGCCAATCCCATCCGCTGACAGCAGACGTGGAGATCGAATACCGATAACCTTAATTGAATTTAGACATCCGCGCCTTTCATCATTTTGTTCCAATAGAGATAAGGAAGCCCGTATTTTTTGAGCATCCACAGCCGCCAATGTTCTTTATTGGAATCAAATACTAACATTTGTTTCAGCTTCGGATCGGGGATAAAGTTGTTGTTGTAATCAAATTCGGCGAGAACCATTTTTCCATAACCCGTTACCAATGGGCAGGAAGAATAACCATTGTATTGTTTGTCGGTGATATGATTACTTTCAATGAGTTTTAAAATATTCGCTACAACGACGGGTACTTGTTTGCGGATAGCAGCCCCCGTTTTGGCGGTGGGTAGTGCGGCCACGTCACCGAGCCCGAAGATGTTGGAATGTTTTTTATGCTGGAGGGTGTTTATGTCCACATCGAGCCATCCGGCACTGTTGGCGAGGCTTGACTGTTGAACAAATTTGGGTGCGGTCTGAGGAGGAGCCAGATGCAGCATGTCGTAGGGGAGAGTGATAATCGCTTCTCCGGACATGGTTTCTCCCAGCGCATTGCCTTCATTGATCACACACTGATTTTCGGCGGGGTGAACGCTTTTGAAGGTGATAATTTTATTGGCCGAATCAATTTTAGAGGGCGCATAAAACGGCTTAAAATGGATACCGTAACGATCCACAACGTGCATGAGCGTTTCTCTGATTTCTTTTACTCCGAAAATGACGGAACCCGGAGTCGCAAAAACCACGTTGGTTTTACTTTTTAGGCCATTTTTTTGAAAATAATCGGCAGCCAGATAGGCTATTTTCTGAGGAGCGCCCCCACATTTGATGGGAGTGACCGGTTGGGTAAATACAGCATTACCACCTTTGAAATTTTTGATTACTTCCCAGGTATGTTTGGGATTGGTATAATTGCTGCATACCACGCCTTTTCCCAATGCTTCGGATAAACCTTCAATAAGTGAAGTATCCATAACCAAGCCTGTGGCAACGATCAGGTAGTCGTAGGAAATATTGCCGTTTTGTTGGGTAGAAACTTGGTTTTTTTCGGGCAAAAACCCTGTGGCGGCGTCCTTGATCCAGGTAACACCGCTGGGGATCAGCGTTTTCATGGGGCGGGCGGTGTCCTCAAATTTGTAGGCATTGGCTCCGACAAGGGTCCAGGCAGGCTGATAATAATGGGTTTCGGAGGGTTCGATGATTCCAATATTCAGGTTGGAATTCATCTTTTTCAGCTTTGCTGCTGTCATAATCCCGGCGGTACCACCACCGATGATCAGAATCTGATGATGTTTCATTAGTAGAGTAGTATGGATAGATTGAAATAATTATATTATAATAATATGATATTTTTTTCAATAAAAAAAGCCGCTGATATACAGCGGCTTCCAAAGTCTAAGATTTTTTTATAAGATAGCTTTTGTTTACTGGCCTTCGGGAATTTTAATTCCAAGGCGAGTCATAAGCTTCTGCGTGAGGTCATGTTCTTCCGGCCCGTGTAATACAATGGAGACGCCGGAACCGTCAACGGTATTGAGGATATAATCGTAGCCTTCGGCTGTGGCAAGAGCCTTGAGTTGATCCTGCATTTTTTTCACAATCGGGTCGAGAAGATCCTGGCGTTTTTTCATCAGATTTTCCTGAGAAGTAGCCGTTTGTTTTTGAATATCCTCATCAAGCTTCAGCAGTTCTGCTTCACGGGTTTCTTTGTCGGTAGCAGTCAGCTTGCCTTCTTGCTCCAATTGAAGATACTCAGCATATTTTTGTTGAGCATATTGCTGTTTGATCTGCAATTGTTCACCTAGTTTTTTCTCATAGGTTTGGAGCGTTTGGTTCATGGTTTTGGTTTCCGGCATATATACGAGGATCAACTCAATATTTGCATAACCGATTTTTTGTGCGGAAACGCTTGCCATCAGCCCGAATCCAACCAGGAGAATAATAGATAATGTCTTCAGCCTCATAGTTTTCAATTTAAATAAGTAGTCGGAGATACTCTTTGCTGGCCGCAAAGCTACAAATATTTATGCGTTTTATTTATTTTCTGCTGCGGGTTCGGGCAGTTTTATACCGAGTTTGTCGAGCAGGTCTTTGGTGATATTATCCTGATCCGGAGCCTGAAGCAATACTGAGTTGCCATTGGTGGCGGAATTAAGGATATAATCCAGCTTTTTGGTAGTGGCAATTTCTTTAATGAGGGTTTCTATTTTTTCCAAAACAGGAGCCATGAGGTCCTGTTGTTTCTGAATCAGTTTTTGTTCAGAATCTGCCTGGAGGTTTTGAAGTTCCGTCTGGAGTTTTTTCAGTTCGTCTTCCTGGGGTTTGAGTTCGGCTTCCGTTGCACCCGCTTCTGCTTTTTCCTGATATTCCTGGAGTTTTAGCTGGAAGTAGTTGTCTTTGGTTTGTAAAGCCTGTCCCAGTTTTTGCTGGTAAGTCTGTAATTGCTGGTTCATGGTTTTGGTTTCCGGCATCACAGAGAGTACAGCCTCAAGGTTCACATAACCGATTTTATGCTGCCCGACAACCGTGCCGCAGAGAAGCAGAAATAGTCCGGTAATAATAAATAATCGCTGATTCATTGTTTCGTTTATAGATTGTTTTTACAAAAAAGGCCGAAGGATGGATTTTCCCCCGGCCTTTTCTTTTTAATTTAGTTATTGCCAGCTTCCGGGGCAAAGCCCAACTCGGTCAGCACGTCATTGCTCAGATCGTAAGTAGAATTGGTATAAAGCCAGGTGACTTCACCTGCTTTGTCGAAGACGAGGTCAAAACGTTTTTGTTTGGCTATGTTTTCTACGGCGCGAAAGACCTTATCTTGTATTGGTTTGACTTTGCTTTCCTGAAGGGTGAAGAGTTCACCGGTGTAGCCAAATTTTTTCTCCCTATATTCTTTGGCTTCACGCTCTGCCTGAAAGATCTCGTCCTGTTTTTCCTGTTTTACATCTTCGGGAAGCAGGACTTCCTGGGCTTGGTAGTCGGCGTACATACGCTCGATGTCCTGATATTTGGTTTCCAGTTCCTGCTGCCACTTTTGGGAGATCCGTTCAATTTCATCCTGTGCGGCTTTATATTCCGGTATTTTGCCCATGATAAATTCCGTATCCACATAGGCGACCTTTTGTGCAAGGCTCATTGTCGTGGCTGCAATGAGTATCCCGAGGAGTGATAGTACTTTTTTCATAATTCTTTCTGTTTGATTGTACATAAGAGAAAGTCTGACTGACATTTCCCGATTACTTTAACGCAATTTATGTACAATTCCCTGTTTCATTGATAGTCAAAACCTCACACCTGGTAATAAAACCGACACGGTCTTTACCTTTCAGCCTGCAAAATAGTCAAGATTGCGGCTCTTAGCAAATTCTGAGGGAGCATTAACGTTTTGGTAACAGTTTTATCTGATCGGTTTGTAGTGAGCAATAAATCAACATTCTCAAAACTGCTGCCCGATGATAAAGTGAAACTGGCTTCTTTCGTCTTTATTGGTCTGGTCAAATCCATAACCCCAATCCAGCCCGAGCAAACCCACCATCGGCAGCATGACTCGCACGCCCGCACCGGCGGACCGTTTCAGATCGAAGGGGTTGTAATCACGGAAGTTGTCAAAACCATTGCCTGCTTCCAGGAAGGCGAGTACCCACACAGGGGCCGACTGGTTTAAGGTAATCGGATACCTTAACTCCATAATATACCGGTTGTAGATCGGATAACCATTGCCGTTGTTGGTGATGGAGTTGTTGGGATAACCGCGCAGAGCGATAATCTCGCGCCCGTCAAGCCCCCAGAAACCCGTTCCAATCATGCCCGATCCTCCGAGGAAATAACGCTCAAAGGGAGAGATGCCCAGCTTTTTATTGTATGAGCCAAGATAAGCGGCTTCAATTTTTGCACTGAGAACCATATCCCCGAAGATGCGGAAAAACCAGTTGCTGTTGAACCGCCATTTATGGTATTCCAGCAAATTATATTTTTGCCCGTCGGTCATTTCGGAGTAGTCTTTTTCCGGGCCAAACATAGACCAAGGAGGCGTGGCTTCTACTGAAAAAGACATAATCGAACCACTTCGCGGATAGATAGGCGCGTCCACACTGCTACGGTCGAAGGACTGGCGCAGGGTAATGATATTTACAAAGGCGGTAGGTTCGCCTTCAAAACCGGGAAATACCTGCTCCGGCTGGAGAATGTCGTAATATTTGTAACCGATCGAAGTGCGAGAGGTGAAAAAGTCGTCGGGGAATTTCAGCCTGCGCCCGTAATCAATCGAAGTGCTGAATATACTGTTGCGATAAGGATCAAGGGAATTGATGTTCTGATATACCAGGTAAGATCCATTGATACCCAGTGAGTTGGGTTTTTTCCCTCCCAGCCAGGGTTCGATAAATGATACCGAAAAGTTTTTATAACCTACCCCATTCATCTGGAAAGCAAGGCTGAGGCGTTGTCCGTCGCCGGAAGGCACGGGCCGCCACGCAGCCGGATCCAAAATACGGCGGGAGGAGAAGTTGTTAAACGCCAGTTGAACCGTACCCACAAAACCTCCGGCGATCACGTCTCCGCGCGAGTTGCGGATACGACCGCCCCAGCCTCCCTGAAGCTGGAGTTGGTCGGAAGGCCGTTCTTCAACGGTATATTTTATATCAACCGTACCACTGTTTTGATTGGGAATCGGCTGTACTCCCAGTTTTTCCTGGTCGAAGTAATTGAGTGCCAAAATTTCCCGCTGGCTACGGATAATGTCGGATCGGCTGAATTTAGCCCCGGGGGAGGTACGCAGTTCGCGACGGATAACAAAATCGCTGGTTTTGGTATTGCCTTCGATGATAATTTTGCGGATAGTCGCCTGAGGGCCTTCCGATATACGCATTTCCAGGTCAATGGAATCACCTTCAACCAATACTTCTACGGGTATAAGGTTGAAAAACAGGTATCCATCGTCGAGGTAAAGCGAACTAAGGTCGGCGCCATTGGGGTCACCGAATAGTTTTGACTGAATTTTGGAGCTGCTATAAACTTCTCCTTTTTTGATCCCCAAGGCAGCAGCAAGGAATTCCGAGTTGTATTTATAGTTTCCCGACCATTCGATGTCGCGGTGGTAATATTGAATGCCTTCATAGACATTCATTTCTACGATAAGTTTGCCTTCGGCATTAAAATAAGCCGTATCGGATTCAATCAGGGCATCTCGATAGCCCGCGTCATTATAAGCTTTGATCAGGCCCTCATGGGCTTCATCAAACTGTTTGGGCACATATTTGGAGCGTGCCCATACCCGCCACCAGGCTTTTTGGTGTACTTTTTTGAGTTTGCGGCGGACTTTATTGTCTTCAAAAGCAGTGTTACCATTGACCCGTAATTCGTCAATTTTCACACGAGAACCTTTGTCAACCTTGATATTGACTGTCACCCCGTTTTTGAGGATTTTGTCGGGTTCCGACTGTATGTCAACCTTTATATTAAAGAAACCTTTTTCTACGTAAAAATTGCGGATAACCCGCTCGGCAGACTGTTCTTTGGACTCGGTGAGGATCGTTCCTCGGATAAAGTTGATCTTTTCACGCAGGTCATCGGCTTGGGCTTTGGATATGCCTTCAAAGGAAAACTGCGAAATCCGTGGGCGTTCTTTGACCTCAATGACGAGGAAAATGGTATTGCCCGTGATATTATCCACTCGAATGCGGACATCGGAGAAGATGTTTTCTTTCCAGAGTCTTTTGATCACATCGGAGACCTGGAGTCCGGGGACGGTAATGGCTTCCCCAATTTTCAGGCCGCTGAGGCTGATAATGGCATTTTTGTCACTATACTCTGCACCTTCCACTTCCAATCCGGCGAGGATATAGGTTTGGGGGTCGTTGTAGTCGAATTGTGCCTTCAGCACTGGAAGAAACCAAAAGGCTAAAAAGCCCAGAACAAACAATTTTTTCATCAGTTACTTTGAATTTGTTCACTAATTTTGCCGAATCTTCTTTCTCTGCCCTGAAAATCAGCGATCGCTTCGTAGAGGTCTTCTCTTCGGAAATCGGGCCAGAATTTTTCCGTAAAAAATATCTCGGAATAAGCGATTTCCCACAAGAGGAAATTGCTGATCCGGTATTCGCCGGAAGTGCGAATCAGTAATTCCGGATCAGGCATACCTGCGGTACTCAGGTATCGTCCGATGACGGAATCATTAATCTCTTCCGGTTGAAGTTTTCCGGCTTTGACTGCTTCTGCAATTTTTCTTACGGCATCGCTAATGTCTGTGCGCGACCCATAACTCAGTGCCAGTGTGAGCGTCATGCGCTGGTTGTTGGCGGTGATTTTCATGGCTTCGGCGAGCATCTTCTGGCAGTTGCCCGGAAGCCGGTGAATATGACCAACAGCATTGAGCTTGACGTCATTGTCAATGAGTGTAGGCGTTTCATCCTGAATCGTTTTCATCAGCAACTGCATAAGAGCAGCCACCTCTGCTTTCGGGCGATTCCAATTTTCAGTCGAAAAAGCAAATAAAGTAAGGAACTTTATTCCCAATTCTGCGGCGGCTTCGGTGGTATCCCGCACGGCTTTAATGGCTGATTTATGCCCAAACACTCGGGCGTTGCCCTGGGTTCTTGCCCACCGCCCGTTGCCGTCCATAATGATGGCTACATGTTGGGGGAGGTTGGCAGGAGCGATCTGTTCCTTAAAGCTCATGGAAAAATTTATCGGCTTAGTTTGAATAACGAGATAATTTTCAGGCAGTTGCCCGAATATAGACGTTACAAAGCTAATAAATTGCCTTCGTCAGAAAAAGGAATATTTCTTCTCATCCTCAATAAGAGGAAATCCGGGCCGAAAAGGTTGCATGAACAAAAAGGAGACCTAAAAAGAAGGGCATTTTACCCAGTCGAGGATGTAGTTGACTCTGACAATGGTAAAAATATACCAGTCGGTCTGTGTGCGATCTCCTCGAATTCCATTGACAATGGCGGCTCCATCGGGATAGGTGGCCAGGTCAATCCGGTCGGACAGAAGCGCGGCTGTGGGGTTTTGCGCCCGTAGTTCTTCCATATCGGGATACAAACCACTCACATCGTCTATGTAGTCGGTAAAGGTTTTTCGAAAACCGGTTTCGAGTTCCAAATCCAGGTTTTTCGAAAGAGCAAACCGGACACCGGCGCCCATCGGCACCGCAAACTGGGTAAGCGCATAAGGAAGCGGATACCGCCCGTCAGGGTTGGGGAGAAACTGACCTTCGGTGCCCATCGGCTGAAGATCGTACCACCGCCCGTTGAGTTGTGCCTGGGGATTGTAGGTGAAAACGGCGGCCCCGCCAAAAACGTAGGGAGTGTAAAGGGGACGGAAGGCGTAGTTTCGATCCGTAGGTACAAAATCAAATACGACCTGGAAACTAGCCTCTGTGATCGGTGTCCGGAAACTGAGATTCCGGCGGTTGCGCTGAAGATTGTTGGAGGAAGCATCCGTAGCACTTGCATAACCCCTGTAGAAGCCCAACCGGGCACTCATAAAGGGATTAAAACGATACGACCCGTCGAGGCCGACACCTACCTTCGTAAACTTAAAGGTGAGGTCGTCGTCGAGATCGCCGAGGTAGTTGGTTGCGCCGGCAGCTACGCCTACACGAAAATACCCGTACCGAAACTGTGCGGACAGGGGATTGGCAAGAAAAAACGCCAAAAGGGTGAGAAAAAATAACTTCAGATCCTTCATGCGAAGTATTGATTTATCCGGTGAATGGTGAAAACAGCTACAACTTTTTTAACGCCGGGCGTCCAAAGTTAATTATATGTACATGGATTTTCCAAAGTAATCCTGTTTTTAGGTCTTATTTTGGCTTGAATTCCACAAAAAATAATTTACCGGAAACCGAAATGAAAAAAGTCAAAAAGCTTTAAAAGTCGAAATTTAAATTTGTAAACAACTTACATAGGCAGATAACTCATTTCTTCACGCTGAAGGCGGGCTTTGATTTCCTGCTTTCATCAATAAATGTACCAATTAATTTTTTACCCTAAGAGATTCTCCCAACCTTTAAACGATAAGCAGGTATGAATTTGTATATTTGCCAATAGATAGTTTTGATGTTTTGGGCAACGGAATTTTATGCTAAAAACCGCTTCTGTACCTGCCGGTAGTGTTTCCCTGAAATATTGGGGGATGGGGCTGTTTTTTATTTTCATTGTCTCTGCTTCTCTTTATGCTCAAAGGCCCTATATTTCTGCTGCTTTTCCCCGAAACGGCGCTACCAATATCGAATGTAACTCCTTCATTTCGGTTTCGTTGCAATTTCCCTCGGAAGGAAAAATGTTGGATCCCGTAACCCTGAATCCCACTTCCGTAAGGCTTTTTCCTCAAAACGAACCCGAGACACTAATCGCTGCCCGCCTCGCCTATAATCCTGAATTCCGCACCCTCACGCTTACTCCGCTCGAAGTGCTTCTCTCGCGCACTACTTACATATTCGAAGTCACCGAAAACCTTGTGGATGACCGCGGATTTGGGTTTATGCCCTATCAGTTGGTCTTCTATACCGGTGACTGTCTTCCGGAGCCGGAGGTTGCATTTGCCGACTCTCTTCCCGAAATGCAGATCGCCGAAGACTCGGTTATTCCGCCTATTACCTGGCTCGACCGCCTCTATGCTTATCGGCGCGGCGACTCGCTGGAAGTGCGCTGGCGTACCGTCCAGGAATATATGAACGCCGATTTTACCGTTGACCGCTCCTCCGATGGAAAAACTTTTGAAATCCTCGACCGAATTGACTCCAAAGGGGATAGTTATGTGCCTCAGTATTATTCCTGGCTCGATGTTTCTCCTAAAGAGGGTAAAAATTTTTACCGTCTTACGCTGGCAGATATTTATGGCCAACTGGCTCATACCGATACCATTTCGGTATTTATACGGAAGGTACGTTTCCGTGAGACTACTCTGCGGGAGGGTGAGCCACTCAATGTTCAATTTGTCATAGACCAGAAAACCACCATGGCTTTTGTGCTGAAGTCGGTTTCGGATGAAATCCTCGTCCGCAAAGCAGGGGCTATTCCTCCGGGAGTACAGGAACGCGCGATTTCCCTCGGTGATACACCTCCAGGAAGATACATGGCCATATTGCGCACCCCCGAAGATACCCTGATCGCAGAAATTCAGATTCTTGCACGTTGACCGGGCATAGAATAAATTTGCCCTTTGATGGTTTTTATTTAAAGGAAAGCAGAAGTAAATTACGGAGAATGAAACTCAAATCAATCCTTATCTTTTTAATAAAGCTGGTGATTCTGGCGGGAATGCTGTTTTTCCAGATCAAATTTCCCAACCTCAATCAGCAACTGGGCCTTCCCATCCGGCTGCCTCAGGCAATATTTCTGTTTTTCATCTCCCATCTGGTTTTTGATTTTATCCGGATGACGCTGGTGGCCTTTTACCTGCGCAAACACGAACTTCCCAGCAATACAAGAGACAATTTTACCATCGGTACCCGCCAACTTGCACTCATCGTGGACAGTGTCACCTTTCTGTTTTCCGGACTGGTATTATTTGATATTGATATAAGCCAGGCATTGACGGCCATCAGTATCGTGGCGGCAGCCATTGCCATCTTGTCCAAAGATTATGTGTCCAATATGATCAATGGGCTGATTCTGATGTTTGCCAACCAGATTTCGATCAATGACTATGTGAAAATCGGCGAAAATAAAGGCAATGTCATTGACATGAACCTTATCAATCTGCACATCCTGAACGATGACGACGACCTGATTTTTATTCCTAATAGTGTGGTTCTCACTACAATGGTGGTCAACTATACCAAACGGGCGATAAATAGGGTCAGCATTGAGTTTGAAACCTCGATTACCAATCTCAAAAATATCGAAGCCCTCGAAAGCGCCCTGATTGCGGGGCTGGAAAATTACAAAACCCTCATACTCGAAGACAGTTACAGCCTTCGTGCCCGCGAGATCAAAAAAGACGCAGCCATTATGAAGTTTCAGTTTATCCTCACCAGCGGGACCTCCAATGTCCTCGCACTGGAAAGAGAAATCCGGCGGCAGGTAAACCGAAAAATCGTCGAATACCTCGACGACAACAACGTCTGAGCCATTTTTGCAAACACAACCCGCCCCCTCAACCTTGAAAATTAAAAATTGACTTTTGAAATTTCAAGGTAAAACCTATCTTGGGACATGATTAAAAGACATGTTTACCAGCAGATTTTGGAAGATCTTAGCTATTTTCCTTCAGTAGGAATTATTGGTCCGCGGCAGGTGGGTAAAACAACACTTGCGCAATGGTTACAGACGCAGTTGAAGAAACCCAGCCTTTATCTGGACATGGAAGATGAGGCCACCTATACAAAACTATTGGACGCAGGTGCATATCTGAGTCGGTTTCTGGATTATTGTGTAATTATAGATGAAATTCAACTCAAGCCGGATTTGTTTGGGCAATTGCGTTCGCTGATTGATATGCATCGTGTACCTGAAAGGTTTATTTTATTAGGCTCTGCATCTCCCCTTGTTATCCGTCAAAGTTCAGAAAGTCTTGCGGGGAGAATTGCTTACACAGAACTTACCCCCTTTAGTTTTTTGGAAATTGCACATACCCACACATTGGTGGAGCATTGGTTGAGGGGTGGTTTCCCCGACTCGTTTTTAGCGCCTTCCGATCGCATGCAAAAACGATGGATGAGCAATTTTGTGACGACATTTCTGCAACGAGACCTTCAGGCATTAGGATATGAAATTCCTATCAACACTATGTCTAACCTCCTCCGAATGTTGAGCCATGTAAATGCCGGAGTTTTAAATATGAGTGAGTTATCCCGGTCTCTGGGCATTTCTCAACCCACCGTTGCAAAATACCTCGATTTGCTGGAAGGAAGTTTTCTGATTCAGCGGGTACAGCCCTACTTTGTCAATATTAGTAAACGACTGGTCAAAGCACCCAAAATATACATTCGAGACTCAGGCATTCTGCATTATTTGGCTCAGGTGACCTCTTACGAAGATTTATTGGGCCATCCAATTGCCGGAGGGTCGTGGGAGAGTTATGTAATTGAGCAGATTCGTCGTTGTGTAAGCGGAGAATGGCAGTTTTATTATTACCGCACCCACGTGGGAGCAGAGATCGACTTGCTGCTGATTACTCCCGATCGAAAAAAAATCGCCATAGAAATTAAACTCTCCACGGCTCCCGTCGTGTCAAAAGGCTTTTACGAAAGCATCGGCGATTTACAGCCCGACCACAGTTATGTAATTGTGCCCTCCGGTGAAAAATACCCCAAAGCCGGAGGCCTCTGGGTGATCAGCCTGGAAGAATTTTTGAAAGAAGAACTTCCCAAAATGATGATAGAAGAATGAATCCTTCGTGCGCCTGTCTGCCTAAGCAGATGGTTATAAACGATTTCGCCAGATACAATTAACCACGAATCACACGAATTTCCACGAATATCAAGGCAAAACCCATTCAAGCCTCTTAGTGCCCTTCGTGAATCCTTTGTGCCCCTTGTGGTTAAACTTACTTCCCCCAAAACTTTCGCTATCTTGGCCTTATACCCCTTTATTCCAGTTCTTTGAGCGTTTTTCGCACCCAAGTGAGATTGTTTTGAAAATCGGCATACCCCGGCGCATCGCGGACCAGTTCTAAATACAACCCCTCCGCCTGCCGGAAATAATCAATTGCAGCGGTTTTATCACCCTGCCTCCGGGCCACATCTCCCAGCTTTATATACGAAATGGCCAGTCCGTTTTTAAAGGACACATGGTTGGGGTAGGCCTCATAGAGTTCTTTTCCCAGTCGAGCGCGTTCTTCGTAGAAAGCGAGTGCGCGGTCGAGTTGTCCGAGTGCGGTGTGGGTGGAGCCTAATTTTTCGTACGAAATGGCCAGTCCGTTTTTAAAGGACACGTGGTTGGGGTAGGCCTCATAGAGTTGCTCAAACAGCTGTGTTTCATCTTCAAAGAAAGCGAGTGCGCGGTCGAGTTGTCCGAGTGCGGTGTGGGTGTTGCCTAAGAATTGGTACGAAATGGCCAGGAGTTTCTTAAAGTTTACGTTGTCAGGATGGGTCTCATGAAGTTCTTTTTCAAGCCGGTGGTATTGTTCGTAGAAAACAAGTGCACGGTCGTGTTGTCCGAGTGCGGTGTGGGTAATTCCTAAGAATTGGTACGAAATGGCCAGTCCGTTTTTAAAGGACACGTGGTTGGGGTAGGCCTCATGAAGTTCTTTTTCAAGCCGGTGGTATTGTTCGTAGAAAGCGAGTGCGCGGTCGAGTTGTCCGAGTGCGGTGTGGGTCTCGCCTAATTTAGCGTACGAAATGGCCAGTCCGTTTTTAAAGGACACGTGGTTGGGGTAGGCCTCATAGAGTTCTTGTATCAGCGAAGTGAACTGTTCGTAGAAAGCGAGTGCGCGGTCGAGTTGTCCGAGTGCGGTGTAGGTGGAGCCTAATTTAGAGTACGAAATGGCCAATAGATTTTTAAAGTCGGCATTGTCCGGATCGCGTTCACAGAGGCGGGTGCAGATTTCTTCATACTTTTCAAACCACGCCAGCGCCTGAATCAAATCGCCCGTGGCGGTGAAATATGCCCCCATTCGTTCGCAAAGAACACTTGTGCTGCGATAAGGTGCTTCAAACCCCTCCACCACTGCGCCCGCATACCTCACCCAAATGGCGGCTTCTTCGTAGGTGGAGTTGACTAGATGTTTAATGCCCCCTTCATATTCCAGCTTTTCCAGCAAAACCCGTATCATGCCCTCACAATCTTCATACAGGTTTTCGTTTTTCTTTCGGGTGATCTGCTGTACGACGGGGCTGATCTTAAAAGTGGTGGCGGTTTCGTTGTATTCGATCCAGCCTTTCTGGCTCAGGGAGAGCAGGGTTTCGTCCAGGTTTGGGCTTTGGGGGCAAAGGACTTCCAGCCGGTCAAAGGGGATTTCTTCCGGCGGCAGGACGGACAAAACCGAAAGTGCCGCTACTTCTTCCCGGCTCAGGTCGCCGAGTTCGTACATGGCGGCGATGAGGGCTTCGGGGCTTTCTTCGCGCAGCACCTCCTTGCTCTGATAGCCGGTACTCACCGCCCGGCTTTGGCTCAGGGCCAGTACGCCTTTGTTTTGCAGGTCGCTCAGCAGGTCGGTGAGGGTATAGCGGGTTTTGAGTTTGTTGAGCAGGGCCAGGTTTTTCGACAGGAGTTCGATCACGAGGGTATTGCCGCCGGTGGCGGTGCGAATCTGCTCAAACAGGGCATCTTCGGAGGGGGTATGTTTGGGGTAATATTTTTGAAAAAGTTCTAATGCCTGGGCGGGGGGCAAACCTTCGATCCGATAGGTTTCGGCCTGCTCAAAGGTGGTGATCCGGGTGGTGAGCAGGAGGTGGAAGTTTTTGCAGCGGTGGAGGCGGAGGTAGTTTTCTTTCAGGTCTTCGACCTCATTGGCGTTGTCAATGACCAGCAGGCAGGGGCGGTTGAGTTCGGCCATAGCGGCGAGCAGTTGGTCG
>JANRJC010000058.1:0-3427 GCA_033764335.1 Bacteroidia bacterium | reverse complement strand
CATTTTGCTTTGGTACGTACCGCCAAAATCTAAGGGATACTGCGGGCTTCCGGTATTAATCCCCACTTTTTCCACCCCGCCCACGGGGTTGTAATAGATCACCCCGGAGCCGGAAGAACTCCACGTACTCTGGGCTTTCATATTAGCACTTAAGATAAGCAGAAGGAAGAAGGAAGAAGGAAGAAGGAAAAAATCGTTGCATGGTGTTTTGCGTTTAAGGTGTTCTAACAAGTATTCGCAAGTTCGGCGATTCCAACGTCTTTGTCAACCCGTATTTCTACGCATTTTTTTACGTAGAAATACGGGTCACACCGGGTTATTCCTTCACCACCTTCACCGCCTGCCTTTGTCCACCCGCTTCCAGCACCACATGATACAATCCCGCCGCCAGGAAACCCATCTCCACGGTCAGTTTCTTCGGCCCGGCTTTCATCGGCTCGCCTTTGCGGATCGGCATCACCGGGCGACCGAGCAGGTCGTAGAGCGTGATCGAAACCACGGTCGTTTCCGGGAGGTCAAATTCCAGGGTGATTTCGCCCGTGAAAGGGTTGGGGAAGGCGGTGAGGGAAGGAACTATTTCAGTTGGTTCACCGGAGTTTCCGGGGCCGGGATACTTTGGCAACAAAGTTCGCCCTTGGTATTGGCTCGAACTACATACCTGGCTTATTTTTGCCTGACGTTGCGGGAATACGATACGATCGCAAAGACTCGACTGTCCGGTTTGAAGGGTGATTCCCGGCAAAAGTTCCACGCCCGGCAATACGGTTATTTCATTACCCGCGATGATGGTTACGGATCCGCCGTTGGAAACAGTAACCCCTGGTCCGATCACAAAAGATTGGGTTGCATAATAGGTTTCCCCAGCCTCCAATAGCAGATTCTCTAAAGTCACATTCTCTCCCAACAACCGGGTAAAAGGATTGGGTGGAATATTGGGCGGAACCGAGGAGGGGTAAGGGATGAGTGTACCATTCGTTTCATACATACCAATAAAAAGAATATTTTGGGCTGTATCGGAATCACGAATTTTCAGATTGGCTAGAAGTTGAAATTTCAGGTCTATCGGCACACAAGCCGAAGGTGCATAATTGACGGTATCCACTTCATAATCAAAAATATAGTCCCTCAGGCAAGCGATGGGCAAGAAAGGCGTCCGGTAAACATTTGCCCGAACCGGAATTAAACCTTCATAACCACTCAAGTTGCAGTAAGGATTCCAAGTTATAAAAATAGAAGCCATCACTTCAAACGCTGTCGTATCTAATACCGCGGGATTGAGGACATAACTCACATCTTCATGAAGTTGAATCTGATGCCGGTAATCGAGGTCATAAGTGAGTCCATATTCCCAATCGTACATCAGGTTTTGATACATACGCACATCAATTTTGGGCGATTCTAGCAAATTCATTACCCCCAATACTTCGTCGTAATAGGGGTAAAAATCGCCCTGATTGCCCGTCCAGTTTGACCCGGGAGTGTTGATATTGATGGTCTTGTAGAGCTTAGAGGAGGTAATGGTTCCCGAAAAGTTTAACGTTGAGTTTGTGGAAAGGGGACTAAGGGTTAACGTCTGAGGAGTTGCCTGAGCTTTACCTCCGGAGGCAAAAATCGAGAGCAACTCAACTGCCTCTCCAACATACGGAATCACTTTTAAACCTTCTTTTAAAAAATCACTATCCAGTAGTTTAGAGGCAAGAAATATAACTCCACTTTTTGCGTTAGTATCCACTTTCGTTTTGCCCGGTGCGGGTGTCCCCCCTGCCGTGTCATCTAAACTGTTTATCAATGCGTCAAGCGATTTATGTATTTTGATCCCATTCGAAATCCCGTCTTTTACTTTTTTATAGGATGCGAAAAAATCAAAATCCTGCTGTACGGGCTTTCCGCTTTGCATTTTTATAGGTTGAATTGTTCCAAAGGAAGTCCCGGAAAGGGTAATGGTTGCACTGTCTGTCAAGTTTCCTTCGATGAGCAACCTAGAAGGATTCTGGCAAGTACAAGGATCATACGCCATTTGAAACTCTCCACCATCCATTTTTTTTCTTCGTGCAGGAATTTCGTCGTGGTGACAAACGTTTCCAGAGTGGTATCAAATTCCTGAACGGAGTTTAAGGGTAAACTCGCATAATCAAGCAACGCCGTGCGCTTCGCATTGCCATTCTCCGAAAACTTAATTCCGATCTCCATGGCATCATAATCGTCCTCCCTTTTCCCAACAGCGAGAAATATCCGCAGCAACCCGGTATATTTATTGTACAGAATGAGGTAGGGGTTCGTGAGGTCTGATCGCGGGGTGCCATTGTCATAATATCCCAAATTCCGACCAATTAGCTCCCATCCGTCTTCGGGTTTGTCGTCCTCCGACAGGTATAAATAACTCACATTGTTATTGTCAATCTGGTAAAACGGAGAAGGAATTGTCGTGGAAATCGTTTGGCCGTTTACCGTAAAATTGAGGTCGTATTCCATATCCCGCCAATCGAAAAAAGTATTGAGTTTTGCCGGGTTTTCCGGATTGAAGGGCGCGTTGGGATGGGTAGTGATATAGGTTGTATCACACTGACTAAACCCGAGGAAAAGGCTTTGGATGAAAAGCACTGAACCGAAGAGAAAGGTTTTCATGGTTTTAATTTTTTAAGCGTTTTGCATAAAAAAACTCCGAACGAAGATTCGCACTCACACCGAGGGTAAAAGGAAAGAGTAAACTGTCGCGATCCTCGTTTTTTAGCCGGGCAACCCCCTCGATATAATTACATGCCGTAGGGGAGGATGCATATACTCGGAGCGCCACATATCCCCCGCCAACGTTCATTGATTTTACGTAGGGGGTATCAATACAGGTCTTAGGAATTCCCCAAATATCAAAATCCGAAACACCGGTAAAATCATATTCACAGGTTATTTCAACCGTAAAGGTATCTACGGGGTTTGATTTCAAAACCCCGCGAAATTTCCCCACCATCCGGGATTTACAAGGAGTGGTGATAAACAAATCCCGCCGAACGGTGTCTTTCCCCGAATCTTCCGGGAAACAGGTTTTATTTGGCACGCCCTCCACCACCAGAACCACCGGTATGATAGAATTACTATCCGCATCGGAAAAATTCAAAAAAACCTCCCGACCGGTAAAAACCCGAGGATCATTCCCTATATGCCACTCATAGCGCAACACACCCGCAGGCCCCGTTAAAAGCAGGTAGTAGATTAAGGTATCGGTTTCGGTTCGGGTAACGCGTCTTCCTTGAATCAACTCTTCAATTTTAAAATCCGCACTCACCGGCACCTGATCCCAACAAGGATTGTAATTCGGACATTCGGGATTGGTCTCATCTCCACAATAATTCGGGCACTCGGGATTGGTTGGGTCGTCGCATTTACACCCCGTGAGAAACCCCATCAGGAGCAAAAAAATCACTCCGCCGAA
>JANRJC010000050.1:0-69624 GCA_033764335.1 Bacteroidia bacterium | reverse complement strand
ACTCATGCTCGATGCCTCGTAACTCAGCCGCACGGCGCGTTCCTTGAATTCCTTGTCGTAAACTTTTCGTGTATTGGACATCTGGTAAATCTAATGGTTTTATGACTAAACCTACTGTCCGGGCAAAGATAGCAAATCCAGACAGCATTTTATTTGAAGAAAACCTCATAGACCACAACGGCTGGAGCCAGACCATCCCCGGAGCACCTGCCACAGGATTCAGCCACAACACGTATTTTCAGTCCAACTGCCGGAATTTGGAATTCCGAAACAATATCGTATCCCGCGCCTCCGCCGTAGGAGGCGGTATCCGTTGTGGAGGGTCAGTGTATAACAACTTGTTTTTGTCTAACCCCCGCAATCTGTTTATCGGCTCGTTTGACCCAGCGCAAATCAATTGGCCCACAGAAGGCGTAGAAGGCGAACTTGCTTATAATGTGATTTTAGGTGCGAGACCCGAGTTAGGCTCAGTGTTTTATGACCCCGGAAACGGTATTACATTGGAAAGAGTGCGGAATGTATCGGTTCATCACAATATTATTGCCCATTTCACGGAGGTTAGCGAGGGAAATACCGGTATCGGTATCAATCGGGCGGACAATGTTTCCCTGAACAATAATATTATTTACAACTGGGGAAACAACCAGACCTCGGGATTGGATTTTGCGAGTGGAATTACCCTCGGCGATAACTTGCAAGGAGTGGTCAGCTTGAGCCATAATGATGTACAGATGAAAAATACGCAGGGTTATTGCATAAATAAATGGGGAGGCTTTGCCAACACTTCTTTTAGCGATAGCCGATACCATAATGTAGTTTCTGCCTCAAATTGGTTTTCAATTGGGAGTTTTAGTGATTGGAGTACTGCCAGTGGAGAAACAAATCCACAGCAAATAGACGTAAATTATGCCGACCCGGAAAGAGATATAAGCACTTACTTAACCGCTGTGGGGCAGACAGGAGGTTTAGCCGAATTTATCCAGTTACGCAAACAAATGAGCCAATCCAATTGGAATCCCGACTATACCGCTCAAAGCGTGAACAACTATATCCGCGAAGGATTTGGAATACCTGCGATCTCAAACCTCGCTGAAGAAGTTTCGATTCAGGAAGTTTTTATTTATCCGAATCCAAACATATCGGGCATGTTTACCCTAAACCTTAAAACAAACCCCTATTCCAGCCTAAAGATATTCAATGAAAAGGGGCAATTACTCCTCCGCAAAAATAACCCCCATAACGGCGAGATCATTGATTTATCCAGCCATAGCCCAGGTATTTATTTTTTCCTTTTAGAGGGTAAGGACAAAAATTTTATGATAAAGGCAGTAAAACCGTAAGAGCCTCTATTGCGCCTCTCCCTGTGGCACGTCACCACACGCTCAACACAGTACAAAACAAAAGATTCCCCAAAAATTGTCGGATTTTTACAGTAAAACTTATTTAAACGGCTTTAACTTAGAAATAGCTTCTTGTGAGAACGGCAAACACCTAAAAATCAATTTATTATGAAAAATTTAGTATTTACGATCGTCCTGCTTTTAGCAGCCGGTTTTGCATTGGGGCAATCCCTGCAAAAGGGCAATATGATTTCAACCCATATCCTTACCGTAGAACTAAAACCCGGCGTAACACTGGATCAGGTCGTTGATTATTATAATACGAGATGGATACCCGACGCAGAAAAATATTTTGACTGGAAAATGTTTATTGCCACGGGCATTCGCAGCAGTGAAAGCATCGAAAACAAACTCCTGCTTATCGTCCACTTTAATACCGAAGCCGACCGGGACAAGTATTTCAAAATGGCTGAAGACGGAACCGACCTGAATGAACTCGGCCAAAAAGCCTGGGCACAGTTTTCCCCTACCGCACAAGCACTAGACGCACTCGCCACCGTCAAAAACGAATGGTACGACTGGGCGGTGAAGTAGGGGGGATAAAACAGTAAAAGCATTAAAAATCTAGGTCGTATGCAAAAGAACCAGCCCGGGTCCTTTTCTCAAAATGCTGCCACGCAACAAACCGATAAACCCTCTTTTTCTATCGAAATACCGCAAATATCGCTGCCCAAAGGTGGGGGGGCGATTAAAGGTATTGATGAAAAATTTGAGGTAAACACGGCCAATGGCACGGCTTCTTTTAGCTTGCCGCTGCCTTTTTCCCCTGCCCGGAATGGGTTTATGCCTAGCCTGACACTTGGCTACAATTCCGGGGGCGGCAATGGCCTTTTTGGACTGGGCTGGGACCTGGGCTTCCCTTCCATTCAGCGAAAAACGGACAAAGGTTTGCCGCGTTACCAGGATGACGAGGAAAGCGACATTTTTGTGTTTTCCGGCGCGGAAGACCTGGTTCCCGCCCTCACTCCATTGGACGCGATAGACGATTTTGTCCGTGATGGATACCGTATCCGCCGCTATCGCCCCAGGGTCGAAGGCGGATTTGCCCGCATCGAGCGCATCACCCACAACAGCCGGGGTGTATGGTGGAAGGTGACAACCCGCGACAATGTGACTACTTTTTTCGGCAAAAACCCCGAATTCCGAATCGCCGATCCGAATGACGTTTTGCGTATTTTTCAGTGGCTACCGGAACTCAGTTTCGATGACAAAGGAAACTGCGTCCTGTACAACTTTAAGCCGGAAGACGGGTCGGGATATGGTGATGCGGTCTTTGATACTAATCGTTTCGACAGCGCGGGCAGGCCTCGTTTTGTCAACCGTTACCTGAAAAGGGTGCTCTATTGCCCCGCCCGCCCCTTTTTGCCCAGTTTGGACACTGCCGAAGGCCAATACGAAACAAATAACCCCGCTACGGACGGTTTTTTGATGGAGTTGCTGTTTGATTATGGCGAGCATGGCGACGTTCCTCGTGAAAATCAAGGCGATATTCGCACTACTCACCTTGAAAATAGACCCTGGGCGACCCGCCATGACGCCTTTTCCTCCTACCGTTCCGGTTTTGAAATCCGCACTGCCCGGCTTTGTCAGCGAGTGCTGATGTTTCATTATTTTGCGGAACTCGGCGACACACCCTGCCTTGTTCGCTCACTCGACTTGCGATACCGCGACTGGGACTTGCTAAGCGAGCCGGATGAGGGTAAAAAGCTGGAAGTAACCTATTTGGTTTCCGCTACGCAGCGCAGTTATATTCGCTATGAAGATAGGAGCGATGATTACCGCCACCGGGGCCTGCCGCCGTTTGAATTTGAATACCAGGAACTGGCTTGGAACAAAGAAGTTCAAAGTATCAGCTCCGAAAATCTAGCCCACGCCCCCGTCGGTTTAGGCTCTGGCTACCAATGGGTGGACTTATATAATGAAGGCATTTCCGGCATCCTCACGGAACAGGGAGAGGCCTGGTGGTATAAAGAAAATCTCGGCAATGGCCAATTCACGCCCGCCAGACCCGTTTTCCCGAAACCTTCGCTGATGGGCATAAGCAGCGGAGTGCTTCAATTGCAAGACTTGGAAGCCGACGGGCGCAAACAGGTGGTTGTAAACAGCCCCGGTTTGAACGGTTATTTTGAGCTAACAGCAGAAAATGGCTGGGAGTCCTTCCGCGCCTTCGAACAGATTACCAACGTTGACCTGCGTGATCCTTACACACGTTTATTAGACCTCAACGGCGACGGTCAGCCGGAGATTGTCATTACTGAAGAATCTGTTTTTACCTGGTATGCCTCCGCTGGGACAAGGGGTTATGGTTCGCCCGAAACAGCACCCAAACCTTTCGACGAAGAACAAGGCCCTGCCATCGTATTTGCCGATCAGCTTCAGACCATTTTTCTCGCAGACATGAGCGGCGACGGCCTCACCGACATCGTGCGTATCCGGAATGGGGAGGTATGCTATTGGCCCAACCTGGGGTATGGCCGCTTTGGCCGCAAAATAACGATGGCAGGAAGCCCTTACTTCGATTTGCCTGACCAGTTTAATCCTTCCTACCTTCAACTGGCTGATGTAAGCGGCACGGGAGCGACCGACCTGATCTACCTGGGCAAAAATCAATTCAGGGCCTGGCTCAACCTCAGCGGCAATGCCTGGAGCGCACCCTGCGACATCGAGCCGTTTTTCGATACCGCCCAGCCCAACCAGATCAGCGTTACGGACCTGCTGGGCAATGGCACCGCCTGCATCGTTTGGTCTTCACCTCTGCCGGGTGATAGCGGCGAACCGATGCGCTACATAGACCTGATGGGTGGCAAAAAACCGCATATCCTCATCTCCTACAAAAACAACCTCGGCAAGGAGACCCGCTGGACCTACCAGAGTTCCACCCATTTTTACCTCGAAGACAAAAAAGCGGGCACCCCCTGGATCACCAAACTGCCCTTTCCGGTGCAGGTGGTACGCAGCGTGACGGTAGAAGACCAGTGGCGCAACACCCGCTTTTCCAACCAATACAGCTACCACCACGGCTATTACGACCATGCTGAGCGTGAGTTTCGGGGCTTTGGGCGGGTGGAGCAGACCGACATCGAGGATTTCGGCACCTTTACCGCCGGAAATAGCAACAGCCCCTACATTACCGGGGATCAGATGCTCTATCAGCCACCCATCAAAACCATCACCTGGTACCATACGGGGGCTTTTTTGAGCCGTGACCGCATTCTGAACCAGTTTGAGCAGGAGTATTTCCGGCCCAATGGCGGCGATTTTTATGAAAATGAACTGCCCGAACCTGATCTCGAAGCCGAGGGCCTGAGCGCCGACGAATACCGGGAAGCCCTGCGCGCCTGCAAGGGTATGGCCCTGCGTACAGAAACCTACGAACTCCAGGTAGCCGACGAACGCCGAACCGACGATGAAAACCATGTGACCGAAGAGCGGGTGCGCCTCTACTCCGCTGCCTTCCACAACTGCCATATCCAGCGTTTGCAAGCCAAAGGGCCTAACCCACATGCCGTATTTCTGGTGACGGAAAGCGAGGCCATTACCTACCACTACGAATTGGATTTGCAGCAGTCCGAACTGCAACCCGACCCCCGCATTGCCCATACGCTGAACCTGGACATAGATGATCTGGGAAATGTGCTCGAATCCATCTCCATTGCTTACCCGCGCTGGCAGAATGCGTCATTTGACGACCCGCTGCTGCCGGAGGGGGCGGAAAGATTGATTCAGGACGTTCAAAGCGAATTGCACATCGTATATACCGAAAACCATTTTACGGGCGACGTCATCACGCCACGCGACCATCGCTTGCGGATGCCCTGCGAGGTCAAAACCTATGAATTGAGCGGCGTTGGATTGGCAAGGCATTCTTACTTTGCCCTGGCTGATTTTTCACCCAATCAATTACAGGCGCTTGCCCCAACTGCTTATCATTTACAACCCGCAGGCGGCCTGCGAAAACGCCTGGTAGAGCATGTGCGGATGCTGTATTTTAATGATCGCCTAACCGCTCCCGAACCTTTGGGCCAACTCAACCGCCTCGGCCTGCCTTACGAAACCTACAAAATTGCGCTGAGTGAAGAGTTGCTGGAAGCGGTTTTGGGCGACAAACTGCTCACGCTGCAAAACCTCGACGAAAGCAGAACCGCCATGCTCGACCGCGTATTGCCTTTGGGCGGCTACTACAAAATGGACGATACTTGGTGGATCCGCTCCGGCATTGCCGGATTTGAAGAGAATGCCGCTACCCATTTTTACCTGCCGGAGCGCTACACCGATCCGTTCGGCAATACCACCGTACTGGCCTATGATCCGCGCGACCTGTTTATCCAAAGGAGTCGCGACCCACTGGGCAATGAAGTGGAAGTTTTGGCTTTCGACTACCGATTGCTCGCTCCCTCGCGCATGCGCGACCCCAATAACAACATCTCCGAAGTGTTGTTCGACATCCTGGGTATCCCTGCTGCGATGGCCCTGCGCGGCAAAGGTGAGGAAGGCGATTCGCTGGAGGGGATGCTTCCCGACCTGGACGAAACGGCCATCCAGGCCTTCTTCACAGGCGCATACGACGAGGCGCAGGCCCGCGCCTGGCTGGGCAATGCCACCGCACGCCACATGTATTACCTGGGAGACGCGGATCATCCCGCTTGCGCAGCAGGGCTTATGCGGGAAAGGCATGGCTCAGTCAATAGCCCCTTCCAGATCGCCTTAGAATACAGCGACGGCAGCGGGCAGGTAATCGCAACCAAAGTACAGGCAGAGCCTGCGCCCGGAAGTGCTGACATGCGCTGGATCACTAACGGCAAAACCATCCTGAACAACAAGGGAAAACCCGTCAAACAGTACGAACCTTACTTCACCGACCACCAACGCTATGCCGAACCGGATACCGTGGGCGTGACACCTATTATATACTACGACGCAGCAGGGCGTACCGTACGCACCGAAATGCCCGACGGCACCTACAGCCGGGTGGAGTTTTCACCCTGGCACATGGCGGCCTGGGATGCCAGCGATACGGTGCAGGAAGACGGAAATGCATGGTTGGCGCGATATTCAGGAGGCAGTCCGGAAGAACAGCGCGCCGCCCGCTTAGCCGCAGTGCACGCCAATACGCCCGCCGTGACCCACTTAGATAGCCTGGGGCGCGAAGTAGCGGCCATCGCTCACAACAAATGGCAACGCGATGGGGGCGTTTCCGAAGAAAAATACCTGACCTACACCAAACTCGACGCAGAGGGCAAACCGCTCTGGATTCAAGACGCCCGTGGCAACCGCGTGATGGAATACATCAACCGCCCCGGTGCAGATGCTGGCTTCTCGTCCTGCTACGACATCGCCGGAAACCTGCTTTTCCAGCACAGCATGGACGGCGGCGACCGCTGGATGCTGCCCGACAGTACGGGGCAACCCTTGTATGTGTGGGACGCAAACGAATACGCCGGCGTGATGGAGCAGCGCCTGAAACGCAGCGAATACGATGCCCTGCGTCGCCCCACACGCCAGTGGCTGCGTATTAACGACGAGGCAGAAAGAGAAATCAGCCGTATCCTGTATGGGGAGGGCTTGCCCATTCCCCAAGCCAACAACCTACGCGGCCAAGCCGTCATCTCCCTCGGCCCGGAAGGGCGCACGGAAGCGGTAGCCTTCGACTTTAAGGGAAATCTGCTGGAAAGCCGCCGCCAACTGCTGGCTGATGCGACTGTGCATACCATGGACTGGAGCGATTATGTGGAAGAAAGGCCTTCCGGCCACCTTTCGCCGGAGGTATTTGTGCAAAGCACCGAATACGATGCCCTCAACCGCATGGTCCGCCTCGAAAACTGGCATCTGGATATAGCAGGCCGTAGCCCCGCCGTTTACACCCCCACTTACAACCGCCGGGGTGTACTGGAAAGCGAAACCCTCTCCGTGCAAGGGGAGGTGACCCCGGCCATCCAACTGATCGAATACAACGCCAAAGGGCAGCGCACCCTTTTGCGTTTGGGCAACGGCACCAATACCCATTACACCTACGACCCGCTGAGCTTCCGCCTGACCCGCCTGCACACCAGTCCGCCGCTTGGTGGCCCCGACCTCCTGCAAGACCTGCACTACACCTACGACCCCTCAGGCAACATCGCCCAAATCGAAGACCGGGCGCAGGACACGGTTTTTTTCCGGAACAGACAGGTGAAACCCGTACAAGCCTACGAATACGACGCTTTATACCGCCTCATCCGCGCCGATGGGCGGGAAAATGCCACAAATTCCGCTCCCGGGCCAGGGCCTCACCCTTTTGGGCCATTGGACACGACCATTCCCGGCGATGGCGCCCTGCGCAACTATACCCAGCACTACCACTATGACCCTGTGGGTAATTTTGTGGAAATGCGCCACAGCGCAGACGGCGGCTCCTGGACGCGCCGCTACACCACCGCGTCCGACAGCAACCGCCTGCTCCGCACCTGGCTCGGAGATGACGAACCGGGCGCAGTGCTTTACCGTTACGACACCCACGGCTCCATGCTCAACTTCGCCAACGTGCCTGAGGAGCAAAACAACCGCTGGGACTACTGCGACATGATCCATACCCTCGACCTCGGCGGCGGCGGCAGGGCTTTTTACCAGTACGACACCCAAAAACAGCGCACTCGCAAACGCATCGTGCGCAATGGCAACGAATACTGGGAGCGCCTCTACCTCGGCGGTTATGAACTGTATCGTCGTTATGTAGGCGGGGTACTGACCGAAGAAGCGGAAACCCACCACCTCTTTGCCGACGACCAACGAGTCTTGATTGCAGAGGATGTGCGCTTAGCCTCCCCGCAGCAGCAAGCAGGTGTATTGTACCGCTACCAGTACAGCAACCACCTCGGCAGCGTAGGTTTGGAATGCGAAGACAGCGGGCAGATTATTTCTTATGAGGAATATCATCCTTATGGTACGACGGCTTACCAAGCGCGGAATGCTGAGATACGTGCAGCGTCCAAACGCTATCGCTATACGGGCATGGAGCGGGATGAGGAAAGTGGGCTGGCGTATCATACGGCGCGGTATTATGTGGTGTGGTTGGGGAGATGGGGGAGTTGTGATCCGATTGGGATAAGAGCAGGTCTTAATCTATTCCGCTATGTTTCTAATAATTTCTTAGTTAAGAGAGACCCAACTGGTTTGGATGAAGTAACTATTTATCATAGAACGACCGAGGGCGCTGCCGCATCAATGGCTAGAACTGGTGCTAGTACTAGTAGAAGCAGAGCACATGTTTGGGCAGGTGGAGGATTTTATGGCAGTAGTACCCCAAGTATACCAAGTACTAGTGGAGCTAGTGGAGATACGATTGTTGCTCAGAGAATTTCAACTGATAGAGTGGCAGATTTAGATTCTGCAAGATTTAGGAGAGGTATTGGAGCAAACTTAACAAATGCTTTTGAAGATTCAGCTCGGGGTAGAAGTATTAGAAGTTTAATTTATAGTCAAATGTATGACCAAGGTGAAACTGCCGCTAGAACTCTTGGAAGAAGAGTTAGTGACGCAGATATTGATCTATGGTTTCGTAACTATATAAATCAACAAATTGATAGAATTGCCCCTAACTCAGACGTAATTCAATGGCGCAATAGTGATGGAAGCTTGACTTATGTTGTTCGGAGGGAATCGGCATTGATTGGGACCCCTACCGTAGTAGGGCACATTCGTAATGGTAGATTCCAGTCAGTTGATACTCCAAGAACACCGCAAACTGGAGCTTCTCCTAGGACACAGGCAGAACAAAGAGTAAGAGTAGAAGCTGAACCTGAACCTGAAGCATCCGCGCCAAGGGTACGAGTAGCCACTGATGATGTGGTAGAGGAAGTAGCAGAATCAACAGCCAGGCGACTTGGTAGAAGAGTATTGAGAGGAGCAATACATAGTGTTCCGCTTATAGGAGCATTCTTCGCAGGTGCGGATATAGCTGAGGCTCAAGATAGGGGTGAGCATGGGAGGGCTGCATTGATGGCGGCTGGGGTATTTATTGATCCAGTGGATTGGCTACTTTTGATGTGGGATGTAAGTGGATTAATTGCACATTTGATTTTAAGTGGCTTTGCAGCAGAATTTGTTGCAGATAGAAGGAGATACGCGGAACGTTTAAGATCTCTTCCGCCAGATCATCCTGAAAGGCTTCTTCTATCTGGCGTTAGGTAAGTACAATCGTATCGCTGGCCAAAAGTGTTCGGTTTTAAAAAATGTGTTTGCCCCGCTAGCCGAAGGTGTTCAGCGTTTAACATACCCCGCTGGCGCGAAGTATTCTTTCTATACGTGCTCACGAACCTCTGCGACGCAACACCTACTGTCCGAATCAGAATTCGCAGAATAAAAGAATTTCCAGAATGTAAATGGCACGCAAATAGTAATCCCGAAAGCTCTAAAACCCCACAAATCCTGACCCCAACAACTAACCTAACCCCCTTCATCATGAATAAAATACTCATCTCCATTGTTTTACTGATCGGCACGCTTGCTGCCGCAGGTCAGTCTGTATCGCAGGAACAACTGCATACGATTGACACCTTTGTTCAGGGATATATTGACCGGGACGACTATGCGGGCATTTATTTTTTGCTGGCGCAGAAGGGGCAGGTGCTGTTGTCGAAAGGGTACGGGAAAAGAGAGGCCGGCGAGCCGGAGGCTCCCCATGCCGATACCTATTACCGCATGGCTTCGCTGACCAAACCGGTGACCACCATAGCCATCCTCAAGGTATGTGAGGAGAAAAACATCAGCTTAGATGCGCCTATCGCTCATTTTCTCCCGGAGATAAGGGATAGTGCCATTACCATCCGGCACCTGTTGAGCCATACTTCCGGTTGGGGTAGTTTCTGGAATGCCGGGGACTATGCCGGTATCTATCGCGCAGCAGAGGGGAAAGAATACGCCGATGTGGAGTCCTTTGTGAAGGACTATGTAAAACTTCCCGCTATCCATGCGCCCGGTACGGCCTGGCATTACGGGGCTTCACCCGAGGTGTTGGTTTACTGGCTCGAAAAAGTGACCCAAAGGAAATATACAGAATTTGTGCAAACGGAGATTTTCGAACCACTTGGCATGAACCGGAGCGGCTATTTTTATCCCAACGATGAAGAATCGGCCTATTTTCACCAAAAAGACGACACCGGAACCTGGCAAAAACTGGTCAGGAAAAGTGGCATCCATTTGGGGAGCGGCGCGCTCATAAGCACCGCAGGTGATTATTTCAAATTTTGCCAAATGCTGGCAAACGGCGGCGAAGCGAATGGGAAACAAATTATCTCCGAAAAGATGCTCAAAGAAATGTACAACGTGGTGATCGGAGAAAAAGGCGACATCATACCCTGGCAACCGGGTTATGGATTCGGGCTGGGCGTTTCGATACGTGTTGATGACACCCAAGCCCAAATGGGCGGCACAAGCGGCGATTGGGGATGGTTTGGTTTTTTAGGCACTACCTTCTGGATTGATCCGAAACTCGACATGATTGGCCTGATTTTCACCCAATGCCCTTACGACGAATACAAACTAAACCGAGAAATCCGCAACGCGATTTACGACGGATTTAAACCTTGATTTACCAAAAACACAAACCATGTACCTATCCACCCCCCTCAACGGCAGCAGCCTCCCCGAACGCACCCTCTGTCTCACCTACGACGACGGGCCCGGCAGCATAGAAAACACCGGCGACTATGGCCCCAATACCCTGAAACTGGCGCGATTCCTCGGCGGGCGGAACATCCGGGCCACCTTTTTTATGGTCGGGAAACACGCCGAGCGTTACCCCGCCCTGATCCGACAGGTGCAGCGATACGGGCATATTGTCGCAAACCACACCTATTCCCACCCCAACCTGATCAATTTTCACGCGGTGGGCGGTGACGTAGCCGAAGAAATCATCCGCACCGACCGTCTGCTGCACAACCACGTCAACGGCGGGGTGATGTATTTCCGTCCGCCCTACCTCGACTGGTCGCCCGCTGTAGCCGAAGCCGCCAACAACAACCTCATGGCTGCCCTGCGGCATGTGGGGCCGATAGATTCGGATATTTTCACGGGCGACTACCGATATTGGTGGGATAATCCGGAAAATCCAGAAGACCTGATACCCATCAATGATATCGCAAATGCAATCATGCCTGAAATCCGCCGCGTAGGCAAGGGCATCCTTGTGCTGCACGACAGCGGCGCCGACGGCGAGTTTGCCCGCAGCCACAACCGCTGCTACGAGCTCACCCGGGAGTTGGTCAACCGCTTGTCCGAAGAGGGGTATAGGTTTGTGGGACTAGATCAAATTCCAGCTATCCGGGATGCTGCCGCTCTGCCTTTGGTTTGCGGGCTGAAGGCATCCAATAACCGCTACGTCTCCGTTGAGCCAAGTGGCCGCATCCTGGTGAACGGCCCCACCTTCGCTGACTGGGAGCGCATCATCGTAAAACACGTGCACCCCGGCCGGGTAGCCCTGCGCACGCCCGATGGCCGTTATTTCAGCGCGATGAACGGCGGCGGCGGCGAAGTAAGCGCCTCAGCGAGCAGCGTCGCAGCCTGGGAAGTATTCGATGTGATCCCGATAGGGCGAAATCAGGTAGCCTTTCGCACGGTTACAGGCCACCTGCTCAGCCGTTCACACGCCGAAGGCGGTTCCTTTACCGCCCGCGCCAACACCCTCCGCGACTGGGAGGTGTTTACTTTTGAAAATCATTCGATTTGAACCTTACAACCCACAAATACATAAAGCCATGCCTTCCTTCCAACTTACCCTCCATTTGATCTCTGCCGAAACCCACCAGCCACTCGCAAATTTGCGCGTCGAGGCATGGGACAAAGATGTGCGCCACAACGACCTGTTGGGCAGTGCCGTAACGGATGTGTCCGGGCGTTGTATCATCCAATTTGACGAGCGTTATTATGCAGATAGCCGGGATCCTCTGCCGGACGTATTTTTCCGGGTGTATGAAGGCGAGCGGCTGCGGCATAGTACGGAGCCTTCTCCAATGAAAAACCTGGATCCGGGGGAATATTCTTTTACGCTGGAGGTGACCTCTCCGGGGCAAATAGAGGAACCTGTACGGGTGTACGGGATGGTACGCAACGAACAGGGCGAAGCGCTGGCGGGCTTGACTGTACAGGTCTTCGACCGGGATATGCGCTCGGAACAGTTGTTGGGTCAAACAACAAGCGACCGATCCGGGGAGTACGAAGTACGCTATACGCCAACTCAGTTTCGCCGGTTCGAAAAAAGCAGCGCTGACCTTGGCATGCGTATATTATCCGGCGACGGGCTGGAAATAGCGTCCGTACTTTTCAACACCGGCGATGGTGTTCCTTTGAAAAAACTGGCATACCGTGCTGCCGACAATAGTGTGCGCCAGGTGTCGATCTGGTTCAATGCGCCGCATTCAGCCATGATTAACGCTACCGTGACCGACGTTGGCTATCGTGGCGATTCGGAGTACGAGCGTTATCTCAAGGAATTGAGCCCCTTGCTTGATGGGGTACCTATGCACGCACTTCAAGCGCTGGACATTCCTTTTCTGGGGGCTGAAACCCAAATTGACGTGCAGCGGATTTCCTATTTACAGATCGCCCACCTTTGGCAAACTCAAACGCAGCTGGCAGCCGAGGTTTTTTACGGGCTTTTTCGGCAAAATCAACCCACCCAGCTTGCATTTCTGCTGGTCAAAGATCCGAGTGAGTGGCGGAAGGCTCTGAAGCAATCGCTCACTGATAATGTGATCCCGAGATCACTGGAAGTCCAACTCGAGGCTATTCTACATCAGCTACAGGCACTACTTTCTCGCTACGTGGCTGGAACCTTGGAAGGAGTCGAAACCGCACCATTGACCAGGCTTCTCACCACCGCGCTGCCGGACCGGAACCTGCGCCAGCAATTTGTGGAAGTCTATGCCGCTTATGATGGAAAAGATGAAGAGAGATTTTGGGAAAGATTGCAGTCACAGCCAGCTTTTCAGAATGGTCTGGTAGAGCAGCTTCGTTTTACCTTTCAAGCCAAAACCCTCACCTTTGGCCACCTGCCGCTGGTAGAGGCCCTTCAAGAGGAACGCATAAACGGGAACATTCCGTCGGCCCGGGATTTGGTCCGGCTGGGAGAAACCGGATGGAGCAGCCTGCTGGACAGACCCATCAATGGCCAACCCGTAGGCATACCTCCGGGGGTAAAGGGCAGTACACCTGAAGAGCAGCGGCATACATATATACAAGCCCTGGTCAAGCTAACCGAGGCGGCTTTCCCGATGCAGGCTATTGTTGCTCATTTAGAAGCGGATGACGACTTTGAAGGCAAACAAGATCTGCAGACCTTTCTTTTCAATAATCCTGATTTCGAATTTGGGAAAACCTCACTTCGTCGCTATGTGTTGGAACATGGAAATGAGACCCTCGCGGGAGTGGAAAACCCCGAAGTAGTTGCAGCCGCCCAGCGGATATTCAAAATAGCGCCGCGCTATCAATTCATGAAACCCCTGCTTACCGGCGGGCTGGACTCTTCGTTAAGTATTCAAAGGCTGGGCAAAATCAAATTTATCAATGACTATAGTGAAAGTTTAGGAGGCTTGGAAGTGGTAACCAACATTTATCATCAGGCAGATGCGCATGCCACCTATGCCTTGGCGGTGCTTACTAAATATAATCGCGCGTTTGATCAGTATCGGCCATGGGTGATTCCAGCTCAGAATCCTGTGGAGTACGGGCCAACACTCTCCCCTGATCTTGAGTTGCTGTTTGGCTCTTTAACTACTTGCCGATGCGAACATTGCCGATCTATTTTTAGCCCGGCTGCTTATCTGGTTGATGGATTACATTTTTTAAAACAGAATCAATCAGGTCTTCTGGAGGCATTCACCAATCGCCGCCCGGATATAGGCGAGTTGGAGCTCAGCTGCGCCAATACCCATACCCCTTTGCCTTTTATCCATTTGGTGAATGAGGTGCTGGAAAATGTGATCACCACCAACAATTCTCCTGGAGGCCCATCACCGTTGTTGCAGCCTTTCCAGGACGCAGCCGGGAATTTCAGTTGGCCACAAACCCGTAACACGGCGGAAGAACTACTGGCAGCACCGGAATACGTTAATCCAGAAGCCTATACCAAGTTATCGGACTCAGATGCAGTGTATCCCTTGAGTTTGCCCTTTGATTTGTGGCTGGAAACGGCGCGCGTCTATCTCCGACATTTGGGAAGTAGCCGGGAAGAAATCATGGGCTTGTTTCAACGGGATGGAAACCCTGCCGACGAGGCTATTGCCTTCGAATCATTGGGTGTATCTCCGGTAGAAAGAGCAATCATCACCGGAAATCTGTTCATTGATAGTGCAAGAGCGCCACTGGCTCCATATTACGGTTATCCGGCTACCCTGGATAGTGCCTCTCTGGTACGAAACCTGACCTTCGTTGCCACTGGGCAGCCTTCGCCAATTCCCGAACTGCTGTACCGGCTAAATCTGCAGTACCAGGATTTGCTGGACGTACTCGATACCCGTTTCGTCAATCCAGGGCGCACGGTTTTACTGGACGCACCTGCAGACGCGGATTGCAACTTGGGCGTCTATGGACTGGCAAAATACCGCAGCGTTGGCAGTACGGACAAAATCCCCCTGGATGGCAGCAATGTTGATTTTTTCGAGCGGTTGCACCGTTTCATACGGCTACAGCGGGTATTAGGGTGGTCTGTTCTGGATACCGATAGGGCCATTCAAACATTGGGGGAACCCGTGGCGGATGGCTCCGATCAAAAACGGCTGGATGATACACTTTTGAGAAAATTAGCAGATGTTATATCCATACAGCGGGAACATCCGCGTCCGGTCGAGGAATTATTGGGCCTGTGGGCGCCTATCAATACCTATGGAGAAAATTCGCTGTACAAACGCTTGTTTCAGAACAAAATCATTGTCAGTCCGGTCATCTCCGATTTTGCCTTGAGAAGCGATGGCAGCGATTTGAGTATCGTTCTTACAGATCCGAGCGGGCCGGCACCTGTCATGAACGACGACCGTAGATCTTTGGTCATGGCTGCGCTGCGGATGAGCGCCTCGGATTTGGCCTTGTTATCCAGCTCGGGAGCCGCCAATGACGCATTAACCTTAGCGAATCTGTCGCAATTATTCCGCTACGCTGCGTTGGCACGCATGCTTCGTTTAAACATGACCGAACTTCTCCATTTGCGCCAGCTGACTGTAGGGGATTTATTCACCAGCCCCTCAACTACAAAAAACTTTATCCACACCGTCGGCCAGGTCAAGCAATCTAAATTTAGCCTTCAGCAACTGGCCTATATCTATCTCCATGATCCGACGGCTACCGCCAAGATGGAGCCGGACGATGCCCAGATGGCCGCCATAGTCCGCACCTTGCGCAGCGGATTGCAAATTGCACCTGAAACACCAGAAACGGCTCTTTCTCCTGATAGTCAACTTCGAATGGCGCTATATGCTGAACTAAATCTGGATTCGACATTGCGGGTGCCCAATCTGTCCGCTACCCAGATAGACACGGCCATGGGGTTATTGCAGACAAACTGGTCTGGCCGATCAACTGAGGAAAGGGAAGAGGCACGGCTTCAATTCACTACCTTTTTTGGCAGCTTCCTCTCCATGGCGGAGGCACTGCCCGTATTATTGGGCGACTCCTCTGCTTCGGAAAAATCGTCTTATGTTTTAGCCTTCCTGACTATAAATCATTTGCGCCGCAGCTTGACCGCAGAGTTGGCCGAATTTTTAACTGCTACCCGGATTGTGGAGGCTCTGGCTTTTCTATCGGCAGTTCATGAAAATAATGAAGCCAACCAAAGGCAGGCAATACAGCTATTCGGTCAATTTCTAACGGCGAATCAGAGCCAGGAAAACTTATTGGGTGCAGATGTTAGCACTTCTCAGAAATTCACCTACGTACTACAGCAAATTTTTCTCTTCCGCCAGCGTCGTGATTTAGTTGTCCAGACCCTGGCTGACTCGCTGGATTTGGACATTACGGTAATGCGTCTTTTACTTGGCCAACTGGTCAATGCCGCATCTGATCCGGCGCAGAAAGCAATGGTGGATTTTCTTGGCCTGGCCAGCCAGTCAGCATCCGTAGAAGCGGATGATGTCCCGGCCTTTGTCGGTACACTCTATTTGCGCCTCCACAAGATAGCGATCTTCATCAATGGTTTTCAACTCAGCCAGGAGGAAATCAGCTTTTTTGCTACTTATGAAACGGATGACTTTAGGCCGCTGAACTTTAATGAGATCCCCACTACTGCTCCTGTTCTGGCGACGACTGCCCAAACTTTGTTCCGGCAGTGGATGTATCTGTACGAATACCAGCAATTGCGCGACGCGCTGTCCGGTCGGAAGATGCGCCTGATAGATGTATTTCTACTGGCAGGCGATACTGCCCTGCCCATGTTGAGCGCAACACTCATTGCTGCCACCGGATGGAATCCGGAAGATATTGCCAGCCTGACTATTCCGAATTTCCGAAATTCCCGAAAACTGTTCCGGTTACACCGGCAGATTACGCTCAGTCAAAAAATGGGTGTGGCTATCGATCAGTTGGGGAGCTGGGCTACCGAGCACCCTTCCAATGCGCAGGCGCAACAGATTCGCCAGGCCACCAAAGCCAAATACGATGACCTGCAATGGCTGTCGGTAGTCCGGCCCCTGGAAGACGTTCTGCTGGAGAAACGTCGGGATGCCCTGGTCGCCTATCTGGTTCACCAACCCGGGGTATGGCTGTCGACCGAAAAGCTGGCGCAACTCGCTGCATTGGGACGGAAGCCGGATGCCAACCTACTTTACGAATATTTCCTGATTGATGTGGAAATGAGTGCTTGTCAGTTGACATCCCGGATCAGGCAAGCCATCGCGGCGGTACAACTGTTCGTGCAGCGGTGTTTAATGGGCCTGGAAGGCGATGCGGAAATTAGACCAGAACTGGCCAGCCAATGGGAAACCTGGCGAAAAACCTACCGCTACTGGGAAGCCAACCGCAAGGTCTTTCTATACCCTGAAAACTGGATCGAACCGGAACTCCGCCGTGATAAGACCCCCTTCTTTAAAGACCTTGAAAACGCGCTGTTGCAAAATGATGTGACTGATGCACTGGTAGAAGATGCTTTTTTGAGCTATCTCCAGAAACTGAATGGCGTGGCCAAGCTGGATATCGTGGGCGTATATGCCCAACAAGAAGATGGGTTAAATATCCTGCATGTATTCGGCAGAACCATCGGTATTCCACACCACTATTATTACCGCCGCCGCGTAGATGCCAGGTTCTGGACGCCCTGGGAAAAGGTGGAGCTGGACATAGAGGGCGATCACCTCATTCCGGTAGTCTGGAACCGCCGCCTGCATCTTTTCTGGGCTATTTTTTCGGAAAAAAGTGAGTCGGACCAGATGCCAGCCAGCGAAGAGGCCAGCCGGGATGATCGCCAGCCCCGCAGATATTGGGAAATCCAACTGGCCTTCAGTGAATACCGTAATGGGCAGTGGTCGGCAAAATCTATCGTTGAAGAAAATCTTCAATCCAAGGATTTCGAACTGGAATCTGAAGACAATCTACTTGATCGAAGTCAGTTTTTATTTAAAGGCTTTTTGATTGGATCCAATTCTGAACTGATTATTAGATGTTTTGAAATCAGGAACGGACTATTTGCCTTTGCCCAAGCTGATTATTCATTTCAAGGTTGCAATGCTGTAGCAAGGAAAATTGATTTTCCACAAGCTACGCCTGTACTCAATACAGAATCCGCGGATTTAAATTTTCAATATTTGAAGGGTGCTTATTCATTGGCTCTTCCGAACAGAGAAGATGCCACATCTGTTTTCAGGGTAAATGACCCTGAAAGAGTGCGGACGTTTGCAAGTAATATATATGAAGAGCATCATCATAACAATGATTTAATTGCTTTATCGACAACGCCTGGTCAATTTAAGCTCACTCCTCCACACCAATACAGAAAATTTATTCCATCATATCATGCCTTTTTCTATCAGGATGATTCTCGTATCTTTTTTGTAAACAAAGAAAACACCCCACCCCCTGAATCATCGGTTGGGCATTCTTTATTGGATTTTCCAAAATTGAATAACGCCATCTCCCCTGATAGTTGGGGGCTGCTACCTAGCTTGAGGGCAGTACCTGATTCTATTGGAAATGTAGATGACGTTGGCATTTTTGATTCCTTTATTGTTGGGCGAAGTGCATCTGAGTACGATCCGTTTGCTTGGGTTAGCCCTTTCGGAGAGGTCAGTTTTGAAGCGGAAGGCCGCTATGTTTTCCGCATCTTTGATCATCCTTACGTTTGTTATTTCATTCAACAACTCAACCGTTATGGCATTGTTGGCTTATTAAACCCCGCTCCGGAAGGAGAAGAGCAGCAGTTACGCCGCCAGCTTATACAGGAAACCTTTTTTAATGATGCCTATGGACCCAATCGGGAAGTTGTAGCCCCAGCCCGTCTCGATCCCATTAAAGAAATAGACTTTAGTCCCGGAGGCGCTTACAGCCAGTATAACTGGGAGTTATTTTTTCATGCCCCTTTGTTTGTTGCGACCCGGCTGATGCAAAATCAGCGGTTTGCCGAAGCGCAAAAATGGTTCCACTACCTTTTTGACCCCACTGTTGGCGACGACCCGACCGTTGACCGGGTTCAGCACCCCGACCCTGCCCGGTTCTGGAAAATCCGCCCTTTTTACGAAGCCGCCAGCGACCGCCGTAGCGCGGAAGAACTCATGCGCGCCTTAAACCGGAGAGACCCGCAACTGGAAGAACAGGTAGAACTATGGCAATCTAATCCATTTGATCCGCATGTATTAGCCGGCATACGGGTTACCGCCTATATGAAAACGGTGGTCATGAAGTATCTGGACAACCTCATCGCCTGGGGCGATCACCTTTTTCAGCAGGATACCCTGGAGACTCTCGGCGAAGCCACCCAAATCTATATTTTGGCGGCCAATATTTTAGGACCCCGACCCGAAGTTATTCCTCCCCGGGGCACGTCGGCACCGCAGACATTTAACCAGCTGGCACCCCGGCTTGATTCTTTCAGTAATGCCCTGGTAGAAATCGAAGAACAATTACCCGCTTTTGGCCGGTTAAATACCCGGAGGTCCAGCGGTATTCCTTCCGTGCTTTATTTTTGCATACCAGCCAATGATCAACTGCTGGCTTATTGGGATACCGTAGGCGATCGCCTTTTCAAGATTCGACACTGTATGAATATAGAAGGAGTTGTGCGGCAGTTGCCTCTTTTTGAGCCGCCTATTGATCCGGCGCTGCTGGTACGGGCGAGGGCGCTCGGGGTGGACCTGCGGAACGTCCTGGCGGGTAAAACGGCTCTTTCGCCCTATCGTTTTAATGCGCTGCTGCCTAAAGCCCAGGAACTATGCGCAGGGGTAATTGCCTTGGGAGCGGCACTGCTGAGTGCCTGCGAAAAATCCGATGCGGAAGCCCTAGCCCGCCTGAGGTCCGGCCACGAGATAAGACTGTTGGAGGTAATGAAGGAGGTGCGTCAGAAGCAGGTGGAGGAAGCGAAGGAAGCCAAAATGGGACTGGAACGGGCGAGGGAAACAATCATAGAAAGAAGGAATTTCTATCAGGATATTGAATTTATGAATGCAGCGGAAACCACCTCCATGGCCTTGAGTACGCTGGCCAGTATTTTAGGGATGATATCAAACGGAATGTCGGTAGGAGGAGCTTCCGCTGCTCTAGTTCCCAATATAACCATTGGTGTTGCGGGCTGGGCTGCTTCACCTTTGACCATAGTTACAACCGGGGGAGAACAAGCCTCCAATGTCGCAAGTTCCCATGCAAAAGCATTTGAAACATTATCAGGCTTTACTAATATCCTGGCTTCGTTGACCGGGACAATGGGTAGTAATCACCGCCGCTGGGAAGATTGGAAGTTGCAAGAGCGTTTAGCCAATAAGGAGCTGGCCCAAATGGACAAACAAATTGCAGCCGCCGATATCCGGCTCCAGATCACCCGGAACGAGCTGGACAATCATCTACTTCAGCAAAAAAATGCGCGCGAGGCAGATGACTATATGCGCAGTAAATTCACCAACCAGGAGCTGTATAACTGGATGGTGTCACAAACTTCAGCCATTTACTTCCAGAGTTATCAACTCGCTTACGAGGCTGCCGTTCAGGCAGAACAAGCCTATCGCCTTGAACGGGGATTAGAAGACTCCAAATTCGTTCGTTTTGGTCAATGGGAAAGCCTGAGACGGGGGTTAATGTCGGGAGAGCAACTTCAGTTGGACTTGCGCCGCCTTGAAATGGCCTACCTTAAGGAAAACAAACGCGAATTCGAACTCACCAAACACATCTCCCTCCAGCAACTCAACCCCCTGGCGCTGTTGTATCTCCGCGAAACTGGCAAATGCGCCTTCTCTATCCCGGAAGAATTGTTCGACCTCGACTTCTCAGGGCATTACTACCGCCGTATTCGTTCGGTAAGTATTTCGCTGCCTTGTGTGGCCGGGCCATATACGACGATCAATGCTACATTGCGCCTGACAAAAAGTAGTATACGGGTACAAACCGGAGGTGCTGCCTATGGCAGAACTGGAGACGATGACAATCGTTTCACAGACCAATTTTCTGCCATCCAATCCATCGCCACCAGCAGCGCCCAAAACGATGGCGGTCTGTTTGAACTCAGCTTCCGCGATGAACGCTACCTGCCGTTTGAGTACAGCGGCGCCATCAGTGAGTGGACGTTGGAAATGATGGAGGATGCCTCGTTGCGCCAATTTGATTACAATACCATTGCCGATGTGATCGTGCATCTGCGTTACACAGCGCGGGAGGATGGTACATTAAAGGAAACTGCCCGCTCGGGACTCAGGGCACGCTTAAATAATCTTCAAACCTCCTCCTCAGAAACTGGTTTGTTCCGCCTCTTCGACCTCCGCCACGACTTCCCCAATGAATGGGGGCAGTTCCGGCGTGATGCCGGGAATACTTTCCGGGTAACGCTGGATAAGAGTAAATTTCCTTATTGGGTGCAGGCGGGGGATATTAATCTTAAGGCTCTGCACTTATCTACAGACGGAGCAGTGAATAGTGATAGGCCTGTAATAGAAAGGGAAGAAGAGGCGATTAATCTTCATATGATTCTGGACCAGCCTGAAAGGAAGAAATATGAATATAGACGACCGGAAGAACCGGAAGAAGCAGCAGACTTAAACTTAGATCAGTTGCCCATCTCCATCACTTTCCAATCGGTTCCCAGCAAGGCTTACTTGATAGTGACCTACAATCTTTCAAATCGGATGTAAATATTCTGTTTTTACCTCCCAAAAATCCCCCCTCCCGGTCAGGTTCCACCTCCTTCGCCCGTCTTATAGGGCAAAACAGTGTGGAACCTGATTTTTTTCTATGGATGCGAATACACGATTATCTCTCCTTGTGGAATATTTTCATATTCCCATAATACCCATGTCCTTTATCCCGTTGATATTGGGTGAATTAATTGCTTTTTTATTGAAGAATTTGTTACCTTTTCCTCTCGTTCCCCCGCAGGCACAATCATGCTGCACGAATAGACTCTGTTTTGCAACTGATTGATTTTCAGCCTGATAAAATCAACCCCTTTTTTTCTTACATTTTTAATACTCCCTTAGGCTTGCTGCCAAAATCTTAAAGTTATGCCCAGACATTCACTTTTCCTTTTTTTATTCCTCCTTTCGGCTCTCCAACCGCTTTTTGCAGTGGTTATGTACGACGAAGGCCGCGAAATGGTCAACGGTATCCAACTCCTCCGCGATAAAGATGACCCCCGCGCTTTTTACTATATTCCACAGTTTCCCCGCCTCTCCACCAAGGATGACGGCTCGCTCGAATTTCTTTGCATGAAATACGTTGGACAAGGGGGTGCAGAAACCAACGGGGGCATTTTTCATGCGCTCGTGGAGTTTACGCTTCCCCAAAATGTGATCGCCGCCGCCGAAATCGAACTCGGCAAGCGTGTCGCCGGTGCCCGTATCGTCGGCCCCGTACCCATGATGCAGGCCACCGAAGATGATGAAAACGGACTTGCGTCCTTTAAGGTGATTTCGGCGATTCTCAACGATACCGAAGGCGAAAACCCGTTTACCAGCACGGTCATCACCTCCGGTTATGCCCCGCTGCTGCCGGGTTCTAAAGCCGCCATCGCCGCCAAACTCAACCAGGCGGGTGCTACCCTCCTCTGGGAATCGCTGCAAGGGCCTACCTCCGATATTTCGGTTTCCATTCACGGTTATTACGAGGCCGCCGTCAAAGGGTATAATGCCGTCATAACTGCCGAAGTGGAAAATGTATATGAACACTTCAGCCGCGTGTATAGCAAACAGGAAGGTTATACCAAACGCCAGCTCCGCAATATCACGGACGAACTCCGCCAAAACCAGGTGCTAAAAATTGAGGTTTTTGACCGCTCCGCCGGTCTCAATATCAATACCAAGGATATGGACAATATCCTCAATATGGTCACTGACAAACTCATCGAACTCATTTTCGACGCCGAAACCGGCTGGGCCAAACAACCCGAACGCGAAACGGCCGTCGAACAGGGCCAGATTCAGGGTCGCCAGGATCGCGGATGGTTTGCCCGCACTTTCCTCGGCGCCGATGATACACCCTACTATACCGACGACCAGTTTGTGATGAAACGGCGGGAAGATATACGGGTGAATAAATTTTACCTCAACCTCTCCAAGTCCACCACCATCAAAGTGCCCGTCTATACCTCCGGCAACATCGGCGGACTCTACGACGCCCTGGGCCAAAATGACAAATATTTCCGCATCGTAAACCTCGACGACGCTGCTTTCCAAAAACGCGATATCCATTTTCAGGTGGACGGCGAATTTACGAATGCCTTCGAAGACCTGATCAATTTTGTGAGTGTAAGCTTTAAAAAAGACGCCGGAGACGGGGGGGAAACCGTAACGAAAGACCTCGTTTTCCGAAAAGAAGACCTTGCCGGGAAATATTTCCAGACCGTAACCTACCCGCGCCTCGGTACCAAAGATGACGAATGGCTGAATTACGACTACAAAGTGGTGTGGAGCATAAAAGGAATTCCCAATCCCATTAATTTCCCCGCCGACGAAACCGAATGGGCACACAACAACGCGACCTCAATCCCTCTCGCTCCTCCGCTGACCAAACGCATACTGGAAATTGATGCCGACCGGCAAATGTTTAAGGATGCCGATATACGCTCCGCGCAGATTCGGTTTATGACCATTCTCGGTGGAAAAGCCCAAGTGCATAAAACGGTGATTCTTCGCACCGACGATGCCGAAAGCACCAACCGGATTTCGCTTTACCACGACCCCAACGAACCGATTGCTTACCAGATTTCCTGGTATTCCACCAAAGGAATCCTCAATCAAAAAACGCAGGTGCTGGAAGGCGAATATATGTTTGTACTGCCTCCAGATCCCTCGGAATTCAATAAATAAACCCTCTTACCTCACAAACACATGAAATTCCGAAAGATCATACTCTTCCTTCTTTTCCTCCTGACCACCCAACTTCAGGCGCAACAGATACTGATTGACCGCGGGCTGCGGGCGGGCGGGCTGTGGTGTTTTCCGCTGCTGACAGACTCGCTTACCTGGTTATATCTCCCTTCGGAAGGCAAATTGGCCACCGACGCCGAGGGCAATCCCCAGTTTTCGCTGCTGCGATATGTGATCAATAAACCCTCTGCTACCAATACCGGGGCAGTCATTACCGATGCTGACGGAGGTGCTGTATTACATTTTTTATTCCTCTACGAGACGCCCGAAGACCAGGTGGAAAATGCCCAGAAAGCCCTTCAGGAAAAACTCGGCAATCAGGATGTCAAATTGCGCGGCCCGGTTATTTTTGACAAGGGGCGTTATACGCTTATTTCTTCCATCCTCAAGCCTGCACCCGGACAAAAAGAAGTGGAGGTACTTTCCACCGGAGAAGCACCCGTACTGGAAGGCTCAAAAATCGCACTGACCTTTGACCTGACACCTCAAAAGTCGAAACTCCTGATGGAAAGCCTGAAGATGAAAACCTCGGATATTTCGGTGGTTTTTGACCTGAGTTTTTCGGGTTTGACCGACAGTTATAACGCCAAACTGGAAATAGACTGGTCGGAAGTGCGAAAAAGTGAATCCTTTAAAGCCGGGGGAAGTATCTATTTTGTCTCTGCCGATGTAGGGCTGGCTTTTGACCGAATGCGGCGCGACAATGCGATCAAACTCACCACCATTGGTGAAAACGCCAACCTCGACGGACTTCTCAACACGGTTTACGACAAACTGCTGAAACTTCTTTTTGACCCCGTACAACCCGAACGTGTGCCTGCCGCTCAGCAAGGTGGACTCGCCGATGCCATCGGTGCTATGGTCGGTGGAAGCCTCAACAGCCGCAATACTACGGGTTTTGGGCTGAATGTAGGCTATCAGTTGAAGGACATGAAAACCGAAGGAACGAGTGTTCTGACTTTCAACGGACGTTCTACCGTGGACAGACACCACTTCATCACTTTCAATGCGGGTGATCTTTACAATCAATACGGCCAGGACGAGCGATATTTCCGCGACGTGCCGCTATGGGATCCGGCTTTCCAGCAGCGGGAGATTTTTGTGGGTGTGGATGGAGATATGGAAAAAGAATTTACCTCCATGCTCAACAGCGTTTCCGTCAATCTTCGAAAAATACATCAGGGGGGACAAGAAACGATGAAATCCGTTTTGATTCAGCGCAGCACGTTTCTGAATTTTAATGGGAAGCTTTCGATGGTTTACGGTTCGGTCAAAGATACCAATCGTATCCAATGGCTGGATTACGAATACCAGACTCAGTGGCAGTTTCAGGGAGGGGGAAGTTATGTTACCCCATGGATCGAGGACAATGCTTCCATGATCAATCTTTACACCCCCTTTCGTCGCCACAAAATCGAAATAGACGGTGATCTGGCAGGGTTGGAAGAGCAGGGAATCCGAGCCATTATTCTGGAGGTGAGTTATCCGTTTTTTGATCAGGTCAAAAAGGTGCGTCAGACCATTCGTCCCGGAGACAATCTGACTACCAAAAGCATGGAAATCACCCTGCCCAACGAACAGGAAAAGGTGGATTATGTTCTCACCTGGATTAAAAAAGACGGTTCCAAAGCCGAGTATAAAGGCCAGGACCAGTACGGACTAATTTTTATTGACGAATTACCCCAAAACTAATGACTCACTCACCGGAAAAACATAACTGGCTGCCGCGAATTACGGGAGTATTTTTATGGTTAATTCTGTTTAATTCCAGCTTTGCCCAGCAGGTGGACATGAGGAAGGGAGTGAAAATTACCCTTTCGGACGAAACGCAGGTATCGCTGTATCCGTCGGTGGATTATCGCAACCAGTTTTATTATTCGCCGGTAAATCTGCGGATTTCGATAAAAAACGCCCAGCCGGAGTACAGTTTTCTCACTTTTAAAGAAAACGACGAAGGCCCCGTTACCGGCGGATTGTTTCACATCCTGCTTACCTGGGGACTTGATTCCCGGCAGGAAGCCGAAGCCCTGCAAAAACTTCAGGCAACGGTGGACAGCACGGCACAGATTTACGGCGCATTGCCGGTGGAGCCGGTAAAAACGATCTCCGGTTTTGAAATCATTTCGGGCAATAAAGGTGCGGAAATCCTGCGCCGTTCGCTGAAATCTGCCGCAGGCCCACCGACAGTTCCCGGAGGAAAAATGGCCGCCTCGTTTATGTTTTCCGCAGCGGATGCCATCGAGATGGAAAAAATGATGGCAGACCCGGCACAGTTCGAAGAAACAACCTTTAGGTTTACCTGGAACTTGGGCCAAACCGAGCAGATTATAACCCTTGGCACACTCCTTCGGCACTTATTTTAGACTTTGAACCCCCTTCCGTCGGGCGTCCCCCTTACAAGGAGGACTGACGGGGCAAATAGTTCGCCAATTAACCATTAACCATTAACAATTGACCATTACTATGACTATCAAACAAATGTTTTTGGGAATCTGGATCGCGGCATTTGCAGGGTTTTTTACCCCGCTGAATGCCCAGATTCTGGACAATGAAAACAAGATCAACCTTACTCTTTCCGATGGTACGACCGTGACCCTTTACGGAGCAGCGGCGACGCTTTCGGATGAGAAAACCAAAGATTATTATTACATGCCTGCCAACCTGCGGCTTTCGAAGAAAGCCGACGGGACACCGATGTTTCTTTTCCTGAAATTTACTGACGAAAACAATGCCGACGCCGATGCCAGCGGAGCCATTCTCCACATGCTCATGGAATACGGCCTTACCAAAGAACAACAAACCGAAGTCAGCCGGGTCCTTAAAGCCAAATATGAAGGTGCCGTGCTCAAAGGAGCCGCCGAAATCGAACCCGACGGAGACAATTCCATCCGGATTGTGTCGGCTACCCTCACCGGTGCCCGTACCCGCACACTGGTAATGTCGGGAAAAGCTCCTGTTTTTCCGGGCAACAAAATTGCCGTCGCCGCCGAACTCGACAAAAAAGGCGCACAACTGATGGACGCCACCCTGCAAAAAACCAGTTCTATCGCCGATCTTTCGATTAATCTCTCCTACACCTATACCGTGAGAGTCCCGGCGGCGAGAGGATTTTATGAAGAAGACTGGAGCAAAATGGACAGTCTGCACCTGCTTGACTCGGCCTATTTTTCCAAAGAAGAAAAAGAAGAAAAAGACTACGGCGAAAAAGCCCTTAATGGTGTGGTGGGTGCAATTGCCGGTGGCCCTATCGGAGCATTGATTGGTTGGTTTGGTTCGGGAAATAAAAAAACCACCAAGTTTAAATACGACGAATTGCGGGAGTTTTACCGGAAAATGGAAGAAGTTGGGGTAATTACGGTGAGGTTTGAAGAAAATGTGGACGACCAGCGCGTGGCTGCCATTCGCGACGCTTTTTTTCAGCATTTCCTCAATAGTTTTACCGAAAAAGAAGCCAACGAAATCCCCACGCCCGGCAAGCAGGAAAAACTCGATATGCCCGATATCAAACACGGCGACGAGTACAAATTTCGCCGCGAATTTGCCGAAACCATTATCGAAAAACGCAAACGCACCTTCAACCTCAGCTACGCCCTCGCCATCAAAAAACCCTTCCAGATGACCGAAAACCTCGCATCCTGGTACGACAATGTGCGCGACAACCCCAAATGTGTGGGAACGGTACTGCTTAATGATCCCTTCTTCCAGCACCGCGACGTAAACGTCATCATGGACCTTGACGCCGAAGATATGATGGGCAAGGAACTGAACTATGTGACCGTCAGCCTCCGCAAACAACGCGACGTAAAAGGAGCCTACGATTTCTCCCACCAACTGACCTTTGACCGCACCTTTTTTGAGCAAAACGGCAACCGCGCTACCGTGACCTATTCTAAAGCACAGGACGGCGACCCGGACGAGTACGAATACAAAGTACAGTGGAGTCTGCGCGGCGGCAATATTTTCCCCCCCAATGACACCACCTGGACCAAAGGAAATTGGCAGGGAGTCACCCTTGCCCCTCCGGTTGCTCCTCGCAACATTCGCTACGAGGTGGATTTGGACGAACTCGCCGACCTCGGCATTCGCAATGCTACCTTGCAACTGCGGTATGAAAAATTTGGTAGAGAGGTCGAAACCAACCTCAACATCGGCCTTTACAGCAAACAACCCTATATGGAAAAAACCATTTATATGGATAAGGATACTAGGGGGTATGCCTATCGGTTGGTCTTTACCCACAAAGAAAAAGGAACGATGGCCACCGACTGGGAAGCCAAAATCAATACCGATTATATATTTGCCGTTGTCCCCGAACAATTGCGCAAAGGTGACCCAACCTTCATCGAGGAAATGATCGAAAGAGGTAAACAAATTGTAGCCGGTGCAAGAGACGCCGAAGTAGAAGAAGGTCAGCAGGTACTCGACAAATTTAAAGATGTGATTACTACCAATTAACTCCTAACCCCAACATTTCATGACACGCATTTTAAAATTTTCAGCGATGAATATCCGACGCAAATTCGCCCTGTTGCTCGTTGGTTTAGGGCTATTCACTTCCCTTTCCGCTCAAGGTCTCCAGTACGAAACTGGCATGGAGATCAAACTTAATGACGGCACCGCTATCATGGTTTACCGGGGAGGAAGCACGGGCTATTATTACCTTCCGCCCGCAAGTTCCATGCATTTGGGCATGAAAGAAGATCAAACGCCTGAGTTTGTATTTATGAAATTTACGACCGAAGCCCGCGAAACCCAGGGCGGGGTACAAGGTGCGATTCTTCACTTCCTGATCGAATGGGGACTTACTCCTGCCCAGCTTATCGAGTTGGAGGAAAAAATCAAGCAAAAATCTCCGCTCAGAGACAACGCAACCCTCGCAGGCCCCGTTGACCTGCGTGCGAAAGAGGGCGAGTCTTTCCGCGTGGTTTCGGCGATCCTTCAGGACAAAAAATTCACCACCAATTTTATTACCTCCGGTTATGCGCCACCTATGCAGGGCGGTAAAGCTGCCGTAGCTGCCCGCCTCGACGCCAACGGCGCCCAACTTCTCGATGCCACTTTCAAAAAAACCAGTTCGATCACCGACGTATCCCTTGTCCTTGACTACGAATACACGGTGAAAGTAAAAGCCGCTAAAGGTTATCTCAAATACGACCTCGAAATCACCCACGAACAAGGCGACGGAATGGCTTATGACTTTATGCGGAAAGAGCTGGACAACCGCCCGCAGGATCTTCAGAAGGCCATTAATATGTATGAAGCCAATAAGAAAAAACTCGCCAACGAGTGCGGGGTAGCCGACGGAATGGGCAATATGCTTATCGCCATGCAGGCCATGGACGCCGCCAACGGCAATACCAGCGGATCAGGTGATACCGGTAGCCCGTGGGAATATGGCGTAACCGAATCCATGATGCGCAAAGTGTATGAATACTTCGAGCAAAAGGAAAAAATCATCCTCCAATGGGAAGAAAATCTCGATGACGAACGACTAGCAGTAATGAGAGAGGCCTTTTTTGGATTTTTCCTGAATTCTTTTGCCGAACCGGTTATGCCTGATTTTAACAGCGTCATCCAGGCCGGCGACGGTTTTAACCCCGCGACTAACAACCCGGTAAAAGACGAAAAACAGGCTTCTTACCAGTTTAAATCCTGTACCCAGATGGAATCCAACCGCGTGATCCGTAAAGAGATCCGTCTGGACAACCTTATCCTTCCCGTAACCCGTCGCTACCAGATGGTGACTAACCTCGCCAGCAGCTACGACATGGTGCGCAACAACCCTAAGTGTATTAGTTCGGTCAACCTCAACGATCCTTTTTTCCAGCATCGGGATATCAACTTTATCCTTGATTTGGAAGCGCAGGAAATATTTGCCAAAGAGATCAACCACGTCACAGTCAATGTGCGCAAACGCCGCTCTTCCGGTAATGACTTTCAGGATGCCATTACCTTCACCAATGATATTATGGAAGAAAATGGTTCGCTCGCGACCATTACCTACGCCCGTGGCGAAGACAGGAATCCCGATCTGTACGAATACAAAGCACAATGGAGCCTGAAAGGCGGCAACCTCTATCCTCAGAATCCCCCCTGGGTAAAAGGAGACTGGCAGGGTGTAACCCTCGCACCTCCGGTAAAACCGCGCAAGATCGAATTTGAATGCGACCTCGACGAAATGCGAGAAATCGGCATTGTCAGAGCAACCCTGCAAGTGCGTTATTCGAAGTTTGGGAAAGAAATCGAAGAAAATATTCCCATCACCGTCTCGAAAAATGAACCCCTGGTGGATGCAACCATTTACGAAGATCGCGAAGCTACGGGTTATGTCTCCCGCCTTGTTCTTACTCATAAAGAACACGGCAAACTCGCCCTCGACTGGGAAGCCAACGTCAACGACGACTACGTGTATGCCTCTATTCCCGACGAACTCCGCGAAGGCGACCAGACATTCCTCCAGAAAGTCATGCGCGCAGGCAAAGAAGTGCTGACACCCAAAGCCGACGGAACGGTAGATCCACAGACGGCGATTCTCGACAAGTTTGCCAAAGTGCTGGGCATTTTTCTGGGAGAGGAATAGTTAATGGTCAATGGTTAATGGTTAATGGTCAATGGTTAATGGTCAATGATGATATGAAAGCGATAGTTTATGTAAGTTTTGCTTTGGGGGTCGCCATGCTGGTGAGTGTGGCCGCCCAAGGGCAGGCCGTCTTTATAGACAAGCCGGTAAGGGTGGGGGAAGTGACGGTTTTTCCCTCAGTGCAAAATCCCAATGAATATTATTATCTGGTGGATAAAGCCCGGCTGGCTCTGGCGGAGGATGGAAAACCGCAGTTTTCCTTTTTGCGGTACGTGCAGAATGCGCCCGGAGCTACCAAAGACATAAGTCAGGAGGGTGAAGGCGGCGGAATCGTCCATGCCGTAGTGACCCTGGGGTTGACCGACGAACAACTCGATGAAGCCCGCCGGGAAATCCGGCGGGTCAATCCTGACGGAAATATCGTCGGACCGGTGATTTATACCTCCGGAAAATTTGGCCTTGTCTCCTCTTTTGCCGAAGAGGGCAGCACGTTTACCCATCACCTGCTGGGCCTCGGCTCCGCGCCGATCCTCGACGGAAACAAGGCGGCCATTTCCCTCAACCTCACCAAACAGGGAGCCAAAATCCTCTGGGAGTCTTTTAAAACCGCTACCCCCGACGTGACCTTTTCCTTTGAAATGCAACTCGAAGGATACCGCTCACCCATTCAGGCGACACTGGAAGCCAATTTTGATCAGATTTACAAACACAAAGGGTTTGAGGCCGGAATCGCTTCTGCGATGCTTCAGGCCGAAGTAACCGCCGCATTCGATGATCTGGTTAAAAACGGAGCCATCAAATTTACGGGCATCGAAGCGGATGAAAACATGGAAAAACTGATCGAAATTGCCTACAAAAAACTGACCGATATGATGATGGAACCCGTCAACAATTCGGTCTCTCAGTTTTCTGATCTCGGTCGTACCCAAAGTACCCTCGACCGGGCCAGCAATCTGCTTTCCCAGTCGCGGAGAGACACCGAGGCCAATAACCGCCAGATACGCGAGGAAAACCGAAGAAATGAAGAACGCGCCCGCAGAGACGGAGATTCTACATTTACTCCCCGGAAAGAACAAAGCGCCCAGACCTTTACCATCGCAGCTTCCTACAAAATGAAGGAAGTAAAAACCAGCGGCATATTTAAGGTCAGCCTCAATAAAATCATGGCCGACGAACTGGCGATCCGGTTTGATGAAAACATTGGCAGCCTCAACCAATATGCGAAAGACGAAACCCGTTTCCGCCAGATAAACCTCGACGATCCCTTTTTCCGCCAGCGCGAAGTTTCCGCCTTTCTCGACGGTTACAATGCCTCCGAGTTTGGGCAGTATATCAATTTTGTTACCGTCAAAATGCTGAAAACCCATGCAAAAGGAGCCACTACCGAGCAGGAAATCCGCATTGATCGGACCGGTTTCAACGAAAAAGGCAATCTCTACAAAATGGTTTATGGCTGGAAAGACGACACCGACCGCCGTAAATGGCTGGACTACGAATACGAAGTTTTGTGGAGTTTTTTTGGCGGGCAGGAAGTGGTTCAGGAAAAACGACACACCACTTTTTCAGCCATTAACCTAAAACCTCCCTTCGAACCTCGTACGGTATCGCTTGACGGCGACCCCGAATCGCTGAAAGAAAAAGAAGTCAGATCCGTAACCGTTTCGCTTTTTTACAAAGTCGGAGGGCAGGACAACGTCAAAAAAACCACCCTCAGTGTGGAGAGAGGCCAGATTTCGGAAAATATCGGCATTCTACTTCCCGAAAACCAGTACGACTACGAATACGAAATTCAATGGCGGCTTAAAGGCAACCGGGTGGTAAATTCCGGACGCCATACCTCCGCCGAATCCATTCTTTTTATTGATGAACTTCCCGAATAAAAATCACCAACCGCAACAAACTTAAACCTATGATACGACCGTACCTGATTTTATTGATTTTCCTGCAAATAACCACTACCGTATTTGCACAACAAATCCTGCTCGACAAACCCGTTCGTGCCGGTGAACTTACCGTGTTCCCCACGATCAGCAACCCCAACGAATATTATTACCTTGCCGACAAAGTGCAGGTGGCCAAACACGCCAACGGAGCACCGCAGTTTTCTTTCATCAAATACGTCCGCAATACTGATGCAGTAGGAGGAGGTACGAGTACCATTACCGAAAGCGACAATGGCGGTGGGATTGTCCACGCAGTAGTACAACTTTCGGTATCACCGGAACAACTTGCCGATGCCCAGCGGGCTTTGCGCCGCATCAACGGTGCGGGCAAAATTGTCGGGCCGGTAGTCTATAAAAGCGGAACTTTGGCACTGATTTCTTCCGTAGCCAGTCCTCAGGGCGGAATGTCCAAACAAGTGATCGGCCTGGGTAGTGCGCCGATTCTCGACGGGCAAAAAGCCGCTATTTCCATCCAGCTTACCAAAGAAGGCTCTGACATCCTTTGGGCCACTTTTCAGACACCCACGCCCGATATGAGCGTATCGTTTGAGATGGAAGTAGAAGGATACCTTTCGCCCAAAAGAGTAATCATTGAAGCCGATTTTGAGCGGATTTACAAAAACCAGACCTTCGAAGCCGCTGCGGTAACTCCGGTACTGGCCGCCGAAATCCAGATGGCCTTTGACGAACTTCACGACCAGGGGGCGATCAAAGTTACCCAGATCGGCGAAGATGAAGGGTTGAACAAACTGATGGAAACCGCCTACAACAAACTCACTACCCTGATGTTTGAAAAAATCGGCGGAACTGGCGTACCCGAACTAAACCAACTCGTCCCCGGAGGTCAGCGCTCCATGCTCGACCGTGCGACAGATATGCTCAATACTGCCCGCCGCGAAGCCCGCGATGAAAATCGCCAACTGCGACTCGAAGCGCGCCAGACCGCTGAAAGAGAGGCCCGCACCCGAAGTGAAGTAACTGCCCGCCGCACCGAACATCTGCGCGAAACCGGTCATACACCCGAGCCGATCCCCGCCGACCAACGCCGTGGCTCACGGGAAGAACGTGACGGCGTTACCCCGGAAAACCGGCCCGTGGAGCAGGTTCCGATGCCCAGTCTCGCTATCGCCGTTTCTTACCGGATGAAGTCTATCAAACAGACAGGGAGTTACAAAATTGACCTCAACAAATATACCTCCGATACCCGCACGATGCGGTTTGATGAAAACCTCGGATCGGTAAAAAGCTGTAAAGAGTGTTTCCTTCGCGTCAACCTCGACGATCCGCTCTACAAACAACGCGACATCTACGCACGGCTCGACGGCCTCAATGCCCAGGACTTCGGTACTTACATCAATTTTGTGACCGTACTGATTATGAAAAAACATCAGGATGGCTCCCAGACCGTCAAAGAAATTCAGATAGATAAAAGCAAATTTAATACAACCGGGAATGATTTTGTGGTTAACTACGGATGGAAAGGCGACGATGACCGCAACGCATGGCTCAACTATCAGTACAAAGCCAAATGGAGCTTTTTCGGCGGATATGAAGTCGAAACCGATTGGCAAAATGAGTCCTTCGGCAGCATATCCCTTGTGCCTCCACTGGTGAAAAAACCCATTTATATAGAGGCAGACCCTGAATATATGACTGACCAGAAAGTGCGGTCGGTGGAATTGAAACTCTATTACAAACTGGGAACCAAAGAAGAAACCCGCACACTCAACCTCCAAATGGCCAAAAACGAACTCTCTCGTACCGTGGAATTGATTTTACCTAAAGGGAAGGATGACTATGAATTCCAGACTACCTGGTTTGTGCGAGGGAAACCCCAACCGGTTTCCTCTGCGAGAATACCTTCCACTTACGGCATGGTTTATCTAGATCAACTTCCCTAAAACACACAACTTTTTGGACAAACAACAAAAGAATTTAAACTATGAAATATAAAACCCTAAATCCCGGTATTATTTTCTCTGTTTTTCAGGTTTTTGTGCTGATGACCCTCTCCGGGAATCTTTTTGCACAGACTTTTCCGGCTTACCCCACAACAAGAGGTTCTGTATCAGAAGAGCGGGTGAGACTTCCTTTTTATAATGAACCGCAAACCGTTCCGGTAGAACGGGTAGGCGACATGATTCTGTATCAGGGGGATATCCGGGTGGAATTGGCCTCCGGCCGAGGGGGTGCTTCAATATCCAATATTGATAGCCTTTGGACCAATGGTATTATCCCTTATCAGATCAAATCCGGGCACCCTTACCGGGACACAATCCTCAAAGGAATCCGAATCCTCAACAACCGTACACCCTTGCGGATTGTACCCTACAATAGCTCGATCCATACCAGCTATGTCTATATCCAGAATGATGGAACCGGATGCTGGTCCTGGATTGGAAATCGCATAGATTCTGTTCGTCAGACCATCAACCTTGACACCAATTGCGGACTGGAAGGTGTTCAGCACGAACTTCTGCATGCAGCAGGGTTTTATCACGAACATTGCCGCTCGGATAGAGATTCATTTATCAACGTGGATCTGAGTAAAATGGTCGCCTCATGGCGCTCTCAGTTTACGAAAGCTCCGGTTTCGGCCTCCATCAACTGGACACGTTATGACACCTTGTCTATTATGCACTATGAAGGCGACCACAGCGGGATTGAGAGCACACCGGGCACGCCTTATATGACCATCAAAAGAAATGGCGTGGATACAGGGCGTCCTACCCGACGTAACCGTGTGTTGAGCGCGGGTGATATTTCTGCGATCTATGCGCTATATGCTGCCTATGAGCCGATTCTCAGAGCATTCAACTGGTCAGCCTCTCCGGGTACACCTTCTGGAACCGGAGGCGCTTCAGGCGGTGGAAGTTCGCCCGCAGGTGCCCCCGCAAGGCTTGCAGTAGATATACGTTATGATGTAGATCTTGTACCGCAACGCACTTCAGTATCCTGCTGGGCTGCGGGTGCTGCCATGCTGGTCGGATGGGCGGATTCGGTTTCCATTGACCCAGAAGAGATTGCCCGCGGAACCGGTTATTGGCGTCGGTATTACAATCAAACGGGGCTTCCTCCGAGTGATACGACCATGTTTCGGAGATGGGGTCTAGTGCCAGAATATCCTGCCTGTTATACGGTCGCGGGATTTGCGAGTCTTTTGGCTCATTACGGCCCGCTCTGGGTTGCTGCGGCTGTTGATCTCACCGGACCTGGTTCTGCAAACGCGCATATCCGTGTTGTAACTGGCATGAGGGGAGACGGAACCCCCGACGGAACCAGAGTTTATATCAATGACCCGTGGGATAGAGGGATGACTTCCTTCAGAGAACCTAATAGCGGGTCTCAATATAATATGACTTTCACGGAGTTTATGCGGGAAATGGAAAACCTCGGCGCACGCGAACTTCGCGAACCCTCCGCTTGGTACATAGCTCATAATCCCTAATCTGTAATCATGAAATTCCTTCCTTTAATAAGTTTATGTTTTCTGTTCTTAGTGGAAATGGCCGGTATTCCGACCATTTCCGCCCAGACAGAACTCAAACCTGCCGAAGATCAGAACGTACTGACCACGCTCCTGGGCGAAAGTAAAATCGCCAAAGTTACTCTCCTCGCTCAGGGCGAACGCAACCTGACGGTGAGCGTCACCTACAAAAACCTTCCCGCAGGGAAAAAATATTCGGTCAAAGGGGTGATCCTCAACCGGGTAAGAAGACCTGTGCCCGACATCGCCGAGGTAAAAGAAAGCCTCAACGGCTCCGCCGGTTCGGCGGACCTGACCTTCAATTTTTCTCCCACCAAAAATTATACGCTGACCAATATCGAGTCTTCGTATATTATGATTTCGCTGATTCCCGAAGACAAAAGCGGGACGGGCAATGCGCTGAATGAAATTTTGGGAAGTGCCACCGTCACGGGTGAGGATTATATGTATCATCTCGTCAAACAATGGCGGGTAGGGGGAAGCGCGGCGATGACCGTAAATGTAAAAATGACCCCCTACAAAAAAGCCGCCTATATTCAACCCTAAATCCAACTGCGATGAACCGGTTTATCCTTCAAAATATCGTCTTGTGTGTAGCTTTTTTTTCGGCTTTTTCTTTGGTCAAAGCGCAGGAACGCAGGCCCACGGTCATTCGTTTTGCTACTCCGGACACGGCGGCTACCGCTCAACCCAATGAGGAAGAGGAAGACAAAGAACGTCAGGGGCCGGCTAACCTGCCCTTCGAAATCCTCAACCAGATCGGCGCAGATCACGAGTTTGAATCCAACAACGGTATTCTGAATATTTTTCGAAAAGTCTATCGCGACGCTAATCCTCTTTCCGGCTATTATTATTACCTCCCCGCCGAATACAACCTCAACTGGAAACAAGACCGGGGTGAATACGCTTTTTACGTCACCTTCAAAGCGGCCACCGGCTCCGGCCGGGGGGAAGCGGTCGTTACCGCTGAACTCAAACCCAATATCGGACGCAAAGACATCGAAATCGCCCGTGAACTGCTCGCGCAGGACATCAAAAATGATCCCGTAGCCAAAATGCACCCCGTGAGCAATCTTGTATCCATGCCATTGGCATCTCCGCCCAAAATCAGTTTTGCCCAGATTCAAAATTACGGTGTCAACCCCGCCGACATCATTGTTCGCACCCCGACCGATTTCCTCGATCCGATTGTCATAAGCTGGAAGATGGAAAGGGTGGACGATCTGCTTCTCGCGCTGTTTAACAACGTCGGCCTCAACGGAAACCTCACGCTCGAACCTGACGGCGAAGGAATGCCCGCCATCGAAATCCCGATCAACCTGAAGATTGACGACCCGAAGACCTTCGGTAAGTTTGAACTCGAAGGCAGCACTTGGCGCAGCGGCGGTCTGCCTAATTCTACCGACTATCCGGTATTGCTCAAAAACCTCCACGTGCTCCGCCTAAAAAACACCGGTGGTGTGCTCCAGTCCAATATTTATACCTGGCGTATGGGCGACACGGAAGTACCGGAAAAAGCTACGGCAAAATTTGACGCCAGTCTTGTGCCTACCTGGCTGGACGATGACCCTACCATCAAACGTATGTGGATCGAATACGTCGTACAACCCTGCCAGTCCTGTAATCAGGCCGTAAAAGACAAAATCCTCGGCGGGGTCAGCAGCAACCAGATCAATGCGATAGACATCACGACCCTGAGTCCGTTGAGTTTTTCCGGGGCAAAAATGATGCGGGTACGCATTCGTTCTCACCAAGCAGACCCCAATGGCCTGTCAAAAGTGGATTTGCCTACCATAACCATTTCCCAAGACTTTGCCACGGCTTCCGGCGGACAATTGTTTATTGACCAAGGGCAAAGGCCCGATTACGAATACTTGATTACACTTTATATGGCAGACGGAACTAAATACGAGTCCGACAACTGGCAGAAAAGCAGTGATCTTGAAATTGTTATTGGTGAAAAACAAATCCGCGATCAGATTAGCCATTTTAGAAATTAACACCTGACGGCGAATCGCGTCGCCGGAAATTATTACTATGAAAAGTATCCCACACATTCTGACCCTTCTTCTGAGCCTGAGTTTTGGTTTCCTTTCCGCTCAGGTAGCTTTTACCCACAAAGCCGAAGCCACGAATACTTCGGGTTATATTACAACCTTAGACAATGCCGCTACCAACGGCAAACCCGATATGGTGCTGATTGTGCAGCAGATGTACGGCGTCTATAACCCCCATGAAATCAGCGTCTGGTACAATGAAGGAAAATGGAAAATCTTTAATCAGGATCGCCAGGCTTTGCCTTTAAACGCGCAGTTTCAGGTACTGGCGGTGGATCCGGCCCAATACAAACGGGCATTTGTCCATACCGCCAATGTTACCAATACAAGGGGACATATCACCTACCTGAACAATGTACTGACCGACAACCAGCCCGGAGAAATCCTTTTTGTTACCCAGCGTTTCGGGAAATACAATACCAGCCCGGTAGGCGTATGGTACACCAATGGGAAATGGACCATTTATAATGAAAATCAGCAGGCTATTCCCGAAAACACCATGTTTAATGTGATCGTTCTCAAAGGGGGAGAAGTCGAAGGAGCCGGAAATTATAAAGGGCATTCGTTTACTCATACCGTTTCTGCCGCAAATCAGAACCCTTCGGGGGTGAAATACATAAGTTATATCCGGGACAGCCGGCTTGACGGAAAAACCGGGGCTTTTATATTTACCACCAACAACTACCTAAATACTTACAATACCCATACCACCGGTACCTGGTACAGCGCCCCCAACTGGACCGTTTTTAACATGGACCAAACCGCCATTCCGGTAAATCAGCGACTCAATGTGCTTTCCCTCGAATATAGCGGAATGACGATATTGATGACTACGCCCGGTGTGTTTACTACTCCGCAGGTAATGACCCGCCCGAGTGATGTCCAGACAACCCCGGTCAGGACTGCGACCGATCCTCCGGTACGAAATGTTACCAAATTTGAAACGCCCGTTCGCACCAAAGTAGCCATTGATCCCAAAATCTATAACTACGCAGTATTGGACAATATCCGCGAACAGCCGGGCCGATGGGTGATTGCGCCTTATGGCAAACCTACTACTCCTACCAACCCCACCCCCGACGCGCCTCCTTCCACCGAAGTACAGGGGCCGAATGTGAAATTAGGCAAAGAACTTCAGGATTTGCTGGGTGATCCGTTGCTTCGGCCTTTTGTGGAAAAACTGAATATTTTCCGGGAAGTATATGGCGACATTAACCCCAACGCCGGATTTTTCTATTACCTGCCCTCTGCCTATACCCTCAACTGGAACCGCGAAAATGGAGAATATTCCTTTTTTGTCTATTACCTTTCCGCCAACAATGCCGGACGGGGAGATGTGATTGTCACCGCCGAACTCACCCCCAATATCAGCGAGCAGGACATCGAACTTGCGGAGTCCCTTTTAAGCAAAAAACTTCGCAAAGACATTAAACTATACCCCATGCCGCTGCGCAATACCCCTTCGGTTTCCTTTGGCAATAGCCTGACACTTTTTAATGTGGATCCTGCCAGTCTGACCACCAATATACCCACCGATTTTCTCCAGCCTATTGTCGTGAGTTGGAAAATGAATGAGCGTGTGGACGACCTCTTGGGATATATGATGTCGCGCAATCAGGTGGCCGGGAATATGGCTTTTGAACCTTTTTCCGAAGAAGAAAAAGTATTCAGCGTACCGGTACAACTCAAACTCAACGACGCCAAAACCTACGGCAAACTCGAATACCCCAATGCAGGCAGCCTGCTCAATGGTTTTACCAATCCGTTGGACTATCCGATTATTCTTACCAGTATTTCGGTCATGCGTGAAGCCGGGGGAGGGACGACGGTAGAAAATGTGAGCCTGAACAATTACGAAGTAAAGCCTCAGCAGATATTTTCCGGTTTTACGGCGGAGGAAAAAAACAAAGTGATGAATGGCGCATTGATCACCAAACTGTGGGTGAACTATACCATAAAAGCCGATTGTGCAGATTGTAATGAAATCATTCAAGACAAAATTCTCGGCGGTACGAGTACAAGCCGTGTGCAGAAGATCGAAGTAGAAGTACTTACTCCGATTGCCTATTCGGGGGCGCAGAGCCTGAAACTTCTGATTCAGTCCCGGCAGGGAGATCCCAAAGGCGAGCAGGAAGTAATGTTGCCGATTGTGACTATTACTCAGGACGGCCAGACGATCAAAGGCGGCGAGTTGTTTGTCTCCGAAGGCGAAACCCCGGAATACAGCTACCAGCTTGTGATTGTCAAACCCGACGGAGATGTCCAGACCAGCGAGTGGAAGGAGGGAAGCGAATTGTTTATGGTAATTGGCGAACGAACGATTAAAGATTTATTTGAAACCACTTCCCCTGCTCCTTCGGGGGGAAATGAATAATAAGTATCCCCAAAACCTGAATTAACCATGATTTTCCTTCAAAAACCTTTTCCCGTGGTTACAACTTTGATTATGACTGTTGTTGCAACCACCTTTTTTACTGCCTGTAACCTCGACAAAGTAGATCCTTTAGCGCCGCAGGCGGCCTTTACAGTAGCCAACGACGGATGTAAAGCTCCCTGTACCCTCACTTTTACCAACACGTCCCAGAATGCGGCTTCTTATCTGTGGGATTTTGGCGATGGAAACACCTCCACGGGTGACAGCCCTACCCATCAGTATGAATCCGCCGGAACTTATACAGTAACCCTTACTGCAAACGGAGCGGGAGGAGATTCCGATGAGTTTGAGGACATGGTGACCGTTTTGCCCGGTACATTTAATATCAGCCTGGGCAATGTCGGGACGACCGATGTGGCCTTTGCCGTATTGGCCGGAGACACTGAAATTTATGTGGCCGGCTACGAACGAAATGCTGCGGACATCAATGAAATTGTTGTCTATAAACTGGATATGGAAGGGAATGTGCTGGGTAAAGCCGAACTTAATAATACCGTATCCTGTTACGGCGAAGACGCCGGGGCTTTGGCCTTTACCTCCAACGGCGACCTGATCCTGATGGTCGGTATGCTCGGCTATGATGTTTTGGTTTCCCGCATCAGCACCGGTTCGATGACACCGGTTAACACCAAATCCTACAACGGTATAGACCCGCGGTCCATGACCGTTACCTCCAACGACGATATCGTGATTGCCGGTCAGAGACTTTCTTCTACCTTTAACGGAGGCATACTTGTGCTGGATTACGTGGGAAGATTGTTGCGGCTCAACAGCAACCTTGATTCACTCTGGATGAGGCCTTTTTTCGATGATCAGGAGGGAACCTTAAATACCGTTGTACAAACCTCCAACTTTCAGCTTTTGACAGTAGGAAGTGTCATACCCATCGGAGGCGGAGCGAGAAACGGCATTGTGTTTAGTGCCAACAGCACAGGAACGTCCGTAACAAAATCACAGGAGTTGGGCGATGTGCCTTCTTCCGAAACCGCGAGAGATTTACTGATTAAAAGCAACGGTGATGTTATTGTCGCTGGTTATACCAGTACTAACAGCACCAATTACAATCCCTATTTTGTAAAATTAAATTCCAGCCTCACTATTCTTGACAGTAAGATAAACTTTGCCCCACTGTCCTCTTCCAATGAGTTGATTTTTGATATGGAAGAAATCCCTGGCGGCGGTTATATCGCGGCGGGATATATCTGGGTGGACGGGCTGGAAGCCGATCTCTTTTTGCTGAAAGTAGATCAAAATTTTAACTACGTATGGCATAAAACCTTCGGTGGTGCGTTTCGTGATTATGGCTTCGAAGTGGAAGTTCTCCCGGATGGAGGTTTTACAATTGTGGGTTATACCCGGATCAACGAAAGCGACACCGATATGATTATAGTAAAAACCGATGCCAGCGGAAATGTAGATTAACCCTAAGATCATAAATCCTATACTTACTTCTATGCGTAAATTTTCAGGTCTTTTTCCTGTTTTCATATCCCTTGTTTTACTCCTCGCAGTAAATGCCTGCGAGCTTGAAAAAGTGGACCCTCAAATACCGCCGGTGGCTGCCTTTGAATTCACCAACGACGGGTGTAATGCCCCTTGTGAAATCACTTTTACCAATCAGTCCACCAGCGCCACCACCTATGCGTGGGATTTTGGAGACGGAAACACGGCCACAACTGCCAGTCCCAAACATACCTATGAAGCAGGCGGGACCTATCAGGCAAAACTTACCGCCACCGGTGCCGACGGGCAGACGGACGACATTACCAAAACGATCACCATTCAGTCCGAAGTAAAAATCACCGCGATTAACCCCAATCACGGGAAAAAGGGGGAAATAATCACCCTTACGGGCCTCGGTTTTGGCACTTCTGCCGCCGCTGTGACCGTAAAGTTTACTTCTAATATTAGCGCTACTATTCAAGAAATCAGCAATACCCAGATCAAAGTAGTTGTGCCTCAGGGCGCAGATAACGGCGTGATAAGCGTCGAAGTGGGAGTCAATACGGTAAACGGGCCTTCATTTACCTATGACAAACCTGTGATTACCAATTTTTCCCCTCAAATCGGACGAAAAGGCGACGTAATTACCCTCACCGGAAATCATTTCGGTACCGATTCGACCGAAATTACGGTCATGTTTAACGACAAAACCGCCAATTTTGCCGAGGCTCCGACCAATACCACGCTAAAAGTGCGGGTTCCCTCCCGTGCCGGCAGCGGATCCCTTTCGGTAACGGTGAGCGGGTATGAAGCAACCGGAGGTGCGGGCACATTTGCCTACTTACTTTCCGGAGTAGTGAGCACATTTGCCGGTTCAGGAACCTACGGATTTCTCGACGGCCCGGGCAATACTGCCCGGTTTGCCTTTCCTTATGGCATAGCCGTGGACGCTCAGGGGAATGTTTTTGTCGGCGAACTCGACAATCACCGTCTGCGCAAGATTACCCCGGCGGGTTTTGTTTCCACTTTTGCCGGCGGCAGTACGAGCGGGCTGATTAATGGTGTAGGTCCGGCGGCGGCTTTTGGTGCCCTGGCCGGCCTAGATTTTGATGCCAGCGGCAACCTTATTATTGCCGATTTCGGCAATAACGCCATACGTATGTCCGACCCCAATGCCAGCGTCGTAACCCTCGCAGGGGGCGGCAGCAACGGTGCTTCGGGGTATCTGGACAATTTTGGCTCGAGTGCCCGGTTTTATTTTCCGACCGGCGTAGCCGTGGACGCCAGCAATAATGTCCTCGTCGCCGACCGCTCCAATCACGCGGTGAGAATGATTACTCCCGCCGGATTTGTCTCCACTTTTGCCGGAAAAGGCACGGAGGCGGGGGATGTGGACGGTTCACGCACGGGAAGTGCCCGGTTTTCCAACCTCGAAGACCTGGCCATTGATGCCGCAGGCAATGTCTATGTAAGTGATGGAGGAAATCACAAAATCCGAAAAATACTGACCAACGGCACAGTAACCACCCTCTCCGGCAACGGAGTAAGCGGAAATATAAGCGGAATCGGTACTACCGCCCAGTTTAATAATCCCGTAGGGATAGACATAGACGCCAATGGCAACGTATTTGTCGCCGACCGGTTTAATAATAAAATCCGCATTGTCATGCCCGACGGTTATACCTACGACCTTGCCGGAGACGGCACTTTTGGGTATCAGGACGGCCCCGGCCTTACTGCCAAAATCTCTGGCCCGTTTGGACTTGCGCTGGATGCACAAGGCAACGTTTATATCGCCTGCTATGGCAATGATATGATCCGGAAAATTACGGTAGAATAGTTTTTTATATTATTACCTTTATTGAAAATCCCCTACTTCCATGCGTATATCTCCCCATTTTTGTACTTTATTTATCGCTGGGTTTTTGTTTCTGACCAGTTGTGAACTTGACCCGGTGAATCCGGTTACACCTCCGGAGGCAAAGTTTACGGTAACCAACGACGGTTGTTATTATCCTTGTACCGTCTCTTTCGCTAATCAGTCCACAAACGCTACGAGCTATCTCTGGGATTTCGGCGACGGTGTCACTTCCACCGAAAAAGACCCCGACCATCTGTATGACGATGACGGAACCTATACGGTCAAACTAACCGCACTGGGCGATGCCGGTACAGAAGATGAGGCTACCACCACGGTTACGATTCAGAAACCACGGACATTTGCCACTTTCTTTGGCAACCTTAATGAAATTGAAGAAAATGGAAACGATGTGCTCGAACTCGACGAAGGCGGTTATGTAGTGGTCGGTCATCAGGAAAAATCCCCCAACTTGGATAATGACGGTTTTATCGTCCGGTTTGATGCTAATGGGCAAGTCGTCTGGAACACTGCTGTGGGCGGAACCAGTTACGATGTTTTTAACGGGGTGGTACGCGCCTCAGACGGAGGATTTATGGTTGTCGGAACTACTTACAGTTCGGGTGCAGGAGGAAGTGACATGTATGTCTGTAAGTTTAATTCCAACGGCTCCCATCTTTTTACCAAAACCTACGGCGGCACCGAATACGACTACGGTAACAGTATCATTGCGGTAAATAATGGTTATGTACTTGTAGGAGCCATACCCGATATAAATTTCCAGCAGGACGTATTCCTCGTGAAAATTGACCTCAACGGAAATGTAATCTGGCAGAAAATGCTCGACGGAGGCAATTACGAGTCCGGAACCAAAATTATCCAGACTGCCGACGGAGGTTTTGCCATTACCGGATTCAGTTCTGCGGGCAATAATACGGATATGATGCTCATAAAAACCAATGCCAACGGCGATAAATTGTTTGAAAAACTTTACGGCGGCGCAGAATATGAAAGCGGCAACGGCATCCTCGAATACCCCGGAGGCGGTTTTGTGATTGTCGGTGCGACGGCCAGTTTCGGACAGGGTGATCAGGATGCGTATATCGTGCGTACCGACGCCAGCGGCAACGAACTCTGGTCATTTCCTTACGGAGTGGACAGTTATGATTGGTTTAACAGCATCGCTCTCGCTCCTGACGGCGGGCTGGTCGCCTGTGGCACCGGTACTCAGAGCTTGCTCGTTTATTTGCTCAAAATTGACAACTCCGGAACCAAAGTCTGGGAAAGATATTACGACAGCTATTACGCTACTTCCATCAAAGCCACGCGAGACAATGGATTTATCATCACCGGAGCGCGAAACAATCCTACCGACAGTGAGGAGGATATCTACCTGATAAAAACCGACGGAGACGGGAATGTGAATTAGCCGTGGTCATACTGCCAATCTTTTCATCGTCTTATGATTATTGGAACCGAATCATACCCACAATGAAGCGATTACATCTATTTCTGCTGATTACTTTTTTCGTACTCCCCCTTCTTAGCCAGCCGGTAATCAGTGCAAAACAAATGCTGGAAGGTTTTGAAATCTATCCCGATTTCAAAACACCCAACGTTTATTATTATGCTCCGGGCAAACTCACCCTGGGTACCGAATCCAATGGTCGTCCGCAATTCCAGCTTGTGGAAATGCGCTACACTGGCACCGCCTGTACCGACGATCAGGGGCAGCAGCGGTTTCTCAACCTGGCGCAGTTTACGATACGGATGACCCCGATGTCCCCTCAGGCGCTCAGTACCATTCGCCAGACCCTTACAAAAGGAAGAATCACCCCTACGGTAAAACCCCTGCCTATTCGTTATATTGAATCGTTTTTGGTAACGGCGGTGGGAAAAGATGCCGACGAAGAATCCGGCTTCCGGCGAATCGCCAAAGGCAATAGTTTTGGTGCTGAAACCGCCTCCGGCAATACCGGAACCTACTGGAGCGAAAGAACCTTTACCCTGAAACTCGAAAATTTTGAAGCACAACTGCTTTGGGATCAGATCAGTACGGGCAAACTTTCGGTGAGTTTTGGGTATGCTTTTTACGCCGATGCCGTTTTTGGCAACCTGGCGAGCGTGAGTATATCCGGAGATTCGGCGGGCGTAGCGGAGTTAAACGAAACCGTTTCTGCGGAAGAACTCGCAAGAGAAGGCGATACAACCGTAGCCCCCATGGTGATACGGAGTGATGCGTTTGCCATCATGGTGGATGTAGTCAAATGGCCGGAAGCACTGAAAAAACTAGATATAAACGAAGGCATGCCTCCAGCATATCCGGCGGTGCAGGTAGCCTGTTATGATTTTTCGGATGGCTTACGCCCCGATCTTTCGCTCAAAAAAATCGAAGTCGAAGCCATCGGCGTCGGTGGGCAACCCCTGGCACCGGTTTCCGCCCGGTTTAGCAAAGGCAACCCCGACATGAACCTCGTCAATCTAAATTTCCCCTTTGCCGTGCGTATGGATCGCCCGATGCGTTACCGCCTCGTGGAGTTTTCCCAAGCCGGAGAAAAAACGACAGGCCCCTGGATCGAAAAAGAATCCTGCGCCGGACTGATTGACGTTACCACGCAGGCAGACGACAATTTACTCGAACGGAAAAACATTGAATTTGAAGCCGATACCGAAAGTATGAAGGCAGCCGGAATCGTGTCTGCCGAATGCCTGATTGCTTATTTTGTGGGAGACAAACCCGTAAAACAAAGCCTCCGGGTTTCGGCGAATGATGTTTTACCCATTCAGGCACTGACCTTTACCTGCGGGAAAAACCCGGGACCCGTTTTTCGGGTGGACTGGAAAAAAGAAAACGGCGAGACGATCAAAGGATTTCAGCGAAATTTACAGGAAGATTATTATTACCTCACCCCTCCGGTCGCCGAAAGTAACGAATGATTTTTTATATTTAATTGACTAAAATTTTTGCATTTCCCCTGGCAAAACTGATACAATGACTAAAAAATACCTACCGATTCCCCTCCTTATCCTCTCGCTGGCCCTGCTGGCTGTTGGTTGTAAACCTGTGCAGACAACTACAACTAACGGTGATAAGGCTGTCATTGATTTTAATTCGGCCTCTTCCAACGGTGTTACCATTACCTTTGGTGAAGACCCCAAAGCGAAGAATATCCCGGTAATCGAATGGATTTCCCCGATTGCCGAAAAAACCGAAGGGTTTGACCACGTTCATATCGAATTGAAAGTTACCTCGGAGGAACCCCTCACGGACGCCAATTTTTCGGTTTACGTGGCCAAGATCAAACTTACGGACAACAAAGCCGGAGAAAGACCCTTATTCAAAAAAAATAACGAATACTTTTTCAGCGCCAATGTCCCGCTGGATCGCGGATTTGAAATGAATGTAGTGGAGGTAAGACTGGTTACTCCTTCAGGCGTGACCGTAAGTGCCCCGCCAAGATTTGTTTTTATCAAGGAAAAAATCGAAACCGAACTCACCTGGATTTCCCCGAATATCGTCCTGTATCAGGATAAACCCTATACCCACAACGACGAGTTGTTGCCGGTGGAGTTTAATATTCAGTCGCAGGGAGCCGTGACGAAAAAAGACCTGACAATTGTACTCAATGGACAGCGAATTCCTGCGACTGAAGGAGCCACATTGGTACAGTCTTCCAACGGACGTTATTTTTTCAAGGATTATATTCCGATGGCCAATAAAGAATCCTTTCAGACTGTCCATTTGGAAGTATTCGGCCAGGCATCGGAAGTGCTGAAAGTCAACTTTGTGCCTTTAACCAAACCCAACCTGTACATTGTAGCCATTGGCCCCAAAACCGACCTGAAATATACCGTAAACGATGCGCGTGACTTCGCGGCATTGTTTGCCAATCAGGGAGGAAGTGGCGGCAATCGCCTGTACGCCAAAGTAGAAGTACTTTCGCTTCTGGCCGAAAACGCCACTGCCGGAGAAATCAAAGGAGTATTGGAAGAATTTCGCACCAAATACGTGACCCAAAATCTCAAATACAATGACGTATTGGCCGTATTTATTTCCTCACACGGCTTTCTCAACAATGGAAATTTCCGCATCAAAGGAGACGATTACAAACCCTCCCGGCAGGAAAGCACCTCCGTTTCGTATCAGGACGACATTATAGACAAACTCAAAGAAATCCCCTGTAAAAAACTGATTTTTCTGGACGCCTGTCACAGCGGCGGTGCTACCGCCAGCGGCGAAAAAAGCGATGCCGTAAGTTCTTATGAAATTAACCTTGCCATTCAGAAACTCAACAAAACCCGCGAGGGATTTATCACCATTGCTTCAAGCCAGGCCGAACAATATTCTTACGAAGACGACGTATGGAAAAACGGAGCGTTTACCGAATCCATCGTCAAAGCACTCGGTTCTGCCCTGGCCGATACCGACCGAAATAAAATCATCACCACCACCGAACTGTATGACTATATCAGCAAGGAAGTTCCCCGGATCGTCAAAACGGTCAAACGCCAAGACCAGGTGCCTAAACTCGTTGAAAACGACCTCGGAGACATACCCTTATTTGTGGTAACACAATAGCCCCGCCGGTGGCTTTAAGAACCTCGGCCACCGACTAACGACTAAAAACTATAAAAAACTAAATTTATGAAAAGACTCCTTTCACTTATCTACCTTATTATCGGCCTGAGTTTTACGCTTTTCGCCCAGAAAAACCACGCGATCAACTATCGGGTAACTGCCGCCGATGACAGCAAAGTCCAGATTACCTATGATCTCCCGCCCAACGGAAGTCATAGAGCCTTTGACGTAACCCTTCAAACCAAAAACCCGAGTGTGCGCCCCCGGACAGTTCAGGGCACGGGAAAAGGCATATTTTCCGGAACCAACCTCGTCATAGACTGGTATTATACCGCCGACGGTTATTCCAAAGCAGACCTCACTGGATTGGAGATTGTGGTTATGGCCATAGACCCATTGGAAGAGCCTTCCATGGAAACCCCCGAAAAGCGCGAAGTGCGCACGATTTCTCCCTGGGCAGGCCTGGGTGCAGTAGCTGCTTCCGGAGTCGGGTTGCTTACCACCGGGGTGGTTTCCGAAACCAATGCACAGTCCGATTATGAAATTTATACCACCAATCTAAACCCTTCGGCTCCGATTTACACCGAACTTGGCCTCACCCGCGACGATCTTTATAACGAAGCCAATAGCAAACACAAACGCGCTACCGCGTTGATGATCGGCGGCGGAGTCGTAATCGCGGCTGCGGGGGTAATTCTTATCAACCGCCTGAAGGTTCAGAAAAAAATAAAAAACATGCAGAGTTCCCGTCTCGAACTCAGCCCTGTCTATCAATCGGTTTCAACCCCGAATAATGCTTCCGGGCATAATATCGGGTTAAACATTGGCTGGAAATTTTAACTTTGTACCCAAAATCGTAGATAATGAGAAGATTATTTTTGCTGGGTTTTTACCTCTTTACTTTGTCCCCTGTGGCTTTTGGTCAGGGCACGTATGAAGCCTTAAACCTGTTTATCAATACCCCCTTTTTCGACGAATTTCTGGAAATGCGCAAACGTTCGGAAGATGCAGTAAAGGATTTTAAGGCTATTCAGTACCGATATTCCGAAGAGGATATTGCCATGCTTCGCGACCATTACAATGCGTCAGCGGAGTATTTCAACCGCGCCTTGATCAATATTAAAGACGATATGCTCGACAAAGACAAACGCAAGTATATCGCCACTTATCCGCTTTCGTACTCCAAGCAAGTGGAAACCGATCTTCGTCGGGCAAAAGAATATTACGAAAATACCTTTCAGAAGGAAATCGCCCAGATTACCGGGGGTGAAATCACCGGGACGGCTTTCCTGACAATGTTGCCTACCTTGCTTCAGTATGGAAAAACCGCTTTTGCCGTCGTGCAGAAAATCCAGGCAGAGATCGCTAAATTTAATGAATCCCTGTTGCAGGTTCATTTTTACGAAAAATACCGCTTCCGCACCTGGGATGAAATCGAATAAAAACCACGCAGAATGTTAAAATACGGGTTGATTGTTTTTCTGATTGTCGGGCTGATGATTTCGCTGCGAAGTCAGCAGCCCGGCACGGGCTTGTTGTTTGAGGACGAAAGTTATGATGAAGTTGCGCGGCAGCCCGACTACGGACAAAAAGGCGGAGCCGATACGATATTTAAAATAGACCTCAAACCTTTCTGCCCCAAACCTATCAATCAAGGCCCATTCTCGACCTGTACCGGCTGGTCAGTGGGGTATGCAAGCCATACCATCCAGCACGCCATCCTCAACGACTGGGAGGGGCAGACCGACAAAATCACCGAAAATGCATTCAGCGCATTTTTTCTCTACAACCAGATCAAAGAGTCGCCCGGCTGTGCCGAAGGAACCTACATCACCAAAGCATTGGAGTTGATGCGGGACAAAGGAAATGTTTTTTCCAAATCCTTTGATGAGGCGGGCTGCGAAAAACTGCCGGAAGCCGGCGACCTGCTGATTGCCCAGAAATACCGGATCAATGACTTTCGCCGCCTCTTTGACAGGGAATCTCCCCCCCGCGAAAAAATTACTGCTGTCAAACAAAGCCTTATTGACCAAAAACCCGTTGTGATCGGGATGCAACTCAAACAAAACTTCCTCGACCTGCGCGGGCAGGAATGGTGGTTTCCCGACCTCGGCAATTCGCCGATTTTGCCGATGGGACACGCCATGTCGGTCATCGGTTTTGATGACGGAAAAGGCAATGCGGGCGGCGCCTTTCAGATTATGAACAGTTGGGGGCCTACCTGGGGAGACGGCGGATTTATTTGGGTGAATTATGATGATTTTGCCAAATACTGCAAATATGGGTTTCAGTTTTCCGTCGCCCCCACCGAAATACAGAAGGTAGATCTCGTCGGAAAAGTAAACTGCCGGTTTGCCAAAGTGGTCGGAGAAGAAGTATCTTTTTCGAATGTAAAAGCGACCTTAAAAGGAAACACTTATGCGCTGAGCGGGCGTACCTGGAAGAAAGACGATATTTTCCAGTTGCAGGTATATGACGTTACGGCGGAAAGATTTATGTACGCATTCAGCTACGACCCTGACGGAAACATCAACCTCCACTGGCCCCGCGATGGCAAGCTGGACAACAAATTTCAGGGGCGGCATGAAAGTTCGGTGATTATTTCCCGCGACATATTCCTGACCCTTCCGGAGGAGTCAACGGCGATCGAACTGCTGAAACCCGGTCTGGAGCAGATTTGCTTTTTGTTTAGCCCGACCCCCATTCCCGACCTGAACGAAAAACTCAAAAAAATACAAAATCAGGGAGCCAACCTTTCCAAAGCCGTTTACGACACCTTCGGAGACCAGCTATTATTACCCGAAAAAATCGCCTACACCCCGCAATACATGGGTTATTGGGCCTCGAAAAGATACAGCGACAAGATCGTGCCGGTATTTATGCAGATTAAGGTGGAGTAGGGGATTTGGGATAAAATAAAAATGACCGAACATGCAAATTGATTTAAAAGAGTTATCTGCCCGGGAAAATGAAAGAGTGGAATGGAAGGAAAATGGAGATGATAAGGATGTAGTTCAAAAAATTGTAAAAACGATTTCGGCCTTTGCCAATGATATTGGAAATGTAGGCGGCGGTTATGTCGTGTGCGGTGCGAAAGAGGGAAAGGACGATTATGGATTTCCCAAGCTATTTTATACAGGATTAACAGCGGCCAAAATTAAAGAAATTACGGGTAAGGTTACACAACACTGCCGGGATCTGATCAGCCCATCGGTAAGTCCGATTGTGACAGAACTTGACAACCCAGAAGACGATTCAAAAAGGATATTGGTTTTTACCGTTATAGCAAGCCCAGACGCGCATATTTATCGAGACGGGGAGAAGTCATCCTATTACGTAAGGATTGGCAGTGAGACCCGGGAAGCGAGGAATGGAATTCTTACTCAGTTATTGATCAAAAAACAAAAAATAGAATACTTCGACAAAAGGATTAATTCTAATTGTACACAGAGTGATATTGACATTCTCCTATTCAGAGATTATATGCAGGATATGGGATTGTTATCACCCAATAAAACGCTTGAAGACTATTTTTCCGAAACAGAGCAGATAGCGGAGTTTGTTCCTCCCTTATTTGGAAAAGTGAGTCTGGATAATACACTCCGCCCCCGAAACTTTACCTTACTCATGTTTGGGAAAAAAATAGGTATTTCTCGAACTTTTCCCGACGCTCATGTGGTTTTGTCGGTATATAAAGGTACGGACAGAAGCGAAACCACTGCGGAACGGCATTTATTGACAGGTACGCTGATAGAACAAGCCAAGAAGGCTATCGAGTTATTAAATACCGAGGCTTATGTGGCATTTAACAAGCTGAGTGAAAAACCCAATCAGGTAAAATACCCTATTCGTGCTTTACAGGAAGCTGTGATTAATGCCATTGTTCATCGCGATTATGAAATTCCCGATCCAATCCGAATAACGGTCTTTTCTGACAGAATTGAGGTTAAATCCCCCGGGGCTTTACATTGGGCGGTGGACAAACAAAAATTCGTAACAGGCAAAGCCGGGCCTAAATGGAGAAACCAAAGTTTTGCCTATCTCTTCAATAAGATACAACTTGCACAGTCGGAAGGACAGGGAATTCCCACGATTTTGAGAACGATGAAGCAGGAAGGCTGTCCTGCCCCTATTTTTGAATTAGAAGCGGAAAGTGTTACCTGTATTCTCCCTGCACATCCTCGGCATCAGATTATTAGAGAAATTCAGGAGATTCAGGATAGAATCATTCTCGAAAATTATAATGAAGCTGGGCAAAAGGTTTTAGAACTGTTGGACAAGGATCCCTATAATTTCCGAGCATTGGATTTATTTGCAGAAATAAGCATAAAACTCAAGAATCCCACAGGACTTTATCAGTTTCTGACAGAGAAAAAAACCGATCTGAACGCAATTAACTCCAATACTTTGATCAATATAATTGATGCCTTAACGCTTGAAAAAAAGAGAAAAGATATTCAGTTATTTGCAAATAAAGTTTTGGAAACAGCCACATCTGGAAGATTAGAAGAAGATCAGATTATCAGGGCCGCCATTAGTTTAAAAAAAATAGCTACTCCGGATGAGGTAGTCAAATTTATTAACGATTCCATGCGTACCTATCCCAAACTGAACGGAAATTCGACTCTTTTAGAGAAACGGGCAACTGCGAAGATGGACATGGCGAAAAAATGTATTAGCACCGGAAAAGATCGAAAAACAAGTCCTCGTACAAAAACCAGAGCCTGGGAAATGTGCAGAGAATTGTTGAGCGATGCAGAACAAGACCTATACGCTGCATTGGAAAGAGTCGAAAACCCCAACGAAAAATTTTTCATTGAACAAGATATCAGCTTTCTCGAAAACCTGAAAGCGGTATCGAAAAAAACTGCAAAATAATAACTCACTTTCCCGGCAAAGTGTTATCATTACACATGATAGACAAAAAACGCCTGACGGAAAGGGACATCTGCACTAAATTCATCACCCCAGCCCTCGAAAATGCAGGGTGGGACAAACTCACACAACTGATGGAGGAGGTGACTTTTACCGATGGGAAAATTTATGTCAGAGGAAAAATCACCGCTCGTGGCGCACACAAAAGAGCTGATTATATCCTTTACTACAAACCCAATATCCCGATCGCGATTGTAGAGGTTAAAGACAATAACCACTCCCTCCGGGCAGGGCTTCAACAGGCGCTGGAATATGCCCGGATTCTCGATATCCCCTGTGTGTTTAGTAGCAATGGCGATGGGTTTTTATTTCACAACCGAACCGCCTCGGAAGGAAATATGGAAACCGAACTTTCGATTGACCATTTTCCCTCCCCCGAACAACTCTGGCAGCTATACAAAAAATACAAAGGCATTAAAACCCCCGAGGCCGAAAAAGTCGTCGCACAGGACTATTATTTCGACAGCAGCGGACGCTCCCCTCGGTATTACCAGCAGATCGCCATCAACCGCACCGTTGAGGCCATCGCCAAAGGCCAAAATCGTATCCTCCTCGTAATGGCCACCGGAACCGGGAAAACTTATACGGCCTTTCAGATTATTCACCGACTATGGAAAAGCGGCGCAAAAAAACGAATCCTCTTCCTCGCCGACCGCAACGCACTGATTGACCAGACCCGCAGGGGCGATTTCAAACACTTTAAAGACAAAATGACGGTGGTCAAAAACCGCATGATTGACAAAAGTTATGAAGTCTATCTCGCCCTCTACCAAGGTCTTTCCGGCGCAGATGAAAATGCCAATGCCTACAAACAGTTTTCCCCCGAATTTTTTGACCTGATCGTCGTTGACGAGTGTCACCGGGGAAGCGCAAAAGAAGATAGCGCCTGGCGCGAAATTCTCCACTATTTCCACAAAGCCACTCATATCGGCCTCACGGCTACGCCCAAAGAAACCAAAGAAACTTCCAATACCGAGTATTTCGGCGACCCGGTTTATACCTATTCGCTCAAACAGGGCATCAACGATGGTTTCCTCGCGCCTTACCGCGTCATACGAATAACGCTCAACGTGGACACCGAAGGCTGGCGACCCGAACAGGGAAAAACCGATAAAAAAGGCAATCTCGTCGAAGACCGGGTTTACAATCGAAAGGATTTTGACCGAAACCTCGTCATCGAAGAACGCACCCAAACCGTCGCCCGCAAACTTACGGAATTCCTCAAAGGTTATGACCGCTTCGCCAAAACCATCGTTTTCTGCACCGATATTGACCACGCCGAAAGAATACGCTCGGCGCTCGCCAACCTGAACGCCGACCTCGTAGCCCAAAACTACAAATACGTCATGCAGATTACCGGTGATAACGATGAAGGCAAACGCGAACTCGACAATTTTATCAGCCCGGAAGAAACCTATCCTGTCATTGCCACTACCTCCGAACTCATGACCACCGGCGTAGATGCCCAAACCTGCAAGGTGATCGTGCTCGATGCCGAAATAAAATCCATGACCAAATTCAAACAGATTATCGGACGAGGCACGCGAATTAATATGGATTTCGCCAAAATGTACTTTACCATCCTCGACTTCCGGAATGTAACCGACCTGTTTGCCGATAAAGACTTTGACGGAGATCCGATCCGCGTGAAACCGGTTTCCGAAGATACCGACCTCACCCATATCGTGGACGAAGAATCTAACGATCCAACCCCCGTTATAGACGAAGAATCCGGAGCGGAACTGCTCATTTATCTTCCCCTCCCTGAATCACCTCTCGGTCAGACCCATGATCCCCTACCGCAGCCCCGTGAAAAAGTTTACGTCAACGGCGTGGATGTCTCAGTACTCATTAGCCGGGAAATTTACTTTGACAGCAACGGGAAACCCCTTACTACCAGCCTCAAAGACCATACCCGCGAGATCGTCAAAGGACAATACGCCTCACTCAATGATTTCCTCAACCGGTGGAATAACACCGACAAAAAAGAGACCATCATCAAAGAACTGGAAGAACAGGGAGTGCTCGTAGAAGCCCTGCGCAACGCCGTAAATCGCGAAGTAGATCTTTTTGACCTCATCTGCCATGTAGCTTTTGACCAGCCACCTCTGACCCGGAAAGAACGCGCCAACAACGTCAAAAAACGCAACTACTTCACCCAATACAGCGAACAGGCCCGAAAAGTACTCGAATCCCTCCTCGACAAATACGCCGATGAAGGCGTAACCAATATCGAAAGTATGGACATACTGAAAGTAAAACCCCTTACCGATTACGGCTCTCCCCTGGAAATCATCAACCGGTTTGGCAGCAAAGCCCGATACCTCGAAGCGATAAAAGAATTAGAGAAAGAACTTTATAAAAGAGAAGCTTAATGGCAAACCTCAAAGGCATTATTGACAGCATCCGCAAAATCATGTGGCAGGACACCGGCCTCAATGGCGATGCCCAACGCATCGAACAACTCGGCTGGATGCTTTTCCTCAAAATTTTCTCCGACAAAGACAAAGAACTCGAAATCCTCAATGACGATTACACCAGCCCCATCCCCCCGGAACTCCACTGGGAAGCCTGGGCCGGCAACGACGAAGGCATCACCGGCGACGAACTACAAGCTTTTGTAGATCAAAAACTTTTCCCTACCCTGCGCAACCTCAAAGTGGGGCTGAGCGATGACCTCGCCAATAAACGCGCCCTGCTCGTAAGAGGCGTATTTGAAGGCAACAATAACTATATGAAAAGCGGTATCAACATCCGCAAGGTGCTCAACAAACTCAATGAAATTGACTTCAACATCGCCAAAGACCGCCATGCCTTCGGCGAACTCTACGAAACCATCCTCAAAGAACTGCAAAGCGCCGGTAAAAGCGGCGAGTTTTACACCCCCAGAGCCATTACCGAGTTTATCTGCGAAATGATCAACCCCCGGCTCGGCGAAAAAATCCTCGACCCCAGTTGTGGCACCGGCGGTTACCTCACCGCAGCTATCGAACACCTGAAAAAACAAGCCAATAGCGTCGAAGAACGCGAAAAAATCGCCCAGAATGTGTTTGGATGGGAATATAAACCGCTGCCCTATCTGCTCGCCACCACCAACCTCATCCTACACGACATGGAAGTGCCCAATATCACCTTCCGCGACAGCCTCGACCAGCCACTGAGCAATTATACCGAAAAACACCGCGTAAATGCCATCCTCGCCAATCCGCCCTTTGGCGGCATCGTAGCCAACAACAACGAAAACAATTTTCCCCAAAACTTCCGCACCAAAGAAAGCGCAGACCTTTTCTTGGTGCTGATGATCCACCTGCTCAAAACCGGAGGCCGGGCCGGTATCGTATTGCCCGACGGCTCACTCACCGGCGAAGGCGTAAAACAGCGCGTAAGAGAAAAACTCCTCACCGAATGTAACCTGCACACGGTCATCCGCCTGCCCAACTCCGTATTTCAACCCTACGCCACCGTAGCCACCAACCTCCTGTTTTTCACCAAAGGAGAACCCACCCGCGAAGTATGGTATTATGAACACCGCCTGCCCGAAGGCATGAAAGCATATAGCAAAACCAAACTTATCCAACTGCATGAATTTGACCCCCTGAAAACGTGGTGGCACAACCGGGAAGAAAACGAAATATGCTGGAAGGTGGGCATCCAGACCCTCATGGACCGAAACTACGACCTCGACATCAAAAACCCCCACCGGCAGGAAGAAGCCATTGAATACAGCAGCGCCCAATTGATCGCCATGCTAGAAAAAAGTTTCGCCCAAAGCACCGAATTGTTGAACCAGTTAAAGGAGGCAGTGAGATGAAGTGGAGAACAGTGGAACTTGGAGAAGTAGTTAAGCATCGAAAGGGGACAATTAATATTGATGACAACACTAATTATAAACTTTGTCGGGTACAACTTCACAGAAAGGGTGTAGTTTTAAGAGAGTTTATAAATGGTTCAATGATCAAGACAAAAAAGCAACAAGTTTGTAAATCTGGAGATTTCATTGTTGCGGAGATGGATGCTAAAGTTGGCGGTTATGGTTTTGTCCCAGCAGAATTAGAAGGTGCAATTGTCAGTAGCCATTACTTTTTGTTTGAATTAGATGAAAATAAAATCCGGCCAGGTTTTTTGGAAGTAATTTCTCAGTTACAAATTTTACAAGATCAAATTAAAGCAGTCGGCTCGACTAATTATGCAGCAATACGACCTGCTAATGTTCTAAAATGGAAAATACCTATAACAAATATACAAGGACAGATAAACATTGAACGACTTTATTTTGAAACGAAAGAACTTTCAAATTTAATCTCCACCCACCTCCACCACCAACTCGACCTGATAAAACAATTACGTCAGGCCTTTTTGCGGGAGGCGGTGGCGGGCCGTTTCGAGTTTCCGGAGCGACCCGAAAAGGAAGAAACCGGAGCACAACTCCTCGAAAAAATCAAAGCCGAAAAGGAGCGGTTGGTGAGAGAAGGCAAAATCAAAAAACAGAAACCCCTGCCGCCCATTTCCGCCGATGAAATCCCCTTTGAGATTCCGGAAAATTGGGTTTGGTGTAGGTTGGGGGAGGTGGCGGATATTAAAAGAGGAAAAGGTCCGAAATATGCAGAGAATGGGGTTTTTAAGATGCTTAACCAGAGATGTGTGCGTTGGTTTACAATTGAAACAGAACATTGCAAATCAATAGACGAAATTTGGTATAATACTGTGGATGACGATTTTAAGGTTTCCAATACCGATTTACTTGTTAACTCTACTGGTGATGGAACTATTGGACGGTCTGGTATAGCCAATCAAAATTGCGAAGGATTTATATTCGATTCACATATTCTAAGAGTACGAGGCTATCTAGGAATTAGCCAAAGCTTGCTTTGCTATGTTATTAACTCAAACTATGGGCAAGGTTTAATTGATTCAATAAAGGGAGCTACTAGCACTAAGCAAACAGAACTTGGAGTGAATAATTTATCAATGTTTGCCATTCCCCTCCCACCCCTATCCGAGCAGCGTCAGATTGTGGAGAAGTTGGATAAATTGATGGGATATTGCGATAAGTTAGAGGCGAGCATACGGGAGAGTCAGGCGGAGAACGAGAGATTGTTGCAGCAGGTGCTTAGGGAGGCGATGGGGGGGGGCAAAGACAACCTTTTTCCGTAATAACCTAATGAAGAAAATCAATAAAAAAATATCTGGGCAGCCTACGCTGTTTGATGCAGAACAACAAATCACTTGGCCTAACCAAGAGCAATTCCCATTGAATACAAAATCTGGCAGCACAGTAGAGAGAATCCTTAAAACTGATATTGACAATAGTAGTGAATACTTAATTATTACTGGATTTACATCCTTATCTCATCTGATTGATTTCTTCTGTGATAGGAACTACGATAGGCTTGAAAAAGTGCGAATTACATTAGGTTGGGCTCCTGAGGAAAGAGTACGAGCTAATTTGGGTTTTGCTGATTTAACAGAAGATCTGAAGAACTATTGGCTTGATCAAAACATTTCAATCATTCAAAGCGGCGCGGTTATTCGATTTATCGAACTTATTAAAAATGAAATAATCAAATTTAAATTTTCAGACAAGCTTCATGCAAAAATTTATGTTAGTGATAGTTCTGCTGTTTTAGGATCTTCAAATTTTAGTAAAACTGGCTTAAATACTCAAAAGGAAGCTAATATTCGGGTAACAAAGAATTTGGAAAACTCGTTTGAAGCAAAACTATATGAGGATATTAGATTAATAGCTGAAAACTTCTACGAAGAGAGCCGGGATTACAATAAAGAAATTCTGGAAATTCTTTCAAAACTTTTAAAAATCACCACCTGGCAGGAATCTCTCGCAAGGGCAATCAATGAACTCATAAACAGAGATTTAAGTAATGATTTTCCTGAGCTTTACTCTCATTTAAATCGGTTAAACGAGCGACTTTGGCCGTCTCAAAAAATGGCAATAGGAGAATCTTTGTATATTCTTCAGACACAAGGTTGTGTGTTAATTGCAGAACCAACTGGTTCAGGAAAAACAAAACTAATCAGTGTTCTCTCTCTCATCCTATTTCACTGGCTTTGGGAAACAGGAAGAAAAGATCGGACATCAATTTTAACAATCTGTCCTCCTCTCGTCAAGGAAAAATGGAAGGAAGAAGCCATCAACCTAGCATTTGCTCAAAGTGCTCAGGAATCTATGGGGTTGCTAAGCTTTACAGAAAGTAGGAGTTCTAAGAATTTAAAAAAGCAACTTGACATTGCAAATATCCTAATTGTTGATGAAGCTCATAATTATCTAAACCAAGATTCCAATAGGAGTAAAAGTATTACAAATCATTCTGCGGATCAAATAATACTAGCAACTGCAACCCCAATAAATAAAAAAGCGAAGGATTTAATTCGACTAATTGAGTTACTTGGTGTTGACAACTTGAGTGATGACGAGAGCAACAATCAATTGAAAAAATTCGAAGAAATTAAGAGGCTTACTCTTATTAATAGAGATAAGGATTTAAAAGAATTAAGAGAATATATAGATAATTTTATTGTACGAAGAACTAAATCTCAATTAAACAAACTGATTGAAAGCGAACCAGATAAATATCTGAATAAACTTAATAAACAGTGTAAATACCCCAAGCAAAATCATCAAACATATAATACAGGAGAAACTGATGAAGATATTAAAATAGCCGATAAAATCAATCAGCTTTGTGAGGGATTAAAAGGAATTATTTATTTGCAACGCATAGAAAAACCAGAGTATCAGATACCAGCTGAAGATATAGAAAAGTATATTTCAAAGCGAATTGAAGCAGCAAAAAGCTTAGCCATATTTAATATCAGGTCAAAATTAAGATCTTCTCATATAGCTCTTATAGAACATATTAAAGGAACGGAATATGCAAAAGAATTATATAAATTTCATACGACAAAAAGTTCGTCAGGCAATATTTTGCAAAAATTAAAATCAATCAATAAACCAATTAAGACTGATTTTGAAAATTTTTTTTTACCAGATTGGTTGACAGATTTTGGTAAATACCAAAACATTTGCAATAATGAGATTGAAATTTATCGCGAAATATGTGATCTGTCAAAGAAAATATCCAATAAAAGAGAATGGACAAAAATAAAGCAATTAAAAAAAATAATCAAACAAAAAAAAGCAGTGATTGCTTTCGATAGCACTATTATAACTCTAGATTATCTTCATTATTTAATTAAACAAAACGAAGAAAAAATCACAACATATGTCATAACAGGAAAAACAGATAAATCAAACTTACTGCATAAATTTAGCATTGGTGCGAGTGTATTAGAAGATAGAACCCTTGTACTTTGTTCTGATACCTTATCAGAAGGTGTTGATTTACAATTATTTTCCGTGATGCTTTTTTTGGATATGCCTAGTGTATTAAGAATTGCAGAACAAAGAATTGGGAGGATTGATAGATTAGATAGCCCGTTTCCAGAAATTAATATATACTGGCCTTATGATACTGATGCTTTTGCCCTTAAAACGGATAAAAAGCTTATAAGAACTTTAATAGATGCGGAGAGTTTAATTGGCAACAATTTTTCTGTTCCAAATGAAATCATGGAAAGACATTTGGGCGATATTGTCGGGCCGGATGAGATGATTCGTTTTTTAAAAGATGTACAAAATGATGACTATATGTGGGATGGAGTCAAAGATGCATTTAGAGCAGTACACGATTTATATGATGGATATAAACCATTAATCCCTAAAGAAACCTATTTACAATTAAAAGATATCAATGTTGATATAAAAGTAAAGCTAAGTATTGGAGTTGAAGAAAATAGCTGGGTATTTCTTGCAATGCGTGGGAATAAGGAAAGCACACCTCGCTGGTTTTTTATCGATGAAAATAAAATTATATACTCGGAATTGACAGCTATTTGCTACAATTTAATGCAAAGACTTGAAAAAGTTAAAAAATGGAGAACTCCCGAGGACAGATGGTTAAACACGACGACAAAATATCTAAATGAATATATTTTTCTTCTTCAAAAAGAAGGACGTAATCTTTTACCAAATAGAAGAAAGCGAGCTTTAACCGTTGCCGAAGAAATACTTAGACGTCAAAGAAAATGTGAAGATGATATTAAGAGAAAAGCTCTTCTGGACGATTTATTAAATACATTCAAGCCGACCCAGATTAATGAAGCAGATAGCACTAATTTTTATCTTTATTCTCAGCAGTGGCTGGACATACTGAGCCCCTATCTAATTGAAAAAAGAAAAAAAAGTAAGAACAAAAATAAAGTCATTTCACTTAATAACCTTATTCCTGATTACCGATCAATAAAACTATCAGTAGATGATTTAGAACGAATAAAGGAAAATGTTCCTATTCGTAAGCAACCATGGAACGATGTGGTAGCTTGTATAATCACAGTCCCGAATAAAGCGGAATAATGAATACTCTCCCAATCCCACATGAAACTTCCTCTTTTAAATGAAATGAATTTCCTGTATCTTTATAGGGACTATACAAAAAATATGCTATGGGTGAGCCTGATATTCAAAAATCTATACTCAAAGCACTGGGCAGGATGTCTCTTGTTCAGCAATTGAATCTATTGGAGTTTATTAACTCCATGCTAGCCATTTCCTGGGGAGACCGATCTAAAGGAATTTTACAATTTGCAGGTTTATTTGATCCTGCGGATAGTCGAGAATTTGAATCCTCGCTGAAGGATGTATCGCAAATAGATGGGGATGAGTGGTAGATATTTATTGGATTCTAATATTGTGATTGCAGCCATCGCTCTGCAACACAGTTTGACTATAGTTACCCGTGATCACCACTTTACCTATATTGATGGGTTGAATATTGAAAAGTGGTAAAGAAAATAGGCTTATACCCTCAATCAAAAACGCCTGATCATAAGCGTTCTGAACCGAAATCAGTGAGGGGGGATTCCCTGGATTTCCTTATCCCACTACTTCACGCATGAGTTTGCCGGCTACGTCGGTAAGGCGAAAATCTCTCCCCTGATAATGGTAAGTGAGTTTTTCATGATCCATGCCGAGCAGGTGTAAAATGGTCGCCTGAAGGTCGTGGACGTGGACTTTATCCTTGATACCATAATAGCCAATGTCGTCGGTTTCTCCATAGGAAATTCCGGGTTTTACCCCGCCTCCTGCCATCCACATCGTAAAGGCTTCGTTGTGGTGGTCGCGGCCTTTGAAAGGTGCGATTTTGCCGCCCCGGTTTTCCCACATGGGGGTGCGGCCAAATTCTCCGCCCCAGACGATCAGGGTTTCGTCCAGCAGTCCGCGTTGTTTTAGGTCTTTAATCAGGGCTGTCATGGGTTGATCTACGTCGCGGCAGCGCTCCACAAACCCGTGGTGTAGGGAGTCGTGTTCGACATTTCCGTGTGTATCCCAACCCCAGTGATACAACTGCACAAACCGCACGCCTTGTTCTACCAGTCTGCGGGCCAGCAGACAGTTATTGGCAAAGGCGGCCTGACCGGGTTTGGTCCCATACATCTCGTGGATATAGGCGGGTTCTTTGGAAATATCCATCACCTCCGGCACCGAAACTTGCATATTAAAGGCCATTTCGTACTGCGAAATGCGGGTAAGTATCTCCGGGTCGCGAAACTCCTCGTACTGCTCGCGGTTTATCTTATTGATCGCTTCAATGGATTTTTTCCGCAGGTCGCGGGACATGCCCTCCGGGTCGGAAAGGTACAAGACCGGATCACCTTCCGAACGGCATTGTACTCCCTGATAGACGGTAGGCAAAAACCCGCTGCCCCAGACGCTTTTCCCGGCATCGGGGCTTTTTCCTCCGGAAACCAATACCACAAAACCGGGCAGGTTTTCATTTTCTGTCCCCAGTCCGTAAGTTACCCATGACCCCATACTCGGCCTGCCGAGGCGGGCACTTCCGGTCTGCATCAGCAATTGGGCGGGGGCGTGGTTAAACTGGTCGGTGTGCATTGCTTTGAGAAAAGCTACTTCATCGGCAACTCCCGAAAAATGAGGCAGCCGCTCCGATATCCAGGCGCCCGACTGTCCATACTGCGCAAAACTTGCCTGAGGTCCCAACATTTTGGGTACACCCTGAATAAAAGCGAAGGTTTTGCCTTCCAGCAATTCCTGCGGGCAGTCTTTTCCGTCGTATTTTTGGAGAAGAGGTTTGTAGTCAAATAGTTCCAGTTGCGAGGGAGAGCCTGCCATGTGCATATAAATCACTCGTTTGGCTTTTCCTGCAAAATGTGTCAGCCGTGGGATCATGGGGTTGGTGTTTTCTGCGGAAAGGGCAGATACGAGTTTTTCGGCTTCTTTTCCACAGCCTCCCAGCAGGCTTCCCAGTGCCATTGCTCCCATACCGAGGGTGCAGGTTTTGAGAAAATGGCGGCGGGTCTGCCATTCGAGGCGGCGATATTCAAATTCTTGTTGGATATTCATGGGTTTATTCTTTCATGATAAAACTATCGAGATTCAAAATGGCATTGGCCACGACGGTGAGCGGGGAAATTTGGGCTTCTTTTTCGGCGGCTTTATACAATTCTACGAGTGTTTCCTGCGCCACTGGCCCCGGTTCTTGAAGGAGAGCAAGTTTATATCCTGTGCGGATTTGTTCCTCCGTGTTTTCTCCCCCTTCTTCGGCCATGCGTTGGGCAAAGGCGGTGGCGGCTTCGACATACACGGGGTCATTAAGCGTTACAAGTGCCTGAAGGGGGGTATTGGTAGGAATTCGCCGGGACACACAAAACTCACGGCTGGGGCTGTCAAACGTCGTCATGGAAGGGTAGGGGCTGGTGCGCCGCCACTGGGTATAAATCGCCCGGCGATAGCGGTCTTCGCCTTCGCTGGTGATCCATTGTTCGCCGCTATACACTACCTGCCAAAAACCCTCCGGCTGCTGGGGCATGACGGGTTTCCCGTACATTTTTTCACTCAGCAGCCCGCTTACGGCCAGTGCCTGATCGCGCATTTGTTCGGCAGTAAGGCGGATTCGCGGTCCCCTGCTGAACAGGCGGTTTTGGGGATCGTATGCCAGTACTTCCTCGCTTACTTTGGAACTTTGCCGATAGGTGGCCGACATCACCAAGGTTTTGAGCAGGGCTTTTATATCCCACTTTAATTCCTCCGAAAAGTGCAGTGCCAACCAGTCCAGTAGTTCCGGATGGCTGGGCGGAATGCCCTGCGTACCGAAATCTTCCAATGTCTCGACGATGCCCCTGCCAAATAGTTGCTCCCAGAATCGGTTGACCGTTACCCTTGCGGTGAGGGGGTTTTCGGGGCTTACAAGCCAGTCTGCGGCGGTAAGGCGACTGTTCGGGGCATCGGGTGAAAGCTGGGGCAGGGAACCGGGCATGGCTGCCGATACTTCGTCGGTGGGAGCCAGCCAGTTTCCCCGCGTGAATACATGGGTTTTTCGGAGATTGTTCTCTGTACGGGATCTGATGATGGGTGTCTGCTCCGCCTTTCTCCGAAGCCGGAGGAGGCTGTCCTGCCAGGCGATAAGTTGTGGATTTGGGGCAGGCACGCCTTCGTAGTTGAGCACGGTTTCGTACAGCCGGAGATTGCCGTCAGGATCGCTCTGTTCGGCATGCGTATTGACCAGCGAAAGGTATATATCGTGAATACCTTCGCCGGCTGTTTTGGGCGTTTTTATCGTCGCCGGGCCGTTTCGGGTGGCTTTTAGGTTGATTTCGGCTACAATCGGCCCTTTGGGATCGTCCATCCGCACTTCCAGCTTGCCCTTGTCTCCGGCGCAGGTGTATCGGAAGGAAAAGCTGTTGAGGCCGGAGAGGTCAATATCGTTGTATTTCAGGAAAAAGGATTTATAGGGAATATTTTTGGGAAGCCTGGCCCAGTTGTCCGCGGATTTGTCCCAATTGATCTCCACATCGTTGTAGTCGTCGCAGTCCCAGGGGAGAAGACGGGGGCGAATAGCCGTTTTGATCTGGGATATCAGGTCAAGGGTGGTGTCAATTGAACCATGTGCATATTTTTTATTGATCCAGCCAATAATCTCTCTGATGGCAGAATCATTTTTGGCCGAAAAGGTCTCCAATGTGGGAAACTCGGTGTCGAGGTCGGCGTCCTGAGTGTTGTTGAAAAAGGCCATAAACCGATAATAATCCTCCTGCCGGAAAGGGTCGTAAGGGTGGCTGTGGCACTGAACACATTCCATCGTTGTGCCCTGCCACACGGTCCAGGTGGTATTTACCCGGTCTATAACGGCAGCCGTGCGGTATTCCTGATCTTCGGTTCCGCCTTCGGTATTGTTCATGGTATTGCGGTGGAAGGCGGTGGCAATAAGCTGATCTGCGGTGGCATTGGGCAAAAGATCGCCCGCCAGTTGTTCGCGGGTAAATTGATCGAAGGGTTTATTTTCGTTGAATGCCCGTATCACCCAGTCGCGGTATTTCCAGATGCTGCGGTAAGGATCTTTTTCATAACCCTGCGAATCGGCATAACGCGCAAGGTCGAGCCACATAGCGGCCCACCGTTCGCCAAAATGCGGGGAAGCGAGGAGTCTGTCCACGACTTTTTCGTAAGCTTCGGGAGAAACATCGCTGCTAAAGGCCTCCACTTCTTCCATCGTGGGGGGAAGCCCTGTCAGGTCAAGGCTAAGCCGCCGCAGGAGTGTCGCACGGTCGGCCTCCGGCGCAGGCGACAAACCTTCCTTTTCCAGGCGAGCAAATACAAAATTGTCCACCGGGTTTTTCGCTCCTTTTTTAGGACTTACGGAGGGGATTTTAGGCATTTGCGGAACCACATAGGCCCAGTGATCGGTCCATTCGGCTCCCTCTTTGATCCAACGGGTAATGAGGGCGATTTCTTCTTCAGAAAGCGGCTCCATTTCCAGCGGCATACGCTCCTCCGGATCGTGGTGGTGAATACGGGCGATCATTTCGCTTTTTTGAGGAGAGCCAGGCACAATTGCCGGGTTTCCGGATTCTCCTCCTTCCAGCGCTTCACTGCGAAAAAGAAGACTTAATCCTCCCTGACGTTTTACTCCCCCGTGGCAGCGCATACATTTGCCGTTGAGGATGGGACGTATTTCGGTGTTAAAGTCCACTTTATCCTTTCTCCCCAGAAAAAAACCGCCGACCAAAATCGTCAGTAGCAGCACGCCAATTCCTCCGTAAATAAGGTTTTTTCGACTCATAGCTTACTTATCCATTTTAAAAATCCTTTCCATCACCTGCCATTTTTCATCTGCCGAGGCATCGGGCGATGTATTCTGAAATTGAGCCATATACGCCTCCCACTCCGCCTGACGAGGGAGACCCGCCAACTGTGCCATGGCTCGGTCGTGGTCAAACTCATCCACTGTTTCCATGATCATAAACAGCAGTTGGCCGTGTTGGTAAATTTCCATGTCCAAAATGCCCACCTGGCGCATTCCTTCGGTGATTTCAGGCCATACTTGTCCCGGCGCGTGGGCAAGTTTGTACGAATGGATGAGGACCTCGTCGGGTCGGAGGCGGAGCGTTTTGCAGTACCTTTTCATAATCTAACGTTACTCAATAGGTGGTACAAAATAGAAAACTCCCCAATGGTTTGCTACATTGGTAGAAAAATTTAACTATGCTCAAAGGATTTTACACCATCATTCTGTTGATTTTGTCCAACAGCTTTATGACCCTGGCCTGGTATGGCCATTTGAAATTTGCAGAGATGAAAGGATTCAGCAAACTGGGGCTGGCCGCCATTGTGCTGATCAGTTGGGGCATAGCCCTGTTTGAATATTGTTTTCAGGTACCCGCCAACCGTATTGGCTACAAAAACCATGGCGGTCCATTTTCACTTGTAGAATTAAAAGTGATACAAGAAGTGATTACACTTATTGTATTTGTGATTTTTTCATTACTCTTTTTCAAGACCGAAACCCTAAAAACCAACCACCTGATCGGCTTTGTGTTTTTGGTATTGGCGGTATATTTCATTTTTAGGAAATAAGAAGTACGATATACGAGAGAAGAAGTACGAACTACGAAGTCAGAAGTGGAACGCAGGCAATATACTTTTGATTTTATAAGAAAAATTTGCGTAGTTAAATAGCTACATATATATTTGTAGTCAAATAGCTACGCGATGAACTTAAGACGAGACGTTTTTCAAGCCATAGCCGACCCTACTCGAAGGGCCATTCTTCTCCTGGTTGCTTCCCAATCGCTGACAGCGGGTGCCATTGCCTCAAATTTTGACACGGCAAGGCCGACGGTTTCCAAACACCTGCAAATACTCACCGAATGTGAATTGCTTAATCCGCAGCAAAACGGCCGGGAAATTATCTACCACATCAATGCCAAAAAAATGAAAGAAGTAGCCGATTTTATCGAACCTTTCCGCCAAATGTGGGACGATCGGTTTAATAAACTGGAAGATATTATGAAAAAATACAACCCCCCAAAATAAGATACGATGGAGCGAAAAACGAAAATCCACGCCGAAGACGGCCAGCAGGATCTTGTGATTACAAGGGAATTTGATTTGCCGCTGGAATTACTTTTTAAAGCCTATGAAGATCCCGGGATTGTGGAACAATGGATGGGGACAAAAGTGCTGAAACTCGAAAATAAAAAACACGGCAGTTACCAATTTGAAACCACGGATCCTAAAGGCAACAAACATAGGTTTAATGGGGTAATCCATGAGTTTAACCCGAACCAGAAAATCACGCGGACATTTGAAATGGAAAACACGCCTTTTGCCGTACAACTGGAGTTTTTAGAATTTGAAAAACTCACCGACGATACCAGCAAACTCAATATGCATATAGTCTATAAATCCGTCGCCCTCCGCGACCAAATGCTGCAATTACCTTTTGCACAAGGTCTAAACATGGCTCATAACCGATTACAGGACATCGTAAACAAATTAAAATAATACATAATGATGAAAAAAGACTTATCACCCCAAGAAAGGGAAGAAATTCTCCGAGTATTGAAGGCCCGTTTTGAGCAAAATAAAAATCGCCATAAAGGGCTTGAGTGGGCGAGCGTAGAAACAAAGCTGAATGCCAATAATGAAAAACTGTGGTCGCTCGATGAAATGGAAAGAACCGGCGGCGAACCGGATGTGGTCGGGTATGATAAAATGACCGACGAATACATTTTTTATGACTGTTCGCCGGAAAGCCCCAAAGGCCGCCGAAGCCTTTGTTATGACCATGAGGCGCTGGAGTCGAGGAAAGAACATAAACCGGAAAATAGTGCGCAGGAGATGGCTACGGAGATGGGGATTGAGCTATTGACCGAAGAGCAGTATCGGGAACTACAAAAATGGGGGAATTTCGATACCAAAACATCGAGTTGGGTGAAAACTCCGCCTGCGATCAGAAAACTCGGCGGTGCTCTGTTTTGCGACCGCCGTTACAATCATGTTTTTGTCTATCACAACGGCGCGGAGTCTTATTATGCGGCCCGGGGATTTCGCGGTTGGTTAAGGGTGTGAGTTTTACACCGGTAGCAACGCGACATCCCTAAAATTATCGGTTATGCCCCCTCATCATTTGCAAGTTTCTGATTTTCTTTTTTGCTTTGTGGTGCAAAGTGCTTTCTGTGATAGAGAGATAAAAATTGTGTTGAAAACAAAACACCTAAAGTTATGCAAAACAAAAGACTGATCGGAATTTTTGTCGCCGTAGCGATTCTATTACTGATACCCCTTATCGCGATGCAGTTTACGGAAGAGGTAAACTGGACGCCGTTTGATTTTATCGTCGCGGGTGTGCTGTTGCTCGGCACCGGCCTTATCTGCGAGTTGGTACTAAGGAAAGTAACGAAAATAGAGTATCGAATTGCCCTCTGTTTTGCGATTTTGGCAGCGCTTTTTCTTATCTGGGCAGAGCTTGCGGTAGGTATCTTCGGGACACCGTTTGCCGGATCTTAAACAGGCAATTCCGACGAATAAAGTTCTTCGTACAGACTTAAATTCCCTGTAAAAACAACTCCCTGAGCGGTGGCAGTCATCAGGCCGCAAAGGACTGAAAATTTTTGGGGAGAAAGTTATCCGGAACTCGAAGCCGGAAGGTCTCTTCGCTGATCTGGCCGACATAAAGGCCCTTTTTCAAAGCGAGGTTTCGCACCGTGTCGGGGACGTTGACTCCGGCCAGAATGCCGTAGAGTTTTTTCGTCGAGTGTTCGGGGTAAAACTGCGGAAAATCTGCCAGGATTCGCAGGAGTTGATCCACATGTTCTTCTTTCAGGTGAGACTTGACTTCCACGGCGACGGCGGTGTTTTGCTGGCCGTTGGCGTAGCCGAGGACATCTATTTCGAGGCTTCGGTCTTGACGAACGGCCCGGGCGCGAGGAAAAATATGCGTAGCGCCAAAATCCCGCTGAAGAATGCGCGAAAGCGAAGGCAGGGCGAGTCCTTCGGTAAAAGACCCCATTTTGTTGCC
>JANRJC010000043.1:0-37904 GCA_033764335.1 Bacteroidia bacterium | reverse complement strand
GGGTGGAGATGTATGAAGACTCCCCGGCGATGGAGTTGATCCGCCGAGGCCGGGCCGAGGTCTGGGCAGAAGCGGAGGCAAAAATCGCCGAAACGGTGCGGAAGATAGAAGCCGAGGCGCGTCGCAAAGAAGCCGAAGCCCGTCGCAAAGAAACCGAAGCCCATCAGAAGGCTGTGTTAGAAAAGAAGGCTGCGATAAGCAAAATGATTAATGCCGGCATCGAAAAGGCGGCTATTGCGGAGTTTCTCGGATTGAGTCGCCCGAAATTGGCGGCTTATATCCGGCAGATTCGAAAGGATAACGACAGCTAATTTTGTTATATCCTTTGCCTCATATCGTCAGAAAAACTCCTGCGGAATACGCCGGACTGGCAAAAATGATTCGTCCGTAAACGGCTCCGCCTGCCGTAGCGGATACCCCCCAGTTTTTACCAAACTTCCACGCAACTTCGGGCGAAACCGTGATGTGCTCGCTATTGTTGGCAAATACGCTGGTGCTAGTGATGGCATCTGCTAAAGAGCCATTTTTCAGCGATTTCACTCCATACACCCTCACCAGGGCAATGAGGCGGTTGTCAAATAGTTGTACTCCGGTTTCTACGCCGAATCGAAATTCATCCGAAAAGCCACTTGTCCGGTTATTAAATCCGGCGTAAACATTGGCGTAAGCATTTTGTCCCAAAAGCTTATACGACTTTCCCATATCAATTTGAAGCAGTTGATTAAACTCTCCGTCGCCGGTCTGAAGATTGCCCTGTGAGCCGCCGCGGTCATTGCCGAGTGGAAGCCCTAATGTCAAAGTTGCGCTGAGTGCGACAGATTTTTTAGGGGTAAGCCCGTATTTGAGACTGATGTCGGTATCGCCAAAAGAATTAATCGCTTCACCGGGAACCAACACTTCTCCCGTCGTACCGGAGACAATACTGTTAAATAAAGCCCGGCTGTAAAAAGGCGCATATATGATACCCGTAAGCCGCGGTGTGATTCCATACTCACCGTAAAAGCTGGTGTTGAAAAGTTTATTAGTCACATTGGGATCAATCAGGCCCACATCCGTAAAATGTTGATGGGAAACCAGCCACCATTGAGACACCTTAAAATATCCGTGGCCTTTTTCCTGAGGCCAACCACCCCCTGCCAGCGAAACTTGCACCCGCAGCAGGAATAAGATTGTGAGAATAGAGGAGGAGATTTTCATACAGCTTTATTTAATTTCACCGTCGCCGACTTTGACGCTGAAGGGTTTGCAGTAGTAGAGTACATACTTGTAAGTGGAAAGTTGAGCAGGTTCGGGAATTGTATAAGAATGAGCACCTTTAAACACCTTCACTGCACCGATTTCGAGCGCACCGACATTGGTTGCGGGGTTGTTGGTCAGGTAAAGGTAAAGCCCCGGCAATGCCGTAGAGGCTTCGTAATCATTACCGATTTCAAGCACAAGATTCTGCCCCTGTTCACTCAGTACAAAACTGCCTTTGAGGAGATAGCTGCTCGTAGAGCGGATTGTACCGGTACGGGATGTTCCGCCCGACATGACCGTATTTTCACCTACTACTACCGGAAAACTATCACGGGCGACGGGTTGGCCATTTTGGAAAGCCGTAACCGTTACAAGAGCCGTACCCGGAGCAATCCCCGTTGCTACTCCCTCGGCGGCAAACAGGAGGATTTCCGAAGTAGAGCTATTCCAGTGAAAATCTGCGGGTTCTTCATTGCCAACCTCGTTGAAATAGGCGGCTTCAAACGTATGCGAATCCCCGACAGCAAGGCTGTCGAGCGGGTTGGAAACCCGCACGGAAGCACCGACGAAGTCGAAGATCACATCTTCCCCGATGCAAGCTGAAAGCAGGATAAGAGGGAAAAATAGAAAAATAATGAAGGGTTTCATATAAGGAGATTTGAAGTGGAGGGTAAAATTGGGCAGATCATCGTCAGCCAAATGTCAACCTGCTTACAAAACAGCAAATTCCTTTTCACGAGTGTTTCACGGAGTTGTAACAAAAGTATCACAGGGAAATTTAAGGGGTGAAGGCGAAGTTTGGCTGCGGACAAAACCAATCTTCGATAACAAACAAGGTATATATTACCTGATAAAATTATTTTCCCTTTTTGAACAATCCAACTTGTAAATCTCCGAAAACCCGCTACATTTGAATTTCCATGCCGTGGTGGCTGGCTATTTATTTCCAAAAGATTACTATCATTATAAACATGAAAAAGACTAGCATTTTACTGATTACCCTGTTTTTTTGCTCCCTTTCATTCGCCCAGAATGTAAGCCTGACCGTCAACTTCAAATTCCTTAACGTGGAAGAAGGTTATGACCACAACACCAAGTGTATCGTTTATATTGATGATGAAATGATCGGCGAATCCTCCGAAGGTCTGCAAACCAAAGGAAATAGCTTTAGTGTTTCGGTTCCCACCGGTGAACATCAGTTGAAAGTGGTAAATATGGCTGAGTACGAAGGTAAATGGGAAGAACACACCATTGAAAATAACTACAGCGTGGATTGTATTTTTGAGGAAAGCCACAACTTCAAAAAGAATGAAAAACTTTTCCTCGTCTTTAATCTCGACGATGTAATGGTTGCCGGCTGGAAAAAAGCCCCCAAAGTTAAAAAATAATTTCCTTCTCTTTGCGAGTTGCAAAAACCCTTTGCAACCGTTGGAAGGCTTAAAACGTCAGTACATCTTTCTTTTGGATGTATTGACGTTTGTTTTTTTGCGAACCATTAAATTATTCCCGAAACTTGACCGAAAGATTGGCCCGGAATGTGCCATTCCTCATCAACCCAATAGACTAAATAAGTAAAACTCTACATGAATCTTATTCAAGCGATTATTATTGCTATTGTGGAAGGCCTAACGGAGTTTCTCCCGGTATCTTCCACCGGCCACATGATTTTAACTTCCGCTGCTCTGGGAATTCACGAAGATGATTTTGTAAAAACTTTTGAAGTAGCCATTCAACTAGGGGCTATTCTCGCGATTGTCTTGCTTTATATCAAACGATTTTTACAGGGCCTCCCGATATATTACAAATTGTTTGTTGCTTTTTTACCAACGGCAGTGATTGGTTTTCTGGCTTACGACATGATCAAAACCTATCTTTTTAACCCCACAGTAGTTTCCATTTCGCTGATTCTGGGGGGTGTTGTACTGATTTTAATTGACAAAAAAGTTGTTAGTCAGGATAGTCAAACCGAAAGCCTGGAACAAATTTCCTATAAACGAGCCTTTTTTATCGGACTCATCCAATGTTTTTCCATGATACCCGGCGTTTCCCGTGCAGCAGCAACAATTATCGGTGGGGTATTTAATGGATTAAACAAACAACAGGCCACCGAATTTTCCTTCCTTCTGGCCGTGCCTACTATGTTTGCCGCAACCGGTTATGACCTCCTAAAAACTCCCGCCGAATTTACCAGCCACGAAATGATGCTTCTTGGTGTAGGTTTGGTTGTGGCATTTGTAACCGCCCTGATTGCTGTAAAAATATTTTTGAAAATCGTCCAAAATTACGGCTTTATCCATTTTGGTTATTATCGGATTCTGGTGGGCGTATTGTTTCTTCTGATTATGGGTAGTAATGGGTAAAAGAATAGCGACCGCACAAACGGAAGGTTAATATTCTTTTAGCGGCGGTTGTTGTAACTTTAGGATGTGAGGGTTGGCCCTCTCCTCACGGCACTTCCACTACTCGCTCCATGCCTTCCGTCATACGGATTTCCCAGCCTTCTCCTTTGGAGGAGGAAATAAAATAGGCTTCCAGCCCTAATTCCGGATTTTCTTCCAGAAATTTCCACGCCCGCTCAAATCCCATTACCATAAAGGCCGTCGCATACGCATCCGCGGTAGCGCAGGTCTCCGCAAGCACAGAAGCACTCAGCAGCGTGTGATTGACGGGATAACCACTAAATGGATCAATCGTGTGGGCATATTTGACTCCGTCTTTGATGTAAAATTTTCGATAGTTGCCGGAAGTTGCCAATGCCCGATTATTTAAGTTTACGATTGCGGACATTACACTGATCCCTTCGATTTCCAGCGGTTGCTCGATGCCCAACGTCCAAAGCTTGCCCTCCGGGTTTTTTCCTTTGGCCCGCACTTCCCCTCCGATTTCGATCATATAGTGGTAAATTCCTTCTTTTTCGAGGAAATCGGCCAGCACATCCACCGTATAACCCTGAGCAATTGCGTTAAAATCCAGTTGTACTCCCGGCTGTTTTTTTCGGATTAAAGAGGGTTCTTCCGAATCGAAAACGACTTGTGGGAAACCCACGAGTTTTTTTATTGAATCGAGATTCGCCATGCGCATCTCCGGCACTTTTTCCGGCCCAAATCCCCAGGCTCTGACCAACGGCATTACCGTAGGGTCAAACAAACCGCCGGTCAGTTGATACACCTTGTCCGACTGCGACAACATTTCCCGGAAATGCAGGTCGTCCGTAACCAGCGAATCTTCGCGGTTAAAACGACTGATCGTGGAATTAGGCTGGTAGGTGGAAAGCGACTGGTCAATCACGGCAAAAATAGAATCAATCGCCGTCTGAAAATCTCTCCCCACAGGATCTATGCAGACAATGGAATAGCTGGTCCCCTGCGCGGGACCGGAAAATTGTAAAACAATTCCCTCCGGTTTTTTTTCGCAGGCGACCAGCAGTAAACCTATAAAGGCGCAAAACCAACGGTTTTTCATTTAAAAAAACTTAGGCTACGCCGATTTCTTCCAATACACTTTGATCCAGATTGGCAATCCGCCGTGTGGTTGGATCCCATTCGACCCTTCTTCCTGTGCGGATCGAAAGGGTGGACATGTGAGCCGAAATGGCTTCTTCAAATCCCTCATCTATGCCGCAGCTCGGTTTGCCCCCATTGCGGATACAGCTCAGCCACTCGCGGATATGCAGGTGAGTAGAGTCCACCCGTTTTCCGTCGCGGTAGGTGTAAAGCAGACCTTTGTTGGCGAAATAAGCAGCAGTGGCAGAAGTTACACCGTCCACTCCTTTGGCCCGCGGATCGTAGGCATACAAAGGAATAGCAGGATCAACAACTTTGTCCTCGATCATTTGGGCATAACGAGTAGAGCGGGGATCTGCATAAACGGTGATCGCATTGCCCAGATCCATCGTGGCATCATGTCCCATCAGCAGCGTGCCCCGTGAATACTGGTTACCCAGGGTCGCACTGTAGAGGAAGGTCATTCCTTTTTCTTTCCCCGCTTCTTGGCTGGTTCCGGAGGTAAATTCGGGAAACTCCATCACTACCTGGAAAACGTCAGGCACTTCGCGCCCGTCGCGGTGCGTATAGATACCGCCGGAGGCAGTAACGGAAGCGGGAATGCCCATTTTCAGGATGCAGTTCATCCGGTCGTAGTCGTGGGTAAGGAGGTCTCCGGCGAGGCCGGTACCATAAGCCCACCATTTGCGCCAGCGGAAAAAATGTTCGGCATTGTAGGGAATAGCGGGCGCATTGCCGAGAAACTGGTTCCAGTCAATGGTCTGCGGGCTTGCTTTTTCGTGAATATCGTACTGCCAGGCTCCGTTGTCGTCGTTGCGGTTGGTGGAAATCTGGATCAGGGAAATGTGTCCGAGCACATTTTTGGCGACAATGTCCTGAGCGGTGAGGAAACTCTGGGTTTGGCGGTGTTGGTGTCCGACCTGGAATACGATGCCCGAACTTTTGACCGTGTCGTAGAGTTCGTAAGTTTCCCCGATTTTGTGGGTCATACATTTTTCGACATAGACATGTTTGCCGGCTCTGGCCGCAGCAATTGCCATGGGTGCATGGTGGTGGTCGGGTGTGGCAATAATCACCGCATCAATGTCGCTGCTGGCGATCATGTCCTCAAACCGCTGGTAGCGTTTGGGAGTATTTCCGTCCACGGTTCCGGCATCAATCGCCGATTCGGCGCGTACGTCAAACAATTCGCAGACACCGGTAATGCGGATATTGAGGTTTTCCTGTTCCATAAAATCCTTGAGACGGTTGTCATTAGGATTTTTGGAAAGAGCTTCCTGCATACTTTTTTTCCATTCGCTATTGGCAAAACCCGCGGCGCGCATAAGTTGTTCGCCGCGGATGCCGTAACCCACGATACCGATACGGATCGGGTCGCCGGCCATGGGGCCGGAAGTTGGTGGCGGAGCGGCCTGGATATTGAGTTCTTTGAGGATATTATTTTTGAGAGACTTGTCGGAGCTGTTTTTTGCCCAGGCACCGAGTCCAAAAAAGCCCAGTACGGGGAGAGCGGCAAGACCTTTGATCAGGTCGCGGCGGCCAATACCGGAAGTAGATTTTTCTTCTTTATGATTGTCCATGATGAGAGTAATTGATTGGGTAAAAAATTAGGCAACCGTTTCTTTTTCCGGCATTTTAGCGGCTTCGGGTTCAGGTACCGATTCTCCGCGGCGGAGGGCGAGAAGCCTTTCAAGGCCGACATATACACTTGTGGGGAAGGCGTAGAGAACGCCGAGGGCAAAAATTTCGATGAGATTTTTGTTGACAAACAGGTAACTACCTTCACTGGGCAGGGCGTATTTGGCGCCGATGATTGCCGGGTGAGAAAGGTAATACAAGGCCAGGAGGGCCATGCCGCCGATGGCGGCCCAGCGGTCAAAAAGACCGAGGATCAGGCATAGCCCGATGAGGATAAGACCCCAGACATTGACAAAATCCGCGATACCGAGCAGCCAGGGAGTTCCCGCCATCCATTGAAAGATACCCGCAAACCAACCTTGAGAGTCCATAAGGTAGCCGGCGGAGGACCAGTTGGGGTTCCAGAGTTTGACCACCCCTTCATAGAGGAAATGCCAGCCCACGAGCATACGCAAGACCACCAGCATACGAAGCTGGAGCCGCGAGTAACGCGAGGCGCCATTGAGAGCAGATGTAGTATCCATAAAGTATCACATTAAATATTTATTACGAACAAGGGAAGGAAAGTACGATTTTATCGGGAGAGATTCAATGATGTGGGGAGAAATGTGTTCCGTTGTTATCAAATGACATATTGGTAGTAATGAAAATATAAAAATGGGTCAGGAAAACATTATTTCTTCGTCTAATAGGAACAACACACACTTATTGTTGCTTTATGTTTTCCCAACACACTAACTACTATATATTAAGGGTTTGGGTAAGGTTTTTCACAACCCTTTACTTCTTTTTTTCTCTGGTAAATGTATCGGGCCAATCCCGTTGGGGAGAAAAAAAACATATTGTACCGGTAGTCAATAAATTTCGGGATTCAATTACTCCGGTATTATCAAAAGTAATCTATCAGGCTACGGGGGAAGATTATTTCGGCAACTCTTACGGAGAATGGAAAACCCTGACTGATCATACTTTTGAGTCGGAACACAGCCGGTGGGAACATTATTTTATTGAGAAATTTTCTTTATACAACCCAGCGGCAGACTCTCTTACCATAGTCATCCGACAAGCGGGATTACAGAAGCTGGAAATTATTTCTGGAAAAAACACCCTGCCTGTTGAAGTCTTGACAGCAAAACAAATCCAAAAAATGCAGATGAATGATTTTTCGGAAAAAAGTGCTTTTGTCATAAGTCTTTTATCGGGGCAAACCATCCATTTGAAGGGTTATTGTAAAGTATATCCGGTTTCACCCCAAACAGCCCCGCGTCTGTACCACCTTATTCATTGGGAAAGATCAGAACAGCCCCTGCCTGGTTATTTACCCCAAATAATGATTTACAACGATTTTGCCCGACAAAAAAAGCAAGATGTATTAAACAATGCTTTCTGGGACGGGATTTCGTTTGGAGCATTGTTCATATCGTGCATTATTGCCTTGTTTTTATACTTTCTTACCAAAGATAAAGCCTATGTATTTTACTGCCTCTACGTGAGTTTTATGGGCGTTTATATGTGGCGGGATTTTGAGGCATCGGTTTTGGACTATGATTATACTTTTCTCTTTACTAGTTGGGATGAAACTAAAATATTTTATCTGACCCTTATTATAATGGGTTATATGTGGTTTATCCGTTATTTTCTAAATACGGATCAATCAGCGCCATTTATTTCAAAATCCATTAAGATACTGACCGGTCTTTTGCTGTTGAATCTGATTGCAGACACAGTGATGGGCGGTAATCGGTATGGAAGTTACCTGATATACAAAAACCTGCGAATTTTCCTTTCAATTATCAGTTTTGCTGCACTGGTTTATTTGTATCTAAAAAAAGTAAGATTATCGGGCATTATTCTCTTGGGTAGTCTGAGTATTATCATTGGGGACTTTATTACCAGTCAGACAGCGGGGGCGATATCCATTCTAGCGTTTCGTGTTGGCGTATTTGCAGAACTAACCATGTTTGTTTTTGGCCTTGCCTATCGTACTCGCTTGGTAATGGATGAAAAAATCCAGGCTATTGATTCCACCCGTAACCGGATCGCTCAGGATATTCATGACGACCTCGGTTCAGAGATTACCCGGATTACTTATGGGGCAGAATTGGCTGCGCGGATGCCGTCACTTACTACCGAAGACTATCAATCTCGTTTGAAAATCGTTGCAGAACAGTTACGGGGAGTCGCCACTCATCTGCGTGAAGTTTTGTTTGCCATTAGTCCTGAGGGCGACTCATTGAATGAAGTTCAGGCTCATCTCCGCGAAAAAACTTTTGCATTTTGGCCGAACGGCGAGGTGGAACTGGTTATGGATTTTCCGGAAAACGATAAAAACCCGGTTGTATCACCCGAAGTAAAACGACAGTTACTGTTTATTTACAAGGAGATTTTTCAAAATATCGTCAAACACGCTGCGGCTACCCGGATTGTTTTTACACTGAGGTACGAACCCGGGGAAAGATATTTTTTTGAAATCACCGACAACGGACAAGGATTTGTTCCAGCAACAATCTCCACAAAAACTAGTCGAAGAGGGTTGACCGGTATGCAGACAAGGGCAGCGAAAATTGGGGCCAACCTTAAAATCCGTTCGACTCCGGGAAAGGGAACCTGTATCCGGGTCACCGGGCCTCTGAAAGGAATCCTGGATACGTGATTTCATACTTTTGTACGATTGACTCTGGTTTTATTTTACCCTAACCTTATGACTGCAATGTATCAAATTTCAATCATGGGAAAACGACCCCAAAATCAAGTCATCAATCTGGCCATCGTTGAAGATGATGCGGAGGTACGAAGACTTACGGCAACATTGGTAGAGCTTTACCCCTTCATCCAGTGTGTCGGTATTTTTGAATCGGCAGAAGCCTTTCAGGAAAAAGTATCAACTCTGAGACCAGATGTTGTATTAATGGACATTACTTTATCCGAGACCGGTCAAGGTAAGAGTGGTATTGATTGCGTGCGGGAATTACATCCCTTGTATCCCGATACGGAATTCCTGATGTTTACCATTCATACCGATTCCAAAGAGGTGTTTGAAGCACTCTCGGTAGGTGCGGCGGGTTATATTTTGAAAGGAGCACTTCCCGAAGACCTCGTTGCTGCGATACAGGATGTTTATGCCGGAGGTTCACCGATGTCGAGCCAGATTGCACGTATGGTTACCCGCAGTTTTGAGCGTATGGAACCCCTTTACCCCGAACTGGAAAAACTTACCTCCCAAGAGCGACGAGTGCTGGAAGCATTGGTAAAAGGATATGCTTACAAAAAAATTGCCGATCAACATTTTGTCTCCGAAAGCACCATCAAAAGCCAGGTTTACAGCATCTATCAAAAGCTGGAAGTCCATACCCGCACCGATGCAATCAATAAAGCTTTCCGGAAAAAGGATTGAAATTTCATACAAAAGTACTATGGATTAAATAGTTTTTGTCATTGAAATTTGTGTTGACAGTAGTAGTACTTATTAATTGACAATCAAAACATAAACTACAACAAATCTTTCTATGAACCGCAAAGAATCTCATTACACGATGTCCCAACTCGAACGGGAGTTTGAGCTTGAGATGGAAAATCACAACCACACCCCTTCCGATGAGGAAATGGAAGCCGAACTCGAAAGTATGCTCGACGGAGATGAGTCTGAGTACGAATACGAAGAAGATTCTCCCGAAAGTGAATACGAATACGAAGAAGATCCCGAAAACGAATACGAGTATGGAGAAAATTATTCTTCCGGGAGTTATGGAGAAAGGCTGTATGAATTGTCCCAACGCGAATTTGAGTCGGAATACGAATTTGAAAGCGAACTCGACCAGATTGTGGACGACATGCACCGGGAATTTTTCTTTGGTAAACTGTTCAAAAAACTGAAAAACAGCAAATTTGCCAAAGGTCTTATTAAAAAAGGCCTCAAATTCGCCCGCCCTTTTGCGAGTTTTATTCCCGGCGGAAGTCTTGCCCTGGATGGACTTAATGCAGCTACGGATTTGCTGGGTGAGAATGTCAAATCCCGTGCAAAATCTCTCGGAAGAAGGGCGCTAAAAGCCATTCGCAAAGAAGCCAAAGCTCTGACCAAAGACGTACAAGCTATGGGCGTAAAACCCGAAAATACCGAAGAAGCCAATCAGGCGGCGGCCCAAAACGTAACCGATACCATCCAGACTGCAATGGAGTTTGCCGCTGACAATATCCATTATGAGATAGATGATCCGGTGGAAGCGGAGCGTCTTGCAAGCCGTGCTTTTGAAGTAGCACTTCAACAAACATCTTCTCCTACTCCTCCGGTTGTATCGCCGAATCGTCCACAAAACCCACCCGCTCCGCGTGTAAGAGACCATCGCCAGCAAGCAGGCAGAGGTGTGCGTGTCGTTCATCTGCGCGAAAAACCGGGAGAAGAGATCGAAAAAATCGTCATCGTCATCCGCGACAAACCCCGGCGGTAATGAACGCCCTCTACAACCGCTACGCGGCCACCCTTCGCCGGATCGAATCCCTGACTTCGCTTCGGAAAATGGTTGCCCTGCCCCCCGAATCCGACATTTCGCCCCGCCAATGGAATGCCCTGGACCAGGCATTACATGCGGCAGCCGAAAAGCTGAAACGGCCCTTCAACCAACACATCAAAACGTTACTCCAGGCAAATCCGGGCGATATACGAACGAAAAGGAAGTTATATGCCATTTTGGGTGAAACCGAACTCCGACTGACCAAAGCTTACAAGTTTTTTGATATGTACGCCGACATCCTTTCCCAACGGCTGATGCCCGGTCTGGGATCGCTACTGGCGGGTTGTGATATGCTGGCGCAGGATGCTCTTTACCGCAACCATCCGGCGTTGTATCTGGTCGAACCGCCACTGGTGCACGTGGATCCGCATTTTGGAGCTTCCATCGCACGCCAGGATGTGCGTCTGCCCGATGGCACCGCCAATCCTATGGCCATGATCCAGATTCCCTATACCCGGATTCTGGAAAAATGGAACCTCACTTCTATCCTGCACGAAGCCGGACACGAAGTAATGGTGAGGTTGGGAATGGTAAACCTGTGGCCGCAGATTGTGGGGGAAGTGCTGAAAAGAAGAGGAATTTCACCAGAAATTCAGCACCTGTTTGGCATGTGGATGTCGGAAATCGGGCCTGACTTTTGGACCTTTGGTTGTTCGGGAATTGCTTCCGCAGGGGGAATACGGGAATTGCTGACCTTGCCACCGGCCATGATGACAAAGATATCAGAGACCGATCCTCACCCGCCTCCGTGGCTGCGCGTATTGCTCAATTTTGAGTGGTGCAGACAGGTCTGGGGAAAAGGTATCTGGGACGAATGGGAGGAAGAATGGATGAGCCTGTATCCTGTAAAGGATTTGCCCGAAAAACAGGCTCACCTTCTTCAAACCTGCCGAAAATGCCTGCCCGCAGTAAGCCAGGCGATGTTGAATACCCGTTTGAGGGTGTTGTCGGGTCAACCGATGACCGTTCTTTTCGACCTCGAAAACCTTCACCCGGCCCGGCTGAAGCCGATTGCCCTGGGAGCCAAATCCGGTAGGCTAAACCTGCGCGGGTTGCGCCCTTCGGCACAACTTGCCGTCTTCCGCCTCGTGAAGGAATACCAATACCTCCCGCCCGAAAAACTCGACAAAGTCATGGGCGAGTGGCTGAAAAAATTAAAACACTTTGTAAACGATTAATACACCATTTTTATGGCTAAGCAACAAGAAACCAACCTGCCCGAAAAATCGGAACCCATTCCTGTGGAGCAGGTAATCAATGGCGATGCAGAAAAATTTCTCAATTCGCTGATGAGTTTACTGAACCAAACCCAGATCAAAAATGCGGCGACGTCAACCGTTTCGAATGACGCGATCCTAAACAAAATCAACGAGGCGCTGATCAAAACAGAATCCGTTGCCGTGGCTTTTCCTCCCTGCTCGGATGTCATGTTGGGGCTTACCGACAACATGCCGGTTTACGAAAACAACATCAATAACCTCTCGGTCAACCACTTTTTTGCAGAATATTTTTCTTTTGTTTCGGCCGGGCAGCGACCCCATCAGGAGATTCCGAATGGGCATAAAGACAGAAGTCGGCTTGATAACCTATTAGGATTAAACCCCTGTCTTACAAATGACTGGCCACCGCAGCATTGTCTGCCCTCGCCTTGTATCCTGCTGGAGGGAAACCGGCGTATCTTCGGGGAAAACAAACTCAAACGTTTATTTATCGGCGATCTTGCCTGGCTGTATTATATCGAACGAATGGGAACTTTCCAGATGTTGGGACGGATTTTGGAAGAATACGCCTACCAGGGAGGAATTCCGATGTCAAACGGTTCGGTACATGCCGATGTCAAAGACGACATGGTAGCTTTGGTACTGGAAGCCATGACCCGTCAGACCGAAAGCGGAAACTCCTCCAAAGTGAGAGATCGTGACGCGGCTTACCGGCGGTCATTTGGCTGGACCACCGAAGCGGGGCGCAGTATGAGCCTGAATTCATCGGTAAATACCGCCTTCGGCGAGCAGTTCCATAAATTTATGTACCTGGCTTTGCAGTTTTTCAAAGACAAACGCCTGGGAACTGCCATTCGCGCCACCAACAACAACATCGGTATTACCTCGACGGCCACCCTGGTTACGATCCGGGACACGATCAGCCTGCTGAAAAAATCATTTGACAACTTCAACTACGGGCGCAACTACCACACGACCCTCAGCGGCATCGTATGGGCCATTGCCGGCTTAAAACTCGTCGAAGAACTTCGTCAAACCCTGGGTATTCCGCCCGAATACACCCGTCCGTCGGAGTACATACCCGCAGCTTTCCGCATACTGGTAACCAAAAGCACTGTTACAACCAGCAACGAGAGCAACCGGTTTGAAACCCATATCGAATGTGCGCGCAATCTGCGTTCGATCCTGCTGGATATGGAAGTCCTCAACTTCTCAGACGCCAGCGTCGGAGGCGAACTCGAACAGTGGCTCAACGCCGCCGAAAGCAGCATCGAAGGCTACCGCACCGCCTACCGCACCCTTACCGGCGTAGATTTGGAGACGAGCCAGACACCAGTGATAGAGCAGGGGGTGTGAGGGAACTAAATTTTCAAAAATTATAAATCAGTTATCATGGACAGGAATAATATTATGTCAGAGGTTAATCTTCGTCAGGATAAGGTAAATACTTCCCCGATGACGGCCAGGTCAAAAACAATCTGGCTGCATAATACAGATCTCGATGCCCCGTATGTCGGAGGTAACTTTAATTTTTTGTACAACAGCGGAAGTAATGAGGCAATTATCACCTTAAATGCGTTTTTGAAATTCAGGGAAAACTTCAGTAGCGCACAAAAAAATGACTTCATTGCTGTGTTGAAAGAAGCCGCCAGCTATTGGGATCGTGCGGCGAAGATTGAGATTATGGATGCAAATAAACAATACACTCAAAGTATCACTTTGCGATTTGTTGTGAAAATTGTATCTCAAAAAAAGAATTCAAACAAGGTTATTGATGTTTTTCCAAGCGGTAAACGGGTTCTTCCCTTTTTCCCTAAGAATACAGAAGTTGTAGCCAGAGAGGTAAATGTCCATATAGACATTGATAAAAAAACGATGGCCCATGAGTTGGGTCATGTGTGGGGATATCCTGACGAATATGAGAGAGGCGGGAAATTCATTGGACATGTGGGAAGAAAATCACCCCTAATTAAAGATATTAAAGCTTTAATGAATCTTGGTGATGAATTTAGAGGGCGGTATTTTACACATATTGGAAGAGCAATTTTGGGTAAAGGATTCTCCCATTTGGACCAGTTTATGCAACCCGTAGTAGTTAATGGAAAAGTTGCTGCTACTGCCACGATTGGACGAGTTGTATTGCTTAAAAAAGACATAAAGGGCGACCCACCCTATCCCGACAGTCGTGAATTTAACCCTAAATATACCACTGTTCAGGTTGCACAAAGAGGGGATCGAAGAACAAATAGGGAGGTGAAAATTAATCATGAAGTTTCAACATGGCCAGATTTTAATTTAAGAGAATACTTTTCGCCTCAGGCAGATCCGGTTCTTTTTTATGAGCCAGTTAAAATAAATTACGGGGAAACAATTATCGGGCTGGCTGCTGAATACGGTTTTGATCCCAATGACTGGAGAGAAATCTGGAATGATCCAATGAATGCAAAACTTGTTGAAAGGCGTAAACTATCAACAAAAATCAGGAAAGGAGATATTATCCATATTCCTATCAAATGGCGTATCGCTCAAAAAACGCTGAACCCATCAAAAGGATCATTTCTTTTGGAAGCAAAAAGAACGGGGCGAGAAGGGGGACGATTAGATTGGGTACAAACGGTTTATGGTCATAATCAACCGCTTTTCCGAGGTGGGCCATTTCCTGCATTTTCTGTAGATCTGCCCACAGAGGACGATACCCCTTTTTACTGGACACATAAAGAGTATGACAATGGAACCGTGCGAACGGAAATCTCGGATCGTCCCAATCGTCCCGCGCCCACTCCACAACAGGGAACAACCAAATGGCGAGCGGTAACCTCTCTTTGCGTGGTAACGGGCAAACGGGTTAGCATCTGGAATACTTTCGTATGGGGAATTGATTTTGAAGTAACCGGGTCAAACAAACCCTATCCAATTCGTCCGGCCACAAAGGATGAAATTAATGGGCATTTGAATCTGCTTAGAAAAAAATCTGGAAAATCAGGCAGATCTTTTACTTCAATGGGATGGGTATTTGTTGATAAGAACTAGCCCAAAATCACACTTTAAGATCTTTTAGTATGGAGAGGAGTGGATTCAATAGAGACCAAGGTTTTTTGATAGCTGAAAAAGAAGTCTTCCCCCCCGACACCCGCGCATCCGTTACTCGCACATCGGCTGCGCCTTATCGCTGGATTTGTAAAGTTCGGGTGCGGTATGAAGATCCTAAAACCGGTGCAGGAGGGTGGTCGGAAGGATCGGGCGTATTAATCAGCCCCAATTTTGTCCTTACCTGCGCCCATGTATTAATGGGTTCTGGCAAGCCGGCAAATCAGACAAAATTCGTAAAAATCGAAGTAATTCCGGGTGTTAACAATACCCAAAAAGCTCCTTCTGATCTCTATGAATCCACTTCTTTTAAAGTACATCCCAATTATGGGAAGGCCACTCCCCGCAACAACCTTGACCGAAACTTTGTCAACTTCCCCTGGGATTACGGAATCCTTCGACTGAACAAACCCGTCACTTTTTCTTCCAGGTATGACTACTGGGGTAAGTATGGAAACGGAAGCCTGGTTTATCTCGATGAAAAATGTATTCTGGGACAAATAGCAAAAGTTGCAGGTTATTCCGCCAATACAACTAACCTTCTTCAAGGAGACGGAGTGGTGAAAAAAATCACTGTCCCGAATGTGGACGCGGTTATTTCGAGTCGTTTGTTTATTCATTTGGCAGATACCGAGGGCAGCCAGAGCGGTGCTCCGATATGGCTATCCTGCAAAATCGGTGAATGTATAATTCCAATATTAATAGGTATTCACGTTGGCGGAAACCCAACCATGCAGATGAATTTTGGCATCCGCCTCACCGGGGAAATCCTGAAAAATATCAGCGATTGGAAAAAGTTGTTGAAATAGGTTGGTAATGGCCGCTAGTGGATTTTTCTGAAAAACTAAAAACCGGTGATCTTAAAAATCCGCTTGCGTCCAATAGGGGTAATTAACACCTCAAATTCATTATGCCCAACCAACCTGTTTTAGCTTACTCGCTTTCTGGTCGTGTCACCAACCGGCAAGGCCAACCTGTGAAAGGTCTGATTGTCAAAGCTTTCGACAAAGACCTCCTGACTCCCGATGACCCGCTGGGTCAAGCCACTACCGACAACGATGGAAACTATGCGATCTCCTTTCAAAAAGCGGATCTGTCCCGACAACTGCCCGAACTGTTTGGCCCTGATCTGTATGTATGTGTTTTTTACGACGATCTTCTGGTCGGCGAAAGCCCGATTGTCTGGAATGCCGGCGCGGAAACCATTATCAATCTGACGGTAAATCTCATCCTTTCCGACGCCCCCAAACCTGCCTCTCTCCTCCATTTTGACCAATTGATCAAATCGCGGGCGGCTCTGGCCGACAACCTGGGAGACATCAGCCAAAGTATTTTTATCAGCAGTGATGAAATCCCCGAAACGGAAATAACCGTCATCCCGGTGGAAAATATCCATGCAGATCAGAAAGAAACTCGGTACGAAATTCGCCTCAACCTGAAAAAAGTGCGCCTGGGGGTTCGCTCTACCCCTCCACCGCTTCAAGGAAAATTTCTGGAAGAAAGATTCTCCGAACAGCAAATCCAGGAATACGACAAACGTTTTACCGCATTTATCCCCGACCACCTTTCATTCGACCCATATCCCCAAAAACTGGTAAAATCGTTTAACCGGATACCCACCAAACTCCAGAAAGACCTCCGGTACAATACCACGATTTTTTCGCCCGACCAGCGGCAGGTGTTTCAGGACACTTCGTATCCCTGGAGTGCCTTTGGCCGGTGTGAAACCAATTTTGGCCCTTTCAGCGGGGTGATGATTGGCCCGCGCCACCTGCTCACCTGCAACCATGCCATTGACTGGACACCGCCGCCGGGGTATGCCGCCGACTGGCTGACATTTACGCCTGCCTATTTTGACGGCAATGCGCCTTTTGGTTCTACTTATGCGACCCATATCTACTGGGTAAAAAAAGACGATAACGACGGTTTCAGCAACGGTGATGAAGGCCAGTATGACTATGTGGTCTTAGTGCTTAATGACCGGATCGGCGAGCGCACCGGCTGGCTGGGCACAAGGCGTTATACCGACGCGTGGGATCCGTTGGCTGCCTGGTGGCATATCGGTTATCCCACTGACCTGAACAGCCAGCAGCGACCGACATTCCAGAGCTGGTTTACGATGAATGGCCATGATGATCAGGACGACGCTCATCAGATATTTTTCCATCAGGCCGATGTATTTCCGGGTCAGTCAGGGGGGCCAATGTTTGGTTTCTGGGAAGGAGAAGTAGGGCCTCGGGCCGTGGCAGTACAGTCTTGGCAAAATTCAACCACAAATGGTGCAAGCGGAGGCGGAGATATGGTTGATCTGGCAATTAGAGCCAGAAATGACCATCCGTAAATTTCTTCCCTTCGGTTTTAATAGTAGTAGCTAAAATCCGCCTGCCCGTTGGAATACTCTAAAATCTGACGGCGGCGGTTTTTTTATGGGATGATTCGTTTTTCATTCGTGTGCCTGTCTGCCGGGCAGATGGCTATTTTATTTGTAAACTCGTTGATTGAAGCCACGAATAATGCGAATGTCCACGAAAATTGCCACTAGCCGTTTTCTGCAAACCCTCTTTCGTTAGAGTATAACTACCCCAACACCATCTCCAAAATCACATTTCCTTTATGGGTTTTTGTTTCATAATGGGCATGGGCTTCGATGACCTGGTTCATGGGAAAGACCTTGTCAACAATTACTTTCACGGCCTTTTTTTCTACCAATTCTCGGAGGGTTTTTAAATCTTCGGGTTTTTCATTTGCAAAGGCGCAGATCACTTTTTGTTTGCCAAAAAAGTTTGACCACAACATGCGCAGGAGTTTGCCGGTCTTAAAACTGCCCAATAACCAAACGCCTTTTTCGGTCAGCAGGTTTTGCACTTCTGCCCATTTTAATTTACCCAAAACATCTAAAATCAAGTCGTACTGCTGCGGGTTTTGGGCTAAAATTCCTTTGTTATAATCAAATACAAAGTCTGCTCCCAACGATTTTACATAGTCTGCTTTTGCCGGGCTGCAAACAGCCGTAACTTCTGCGCCTTGGTGTTTGGCTATTTGTAAAGCGAATGATCCGATTCCTCCGGAGGCTCCGTTTATCAATACTTTTTGACCGGGGCGTAGGGCAAATTTCCTTAAAAGCCCAAGAGCCATAATGCCACCATAGGGAAGCGCAGCAGCCTCATGGTGAGAAAGTTGGGAGGGTTTGGCTCCGATGATGGCGTTTTCTTTTAGGCATAAATACTCTGAATGTGTACACATGTTCATTCCGGTGTATCCAAATACCGGGTCTCCGGGTTTAAAATGGGTCACATTTGCTCCGACAGATTCTATTTCTCCGGAAAATTCACTTCCGAGTAAATTCCTTTTGGGTTTTTTCCAGCCAAAAGAAAGCCGCGCAAAAAACCTAAGAATGTCGGGCATATTAAACTCCGCAGCAGAAATATTCCCAAAATTTCGGGCGGTTATATCTCCGTAATTTACGTTGGCGGCATGGACTTTCACCAAAACTTCGTCGGCATTGGGAACGGGCTTGGGCATCTCTTTTAGCTGCAAAACCTCTGGGGAGCCATATTGCTGATAATAAACGGTTTTCATAGGATAAGAATCAGTTTATCAAAGGATGATTGATAAATAGGCAGGTTGGAAAAAAATACAATTAGAATCCGGATTTTTCCGAAATTGGTTAGGTCTGTCTCCCGCTCCGCGTCCTATCGTTATGCCTGATATTTTGCTTTCCACCTAAAATCTATAGTTATGAACCTCTATCGTTTTTATTCTCAGCGGCTAAGCATCGTGGTTATATTGTTTTTGGCGTCTTTTTCCGCCCGGGCAATCACCATTGATACACCCTCGCTTCCCAATGCTGCCGTAGGATCACCTTACACCACTACCATTACCGCTACCATAGCAGGAGCAGAAGTTAATGCCTGCTGGACCGTCACCTCTCAGCCCCCTTGGATTACCATGATCACGGGCAACGGTGCGGCTTTCCCTGCCTGTGTGGGCGCCAACCGATACCCCGGAACCCAGCTTACCATTACCGGTGTGCCCCCTACTGCGGGTTCTTTTACGCTTGAATTAAATGTAAGAGCCTATGATGCCGCCAACAATCCTTTGGGCCTTGTCTCCCGCACTTACTCCATTGTCGTCACCACTGTTGCCCCTGTCAGGGTGATGATGAGCCTCGACCGGTCGGGGAGTATGTACGGGCTTATTCCGGGTATTTCGGCGACGGGGCTGGCCGATAACTCCAAATGGTCTGCCCTCAAGCTCGTCGCCAATGATTTTATCCAGGCGTTTGACAATGTGCGCAACGAAGCGGGCGACCAGATGGGCATTCATTTTTTTGACGATACCCATCTTTCCATGCAAAGCCTTTCCAGCTTTGGCCTTACTTCCGGCCTTCATACCACCAATTACACTTCTCCGCCCGCAGGCACTTTGCTCAATTTTATGAATGCCAATCCGCCCTTCGGTTTTACCTGTATTGGAGGAGCCATTCGCAAAGCCCACGAACAAATACCCAGCGGTGGCCGCGGCAATGTTATCGTTTTTTCCGACGGCGCACAAAATACCGACCCAGCCATCAATGCGGCGGGTACTCAAATTGTCAATACGCTTTTTGGCGTTAATGGCACGGGTTTTACGGGTGCAGCCCTGCCGCTCAATCTGAGTGCGCTGAGTGGAAACATTCCCATTCACACCATCCACCTCGGCGATGTGGGCGGTGCGGCCATCATGAATCTCGTGTCCACCACTACCGGGGGTCAACATTTTTCCATCCAGAATGACGGAGATTTTGACAGTTTTCTTGCCATGTGGGACAATACCCTCGTGAACAATCTGCAAGGAAATTCGCCTACACTGGGCGGCGTCCGCACGGGCAAACTTCCCAACGGCGGAGTAGCCACCGACATGTTTACCGTGGACAACAAAGCCGAAATCCTCGTTTTTAAGCTGGTTCATTTTGGCACGGGCCGTATGCGTGTGACCATCAAAAAAGGAGGCGTAACCGTCATAGACCAAGTACAGGGGCCTTTAACCGGAATTTATACCATTACCCCCTCTCTGTTGGCGAAAAAAGGCATAACCGACATCGGCGGCAACTGGGAAGTGAGTCACGACGGCACACCGCGCAACTATTACCTCTCTCTTTTTATTGAAGAGGAAACCTTGAAGTTTAATGCCCTGATCGGAAACCGCATGCACCAGCCGGGTGATACCGTTCCGCTGCGAGTGGATTTGATTTACAATGAAGGCACCTATTCATCCCTGATTCCGGACGCCGATTCGGTTTATGTGATTCTCGCCAAACCTGGGCAAGACTTCAACGACCTTTTTGCCCAGGCAGTCATAGATTTGCCGATTGAGCCCCTTGAAAAAAACCTTCCCGCCGGTCAGCTTAAATACGACGCGCTGATTGCCAGTAACACAACTTTTCTTCAGGCAATCAAACCCCAGAATCGGAGAATCCTGCTGCAAAACAACGGCGACGGAACCTATACGGCCCCCTTCAGCGACACCGAACTTTCCGGAAACTACCAGTTTTTGTTTGTCATCAAAGGCAAACACCCACAACTGGGCGAATACCACCGGGTACAATTGGTGTCAACAGTGATAGATTTTGGCGTAGCCGATCCGGGTAAAACCATCTTCCAGATACAGGCATTGGACCGGGGCAATATTTTGGTAATCACACCGGTCAACAAATTTGGCCATAAGATCGGCCCCAATCGGCTGAGTCAGATCAGCGTGTCGGTAGCCGGAAAACCCCTTATACTCGTGGACAAACTCGACGGAACCTACGAAGCACAACTTCCCGCGACCGTCACCGGCCTAGAACAAGTAAAAGTGGACATCAAAGGAGCGACCTTCTACGACGACAAACTCGTCAAAATTCAGGGCGCCCCCGTAGGCAATATCCTCGACCAGATACAGCAGTGGCTGGAAGCCCACGGACTGCCCGGCTGGCTGATATGGGTGATCCTGCTTCTGCTGATTGTGATAGTGGTAGTGTGGAGAAGGATTCGGAGAAATAATTGAGAGGGGGGATAGTCCGCATAAAACCATAGGTTGAGTTATCAGGGCATAAGCCATCGCCGTACCTTTTTCACATCCGGGTGCGTAACGCCTTCTTTTTCCAACTCAGCCAGGTCTTCGAGGATAATTTGCTCATAAGGCTTGCCGGAGTCGTCTTGTTTGCCAAGAAGAGGTTTATAAGCTTGCTGAGCCTCCTGATAACGCCCGCGCAAGAGGTAGCTGTGGCCGAGGTTGGTTATGAAGGTTGATGACTGTATTGAATCTAGTTCCATCGCTCTTTTTGCGGCGGTTTCTGCCAATAAAAATTCTTTGGCTTCAAGCGCGTAGTGGGAAAGATCCCCATAAACTTCACCGCATCTGATTATTGCGGGGCTATGGATTAGGATTTCCTGCGCTTCGGCCCAGCAACGGCGACCTTCTTGAATGCTGTCGGTTTGAAAATAAGCAATACCCAACTCAATAAGACTTGACGCAGCGTCAACGCCAAAAGCATCTATATTTTCTTCTGCCAATTTTTTATGGATTTTAACTGCCTCTTGTAAACACAAAATAGACTCTTGATTAGAATTTTGCTCCGCATAGGCGATTCCCAAGTTACGTGAAGTCATAGCTACGCCATGCTGATAGACTTCGGGATGGGCTTCTGCTAACATGCCTAAAATTATTAATGCTTCCTTAAAAGCTGGAATCGCTTTTTCATAATCTTTTTGACTCATCAATATAAGTCCTAAGTTATTAAGAATCATTCCAATATATTCTTGATAAGCGTCAGGATTAATATCTGCTAATTTTCTACTAATAGCCAAAGCTTCTTCATAAATAGAAACACATAATTCATAATTTCTTAATTCGCTCCAGCTATTTCCGAGATTAATAAGAGTTATGACTATTAAGCGATTATAGGCATTAGGCTCAGTTTCTGCTAATTTACGATATATAGATAAGGCCTCATCAGTGGCAAAAATCGCTTGAGTATAATTTTTTTGAAGCCAATAGCATTTTCCCAGATTAATGACTGTCATGGCTATATCAGGCAGATAAGCTGGAGGATTGATTTCGGCTAGTTTCCTTCGAATCTTCAGGGCCTCTTCGAAATTAGAAATAGCTTGTGGATATTTGTTTTGATCCAGGAAAATATTGCCCATATTATTTAGAACTAGTGCTTTTCCGGGCAAATACATCTCTGGGTTTATTTCACTTAAACTATGAAATATAGTCATAGCTTCTTGATATACCAAAGTGGCTTGGAAATAGTCATGCTGTTTTCTACATGTAACACCCATCCTCACAAGCGAATAGGCTAAATCGGGTAAATAGGCATTCTGGTTAGTCTCAGCCAGCTTGCGATAAAGCTTCAGTGATTCTTCATGACTGGAGATAGCACGAGCATAGTTGTTTTGATTTGTCAAAGCAATTCCTAGGTTGCTTAGTGCCTTCGCTATATAGGGTATATAACTCTCTGGGTTGGTTTCGGCAAGCTTCCTAAAAATGTTCAGAGCTTCTTCGTAAGCAGGGATGCTGCGGACCGGGTCGTTTTGATAATCCCACGTATTTCCTAAATTGTGAAGGGTTTGGGCTACTTGAGGTAAGTAAATATCTGGATTAACTTCATCAGCCAGCTTCCGGCGGGTTTTCAAGGCATCTTCCAAAGCAGAGACTGCATGAGCATAGTCGTTTTGCTCCATCAATGCAACTCCCAGATTGTTAAGAATAGATGCTTCCTGATCGGGTGTTGCTGCAAGTCGTAAGGCCCGCTCGTATTGCTGATTAGCAGGTTTAAACTGATTCTGCTTATGTAAAAATCTAGCAAACTCAAACACATTGTCAAAATCCGTCGTATCCGCCTCTACGGCTGCCTGGTAGCAATATACTGCCGAGTCAAACTGGAAGCGTGTCGCGTAGAGCCTGCCTTGCAGCAGGGCATTCTGGATTTGGGTGTGGATCACGGAGTCCTGGAGAGCAAGCAGTCGTTGTAATTCAGATTTGTTTTGCTGGGCTGTCTCGAGTTTTCCCACAGGGTTTTCAAGGCGCAGCAGGTTGAGGGCGCTGTCGAGCTGGCCCCGGCTGAAGTAGCGATAAGCGAGGCGGTAGGTTTCGTTGGCATCGTCGAGGTTGGCCTTGGCAAAGTCTTCGGAGAGGCGTTTGGTCTCCGCGAGGGCGGCATCGAAAGCCTTTCGAAGCAAAGCCAGGGAGTCAGAGCGAAGGCGATCATCCTGTATCCGCGCCTGCAAGGTCTGAACTTCCCGCCGGTAGCGCAGGGTGATGGCCTGCTCGTTGATCTCATAAAACTCCAGGGCGAAGCGGTTCCACTGGCCTTTGGGGCATAGGTAATACTTGCTCCGCTTGCTGTTATCGGCTTTGAGGGTTACTAGCCGGTCTTCTTTGTTTACGACCTCATAGCCGGGGTAGTCCACGCTGAGATAAACCTCATAGCCCGGCGCTTTGCCGGGAAGGGCCATCAGGAAAGTACCATCTGCCCCGGTCTCCTGTGAGTTGCCGAGATCGGTGCTGACCGACGCCCCCGCCACAGGCGTATTCCCGGAGTTCTGGAAAGTGACGATGCCGGGGAGGATGCCCTGGGCACTAAGCGCTAGGCTGAGCAGGAGGAGCAGGAGGCTGAGGAGATGTTTCATAGGTGGTGGGTTGATTAGGGCATAAGCCATTTTCTGATTTTCTGTACATCCGGGTGCGTAATGCCTTCTTTTTCCAACTCAGCCAGGTCTTCGAGGATGACCTGCTCGTAAGGCTTGCCGGAGTCATCCTTTTTGCCGAGAAGGGGCTTGTATGCTTCCTGAGCTTCCTGGTAGCGCCCGCGCAGGAGGTAGCTGTGGCCGAGGTTGGTGTGGACATAGAGTTGCGCTGGATCCAGTTCCAAGGCTCGCTTGGCAGCAGTCTCCGCAAGGGGATAGTCTTGGGTGAAGAGCGCGTACCAGGAGAGGTTGCCGTATTGCTGGCTTAAAAAGTTACGTACTTGTTTTTTATTAGGCCCGTAATTGGATTTCACATATTCAATCAGTTTTTGTTGCAATTGTACTTTTTCTGTGTAAGTAGGTGCAGTCTCAATGGACATTTGCATCTGAGCGAGCGGATTTCCTCCTTGTACTGTAGACTGTTCCGTAATTTGTTTTAGTTGATCCAACATCCCTTTGATTTCCGCCCTTCTCATCGTTTCGGGACTGCGATTAAGCCATTGTCTCGCTTCCTCCCAGTAGCGATCGCGTTCAGCACTTTGCCCAAGTTGGTGATGAATTGTACCAAGTACAGATAGACTAGCGGCGGTCTCGGTTCCGAAAACCTCAACTTGTTGAATGGCCAATTTTTGGCGAATTTTAACTGCTTCTTGAAGATACAAACGGGCAGTATTAGGCTGGTTCTGCGGGAACCAGGCAATGCCTATGTTGTGAAGGGTCGTGGCCAGGTCCGGTAAGTAAACCGATTTGCTGCTTTTGGCCAGTTTGCGGCAAATCTGCAATGCTTCCTCATAGGCGGAAATAGCGTGGGTGTAATCTTTTTGATCTTTCCATGCCATACCTAAGTTGTTGAGGGTCTGGACTACATCGGGAAGATACACTTTAGGGTTAACTTCAGCGAAGCTACGGCGTATTTTTAGCGCCTCTTCTAAGGCGTTAATGGCACGTGCATAATAGTTCTGATCTTTCCAAATAACACCAAGATTGTTAAGAGTCGATGCCAAATCAGGTGCAAAAGCGTTAGGATTGGTTTCTGCTAACTTACGGCGGATGTTTAGCGCATCTTCATAAGCAGAAGCAGCGCGGGCATAATCATTTTGATTTGCCCAAGCTATGCCTTGGTTGTTAAGTGTTAGAGCGACAAAGGGAGTGTAGACCTCAGGATTGGTTTCAGCCAGCTTACGGTATAATTGAAGCACGTCCTGATAAACGGAGATGGCACCGTCATGATCACTCTGCTCTGCCAGAGCATTGCCCAGGTTATTGAGAACTAGGGCAACGAAGCGGGTATATACCTCGGGATTAATTTCAGCTAGCTTGCGATATTGCTGAAGGGCTTCCTGATAAGCAGGGATAGCGTGGAGATAGTCATTCTGGTCTTTCCAGGCAACGCTCAAGTTATTAAGGGTTGCCGCCACATCAGGGTTGTAAAGTTCGGGATTGGTTTCCGCCAGTTTGCTACGAATCTTAAGTGACTCTTCGTATGCAGGGATGGCGCGGCCGTATTCGCTCTGACCTGCCCATGCAATACCCAAGTTGTTGAGGGTCGCCGCCACACCTGGTAGATAGATCTCGGGGTTTGCTTCGGCTAGCCTACGGCGAATAATAAGTGACTCCTCATAGGCAGCGATAGCACGGGAATAGTCATTCTGCGCTTCCAATGCAACGCCTAGGTTATTGAGGGTTAAAGCTACTTCAGGGACATAGGTATCGGGCTTGGCCTTGGCTAACTTGCGATAAATCTTTAGGGCTTCCTCATAAACGGTAATGGCGCGGGTATAATCGTTTTGATCGGTCAAAGTAGTACCCAGATTGTTCTGGGCCATTGCTCGCTGTTCTGGCAAAGTAGCCAGTTGCAAAGCTCTTTCATACTGCTGGGTAGCGAGCTTAGAGCGGCTCTGCTTCCGTAAAAAATCTGCAAACTCAAACACATTATCAAAATTCATCGTATCCGCCTCAACCGCTTTCCGAAAACTCCGCTCAGCCTCATCAAATCGGTAGTCAATCACACAGAGGCGGGCTTTGAGTTTATAGTTTTCGATGCCCTGGTGGATTGCCTCCTGGGCGGCTACGAGCCGGCCCTGGCCGATGGCGATGAGTTGCTGTCCTTGCGCCTGCTCGCGGCGGATGCGGCTCAGGTCGGCGCTGAGGGCGCTGGCATCGAGCTTGCGTAAGGCTCCCTGTACGTCTCCCTGCTTGAAGAGATTAAAGGCCGACACATAGAGGTCAGTCGCGTCGTCGAGGTTGGCGATGGCGAAGGTCTCCGCCAGCTCGCGCGCCTGGGCATTGGTGGCAGTGAAGAGTTCGCTCAGGATGCGCAGCGAGTCCTGCATCAGGGCCTCCTGCTGCGCGTAGCGCTGTTTGACCCGCTCTACTTCTTCCCGGTAGCGCCGCAGGATATGCTGCTCGTTGATGTTGTAGTACGCCATCGCTGCCTGCTCCCACTGGCCTTTGGGACACATGTAGAGGCTGAGGGCCTCGGAGGGGTCTGTTTTGAGGGTGGTGAAGAGGTCTTTTTTGTTGACGACTTCCAGCCCTTCTTTTTCGATTTCGAGCACCACGTCGTAACCGGGGGCCTTGCCTGCAAAACTCAGGCTGAAGCTGCCATCAGCAGCGGTCTGGGTGCTGTTGCTGAGGCTGGCCTTGACGGTCGCGCCAGGCACGGGTTTTCGCCCGGAGTTTTGGAGGGTGACGCGACCCGGCAGGGTTTGGGCGCTCAAGCGCAGGCAAAGCAAGAGGAGGAGAGCGGTTGTGAGGGTTTTCATTGAGTGAGGATTACGGCATGAGCCATTTCTTGATTTTCTGTACATCAGGATGCGTGACACCTTCTTTTTCCAGCACTGCCAGGTCTTCGAGGATGATCTGCTCGTAGGGCTTGCCGGAGTCGTCTTTTTTACCGAGGAGGGGCTTGTAGGCTTCTTGAGCTTCCTGGTAGCGCCCGCGCATGAGGTAACTGTGGCCAAGGTTGGTATAGACGTAGAGTTGTGTGTTGTCCAGTTCCAGGGCTTTTTTGGCGGAGGATTCTGCCAGCGCATAGTCTTTGACAAACAGCGCATACCACGAGAGGTTGCCATATTGCTGGCTAAGGAGACTGAGCAAGCCCGTATTTCCCGGATCATTCTTATAGAGAGGTTCAAGAGCAAAATTCAAAACCTGCTGAAGGGTCATCTTTTCAGCATAGGTAGGCATCTCCTGAATGGCACGCAGGGCTTTTGTAAGCGGGTCTTCCTCCTGTTCAGTATGTTGTGCCGCAATTTGTTTGAGTTGGTCTAGCATCTGTTGAATCTGTGTACTTCTTGCCGTCTCTGGGCTGATATCCAGCCATTGCTGGGCCGCTTGCCAGCAGCTGTCCCGGCTGGAGATTTGTCCTTTTAGATGATGGATACTGCCAAGTACAGATAGACTAGATGCTGTCTCTACTCCATAAACCGCCACGTGCTGTCGGGCCAAGCTGCTCCAGATGCTAGCTGCTTCTTGCAGATATGTATAGGATTCTGCCTGCATGCCTTGCTGTAAGCAAGCAGTTCCCAAAGCGTTCATCGTCTGGGCAACATATGGCAAGTACACCTCAGGGTTGGCTGCGGCATGCTGTCTTCTGACCTTCAGGGCTGCCTCGTAGGCAGGGATAGCCTGTCTGTAATCCTTTTGATCAGCCCAAGCAACTCCAAGATTGTGCAACGTCCCGGCTACCTCTGGCAGATACACCTCAGGGTTGGTTTCGGCGAGCTTCCGATAGACCTTCAAAGCTTCCTCGTAGGCAGGCATGGCCTGTGCGTAATCATTTTGGCCTGTCCAGGCAGCTCCTAGAGTATTCAGCGTCATGGCTACATCTGGCAGATATACCTCAGGATTGGTCTCGGCGAGCTTCCGATATATCTTCAAAGCTTCCTTGGAGGCAGGTACCGCCTGTGCGTAATCCTTTTGTTCTGTCCAAGCAACGCCTAAATTGTTCAGCGCCGAGGCAATATGGGACAAGTACGCTTCTGGGCTGTTTTCGGCGAGCTTCCGATATATCTTCAAAGCTTCCTCGTGGGCAGGTACAGCCTGTGTGTAATCGTTTTGATCCGCTAAGGCAGCTCCCAGATTGTTCAGCGCCACGGCAACATTAGGCAAATAGGCTTCCGGGCTGGTTTCAGCGAGTTTTCTGTAGATGGCCAGGGCTTCCTCATAGGCGGGCATAGCCCGTACGTAGTCGTTTTGACTTCTCCAGGAATTGGCCAGACCGATCTGTACTCTGGCAACATAATGAAGGTTCGCCTCCGGGTTGTTTTTGGCAAGCCTCCGGTATATATTTAAAGCCTCCTCATAGACGTGAACGCTCCGCGCGTAATTGTTTTGAGCCATCAAGACACCTCCCAGATTGTTCAGTGTCATAGCAACATAGGACAGATGTATTTCAGAATTGGTTGCAGCAAGCTTATAATGGATTTCCAGGGCTTCCTCATATGAGATCATAGCCCGCGCGTAGTCATTTTTATCCGCCAACGCCTTGCCCAGACTGTTCTGTGCTCTGGCAACATAAGCAAGGTACAGCTCCGGGTTGTTATTGGCAAGTCTCCGGTATATATTCAATGCCTCCTCATAAACGGAGACGCCCCGGGCGTAATCGTTTTGAGCAGTCCAAATAGATACTAAATTATGCAGCGTTGTGGCGACATAGGGCAGGTGAGCCGAGGGGTCAGCTTCGGCAAGACTTTGATAGATTTTGAGGGCTTCTTCAAGGACAACTAAAGCCTGGAGATAATCATTTTGAACACTCCAGACAATTCCCAGATTATGTAGTACGTCCGCCTGATGAGTAAGTGATGCTGCTAGTTCTAACGCTCTTTTGTACTGCTTAACTGATAACATAAAACGATTCTGCTCTCTCAAAAAATTTGCAAATTCAAACACATTGTCAAAATCCGTCGTATCCGCATCCACGGCCTTTTGGAAGCTTCTTTCAGCCTCATCAAATCGGTAGTCGAGCACACAAAGGCGGGCCTTCAGCTTGTAGTTTTCGATGCCTTGGTGGATGGCCTCCTGGGCGGCTACGAGTCGGCCCTGGCCGATGGCGATGAGTTGTTGTCCCTGCGCCTGCTCGCGGCGGATGCGGCTCAGGTCGGCGCTGAGGGCATCGGGGTCTAGGAGTTGGAGGGCGCCCTGCACGTCGCCCTGCTCGAAGCGGCGGAAGGCCGATACGTAGAGGTCGGTCGCATCGTCGAGGTTGGCGATGGCGAAGGTCTCCGCCAGCTCGCGCGCCTGCTCGTTGAGGGCCGTGAACTGCTCGCCCAGGATGCGCAGGGAGTCCTGCATCAGGGCCTCCTGCTGTGCGTAGCGCTGTTTGATCCGCTCTACCTCTTCGCGGTAGCGCCGCAGAATGTGCTGTTCGTTGATGTTGTAGTACGCCATCGCTGCCTGCTCCCACTGGCCCTTGGGGCACATGTAGAGGCTGAGGGCCTCGGAGGGGTCTGCCTTGAGGGTGGTGAAGAGGTCTTTTTTGTTGACGACCTCCAGCCCTTCTTTTTCGACTTCGAGCACCACGTCGTAACCGGGGGCCTTGCCTGCAAAACTCAGGCTGAAGCTGCCATCGGTGGCAGTCTGGGCGCTGTTGGCCAGGCTTGCCTTGACGAGTGCGCCTTGGACGGGTTTTCGCCCGGAGTTTTGGAGGGTGATGCGACCGGGCAGGGTCTGGGCGCTCAGGGTGAGGCTGAGCAGAAGGAGCGGGAGGGTGAGGAGGAGTTTCATATACAATGGGTTGAAGATCAGTTTTTCAGGGTTTCTGCGATTTGGATCAGGATTTGGCGCTCGCGGGTTTCGGGCAGGGCGCGCAGCAGGCGCAGGGCCTCGTCGAGCAGGGGCGGGCCTTCGCTTTGCCGGCCCATGCTGCGCAGGATCAGGGTTTTCTGGATCAGGTTGTAGGCCCGTTGCTGCTGGTGGAGGGTGCTGTCCTGCTCCAGCAGGAGGCTGTGCAGGAGCAGGGCCGAGTCGGTGGCGGCCAGGGCTGTGGTCAGATCTTGATCGCCGAAGGCTATCGAGGCCTGAAGCTCGTAAGCCTCTGCCAGCAGGCCGCCAACCCGCCCGGCGTTGCGGATTTTCTGCTGGCCAATGAGGATCATAAGTTCGGCGTCGCGCTTCTCCTTTTGGGCGGCTTCCATATTGGCGTCCAGTTCGTGGTCTTGCAGCACAGCGATGGCGCTGTCTATCTCGCCAACGATGAAGAACTCGTAGGCTTGCCTGTAGAGGACGCTGGCATCGTCGAGGTTGGCGCGGGCAAACTGCTCGGATAGCTCCTGGGCCTGCTGCCGGACGAAAACCACTTGCTCGGCCAGGCGTTTCAGGGAGTCGGCCATGAGTTTGTAGTTGCCTGCCAGCTCGCTGCGTATCTGGGCCACCTTTTCATCGTACTTTTGATTGATCCGTTTCTCGTTGATCTGATAGTATTGCATGGCATTAGACTGCCACTCGCCCGTAGGGCAGAGATAGAGCTTCACATAGCGCCGGGGATCGGCGTTGAGGGTAGCGCGGAGGTCTTCGCGGTTGACGACCTCAAAACCCGCCTTTTCTACTGTCAGGAAGACTTCATATCCCGGCGCTTTACCTGCAAACTTTAGGGTGAACCAACCCGTGGCGTCAGACTCGGTAGAGTTTGCCAGCGTGCCCTTGACCCGCACACCGGGTATGGGCGTGTTGCCGGAGTTTTGGCGGGTGATGAGGCCGGGCAGGGTCTGGGCGGAGAGGCAGTGCCAAACAAGGCAGACTGCCAGAAGAAACGGTTTTCGCATCGGGTTATTTTTTCAGGCGTTTTCGGATTTGCTCGACGTCTTTCATGCGCTCTGCCGGAATCGCGTCAGCAGCTTCCAACTCGGCGAGGTCGGAGAGAAAGACTTCGCTCCAGGTGCGGGAGTCGTCAGGATAGGGCTGGCCGGCGAAGCGCTGGTAGATCGCTTCGGCCTCTTTATACTTGCCCTGAAAGAGTAGGGCATGGGCGAGGTTGGTATAGGCAAACTGCGCCTCAGAGTCCAGCTCAAGGGCCTTGCGGGCAGAGGACTCGGCGAGGGAGTAGTCTTGGGTGAAGAGGGCGTACCAGGAGAGGTTGCCGTATTGCTGGCTGAGGAGGGTACGCACCTGCCCAGTCTCTTGGTCAGAGTCTGTTTGTACATATTCAATCAGCACTTGCTGTAGGCGCACTTTCTCTGCATAGGAGGTTATTTCCTGAATGGTGCTGCGCATTTTCGTCAGCGGGTCTTCCTCTTGCTGGGGCGGCTGAGACGCCGCTTGTCTTAGTTGATTGAGAGTGTTTTGTACTTCTTCCTTTCCCGCTGTCTCTGGGCTGCGATCCAGCCATTGCTGGGCTGCATGCCAGCAACTGTCCCGGCTAGAGACCTGTCTGGTTTGATCGTAGATTTGTCCGAGGAGAGAAAGGCTGGCAGCCGTTTCCACCCCAAAAACTGATACCTCCTGTTGGGCGAAGCGACTTCGGATATCAGCTGCTTCTTGCGCATATAAGCGGGCCTCCTCCATCTTACCTTGCTGGAAAAGACTTTTCCCCAGATTGTTCAGGGTTCGGGCTACTTCATCTAGGTAAACTTCCGGATTGGATTCGGCGAGATTTCGATAGATAATCAGTGCTTCTTGAAAGTCGGGGATGGCCCGCGAGTAATCATGTTGATCCATCAAAGCGTATCCCAAATTGTTCAGTGTCCCGGCTACACCCTGGAGGTAAACTTCCGGATTGGTTTCGGCGAGATCTCTTCTGATCTTCAGCGCTTCTTCATAGGCCGGGATACCCCGCGCATAATTGTTTTGGTCTGTCAAGGCATTTCCCAGATTATTCAGGATAGCGGCGGCATACGGTAGGTAGACTGATTCGTTGGTTTCGGCAAGATTTCTGCTGATCTTCAGCGCTTCTTCATAGGCGGGGACGCCTCGTGCATAATTGTTTTGGTCTGTCAATGCAGCTCCTATATTATTTAGCATCAGGGCTACACGCAGGAGGTAAACTTCTGGATTAGTTTCGGCGAGCTTTCGACAGATATTCAACGCTTCTTCGTAGGCGGGCATGGCCCGGGCATAATCGTTTTGAGCCTGATAAGCAGATCCTAGGTTGTTCAGCGTAGCGGCAACACCGGGCAAGTAAGCCGCTTCGTTGGTTTCGGCGAGCTTACGAAAAATCTTCAGCACTTCTTCTAAAGCGGGGATACCTTGCGCGTAGTCATTTTGATTTATATAAGCAGTTCCCAGATTGTTTCGTGTCCGGGCTACACTCGGCAGGTAAACCTCTGGGTTGTTTTCGGCGAGCCCACGAAAAATCTTCAGCGCTTCCTCATAGGCGGGGACGCCTTGCGTATAATCGTTTTGATCTGTAAAGGCGAGTCCCAGGTTTACCAGAGTCGTCGCGACATCGGGCAGGTAAACCGCTTCGTTAGCTTGAGCGAGCTTTCTTCCGATCTTCAGTGTTTCTTCCAATGCAGGAACGCCCCGTGCATAATCATGTTGATTTATCCAGGCAGCTCCCAGGCAGTTCAGGGTAGCAGCTACATCGCGCAAGTACACCGCTTCGTTGGTTTCGGCGAACTTTCTTAGGATCCTCAGGGCTTCTTCATAGGCGGGTATGCCCCGCGCGTAGTCATTTTGATCCGTATAAGCATTTCCCAGATTGTGTAGTGTCTTCGCGACATCGGGTAGGTAAACCGCTTCGTTGGCTTGAGCGAGCTTTCTGCTGATCTTCAGCGCTTCTTCCAATGCAGGAACGCCCCGTGCATAATCATTTTGATCTCTCAAGGCAGCTCCTATATTATTTAGCGCCATTGCCGTCTGGGCGGAATCTTTCCCAAGTTTCAGCACCTTTTCATATTGCGCAGTTGCAAGTCGAAAGCGGTTTTGTTTCTGAAGAAAACTCGCATACTCAAAGTTCAACTCGAAGTCCAGGGAGTCCAGGGCTACCGCTTTTTCAAAATTGCGGAAGCCTTCGTCAAAGCGGAGTTTGGTAATTAGCATCTGGGCCCGCAGGGCATATCCCTCCACGACCTCCGCCAGGGTTTTGGTAGCAGTGTCGCGTTTGGCGGCGGCCAGTTGTTCGAGGGTGTCGGCCTCTGCCCGCTCTTCCAGCGCCGCTGCTGCCAGCTCATCCAGTCGTACCTCGTCTAGCACTTGCAGGGCACTGTCGATTTCCCCTTGTGTGTAGTAGTCAAAAGCCTGCCGGAACATAAGCGAGGCGTCGTCCAAGTTGGCAATGGCAAATCGGTTGGCCAGTTCCTCGGCCTGGTTGAGGGCGAGCTGGTGCTGCTCTGCCAGTGTAGCCAGCGAGTCCTGCAACAGTTGTTGCTGGCCGCTCAGTTCCAGCTTGAGCCGATCTATGCGCTGCTGGTAGCTGAGGGTGATCTTTTTTTCGTTGATCTGGTAATAGGCCAGGGCGTTGCGCTCCCACTGGCCCACTGGGCACATCCAGATTTTGAGGCGCTGGCTCGCGTCGGCCCGCAGGGCGTAGCGTTCGAGTTCCGTCCGGTTGACGACTTCGTAGCCTGGCTTTTCTACCCGGACAACGACTTCATAGCCGGGTGCCTTACCGGGCAGGGTCATGGTGAAGGTCCCATCGGCGGCGGTCTCGGTGCTGTTGGCGAGGCTTGCCCGGACGATGGCCCCCGGCACCGGCTTATTCCCGGAGTTCTGGAAAGTGATGATACCGGGGAGGATACCCTGTGCGGCGAGGCAGCCCATCAGCAGGTTCAAGAGAAGGAAGCTCTGGATGCGGTGCATGGCGGACAGTGGCTTAGTTTATGGGAAGGATGAATTCGCTTTCGGGGTAGATGGTATCGCGTACGGGGTAAGGGTGCGCGGGGTGATCGGTCTGGATCAGGTACTGCCGGGCGCAGGCGTCGGGCGGGATGTCGAAGCTGACCCGGCCATCGGGGCCGGTGAAGGCTACAGCCAGCACCCGCGAGGCATCGGGCAGGGCGCAGATGGTTACCCGGTGGCCGGGTAGGGGCTTACCCGCGTGGCTGAGTTTCCCCCACACCCGGCACAGTGCCTCGGTGCGGGCCAGGCGCAGGGGTTGGTTGGGCGGGGCCAAGGTCAGGCTGGCGCTACTGTCGGCTGTCCGCCAGTAGTGGCCCGATATCTGCACGGGCACGGACTTCCCCCGGAAGCGGCTGTCGAGCTGGCGGAAATAGACATTGCCCTGGGCGTCGGTCTCGCCTTGGCGGGGCGTGCCGTCCAGCACCAGGGCCACCTTGGTAAATTCCAGGGTATCAGTCAGGAGGTCGTGGTTGGGGGGCAGGAGCAGCTTGTCGCCGCGCGCGAGGGCGTCGAGAAGGTGGCCCTGGGTGTCCTGGATGATCAGGGTCAGGTCGAAGGGCTGCGGCGCCGGCTTGAATATCCACGCGAGGATCGCCAGGAGAACTAGTCCGGCGGCCCCTGCCGCTATCCAGGGCATACGCGAGGGTCGCCGGGTACGGAGGGCAAAAGGCTGTGCACTTGGAGCGGAAATAAACTGCCAGGGGAGTTCCGTTTTTGCCACTTGTCTGGGATAAGACCAGGTAAGGCTTCCGCGTTGGTTCCCTAGCTGGGCGGTGGTAGCACCCTGTGCCTCCACAAAACTACGGTCTGCGGACTGTCCCGCCGCAAGGCTTTGATAAAACTGTGTTGCGAAATTCCTTGCAGCCTCATCGTTAATTGTGGTTTCTGTAAGAATTAGGTGGGGGATGCCCGCCATTTGCAAGGGATCTTTCTGAATTGCGGTCGCGCAACCGTTCATAAAGACTAGCTGCAGGCCTTTTTGCTCAGCTAGAAATTGAGCAAAGCCAGATACGTCAAGGGGTTTTTGGGCTCCGCTCAGTAATAGTTCTAGTCCATCGGCATGACCGCCATAGTGAAACCCTACCACTCGGTCATTATGTTTCCGAAAGGCATCGAATATGTCATCCGCACTAGCGTCTGGCAAAATTTTCAATTTCAGCAGGCTTCTGTCTTCCAAAGGCCCTAAGGCTTGGCTAATTGCGCGTTGTTCTTCGGCAATGTTGCGTAAAAACTGGCCCTGGCGATCATTGGCAAAAGCCAGAATGAATACAGGTGGCTGAGCCATTTGTAAGTGTAAAAGATTTTTTAGCATACCAAAATATGCAAGAATTAGAAAAATTGCAAATTTTTAGTATTGGCTACTCGTAAAATCATGAGATATACTATAAAAAAGATGAAACGTATAAAAAAATTAATCTCTTTCTACCCAAATGAAGCAGAAAGATTGATTTTTACCCCGAGTCGCTTTTTTTGTAAAAACCCCTCTCCCATCATTTATCTTTTTTCGCCGCCCCCGTCTAATAAAGAGGTATTCCCCTAAAATAACCTTTTTATGCCCCTTGCGCTTGTATCCCAATCCCCCATTCCGGAGGTACCCGCTTGGACGGTTGCCATGGATATGGACTTTCCGGAACTCCATTGCGAGTTTTTCCCGCCGAGCGGGTTTTTGTACATCAATATGTACTCCCGCGTCAGGCTTAAACAGAATGGTGAAAATCCTGTGCCCCAACCGGGAGATTTTTCCATGAGTTGGAGCATCAATGAGGCGGGAACAAAACACGACGTTACCGAACCCCAAATTGTCGCGGAGGGGATTTTGACCCAGGGTCCCGCCTTTCTGAATTATCAGGGACAGGGGCATGGTGTGGCGTTTGTCTTACATCCCCTGATTGCCTATCACTTTTTTAGAGAAAATTTGGATACTTTTACCAATGGACATGCCGACCTTTGTAGCCTGAGTTGCCCAGAAATCAAAACCTTCCGAGACAAGCTCGAAGACGGGGAAATTTTGTCCTGGGAAAAAGAACCGATGCTGGGATTTTTCCGGAAAAGAATCAGCGATCCCAGCCGTTGGAAACGCGATCCAATTTATTACGCCGTAAATCTGATTATTCAAAAAAGAGGACTAATCCGCGTAAAAGACCTCGCGGCAGAAGTCTGCCTGAGCGAACGCAGCCTTGAGAGGTTATTCCTCCAGAAAGTAGGCGTTTCCCCCAAAACCTACGCCAATATCTGGCGGTTTCAGTTTGCCCTGCTACTACTGAAATCGAAGAAATACCCCACCCTGGAGGAACTGGCCTTTCATGCAGGTTATTATGATTTGCCGCATTTCCTCAAAGATTTCAAAGCCAAAACCGGAGACGCCTTTGATCGGTTTTTGCACGAAATCCCCGCACTGACCCAACTCCACCAGCAAGTAGCGCGCACGGATTAAAATTAATCGAGGTATTGCCTATGAATCAGGCTGCGGCATAATCGGTATGAGGGCGTCGGTATGGTGCGTGAAATGCTAGCACTATATCGGATTTGGGTACACCGCGATTTTCAAGCTCTCCCACAATATCGAAATCTGTTGCATCCTCTTGTACCCAGATTTTCCCATTTTTTATGTCAAGATGAAAAACGGGATAATAAATACGTTTTGCCCCTTGCCAGCCAATGGCCAGTATCTGGTAATGGTCATGTTCCCTATCGAGGATAAGTTGTTCCTCTAATTCGTCATCCGAAGCCGAAACAGAAGGCATTGCAATGTATTGTTTCAGCAGTTCTATGATAAGTGTTCGATAGTTGCTCAGTTTATCCATGATACAATTGTTTGCTCTTTTTCGGAAAAAACAATGATTCGTATGTTTTCATCTTCAACCATGTCTTTAATGAACGGCTTCTGAAAAAAAGAATTATAAATGGCTTCTTCTACTGCAAGATAAAGCCTGTATTCTCTTGCCACTTGTCCTAAAGCTCGTAAATAAACATCATACTTCCCTTTTGCTTCGTAAAAATCCGCTAATTTAGATTTGCTTAAGAAACTTTTCACCTCTACGGCAATTTTATCTACTCCCCGCATAGCTGCAAAAACCTGTTCCGCAGCGAGATCAACCTCCATTTTCATCCCACCAGATCGGATGGTCAGGGGATCGTGTGTAATCGTCCAACCATCTTTTTCTAATGCTTCTCGAACAATTTGGTGGTATATATCTTTAGCCATGTGGTTAAAAGTACTGAAATAGAGTCCATAAAGATAACTCTTTCCCGCAAGATATTCAATCCTCTTTGTCTGCTTGTGTCCGCACGGATTAAAATTGTCGGATTTTTACAGTAGAAAAAAGCATAAAAAAGATTAATTCGTAAGATCTTAGGAATATTTATATGAAATTTTTAAAAGCATTATTCCTTGTTATTCCGATATTCGGATATGGGCAATTGCCTGTAATTAATGGCTTTACGCAGTTCACGCCAAGCAGCGACAGCCGGATTATTTACGTCAGTTCTTCCTCCGGCAATGACGCGACAGCGCAATTTTACAGCCCTTCGGCTCCTTCCATTGGCTCGAATCCTTTTAACCCAACAGGGGTTATTGATGCCTATCAGACCCTCGCAGCCGCGAAAACCCATTTGCGAAACGGCTATCCCGACTGGATTCTGCTGAAAAGAGGGGATACATTTACGAATCAATCCTTTGAATTGCTGAATAAAAGCGGAAGAAACCGAAACGAACCTTTGCTGATTGCCGCATACGGCATGGCATCTGAACGGCCAGCGGTTTTGACAGGCGCCAATAGCTTCCTACTGTTTATCAACGATACCGCCTCTTATGTATCCGTTGTGGGTATTTATGCCGAACCTCACACCCGATCAGGAACCGATGAACCCGTGGCGATTAATATCTTAAACGCACCCTTCCGGCATTTTTTAGTGGAGGATTGTTATTTCAATCTTTTTGAAGGTCACCTTGTGGTTCAAGACCAAACGAATTCCGAACCCTACAATCACCGAAACCTGATCGTCCGGCGAAACATTTTCACCCATGCTTACCATCTGGGAGGGGGGGGAGGAGGCGTTTATATCAGTCGGATAGACTGGACTTGCAACCTAAAATTGGACAGTCGGATAAATAAAAGTTAGGGATTATGGGTACCTGCTTTGAAAGCGAGTAGTAGCGTTTCCTTCCGTCAGTTGGGCGCGGGTTCCGGCTCTTTCTGGGGAGGCGTATTTTCCTCG